>NZ_BDCK01000030.1 GCF_001613465.1 Nocardia niwae NBRC 108934 = DSM 45340 | reverse complement strand
TCCGGTTTAGAGCACAACTCCGGCAAACTGATCGACCAGCTCCTCATCGGCGGCGCACTGGAGACCTTCGCCGACCGCTGCACCCATCAGCTACGCGACAGATTGAGTCAACTCGCCATTCCCGCCACCGTCGACCTGCGCGGAAACGGCACCCACTCCTGGCCTTACTGGCAGGAAGATCTGCACAAGTCGTGGCCCGTGTTCGCGGCGGCACTCACCGCGAACTCCTGACCCGAAAAATGCTCGTGCCCAGCCCGTTCCGAGTCACGCCCGGGGCGACGCGGCCACCTCGCCGGCGGCGTGCTCCATGCCGAGCCGACTGGTCACAGACCGGCGGCCCAGCGCGGGCGCGATCAGTTCCACAGTGTCGTGCAGGATCTGCTCGTAGTCGGCGCGATGGAATTCGTAGGGCAGCTCCAGTCGCAGCTCGGAGGTCTGCGCGAGCACCGGATCGGCTCGCAGCCGGTCGATGATCTCCGCGGCGGGACCGACCAGATCCGGAGCGAACAAGACGCGCCGCTCCCCCTGCGGCGCCAAGGTGCGCTCGTGCCTGCTCGCCGCGTACTGCCGGTACCGCTCGCGTGTCGCGCGGTCGGCGTTGTCGAACGGGACGATCACCCGCCCCACCGCGATCCGGGCCGGTCGGGCCGGATCGACCAGCCGGCGATAGTCACCGATCAGGCTCAGCTGGGTGGTGGTGAAATCGTCGCTGCGCTCGCCGAAGACTATGTTGCCGGTGAGCAGGTTCAGCCCGTTCTCCCCTGCCCAGCGGACCGAGCGGGCGCTCGCGCCCCCGTACCAGAGCCGGTCGATCAGGCCGGGATTGTGCGGCTGCAACCGGGGCCGCTGGGTATTACCCGGGGAGCGGATCACCGTGTCCGCGTCACCGAGGTAGCCGCCCCGCAAGTTCTCGATCAGCCGGGAGATCCGCCCGTAGGACAGATCGTATGTGCGCCAGTCCCCGTCGAAGACCAAGTCGCCGATCAAGTCCGCATGCGGCGGAGTGCCCGCGCTGAAGCCGGCCTGCAACCGGCCCCGCGACAGCACGTCGGCCAATGACAGATCCTCGGCCAGCCGGAACGGGCTCTCGTAACCGATGGGAATCACGGCCGTGCCCAATTCGATTCGGCTGGTGCGCTGACCGGCCGCGGCCAGGAAAACCGCGGCCGACCCGACGCCGTGCTCGAGATGACGCTGCCGGATCCACGCACCGTCGAAACCCAGGCTCTCGCCGTATTCGAACAGCCGCAGCGTGTCCTCGAGCCCCGAGTAGGGATCGTCATCGGGGTAGTTACCCGGAGTCAGGAACGACAGCGTCGCGATCCGAGGTGTGATGTCGCTCATCGGGTTCGGCGACGCTCGTACGGGAGCTGCTCACCGGCTTCGATCGCGACGGGGAGCCGGTTGTCCACCGGCGGCAACGGGCAGGTCGCCAGGTCGGTGTAGGCACAGGGGAGATTCGCGGCTCGGTTGAAGTCCACCTCCACCGATCCGTCGGCGCCGGGCGGTGCCAGGTGGAGAACACGATTGGCGGCGTAAGTGGTGATCCCGGAGGTCTGGTCGGTGAACAGCACCGTCAGGCCGCCGGGTTCCTTACCCGGGAACGCGGTCAGACCCAGAGCCCTGCCGTCCAGCTCGAACTCGATCCGGCCGGGCGCGTCGTAGACGTGCTCGAGTCCTTCGACTGCGGCGCCGACGGTGGTCGGCTGCGGCTCCGGGAAGGGTACATACCGCCCCGCGACCACCCATTTCGGGTGCGGTGCGTACGCGGGTGTGCCGTGGAACGCGGTGCGCAGTGGGTTGCCCGGATGCCGCGGGCGAACGATGTCGTGTCCGCCGCGCTTGGCGACCTCGATCACCGCGTCGCCCCACACCGCATTCACCCCGCCGCGTTCGGGTATGACGCCGAAGACATGCCGGCCGTGTACCGGTGTCCCGTCGATCACCAGCTCGTCGCCGTCGTCGAGAGCCACTGTGACGCCCTCGGCGTCGGTGGACCAATCGCCCGGTGCGTCCGGGAATCGTTGCGGCGCGCGGGTGAGCCAGTGCAGGTTGGTGATGGCCAGGAACCCGTGCGGATCGGCCAGTCGCGCCTCTTGCGTGCGGTGCCAGTCCTCCCAGTCGGCGACGAAGGCGTCGGCCGAGGTTGCCGCGGCGGCGTGCGCTGTCATGTGGTGCTCCTCTGAAGCTCTGCCCGTCTCTGGTTCGCGCTGCCCCGCGGCACGGCCTCCCGGCCGCGACGCCCTCGTCGGTGCGAGGCCGACACGTGCCGAGCCTTGGCATCGGTGCCTGCCGTCCGGACGACGGCGAACGCAGGTGGTACCGAATTCAATCGCGCGCTCGCAGCGACTGACAGGTTTGCGATCAGTACGAACCCAATTGCTCCACTCGACGCGCAGACGAACACCGCCGCCTCGGCTTCGCGGGCCGAACACCGAAACTGCGCGGCAGTTGCCCCCATTCGCGTCCGGGCTGCGCCCGCACCGCGATCATCTGGTCGTGTACGCGCCGCCGTTGACGTGGATCGTCTGCCCCGTGATGTGCCGGGCGTGCGGCGATGCCAGGAACTCGATCACTCCCGCGACGTCGTCCGGATCGCCCGGGCGCTTGTCGTGCGTGGAGTCGATCAACCAGGCACGCCGCTGCTCGCTCAGCTGTCCCTGGAAGAAATCGGTGTTCTCGATGTAACCGGGTGCGACCGTGTTCACCGTGACTCCCGTCGGCGCCAGCTGTGCCGACAACCCCGCCGACCACGCCGCCAGCGCGGCCTTCGCGGCGCCGTAGGACCCGGCGGCGTATTCCGCGCCGATCGAGCCGACATTGATCACCGCCGCGCCGGGCCGCAACCGCTCCCGCAGCGCCGCGGTGGTCAGAACCGCGCTCAGCAGATTCATCGACAGGTTCGCCTGCCACTGCGCGGCCAATTCCGCCAACGACCCCGCCTCGGCGCCGCCCGTGGCGAGATCGGTGTTGCCGCCGGCCATGTTCACCAGCACATCCACCGCGGGCCCCACCGACTCGGCGAACCGCTCCACTGCCGCAGGGTCACCGGCGTCACACACGATCCCGCGCACTCCCAGCTCACGGGCTGCCTGTTCGACCCGCTCCGGGGAGCGCCCGGTGATCACCACGTCCGCACCGCCTTCGGCGAAGCGCTGCGCCACTCGGCGGCCGATCCCCCCGCTGGCACCGGTGACGACGACCGTTCCGTGCATTCGTATCTCCCTTCGGTATATTTAGCGCTAAATGTACCGAAGGGAGACGCTTCCGGCAATGACGCACGAAACGCAGGACGAGATACCGTCGGCCGCCCGGATCGCCGCGGCATGGCGCCGCGAACTACCCGGCGCACGAACCGAATCGATCGAGATCCTCACGCCGCTGTGGCGGGTCGCCAAACTCCTCACCGACGAGCGGCAACGCACCCTCCAGCGCTTGGGGATCGACGAATCCACTCTCGACCTGCTCAGCACCCTGCGCCGGTCGGGACCGCCCTACGAGCTGACCACGCGGCAGATCGCCGCGCGCAGTCTGGTCACCGCGGGCGCCATCTCCCAGCGCCTGGCCCGTGCGGAATCCGCCGGCCTGATCACCCGCGCACCCACCTCCGCCAGCAGGCGTGGCGTGCTGGTCACCCTCACGCCGGAAGGCCACCGCCTCACCGAACGAGTCGTGCCCGCGCTACTGGAGCACGAGACCGCTCTCACCGACCGGCTGCCCGCGGACGAACGCGGCGTACTAGCTGCCGCCCTGGCCACACTCGCGGCCGTGCTCGGGTCCACCGAACCGGTGTAGACCGCCGAGCCCGACTCCGGATCGGCGTGCGAGCACACGATCGAACGGCTCCCCCGCTGCCACGGAGGCTCGGGGAGCCCGAGTCGCCGCAACTACCACTCGCACACCGGACAGATCGGCAATCGCAGGGACGGCGCGGCGCTATCCCGCCTTGCTTTGCTCGGAAAGGCCACCCGGCACCGCGTCGGCGAGGGCGTCATCGACGGATGAGTAGATGGGCAGAAGGGCCTCGAGGTCGAGGAGGTCCACGACGCGGCCCACGACCACCCGGCCGCCGACCACGCATAGTCGGACTCCCCGGCGATGGCACGCCTCGGACTCCTCGGCCAGGGCGAGCATGGACCGGCAGGCCATGAAGCCGAGCCCGCTGGTGTCGATCACGATCGGCCCCGGCGCCACGGCGGCCGCCGCGGCCTCGCGCAGGACTCTGCGCCATGTCGGCAGGGTGTAGGCGTCCACTTCGCCGTGCGCGTGGACGATGGCCGCGGCGCCGCGGCGTTCGATGGTTGCGTTCAATCCGAGGGGAGCGTCTTCCGGTGTCCGGACGAAGTCGCTGAGATCGTGCGAAGTTGTGCTCATATGGGCACTCGATTCTTTTCGCGCCCGAGGGCGCTCAGTCAAGCCCACCCTGGATCCTCAAGGCAGACCTGTCCCTCCTTACTAACAGAGTCGGGTCTGCCTGTACAGCCGATCCGGTGTTCGCCGTGTCCAGCGCCGCACGCAGGTATGGATGTGTCGAAGACGATGTCCGGGGATCGAGCGAGCGCTCCTTACGACGAAACATGCGGTGGATCTGGTGTGCTACCGCCCAGCGACTGAAGGCGACACCGTTCGACCGGCCGGACTCCGCCGCCCGCCGCGATGGCGTCGCCGGCGATCGCGACGCTGCGGGGTGGGAGAGGAAGGTCACCACGTCGGCGACTTCCGCGAGGTCGATGACACGGCGCAGCGTATTCTTCGCGAGCCCCGCCTCGAGTTCGGCAACCGGGTGTCCGGACTCCTCGGCTTGCGCGGTCAACCGCTGAGTGCGGCGTTCGGTCCTGGTCAGGCCCGGATGCACGACCGTCACATCGACGCCCTTCGGCCCGAGTTCGTCCGCCGGATTCTTGGTCGATGCCGAAACGCTGATGTTGCGAGTCGTCGGCGCGATCGAACTGGCCTGCTGCGCACCGAGGCCGCTGATGTCGATGATCCGGCCCCAGCCCTGGTCGCACCTCAGCGAATCTCGAGGCAACTTCCGGCTCGCAGCGAAGCTCAGCTGTTGCCGTAGACGCGATCCGGCAGGATCAACACGACCGCACGCCGCTCGGCGGCCATCACCCTGTCGTACTCGTCCCAATCCTCGTGCACGCCACCGGCGGCGGTGAACACCTCACGCAGCAGTAGTCGCAACCGCTCGGCGTCCAGGCCCGGGGCCGGGTCGTCCGGCCCGGCGATCCACACCGGTCCTTCGGCGGCGCACCATTGCCAACCGACGCGAGCCACGATCGTCGCACGCGCCCGAGCCCGCAGATTGTCCAGTTTTCGAGCACCGCCGCGCACCACCATGCCGACCACCTCGGCACCCGTCTCCGGGTGCCGCAACACGCCGGCGTTGACCAGTGACGACTGAATCGTGCTATCGGCTCGAAACGTGGAGACGACACAGAGTCCGTGGTCGCCCGCGATCAGCCGGGCGAAGTCCGCGAGATCGGTCACGCCGAAAGTCTACGTACGCGGGCCGCGCCAGGACGCCAGGAACACAGCAACGCTGTCCGCGCCCCTCCGCAGTGCGCTCGGGTGCGCGAACGCCGGCCTGCGCCACGCCACCGGCGATTCGAATGCGCAGCTCGACAAAATTCTGCCCGACAAGATCGATCCGATGAACCCCATCACCGGCTATGCCCGTTGACCGACGCCCACACCGGGATGGAGAGCGGTCTGCGCCGCCCGACCGCGCGTAGATCTACGGGCGGCTTCGCTTCGGAGCGGGAATGGTCAACAGGCCGAGAATCGCTCTGGCTTCTTCGGCGGTCGGCGTGGGCAGGCTGTCTCGACCGTGGATGAAGCCGATGCCCAGATACACCATCGCGCCGGCCCGCAGCCGCGCTTCCTCGGGTGTGAAGCCCAACTCCAGCATCGCTTTCCGCACGGTCTCGAAGATCTGCCGATCCAAGGCGCGCACGGTCTCGGCCACCTTCTCGTCGCTGCGCGCCCATTCGCGCACGGTGGCTTCGGTGGCCCACGTGCCTTGCTCGATGAGATTGGCGGCCATATTGGCGATACGCTGCCCGACCGGAACGGACTCTATCGCGCCGAGCGCGCGGATGATCTCGCTCTGCCGGGCGCTCCACCGGTCTGCCATCGCCTCCATGAGCTGCTCGATATCGTCGAAATGCCAGTAGAAACTGCCTTTGGTGACGCCGAGCTCCTGGCACAGCCGGGGAATCTTGATGGCGGAAACACCTTCTCGCGCGAGCAGCGCCAGAGCCCCGTCGACCCAGGCGTCGTAGGACAGCCGCGGGGCGCGGCCGCGGCCGTGCCGCTGGGCCGCGGCTTTGCGGGATCGCCGGGGCGCGGAATCCGTCGCGTCCACGTCGGAGGGCCGGGTGCCGTCGGCAGCCGGTGGCCGGTCCGCTGTCATCGGTGTGGCCCCCCATCGGCGGAAATCACCACTCGATCGTAGGTGACCCCGTCCAGCGGCTGCTCCGGCGCGGCGACCGTCCACTGCGACTGCCCGGCGCCGGTGCCGTATCCGCCGCTCACCGAACTCGTTTCGAGACGGCCGCAATGATTGCCATACTTTCGAGTACCGCCATGTGTACCTTAGAGTATGGTTTGTGATTGCGGCGCCGATCACACGCGGCGGCTAGCGAAAGACGAATCAGGAGGCCTGACTTTGGCCGACACGCGATCGTTTTCGAGCGGATCCCCTGTCGGCCCGCGGTCGACGGCAACGTACAGATCCACTCCGGCTCGAGCAGGCAGTACCCCACGCACGCGGCCGGCGAGGCCGCGTCGCCGATGGAGCGCGCGACCGAGGACCTGGGCGCCGGAGTGCGCCGGCCGCGCGAGAAGTCACCCACTACTCGGCCGACCGGCTCGAAGGCGCCGGACAGATCATCGGCCACTTGCGGTCGTGGCTGATCCGGCGCGAGCTGATGGCCTGAGCAGGTCTTGCCCGACCCGGATCGCATCGGAGAGTAGGAGAAGTCACCCCATGTCAGTGGAAATCCCGCCCGCGAGCGCGGATGCCGGCGCACAACACTCGGCGAAGTGCCCGACAGCGTTCCGCTATTGGGAAGTGCGCCGCAATCCCAGCCTTCGGCGCGTCGAGCGTCTTTTCGCGAAAGTCACCGGGAAGCGGCTGTTCCCCACCGACGCGCAGGCCGTCGCGCTGTGCGAAGACCTCTTCACCGGCGACCCGGTCGCCGAGCGGTTCGTCGCGGAGGTCATGCACGGTGAGATCGGCCCGCAAGCCGGGCGCAAGATGCTCGAAATCGCCCTCGCCGCAGGCATAGACGCCGTGCCGGACGCGCCGGAGTCGATGCGCGCGCTGTTCGAGGAATTCGAGACGGTGCCCGAGTGGGTGGTGCCCGAATTGGTCGAGCAAGGCGCCGCGATCTGGCGGCGGTGGGGCACGATGCTGTTCAGTTTCGCCGGCGCGGAGACGCTCGAGATGTACACCGAGGCCGCTGTCGCGACGCCGTTGTCGCTGGCCGGTGGATACGCGGGAGACAGCGCGCTACGCCGCTTCCTGGAGACGACCCGCTTCTGGATCGATGTCTCCCAGCCCGGCGCATTGCTGACGCCCGGCTCGGCGGGACGCGCGACGGCGCTGAAGGTGCGCATCATGCACGTCTCGATCCGCGCGAAGGTGGCGGGGCATCCGGAGTGGGACATGGACCGGTGGGGCCTGCCGATCAGCCAGACCTACCAGATGCTCACTTTGCTGGCCGGCAGCGTCACCCCGGGGCTCGGTTTGTGGGCGCTCGGTTACCAGACGACCCCCTCGGAGATCCGCGCACTGCTGCATTTCCAGAGATACATGGGATACCTGCTCGGTGTTCGGCTGCGCTGGTATCCGGAGACAGTTCTCGACTCGCTGCGCGTCCTGGCCATGACCATCGCCTCACGCTCCTACGACGCGGGCCGGCACGGCGCGGAGTTGATCGAGTCCTATCCGGTCGCATTCGCGCCCCGCGACGGCCACCGCGGCCTCACGCGGCTGCGTGAGGCGTACAACTTCCGCATCAACTCGGTGTACTCCGCGATGTACATGGCTCCCTTGACCCGGCGCCGCTACACCATGCCGCCCGCGTTCCCGTGGATCCTCATCCCCCTCGTGCGCTTTCCCTTGATCACGCTGATGGAGGTCCTGCGCAGAACGTTCCCGCCCTTCGCGCGGGCGCACGAAAAGCTCATGCTCTGGCATCGCGAGAACTGGTACCGCGCGCAGATGCAGGGCCGTGAGGCGGCTTTCGACGCGAGCGGCGCGCTACGCCGATGACTTTCGCGTCCGCGGCCGCCCTGCGCGCCGCCGCATCGCACCGATCCACACCCGAATCGCCGCCGGGCGTCGCCGGGTCCACCGACACCGAGAGCAGCAATGAGCACCGCAGAAATCGTCGAAGTATGGAACGGGCCCGGACGCAGGGACGGAGAGCTGACCAACGTGGCACCCGAGCACAACGGGCTGCATCCGTCGCCGAGCAAACTGGCGTTCGAGCACTGGTACTTCGACGCGCACCTCGACACCGGGCACGTGGTGATCGGCTTCCTGATCAAGCGGCGACCGGAAGATCTCCCCAATGCCAGCCCCTGGGTGGAGATGATGGTGTACGCGCCGGACGGCACCCGCCGCCAGGTGTCCAAACGGTACCCGCGTGCGGCGGCGGCGTTCGCCGCCGACACCTGCGCTGTGCGGATCGGCGCCAACCACGCCCGCACCGAGTACCCGTCCGGCGGCCTGCCGATCCACCTTTTGCACATGGCCGAGGACGGCATCGCCTTCGATCTGCGGTTCCACAACGAACTCCCCAGCTGGATGCCGGGTAAAGGCGAGACCCGATTCGGCAGCAGGGATTCGTTCGGGTGGGTGGTCGCCGCGCCGCGCGCGCGAGTGAGCGGCGCCATCGAACTCGACGGCATCCGGCACGAGGTCACCGGACGCGGGTATCACGACCACAACTGGGGCGTCGGCGACATGAAGAAGATCATCGACCGCTGGCATTGGGGGCGGCTCTACGTCGAGGACTATTCGCTGCTCTACGCGTCGGTCCTGACCCAGCGGCGACACGGCGCGCACGAGATCAGCCCGCTGATGCTCGCCCACCACGGCGACATCGTCTTGTCGACCGGCGAGACGGTCCTCACCGAAGGCCCGGCACGGTTCGACCCGATCGCCGGTCGCACCTATCCGGAATGGATCGAACTGCACGTGCCGGGCAGCGTGGACCTGCGCTTGGTGGTCGAGAAGGTCATCCACGCCCACGATCTGATCGATGACATCCCCGTAGTCCGCGCCCGGCTGATCAAACCGCTGGTCCACCGGCTGGTCGGGCATCCGGGCTACTTCCGGTTCGAGTCGTCGTTCGAATTGACCGTCCACGGCGAGACCGGCGTCGCGACCCGCACCGGATCCACGTTGCACGAACTGGTCGCCTTGGCCTGACCGCCGGCTCACCACCCCAGCTCCCGGAGACGGAGATCAGACGATGACGAACCCCGCCCGGCCATCGCCGCCGAACCTACGCGATACCGCCGCCGCCACAACGGAATTCGAGCGATCGACAGGGTTTCGCGGTGTTCGCCCGCGCCGCTCTCGTGGCGGCGGTGATGGTCTCGGCTCGGTGCGCTCCCGTCCCCTCGCCGAACCGGCACCCGACCGCGCCGCTTCCGCGCTGCCCCGAACCGTGGACGCCGCCTTCCGACCATCGGTGTCGCCCGCGACTCTCCCTGCACCCACGACGAACCGGAGCAGTCGCGGGCCTCGGACGGCGCAGACGGCGGGGGCTCCCTCGTGGCTCAGAGGCGGCCGACTACTCGGTCGGGGGTCACTCGGACAACGAGCACCGCGGTGTCTCCATAGGTGGCCGCGGCTTCCGGGTTGTGCTCGAGGTAGGTCAGGCCGGTGTACTTCAGCGCCAAGCGATCTCGCAGTTCGAGGCCGCCTTCGGCGGACAGGGTGGCGGTGCCGTGGATCGCGGCGTAGGTGTAAGGCCGCTCGGGCGGATTGACCAGCACGCTGACTCGGGCGTCACGGCGCAGGTTGCGCTCTTTGCGACTGCCCGCCCCCACTGCGAAGAGCACGTCGCCGCCGTCTCGCAGGATCCACACCACCGATTGATGGGGGCTGCCGTCGGGCTGAATCGTGGACACGACACCGAAGACGGGCGCGTCGAGCACCTGACGCAACCTGGCCGGGGAAATGCCCGGGGCCGCCGACTGCAGCAGGCCGAGCAGTTTCGTCGTCTCGCGGTGGAGCCGCTCGGCCGACGCGGTGTCGAACGCGGGTCCGTGCACATCCAAGGGCCGGCCCTGCGCGAGGGCGGTCAGCGGCTCGACCGGCGGATCGTCCAGCACGTCGAGGATCGGGCGGATGGCCTCGTCGATCGGGCGCGCGGTGCGCCGCATCGCTTCGATCCGGGCCGCCATCTCGCGGTCGTAGTCGCCGGACAGGGCCGTGTCGACCACCCCCGGGTGCACCAGGACGTATCGCACCCGCGCCGCCCCCGGCCTGCGCGCGAACTCGATGCCGAGCAGATCGTTGAGCTGACCGCCCTGGGCGAGAGCGCGCAAACCGTGGTAATCGCGCTCGTGTTGCAGATCGCCCCAGCGAATCTCGCCGGTGCCGCTGCCCGGGCCCGCCACATTCACCACGACCGGATGCGCAGCGGCGTGCAACAGGTCGATCAGCTCGTAGCTGAGCACGAAACGGCTCAGGTAGAACAGCGCGAAGGTGTACTCGAATCCTTCGTCGGTCACCAGCCGTTCGGACCGGTAGTGCCGGGCGCACAGCACCAGCGCATCCACCGCGGCGAAGCGGGCCCGGACAGCGTCGACCGCCCGGCGAGTCGCCTCGATCGAACTGAGATCCGCGGGCACGAAGTGCGCGCGGTCGACCGCACCGAGCGCCTCCGCGGCGGCGAGGAACTGCTTGCCTTTCATCGGGTCTCGACCGATCACCAGGACGGAGTCTCCTCCGGCCAGGCGCTCCAGCGCGACAGCCCTGCCGATTCCGTCGGTTCCACCCGCGACGACAACATGCTTCATGCCACGAATTTAACCAGTCAGTTCATTTTTGTCATCCAACTGGTTCAAAACCCGCGCGTGCGCCGGGTCCGGTCTCCGCGGGCCCGGCGCGCCCGCACGACGTTGTCGATGCCTGCCTCCCGGCCGTTGCGCGGCGGCAGGCTTCCAGCGCTACCTCCGATCGAACCTGCTCAACCGCGCGGTGGCCGAGAGCTGGACCTGGCCGGCCCAGCTGTCGGTCTCGTGCGCGATCACCTCGTTGACCCGATACGAGAAATCTCTCAGCAGTCCCATCCGACGGTCGATCTCCCCGTTCGAATTGGCCTGGGCCCGTGAGACAGAAGCCCACTCCAGTTGGAAGTCACACAGCATCGCGTTGATCGACTGCGCGCTGCGGAGATCGCGGATCCACGCCGTGGAGACGCCGAAGAAGCGGTCGCACGCGGCACATCCGGCGGCGCAGGCGAGCAGTACGAATCCCCAGCTGGGATCGATGGCCTGGACGCCGGCGGTGGTCAGTAGCGGCACCAGTATTCCGAGTAGGCCGAGTACGAGCGTAGCCGCGGTGAGGGCTAGGCTGATTCGCCGCTTCGTTAGGCTGTCGCGCGAATACCATTCGCGCGCGTCTATGGCATACGCCTCCACACGTTGGAACAGCCGGGCAAGGGTCTCATCGGAACTCGACCAGTCGGCGGTGCGGAGGTCCAGCGAAGGCGGCACTCCGAGGTCTTGCGAGCGATCCCCGCCGAAGGGCGATCGGTGCTCTGTCACGGCCCGTACTGTATCTCCCCGACCTCTCCGGAATCATCTTTCCGCCGTCCGGCCGAGCGAGCAAGCGGCACTGGGACTTCGCGACGGGGCCACGTTGGCCCGTACCAGCGCCGCGATGTGCCGCAACGGGATTCGAAACCGTGGCGAGGTGGCCGCCTGCGGCCACGCGAAGCGCGCATCGTCGGTGTAACAGCCACGACAGAACTGCGCCGGATTCAAGATCGCGCTGATCGCAATCATTCTCCTGAGGTTGCCCGGATTCTAGTGTCCGGCTGTCCCCTTCTGCCGCGCCGCCCGCGAGGACGACCGCGGTCCGGAGACCGCCCTGTCCGTCTCGGTCCTCGACACCGGACCCACCTGTGAATGCGGAGCGAAGTGCAGCCAACCCCGTGGTCAGCGAGAGATACTCGGCCCGAGCCGGTGCCGATCGCGGTGCGACGGCTCGCCGGCGCCCGCGGACACCTGGCGTCGCTCGACGGCCACTGGGGCTACCTCGGCGCCCTGGGGGGCAGCCTCGTCACGCTGTTGCTGCTGTTCCAGCCGTGGCTCAACGCCGTGGGCGCCGACGGCAAGGCCCGCGCCAATGCCTTCGGCCGGGTCACCGCGACCACCTCCTTCCTGAACGCCTGGTCGGCTGAGCCTCCGCCCACCGTGCGGATCAGCGGCACTCTGGCGATACTCACCGCGTGCGCGATCGTCGTCACCGTCTGCGTGGTGGCGGCGAATCTCCGTTACCGCACCGAGCTGCTGTCGCGCGCCGTAACGGTGTCCGCGGTGGTCACCGCGGCGCTGGTGGTCCTCACCGTGCTCTACGTCAACAGCAAAGCCCCCGAGTTGCGCGGCATGCTCGCGCGGTCGTCGGATCTGGGCGGGCAAATCGGCATGGTGACCAGCTGGGCCTTCGGAAACGGCAGCCTCATCGCCCCGGGAGTCCGGCAGGTTTCCTACAACACCGCGGGCCTCACCCACTGGGCCCTGTTCGCCGGCGTCGTTTCGCTGGGCTCGGCCGTCGCCGCCGTCGCCCAATGGACCTATAACCGCCCGGCCGCATCTCGCCGCCTGCCGTGGCCCCGCGCCCGCGCCGGATCGGACGAAGCGGTCCGCCGGGGCGAGTGAACCCACCGGCGCTTCTCCCAGCGCCGGCGCTGACACCACAGCCGTCTCGTCCGTGCCGGGCCGACTTCCCGGACGCGCACACATCAGCACCGATGGCCGGATATCGAAGGACATCGCCATGCTGAAAGTAATCGGCGCAGCGGACTTTCGGCCCTACGGCCGGGACCACCGCTCCGGGCACTGTCTTCCGGGGCGAGTCGGCGGGCGCGAGCACTGGAGGATGGCACCCGCCGCCATCGCTCACTGTCCTTCCGAACCTATGCGAAAGAGAAAGGCGGGCACGACGTTGGCGCGTGATCTGACCCAGCTGGAGGTCCTCACCGAACTCGAACCCTGCGCCGAGACCGCGTTGAACCGGCACCTGTCCATGGTCAAGGAATGGCACCCCCACGACTATGTGCCATGGGACGAGGGGCGCAACTTCGCGGCGCTCGGCGGGATCGATTGGGAGCCTGAGCAATCGCGGCTGTCCGAGGTGGCGAAGGCCGCGCTGATCACGAACCTGCTGACCGAGGACAACCTCCCGTCCTATCACCGCGAGATCAGCGCGAACTTCTCCCGCGACGGCGCCTGGGGTTGCTGGGTGGGACGGTGGACCGCCGAGGAAGCCCGCCACAGCATCGTCCTGCGCGACTATCTCGTCGTCACGCGTGGCGTCGACCCGGTCGCCTTGGAGAACGACCGGGTGGCGCACATGTCCCACGGCTTCGTCGCGCCGATGGAGCAGGCGAACGCGGCAGGCGACGGCGGGTTCCTGTACTCGGTGGCGTACGTGTCCTTCCAGGAGCTGGCGACCCGCATCAGCCATCGCAACACCGCAGCCGTCTGCCTCGACCCGATCGCCGACCGCATGCTGCAACGCATCGCCGCCGACGAGAACCTGCACATGATCTTCTATCGCGACATGTGCGGCGCCGCCTTGGATCTGGTGCCCGATCAGGCGATCGAAGCGATCGACCTCATCGTGCGCAACTTTCGGATGCCCGGCACCGGCATGCCCAACTTCCGGCGCAACGGCGTGCTCATGGCCAAGCACGGCATCTACGACCTGCGCCAGCACCTGGAAGAAGTGCTGCAACCGGTCATCCGGCAATGGAACATATTCGGCCGCACAGACTTCGGCGCTCGCGGCGAACGAGCCCGCGAACGGCTCCGCGCGTTCTTGGACGACCTCGAGCAGGTGCGGATCCCCCGGTTCGAGGAACAACGTGACCGTGCCCTGGCCCGCGAAGCAGGCCGGGGCGGCGGGAGCGGGCCGCAGTAAGGCATGCCACGCAGCGTCTCGAGGACGGCCGCAGCCGTCGTCCGATCGGCCGGGGCCGACCGGAGCACGGCGGCGGTCCGCCGGGGCGGCGCTGCGGGCCGGGCGGCGCAACCACAGCGTCCACAGGGTGTTCCGGATCCCGAGCCGGCGACGGTGGGTCGGATCACGCGAGGTCGACGGCTCGTGATGGATCAGCATGTCCTCGATCCAGCACATCCACCAGCCGTGTGCCGCGAGGTCGAGAGGAGCAGTTCCTCCTCGCCGCCGAACCACAAACGCCGGGAAAAGCCGCCTGCTTCCCGGAACGCCTCGACCCGGAAGGCGGACAGGGCCGCCCTCACGCCCAGCAGCGCGGGGCCCGGCAGCCAGTCGGGTCCGGACACCGGTGAGTACCGCAGTTCCGGCGTGATCGGATCCTCCCGCAGATCGGGGGCGACCAGGCATCGCCCGGTCACCGCGCCGAGGCCGGGATACCGGTCGAGCAGATCGGCGGCGCGGGTCAGCGCACCCGGCTGCCACCGCGTGTCGTCGTCGCAGAAAGCGACATACGGCGTGACCGTCCGCCCGACCGCGATGTTCCGGGCCACCGCACCGAGGTTGTCGGTCGAGCGGATGAGTTCGACGGCGGGGAACGCCGCGGCGACCGCGTCGGCCGTGCCGTCGGTGGATCCGTTGTCGACCAGGATGATCGGCGCCGCGTCGGCCAGCGCCGTCATGTGCGCCAACGTTTCCAGCAGCTGCTCGCGCCGGTCGCGGGTGATGATGACGACCGTCATGCGATCGGTAACCATCCGGTCACTTCCTCTCATGGGCGAGTTCGAGCATCCTGGCCCGGCGCTCTATCTCCGGGGGCAACCTGCGCCGCTGCGCGAGCGCCTCCGGCAGGCGACGAAGCAGGCCCGCGACCGCCAGCAGCGTTCCGGGGTCACGGACCGCGTGGCCCGCCAGATCGGCGAGCTCGGCCGCGCACCGTCGCAGCGGCCGTCGCATCCAGACGATCAGCGCGTTGTTGCGCTGTTCGGCCCGCCTACGCCACACGTGCGGCGGTCGATGCGCCGACGGGTGATGGTGGGCGCGCACCGCCGCCACGTAGCAGAGGTCCCAGCCGCATGCCGCCATGTCGAGTGACAGCAACCGTTCTTCGGCACCGAAGTGCAGCAGCTGACTGAACCCGGCGGCCTGCAGGTAGGCCTCCTTCCGCACGATCGCCGCACAAGCCAGGAAGCCGAGAACCAACGGGCCCGGCAGGCCGGGAGGATGGCCGAGGGGGCTGGCGGCCATCAGTTCGTTGACCGGATCGTCACGGTGGTCCGCGCCGACGAGGGTGCGTCCCGCCAGGAGGCCCACCCGGGGACAGGTGTCCAGCACACGCTCGGCTTCGCGGAGCGCGTCACCGGCCCACCACGAATCGTCGTCGCTGAAGGCGATGTACGGCGTCCGGGCGAGTGCGACGCCCAGGTTGCGCGCGGCCGCGCCGAGATTGCGGGACAGCCGGATCACCCGCACGCCCGGGAATGATCGCGCCCGCACCACGGTGTCGTCGGCGGAGGCGTTGTCCAGCACCACGATCGCGGGACACGGGCGCAGTGTGTGCAACTCGGTCAGCGTGCGGACCAATTCGGGAGCGCGATCCCGGGTGGCGATGACGACAGTCGTCTTCGCGCGGGCATCCCCGCTCATATCGGCCGTCCCGGACGCGGCCCCTTGATCGGGGCGTCGACCACCGGGAATTCACGTCGCCGGACAGCGAGTGAGTGCCGAACGACCATGAGAACTCCGCGCCGGGTCACGTCGTGCCCGGCGGATGCAAGAGCCGCGCTCGGCTCATCCTCGACACGTCAGTGGCCGGCGCTCTCCCGTGCGCGGGGCTGGGCCACCCGGTGACAAGTACCCGCATGTGCGGGCGGATACCCGGGTGCCGCCGAGGTCAATCAGCTGTATCGGTGCGTCCGCGTTCGGGATTCCCGGGCCGAGCGCATGCGTCGTCCTGGGTGGGGGCCGGACGCAGGTGCACGACCTTCGTCTGGGTCATCTCGTCCAGCAACTCGGGTCCATAGCCGAAGCCGGACCCACTGGCCCGGCGCGGGTGCGCCGCTCCGCCGGGCGCCCCGCCGAATACCGCGTTGATCTTCACCGTGCCCACGGGCAGTTCCCGCCAGGCGCGCTGGGCGTTGGCCATCGACGGCGTGAGCACGGAGGCGGCGAGCCCGTAGTCGTCGGTCGCGGCCTCCACGATGCCCTGATCGAACGAATCCACCACCCGAACGGGTGCGACCGGGCCGAAGGTCTCTTCCCGCATGATCCGCATCGCCGGATCACACCGTGCCAGCACCGTGGCCGGATAGTGCGCACCGGCTCCGTCCGGCAGCACGCCGCCGGTCAGCAGTTCGGCGCCGTGGCCCACGGCGTCGCGCACGTGGGCGTGGACCTGATCTCGGTGGCGCCGGTCCACCAACGGCGCCGCCTTCCAGGACTCGGCCTCGGCCACCAGCGCCGCCAGAAAGGGCTCGGCGACGGCCCGATGCACGAAGATCCGTTCGACCGATACGCAGATCTGACCGGCGTTCGCGAACGCGCCGAGCGCCGCTTGCCCGGCGGCCCAGACGGGATCCACACCGGCGTCGATGATCAGCGCGTCGTTGCCGCCGTTCTCCAGCAGTGCCTTGACGCCCGTGGCCGCGGCGCTGCGTGCGATCGACCTTCCGGTAACCGTGCTGCCGACGTGCGCGATGACGTCCACATCGGAGCGTGCGGCGAGCAGGGCGCCGATCCTGCCATCGCCTTGCACCGTCTGCAGCACACCCTCCGGAAGACCACGGGCGAGCAGGGCGCCGAGCAGACCGCCGGTGTGCGGTGCCCGTTCGCTCGGCTTGTACACGACCGCGTTTCCCGTGACCAGCGCCGCGCCGAGCAGCCCGCAGGACACGGCCCCGGGGTCGTTCCACGGCGTCAGCGCGACGACCACACCACGCGGTTCCCACACCATGAGGTCGGTCGCGTCGAAACCGCCCTGGAGGCTTCGTCCTCGATGCAGCGGTCCCAGTTCGGCGTACTGCTCCAACGTCGCGGCGCCGGCCAGTACTCCTTCCCTGCCCTCGGACTGCGGACGTCCGGTTTCGGCGCAGTTGAGTCCGGCCAGTTCATCCGCTCGTTCGCGCAGCAGGGCGGCGCCGGCGCGCAGCGCGGCGGCCCGCTCGGCCGCCGGTGTCCGCGCCCAGCCCGGCTGAACCCGATTGGCTGCCGCCACCTTCTGCGCGACGTCCGCGGTGTCGGCCATGGGAACCGTGCCGACGGCGGCGCCGGTGGCCGGGTCGAAGATCTCGATCGTTCCGCTCGGCCGGAACTCAGGAGCGGACGGGACAGCGTTCGGTGCGCTCATACCGCCGCCATTGCCGCGCGCCCCCGGTTCAAACCCGTCGGGCCGCAACCGCATCGGCGCCGCCGAACCGTGCCACGACCACCGGCTCTGGATCGCGGCATGGCGCGTGACCAGGTTTGATCCGGGAATAATAGGCAAGAGCTACCGACATGGCCGCAAGGACCGAACGGCTCACGGTGCTGTTGTGGCACGTGCACGGTTCGTGGACGACGTCGTTCGTGCACGGGCCCCACCGTTACCTCGTGCCCGTGGTGGAAGGCGGCGGCCCGTGGGGGCGCGGCCGGTGCGGCCGCGACTGGCCGTCCGTGCGGGAGGTGCCCGCGGGCGCATTGCGCGACACGGAGCCGGACGTCGTCGTTCTCCAGCGCCCGGAGGAGATCGACCTCGCCGAACGATGGCTCGGTCGTCGCCCCGGCGCCGACATCCCGGCGATCTACGTCGAGCACAACACACCGCGCCCCAGCGCGGCCACCACTACCCATCCGCTGGCGGATCGCGCCGACATCCCGATCGTGCACGTCACCCATTTCAACGACTTGATGTGGGACAGCGGGCGCGCACCCACCCGGGTGGTGCCACACGGCATCGTCGACCCCGGCCCGCGCTACACCGGCGAACTGCCGCACGGCGTAGCACTGATCAACGAACCGGCGCGGCGCGGAAGGATCACGGGAAGTGATCTGTTGCCGGACTTCGCGATGGCGGGGCCGATCGATTTGTACGGCATCGGAGCCGCCGAATTCACGGCCGACCGGCCCACCGGACACCCCATTCGCGGAATCGGAGACTTCCCGCAGGCGGCGTTGCATCCGGAAATGGCGCGCAGACGGGTGTATCTGCACACCGCGCGCTGGACCTCGCTGGGACTGTCGCTCCTCGAAGCCATGCACCTGGCCATGCCGGTGGTAGCCCTGGCCACCACCGAGGCCGTCCTGGCCGTGCCGCCGGACGCGGGTGCCGTCTCCACCGATATCGCGGCGCTCACCGCGAAGTTCCGGGAATTCCTCCACGAACCCGACCTGGCGGCGCTCGCGGGCAAGTCGGGACGGCAGTTCGCGCTGGAGCACTACGGCCTCGACGTCTTCCTGCGCCGGTGGGATTCCCTGCTCGCCGAGGTCACCCAATGAAGGCAGGGTCCCGGAGAGGGAAGGCGGAATCATGAAGATCGCGATGGTGTCCGAACACGCCAGTCCGCTGGCCGCGCTGGGCGGTGTCGACGCCGGTGGTCAGAACGTCCACGTCGCCGAGCTGTCCGCGGCCCTGTGCAGGCAGGGGCACGAGGTGACCGTCTACACGCGCCGCGAAGAGGCGCGGGCGCCGCGCACGGTCACCGCCGAGCAGGGCTATCGCGTGGTCCATGTCCCGGCCGGGCCCGCCCGACCGTTGCCGAAGGACGAACTGCTCCCGTATATGGATGAATTCGGCGCATTTCTGCGACAGCAGTGGCACGACTGCCGCCCCGATGTGGCGCACGCGCACTTCTGGATGTCGGGCCTGGCCGCCCTCCAGGCCGCTCGGGCCTCGGGCATCCCGGTGGTCCAAACCTTTCACGCGCTGGGCGTGGTGAAACGCCGCCACCAAGGCGCCGACGACACCAGCCCGCCCGAACGCGTGCGCTTGGAACAACTGATCGCCGAACAGACCGACCGCATCATCGCCACCTGCACCGACGAGGTCTTCGAACTGGCCAGGATGGGCGTGCCCAGGTCCAAGACCTCCGTGATCCCCTGCGGCGTGGATCTCGAGCAGTTCACGCCCGACGGGGCGATCGCACCGAGGTCGGCCGAGCACCGGATGGTCAGCGTGGGCCGTTTGGTGCCGCGCAAGGGTTTCGACACCGCGATCACCGCGCTCGCCGGTCTGCCCAACACCGAGCTGGTGTTGGTCGGCGGCCCGGACGACGGCGACGTCGCCGACGATCCGGAAGGCAGGCGGCTGCTGGAGCTGGCCGACGGGCTCGGCGTGCGGGACCGGCTGCACATGCTGGGGCAGGTCCCGAGGACACGGATGGCGCCGCTGCTGAGATCGGCCGACGTCGCCGTGTGCACGCCGTGGTACGAACCGTTCGGCATCACCCCGCTGGAAGCGATGGCCTGCGGTGTTCCCGTGGTGGCCACCGCGGTCGGCGGCCTCATCGACACCGTCGTCGACGGCGTGACCGGCAGGCTGGTCCCACCGCACGCACCCGCGCAACTGATCGACGCCGTCGGGGATCTGCTGGCCGCGCCGGTGATCCGGCAGAGGTTCGGACACGCCGGACGTGATCGGGTCGAGGCGCGCTATTCGTGGGACCGCATCGCCATGGAGACCCTGCACGCCTACCGCAGGGTGATCACCCCGGCCGTGGGACTGCGGAACGGAAGCGGGCCCACGAAGGGCCGTGCCCTCGACCGCACCGGGAACGATGGGGTTCCCCCCGGGTCACCGTCGATGGGTCACGGTGCTCGTGCGAACGGTCACGGGTAGGCGGCGCAGTGTCCGGCCCCTGGGAACGCGCGCTGGTCACCGGCGGTTGCGGATTCGTCGGATCGCACCTGTGTGAGCGGTTGCTCGACGCGGGCACCGCCGTGGTCGCGCTCGACAACTTCGCCACATCCACCCCGGACAACGTCGCCCGGCTGCTGGACCGGCCCGGGTTCGACCTCGTACGGCACGACGTCACCGAACCGCTGCCCACGGCGGGCTCTTTCGACGTGGTCTTCCATCTCGCGTCGGCCGCGTCGCCTCCGGACTATCTCCGGCTTCCGATCGAGACGCTGCGAGCCGGTTCGCTCGGAACCGCGCACGCCATCGACGTGGCTCAGCGCCATGATGCCCGTTTCGTGCTCGCCTCGACGAGCGAGGTCTACGGCGACCCGGCAGTTCATCCGCAGACCGAGAATTACTGGGGTCATGTCAATCCTGTGGGTCCACGCAGCGTGTACGACGAGGCGAAGCGGTATGCCGAAGCATTGACCATGGCATTTCGCCGGGAACGAGGCGTGAATTCCGGAATTGCCCGAATTTTCAACACCTACGGTCCGTGTATGCGCACCGATGACGGTCGTATGGTGCCCACCTTCATCGCACAGGCATTGTCGGGGGCACCGCTGACCATCGCCGGAAACGGTGAGCAGACCCGCTCACTCTGTTATGTCGAGGACACGGTACGCGGACTGCTCGCGCTGGCGACCAGCGACCATCCGGGACCGATGAATATCGGCAATCCGCACGAAATCTCCGTGCGGTGCCTCGCAGCGGAAATTCGTTCGATGACCGGCAGCCGGTCCGTCGTGACATACGTCGACGAAGCGATCGACGACCCGAAACGACGGTGCCCCGATATCTCGCTGGCCCGGCGGGAATTGGGCTGGTGGCCGGTGGTCACCAGGGCGGAGGGACTACGCCGCACGATCGCCTGGTTCGCCGGGCACGCACCGGAGCCGAGGCAGCGGTCTCTGCGCTGATCGGAGCCGTGCGGCGCATCGGTTTAGTGGTGACTTCAGCGGGTAGCGCCAGACATATGTCAGCGGGTAGACCGTCAGGTCCCGCGCGTCTCGAACAGAAAGGCGGCCCGTGCGCATACTCGGAATCAACGCGGTGTTCCATGATCCCGCTGCGGCCCTGATCGTGGACGGCGAAATAGTCGCGGCGGCCGAGGAAGAGCGGTTCACCCGCCGCAAGCACGGCAAGCGGCCGGTGCCGTTTTCCGCGTGGGAGTTACCCGAGCAAGCGGCCGCATGGTGCCTGGAACGAGCGGGATTGCGCCCCGAGGACCTCGACGCGGTGGGTTATTCCTACGACCCACGCCTGGTCGATCATTCGCTCGACGGCCTCGATCGGAAAAGTGAAAATATCAGAACTGATTACGCTTTCCGCGCGCCCGCTTTTCTCACCGCCGCGCTGCCCGGCCTCGACCCGTCGATCGTGCGCTTCGTACGGCATCATCTGGCGCATGCCGCGTCCACGGCACTGGCGGCCCCGTCGGGTGATTCGGCGGTCCTGGTGGCCGACGGCCGCGGCGAAAGCCAGTCCTATCTGGCCGGGGAATATCGGGACGGCAAGTTCGTGGAACTGGCGGCACAGCGGCTGCCGCACTCGCTCGGGCTGATGTACGAGGATCTCACCGCACATCTCGGATTCACCCGGTCGAGCGACGAATACAAGGTGATGGCGCTCGCCTCGTACGGCACGCCCCGGTTCCTCAACCGGTTCCGGGAACTCGTGTACTGCACCGGCGATGGCGGCTTCCGCACCGAACCCGTGGACTGGGCGGCCTTCGCACCCACGGTGA
The DNA here is from genome assembly GCF_001613465.1 of Nocardia niwae NBRC 108934 = DSM 45340. Lineage (GTDB taxonomy): Bacteria > Actinomycetota > Actinomycetes > Mycobacteriales > Mycobacteriaceae > Nocardia > Nocardia niwae. The sequence goes on along the minus strand of NZ_BDCK01000030.1, from coordinate 188,271 downwards.
ACGGTGGCGAGCTGGGCCCGGAGCATGCCGATCTCGCCGCGAGCGTCCAGCGCCGGCTCGAGGACGTACTGCTGGAGTTGACCTCCTGGCTGCACCGCCAGACCGGCCAGCAGAACCTCACGCTGGCCGGTGGCATCGCGCTGAACTGCGTGGCCAACACCCGGCTGCACGCCGAAGGCCCCTACGACCGGATCTGGGTGCAGCCGGCCTCGGGCGACGCGGGCACCGCATTGGGCGCTGCGCTGCAATTGGCGGCCGAATTCGGCGATCGGGTCACACCGATGCGGGGAGCCGCTCTCGGGCGCGAATGGAGCGACGCGCAGCTGGAGACAGTTCTGCGCACGGCCAAGGTCCGCTACACGAAATCCGCGGACATCGCGGCCGAGGTGGCCCGAGCGCTCGCCGAAGACCAGGTGGTGGCCTGGTTCCAGGGCCGGGCCGAATTCGGCCCGCGCGCACTCGGGCATCGCTCGCTGCTGGCCCACCCCGGTCGGTCGGCGAATCTCGAGCGCCTCAACGATGTGAAAGGGCGGGAGCAGTTCCGGCCGCTCGCGCCGATGGTGCTGGCCGAGCGGGCATCCGAGATCTTCGGACGCGGACCGCTGCCGAGCCCCTACATGCTGTTCGTCCACGACGTCGCGCCGCAGTGGCGGGCGCTGATTCCCGCCGTGACCCACGTGGACGGTACCGCGCGCGTGCAGACCGTCGATCCCGCGGACAACCCCGTCCTGGCGCGGATGTTGTCGGAGTTCGACCGGCGCACCGGGTTGCCCGTGGTGGTCAACACCAGCTTGAACACCGCGGGCAGGCCGATGGTCGATTCACCCCGCGACGCCCTCGAATGCTTCGGTTCCGCGCCGATCGATCTGCTCGCCCTCGGCCCGTTCGTGGTTCGCCGCTCATGAACGGCCACACCGTGGACTACAGCATCGTCATTCCGACCACCGGCCGGGAAAGTCTTCGCACGCTGCTCGAGTCGCTGGAGGCCGCGACGGGTCCCAAGCCACGGGAGATCATCGTGGTCGACGACCGTCCCCGCGGCGGGGACCTGCCACTGCCCGAGACCGTGCCCGCCGTTCAGGTCATCCGCTCGGGTGGCCGCGGACCCGCCGCGGCGCGGAATGCGGGATGGCAAGCCGCCACGGGCGTCTGGATCGCCTTCCTCGACGACGACGTGCTCACTCCACCGGATTGGCGTGCCCGGCTGGAAGACGACTTGCGGGACCTCGACGAGAACACGGCGGCGTCCACGGCCCGGATCGAGGTTCCACTGCCGCAGCACCGCAAGCCGACCGACGCGGAACGGGGAATCGCCCGGCTGGCCACCGCCCGGTGGATCACCGCGGACATGGCCTACCGCCGGTCCGCGCTGGTCGCGGTCGGCGGATTCGACGAACGGTTTCCGCGGGCGTTTCGCGAGGATGCCGACTTGGCGCTGCGGGTCTGCCTGGCGGGGTACGCCATCGCGGCCGGACGACGCGGCACACGCCACCCGCTCCGCGCGTCGGGGCCCATGGCGAGTGTGCGAGCACAACGCGGGAACGCCGACAACGCTTTGCTGCGGCGGAAGTACGGCGCTCGGTGGCGGCAACGCATCGGCGAGGACAAAGGTCTGCTCCCCCGCCACGCGCTCACCACCGCGGCGGGCGCGATGGCCGCGGCGCTCGGCCTGACCGGCCGCCTGCGTCCAGCCCTGGCCTTCGCCGCGCTTTGGATGGCCTCGACCGGCGAATTCGCCGCGCGCCGAATCGCGCCGGGGCCGCGCACGCCCGCCGAGATCGGCCGGATGACGGTGAGTAGCGCGCTGATCCCACCCGCCGCGTGCTGGCATCGGCTGCGCGGCGAGCTGCGCCACCGGAACGCCACCCACGCCTCGCCGCTGGCGTTGCTGTTCGACCGCGACGACACCCTCATCGTCGATGTCCCCTATCTCGCCGACCCCACCAAGGTCCAGCCGGTGCCCGGGGCCGTCGACGCGCTCGGAAAGGTCCGTGCGGCCGGTGTCCAACTGGGCATCGTGAGCAACCAATCCGGCGTAGCGCGCGGATTGATCAGCCGTCGACAGCTCGCCGCGGTGAATTCCCGGGTCGAGGAGTTGCTCGGACCGTTCGCCACGTGGCAGGTATGCGTGCACGGCGAACGCGACGGCTGCGGGTGCCGCAAACCCGAGCCGGGCCTGATCCGGCGAGCCGCGGCAGAACTCGGCGTCGACGTCGGCAGGTGCGTGGTCATCGGCGACACCGGCGCCGACGTCGCCGCCGCCCAGTCCGCGGGCGCCCGCGCGATCCTGGTGCCGACGGCGCGCACCCTTCCCGACGAGGTGCGCCGCGCCCGCCGCGAAGCGACTGTGGCGCGGGACCTGCCCGAAGCCGTACGGCTGGCGATGGCGGGCGTGCCATGACAAGCCGGGCGCTGGTGGCACGCATGGACAATTTCGGCGATGTGCTGCTGGCGGGGCCGTGCGTGCGGGCGGTGGCAGCGCACGTCGATTCGGTGACGCTGTTGTCCGGACCGCGTGGCCGGGCGGCCGCCGACCTGTTGCCGGGCGTGGACCAGGTGATGACCTGGTGCGCGCCGTGGATCGACCTGGAGCCCCCCGCGGTCGCCGCGGCCGGCATCGACGCGTTCCTCGATCGGATCCGCGCACTCGACCTGGATCTGGCGTTGATCCTCACGTCCTTTCACCAGTCGCCGCTGCCGCTGGCGCTGTTGCTCAGGATGGCCGGCGTCCCCTGGATCGGCGCCATCTCCGAGGACTACCCCGGGTCGCTGCTGGATCTGCGCCATCGCGTCGACGGTGATCCGCCCGAAGCCGAACGCGCGCTGTCGCTCGCCGAGGCTGCCGGATTCCGGCTACCGTCCGGGGACGACGGGAAACTCGCGGTCCGCCAGCCGTTGCCGAAGGTCGGTGCGCTCACCGGCGAACCGGGCTATGTGGTGGTGCATCCGGCCGCGTCGGTACCCGCGCGACAGCCCTCCTCGTCCCGTTCGGCGGCCATCGTCGCCGCGCTGACCGGCGCCGGGCACCGCGTGGTGGTCACCGGCGCACCCGACGACCGGCCGCTCACCGGCGCCGTCGCCGGCAGGCACGCCGTCGACCTCGGCGGCGCCACCACCCTGCCCGAACTCGCCGCCGTGCTGCGCGACGCGAGCGTCGTGGTCGCGCCGAACACCGGGCCCGCGCACCTCGCGGCGGCCGTCGGCACACCCGTGGTCTCGCTCTTCGCACCGGTCGTGCCCGCCGCGCGGTGGGCGCCCTACGGCGTGCCGGTGGCCATGCTCGGTGACCAAGACGCGCCCTGCCGCGGGAGCAGGGCCAGGGAGTGCCCGGTCGTGGGACACCCGTGCCTCGACTCGATCATCCCGGAGCAGGTCGTCACGGTGGCGGAAGAACTCGGCGCGGGCAGGCGTGCACGTCTGCGGACAGGAGGTGTGCGGTGATCGAGGAGCATTTCGCGGCTTTGCACCTAGCGCTGGAACGCACCAGGTGCTTCGCACCGAGTATCCGCAAATGGGGTCGGGACCTGGCGATCGTCCTCGACAACGGTGGCAGATTGCTCACCTGCGGCAACGGGGGCAGCGCGGCAGAAGCGCAACACTTGACGGGGGAATTGCTCGGCCGATTCCGCAACGACCGCCGTCCGCTGTCGGCGATCGCCCTGCACGCCGACACCTCGGCGGGCACCGCGATCTTGAACGACTACGGCGGAACCGAGGTGTTCGCACGTCAGGTCCGCGCGCACGGCAGACCCGATGACGTCCTCATCCTGCTGTCCACCAGCGGCAGCAGCCAGAACGTGGTGGCCGCGGCGAAAGCGGCGCACGACATCGGCGTGACCACCTGGGCCATGACCGGCCCCGCGCCCAACCCGCTCGCGGCACTGTGCGACGACGCGGTGGCCGTGGAGGCGCCCAGCACCGCCACCGTGCAGGAAGTGCATCTGGTCCTGGTGCACGCCCTGTGCACGGCGCTCGACGACGCACTGGGGGTACCGACGTGAAGCCGTTGGTCGTGGTCGGCGACAGCATGCTCGACGTCGATATCGAGGGCGCCGCGGACCGGTTGTCTCCGGAGGCGCCCGTTCCCGTGGTGGACGTGGAACACCGCTGGACGCGTCCGGGCGGCGCCGGTCTGGCCGCCGCGCTGGCCGCACGGTCGGTCGCCGAGGTCTCGTTGGTCACGGCGATCGCCGACGACCACGACGGCCGGGTCCTCACCCACCTGCTGGACCAGGACGTCCGGGTCGTGCCGATGCCGCTGCGCGGACAGACGGTGCGCAAGACCCGCGTCCGCGCCGCGGGCCAGTCGCTGTTGCGGCTGGACACCGGCGACGGCACGGCCGACGGCGGCTCGGTGAGCACGGCGGTCATCCGGGCACTGCGGGCGGCCGGCGCGATCCTCGTAGCGGATTACGGCCGGGGCGTCGCCGCACATCCGGAGATCCGGAGCTTGCTGACCGAACTGGCCCGGTCCGTGCCGGTGGTATGGGATCCGCATCCGCGCGGCCCGGCGCCGACGCCGGGCGCGTCGCTGGTCTCGCCGAATCTGAAGGAGGCGCGCCAGTTCGCGCCGGGTTACGTCGAACCGGACGAATTGGCGAAAGTGCTCCGCGACGAATGGGCCGCGGATTCCGTCGTGGTCACGACGGGGCCGAACGGGGCGGTGCTGGCCAATGGGAAGCGTCTGACCGTCGTGCCCGTACCCGCCGAGATACGGATCGCCGGCCACGTCGGTTCCGACACCTGCGGCGCGGGCGACCGATTCGCCTCCGCCGCGACCGCCGCGCTCTTCGACGGTTCCACGGTCGCCGACGCGGTCTCGCACGCGGTGCACGCGGCAGCGAGATTCGTCGCCGCGGGCGGGGCGGCCACGTTGTCCACGTGCGACGGCGCCGCTGTCGCGGTGGAGGACACGACGGAGGCCTGCGATGCGTTCGAGGTGGCGGCGCGGGTCAGAGCGCGCGGCGGCAGGCTCGTGGCCACCGGCGGCTGTTTCGATCTGCTGCACCCCGGGCACGTGAGCTTGCTGCGCCAGGCTCGCGCCATGGGCGACGCGCTGGTGGTCTGTCTCAATTCCGATGCGTCGGTGCGGCGTCTGAAGGGGCCGCGCCGTCCGATCGTCACCGCACGCGACCGTGCCCGCCTGCTGATCGCACTGTCGTCGGTGGACGCCGTGGTCGTGTTCGACGAATCCTCCCCGAGCGCGCTGCTGGAGCGCCTTCGCCCCGATGTCTGGGTCAAAGGCGGCGACTACGCCGGCGTCGACCTCCCGGAGGCCGCGGTCATTCGCGGGTACGGCGGCCAGATCGCGCTGATTCCCACTGTTCGCGGTTACTCGACAACCCAACTGGTGGCCGCCACCCAGGGCTGCGGCTGACCTCGGAACGTAAGGAGCACGATGCGAACCCTCGGCAATGTCCTGATCACCGGCGGCGCTTCCGGACTCGGCGCGGCGGTCACCGCCGCGGTCCGCGAGAACGGCGGGCGGCCCTTCGTGATCGACCGGGTGGAGCCCGAGACGCCCGTCGACTTCGTGCGGGCCGACCTGGCCGACACCGTCGCCGCCGAACAAGCCGTGCACGAGCTCGCCGAGCGTGCGGGCGGACGGATCGACGGCGTGTTCACCGCAGCCGGAACCGACGCGTGCGGCCCGTTGGACAAGGTGCCCGCGAAGAAGTGGGAATACGTGCTGCAGGTCAACCTGTTCGGTACCGCCGCCGTCATCCGTGCCGCCCTTCCGTTCCTGCGGGAAAGCAGGGGAACCGTGGTGACCTGTGCTTCCACCCTCGGCATCAAGGCGGTGGGTGACGCGACCGCCTATTGCGCGTCGAAGTTCGGCGTGGTCGGCTTCACCAGGGCGCTCGCCGCCGAAACAGCGGGCAGCGTCGGCGTGAGCTTGCTGATCCCGGGCGGCATGCACACCGCGTTCTTCGACGATCGCGACGAGCAGTACAAGCCGCCGCCGGACGCGAAACTCAACCAGCCCGAGAACGTCGCGGCCGCGGTGCTATTCGCGCTGCGCCAGCCACCGGGCTGCGAGGTCAGGGAAATGGTCGTGTGCGCGTCGGAAGAGGGATCGTGGCCTTGAGCGACACGATCCTCGTGTTGCGTGCGCTCGGGCTCGGTGACCTGCTGACCATCGTGCCCGCTTTGCGCGGGCTGCGAAACGCCTACCCGGACCACCACCTGGTGCTGGCCGCGCCGGAATCGCTGCGCGATCTGGCACATCTCATCGACGCGGTCGACGAACTGCTTCCGACCGCGGGCCTGGGTGCGCTGCGATGGCATACCGCGCCCCCGAGACTGGCGGTCAACCTGCACGGCAGCGGCCCGGAGAGCATCCGTGACCTGCTGGCGGCGCGTCCGGAAACACTTCTGACGCACCGCCATCCGGACTACCCCCAGCTGCCCGGCCCCGAGTGGCGCGACGACGTGCACGAGGTGGATCGCTGGTGCCGGCTGCTCGAATACGGCCGGATCGATGCCGATCGCACCGCGCTGCGGCTGCCCGCTCCGGCCACGCCCGCCGCCGAGTCGAACGTCGTCGTGATCCATCCCGGCGCGGCGCATCCGGCACGCCGCTGGCCCTCCGAACGATTCGCTCGGGTGGCGCGAGAACTCGGCGCCGAGGGCCACCGCGTGGTGATCACCGGCACGCGCGACGAGATCCGATTGGCGAACGCCGTCGCGCAGCAAGCCGGCCTGCCGCCCACCGCCGTGTACGCGGGGCGCACCGACCTGACCGAACTCGCCGCGCTGGTGGCCGGCGCGGCGCTCGTCGTCTGCGGCGACACCGGCGTGGGGCATCTGGCCACCGCTTTCGGCACGCCGTCGGTCCTGCTGTTCGGCCCCACGCCGCCGCAGCGATGGGGACCGCCCGCCGACGCGGAAGAGCACGTGACCCTGTGGGCGGGGTCCGTCGGCGACCCGCATGCCTGCCATCCGGATCGCGGGCTCCTCATGCTGCGCCCCGAGCAGGTGCTCACCGCCGCAGCCGGTCTGCTCGGGGCGAAGGTGCGCCATGGGTAGCCGCGTCGGTGTGGTCGGCGCCGGATACGTGGGGCTCACCAGTGCCGCTTGCCTCGCCCACCTGGGCCACCATGTGATCTGCCTCGACAACGACGAGGCCAAGGTAGCGGCTCTGCGCGCGGGTACGGTCGCGATCGTCGAACCCGGGCTGCCGGAGCTGGTGCACGAAGGGCTCGCGGAGAACCGGCTGGTCTTCACGTCGGACCCGGGAGCGCTGCACGAATGCGAGGTGGTCCTGTTGTGCCTTCCCACCCCCATGGGTGCCGGCGGCACGGCGGACCTCGGCGTGATCGAGGACGCGCTCGCGACGTTGTCCACGGTGCTATCGCCGGATTGTGTGCTGGTCACCAAGTCCACCGTCCCGGTGGGGACGGCTGCGCGGATCCCCGCGTCCGGTCTCGCGAGCAGCGCGGTCGTCAGTAATCCCGAATTCCTCCGGGAGGGACACGCGGTCGAGGACTTCCTGCATCCCGACCGTGTTCTCGTCGGAGCGGCCGAGCACGATCAGGAGTCGGCCGAGCGGGTCGCGGCGTTGTACGCGGGGACGGGCGCGCCGGTCCTGCGTTCGGACTCGGCCAGCACGGAACTCGCCAAGTACGCCAGCAATGCCTTTCTCGCGATGAAGCTCTCGTTCGTGAACACACTGGCCGAACTGTGCGAACGGGTCGGCGCCGACATCACGAAGGTCACCGCCGCGATGGGCATGGACGACCGGATCGGTCCGGCCTTCCTCGCTCCGGGCCCCGGCTGGGGCGGCTCGTGCCTGCCCAAGGACACGCGCGCGCTCCTGCGAGCCGCGGAGGCATTTGGAGTGGACTTCGCGCTGGTCCGAGATACTTTGCGGGCGAACGAGCATCAACAGGCGATGGTGCTGCGCAAGATCCGCCGCGCGGTGACCGGCGCGGTCGACGGCTCCCTGGCGGGGACCCGGATCGGCGTGCTCGGCCTCGCGTTCAAAGCCGGGACCGGCGACCTGCGCGACTCCCCCGCCGTCGCGGTCGCCCGGCAACTCTCCCGGCACCACGCCACGGTCACCGCGTACGATCCGTGCGTCCCGGCGGGCACGCCCGATCTCCACGGCATCCGGGTGGTGGACGACCCGTACCTGGTGGCGAAGGACGCCGGCGCGCTCGTGATCCTCACCGAGTGGCCCGAATTCCGTTCGCTCGACTGGACGAAGCTCGCGACCGACGTCGACCGAGCCGTGATCGTCGATACCCGCAACCTGCTCGACGAGCATCTGCTTCGCGGCACCGGCTTCATCGTGCTGGGCAACGGCACCGCATCGGCTTCCGAGAACGGGCGGGTCTGACGGCGCTTCGATTCGTCCCCGAAATCCCTTTCGATGTGGGTCTTTCGACCGACTGGGCCACCACCGCGCCCTCTGAAAAAATCGATTACACCGACTACGGCCGTGAAGCGCGTTCTCCCCCTTTCCGGCGGCAACCGCGCACGCGCGGTGACGAATCGCCGAGATGCCTTTTTCGACGCGGCCGGAAAACAGACCGATACGGGAAGGTGCCGTGGGAATCTTCGGACGCAGACGACCGGAGCGCGAGCTCATTTCCGGACTCGATCACCATTACGTGCGGTTGGCCGATCCGGGCCTGCCGGAGGACGAACCCATCCAGATGATCTACACGGCCATCGCCGACACCGGCCTGTCCGAACTCGTCTTCGGCCCGGGCACCGCCGCGGCGTGCTACGCGGCATTGGCGGCAGTGGCTCCCGTGTTCGCTACGACGGTCACCAAGACCGGAGTGTTCGGATCGTTTCCGCACCAATACGACATTCTCTGGTACGCCCTGGAAGGTCCGCTCGGTTCCGCGATCGTCGTGAGCTTCGGACCGGAGAGCGACGACGACTTCCGCCGCCTGTCCATCGACGGACCACTGAGCCGCACCGCCTTGCGGCCTCCGTTTCGCTGGGGGTCCGTGCTGGGTCTCGGAGCCTCCGTTCCCAGCGGATTCGCCGAGGTCTTCCCGACCGCGAGCCTGCGACCGCTGTCGACCCTGCCGGGCCTCGAGCATTTGTGATCGCCCCGAATGAACCCGCGGAAGTCGCGCGGCACCGGTCCGGCCTTCCGAAATGAGCTTGCGGATACGCTGTGCCGGTGCCAATTTCCTTCGACGCCAGGGACATGCAGCAGGTCGACAACGCAACCTGGCGGGATCCGCGGACCGGTGACATGGTGAACGTGTCGTATTTCGACCTCGCCCCGGATCTGCCCGCACCGTTGGAGGACCTCACGACCCTGCGCCGTCGCCTGACCGAGAGAAGCGCGCAGAACGGCTGCCTGATCGAGGCTTTCGTGGTGTGGCTCGACGCGCAGCCCGCGCTGTTGCGCATGGAGAAGCTGCCTCTGCCGAATCAGCCCCAAGGCCTGGTGTTCGCCGCCTCCGTGATCGTGCCGAAGGCCAGCAGCAGCGCGGTCCTGCAGATCCTCTGCCCCGAGACCGGCACCACGGGTATGCGCGAGGCCCTGCTCGCTACCAAGATCGGTGTCGACCACATGTTCCCGCCGCATCCCTATGCGCCCGAAGTGCAGGGACGGCTGCCGTACAACGCGGCCGACGACATCGGATGGGACGCGGAGTTTCCCGATCATCCGCTCAGTCGTGCCCGTCGCTGGATCGCGCACACCGTCCCGACCGCCCGGCTCGCGCCGGAATTCGCGGCGCTTCCCCCGTTCGTCGGCTGACACGGCGGGCCGACAGCGGATCGACTGCTCCCGAACGCCATAGCGGCACGGACGCCCCGGCACATGCCATGCCCGAGATTCCGCGCGCTGCTCGACGCTGATCGCCTGCGCTCGCTCACATCTGCGCCGCGCGGCTGCGTGCGTACGCGAGAACCTGCTCTGCATATGCCGAGGTGTCCGCGTCCATGCAGCACGCCCGGAATCGGTCGTACGCATCCTCCAGTTGCGGCCCCGCCCCACGCTCGGCGAGCAGGACGACGATCGCCTCCCAGGTTCCGATCACCGGGTCCGGCACGGTCATCAGTTCTTCGAGGTACCGGCCGGGCTCCAGCAGCCGCAGCGCACGGCGTGCGTAGGCGTGCACCCGCCGGGGCAGCTCGGCGCGGATGACGTCGACGTCTGCCCGCAGAGCCCGGCCCGCCTGCGCCGGATCGACCCGCAGAGACCACAATTCGGTCAGATCTTCCGGCAGCCCATGGTCGTCGATCAGCCCCGGTCCGGTCGCCTGTTCGAGCGGCACGAACGGCAGCCCCCGCTGCGCGTTGCGCCAATTGCAGAACTCCCACCAAGCGGTGGGCGTAGCGCTCATGGTCAACCCGAACTTCAGCTCCTGCTGCCCGTCGATCCAGGTACGCACTGTCCGGGCCCGGCCGACACAAGCCACACCACCCGGGACGACCCGCACCCACAGGGACTCCGAGCCGTCGAAGCCATAGGGTTGCAGCAACTTCCGCGCATCGCGGGTCAGTCGGCGCAGCGCCGAGTCCGGTCCGACCATGCCAGCAGATTAGCGGTACGCACCGACATGAACGAAACAGCAACCGGCTCAGCATGTTCCGGCCGCGAGGTCGGCCCCTGCGGCGTGATCACCTCCGCACCTCTCCCCTGTCCACCGCCTCGGGGGCTCGTCAGCGCGGGATGTCCGAGGTGATAGCTGGGCGGAGCGCGCCACGCTCCCCGGGCCGTCCGAAGGAAGCGCGGCGGTGGAAGTCGAGCCCCGCCGCCGCGCTCGATGCGCTCAGTCGTTCATCTGATGTGGCGAATGCAGGTTACTGCCCGGGCCAGCACTGCGGCGGCGGGTCACGTCGCGGTCGCGGCGGGCAGGCAGCACCGGCCTGGGCCTGGCGATCGCCGCGGCCGTGGTGAAGGCGCACGGTGGTGACATCTCGGTGGCCAGCGAACCAGGCCGCACCGAATTCACCGTGTGCTTGCCGGTGCACAGGAGCGATCGCATCGGCCGGTCGCCGCGTGCACGGGCGGGCAGTGGGACTATTCCGGCGGCGTCGAGCGATCCGGCCACTGAGGTGGGCTCCGAAGCGGGCGCAGGTACGGCTACAGAAGACGTCCGAGCGTTCCGCGACCGGCGGCAGCCGCTTCGACGCGAGCACCCACCGGAAGCATTTCCTACGCTGTGACTCGGGCCGGCTCGGTGTCCCGGATTTCGATCGGCTCGCTCGTGCTCATCTGCGCGGGCGGACGCACTCGGTGCAGAGCGGCGTATCCGGCGCTCGCGAGGACCAAGGCGACGAATACGCCGAGGTTGCTGCTGCCCAGGCTGCCCGCGCGGGCGGCTGGCGTGAACAGGTAGCCCAGCAGCGGACCGATGTGCGGATCCGGGGAAGTGACCAGGCCGAGCCCGACGAGGGTGGCGACGATCAGGCAGCCGACCCCGGCGCGGTTCACTTTTCCGTAGCCACCGACCGGGCTGTACAGGGCCGTCCGGTCATAGCCGATGCGGCGACGCTGCCACAGGTCGACCACGAAAATTCCGGTCCATGCGGCCATCACGACACCGGTCGTGGTCAGGAACGCTTGGAAGGGGGCGAAAAAGCCGGGCGCGGCGAAGGCCACATAGCCACCGGCAGCCGCGATCAGGACGGCGTCGATGAGGACTGTGTAGTGCCGAGGGATACGGACGCCCACCGTTTGCAGCGCCAGTCCGGACGAGTAGAGGCCGATGATGGAGCCCGACACGAAGCCGACCAGCGCGAGGATCAGGTAGGGCACCAGAAACCAGGTCGGCAGATGGGCCGACAGCGCACTGATCGGGTCGGTCGCGGCCAGTTCGGCGACGCCGGGATCGCCTGCCGCCAGGACCGTCCCGAAACCCATCAGAACAAGCGCCGGTGCGGTGCCGCCGAAGGTGACCCACCCCACCAGCGCGCGTTTGTCGGCGTCCCGGGGCAGATAGCGGGTGTAGTCGGCGGCGCAGTTGACCCAGCTCAAACCCAGTGCGTTGGCGACCAGCATCACCCCGCCCACGAACGCGCCCACGCTGACCTGGCCGTGGGTCGCGAAGGAGATCCTGGGCAGCGTCAGCACGACGTACACCACCGACAGCGCGGTGAACGCGAGGGCGAACCACTTCTGGATCCGCAATATCACATGGCAGCCGTAGACGCCGATCACCGTGGTCACCACGATGACGGTGAGCAGGGTGACGACCATGAGCGGTCCGGTGTCCATCTCCGGGTCGAGCCGGTGCGCCACGGTGCGAGCGGCAAGGGTCGCCAGGACCGCGGAGAAGGTTTCCCACCCCACCAAAGCGAGATAGCTCAGCAGCGCCGGGATCTTGTTGCCATGAAAGCCGAACGCCGCGCGGCCGGCCACCATGGTCGCCGCCCCACCCTGTTGTCCGGCCAACGACACCATGGCGAGCAGCAGAAACGACAGCACCGCACCCACCGCGGCGGCGAGCACCGCGATGTGCCAGTCGAGGCCGAGTGCGGTGACATACGGACCGAACGAGACCAAGACCAGATTGCAGCTCGTGCCTGCCCACGGCCAGAACAGCGCACGCGGCTTACCTCGACGTTCCTCCTCGGCGACCCATTCGGCGCCTTTGCGCTCGAAGGACCAGTCCGAGGGCTTCGCTGAACTCACAGCCATGGGGAATCCATTCGTCGACCACGGTGGCTCAACGGGACGGACATACCATCGCACACCCTGTTATCGAGCCGTTATCCAATGGCTCATTGTATGGGACAAGAGAATTCGGGGTAACCATAGTTGACAGGACAAGCAGGACGCCGAGAATGCGCCTCGGGCATGCACGAGCTCGGTGCCAGCAACAATGCGGGCCCACATGGGCTGCTCACCAGAGGCGATGCCCTCAGACAGACCAGGACTGTCGCGAGCTTTAGAACCGCTGTACATAGAGCCACTATCCAATGGCACATTGAATATCGTCAGCAACTGCGGGCGGCCAGCGCCCGCGGCTCAGATCAGAACTTCTTCACCATCCGTGGTCTGACCGGCGTGGAGCTGCGGTCAGCGCTTACGGCCAGGGTTCGGAGGGGCGGACGATGTCGAAGGCCAACCCGCTGGATCCTTCGCCGCCGCCGGGATTCTTCTCCCGCCGCACCCAGGAATGCCACGATCCGTCGAACCAGCGCGACAACACGTTCCGGCGCGTGACCACGGCGGCATCACGCGGAATCTCCTCCTCGTGCACCCACTCCCCCGGGCGCAACAACTGTCCGCGGGGTGTGGAATCGAAACCGGGCTGCAGGAGTGGTACCAGCGCGAAACGGATCTCGGCCGGCCCGATCGCGTGCGGGACCAGCGGCAACCAGAAGTCCGGGACGATGGTTTGGACCGCGTACGAGCCGAATTCGCTGGGCGGCGAGGCTTCCGGCGCCCCGCGCAGCCAGCGTTCGCGCCGGTCGACCCGCACGCCGCGATCGTCGGTGTAGTACCGCTCGACCGCCCAGGCCATATTGGCCATCTCGTCGCGCAACAGCGCCACCGTCTCCAGGGGTTCACCGACCACACCACGTTCGGAGGGCATGACAAGGAGGCCGTCCTCGGTGCCGGACACGGTGAACAGATTCCACCCGGCGTCTCTCGTTCCCGCTCGGGGTATTTCGTGTTTCCCACCGAAGGAGTCGCAGACCACCAACCGGTCCAGCACGGTGAGCGAGCCCGCGGGAACCTCGAGCGGAAGCTGGAACCAGTCGTTGCCGTAGACCTCGGCGAAGCCGATCAGCAACAGCCGCCCGGTGTCCAGGGTCTCGACCTCGGTGGAGCCGAAATCTATCTGAGCGTCCTCCATCTCCCAGAATCGGTCGGCCGGGACCCCGCCGTAACGCACCGTCGTGGGGAGGGCCTCGCGCTGGAAGCCGCGCAGCGTCGCCTGCGGGCCGCCGGGTCCCGGCGGCGCGGCGACCGCGGTCGGATCGAGGTCGACGGTGAACCAGTCGAGGCCGTCGCCGAGATATTCTTCGGCGTGGAATACCTTGTCGCCGATACTCAAGTCGACGCGGTGTTCGAACCGGTGCGGGTCGAAGGCGTCGGGAAGATCGGCGGGGAACAAGCTCTTCCACCAGTTCAGCCACTCTTTCCGCACGGCATCCAGTCCCGGAACGCTCGGCCCGGCGGCGATCCGGTCCGCATCCGGCACCTTGGCGGCCAGGAGTGTCACCAGATCGGTGGCGCCGGTGGGCGGATCCGGAAACGCGTAAGCGGCCAGCGCATCCGCGGTACGCGAACCGAGCCCGTGTTCGTGGAGGAGCCGGAGGAACTGCGCCCCGCCCTCGAGCCGTTGCAGCTGATCCGGCTTCGCCAGGTCCTCGGATTCCACCATTTCGTCCAGCGGACCGGACCGGGGGTCATAGGCGCGCCATGTCCGGTCGGGTTCGAGTTCCCCCTGCCTGCCCGCAGGCCGCCACGCCGAAATGATCGTGCTGTGACCTGTCAGTTCCACCAGCACAGGCGATCCCGCGTCCTGGCCGGTGAATTCACCGAACTGCCACTGCCTGGTCAGCGCCCAAGCCGGATCGTGCACGCGGGCGCTGAGGCCGGTGGCCACCTCGCGGCTGCGGGACACCGGCTCGAGGCGGTAGCGGTCGTCGAGCCGGAACTTGGGGTTGCCGAGAATGTCGGTCATTCGTCGTGCCATGGTTCACTCCTCCGCGAGTTCACGCCAGAACCGGCCCACCACGACGCCGTGCTCACTGCCGTGCCCGTCGACCCGCACCGCCGGGACGACGTCGTCCAGCAGCGGCAGGTCCGCCAGATCGACCGCGCGCAACTTGGCCAGTTCGAGACTGTCGCGCACCACCATCGCCAAGCCGTCCGCGGTCCAGCCGCGCTCGGGATCAGGTGGCACGGCCAGCAGGATGGCCTGCGGCGCCTTGGCATCCGGCCGATCGAAGTGAAACGACAGGCCGGTCAGCTCGGATTCCACCGGCACCGGGTGGGGGCCGGTCTTGGTCTCGGCCAGTGCGTCCGAACCGGGCAGCACCTCGACCCACTCGTCGAAGACCAAACCGGCCGAAGGAGTGCCCGCGGGCAGCGCGAACGGGATATGGCACACCAGATGCTGCCGGGTGGACGGTCGGTCGAGCGCCGGGAAGGCCGCGCCGATCCAGCGTCCGCCTGCGGGTGTCTGCACGGCCGACAACGACGCAGGCCGCCCGGCACGCACGCCCGCGATCAGCAGTGTTTCATGCCACGTTCGGGCGCCGGGGCGGACGGCAGCGAATCGACGGACCCAGTCGGCGACAGCCGCGCCGGTGGCGGCGGGCGCGGGCAGTGCGACCCCGGGCAACTCCGCGGTGAGCGGGACGGTCGTGCCGAGGAAGTCGGCGAGCAGGCGGGTCACCGCGCCGAGCCAGCCCTGGCTGGTGGCGTCGGCGGCCAGCTTCGGCAATTGCTCCGGGACATCGCCCTCGATACCCAATGCGAGCCGCTGGGCCGGGGTCTTCACCTCGTCGAGGAAAGCCTTCACCCGGCTGCGCACCTTTTCCACATCGGGCGCGGGAGCACGGACCTGGTCGCCGAGCACATGTCGCGGCAGCAGAGCCGAAGCGCCGTTGAGCAACCGATTGATCCGTTCGGCGACGGCATGCAGTTCGGCGAAATCGCCGTCGAATTCCGCGGTCGCCCCGGGCATACCGTGCCGGGCGGACACGATCGCGGTGATCCGGCGCTGCCCGCCGACGACCACATCGAACACCAGACCGAGGGCGCCGAGTCCGAGGGTGGCGGCATCGGCCGAGAACCGCTCGCTGCGACCGTCTTTCCGCACCGTACCTGTCAGTCGCCAGTTCGCGGCGGGGCCGAGCAGGCCGGCCACCCACGCCTCGACACGCGGTTCCAGGCGGGAGAAGGCGTCGGCTCCCCACCCGGGAGGGCGTGGCGGGTCCGGCGGCAGCACGGTGGCGAGCCGATGCGTGATCGCTCGCCCGCGATGCGGTGTGCGCAGCACGTCGAAGCGGTCCGGGACGTCCTCGCCGCGACCGAGGCTGTCGGCGGCGATACCCGCCCGCACTGGGTTACCACCGACCAGGTGATGCACGCTCTCGGCCAGCAGGAGATCGCCGACAGCATCAAGGGACTCGATCAGATCATCGAGCATCGGCGCCACGGCGCGAGGCAGGTCGGCCAGCGGCGGCACATCGTTGTTGCCGAACGGATAGCCTTGCTCGGCCAGCAGAGCGAAGACCGCCTGTGCGCCGTGCCGGCGTGCCAGCGCCATACCGTCCACCACATTGGCGGCGGCGATCGACTCGGAGCTGCGCTCCCACAGACCGGTCGGATCGTCGGCGTCGACGGGCTCGGGGACGACCGGCGCCGGGAAAACCTTCCGGAAGGCAGGTTTCACCATGTCCAGACCAGCGTCGTGCAGTGCGCGCTCGAATCGGTAGCCCAGCAATACGCCGAGGTTCTGCCCGCGTCGCACCCCGCCGAGCAGCCAGCGAGCGGTACGGGCCCGGCGCGAGCTCAGGTCGACGGCGAGCGTCGAATCGCCCTCGTGCGAGAGGAATCCGGACCGTAGTACGGCCGCCGTGGCGGCATGGTGCATGGACGGCGCGTGAATGTAGCCGTCGGATTCGCGGACCGTGCCCGGCCGCAGATTCTCCACCCAACCGTAGCCGCCGAGCCGGATCCCCTGGGCGCCCGCGGCCCTTGTGCGCTGCAGCCTTTGCGTCGCCAGCGACGTTATCCACGCATCCAGCCGGTGCGAGGCGAGGTCCAGGGTCTCCAACAGCAGCGGCAGGAAGTCCTCGGCCGCCACCTCGGTCAGCGCTTCGAGCCCGGCGAGGACCCGGCCCGCGGCGGGCAGTCCGCGGCGGCCGAAATCCAGGATGGAGTCGAGCTCGTCCTGCGGGGTATCCGGTGCCATGATCAGCTGACCGATCAGCCGATCGACCGTAGCCGGTATCGCCAGGGCGAGATCGAGCGTCTCCGGTTCCGCGCCCCCGGCGATTTCCTGTCCTACTGCGACCAGCCACGGCAGGAAGTCGACCGCCGATCCGCTCTCGTCGCTGAAGCCGACATCACCGAATATGGTGTTGGGGCGATCCGGGGAAACGCCGGCGATGGTGATCGGCCATCGCGAGGTGAACTCCTCGTGCGTCAGATCGCCGGTGAGGACGCCGACAGCGTCGCGGAACCGGTCGCGACTGTGCGCGAACAGTTCTCGGTATTTCGCCCGATTCGGGACCAGCCGCTGCGCGACCAGGTCATAGTTCGCGGGCGCGGTGTCGGAGACCCAGGCCAGATTGCTGACATCTTCGGTCGGAGTGGCCCAGCGCAGGCCCGACAGAATTCCGCCCACGGCCACGGCGGGGCCTGGTGAGCGCAGGCTGAGTTTGTCGAATTTCTCCCGGCCGCCCGTGGTGGAGAGAACGCGACGGATCAGCAAGTCGTTGGATACCGGGATGCGCGAGAGTATTCCGGCCGCGACGCGGTCCGCCGGTACGCCGTCGGTCACCCGGGGAATCCAGCCGGACAGCAGCGCGCCGCGCCAATGATGCCGCAACCGCAGGAGCCAGGGCAGCAGGTGGGCGGCCGCATCCTCGGGCCCGTCGGGCACCCATTCGTCGAGGGTCGACACCGGCAATACGCCGTAGGGCTGCCTGCCGACCCGGATGGTCGGCAACGGCCCGCGCCCGCGGACGCAGTCGATCAGGTGGTCTCGAATGGTGAGCCAGGCACGCAGCCCCGGCGTCATGTCCTGACCGTCCATCAGATCCTGATCCCTGATCAATTCCCGCGCGAGGCCCCACCAGGCGAACAGCGACAGCGCACCGGCAGCCGCGTCACCGATCCCGTCCGCGCCGTCGCATTCGGTGAGGAATCCGGCGTCGGGAAGTCCGAGGGCGCGGGCCAGCCGATCGGCGTCCGGCGGATT
Organism: Nocardia niwae NBRC 108934 = DSM 45340; assembly: GCF_001613465.1. Classification (GTDB taxonomy): domain Bacteria; phylum Actinomycetota; class Actinomycetes; order Mycobacteriales; family Mycobacteriaceae; genus Nocardia; species Nocardia niwae. The sequence goes on along the minus strand of NZ_BDCK01000030.1, from coordinate 170,401 downwards.
CGGCTCCGCCTCACCGGGCCGGGCCGGGATGAACAGCACCTGACCGTCTTCGATGACGTTCGGGTCGCGAATTTTATTGGCGTTCGCGATGATCGGGAACAACCTACCGTCACCGTAGAAGCGTTGCGCAAGGCCGAAGAGAGTGTCGGAGGACTGGACCACGTGGAAACGCCGCGCGATATCGGGTTCGCGCGGGGGCGTCGGCCCCGGTGGGCGTCCGCTCGGCTGCGCCGACCACGACGTGCGGGTCTGTGGGGTGTTGTTGGTCGGGGTACCGGTCGTCAGGAAAGCGAGGCCGTCGGAGAAGGCGTGCCCGTGCAGATTCGCCCGCAGCCGGTCGGCCGCCGCCTCGGGCCCACGCTGGCTGACCCCGACCACGAACAACTCGTCGAGGTGGTCGACGTCCTCGGGCAGGGTGAGCACGGCACCCATGCCCTGCCGGACCGCCTCATCGAAATCCACTGCCCAGGAAGCATGTTCGCGGTCGGGAGCCGCCTCGTCGGCCGCCAGGAAGCCGAGCGTCAGCGGGTCCGGGATCTCGGCCCCGATTCGGTCGACCACGACCAGGCCACCGACCAGGCCGAGGAAACGCCAGCGCGTCGGCAACGTACCGACCTCGGGCATGCGCCGCTTACCCGGGGCGCGCATCGTGGGGGCCGGTGCACCCGGCCGCGCCGCCCGAGTCACCCATGCCGCCCGGACCGGGTTGACCGTAGCCAGGAGTTCCTTCCAGGCGATCTCGCCCGGGTGCTTCCAATAGTCGCGCGCCGCTTTCACTTCGTCCGGGGTGAGTGCCGGGTCGAAGCTCTCGATATGGAGATCGTCCGGATAGACGCGGACTTTGATGCTCCGGCCGTCGGCGGCCCATTTCGTCTCCAGGCGCACCGGAAGCAGGGCGATGGGCTCGGCACTGTGGGTGCCGAACAGCGGTTCCCCGGAATCCAGGACTGCCGCGAGGTGATCGGTGGCTTCGGTCAGACGGTCGCGCAGCTGATCGAGTTCGGCGCGGCGCGCGGCTTGCGCCCGCTCCACCGAATCCAGGATCGATTGGGGCGTATTGCCGTGCGGGATGTCCACCGGGTGGCTCGCGGCCCAGCGGCGAACCCGGCCCAGTTCGAATTCCTTGTCGTCGGCCGATGCCAGCTTGTTGTCGTGCTGGAGCCGGATCATGTCGATGGTGCGGCGCAACATGAACGGACTGTCGTCGTGGACCGGGGGACCTTCGCCGAAATCCGGGATGATCAACACCTGGCCGGGGAAGATGAGGTCCGGATCCCGGATGCCATTGGCCGCCGCGATGATCGGGAACAGCTCGCCTTTGCCGTAGAACCGCCGGGCCACGTTGAACAGGTTGTCGTTTCTGACCACGACGTATGTGCGGTTGAACGGCGGGATGATCAGCTTCTGCCCCACCTGGAGACGAGTCGGATCGGTGATGTGGTTGGCGGCGGCGATGACCGGAAACAGCTTTCCGTTGCCGTAGAACCGCTGCGCGAGGCCGAACAGGGTGTCCCCCGTTCGGACGGTGTGGATGCGAACCATCGACGGGATCGTCGTTCCCCCGCCCGCCATGAGCTCCGGGATCACCAGTAGCCGGCCGACGCGGATTCGGCCGGCATCGGCGATGCCGTTGGCGGCCGCGAGTATCGGAAACAGGCCGCCGTCACCGTAGAAGCGCCGCGCCAGGTCGAACAGCGTGTCTCCGGCCACCACGGTATGGGTACGGGATATCTCCGGTACGACGAGCACCTGACCGGCGGTGATGCGATTCGGGTCGACGATGCCGTTCGCCGCGGCGAGCACCGGGAACCGCTCACCGTTGCCATAGAAACGCTGCGCCAGACGGAAGAGAGTTTCCCCGGCGACGACGGTATGTGTCCGTGTCATGGCTGACTCCTGCTACTGCGGCGGAAGCATCATCTCGGGCGAGAACGCCAGCTGGAACGCGCGTTGGAAGGCGATCCGGGCGAAATCGCCCGAGTCGGCGCCCGGCCAGGTGGGCGGGTCCGGCCTGCTCGGCGATCCGACCACACCACCCGTACGGACCGCGACGAATCCCCTCGCGTCCAGCGGCACTCGATCCCATCCGAGGTCGGACCAGGTTTCGAACTCCGGTCGCGTCGTCGGGTCGAATCCGAATTGGGTGCCGCGCATCGGCTCGCGGACCACGAACATCCACTCCTCGGTCCGCACCTGCTGCGGCTTCAGGTCGAAGCAGAACAGGCTGGTGCGCTCGTCGAAGGGAAGCACGAAACGCGGATGGCGCCATTGCACCTGCGGACTTTCCACCCGCCGATCGACCGACTTGGCCGCGAGCACCACGGTGCCCGGATAACGTCGCAGCACCTCGCCGCGGACCAGCAGCACCAGCAGGTCGCTCAGCGCGGGCGCGTGTTCGCCCAGCGCCACCTCGGGTTCCCAGAGTGCGATCTCGCCGTACTGAGGCTGCGCACCACCTGGCGGCCAGAACCGCGAGAACGGCGTGCCCGCTTCGTCGGTCGGGTATTCGCGCCAGCGCAACTCGCGATTGAACTCCTGATTCAACCCGACGAGCAGCGATTCCACGAACGGCGAGTTGACCTGCAGCAGGGTGGCGCTGTTGTCCGGGAAGGCGGTGATGCCCGGAACCGCCCACTCCGGCCACCGTTCCAAAATTTCCGCGGCGATCGGAAACCCGAACTCGGGATGAGCCATGATCGGGCGCAGTGGGCGGGTGTCGGCGCCTGTGCGGCCGGGCAGTGCGGTGGTGCCGATCAGCCCCGCGACACGCGGCAACTGCTGCTTCATCGGAACCATAGCGGTGCGCACGCTGCCGGCGAACACGTCGATGCCCATCGCGACGCGGAATTCGACGGCTTTCGGCGCGGTGAGCGCTTCCGCGCTGATCGAACGGCGCAGTTTGCGCAGCAGCATCGGGCGCGGCACCGGCGCGGCCGTGCCCGTCATCGACGCCGACATGGTCGCGCCGACAGCGGCCAGTTCCGCCACTGGGGCGCCGCCTGTGAAAGCGCCGCGCACGGCGAAGGATTCCTGTTGCACGCCGAGCAGTGCGACCATCGTCTGCGCCGCGAACAGCGACGCGGGGTCGGTGACGACCTCGGCCGCGGCCATCGGTCCACTGTCCGCCGCGGCGGTGGCGGCCAGCCACAATGCGGGTTTGGCGGGCACGACCTCGGCGCCGCCGACCGAGATCGTCAGCATCGAGCCGGTCGCCATGGTCGACGTCTCGGTGCCCGCCACGCGGGCACAGCGCCGCGCCAGGCCACCGCGGGGGCGGGTGAGCCGGAGGAACCCGGCCGATTCGATGCCGCGCGGAGCCGCCGATTCGGTGAGCGCCTCACGCATCGATCGGGCGGCGGGAACCGGTACCTTCGCACTCATCGGGTCCGAGAGGCCGGTGAGCGCCGCGGCCGCCATGGTGGCGACGTGTTTGCTCTGGGCGCTCTCACCGCTCTGTTCGGCCAGTTCGGTGGCGGCGAGCAACCGGTTCGCCGCGTTCACCGCGCCGACCTGTTCCCATGCCCGCGCCATCAGGAATTCCTGCTCCAGCTGGACAAAGCGCGCGCCGATGGCGGCGGCCACTCGATGCCGCACCTGGGTGTTCAGCGATTGCTGCCAGCCGGTGGCCGGTATGCGTTCGGTACCGGCGTGATTGCCGCCGTACAGCGGTGGCGCCACGGCCGCGGGGCCTTGGTCCGGCGGTCGCCCCAACTGTTCGCGACGGGCCGCGGGGGCGTTGACGCGATCGGTGATGTGCCCGACGAACGTTTCCTGACTCGGCTGGTGGGTCCAGGTCTCCTTCGGCGTCGCCGGTCCCGGCAGGCGGAGCGCACCCGAAACCCGGACCATGACCTCAGTGGGGGTGCCCGAGGGCGGAACCTCGTGCGGCCATGGCTTGCGCACATCCACCAGGCGGGATCCCAAGCCGGCGCTTTCCGCGACGATCGGATTGATCTTGCGGGCCAGCGTTTCGAACTGACCGCCGTCGCCGACCCCGAAGGTCCACCAGTCGTACACCGGCAGGGGAATCACTCCGGTTTGTCCCGGTGTCCACGCGGGCTGCGCGCCGTTCGCCGGTATGTCCTTGTTCAACCCGGCCGCGACGCCCGCCGTGGTGGTCGGCACGACGCAGGCGATCCAGTCGCCCTCGGAGAGTTTGCGCGGGCAGATCACGCGGGAGACCACGGTATCCAGTCCGGTGCGAACGTCCTGTTTCACGGCGTCGTGCGGCGGTCCGTCACCTTCCACCCGTGCCTCGACGTGCACCCAGGACGCGGCCTCGGCGAGATTCGGTCGGGCGGCGGCGGGCACGTCGATGACCGGCAGCGGATCGCCCGGGCGCACCTCACCTTCCCCCGCGCGCAGGACCAGCAGCGTCAGCCACGGCATTCGCACAGCGGCAGGCGTGCTGAACAACCATGGCAGGGCAGCGTCGGAGAACTCGATCAGCGCGAGATAGTCCGCGACGGCGTCCGACCGGCCCGGTGGCGGTTCGCGACGCACGACCATCGACGGTTCGAAGCCGAGGGTGTCGCCGGGCCCGAGCATGTGCAAGGGGGGCCCGGTCAACGTGTGAGGGGTTCCGTGTCCGTCCACCGTCTGGATCAGATCGACCTTCGGCTCGAAGGTCGGCCGCGCTTTCGTCACCGATTTCGCGGCTGCGGCCGCACCGATCGTGACCGAGGACAGGAACCAGCGGCGAGTCATCGCTTCATCACCACCTTCGGGGTGATCTTGTCCATGGAGCGCTGCGCCAAGCGCCAGCGGTCCACTCGTTCGGCGGCGCGCACCGGCCGGGCGAACAGTTCTGCTCGATAGGCCGCGCGCAGTAGGAGAAAGACGCGAATGTTCCCAGGGGGGTTCGGGAACCACCCGTCCTGGACTTTGTAACCGATCTCGTAGCTGTCGTTCATCAGATGTGCGCCACCCAATTCGGGCTCGGTGTCGGAGAATTCGAAACCACCGGTCAGCTCCTCGAACGCGGGCCTGGCCAGCTGTTCGTCGTTCGTCATCGCGAAGTACTCGCCGGGCACGAATCGTTTGGGCACCGGATCGCCCCTGGGGGAAGTCGCACCTCCGAAATGGGCATTCTCGATCGTCCAGGTTTGCTCTGGAACCGTCAGTCGGTGGAATCGGTTGAACGTTGTCCCGATCGGCACCACCGTTTGGGCGAAGCGCAGCGTCGAATCGGCGTGCACCACAACGCCTTGTGCCAGCTCCCGCGCGGCCGCGCCGGTGAAGCGGATGCCCGCCCGCTCGCTCGCGGGTCGGGCCACCGTCCAGGCATCGTGCCGGGCTACCGCCTCGGCCAACAGGGCCGGGATGTCCTCGGTCGATCGCACCGGCAGGGCCGGATCGCCCCAGCGAACATCGAAATCGAGAGAAACATCCCAGAACAGCACCTCGATGCTGCCCCTGCCGAAGGCGTGCCACGGAGCAGGGCCTTCCAGCGTGAAGTCCAGGCCGATGCCCGCGAGACGCTCACCGAACGCGAGCACGGCGACGCTGGCGTGGACGGAGGCGCTGAAGGCCAGCGTCGGCTCCCAGACGAACAGAGCGTCCACCCCGAGCGAGCCCTCCAGCCCGCATTCGGCGATAGTCGCGTCCAAATGCAGATCGGCGCCGAACTGCACCGAGTTGGAAGTCAGCGCGAGATAGGATTCGGCGCGCAGGCCGATGACGCCGCCACCGAGATCCATCGACAGGCGTTGCAGCTGCGGGACGCCGGGCGGCCGGGTGTACTTCGGGTGGAAACCGCCCGCCGACAACACGATCACCGACTGGTCGTCGCCCCGGAACAGTGCGTAGACCTCACCGGCCACCGGCATACCGACGATCCACGATCCGGCCAGTGACACCGTGAACTCGACCAAGGGCACTCCGGGAACGATGCGCCCGAACACACTGCCCTGCAGGCGGATCAAGGGCGCCGCCGGATCGGGCAGCGCGATCAACGCCCGGCCGAGGATGAGCACCTGCCCGGGCCCGGGCAACTCCATGATCACCGCAACGGCCACGCTGACCAGGCGCCCGCCCCAGGTGATCCGCAGCATCGGCCCGACCAGGAAACGACCACGGGCGACCGGGAAGACGCTCTCCAGCGCGCCGACGATCTCACCGGACCGCGCCATCGCGTTGCCGGGGAACAAGATCCGGTCCACGTTGCCGCCGCTGACGAGTTCGCGCAACTTGCCGGTGTCCGCGCGGCGGTGGATGCCGACCAGGCCACCCACCGCGTCGATCGCGAATCCGAATCCCAGTTGTATTCCAGGATAGGGAAATTCGGCACCCAGCAAGACGAGCAGGGACAGCGGCTTGCCGCCCGCGGGCAGCTGCAACAGCCCGAAGGCCTGCACTTGGACCAGACCGAGGTCCACATCGATGCCGCCCGCGTAGGCGTCACCGGGTCGCTGCTGGAAGAAGCCGCCGCCGGACACCGGGCCCAGCAGGAGCGCGATCCCCATACCGCTGGGCGAGGCGGGCAGCACATCGGTATCCGCGGCGAACCGGTCCGGCAGCAGCATCGGGACGCCGACGCCGAGTCCATCCAGGGTCGCGCTGAGCGGCAGGCCGGGCGGCTTGGCCACCAGCGAGACCGTCGGTCTCAGCTCCAGCCGGTCGCCCTGCATACCCAATTCGACGGCGAAGCCGCGCAGCGAGACGCCGGGCAGTGCCAGGTTCACCTTCTTCTCGACGCGGACGCCGCCGTCGACGAAACGCAAACCTGTGTCGCGGCTCAGCGTGAGCGCCAAATCGGTCGGCGTCGTGGCTGATCGGGCGTCCCCGCCGAGGAAGCCAGCAAGAGCGGCGGGCAGCACCCTGGCCACAAAACCCAGGATCTTGATGTCGACATGCGCCGCGACTGCGGTCGACACGTCCATCACCGCCTCGATGCGTCCGGTCGACACACCGGGACCGCCCGCCCCCACCGTGAGATCTGTCTTTCCGATCTTGATATGGGCCTCGCCACCCGGTGTCACCGCGGTGGCGCCGGGTGCGAACGACGCGGTCCATGCACCGGTTGTCCGAAGCTTCACCCGCAGATCGAATTCCGGGGCGAGCACCGTATGGTCCAGTGCCGCATTCGGAGTGACGACCAGATCGACCACCGGCCCGGGGGACACGGCCAGCACCGCCCGCGACCCGTTCTTGGCCAGCACGAATGCGATTCCACGGAGCGCGCCCGGAGCCCGCCGCCACCCGTGTGCCAGGATCGGCGCGCCCGCATCGGTGGGATTGCCCAGCAGATCGTGCGCCCATTTCAACAAGCTTTCCTGCCGCGGCAGGTCCGCCAGCGGCTCGAGCAGTCTGCCCTTCAACGCCGGTTCGGTCTCCCCCGGCAGTTCGGGCAGTGCGTTCACCGCGTTCGCCACCGACGCCGCCGACCGATCCGCCAACCCCCACAGGAGGCCCGCTACCCGGGCCAACAACTCCTTCGGGTCCACGGTTTCCTCCTAGCTATTCCCATAGATCTAGCTGAAACGCTGGTAGAACATGTCGACGGTAGATCCGCGCAGTAATAGGCACATGCGTAGCCAACTACCCGACTCCGTGGCAGCGCTCGAGCCCGGCCGTCGGCCGCCGTCGAAGGCTTCGTGGACCACGGTTGCGGCACCCCTTCGAAGTCGATGCGTCGCCGGTGCCCTCGGCATGAGCGCGGCCCGTCGCGATCGGCAGGTTCGGCGCGACGTCTGCTCGCCGGAACCGATGGCCCGGGAGGAGCCTGCGTCAAGCGCTCCGGCGAGGTGGCTCCACGCGCGATCGGCTCGTCCCTCTCCCTAGCGGCCGGATCGCCGGTACAAGGAAATATGGTCCGCAGGTCGGCCGAACGCGAGTAATGGATTACTCGGATCGCCGGTCCGCCGTGCGGCCGGGACCGTTTCGCCCACCGACGCCGGGGAATTCCGGCCGCATGGGTATCACCGTCGCCGTCACCGGGCCTACCGGCGAGATCGGCATCTCCGCCGTCACCGCACTGGAACACGACCCGGCCGTGGACCGGATCGTCGGAATGGCCCGTCGGCCGTTCGACCCCGCCGCGCACGGCTGGACGAAGACCGAATACCGGCGCGGCGACATCCTCGACCGCGCCGCCGTGGACGCCCTCGTCGGCGATGCCGACGTGGTGATCCACTTGGCGTTCGTGATCATGGGCTCGCGGGAGGAGAGCGCACGCGTGAACCTCGTTGGCACCCGCAACGTCTTCGAGGCGACGGTAGCCGCCGAGCGGGTCCGCCGCCTCGTCTACACGTCCTCGGTCGCCGCCTACGGCTACCACCCGGAGAATCCGTCCCCCATCACCGAGGACGTCCCGCCCGATGGCTCGACCGAGCACTACTACTCCGAGCAGAAGGCCGCGTGCGAGGCGGCGCTCGCCAGGATCACCGCGGGCTCCGATCTCGAGGTGTTCGTGCTGCGGCCGTGCATCGTGGCCGGCCCGAAGGCGCCGGCCCTGCACGACCTGCCGTGGGAGAGGATTCCCGGCCCGCTGCGCACACTGGCCCGGTCCAATCCCCTGTTCAAGCCGCTGGTTCCCGATCCCGGCCACCCGCTGCAACTCGTCCACCACGACGACGTGGCCGCGGCCATCGCGCTGGCCGCCACCGCGGATGCGCCCCCCGGCGCCTACAACATCGCCGGCGACGGCACGCTCACCCTGTCCGACGTGGTGTCCGCACTCGGCGGCAGACCGGTACGTGTCCCCGCGATCGCCGCCACCGCCGCCTCGGCGGCCCTCGCCCGCCTCCCTTTCGTGCCGGCGACCCTCGAGTGGGTGCACATCGTCCGCACACCCGTCGTCATGGACACCAGCCGCGCGAAGCGGCATCTCGGCTGGAAACCGGCCCATACTTCCGCTGAGACCCTCGCCGCGCTCGCCGCCACCCGCTGAACTCGCCGCCCGAACCCCACCGTGGCCGGGCCGCGCCTGGACCGAACCAGAGCACATCGACCCACCGCCGACGCCGCGCGTCGTGTGCTTCGGCCATCGCCCGCATGCGCCGGCACGCGAGTGCGAGAAAGCGATGCGCGGCCGCACGAGCCCAGGGCGTTCGCCGCATCGACGTGATTCACTCACCGCTGGGCGGGTAGTTCGATAGTGCACGGATCCCCGGACCACAGATTCCGGCGCAACCACCAGAAGCCGATCTTTCGCCGGCACGGTGCTGCGAGTGGCAAGGATCCGGTCGCACGGTGAGGACGGCGGATTGTGACTGAGCTGGGCGAGGGTGTGTATCGCATCGTCAACGTCGGTACCGGTCATGTGCTGGCGCTCGACAGCGGCGACCAGGTCAGAGTCGTAGGCGAACCGGGTGTCGAGGACGGCTGGCAGCACTGGTTGTTGTCGAGCGCGCCGGAATTCGGCGAGGGAATCTGGTTCATCGCCAACGGCCGCACCGGCACGCGGCTCGGACTCGACAGCCTGGTGTGTGAAGGCGCGCATGTCGAATGCAGCGGGACCCCGCTGGGATGGCAGATCATGACCGACGACGCACACCCCGACTGTTACCGCATCGCCGTCTGGCCTGCGAGTGAATTCGTCCTCGCGCTCCCCGCGCACGACATCGGGACCGAACAGATCGGGTTGACTCGCTACGCATCCACCAGCAGCACCCAGCAATGGCAGTTCCACCGCCCATGACGCGGTGCGCGCGATTCACCCGGCGGGCACGGCCACGAATCGGCGGTTCCGTTCGGCCTACGTCGATCGGTTCCGGCTATGCGCCTGCGCTCCGCGCCTGTCGGGCACGCCCGCGCGAAAGAATGCACTCCAACGATCCCGGTGCAACTGCCGACGGGAAGGCCCGGCTCAGACTCGGCTGAGGAGGTGGTGCTTACGCACCTCCGGCAGCGACAGGGTCTTGTAGCCGACTTCCTCGAACAGCACGATGATGCGATCGGCCTCGGTGGACATGACCATTCCGTCACCCCACTCACGGTGTCGCACAGTGGTGTTCGCGGAGAACTCCGCGACGCCTGGTGGGCGGCGGGCGGCGGTCCCCGCGGTGCAGGTGTCACAGTTGCCGCACGGGTCGAGTAACTGTTCACCGAAGTAGCCGAGGAGGTGTTGTCGCCTGCAGCCGGTCGTTTCGGCGTAGCCGCGCATCATCTCGATGCGCGAGCGGGTCAGTTCCTCGTATGCCCGCGCGGCGTCCGACGCCTGCTCGACCGCCCGGCGGGGAGTCCGGCCGGAATCGAACTGAAGGCGACCGGCTTCCGTGGTGGTGATCGCGCCGACCTGTTCGAGCAGGTTGATCGCCCGCGTACGCCGCGCGGGGGCGGCGTCGACCTCGAGCTGAGCCGGTCGAACGGGCCGGCCATGCCGATACAGGGCGTGGACGACCTCGGCGATGGCGTCCTCCGGGACCGCTCGCGCGGTGAGGAACTTCTGCAGGCTCAGATCCTCGGGACGGTAGAACAACCGGATCTGCGCGCACTCGCCGTCCCGCCCGGCCCGGCCGATCTGCTGGTAGTAGGAGTCCAGCGAATCCGGAGCCGACGCGTGCACGACGAAACGGACGTCGGGCTTGTCGATGCCCATCCCGAAGGCGGAGGTGGCCACCACCACGTCGATCTCGCCGGAAAGGAAGTGCTGATGCACCTCGTCGCGGACGGCGGCCTTCATGCCCGCGTGGTAGGCCGCCGCCCGGATACCGGCCGCCGCTGATTCTCCGGCGTAGAACTCACTGTCCTTGCGGCTGGCCACGTACACGAGCCCAGGGCCGGTGGCGGGGTCGGCGGCCAGGGATCGGATACCGGCGATGACTGCGTCACGCTTCTCGGAGTCGGCGGTGTATCGGTCGGCGGCCAGGTACAGGTTGGGCCGATCGAAACTGGCGACGACCTCGCGATGGTCGCGCATGCCCAACCGGGTCACGATCTCGTGGCGGACCGGTGGTGCGGCCGTCGCCGTCAAGGCGATCACCCTCGGATGCCGGAGTCGGTCGATCACCGGGGCCAGCCGCAAGTAGTCCGGCCGGAAGTCGTGCCCCCACCCCGACACACAATGCGCCTCGTCCACCACGAACAGCGAAACCCGCAGACCGGCGAGCTCGTCGACCAGATCATCGTTGGCCAGTTGTTCCGGCGACAGGAAGATGTATTCGGCTGTGCCGCGGCGCAGGGCAGCCCAGGCGGCTCGGCGCTCGCTTCTGCTCTGGGTGGAATTCAACGCGACCGCATCCGGGGCCCGGCTGTCGCCGATGCTCTCGATCTGATCGTGCTGCAACGCGATGAGCGGCGACACCACCACGGCGGGACCGTCCAGCAGCAACGCGGGCACCTGATAGATCGCCGACTTACCCGCACCGGTCGGCAGCACGACCAGCACGTCCCTACCGGCCATGATGTGCTCCATAGCCGTCAACTGCTCGTCGCGCAGGTGCGCCCAGCCGAATTTCTCGGCGGCCAGACTTCGCAGTCGACTGTCGTAGGCGGACGAGGTCGTCATCGATGGGGGCATACCACCATCAGCGCGGCGAAAACGCCGACCGGATCGCGTTCGCCCGTAGCCTGCCCGGCGTCCCGGACGACGACCGCGCCGAGTTCCTGTTCACGCTGACCGGCCGGGAAGCCGGATCGGTGCACGCCCGGCATACCGTGCACCGCGCGACTGGGACACTCCAGGTGGCGATCGGCGCCGAGACGCATCTTCTGGCTCTCGACCGCTCAGGGCGCGATTCCGGTGAGCGAGAAGAACTCTTGGCGAGAGCGGGCGTCTTCCCGCAGCGTGCCGAGCAGCGTCGACGTGACGGTGGTCGTACCGGACGCTTGGACGCCGCGCAGGGTCATGCAGGTGTGTTCGGCTTCGATGACGACGCCGACCCCGATCGGTTGCAGATTCTCGGCCAGCCAGTCGGCGATTTGTTTGGTGAGCCGTTCCTGCACTTGGGGGCGATGGGAGAAGTGCTCGACGATGCGGGCCAGTTTGGACAATCCGAGGATGCGCTCGCCGGGCAGATAGCCGACGTGAGCGACGCCGACGAACGGCAGCAGATGGTGTTCGCACACCGATCGCAGCGGGATACGGCGCGCCAGCACCAGTTCGTCGTAGCCCTCGTCATTGGGGAATGTGGTGAGGTCGAACGGGCGGGGCGTGAACAGTTCGGCGTAGGCGCGGGCCATGCGCCGCGGAGTGGCGTGCAGGTGTTCTTCGTCCAGGCCGACGCCGAGCGCGGTCAGGAATTGCCGCGCGGCGTGCTCGGCAGCAACCAGGTCCACTTCGGTGGCGGGTTCGTGGACGACCCGTAGCGCGGGCTGTAGCACGGCTAGCTCCCGCCCACGCCGAGGGCGGTCAGCAGCACCAGCACGACGGTGGCGACGGCGAGGACGCCGTGGCCTCCGACGACCGCGACCGGAAAATGCCGTTCGGGCGGTTCGGCCTGTTCGGATGTTCCGGTCGTCGTGCTCGCTCGGTACGCGGGCAGCCAGCGCACCAGCATGGCGAACCCGAGCAGTGCGACGGGGATCAGCAGCACGAACGCCACCCACGCCAGCGCGTCTTCGTCGACGACGAGGTAGCTGATCCACACGATCAGCCCGGCCACGGCGAGCAGGAAGTGCCCGAACACGACCGGCGGGGGCAAATGACTGCTGTTCGGTTGCCGAGCGCCGCCTTTGGCGATCCAGGTGCCCAGCAGAACGAAGCCGCCTACGGCGGTGAGCAGCCAGAGAATCAATGCCGCGATGCCCATGGTGTCTCCTGACGGAAATGGAATCGGATAGGGATCAGTGGTGGTAGCCGGTGGCCTGGGTGGTCTCGTCGGCCACCCGGACGCCGTAGCGGTAGGCGAGCTTTCCGCCGAGGTAGCCGGACACGGCCACGGTCATGAGACCGACCAGCGACAACAGCAGCGGCCCGGCCGGGACGGCCCCATCGGGGCCGGTGCCCGTGGTGCGCCACCAGAAGTTGATCGCGTACGCCGCGGTGACGGCCAGGTTGAGGCTCATGTGCACCAGTCCGGTGCGAAATGCCGGGGTGCCGGCCGGGATGGCGAACAAGTCCAGCAACCCGATCACCGCTGCGGCCAGCGCACCGAGCACGCCCAGCGCGATCAGCCAGAGCGCGCCCCGGGCGAGGAAAGCCGGGTCCTCGACCGCGTGTGAGCCGATGTCGAACACCGAGTTCGCCACCCATGCACCGATCGGCACGGTGACCAGGATCGGGTGGAACGGATGGCCGTACGGGCCGGCCAGCGCGGCGCTGACCGGGGTTTTGGCCTGCTGCATGTCCCCGCTCACGACAACCTCCCAACCTGGCTTTATTTACGCCAAAGATTATTGGCGTAATTCACCGTGCCGGTCAAGTCCCGCACCTCACTCAGGCACCCGCCGCATTGCGACCATCGCGGTCGGCGTTATCGTGGTCTGGTGACCAGCGAATCGGCGATCGGCGCCGTCGCCGCGCTCGATGACGAGCTGCGGCGGGGGATGTACGGGTTCATCCGCCGCGCCGGACGGCCGGTCACCCGAGACGAGGCCGCCGAACAGGTCGGGATCTCACGCAAACTCGCGGCCTTTCATCTGGACAAGCTCGTCGCCGCAGGACTGCTTCAGGCGAGCTACCAGCAGGTCGGCGGCATCCGGAAGGTCGGGCGCGCGCCGAAGGTCTACCAGCCCGCCGACACCGAGGTGCGGGTGAGCATCCCCGAACGCCGCCACGAAGTACTGGCCGAGATTCTGCTGGGCGCGGTGCTCACCCACGGCGCCGGCGAGACCGCTCGCGACGCCGCGCACCGGGTCGCGACCGATCGCGGCGAAGCCCTCGGCCGGGCCGCGCGGGAACAGGCACGGCCCGGCCGGCTCGGCGCGGAACGCGCTCTCTCGGTCCTGCAGTCGCTGCTCGCCGAACAGGGCTTCGAACCGGCCCGCCCTACACCGAGTTGTCTCCGATTGCGGAACTGCCCTTTTCATCCGCTCGCCGCCACCGAACCGGAACTGGTGTGCGGGCTCAACCGCGCCTACCTGGCGGGCGTGCTCACCGGACTCGAAGCGGAAACCCTCGACGCGGTGCTCTCCCCCAAGGCCGGGGAGTGCTGCGTGGAACTCCGCTCGGCCACCTGATGGGCTCAGCCCGCACGGGCTGCAACGGGCCGAGGCCGGTTGCGGCTGGGATCAGCAGCCCGCACGGTGCCGCGACGACCTCGACGCCGTCGTCCTGCCCATAGGCACGGCGACCACCGGGATCACCCGACGCGATCCCGCCCAGATGCCGATTTTCACCACCCCGCCAACGGTCGGCAGCGCCGGGAGGGCACACAGCCGGCGCGGTCAGGCGCTGCGGGTCATCGGCCGCGCCGCCTGGTTGATGATCAGACCGGCCTCCCACGCGCGCTCGATGACCTGCGCGATGTCGATGCGCCGCAGCTCACGGACTTCCGGGCTGGACAGCAGGTCCCCGATGTAAGCAACGACATGTTCGGCGACCATGGAACGCACGTCACCGAGCCGACCGAGCAGGCGTGCCGGACCATCCACCGCACGGACCCGCACGTCCACGTGTTCCTCGCCGACCTCCTCGGTACGGACGAAAACCGCGCACGGGTCCTCCAGCACCAACTGAACTCGCATGCGGACCCGGACCGCGGCGGCGAATCGTGCGGGCACACCGGCCAACTCCACCCGCAGCCTAAGCGTGATCGGCACCTCGACGGCGACATCCCACCCCTGACCCTCATACGCTTCGGCCCGGACGTCCCCCGGCCGACCGATGGCGGTGACGCATACCAGCGCACCTGGGCCGGCTTGAACCGGGCCTACCTCGATACGGTCCCCGACGATCTCCTCGATGACCCCCGCGATGCGCTCCGGCCGCGCGGCGGACCGCAACAACTCTTGCGCGAATCGTGCCCGCGCCGACTCCGTCGCGAACCATTCCCGATCGTCACGGCTCTCGATCCCTGGCATGAGCCACCTCCGTTCACCCAGCCCGCGAATACCCCGCAAGCCGGACATAATCACCCCGGAACCCCGCTGAATCCCGCCTCACCGACGCCGGCCGGCAGAACACCCCGGAAGCCGCCCACCCTCGGCCGCGAGCAGGGCTATACCCGCGCACGGTCGGTGAAAGCGAGCGCGCCACCGAGGCCGGTCAGCGCGACTCCGGCGAGAGTGTCGACGGCGACCTGCGCCTGTCGTCGTCGGAGCACCGAGCGGAAACGCGTGGCAGTGACCACCAGCAGCAGCCACCACACGCAGCCGATGGCTACGTCGAGTACACCGAGGAGCAGTATCTGTGGTGTCACCGGCTTCGCCGGAGCCAGGAACTGGGGCAGCACCGCGACGAAGAAGAGCGCCGCTTTGGGATTCAATACGTTGGCGGTGAATGCCTGCGCATACACCGTCACCCTGGTCACCGACGACGGTGGCGACATACTGGAGAGCCGCGCGACATTCCAGCAGCGCCAGCCGCGATACCCGTCACGCAGGGCGCGGGCACCGAGCACCACCAGATAGGCCGCTCCAGCGAGTTTCACCGCGGTGAACGCCGCGGCGCTGGTCGACAAGATCGCCGACACACCGACCGCGGCAGCCGCCATGTGCACGATCAAACCGCACTGGACGCCCGCCGCCGCGCACAGACCCGCAGCCCGCGAACGCGAGGCCTGACGCAGGACCACGAACCAATCCGGACCGGGTACCACGTAGGCGACCAGCACCGCCGCCACGAAACCCCACACAAGACGAGCATCCACCCGGAACCCTCCCGCTCCTCGACAGCAACCGCCTCACCAGCCTAGGGGTGGCCCACTGCTGATCGGCGCAATCGTCGACGCGGGCAACGGATCCCAGCACAGCCTGTCGCCGGGCAGCCTGTCGTAGCGCCGGACGTTCGGCACAATGGTTGCCCCGCAACGAACTTGCAAGCTCGACCGCCGCCCAGCCGCACCTGTCCGTGCACAGCGCGCCCTTCGGCCGACATTCTGGAACCGACAGCTACTCCTGTTGCGGGCACGCAAGGTGCCGCCCAGTCATCCGACTGCGGCCGTTGCACTCCCGCACCGGCGTGGACGAGTTCAGCGCCGCCGCGGCGCGGGCGGTGGGATGATCTCGCTCGCAATCACTTTCACACCTGAAGTTCGTGACGGACCCGGCTCCGTTTCAGCGGGTTGCGCTGACGCATGGATTCGGGAGTGCCGAGATCGTGGCCAGGTCGCAGATGCCGCCGGTCAATATCTGCAAGGGAGCGGCGACCAGCAACGTGAGAATGCCGATCACATCGCCGCGCTGGAGATACCACGCACCCGTGCGCGCTGCCGCCGATCCGGAGTCCAGCGCCGACGAGCCGGTTTCGCCCGCGACAGCGATCACCGGGGCCGATCCGCTCGGTTCCGCCGTCGCGCCGGCCGCGGTGACGACAAGCGTCGCAGCCGCGACCGAGGCGGCGGCAAGGCGGAGTGGGGTACGCATCATCGCGCTCCTTCGTTAGTGAATCGTTATTCACATAGTAGCCGAAGCGGCTCCTGTCTGGCTGGCGATTCGGAAAGGAACGGCCGACGCTGCGCGCGTCGCTTATTCAGTGCTCAAAGGTTGCCATTTGCACAGGTACAGCGCGAGTTAACCGCGACTCCACTGCCGAGGGGAGCCCTCCAGGGGCGCCCCCCGGCTCAAAGAACCACCATGCGCAATCCCGACGAAAATCGACGAATATATGGTCACTTAATGCTGAGTCGATCAGTCGTTCCCGCTATCCCGGGCGTCCTCCGGGAGCCACCCAACACGAGGACTGCCCGGTGCTCCGCGGCATCCAGCGCGACCGCCGGCCGCTACAACGGACACGACCGAGAGGGCATGGACCGAGGAGAGTGCCTTGCCGCGGCGGTTCGGCGTTCTCGATCGGGCGGCCCTCAGGCGCCGCGCCGCTGTGTGTTCTCGCCTCCGATCGGGGTGGCGCCCTCGGTCGGTCCGGCGGTGGTCGTGGTCTCGGTGGACTTCCTGCCGCCGCGGGTCAGCGTGCGGCGCGCGAGGTAGGCGAGCGCGCCGGCCGCGACCACGGCGGCCCCGGCCAGCACCGACGTCAACGGCAGAGCGAAGGCGAGCAGCAGACAACCGGCCAGGCCGATGCCGGGGATGACACGGGGCGGTCGGTTCTCTGCCGGAGAAAGCGTCCAGGCTGCGGCGTTGGCGACGGCGTAATAGGCCAGTACACCGAACGAGGAGAACCCGATCGCGCCCCGCAGATCCACGGTGGCGGCCAGGAGCGCGACAACCACGCCCACCGTGATCTCGGCCCGATGCGGCACGGCGAACCGGGGATGGACGGCGGCGAGCACATGGGGCAGGTGCCGGTCGCGGGCCATGGCCAGGGTCGTGCGGGAGACGCCGAGGATCAACGCGAGCAGCGAGCCCAGCGCCGCCACCGCGGCACCGGCTCGCACCGCAGGCGCCAGCCACCCGGCCCCGGCTGCGTGCACCGCATCTGTCAGTGGCGTCGTGGCCGACGCGAGGTCGGCAGCGCCGAGCGTCATCAGCACCGCGACCGCGACGACGGCGTAGACGACGAGGGTGATGCCCAGCGCCAGGGGAATCGCCCGCGGAATCGTGCGGGCGGGATCGCGCACCTCCTCCCCGAGTGTCGCGATCCGCGCGTATCCCGCGAAGGCGAAGAACAGCAGGCCCGCGGCCTGCAGGACACCCGAGATGGTCATTTCTCCGCCGATGCGCAGCTGCGCCACCTGCGCGCCGTCGGAGGTGAGGACGGTCACGGCCACGGCCGCGAGCACCGTGAGGACGACCGCGACGATCGCGCGAGTCAGCCACGCGGACTTCCGCACTCCGGCGTAGTCGACAGCGGTCAACGCGAGGACCGCCGCGACCGCGACCGCGTGCGCGTGGGCCGGCCAGAGGTAGCTGCCGACGGTCAGCGCCATCGCCGCGCAGGAGGCGGTCTTGCCGACGATGAAACCCCATCCGGCGAGGTAGCCCCAGAAGTCGCCGAGCCGTTCGCGGCCATAGACGTAGGTGCCGCCCGACGTCGGATAGCGTGCGGCCAGCCGCGCCGAGGATGTCGCGTTGCAGTAGGCCACCACGGCGGCGATCGCCAATCCCACCAGCAGCCCCGATCCGGCAGCCTGCGCGGCCGGCGCGAGGGCGGCGAAGATACCCGCGCCGATCATGGAGCCCAGCCCGATCACCACCGCGTCCGCCACTCCCAGGCGGCGGCTGAGCTCGTCGGGTACTGCGGGACCGGCCGGTGCGTTGTCCGACATGGAAGCGCGCTTACGACGCGGCGGCGGGCTGGAACAGTTCGACGAGGTTGCCCGCGGGGTCTTGCAGCAGGACTTGCCGGCCGCCGGGGCCGCTGACGATGTCATTGCGGAAGGGGACTCCGGCCGCTCGCAGTCGTGCGGATTCGGCGGCGATGTCATCGACGACGAGCTGGATGCGGTTCCAGCCGGTGCCCGCCGCCGGGGTGACGCCGTCGGACAGAGGGCGCCCGGCGGAACTCCCGGGCCCCGACAGGAGCAGTTGCAACGGGCCACGCCGGACGGCGGCGAAGGCGGGCGCGGCGTCGAGGTCGACGGTGAAGCCGAGGTGGGTGGTGTAGAACTCGACCGCCGCGCGCACATCATCGATGAGGTAGCGGACGCGGGCGACTTCGGTCGGCGCGGTCGTCATGTTCGAGTCTCCTCGTGATTGTTTCTCGGTATGGAGCTGATCGGAGCGGGCCGTCACCAGCCGGCGGTGGCTACAGAGGCGCGGTGACGCGACGTTGCCGCGATGGTGGGGGCCCGAATCCGATCCGGATATCGAGCTCGCTTGCGACACGCTGGAATTCCGGATATGTCGCACAATCGGTGTCGGCGGCGGTGGACGGGTTGGGCAGGCTCCAGTGTGTCGTTACGGCCGCTCCGTGATCGCGGGGAACTTCACGGATCTTGTCGCACAACGTGATCACGTAGTCGAAACGCCGCCCGGTGATCGCCTCCAGCGACTGCGGCCGCCGAGGTTCGAGATCGATGCCGTAATCCGCACGCAGGACTCGTGCCGTGTTCGGATGCATCCGCGGCGCGGGATGGCTGCCGGCACTCGTGACCTGGATCCCGGTGGCCCGATGCCGCAGCATCGCCTCTGCCATCGGGGAGCGCGCACTGTTGCCGGTGCACAGGAACAGCACCGAACTCCCGCGGGGCCACTCGCGGCGGGTAGGAACCAGCGCGGGGTGCAGGGCGACGGCCGCGTCACCGAGAGCGTTCGCGCAGGCAGACAGGTCCAGGTGGTAGTAGGTGTCGCGTGCGTCGAAGCTGCTGCGGCGTGCGCTCACCAAGCCCGCAGTGCGCAGCAGCCGCAGGTGATACGACACCGAATTCTGCGGCTCGCCGACGGCGTTCACCAGTTCACGCACCCGGCGATCCCCACCGGCCAACTCGATCATCACCGCCCAGCGCAACGGATGCGAAGCCATGCGCATCAGCAACGGAACAGGAACCGGATCGGAGGCGACCACACCGCCAGAATACATCAAATTGGTTTGATGAACATTAGGTTTGACAATTCATTGTGTTCAATATTTACTGAACACACCGTACTTGCAGAACTCGTTGCAAGTTGCAGCGAAGGAGTGACATGACCGCCCCCGCCATCCGCATCGAAGGCCTGAGCAAGCGTTACGGCAAGCACATCGCCCTCACCGACTTGAGCCTCGAGGTCGCCCAGGGTGAAGTGTTCGGCTTTCTCGGGCCCAACGGCGCCGGCAAGTCGACCACCATTCGCATCCTGCTGGACCTCATCCGTCCCACCGCCGGACGCGTCGAGGTCTTCGGCACCGATCCCCGCACTGGTGGTGCGCAATTACGACGGCGTATCGGCTACCTGCCGGGTGAACTCGCCCTCGAAGGCCGCAATACCGCGCGAGATCTGTTGGCGTTCCTCGCCGATCAGCGCGGCACCGTTCCCGCTGGGCGAATCGAGGAGCTGGCGCGACTACTGGATCTGGACCTGTCCAAGAAGGTCGGGGCGATGAGCAAGGGTAACAAACAGAAGGTCGGAATCATCGCCGCCTTCATGCACTCCCCGGATCTGCTGATCCTCGACGAACCGTCCTCCGGATTGGATCCGCTTCTGCAGCAACGATTCCTGGACCTGGTCACCGACGCCAAGAACAACGGGCAGACCGTCTTCATGTCCTCGCACATCCTCACCGAGGTGCAGCAGACCGCCGACCGCGCCGTCATCATGCGCGCCGGACGGCTACTGGCCACCGAGGATGTGGAGGAACTCCGTCGTCGCGCCCCACGCACCGTCGACATGGTCTTCGGCGCGGATGTCTTCGCCGACGACTTCGCACACCTGCCCGGTGTGCGGGATCTGACCGTCGAGGGTCGCACCCTGCATTGCACCACCGAGGGCGAGGTCGACGCACTGTTCAAGACGGCCGCCAAGTATCCCTTGGTGAGCGTGCTGTCCAGCGAGCCCGATCTCGAGCAGATGTTCTTCAGCCTCTACGACCGCTGAACCCACTGCCCCATCCAGCCCGAAGTCTCTTCGCACAAAGGACCCCGTCATGACTCGCTCGGTGTACACGCAGACCCTGAAGGAACAGAAGCGCTCCCTGATCGGCTGGTCGCTCGGCATGGCCATCGTGCCGCTGATATACCTGCCGTCCTATCGGTCATTGGCGGAGCAGGGCTCGCTGAACATCGAACAGAGCAGCATCTACGACGCGATGGGCATGGGCGACTTCGCCACCGCCGCCGGTTATCTGCACTCGACCATCTTCGCCCTGATGGGCCTGCTGCTCGTCGTGATCTTCGCGGTCACCATGGGCGTCCGCTCGGCTACCCAGGAAGAGAGCGGGACGCTGGATCTGCTCCTCGCGCAACCGATCAGCCGCACCAGCCTGGTCCGGCAGCGGTTCGCCGCACTCGCGGTCCAGATCGGCGTGGTCACCGGCGTACTGGGATCGAGCGTGCTCGTCGGAGCCGAAGCCGGACAATTGGACGTGCCGGCCGGGAATATTCTCGCCGCCGTGGCCGGTCTCGGCCTACTCGGACTGGCAGTCGCCGCCCTGACCCAACTGGTCGGCGCGGTCACCGGGCGACGGGCGCAGACTCTGGGGCTCACCGCGCTGCTGGTGCTCGGCGGATACCTGGCCAACAGCCTCGGCGGAATCGTCGACGGGGCGTCGTGGCTGAGGAAGTTCTCGCCCTTCTACTACGCCATCGGCGACTCACCGCTGGTGAACGGCTGGAATCCGGGACACCTTCTCGTGCTGGCCATCCTCGTCGCCGTCGCCTGCGGGCTGTCGCTCATCGCATTCGATCGCCGGGACCTCGCGGTCTGACAACTCCTGCGGGGCGGTTCGCACCGACCCGCCCCGCATCCCCGTTTCCCGCAGGAAGAATACTGATCCCATGACCAGCGCATCCGAATCGGCACCTGCCCCCACCGACGCCCAACTGGCCTTCGTGGAGGATCTCGCGCTCGTCTTCGAACGGATGGGTCTGGTCCGCATGGTCGGCCGGACAGTCGGCTGGTTGTTGATCTGCGACCCGCCGGAGCAGACCTTCAACCAGATCGCCGAGGCGCTGCGCGCGTCCAAGGGCTCCATTTCCAGTGCGCTCAAAACACTCACCACCATGCGATGGGTCGACAAGACCAGCAAGCCCGGCGATCGCCGCGACTACTATTCGGTGCGACCGGGCATTCTGCCCGAACTCACCAGGCAGCAATCCGGCATGTACGACCAGCTCACCGATATGACCTCCCGCGGCCTGGCCCTGTTCGATGATCCGAACGGCGCGGACGCGGCGCGAGTGCGCGATATGCACGAGTTCTTCGTCTGGATGGGCAAGGAATTGCCCGCTCTGCTGGATCGGTGGGAGGCCGAACACCGCAGCGGCACACGATAACCGAGAATCGCGCCGCCCTTTCCGCCGAACTGCTCGGATCTCACCCGGCACTTCGAGTCCGCGCGCTCCGGACACCGCCGGCCCTGGATCTGCTGCACGGCGTCGAACAGTCTTCAACGCAACGCGGTTTCCGTATCGATGCGATCGCCGGTCAGCATCATCCAAGCCACGCGCCACCGCCCGATGCGGCGCGGGATGCTGACGGTCCCACCGGCTGCCGGGCACCAAGCCCATACTCGATCTCCGGCAGCCGGAAGAATGTCCCGAGCGTGGCCACCAGCCGCCCGGCGAAGGCCGCCATCTCGATCCCGGTGCCCTCAGCCGGATCGGTCGGCCGATGCTGCCCCTCGTACACCGTCGCCATCCGATCGCCGAGCCGGTCCGCGACGTGCGCTAGGGTTCGAACCCGTGTCCAAGCTGCGGCGGCGAGTGACAGAGGCTGCGGAAGCGGCTCTGGCCCAACGCAAATATGTGTCGGCAGTCGACGTCTTCGCCGCTCTGGGGTGGGTGCGAACCAGTCGGATCGATCGCTGGCGGCAAGGGCAGGTGCGGTCGTTGGAGCAGGTCGCAGCGGTGGACTCACGGCGGATGCACGAGGCGGCGGAACTACTGGGCGAGTGGGCCCGCGAGCACGGGCTCATCGCGAGCACAGCGACGTATCTATCGGGTGGGCGCGATCGCGAGGCATTGCGGTTCGCCGACGACGGCGCGGACGAGGTGTTCCGGGTGCACTGGCTCTCCGCGCAGCTCAGCCCGGCGCGCCGCGAACAGGTCGTCCAACGTCAGAACCGGGCGCCGGATCTGACGGTGGTCGAGGCCGCAGAGCCGTGGACGTGCGCCGAATGCGCCGAAACGGGCCCGTATTCGATCACCTCCGCGGCCGGGCCGCTGTGCCTGACCTGTTCGGACCTCGACCATCTCGAGTTCCTGCCCGCCGGGAACGCGGCGCTGAGCCGGCGTGCCAAGAAGGAGAGCACCCTCGCCGCCGTCGTGGTCCGCCTCAATCGGCGACGCAAACGCTACGAACGGCTGGGCATCCTCGTCGAAGAAGCCGCCCTCACTCGCGCCGAACAGCAATGCCTGGCCGACGACGATGCCCGTGCCCGCCGCCGCGAACGCGACCGCATCCGACGCACCGCCCGAGACGTCGAATACTGCGCCCGCATGTCCGACGAGATCCGCCGGCTGTTCCCCGGCTGCCCCGCCGACCGCGCCACCCAGATCGCCGAACACGCCGCCGTCCGCGGCAGCGGCCGCGTAGGCCGCACGGCCGCAGCCAAACTCTTCTCCCCCGAAGCGCTCACCCTCGCCGTCATCGCTTCCATCCGACACCGCGACACCGATTACGACCACCTCCTCATGACCGGCGTCCCCCGCTCGGAGGCCAGAGCCCGGATCCGCCCGACCGTCGACCACGTCTTGGAGACCTGGCGCGGTTGAAATCTCCGTGTTCTCGTAGCGAGTGCTGTCCTGGAGTCAGCGATCGGTGTTGCGTCCACGGCGGCGAGCCGATGCACGCCGACGACATCGATGCGCTGCCGGATCGGCGTGCTGCGCAGGTCCAGCAGCCGGGAGTCGGCCTCGGGCATGAGCGAGAACGTCATCCGGGTCCGGCCGCGGGAGTCCAGATCGAGCAGGTCGCGGTCGACGTACTTGGTGGCAAACGACGCCTTCGCGTCCGGCCACATGCGGAACGCGGTGATCAGGTCCGCGACGTTGTCGCTGACCAGCGCGTCGACCGAGCAGTCGCTGTTCTCACCCGAGTCGGTTGGACGTCGATGAACTCGGTGCCGATCTCGCGCATCCACTCGACCGCGTGGCGTGGATCGATCAACGCTTCGGGCGTGTAAATGCCGGGGGCGACAGCGTGCCCGCGCAACCCGAGCAAACGCTCGACGCCCAAGGCGATGCCGAGCGCGGTCAAAGGCCGCTGCCCCGCCGGATGGACCAGGTAGCGGCTCGTCCGCGCCGGATCGCCCGCCTTATCCGCTCCTTCGATGTCGATCCGAACCTCCGTGGAAGCGGATCCGCCGCGGCGGCGGCCCGCGGACTCCCCTACGGCGAGGTCGAAGCGAACGTCGTCCGCGCCCGTCGCGAGCGCGATACTCGGCACATCGAGGACGGGGATGCTCTGCCCGGGCACTTCGACACCGTCGACGCCGCGCACACCGGCTTCGGCGTCGGCCACTGCCAGCCAGGTGAAGACGCCGTCACGCCGCACCCACCCCGCCGAAGTAGCGGCCGAAAGCCGCTCCAGATCCGCCATCCCCGCGGGGCCGCCCGCGTCCGTTTCATCCAGCACGGCACCGATCCGGACGGCATCCACCCGAGCGAAGCCCTCCGCCGCCGCCAACGTCGCGAGCACGACGAGACCGGCGAGATAGTGACTGGCCACCAGAACCGGCGCGGCGTCCGCGCGCTGCGCGCCGGCGACGACCTCCGGCGCGATCTCCACCAAGCCACTGGAGATGCTCAGATACGGCAGTCCACGGTCCTGCGCGAAGCGCAGCCCGGACAACTTGCGGTCCCACAGCGCCGCGACCACCGCCGAATAGCCGTGATCAGCCGCGAGACCGAGGTCCGGGCGCTCCAGATCAATGGTCACCGCCGACGCCGCGCCCAATTCGTCGGCGACCCGCTGGGCGCGCGCGAGATCGCGGCCGGCGATGGTCAGGGGCAGCGTGGGGTGCCACCGCCGCAGCTGGGTGGCAGCTCCGGCGCCCGCCTGCCCCGAACCGCCCAGAATCAGCACCGATTTCGACCGTACCGACATGTGTTCCACTCCTACGCCGAACCTACATTTTGTATGTACGTTTTGTAGATACAGAATGTAGGTAAACTTGACCGAGAACGCAAGGGAGGACCGATGGCCACCACGCCGCCTCGCCTGTCCAAACAGGCCAGACGCGAGCAATTGCTCGAGACCGCACTGGCGGTCGTGCGCGCTCACGGCGCCGACGCCCTCACTCTGGTCACGCTCGCGGAGGCCGCCGGAGTGACCCGGCCGGTCGTGTACGACCACTTCGGCACCCGACCCGGGTTGCTGCTCGCTCTCTATCGGCGGCTCGACGAACGGCAGCGGGCCGCGTCGATACAAGCGTTGCGAGATGCCGGACCCACCGCGGCGGAGGTCGCCCGCGTCGCCAGTGCCGTCTATTTCGCCTGTGCCGCCGACATGCCGGAACTCACCGCGATTTCCGCGGCCCTGAAGGGAAATCCGGACCTCGAGGCGGCCCAACGCGAGATGTACGACCGCTATACCGACCTGATGGCCGCCGCACTCCAGCCACACTCGGCCCTGGCGCCCTCGGCGCTGCGGTTGCGCTGTGTCGGCATCCTGGGCGCGGCGGAGGCCATCGCGGCCGAACTGAACCACGGCCGGACGACGACCGCCGATGCGATCACCGCACTCACCGACATGATCATGGGCAGCCTCGAGTCCCACGAGATCGTTACGGAAGCACGGTGAATCCAGGAGGACCGGCTACGGCTGGAAACCGTAGTATCGCCACACCATCCGCTCGTAAACACGGCTCGGGAGAAACCTGCGGGACCAGAAGGACAAGCGGACGTCACGGCCGCACAGGTAGGTCTGCCGTGGCCGGTCCGCGGCCAGGATCATCGCGACCTTACGGGCCACGGCGGCGGCGGGCTGTCCCGCAGCCAGGTAACCGCGTACGAGGTTCAGCACGGCGGCACGATCGCCGTCGTAGGCGGTGATCGGCCTCGACACATGGACCGCCGTGTCGACGATAGGGGTGACGGTCCATCCCGGGATGAGCACCGACACATGGATGCCCGACCCCGCCGCCTCCATGCGCGCGGCTTCGCCGATCCGCTCCACCGCGGCCTTCGTGGCCGAGTACCAGCCGCCGTAGGGCTCGGCGACGGCCCCCGCACCGGAACTCACGACGATCACGCGGCCCGCGCCTCGCGAGCGCAGCAACGGCAGCACTGCGCGCAGTACACGGAGCGTGCCGAGGACGTTGGTGTCGTGGAGCGCCGCGGCCTCGGCGGGTGTGGTCTCCTCGACCGCGCCGACGACGCCGTACGCCGCGAACGTGACAACCGCCTGGATGCTGCCGTGCCTGGCATGCACGTCCCGAACCCAACCGTTCACCGCCTCCTCGTCGCGCACGTCGACCCGAGCGATTCCGGGCGCGGCGACCCGGTCACATCCTTCGACCGTGTACCCCAGCGCCGCAAGGTGGTCCATGGTGGCCGCGCCCATGCCGTTGGCGGCTCCCGTGACGAGGACGACCGTCACGCGGCACACACCTTCAGTACCCGCGGCAGAACCTCCAGCCGCGCCGACTCCACCATGGTGATCTCGCCGTCCAGTTCCAGCGGCGCCGGACGATCCGGCCGCAATTCCACCACCGAATCCCGATGGCACACCGCCAGGCGCGACCGCCGGAAGCGGCCCGCGTACAGTCCCGCGACCACGCCGAGCGTCCGGAGCCTTCCCGCCTCGGTCCAGATGTTCACGTCGAACCGGCCGTCGCCGCGGGTAACCGCCGTGTCGTAGCGCATGCCGCCTGCGAAGTGCACGCTCTTGAGCACGCCGACGTTGGTGATCGGGGCCGCGTGCACCCAGTCGCCGCCACGCACCGCGACCGGCAGCGGCCGATAGGTGGCGATGGTGGCCAGCGCGGTGGCGATGATGGCGGCTTCCACGCTGCGCGATTTGAGCCAGCCGACCACCCCCGTGGCCTGATTGAACGAATCATTGCCCGCGGCGACCAGCCCCATGCTGGCGTTGAGCAAGAAATAGCGCACGGCGCGCGTACCGTCGGCCAGCAGCACGCCTGCCTTGCCCACGTCGACGAGTTCGGCGCGCGCGGCGTCGACCCGCACCGGAACGGTTCCGATCCGCCCGCTGTCGGCCACCGGTTTGTGGAAGTCGTTCGAGCTGCCCAGACCCACCGCGCCCAACGCGCAGCCGGGGGCGCGCGGGCGGTCGGTGGCCGGGTCCATCAGCGCGTTCAGCACCAGGTTCACCATGCCGTCGCCGCCCGCGGCGACCAGCACAGGTGGCGGATCCGGCCGGGTGACGGCAGCGCGCACGAGATCGGTGGCATGCTCGGCGTCGGCGGGCAGTTCGACGGACAGGTCCGTGTGACGTGCGCGCAGCGCGGATTCCACCGGCTCCCAGCGCCGCAGCGCGGCGCCCGCGTTGGCCCGGGGGTTCAGGACGACGAGCACGAATCCTCCTCGATGCCGAGCCATCGGCGTAGTGCGCGGTGATCTCCCGTCGTGACGAGCCCGGTCCGGGCCACGGCCGGTGGGATGTCGGCGGCGCGCGCGCCGACCAGGAAGACCGGGATGCCCAGTTGCGCGGCAGGCCCGTCGTGGGCCGGGTCGTTGCCGACCATCACGCAGTCACCAGCGGCCGCGCCGAGGTGGTCGAGCAGTTCGCTATAGAACTCGAGCCGCGGCTTGGCGCGGCGCATGATGTCGCCGCTGGTGACGAAGGCGAACAAGGTGGGTTCGAGTCCGCCCCAGCGGATCCTCGCCTCGACGGTGCTGCGCGGCCACAGCGGATTGGTCGCGATCGCTTGCCGCGCCCCCGTCTCCGCCAGTCCGCGCACCGCGCTCACCGCAGCCGGTCGCGGCGGGAAGCATGTTCGCAAACGGGCGAACTCGACCTCCGCGAGCCGCTCGAGCCGGTCGGAGACCACCTCGCGACCGGCGCCGAGGCGTTCGGCGAGCAACCGCACCATCAGCTCGGTGTTGGTGTGGTCACTGTCGTTGGCGCGCACGTCACTGATCGTTCGGCGCAGCAGCGGCAGAAAACGCTGCGGCGGAACCAGATCACGGAACACCCAGGCCGCGCCCGCGGGCATCAGCGTCGCGAAGGTGCGCCGCCGCTGCCCGATCAGCGTGCCGTCCAGATCCCACAGCACGGTCGGTCGTGGGCTCATTCCTGGCTGTCCAGCACTGCTTGCAGGTCCGCTCTGGTCAGCCCGAGACGAGCGGCGTAGTCGTCGAGGCCCAGGGGCTCGGGGCGGGAGCCGCCGAGCCCGGTGCGGGACCGGAGTTCCCCGGCGTATGCCGCGCCCAGGTCGTAGACCGTCTTGGCCAGCGCGGCAGGGAACAACCACCGGCCGAGGTCACGCTGGAACACCCGGGTCAGGCGGTAGGGGGCGATCAAGCGGGCGCCGACGGCGGCCAGGGCCCCCGGATCGCGCAGCGAACTCATCCGGGCCGCCTCGTCACCGGGGACCAGCAGCAACCCGGCCCACAGCCGCCCGAAGCTGTCCAGTTTCTCCCGCTTGTCGGAGGTCATATTGAATTCGGTGTAGGCCTTCTCGATGCGGGAGGTGTGCGTGGAACGGCTGCGCAGCAGCGTGCGCACGTCGGAGACCTTGCGCGCGGTGTCGGCGCGGGTGAATCGGTCCACGCGCGGCGCGATCCGGTCCAGCAGCCTCGCGAAGTCCGGGTTCGGCACCAGCCGGTGCGCCAGCGCGAGGGCGTGATACATCAGGCCCTCGCTGCCCGCGGCTGCGATCCGGCCTGCGAGCAGGTTGTAGTCGAGGTCCGCGCCGGTGTGCCGGGCCAGGTTCCAGATGTCGCCGAGTTCGCGTACCCCGGTCTTGTAATAGGGCAGGTGGATACCCAGATGGTGCAGATTGTCCTCATGCGCCATCGCCCATGCGGGTACGCCGTGGAAGTCGATGGGACGCACGCGTTCCCATATCGCGGTGTAGTCCACGGTGTAGGGGGCCAGCGGCGTGATCAGTCCCCAATGCGTGCCCACCACGAGAGCGCCGTCGCGTGAGACGAACGACGGCAGGTGGTGGGAGCGCTCGGTCCGCACGCTGGGCGCCTTACCCAGCAGCTCGGAGGTCGCGAACAATCCGAGTTCGCGGTAGATCTCGACGGCCGAGTCGACCTGATGTGGTTCCAGCAGGATGTCCAGGTCGTTCATGCGCTTGTAGTGCGGGTCGCCGTAGACCTCGGTGGCGAAGAGCATGCCCTTGAGCACCACGCAGCGCACGCCGCGTTCGTCGAACCGTCGCAACAACCGCACCGCGCCGGCCAGGCGGCGGTCGTTCGCGGTCGCGATCCGCTCGGTCACGGCGTCGAACCGCACCCGGACCAGCGGGGGCAGCAGTTCGTACACCTCGGCGGCGATCAGCGAGCGACGCACCAGCGGGACGGTCGCGTTGAGCTGAGCCAGCTCGAAGAAGGCCGCCCAGTCGGTGACCCGGTGGGCCAGCTCGACCAGTTCGGCGCGTTCTTCTGCGGTGGGTGTGGCCAGCGCGGCGTGCACCAGCAGCCGTTCGGCGGCCGTCCCGCCCGCGGCGATCACAGTGTCGGTCATGTCAAGCGATCCCTTCTTGTTCGGGATGGAAGCCGAAGCGGCGGGCGACGGTGTCGATGCGGTCCAGTGCGCGGTCGAGGTGGTCGCGGGTGAGGGTGGCCATCATGCTGATCCGCAGGCGCTGCTGGTCGCGGGGCACGGCCGGGAATTCGACGCCGTTGACGAACACACCCTCCCGATGCAGGGCGGTGACCACGTCGGCGACGGCGAGGCGCTGCGGGACGAGCAGCGGGATGATCGCGGTCTGCGGGTCGACTGCGAACCCCATCGCGCGCAGCCCGCGCACGAAATAGTCGACGTTGTCGTGCAGCCGCGCCACGCGCTCGGGATGCGCTCCCAGGAAGTCGATTCCGGCGAGCACCGCCGCGACCACCGAGGGTGCCAGGGCGGCGGAGAACATATAGGAGCGGGCGAAGAAGCGCAGGGTGTCCACCAGATCCCGGGATCCGGCCACGAAGCCGCCGGTACCCGCGAAGACCTTCGAGAACGTGCCCATGGTCAACTCCACCGACCCCGGCCCGAGCCCGAAATGCTCGGCGGTGCCGTGCCCGCGCGCGCCGAGCACGCCGGTGCCGTGCGCGTCGTCCACCGCCAGCCACGCGCCGAACGCGTCGCACAGCGCCCGGATCTCCGGCAGCGGTGCGACGTCGCCGTCCATCGAGTACACGCCCTCGACGGCCACCACCACATTCGCCCCTGGGTTGCGCCAGCGGATCTGCATCAGCCGGTGGCGCAGATGGCGCAGATCGTTGTGCGCGAAGGCCATCGAGCGGACCCGGCCGAGCTGGATGCCGTCGTACAGGCTGGCATGGTTCTGTTCGTCGTAGAGCAGCACGTCGCCTCTGCGGAGCAGACCGGTCACCCAGCCGACATTGGCCGCATAACCGGAGGAGAAGACCATGGCCGATTCGCAGCCCTTCAGTTCGGCCAGCCGTTCCTCGAGCCGCCGGTGCAGGGTGGTGGTGCCGTTGAGCAACGGCGGGCCGCCGTGGCCAACCCCGTACTCGCGAATGGCGGCGATGGCGGCGCCGACAACGCTCGGTTCGTTGCCCAGGCCGAGGTAGTTGTTGGACCCGAGCATGATCAGCTCGTCGATCTCGCCGGTCGACGGATCGCGCACCGGGACGACCGGACCGGACGGCCCGGCCACTTCCCGCAACACGAAGCCGCTGTCGCGAGCGCGCCGCGCGTAGGGCCGGAACTCCGCGAAGCGCTGGTCGAACGTGTGCGCGGCGGGGTCGAGGTAGTGCTCCAGGCTGAAGTTCTCGCCGTGGGCCGGCTCGAGTGCGGTCACGATCGCTGCTCCCGTCCGATACTCACGGTTCCCGCGCGGCCGTCCAGCACCAGGACGTCACCGTTTCCGATCAGGCCGGTGACGCCCGCGACTCCGACGACCGTGGGAATACCGAGTTCGCGTCCGATGATGGCGGTGTGCGAAAGCAGGCTGCCCCGTTCGCTGACCAGGCCACCCGCCGCGACCATGAGGAACACCCAGCCCGGATCGGTGGTCGCGGCGACGAGGATCTGCCCGTCGATCGCGACATCCGGGTCCGGGGTGTGCACAACCAGCGCGGGCGCCTCGACCCGCCCTGGGGCGCAGCCGATTCCGTGCAGGACGCGCGGCGCGGCGGCGGCCTCCCGGCCCGGTTCTTCCAGCGCCGGATCGGCGATTCCGGTCGCGGCGATCCCCGTCGTGACGATGCGGGACGGCAGACGCTGCGCCTGCCAGCGCTCGTAATCCGCCTTGCGCAGGGCGACGGTGCGCGCGGTGTCGGTGTCCACCGCCGTTCCGCGGGTGAGGGCCGCGATCTCCTCGTAGGTGAGCCAGAAGACGTCGCGCGGATCACCCAGCAGGCCGTCCGCGTGCAGTCGCCTGCCGTACTCCCGGAACACCCGTTTCAGCAGACCGAAGGCGCGACTTCGGCCCAGCCGCATGTTCTCCCGCTGCTTGACGTGTTCGCGGGCGAGACGGAGCGCGACCCGGAAAACCCAGCGGCGCCCGCGTTCGCGGGCGAACAGTTCGGCCGCCGTCCGCTCGGCCGCGCGCCGGATCGCCCGCTCCCGCGCGATCATGTCGTCGGCGTTCTGCCCACCGCGCAGGTAATTCCGCAGCATGGGCACCAGCCGCTCAGGGTGCTCGCTCAGCGGATCGGTCTCCAGCTTGAGTTCGTCCACGGTGCGGTCGCCGAAGGCGGTGATGTGGCGCACGCAGGCCGCTCGGAAAGCCGTGAACCGGTCTTCCGACAGGGCCGTCCACACCTGCTGGGCGGTGGCGGGGCCGTCGAACAGCGCACGCAACTGCGCGTCGGCGCGCACCCGCGCGGTCAACGCCAGCGCCGACCGCACCGGATCGACGCTCTCGACCCCGTCTTCGCCGCAGAACAATTCGTTGCGCAGGGTCAGCGCCGCGTCCTCGGCCAGCCCTGCTCGGCGCAACTGCAGTCCGACGACATGAAACATCTGCTGGGCGAGGAAATCGTTGAAGATCTGCACCGAGTACGCGGGCACGAGCTCGTCGAAGAAGCGCTCCGTCCACGCCAGCAACGCGTGTGCGTCGCGTTCGCGCTCCGGTGTTTCCCCCTTCAGCCTGCGTTCGAGATCCGCGGTAGCCGCCGCCAGCGCGGTGAAGAACGCGCGCAGCCGCCGGGGCAGACGCAGCCAGCCCAGCAGGATGATGGTGAACACGCGCAGCCGCAGCGCGATCGCGCGCAGCCGAGCGACGCCGCGAACCGGCGGGGGCCGCCGCTGGTATCGGTTCTCGATGTTGAGCGCGGCTTCCCACCCTTCGATGGCGAATTCCATGCCGGGAATCTCGAGGAACAGGCGATACCAGTTGCTGATGTTGTAGTAGATCCGGCCACGGGCGGTGCCGACCAGATACGGATACAGATCGGCGGCATTGCGTTCGACGATCCGCGCGGTGGCGCCGAAATCGCGGTGACAAGTGCGGAAGACTCGCTCATAGGCGGCGCGCAGCACCGAGAACGTCAGCGGACTCGACAGTCCCGGATACGATTCGGCGACATTGACATTGTCGAAGATCGTCTCGCGGGCCCCGGTCGCCGTGATCGGCCTGGCCTGCAACAGGTGCAATCGCCCGTCGGGCGAGTAGGCGAACTCGATGTCCTGCGGTGCGCCGAAGTGGCCGGCGAGCGCGGCCGCCACCTCCGCCAGCTCGCGGATCTCCGTATCCGACAGCGCCGCCGCCGTCACCGGTTCGGCGAGTTCTTCGACAGCGGTCCCCGTGCCGTGCGCAGACGGCGCCACCAGGCTGCGCTTGTCGGCGACCACCCGGGACGTGATGGCGCCGGTGTCACGGTCGACGAAGTAGGTATCGCAATCCACCGTGCCCGCCACCACGCCCTCGCCCAATCCGAGCGCGGCCGCTACGACGATCTCCGACGGATCGCCGGTTTGCGGATTGCAGCTGAACACGACCCCCGACACGGCGCTGTCGAGCAGCACCTGCACCACCACGGCGCAGGCGACCGGCACGTCGTCGAGCCCGCGGCGTGCTCGGTAGAACAGCGCGCGCTCCGACCAGGCGGAGGCCAGGACCGTCCCGATCGCGGCGGCCAGATCGGCCGCCGGGACGTTCAGCACGGTGTCGAGCTGTCCGGCGAAGGAGTCGGTGGCCGAGTCCTCCCCGCGCACCGAGGATCGCACGGCGAAGCGCACTCCGCTGCCGGCGGCCAGTTCGGCGGCCACGGCGTCGAGTTCGGCGGCGATGTCACCGGGCAGCGGTTGTCCCTCGACCAGGGCGCGGATCCGGGACGACACCGACTGTAAGGCGGCCGGATCGTCCGGGTCGAGTTCGCCCAGCAGGGCGGCGACGGCATCGGCGGACGGGGCCAGCAGGCGCGCGCACGCGTCGGTGCCGAGTACGGCGAACGGCGGCACCCGATATCCGGCGGCCGCCAGCCTGGCGAGGTTGGCGGCCTTGGCGCCCGCGCGCACGGCGGCCGCCGGATCCGCCGCGAGGGTTTCGGCACGCAGTATCGCGCCGGTGGTAGCACTGGTCATCGTGCTGCCTCCTGTCTGGTCCGGGTCGCCGGGACGGCGCGCAGGCGCCGGGTCAACCGCACCAGGACCGGGTCGGGGGTGTTGGAGATCTCGGGGTGCTCGCGCACCCGCATCCCGTTCACCAGTTCGAAGTCGTAGCGCGACAGCACCATCGCCAGACCCACACGGGCCTCGATCAGCGCCATCTGCTGGCCCACGCACAGATGCGCGCCCCAGCCGAAGGGGAAGTACCGGAACGGCGGGCGGGCCCGATTCCGCTCCTTGGTGAACCGGTCGGGATCGAAGGTCAGCGGCGCATCCCAGAACCGGGACAGTCGATGATTGACGAACGGACTGATCACGACGATCGCGCCGGGCCGCAGATCGAACCGGTCGAAATGGTCCGGCTCGCGGGCGGTGCGGCTGAACGCCCAAGCCGGAGGATGCAGACGCATCGCCTCATCGATCACGCGCCCGGTGTATTCCAGCTCGGGCAGCGCGGCCCGAACGGCATCCGGCTCGTCCGGCGCGCCCGGCAGCGCGTCGATCTCCGCGCGCACCCGATCGAGCACGGCGGGGTTTCGGCCCAGTTCGTAGATCGTCCAGGCCAGCGCCGCGCCGGTGGTCTCGTGACCGGCGAGCAAGAAGGTGAGCACCTCGTGCCGCAATTGCTCGTGGTCCATCGCGTGCCCCGCGTCGTCGCGGGCGGCGAGCAGCCGGGCCAGTAGCGAACGGTCGTCGCCGCTCCGCCGGTGCCTGCCGATCACCTCGTCCACCACGCCGTCCAGCCGTTGCCGCACGCCCCGCAGTCGCCGGTTACCCGGAGTCGGAACCCGCGGCGGCAGCTGGATCGGCGCGGCCATGTGCCGCATGACCCACGAAACTCCCTCGCGCACATCGTCTTCGATCTGCGCGAGCACGCCGTCGATGTCCGCGCCGAGCACCGCCCGGCACACGACATCGGCGGCGAATCCCATCAGCTCCGGCACCAGGTCGAAGGCCGCGCCGTCGGCGGCGCGTGCGTCCAAGCGGGTATACATGCGCTGTCCGCACTCGACCATGAGCGGGATCTCGGTCTCCACATGCCGGCGCGCGAAGGCCGGTTTGATCAAGGCGCGCTGACGTTTCCACAGCTCGCCACCGCTGGTCAGCAGGCCGGGCCCGAGCAGGTGGTTCAAGCTCCGGTAGCTGATCCCCTTCTCGTAGCGCCCCGCACGGGTGACCAGCACCTGCTCGATGTGTTCCGGTTCGACCAGCAGGTGCACGTGC
This sequence comes from Nocardia niwae NBRC 108934 = DSM 45340, assembly GCF_001613465.1. Lineage (GTDB taxonomy): Bacteria > Actinomycetota > Actinomycetes > Mycobacteriales > Mycobacteriaceae > Nocardia > Nocardia niwae. The sequence continues at coordinate 135,955 of NZ_BDCK01000030.1, read as the reverse complement.
TGGTGCGCCAGGCGCAGCCGGACGCTGCCGTAGCGCACCGCGGACTCGTAGAACAGGCCGAGCGGGTCCGTCCGGTAGCGAGCGTACGCACCCAGCGGATGCCGGAGGGCCGGTCCGTCGAGGCGGCGCTCACCGGTCCTGGTCGGCGGCGTCACCGGACCACGTCTCCCCCGCGCCCGGCGCCGACCAGTTCGCCCGCATCGCCGTCCAGCAGGCGACGCGCCGCGATGCGCTGGACTTTGCCGCTGGTGGTTTTCGGGATGGTGCGCGGCGCGACGATCCGCACACCGGCGGCCAGCACCCCGGTACGTTTGCTCACCGCGGCCCGTACCGCACGGGCCAGCGCGTCGTGCTCGCTACGCGCCACGGCGGTTTCGACGATCAGGTGCAGTTCTTCCGACCCGCGGTCGGCGTCGGGTCGTCCCACCGCGACGACGCCGCCCGGCCGCACCCCCGGCACCTGCTCGGCGGCGACTTCGAAGTCGGTCGGCAAGTAGTTCGCGCCGCGGATGATGATCAGGTCTTTGCCCCGCCCCGTGATCCGCAACCGGCCGTCGCGCAGGTAGCCGATATCGCCGGTGTCCCACCAATCCTCCGCCCGGGTGGCGGCGGTGGCGTCGGGCAGCCGGAAATAGCCCGGCGTGGTGGACGGTCCCCGGAATTGCACCCGGCCGACGAGATTCGCGCCGCGCGGCGTGCCGTCCTCGTCCACCACGCGCACCTCGGTGCCCACCACCGGCGCACCGCAGTCGACGATGTCGAGCGCGTCCCCGTCACCAGGCGGAACATCCACGGCGACACCTTCTTCGGCGAGCGCGCGGCGCGACACCGAGTCGAACCCGATCGGCGCCCGCGGGTCCGACACCGTCACCGCGAGCGACGCCTCGGCCAACCCGTAGCACGGCACGAGCGCGTCGGCGGACAGTCCCCAGGCCCCGAACCGGTCGACGAACCGCCGCACCGTGGGGGGATGGATCGGTTCGGCGCCGCAGAACAGGAACCGCCACGCGGACAGATCCACCCCGTCGAGTTCGCCGTCGGCGATTCGCGCGGCGGCGTAACCGTAGGCGAAGTTCGGTGCGGCGGTGAGGGTTCCGCGGTGTCTGCTCGCCGCGCGCAGCCAATCGGCCGGGTGGCGCAGGAACCGGCTCGACGGCATCACCACCGCGTCGACACCACGGAACAGCGGCGTCAGGAAGCCGCCGATCAGGCCCATGTCATGGTGCAGCGGCAACCAGCCGACCCAGGTGTCGCCGGGGCCGATCGCTGCGGCTACGGCGATCTGCTCGCAGTTGGCGGCCAGATTCGCGTGGGTGACCTGAACACCCTTCGGTGTGCCGGTCGAGCCGGAGGTGGCTTGGATGAACGCGACATCGTCCGGCGCGGGAAGGCGAGGCGGGAGCGCGGGAGCGTTCGGTGTGCGGGCCAGCCCATACAGCGCCGAGGCGTCGATCGGGGCAACCGAGGCGGGCAGCGGCAACGTGGTGAGCACTGCGGACGTGCTCACCACGGCCGTCGGCTCCAGATAGGCCAGCAGCCGGGTGCACCGGTCCAAGAAGAGGTCGGCGGCCCCGAAACCGCCCGGAGTGGCGATGGCGGTGGGCACCGCACCCAGCAGCAGCGCACCGAAGAAGGCCGTGACGAACTCCGCAGACGTGGGCAGGCACAGCAGTACGCGGTCGCCCCGGCGGACGCCCTCGGCGGCCAGGCCCGCCGCTGCGCGGCCCGCGGCGCTCGCCAGATCATCGTGCCGCCAACGGATCTCGTCGTCGTCCCGCGCCGCGCGCTCGGGCAGGATGACCGTCGACGCCGCCGCGGTCCCTCGTTCACCGCCGGACAGCAGTGCGTGCACGATGCTCGGGTGCTGTGGGCGCAAAGCCCCGGATGGTGTGGTCATGTCTGGTCCTCGACGTAGCGCACGATCGTGGCGACCGTGGTCAGCCGGACGGCGACGTCCTCCGGGATGCTCACGGAGAAGGCCTGTTCGAGCTGAATGGTGAGTTCGATGGCAGTCGGCGAGTCGAGTCCGTAGTCGATCAACGGCGCCATCGGGTTCAGGTCGGCCGGGGGCACCCACAGCACCTCCCCGACGATCGCGCGGACCCGCGCCTCCAGATCGGCCGTGCCGATGTCGTCGCGCCCGCTCATCCGAGCAACTTCCCTTCCGTCACGCAGGCGCGCACCGTCTGCTCGAGGTCGACGTCGTCGCCGGTGTCGATACGGTGGAACGCCACTTCAGGGAAGGTGGTCGTCAGTGTCTCGCGCACCCGCTCGTAGCCCGCGCGCAGAGCGGTCAGCCGCTCTGCGGTCTCGTGGGCCTCGACCGGACCGCGCGCCGATCGCCGCACACACCGCGCCGCGGCCTGCTCGGGCGGCGCGTCGAGCCACAGCACCGCGTCCGGCAGCGTGGTGCGGAACCGTTCGGCGAAGCCGGACACCGCACCGGCGATGTCACGACCGACCAGTTCCGCGATCTCCGACAGCAGCAGCCACGGGTCCGGTGAGCTGCCCAGCCGTGCGGCTTGGGCGTGCTGCCAGGCCAGGATGTCGGCGAACGTGCCCGGCCGATGCCGTTCCAGTACGGCCGCGATCTCGTCCTGCCGCTCGCGGCAGCGCCCGTCGGTGCCCGCCAGCGCCACGTACAGCGGGCCGTAGACGAGCAGTTCGATCAGCGGGTGCCGTTCGCACACCAGCACATTCGGCGACCAGGTGCGCAGGAAGTGCTCTTCCACCGGCCCGAACAGGGTCATCTGCAGATACATGGCGGTGGCCTTCATCGCCACGTCGCCGATCTCGTCACAGCCCACGCTGAAGGCCCGGAGCTGCCGGGACAGATCGGCGAGCGGAACGTCGCGGGTGTCGTGGAAGTCGGGACAGGTCATCGACGCGAAGCCGCTGTCCTCGGCCGCCAGCGCGCGAAGCGCGGCCAGCACCGAGGACTTGCCCGCGCCGTCGATGCCGACCAGGGCGACCCGGCGGGTGTGCGCGCCGCTCATCGGTCGTCCTCGCGCAACTGGGCGAGCACGGCGCTGGTGATCTCGGCTTGCGCCGCCGCGCCGTCGAGCCGGATCCAGCCCAACTCGTCCGACAGCGCGTCGAGCGCCTCGTGGCTGCGCTGCTGGAAGGTCAGGAACGACTCCTCGTCGCCGTACCCGCTCTCGTAGTCGCTGCGTAACCGTTTGCGGCTGAGCGCGTCCTGCGGCCGCACCGCGAGATAGAAGGTGCGGTCGGGTTCCGGGAAACCCGCCGCCAGACTGCGCAGGACGGCCGGATCGCCGCCGTGGGCCACTTCGGTGGCGTAGTACTTGTACCAGTACGCGTTGGCGAGCACGATGTCCGCGCCGCGTTCGGCGGCCAGGTCCAGGGACAGCTGCATGGCGTGGAACAGGAAATGCGCACGGCTGAGCGGGGTGAGCAACTGGAGGTAGCCGTAGATCTCGGCGGGACTGCCCCAGGGGAGTTTCGAGGAGACCTTCGGGTCCAGGAACGCGTCCCAGATCGTCACCGCGGCGACACTGTGCCCCTGCGCCTCGAATTCGGCGGCGATCCTGGCCACCTGGGTGGTCTTGCCCGAGCCGTCGCCACCCGCGAGGCAGATGAGACGTTTACGTGCGGTCAGTGTCGTGTCCTTTCCCGAGCGGCGCGGGGCGCGAGGTGATCCGGCGGCATCCGTCGCCGTCGTGAGTGTTTCGTCGAGCACTGCGGCCGGCGGCGAATCCCGCTCCGGCTTCGCGCGAACAGCGACGTCCGTTCGCCGGTGGGCAGTGGCCGGTTCGTCCGCCTGGGGGGCCTCGGCGGAATCCGCCTCCAGGATCCGCACCACTCCCCTGCTGCCGTCGATCCGGATCCGCTGACCCGATCGCACGGCGCTCGTCGCCCCCGCCACGTTCAGCACGGCGGGGATGCCGTACTCACGCCCGATCACGGCGGCGTGGGACAGCATCCCGCCCACCTCGGTCACCACACCGGCCACCAATCCCAGCGCGGGAGTCCACCCCGGGTCGGTGAAACGGGTGACGAGGATGTCGCCTTCGCGCAGTCGGCCGATGTCGGCGAGCGCGGTGATCACCCGCGCCGTTCCCTCCGCGACACCGGGACTGCAGCCGAGGCCGGACAGGTCGCCGTCGGCGACGGCGCGCACCGCCGCGACGGTCACCCCGCCACCGAGCTCGTGTGGTGGTGTCAGATCGCGGTAGCCCGCGTACATCGCACGGCGGTAGGCGATCACGGAGGCGAGACCGGCTGCCTGCACGCGACCCGCGACCAGGTCGGTGAGCTCGTGGATGGTCAACTGGAACGCGTCATCGGCGTGCTCCAGCGCACCCGCGGCGGCCAAGCGGATGCCCGCTTCGACCACGTAGGCGCGCACGACGGCGTAACACTGCGACGAGAATTCCCGCATCCGTTCCCGGGCGACGAGATAGCGGCGCATCCGTTCGATCTGCTTGTCCAGCGCCTTGGCGAACCGCATCCGTATCGCGGGCCGGGCACGGACCCGGGCTCGCACCGCGGCAGATTCGGACTCGAAACGTTTGCGCTGCTCCACCAGCGTGGCGGCGGGATCCGCGGGCGCGGCGCCGTTCTCGAGCATCGCCGCGATCATCGATCGCACCCGCTGCGGGTCCTCCGACCAGCGCGGGCAAGTGAGGTCGAGTTCCGCGTCGGCGTGAAAGCCCTGCTCGGCGAGGAAGGACTCGAGCGCCTCGTCCCATTCCCGGCCGTCCAGTCCGGAACGCGTCGCCACTCGGTGCAGTTCGACGATGCCGCGCTGAAGCGCCATGTGGCTGATCTCGGCGAGACCGCCCATCAGGTCGATGGCCGAGGTGGTCGCGCCGGTGGCCGCGTCGACCTTGTCCAGTAGCTGTTTGAAGTCGGTCTGCACGCTGGAGTTGTGATAGATCGTCGTGAAGTAGGTGCGCTCGGTCGCGGCGTGCAGTGTGAGCAGGCAGTCGGCGAGATCGGCGGCGAAAGTCGCCTCGTCGGTATGCGGCAGCGCGAGTACCCGCTCACGCCACGCCGCGTACTTCGCGGGCCAGCTCGCGGCGAACGTGTCCACGACGGCGAGCTGTTCGCGGTAGGCGCGCTGCACCGCGAGCGCGACCGGCAGTGCGCGGGCGACGGCCAGTGGCGTGTTCGGCGTGCGGATCGGCCCCTCCGGGCCGTAGTCGTTGCGGACACCCAGATCGTCGTCGAAGTGCTGTTCGTCGAAACCGGGTATGCGCTGGAAGCACTTCTTCACCGCGCTGACGTTCCAGTAGGCCCGGCCGTAGTACATCGCCATCCAGTCCGGCTCTTCGCCCGGCCCGGCCAAGCCCAAGCCTTCGAAGAACCGCTGCATCGAGTACTGGAAGGCGTTGTCGTACAGCGAGAACATCATCGGTGTGCACACCCGGGCCGAGACGCCGCCGTCGCGCAGGTCCGCGTCGGAGAACTGGTCGATGTCGGTGCGCCAGCTGATCGCGGTGACCGCACGCGACTGCAGCAGCCATAAGGCGCCGTCGCCATCGATCGCCCATTCGATGTCCTGCGGCCGATGCCTGCGCGCCTGCACCGCGAGCAGCAGCGCCGCCAGCGCCTCGGTGTCGGCGCCGTCGAGCCGGACATCCTCGTCGCCTGCCTCGCGCGCCACCACTTCGCCGTCGGACAGCCGTAGCGTGTAGCGAGTCGGCGTGACCTGCCCGGACACCAGACGCTCGCCCACGCCGTGGCAGACTTCCAGCACCGCGTGCTCCTCGGCGCCGGTGAGCGCATCAATGCTGAAACCCACGCCCGCGCAGCGTGCCTCGACCATGCGCTGCACCAGGACGGCCACCGTCGCCTCGGCGTCGGCCATGCCACGGCGGGACAGATACGCCCGCACACGCTCGTTGCGCACCGACGCCCGGCACCGCTCGATGTGCGCCCGCAGCGCGCCCACCTCCGCGATATCCAGATAGGACTCGTACTGGCCGGCGAAACTGGCGTCGTCGAGGTCCTCGAGGACGCCGCTGGAGCGCACGGCCACCGGGAACCCGCCGATGGCCCGCACCCAGGCGGACAGGTCGTCGTCGCCGACACCGTCCAGGTCCAGATCGGCGGGCACGACGAAGCCCGGTGGCACGGCGAATCCGTCGGCCAGCAATTCGTGCAGGGTGGCGGCTTTGCCGCCCGCCCGGGTGGGCGTGAAATCGGCCGCGCCCAGGAACATCGGGGCGGAGGCTTCGGCCGTGGTGATCACAGTGGTGGCTCCTGTCGGAAGCAGAACGGGGCGCAGGTCGTGGCGAGCGGCCAGACTTCGCGCCGCGCGCACACCGGCGACGGTGAGCGCGCCATAGGACGGACTCGCGGTGCGCGGTTCGAAACCGAGCAGCAGCGTCTCGGCCATGCAGGCGTAGACGACTCCGGCGGGCAACCCGGTTTCGGGCAGCGCGGGGGTCTGGCCCAGCGGCAGCGCCATGCGGCCGCCGCCGACCAGGGTCAGGTGCGGCTGCTCGGCGACCGCCGGGTCCACGTCGCCCGGTACGGCGAGATCGCAGATCAGCACCGGGTGGTGCGCGGCGAGATGATGTGCGGTGATCAGCGGCTCCGCCGAGTTGGTGGCGGATACGACCACCCGGCAGGCGCTCAGTGCCGCCAGGTCCTCGCTCACCGCCACCTCGCCCGGCAGCCCGGCGGCTACCCGGCGCAAGCGCGTCCCCGCCCCCGGCCTTCCCACCAGCACCAGCGAATCGGCCAGCGGGGCAAGGAGTTCGGCCATCACCGCGCCGATGTTGCCGAGTGCGCCGACGATGCCGACCCGCCGCTGTCCCGGCGGCAACGCGGCCAGTTCGGCGCCGAGCACCTCGTAGGCGCAGGCCGCGGTGAGCGAATTGCCGGAGGTGACCGTGATGGTGTCCTCCGCCACCTCGCGGGCGGCGTCGGTGACGATCGACGTATAGCCGCCCAGCCCGATCACCGTGGCTCCGGCCGCGATCGCTTGCTCCACCGCGTGCCACACCAGTTCCCGCACGTGGGTGCGCTCGCCGGCACGCTGATGCGCGACGATCTGTTCAGCCGTCAAAGGCAGCGCGAACAGCATCATCTCGACCTCGGCGCCGGTGGGCGAGGAGATCGTCTGCCTGGTCAGCTCGAAGGGATCGGCGACGGCGCGCAGCCGTTCCAGCAAGGCGGCGAATTCCGAGTCGGTCCACGCGTCCAGCTCGGGAGCCGAGCGGCGCAGGTCGGCGGTCTCGGGCAGGTTGGCCAGGAACGCCACCCGTACCGGCGCCTGCGGATCCCGCGCCGGTGGCAGGTCGGCACGCCGCGGCAGCGGGGCCCGGTCCGTCACGACGGCTTTCGTCGCGGCCGCAGCGGCCAGGTGCGCCAGCAGTACGTCGTACCGGCCGCGATGCAGCAGCGCCGCGACGTCGTCCAGTGCTGCCGCCAGCCGCGCCATGTCGGCTTCGGTGACGAAAGCCGAGGGTTGGACGCGCAGGGTGGTCGGGGCCGAGAGAGTGGGCAGCATACGGATCGCGTGCCGGTGCAGCAGGTATCCGGCCACCACATAGCCGAACATGTCGGGCGCGCAGATCTCCCGCAGCAGCGCGGATTCCGGCTCCGGCGCTCGCAGCTGTACGCCCTGCAGGAGCCCGCGCCCACGCACGGCAACGATCTCGCGCGGCCAGCGGCGGGCCACCTCGTCCAGACGCGACCGCAACCGCGCTCCCGCATCACTGATCCGGAGTTGATTGTCGCGCAACAGATCCAGCGCCGCGTCCGCGACTGCCGCCGACAGCTCGTCGTCGGCGAAGGTGGAGGTGTGGTACCGCCCGAAATCGGCCACGGAGTGCGCACTGTCCACCAGCAGCGCGGCGATCTTCACCAGTCCGCCGCCGAGCGATTTCGACATCAGGTAGTAGTCCGCACGCACACCCGACGGCGCCGATGCCAGGAACGTGCCGGTTCGGCCCATGCCGCACTGGATCTCGTCGAAGACCAGCGCCGCGGCGTGCCGATCGGCAAGGTCACGCAGCGCGCGCAGGGTGGCGGCGGGAACCTCCCGCACACCGCCTTCGCCTTGGACGGGCTCGGCGAACACCGCCGCGACGGGTGAGAGCCGCCGCCATGTGCGCACGGGCGCGCCGTCGGCGGCGAAGCCGATGACGCCCACGGTGCACAGCTCGTCCGCGTACGCGGCGGCCACCTCGTCCGGCGCCCAGGTGGCGAGCCGTCGGCGCGGCGGCCCGGGCACGACCAGATCGGGCGGGGTATCGGCGTGTTCGGTGAGCGCGAAGGCTCCGGCGCTCTTTCCGTGGAACGCCCCCGCGAGGGACACGAACACCGGCCCACGCTCACGCAATCGCGCGATCCGATCCAGCGACTCGGTGAGCACCGCCGCGGCGGTCCGCGCTTCGGCGTCCCCCGCGGCCGCCAGTGGGCGCACATCGTCCAGCCGGTCGCGGCGGAGCCTGCGCAGCGCCCGCCGCAGCTCGGCGTCCAGCTCGGACAGGGCGCGCGCGTGCGCGACGGCTGCGTGCCGGATCGCCGCCTCGACGGCGTCGGCTCCGGTGGAACCGAATGTCACCACATATCGCCGCCCGGTGCACGCGCCGACCGACTCGGACAGCCGTTTCGCCAACCGCCCGACGCCGGGCCGGACACTGCCCTGCGCGACGAATGGCACCTGCTGGTTCAACATCGCGGTCGCGGCACGCACCAGCGCCGGATGATTGTGGCCGAACAGTGCGGCGCCGAAGCCGCCGACCAGATCCAGCACCCGGGTGCCGTCCTCGCGAACGAGATGGTCGCCGTCCGCGACCGTGTACACCACGTCCAGGTGGCAGGCTCGCAGCAGCGCGGCCAGCCCGGGACGGTTGTACGCGGCGAAGTCGCCGAACGGGTCGGATCCCGCGGATGGCAGCTGCTCCTGCTGCCCTGGACGCCCGGTCACGCCCGTGCCCCGGCCCGGGTGTGCCGGGTCCGGCTCGACTTCGCCGTCACGCACGCGATCACCTGGCGCGCGGTATGCAACGTCGCCGCTTCCTCATCGGAGATGGTGATGCCGAACTCACGCTCCAGTTCGATCACCAACTCCACCGACCGCACCGAGTCCAGGCCATAATCCAGCAATGGCGTGTCCAGTTCTATTTCCACCGTGTGCAGGCCGCGTGAAAACATGGCGACAACCCGGTCGGTCACGGCATCGAATTCATTCATTATGCGCCTCCTCAGCCGCACACAAAACCTTTCCGGTGGCGCGAAATACACCCACAGCGCTATGCCCACCCGGTCGATCAAGGCCGCATATACACAGTTCAAGACAAATTTTCACGCCTGCCGAGCCCGCACCCACGCACCCTCCGATATCTGCGAACGGGACTGCGAATCTCACTGCCCGCCTTCTGCGTGCGGCGTCTCACCGCAGCGTCACACGTTCACACATCTGTACACCCACACTATGCGGGCTGCAATTCGAAAAACCCTGACGAACGGCACGTTTCGCTAGAATGCAATTTTCTGGCTAATTTTCGCCACTGTGTTTCCGGAAACAAAGCGGAACCCCATGGGAGACACCCCGGGAAAGGCGCTGTCCCAGACGATTTGACACACAGGCGTTCACGGTGCGCCTGCGTCAACTGTCACCGCGCGACACAATAAAGTCGTCATTTTCGGAGACCGTGCTGTTCATGCGGCATTCACCCGCCGGGCCATCCGGAACAAATACCAACCCATCGGTATTTATAACTCGAATCGCTCCTACCGCATCGGGGCAAGAATATGAAGTCACGTAACGACGTTTTCACTCTGCGCGCCAACGCCTTCGGACCATCCGAGGACCAGCTAATTCCTGGACCGCCACCGGCATGTGACGCCTATCATTACCAGCCGGTAGTATGCGTGATTGCTGTGACCGCCCACAACCAGCGCATATCGCCTCGAGGGGATTCATATAGCGGGCGGCACGCTTCGAACTTCGGCGCGACAGCGATATGCCGAGGGCATCGCGCTGCTCGCGCGAACGAACCAGTCGACTCCCCGCCCGCCGATGCGGCCAGGCAGGCCGGTCCGTGGGCAGCGCTCGACATCGTTATCCGGCGTGCCGGGCCGATGAGCAACCGGCCAACCGCACTGCTCGAGCGCTCAGAACGCGTAACGCACCGTCAACCAGGGCGTCCGTTCGGCGATGAGGTCGGTCAAGGCCCGGACCCCGGCCGCCTTCACGTCGTTGCGATAGCGCACGTTCCACATGCCCGATTGTGAGCGCTTGGCCTGCTGGATCGGCGGCTGCCACAGTAGGTCCTCGGATTTCGGGTGCCAGCCGAGGTTGACCTCGTGCAGTTGCTCGTTGTGAGTGAGCATGATGATCTCCGCGGCGGCCTGCGTTTTGAAGGCCCCGCCCGTGCCGTCCGAGAGCTGCTCCAGCAGTTCCGCCCAGTCCTCCTCCCAGCCGGGACGAACGACGACGGGTGAGAAGTTGACGTGCACCTCGTAGCCCGCTGCCACGAAGTCATCGATCGCGGCGATGCGCTGCCGGATCGGCGTGCTGCGCAGGTCCAGCAGCCGGGAGTCGGCCTCGGGCATGAGCGAGAACCTGATCCGGGTCCGCTCGCGGGGGTCGAGATCGAGCAGGTCGCGGTTGACGTACTTGGTGGCGAACGACGCCTTCGCGGTGGGCCACGCGCGGAACGCGGTGATCAGGTCCGCGACGTTGTCGCTGACCAGCGCGTCGACCGAGCAGTCGCTGTTCTCGCCCAGGTCGTAGACCCATGCGTGGGGGTCGCACTGGTTCGGCACGGTCTTCGGCCCTTGCCTGCGCACGTGACGTTCCAGGTAGCCGACGATCTTGTCGATGTTCGTGAACACCGTGATCGGGTTGGCGTAACCCTTGCGCCGGGGGACGTAGCAGTAGGCGCACGCCATCGCGCAGCCGTTGGATGTCGAAGGTGCGATCCAATCGGCCGAACGGCCGTTCGGCCGCGCCGTCAGCGACTTCTTGACTCCGAGCACCAAGTCCTCGGTCTTGACCCGGATCCAGCGGTCGACATTGCCCGCATTGCCGTGTAACCGGTCGATGTTCCAATGCGAGGCGACGGTGACGATCTCGGCATCGGGGAAGCGCGCTCGCACCTGCCGACCGCGCGGGCTCGCCAGCGCGTCCGGTTCAGCCCATATGCGGCGAACATTCAGCAAGCGGGGGCCCGATGGAGGAAGGAAGGGGTCCTGATCTGGGACGAAATGAGTCATGACCTCTGCCTACCGCACACCACCGACAGATCCATGGGGCACGCGACCCCAACAACGGCGATCTCACAGCAACGAGAGGCTGCCCCACCCGGCGAGGTGCTCGTAGACCGCACCGGCCCGATCGCGCATGGTCCACGTCACCGCTGCGCAGCCGGTGCGGCGAGACCCAGCCGGGCGCGGACGGCGCCTGACGAGCGACAGCGACACCGGTGAGCGTGAGCATCAAAGGAGAGGAAAGGACCAGAGCCCACGAGACGGTCTGCCAGGGCCCGAGCTCACGGGCGAGCAAGCCGCCTTCCGCGTAGCTCACGTGTCACCGGCCATCCGGCTCGGCGCGGTCATCGCTCGCGAACAGGCCCGCCACCGAGTCCTGGCGGACCGGTCCGCCGAGTCCATGTACGTGAGCGGCATTCTCCAGCGGGAGTGCCGCTCATTCCAGGTACTACCAGCGTCCCTGACCGGCGGCGCGCCGGACCTACTGGCGGCTGCGTTGCCGGACGATTCCTCCCCGCCCACGACGCCCCGGCCCTCGCTTCCAGCCACTATCGTGTGCTCACTGTTTCCGGTCGGGAGAGTAGAGGAGAACCGATATGGGACGACTCGTCCCTCGTGCGTTGACCGCGGCGGTGTGTGCGGGATTGGGCGGTATCTCGATGGCCGGCCTCGCGCCGACCGCCGCAGCCGCGCCCTCGATCTACGAACCGAGCATCACCCCGTGCAGTCACCTGTTCACAACTCCGCTCGAACCCGGCCGCCCGGGCGCGAGCACCTATTGGAGCCCGTTCGGCACCGCGGACATCGTCTGCTACGACGTCGGTTCGCTACCGGTGAGCTACTACCAGCGCGACCCGGCAGGACAGTGGCACGCGATGAACCAACTGATCCCGGGCAACTACTTCATCAACCTCGTCGGTTACGGCCACCTCCCCGCTTGACGGTGAAACCGGTACTGCGCTTGCCCCATCACCCGCGCCGAACCGACTTCGCGGCCTGAGCCGCTTCCTTCTCCGCCTCACCGAGCTTGCGGGTATCACGCGGTTCCGCGAAGGGTTGCGCGTCTTCCGGCAGCCCCTGGGCGATAGCTGGGTGCCAGCACCCCCGCGCTGAACGAGCGGTTCCCGAAGCAAAAGCACTGAAACACCACCCGGCGTCCGGCGGTCCGGTGGCCTACGGCCGCGAAGATGTCTGCCGGGGCCAGCCGGACCCCCGCTCGATGATCGACCTCGTCCACACCTTCGGCGCAGGCGATGACGCGTCGGCGACGACCGGCGACGAATTATGTGACTACGCATTCTTCCCTTGATTCAGGCGATGAAGTGCGGAAATATGCTGTGAAGTTCATAGGCAGTCTCGTATTATCACTGCGTCGGGTACTTCAACCATCAGTCGGTACCCGAGAGGCGAGAGGACGGCCATGAACGAGGTGCACGGGGCGGATATCGGCGCCCCAGCCAGCCCAGCAACCCGAGGAACCACCGTGGATACAACGCCGGACACGCCCTGCGCCGGAACGCTGTACGAGCGAGTGGGGGGCCACGCGGCCCTCGAGATCGTCGTGGAAGACCTCTATGTCCGCATTCTGGCCGACGATGAACTGGCGCCGTTCTTCACCGGCGTCAGCCTGCCTCGAGTGAAGGGCCGCCAAGTCGAGTTCTTCGCCGCCGCATTGGGAGGACCGGGACCATACACGGGGCCGGGAATGAAGCGGGTCCACCAAGGCCGAGGGATAACTCGGCACCACTTCGACTGTGTCGCAGGACATCTGGCACAAGCTCTTCATGCGGCTGGTACACCACGGGCGCTTACGGCCGAGATCATCGCGGCGGTCGCACCCCTCGCCGACGACATCATCTCCCCATCGCTCGAATAGACTGCCCGCCACCCACTGGCCGCCGATGACCGTCCCGAATCGACCGTTGCCGCCGCATACTCGACGCCGAATCGACCAAGCCTGGATCGGGGACCGACGGGGCCGCACCTTCGCTTCTCGATATCGCTCCGCACTACGGCTTGCGAACGTCACTGGAAACTCACAAGTCCGACCTCGACACCGGATGAGGCGCGGCACTGCGCGCCCCGGTCGTGAGCGCGTCGGCGCCAGGCCGGTCATTGTCCAGAAGGACGAGGTGAATCGTACGCCGGAACGCCGTCGAGGGCTCGGCTGCGCGGTAAGCTGACACATATTTCAACATGTGTGGAAACTTCGTCGCGAGCAGTCGGGCGAACGCGGACGGGCAAAGGAGACAAGGCGCACCATGGCGGCACGAGCAGGAAGGGGCCCCAGGGGGGAACGCGGCGCGCAGGCGGACCACATCCTGGCGGCGGCGCGCAAATCCTTCGCCGAGCGCGGTTACAGCGGGACCTCATTGCGGGCCGTCGCGAAGGCAGCAGACGTCGACCCCACCCTGGTGAACTACTACTTCTCCAACAAGACGGGACTGCTCGAGGCAGCGCTGGAGCCGCCGGAAGCCTTCGGCGAGGCAATCGCCGAGGCCGCCCAAGTGCCGCTGGAGCAGCGCGGACGGGCCTTCGTCGAGGCAGCACTGCGGATGTGGGACGATCCCGCCACGTCGGAGATCCTGCGCTCGATCATCCTGGCCGCGAGCCACGAGCCCTTCGCCATGGAGCGCCTCCGCGCCGTGTTCTCCGGTCTCGTCCTGCAGGTCGTATCGGCCAGCCTTCCCGACGACGAGGCCGCGCTGCGCGCGGACCTCGTGTCCACGCAGATCGTGGGACTGGCCATGACGCGTTACGTCTGGGCCCTCGACAGCATCGCCGCCCTGCTCGACGAGCAGATCGTCGGGCTGATCGGGCCGACCGTGCAGCACTACCTCACCGGGACCCTGGGTAGCGATGTCTCGCAGGGCACCTGAGCGGCGGATGACCACCGGCGCGAACCTCGCCCCGTGAAGCAGCCCCTTCATCCCGCGCTGCGACAGCCGTAAGCCCAAGTCGGGGTCTGCGACTGCGCACGCGCACCTCCTGACAGCCACGCGCGCGGCGGCCGCTTGCGAGGTCAGCGACACCCCGCGAAGGCAAACCGGACGGCAGCCGGTCGCCATCGGCACGAATTTCACTCTGTGTAGAAATTTTCTTGCCTGGTCCAACACCGCAGGCGTACCGTGAACCCCATAATTTCAGTACATGTGGAAATGAGGGTGCGATGTTCCGGTATGAGGCAGCTGGGGTGGAGCCCGGTCAGCGTCAGCTGAACGGACCGCAGACCACCGGTCGTCGGTACCGCAACCTGTCCCCGGCTCTGCACGGGGTAACCCGCGAGGACAACGTGTCCGTCCCGGTCCGCGACGGCACCCGCCTCCTGGCCGACATTCACCGCCCCGACGCGGACGGCAGATTCCCCGCGCTCATCGCGGCGGCTCCCTATCCCCGCCAACTGCAGGATCTGGGCGCTCCCGCTGCCGTCATCGAGGCCGGCACCAGCGACTTCTGGGTGCCGCGCGGCTATGCCCATGTCATCGCCAACCTGCGCGGCACGGTGGGTTCGGGCGGCACCTACACCTTCTTCGACGAGCAGGAGCGCGAAGACCTGTTCGATCTCGTCGAGTGGGTCGCCGCGCAGCCGTGGTGCGACGGGAGGGTAGGCATGATCGGCATCAGTTACTACGCCATGACCCAACTGGAGGCAGCCACCCAGCGCCCGCCGCACCTCGAGGCCGTGTTTCCCTTCAACGTCACCGTGCAGGTCTGGGAAGCCGCCTACCACAACGGACTGTTGAGCGAAGCTTTCATCTCCCCCTGGTTCCATGCGCTGGGCGTTCTGTCCGCCCACGGCGACCGTCTCTACCGCAAGGGCCTGTCCCGCCTCCTGCGCAGAGTGCTCGCCGTTCCCGCCGTCCACCGACGGTTCGGTCGCACCGACGGCATCCAGGCCACCCGCGGCCTGCGGCTGGTCAGCCGATTCCGCCATGAGGCCCATCCCTGGGACGCCCTGCTGCGCGCGGTGGCCACCGAGCATCCGCTCCGGGACGCGTGGTGGGACGAGCGTGACCTGACCGAATTGCTCGCCCGCGTCGACATTCCCGTCTATCTCGGCGGGGAGTGGTCCAACGTGCCTCTCCACCTGCCCGGCCTCTTCGAGGCCTGGCAAGCGCTCGCCCACAATCCGCACGTGCGCATGGCCATGCTCGGCGAGCACAGCTTGCCCTGGCCATGGGAGAGCATGCACATCGAGGCCCTCGCCTGGTTCGACCACTGGCTGAAGGGGCGCGACACCGGCATTCTCGAAGGCCCCGCCGTCCGCTACTGGCTGCCCGGAGCCGAACAGTGGCGCACCGCCGACACCTGGCCCCCGCCGGCCACACACATGCCCCTGTCCCTGAACGCCGACGGCTCCCTCACCGCCGACGAGCGGCCCGGCGAGCGCAGATACGCTACGGACGGCGCGAACGGCATGCCGGCGCAGTTGAGCTGGACCAGCGACCCCCTGCCCGGCGACCTCGACATGGTCGGGCACGCCGAACTACACCTCACCGCCACCAGCAGCGCGGCGGACACGGCATGGATCCTGCTCCTGCAGGACGTCGGGCCGGACGGCAAGTCCATCGACGTCACCCAAGGCTGGCTGCGCGCAGGCATGCGACAGGTCGACGAGGACGCGAGCGAGACGGGCCGGCCCGTCCTCCCGATGCGGGCGCGGATTCCCGTACCTCCAGGCGAGCCGGTCGACTACCGAATCCCGCTGGTCGCCAACGCCCGCCGTTTCCGGCGTGGGCACCGGATCCGGCTGATTCTCACCAGCGACGACAATCGAGAGGACTTCCAGCCCATGCTGCTGTTCAGTCACGCCCCCCTCGGCATCTCGGGCGTCAACACAGTGCACTCCAGCTCACGCCTGCTCCTTCCGATCCTGAAAGGAGACTGAACAGACCGCCCGCCGCTTCCCTCCCTCTAGCCCCGGCCCGGCGAGACCATCGCCTGCGATCGGATCCACATCGTGCGGCAGGCCCACGCGCCGGGATGTTCGACCGCGGCGTCGAGGACGACGGATGCCGGTCCTCGGCGTCAAACCCGCCCCCAGCCGAAGGAAATCACCATGACCACAACCACCCTCGCAGTATTCCGGTGGCCTCCGCCCACCTGCACGGCACCTCCGAAGGAGTTGTGGTCGTGACCGCCACGGCCTTTCGCTGCCGAGCCGAGCCACCCCAGCAGCGCGATCACGACGATCCGGGTCGAGATGAAGCACCGTTGCCCGGCCCCGCTCAGCTTTTGGCGGCGATCGCCGGCCACCTCAGGCATGGGTCGTCGCTGATCGAATGGGCAAGAGAGCTGGGCGATCTGCACGCGGCGCTGATCCCGGTGCGCCAGAATCGAAGGCGTCTACCCGCCGACTTCGATGAAGCCTGCGTCCACATCGGCATCGCCGAGATCATCGGTGCGATCGATTCGTGGGCGACCGTCCATGTGCCGAAAGCCCCCGGAGCGCGCAGGCACACCCATTCCCTGGGCGAGGTGATCAGCCATATCGCCCAGACGTACGCCCACGCGTGGTGGGCGGTTCTGCACGTCTCCGACAAGGACCTGCGGCATGAGGCATGGCTTCACCTCGGTGAGGTCTGCGAAGGCTATGCGCAGCTGATCCACGACGTCCAGGCCCACGGGGTCCGCTTCCCGCTGGGGTGGCGCGGCATGCGGCACACGCCACCGGCCTGACGAGGAATCCTTGCTGTCGCAGGCCGCCTCGTTCCTGCGCCGTGATCAAGGCATCGCAGTCGTCGTCGCGTCTGGCTTCGGATGACCGTGCCGGTCCACGCAGCAGCCGACGCACACAGACCGCCGACCCGATCGGAGCCCACGAACGCGGTGTCGACCGTCAACGATCACAGCCGCCACCTCGCGGCGCAGCGGTGCTGAACGGCACCGGGCAGCCCGGTCTTTCGCTGCACGCGATCAAGTCGTCACAGCCTGCCGCCACCGCGGCGCGCAGCATGTCGCGCACCGCGGTCAGCTCGGCCAGTTTCGCATCGACCTCGGACAGTTTCGCCGCGACCCGCGCCGGTAACCCGGCTTCGGCGCGGCGGCGGCCGAGAGGGGTCGCGGCGAGCAGTTCGGCGACCTCGTCGAGGGTGAACCCGAGACGCTGGGCGGCCTTGATCACACGCAAGACGGTCACTGCCTGCTCCGGATAGAGCCGATGGCCGCCCAGTGAGCGATCCGGTTCGGCCAGCAGCCCGCGCCGTTCGTAATAGCGCAGGGTTTGCGCATGCACACCCGCGGCCGCAGCGAGTTCGCCCGTGCGCAATCCGGCCGTCATCGCGTACCGCCGATTGCGGTCTCGACCCGCGCCGCGAACACGTCGAGCACTTCGGTATACGCCTCTGGGACGCCGACACGCATGACGGGCCCGGCATCGGTGAAGTCGAATCCGAAGGTGAAGAACGAACAGCAGTTCGCCTCTCGCGCGGCGAGCTCCCGCGCCGCCGGACCGGCGTCCACGGTCAGCAATAGATCCAGCCGAGTCGGGTTTCGCCGGCGGGCGCGCCGCACCGACTCGGCGAAGAATCGGTCGAATTCCGCGACGCGAATCGGTTGCTCGACCGTCGGCAGTGTGCACGCGTCCGGCACCCACCCCGCAGGAGCAGAGGAAGTCGTCATGACGCCACGGTAAGCCTGTACTCGGGTACAGGATGCAAGTCTGCGACGGCTGGGTTTCCCCCATACCCGGTCAGCGGCAGCAGTTCGGGTCCAGCACCACGCACAACGCCGCGAGCGCGTCGCGGCGGGCGCGATGGAAGGTGTTCATGCCGCGGCGTTCGGATTCCACCAGCCCGGCCTTGCGAAGCTGGCCGAGGTGATGGCTGACCGTGGATTCCGACACTGCGACCGCAGCGGCGAGGTCGCCGCCGTTCTCCTCGCCGGGCGCGCTGGTCAGCAGCAGCGACAGCAGTTTCACCCGCACCGGGTCGGCGATCGCCTTCAGCCGAAGCGCCACTTCCAGTGCGGCGGCGTCGTCGACCGGTCCGGCCGCGACCGGCGCGCAGCAGACCGGGGCGGACATATCGATCACGGGCAGCGTCTTGGGCATGGGATCCACCCTACCCACTTTGTTGACATATGTCGAAAAGGTGGCAGACTCGACATCGACCCAGTTCTTCGATATATGTCACACAAGTGGAGGTAGTCATGTCCCGCATCCAGCTCGCCCTCGACGTCGACGACATCGACCAGGCCGTGCGGTTCTACTCGACCCTGTTCCAGACCGAGCCCGCCAAGCGCAAGCCCGGCTACGCCAACTTCGCCATCGCCGAGCCGCCGTTGAAACTCGTGCTGATCGAGAACCCCGGCCATGGCGGCGGCGTCAACCACTTGGGCGTCGAGGTCGAAAGCTCGGACCAGGTGCATGCCGAGATCGCCCGCCTGTCGGAGGCCGGGCTGTTCACCGAGGAACAGATCGCCACGACCTGTTGCTTCGCCACGCAGGACAAAGTCTGGGTCACCGGCCCGAACGACGAGCGCTGGGAGGTCTACACCGTCCTGGCCGACAGCGACACCTTCGGCACCGCACCCGCACCGGGCGGCGGTGAACTCGGCGGCGAAGACGCGGTCCAAGCATGCTGCGGAACCGCCGAAGAGGCAGCCGCCGAAGGCGCGTGCTGCGGCTCCACCGCGAAGAAGGAAGCGATCGCCTCTGGAGTCTCCTGCTGCAGTTGACCGCAGCAGGGGCGATGCGCTGCCCGCACGGTGCTCGATCGTGCGTACCACTGGCGGCGGCAACGTGTCGTGTTGTCGCTCGTTCCGTTCTACGGTGGGGTGATGACCGCCTTGGAGTATCGGCATCTGCTGGTCACGCGGGATGGCGACACGGTACGCATCACCATGAACCGGCCGGAGCGGCGCAACGCACTGTCGGGCGAGCATCTGGCCGAACTGCTCGCCTCGTTCCAGGCCGCTGGCGAGACCGACGCCACCGGGATAGTGCTCGGGGCGCACGGTCCGGTGTTCTCCGCGGGGCACGATTTCGCCGACGTCGCCGCGCGCGACCTGCTCGGCGTGCGGGAACTGCTCACCCTGTGCACCGAGCTGATGTCGACCATCGAGTCGGTGCCGCAGGTCGTGATCGCCCGGGTGCAAGGTCTGGCCACGGCCGCGGGCTGCCAGCTGGTGGCCTCATGCGATCTGGCTGTTGCCGCCGAGTCGGCCGGTTTCGCGCTCCCCGGCGGCAAGGGTGGCTGGTTCTGCCACACTCCCGCCGTGCCGGTGGCTCGCGCGGTGGGCCGTAAACGACTGATGGAACTGGCGCTCACCGGCGACCCGATCGACGCCCGCACCGCCGAGCAGTGGGGCCTGATCAACCGAGCGGTACCCGACGCCGACCTTGATACCGCTGTGAGCGAGTTGCTCGCCCGCGCTACCCGGGGCAGCCGAGCCAGCAAGGCACTCGGCAAACGCACCCTCTATCGCCAGCTCGACCGTCCCGAAGCCGATGCCTACGCCCTCGCTCTGGAAGTCATGGCCGCCGCCGCTCAACTTCCCGGCGCCCGCGAGGGGATGGCGGCTTTCCTGGCGAAGCGCCCTCCCGTCTGGCGCGAGTAGCACCACCGACCGGCGGGTTGCCACCCGCCCACGGTCACACTGCCCGGCGCGCACCCGCGCGAGAAGCGTCGCCGGTGTCCCGGTCGACACTCGCCAACGCTGGTGTCACGACAGAATAATCGGATGGTTGTGGGGATCGATGATTCGTGTTCAGCTGGACGCCAACCGATGGTCGGCCCGGATCGGTACGCATCGCTGGTGAGAACGCACCGCACTACCCGAAGCGCACTCGTCATGGCCGCCGTGTGCGCGACCGCCCTTCTGCCCGCCTGCTCGTCGCCGAGTTCGGAGGCGGACTTCACCGCGACCAAGGACCAGCCCTTGGTGATCTCGCTCGATGATCTGCTCGCCGAGACCGGCGGCAGCGCCGCGGTAGGGATCGCCGATCCGCAGCACGGCACGATCACCCGGCGCCCCGACGGTGCGGTCGTGTACACGCCGGCCGCCGGATACACCGGGTCCGACCGCCTTACCGTGACCACCACCGATGCCGTGAAGTTGTTCACCACCGATATCCCACCGCTCGGCGACTTCGGCGGGGTGAGCCTGCAGGGCAGCGGCTACGGGTCGGCGTTCACACCGGTGCCCGGCTCGACCGACGAGTTCTACGGTCTGACCGACCGCGGTCCGAATGTGGACGGCAAGGGTAAGAACGAAAAGCTCACTCCCGTACCGGCGTTCACGCCCGCCATCGCCGAATTCAAGATGGTCGGCACCAAAATGGTGCTGGAGCGCACCATTCCGTTGAGGAATTCGGCGGGCCTGCCGTTCAACGGCCTGATCGACACCTCGGCGGGCACCGGCGAGACCATCCGCGACCTCAACGGCTTGATCCTGCCGCCCACCGATCACGGGATCGACAGCGAGGGTCTGGCGGCCATGCCGGACGGCAGCTTCTGGGTGTCCGACGAGTACGGGCCGTTCCTTGTGCACTTCGACGCCAACGGCACCGAGCTGGAGCGACTGGCACCGGGACGGGGTCTGCCCGAAGAGCTTTCGCTGCGCACTCCCAACCAGGGCATGGAGGGGCTCACGATCACGCCGGACGGCAGCACCCTGGTCGGCATCGTGCAGAGCGGGCTCAGCGCGCCGGGCGTCGCTTCGGCGCGCGAGGTGCCCATGACCCGAATCGTCACCGTGGACCTGAAGACCCGAGCGGTCAGGGAATTCGTGTATCCACTGGAGGACCCGAAGCAGAAGCTCGCGGTCTCCGAGATCACGGCGCTGACCAACACCACCTTCCTGGTCGACGAACGCGACGGCAACAAGACGCCCAAGGCGAACAAGAAACTGTGGACCATCGACATCACCGGCGCCACCGACATCGGCCCGCAGGCGAAGATCCCCGGTGCGCAATATGATCCGAAACTGGGCCTGCTGGTCGACGGCAAGCCGCTGGAGCTCCTCGTCGGCGCCGTGCCCACCGCCGACGGGGTCGCCGTGTTGCGGAAGGCGGGCATCGCCCCCGTCACGAAGAAGTCCGACCTGGACCTCGGCGGCCTCCTGGACGGACTGAACGCCGACGGCGAGTTCTTCGGCCACGACAAGATCGAAGGCGTCGCCACCCGTGACGGCGGCAGAACCCTCTACATCTCCGACGACAGCGACTTCGGCATCGAGGCCGCCACCGGCGACCGGCCGCCGTTCGGACTGAAGGCGAAACTCCTGGCCAACGGCGTGCAGGACTCGGGTGAGGTGCTGATGGTCGACACCACGAAGCTGCCCGCCGAGACCCGGACGAGGACGATCACGATTGCCGTCGCCTAGTCCTTCGGGGGAATGAGCAGTTCTTGGCCGATGCGGATGCGGCCGGGATCCGAGATCCCGTTCGCATCGGCGATCAGCGGGAACAGCGTCGCGTCACCGTAGAACCGCTCGGCGAGCCGGTGCAAAGTGTCACCGGAAGCAATCCGGTAGGAGATGCCGGGGATGATCAGCACCTGGCCCACGCGGATCTCGTCGGGGTGACCGATACCGTTCGCCGCGACGATCAACGAGAAGAGGTGCGAATTCCGCGGGCCATAGAATTGCGCTGCCAAGTCTGCGAGGGATTCGCCGACAGCGACGGTGTGCTTGCGGTTGACATCGGGGATGATCAGCACCATCCCCACTTCTATCGCATTGAAATCCCGTATACCGCTGGCGGCGGCGATCAGTTTGAAAAATTCCTCCTGCCCGTAATATCTTTTCGCAATTGCCGCAAGGGAATCTCCTGCCACGAGCGTGTGAGTGTTGATCATCGAATCATTCCTTTCGTATCTTTCCGGGTCGGAATCGGAATTCCGTCTCCATGCTCCGAGCGGCTTCACGACGTGGTGGACTGCGGCCCCAGTAGCGATTGGTTCATCCCCATCCGGTCCGTCAGCCGCCCGCCCATCGGGATTGCGGCAAGCGCACCATCGGCACGTGACCACCAGGCGAGGCCGGAGGCTGCTCGACGAGCGGTATGGGCCATCGAAGGTCGACCATCGTTGCGGTGTGCAATGTGCGTTCGCGCTTCAGGATCGGCCCGAGTTCCGGCGCGCCGATCGATACCGTCACAGTGCAGTCGCCGGGGCCGAGTGCCATCAGCATCCCGTTGCGGACGGTGGCGGCGAGCGGCTGGAGCAGTATCGCGACGCAGATTTCTATCGTGAACTCCCCCACGGGGTTTTCGTCGACGGTGACGTCCAGGCACGGACGGTAGCTCTGGGTGATCTCGTGTTCGAACAGCGTCACCTGTTCGGCTCCACCGGCGCGGGTGCGCATCGCCGCCCTGCGCAGCCGGTCGTAGCGGCGCCAACCCTCGATCGCGACACTGCCCAGGTCGACCTCGAGCAGCCCATCGATGGTCTCGGCCACCTCGCGCAGAGCCGCCGACCCCAGCATCGAGGCCACACCCGGTGCCCTGCGCAGGGCCAGGCGTTCGGCACCCCTTTCGTGCAGGCACTCGGCCAGCTCATCCACCGCGGCATCGTGCGGGGCGTTCTGGAACAGAACTGCGCGGGCCCTCATCGACGTTGGACTCGTCATCCGAGTACCTCCTTGACGTTCAGCCACGGCTCGCAGGCCCGCAGCCGTACCCGCACGTCCGGAGCGCGGGTGACTTGGCGAATGTGGATTGTTGGGGGGACGTCGGCGACCACGTGCACTCGCACCCGAGGCGGATGCGAATCCTTGTCGGGCGACGCCTCATCCGGACGTTTCCGGCGGCTGCGCAGGGCCAGCGCTGCGCCCCCGAGCGTGAGGAGGAACCCTCCGAGGCCCAGGATGCCACCGGCCCCGATGTCCTGGTCGCGGTCCTCGTCTCGGTCCTTCGGGGTCCGCCCGCCGGTGGGCCCGGGACTCGTGGGTTCCTCGGTAGCGGTGAACCCCGCGGGGACTATTTCGACGGATGCCTTCACGACAACGCGCTGAGCCGTTCCCAGGCAGGCGGCGGTAACGGCGTGCGGACCCAGTTCGGCTCCGTCGGGCACATCGGTCCGAGCATCGAACGAACCACCTCGGACCCGGGCGGTCACTGCCTCGGACCAGTCCGGAAAGACCCGAACCGAGTCGCACGGCCAGCGCTCGCCGTGCACGGTGACCGCGGTGCCTCGCTCGGCGGTGGCCGGTGCGGCGAGAATGGGGGCGGGAAGCACATCGGAACTCTCGCGCGGTACGGGGGTCGGGCCCGCGCTCGGTGGTCGCGCAGTTGTCGGGAGCGGTTTCGTCGTGGTCGAATCCGGTTTCGTCGCAGCGGTGGTCGATTCCGGACTCGTCGTGGTGGTTGTCGGCTCCGGTCTGGTGGTTGTGGTTGTGGTCGTCGGCTCCGGCTTGGTCGTCGTGGTCGTCGGTTCGGGTTTGGTCGTGGTCGTCGGGTCAGATCCGGTCGTGGTGGTCGGTGGATCGGTGTGCGCGGTCGTAGGCGGCAAGTTCTCTGTCGGAGCGATCGGCCACACCGGTCCCGGCATGGTGGGTGGCGAGGCGGGTACGGTGGGAATCGGCTCCGGTGCCGCGACCGATACCGGCACGGCGCCGAGCAGCCCCGCTATGGCTGCCACGACCAGAAGTGCTGGCGAGTCGTTTCTCATGATCACCTCCCCCGGAGACCGGTATGCCCCAGGAATCCAATCGAGTGTGGGCTTGCCCCGACCGCGTAACGCGAGTAGCTAACTACTCGTTTCCGTCACGCTCACCTGCGGAATCGCGCCGGCGATCGTCGCCGCAGCGGGGATAGGCTCACCGCACTTCCACCTCTTTGGGCAGATAAGAAGCATTGTTCGGGCACAAGTGCCGCACCCGAAACTCGGCATGCCCCAGCACCGATCTGGCTTGGCTAACACTGACCGAGCGCCATAGGCAACTTGCTGGCATCCGATTTCATGCCCACCGCGCCCGCTGGATTTTCCTCCCAAGTTCGAAACGGCGGGTCCCGGCTGCCCCGGTGCGGGGGCATCTGACGCGCCGACGGCCGAGGCAAGCGATCACCGCCACCGCGACATCATCCGCTTCACTCTCGGCTGACACACGGCCATCGGAATCGAGTACCAACTACTCGCGTGCGGACTCCCTCTTCGAGCGCATAGTCCCATGACGCGAGAATCGTGCGAGCCTTCGCCCCGCAGATTCTCGCCCCCGAATTGCTCATCTCGTGGCGAGATCACGTTGGGAGCGTTCGAGCCGAAACGAATGCGAGGCAAGACATGGGCTTGATGTCGAACCGTTTCTCCGGCGATCCGGTCTTGGAACGATGCTTGGCCGGTTCCCACCGAATGATGGAGCCGGAGGAGAACCTTTCCGTCATGCGGGTGCAGGAAGCACTGCGCAGGCTGGGCAAAGACCCCGGAGTACTCGACGGCATCTTCGGCGGGCAGACCGGAGCGGCGGTCGCCGAATTCAAGCGGCAACAGCATCTGTCCCCGGATGATCCGGTCGTAGGTCAGGGCACTTCGGGCCGCCTGGACGCGATGATGTTCAACGATCCCGTTGTCCAGGGCGATGCCGACTTCGGAGAGCTTGCCGGGCACGTCGCCGCCCACCGCGTGGAGCCCTTCGTCGGATTGGATCTCGCGCCACTGCTGCAGGCTCCATTGACCAGTCAACGTCACGACCTCGGCTTCACCATGCTCGACCGTCTCAACTCCGGCGACTGCTTGGCTATCGTCGCGGCCAGCCGGGCCCATGGCCTGAACGATTCTCGGATCCCCGCCGATGTCGAAGACGAACTCGCGCGGCTTCCGGCAGCCGCGTCCGGCGTCACCGTCGGATACAAGGACTCCGATGGGCGGCAACGTAGCGTGATCGGGCTGAACGATCTGTTGATACGTGGACGCATGTTCTTGACCCACCGCCCCGACGGTCGCCGGGCGAAGGCCAGTTTCCGTGGCCAGCTCTGCCACGAGCTCACACACATGCGCAACGAGGGCGCGAACCTGGAGTTGACGCCGACGTTCGACACCGACACCTTCCTCGACCCGATCCTCGCGGCGAGCTTGCCGGGGACCGCCTTTGTCTTCATGCATTTCGCGAACGAAATGAACGCCCGCCACGTCACTTGGGTCATCGAGAAGGAGGAGGCCGGAGATCCCTTCGCGGCGAGATTCCTGCCACCTGCCGAATTGTGCGAGGCCGCGCATTTCTACTTCGCGGAGACCGACCCGCAATTGTTCTTCGACAACGGCTACATCGCGAACATGCTGCAGAGCAGGGAGAAGACCTACCGGCAGATCGCATTGTGGCTCCGGCAGACCGCCCGGCTGACCTTCAGCAGCAAACCCGAGCGGCAGGAAATCAGCGCACGGCTCTTCCGCGACGCTGCCGACACCGCCGACGTCATCGCCGCCGACCCGAACGCACCTCATCCCACCGGGAGAGGCCTGTTTCCGGAGCCCCGCGACTTTCGATGAACCTGGCGGCGAGGGACAGCGGAAGTGAACGACAGTTCGCACAGCAGATGACGCGTGGCAGCGGCCCCATGCCGACGCCATCGACGAACACAGCACTACGAAGGAGCAGGTTCATGCACTCGAGTCTTGTTCTCATCGAGGGAACGGGCGTCACGGACGACGACCTCCGGATTTCTCTCGGCAACGCCAGGCAGATCGTCATCGGCAAGGCGCCGGATTACGGTCACATCGTCCATATCCTGGCGGCGCCGGTGGACGACACGCCCGCCGCCTCGGCTGCCGTCCTCGATGCCGCGTTGCGCGACTTCGCGGCCGTACCGAACGTCACGGGGGTGTTGACGCTGGCGACAAGAGTCGCCGGATGACCCGGCCCGGAATCGTTCCGTTCGGGAGGCGATGACCGAATGAAAACTATCGCAACAATCGCCGTCGGAGCCCGGCCTACGTGCCTTGCCGCGTCCGGCAACCACGTGTGGGTCACGAACACCGACGACGACAGCGTGTCGATAATCGAATGCGCGACGAAGACCGTCATCGCAACGGTGCCTGTCGGCTCACGCCCGATGGGTGTGGCGATCGATCCGCAGTCCGGCGTCTTCGTGGCCAACAGCGGCGACGGCTCCATTACGGTTCTCAACCGCGATCACACCTTGCGCGCCACCATCGCACTCGATACCAGCGCCGGTGGTCCACCACGGCCGGTCGGATTGGTGAATCTGCACGGTGCGGCCATGGTCGTCGTGATCAACCGGAACGGCGGGGTGACGAAGATCGACCACGGCGGGGCGCTACCCGCGACCGGCACCTTCTTCGACGGCGGCGATCATCCCTTCGTCTTCGACGGTGCCGAGCGCAGTCCGCACGGGGCAGCACTCGCATCCGATCCCACCCGGTTCGTGTACGTCACCAATCCCGCCGCTGACAGCGTTTCGGTCTTCGACACGAGTGCGGGCTTCCCGCGCCGGCGAGCGCTCACCCGGGTCGGCCGGCGGCCGGTGGGCGTCGCCACTCATCCGCATCAGCCACTGGCCTATGTCGCCGACGCGAAATCCGGCACCCTCACGGTGATTCGCGGCGAAGAGAAGATCGCTGCGGTCGATGTGGGGCCACGGCCGTTCGGCGTGGCCGCGGGCCCGGTGGAACGGATCTGGGTCACGCACGACGCCGGCACCGTGTCGATCATCGACGCATTGAGCAACACCGTCACGGCCACGGTCGAAGCAGGCTTGCGACCCACCGGAATCGCGGTCGACCCCAACACCGGCCACGCCTACGTCGCCAACAGCGGTGAGGGCACCGTAACCGTCATCCAACCATGAGAACGATGCATTGCCATGGCCCCTATCTGGAAGGAATAAACAATCATGGGACTCAGAAGCATGCTGCTCACCTCGCCGACACCCGATCAGCAGTTGGAGAACTGTTTGGTGTCCGATCCTGCGCATATCGGGGAGGGTGTTCACGAAGTCGGCGAGCATGTGCGGCGAATTCAGATCGCGCTGAACGAGGTCGATGACGCCGATCTGGAAGTCGACGGCAAATTCGGACCGGATACCGGTGACGCGGTCGAGAACTACAAGAACGTGCGCCACATTCTGGCTCCGGGGCAGACCCAGGCCGATCGCCTCGTCGGCAAGCGCACGATCAAGACCCTCGACGAGGAGGTATTCGAATTCGAGAATACGACGCCTCCTGAATCCGGGCTGGTCTCGCCTACCCAGGCGGGGCTGCCGCACAATCACCAAGCGTGTCCGACTCCGCCACGGGTGGTGAACCCAGGCCCCGACGGGCGCGCGCAGCATCGCGGTACGCCGATAAACCCCATTGGCACCGCGATGAAGATCAATATCTATGGTGAAGGTGAGACAGACTATGTCGGCTTCACCGACTTCGCCACCGAACCCCAGTTCGCCCGCAACCGGCCGATGACCTCGACGCTGGTAGATGGGTGCGCCAGCGATATCTGTATGCGCGACACGGAGTTGAGTGCGGTGACTCGGAACGAGATCCGGCGTCTGGCGCAGTCGGCGCTGGTCGGTGGATGCCGCTTCACCTACGGATCGAACCGAGAACGGTTCGTCACCCCCCGCGCCGACATCCTCGGTCTCGGCACCGTCATCCAGCAGCACCGCATCGCCGATCCGAACCATCCGAACGACCCCTTGAAGGACATGGAGGTATGGGTTGTCGACATGTTCTGAGCGAGTTGATCTACGGCGAGTGGCTGCGCCGCTGAAGCAGGCGGCCGGGATGCACGGCAGGAACCATACTGCTGCACCCGACGCACACGAGCGTCGACGACCACTGGAACTGTGAGTACTGCCCGAAGAATCGAGTATCCGAAGTGCGACTCTCAGCCCACGCGATCAACTGGGTCGATCGCGAATCCCCGGGAGTCTGCTCGTGGCCGGACGCTGCCCGCGACGTGCACATGTCGATCGGCGCGGAAGCCGCAGCGATATTCGTTCGCCGCGTCGTCCATGTGCCCGATAGCGTGGGGAGACAGCAGCCCGGACAGTTGCGGCGATACGGGGGTAGCGGTGATAGAGGTGCAGGTGCTCGCACCCGATGACTGGCGGTTGTGGCGCAGGCTTCGCCGTGAGGCATTGGCGGACGCACCCGCAGCGTTCGGCTCGGCACTCGCCGACTGGAGTGGATCCCGCGATACCGAAGCTCGGTGG
Source organism: Nocardia niwae NBRC 108934 = DSM 45340 (assembly GCF_001613465.1). GTDB lineage: Bacteria > Actinomycetota > Actinomycetes > Mycobacteriales > Mycobacteriaceae > Nocardia > Nocardia niwae. Next base: position 107,652 of record NZ_BDCK01000030.1, on the reverse strand, counting down.
CGCGCTCGGCTGACCGACATTCCGTTCAACGTGATCGTCCGGTGGCGTGGAACACCGGCAGGAATGGCCGGCGCCTACGTCGCCGATATCGGCACTGTCGAGCTCGTATCGATGTGGGTCGCGCCGTTCGCCCGGGGGCGGGGCATCTCGGATGCGGCGATCGGCTCCGTCCTGCAGTGGGCGGTCGGCCGTGACGTCGGCTTGTCGGTCAAGGCCGACAACCAGGCCGCGATTCGACTGTATCGGCGCCACGGATTCGCCGACGCGGGCCGCTCGCCCGACGGTGCCGGTGAACAGCGCATGGTCAGGCCGGGCGTCGGACGCGAACCAGATGCCTGACCTCGTCCACCGATCCACCGCCCCTCGGTGAGCGATCGTTCGGACACACCCGGCGGCGCGGGTCAGAACAAGCTGGTCTGCGCGGCCACCGGGGCGGCGGTGATCGAGTCGTCGAGCTCGATACGTCGCCCGACGAGCTGAGTGTCGTTGACCAGCAGGAGTTCCCCGGTCTCGGACCCGTTGTGACAAGCGATGGTATGCCCATGCGCGGTCACCGCGTCGAGAACGTACTCCCCCAGCGCCGCCCCGCCGAAATCGACGACCGTCGCGTAGCGGCCCCGCTGCGCCACGGTGCGGTAGAACTCGCTGCCACCCGACCAGGCGGTGTCGGTGCGCAACGTCCCGGCAGGCAGCACGGCGAGCGCGTCAGCGGCTGCGGCGGCCACCGCGGCCTCCAACGCCGCCCACGGAGCCAGCGGCTTCGCCAGGATGCGAGTCTTCGCCGCGCTGCCCACGGCCTGGCGGAAACCGGCCTGCGCCGACACCACGCGCTCCAGTTCGCGCACGTGCAAACCGTCCGGCGAGTCGGCGACGAATCGCGCGGCGAGCGCGCCTTGTTCGTACAGGCGGCGATGCCTGCGTACCGCGGACGCCGTGCCCACCTTGGCCAGCCCGTCCCCGAAATAGGCGATATAGAGATGGTGGGGCTGCGACACGTAATCGCGAATCTGCTCCGGCAGAGCGGAGATCGGTCCGCGGTGCGCGTGTACCGCCGTCCACCCTTCCTGCACCCGGCAGTCCGCACACTGCCGGCCGCTCGTGACTTGCGCGGATTCCGGACAAGCTCGCCGCCCCGGGAAACTGCCGAATCCGTAGTATCCCAGGCAGTATCGCGCCGTGTCACGGACCCGGAACGCGAGGCGTCGCTCGAGACCGGGCACACGCTCGGTCGTGCCGTCATTGCGGATCAGCTCATACCACCAGCGGCCGCGCTCGTCCCAGCGGGTGCCGCCGTACAGCAAGGTATCCGTCGTGGTCATCGCCTCACCGCTTCGCACCTCCGAGTTGGGTCGTGGTCATCACCATGATGGACGATGCCGCCGAAACTCGTTCTGTGCGTGTCGATATCCGCCATCGCTCCGTCGCGAGCCCGACGCCGGCGATCCGCTCGCTCGGCGCGACGCCGACATCCGCGGTGCGCCCGCGCAGTCGCGGACACTGGTCGTCGGTGATGCCGACCGGTTGCTGTTGATGTTCGGATCGTGACCCGCATCCAGCCGGCACGGGCGGTACGCCGTCGGCGGTGGGGCTGAGCCAAGACAACACTTTCGCGCGGGCGGCGCGCCGGGGAGTGGACCAGTTGTGCTCGATAGTCTGTCGTCGGTTCTGCGACACGCGGCGCGCGCGATCGTTCTCGATGCCGACGACCGCCTCCTGCCGTGCCGTCACTCCCTCGAGGACCGCGCGGCAACCGTGGTGTGGGCCGCTCCCGGCGGGGGAGTCGAGCCCACGGAAGCGCCGCTCGCCGCGCTGCGGCGTGAGTTGCGCGAAGAGATCGGCCTCGCGGTCGAGACCGATCCGCCGCACATCTGGCATCAAGAAGTTCACGCACCCGGCCACGCGCCGGGTTTCGACGCCGTGGTCGGCGACTTCTACCTTGTCCGGACCACGTCGTTCACCCCGCGCGGCGCGCTGAGCGACCATGAACCTGCGGCCGAGAACATCACGGACTTCCGTTGGTGGCGGTTACCGGGCATCTCCGGCTATCGCGGCGCGGACGTGTTCGCACCGCGCGATCTCGCGACACTGTTGCAGGTACTGATGACCGAAGCTATGCCGCGACGCCCCGTGCTGCTCGGGCTGTGACCCCGGCAGGGTGGGAAGTCGATCCGGACGGCCCACTGCCCGTCCTCTGTCATACCGAAGCCGTCCTCCGCCATCGTGTGCCGTTCGAAGAAACGCTCGGTACGGCATGCGGCGGCTCTTGTCCCGATCTCCGGCACGAGCGGGCCCGCAACGAGTGATGCAGGACGAATGCCGGGGCCGATATGATCGATATGCGACCTTTTCACGATGCTAATCCTTCTTGACGAAGGCGATCCATCCGTGCGGGAGGTGGTCGGTGAACGGCATAGCGTTCGGTCGCTACCAGTTGCACGAGCTAATCGGTGAGGGCGGCATGGGCCAGGTATGGCGGGCCTACGACACCGACACCGACCGCATCGTGGCGATCAAACTGCTGCCTGGACACTACGCCGTCATCCCGGGTTTCCGGGAGCGATTCCGGCGCGAAGCCCACGACACCGCTCAACTGCGCGAACCACATGTGGTCCCGATTCACGGCTACGGCGAAATCGATGGTCACCTCTACCTCGACATGCGCCTGATCGACGGTGCCGACGCGCGAACATTGCTCAACCGCGAGGGTGCGATGACGCCGGAGACAGCGGTTGCTGTGATCACGCAGGCCGCCGCGGCGCTGGATGCGGCACACGCCCAGAGTTTGGTGCACCGAGACGTCAAGCCGTCGAACCTGCTGGTCACCGATAGCGGCTTCGTGTACCTGATCGACTTCGGCATCGCACGTTCCGCCAGCGACACCCCACTGACCAGCACCAGCACGATGATCGGAACCTTGGCCTACATGGCTCCGGAGCGATTCACCAACGGCATCGCCGACGCTCGCTCCGACGTCTACGCCCTCACCTGCGTGTTGTGCGAATGTCTGACCGGAATCCCGCCTTACCCGAGCAACAGCGCCGAACAGCAGATCGCGGCGCACCTGACAGCCGCCCCTCCGGCGCCGAGCCTGCGACGGCTCGATCTGCCGGTCGGATTCGACGAGGTCATCGCCCGGGGTATGGCGAAGAACCCGGACGATCGCTACTCGACCGCCGGAGAGCTGGCAGCCGCCGCCGGCCGGGCCCTCGCCACCGTCCCAGCAGTTGCCGCCGGAACCCCTCCATCGATACCGACGCCCGGCTTCGACGGTCACAGCGATCGACCCGGCGCACCGCCTGTCCCCGCCACAGAACCGAACGCGGACCACAAGTCGACGATCAGCCCGGGACCTTCCACCCGCCTTCCTGGCCTCCAGCCCAGCCCGTCCGAACCGGGGAGGATCCGACGGGACGGCATCGCACCGCCAGGACATAAACGGCCTGTCATCGGGATAGCGGTGGCCGCCCTGCTGATCGCTGCGGCGACGGCGGCGGGGATTTGGTGGCTGACCCACAACTCGAAGCCCGAACTCGCCTTCGACGGCAGATACGAGATCACCTACACGCCCCGAACCATCAACGGGAAGCCGGACACCGGGCCTCCGGCGACCCGGGTGTGGTCGGTCCGATCGGACTGCCCCTCGCCCAGTGAACGTTGCGTAGCCTCGATAACCAGCCAGAACCCCTCGGAGCCGGAGAAATCCCCGACTCAGTTCGTCGCGGACTATCGCGACGGCACGTGGGTGATCACACGAGAGACTCCACCCCAGCCCGATACCGATTGCGAAAGCCCGATCACCCACGCGCCCAACATCGTCTCGGCATGGCAGCGACTCCAATTCCGAACCGACGACCCGTCGCAGGCCGGAACCTACCTCGGCTTCGCAGGCGGCCCCTGTGCATACATCCAAGAGGCGGGGATGACACTGTCCCGCGTCGGCGAGATCGACCCCGAGGTCACCGTCGTACCGCCCGAAACCATTCCCGCCCGCGTCGACACCCGGCCTCCCGCGCCGATCAGCGGCACTTACGACGTAACCATCACCTACACCGCGACACCGGATGTGCTCGATCCCCCGCCCCCGAACAGGATCCGGCAACGATACGACACCATTTGCCTGCGCAGCGGCGACCGCTGCGCCGCGACGACACAAGCAGATCCTCGCACCGATCCACGCACCGATTCTCGCGCCGTCTTCGCTCCGATGTTCGTACTCCAAGGCGGGGTCTGGCGGGCCGGCTACAGCAGTCCGTTTCCCTGTTTCGCGGGATCGAACGAGCCGTACACGAACGCGACATTTCAGTGGGAGTTGTTCCCCTCCGATACGGGACCCGACCCCACCGAATTCCTGACCGGCACATGGGTCCGCGACAAAGCGGACCCCTGTCCCGCGACCAGCCGCGCCGGCGTCGAGATGCGGCGGGTCGGCTCGGTCGGCGGACGGCCCGCTGTCGCCGGCATCGATACCGAACAGCAACCCCGTCCACTCCGCCCCTGAAAGACCGGTTCGACGCTCATCGGCACGAGCGGGACGGCGACTACCGCGACGTAGTCGCAGTCCCACCCGCTGATCGGAATTCCGGCCGGAGTCATTGCCGGCCGGGAGCAGATCGAGGCGTCGCCACACGAGTTCCACCAGCACACGCGAGCATCGGCCCCTTCGCAGACGGAACCGGACCGACCGGTAAGCAAACAACCGTTCGAGGGCCGCCCGGTTCGTTTGCTAGAGATGAGCTGTTCACTTTCTCCTGCCGGATGGCGCACACTGTGAGAGTCGCATCTCGCCGATATCGGCGTGGCGATCGGTGGAGTTGGATGGGTTGTCCGGTCCGGTCGATTCCTACGGAGGAGTGCCTGTGAGTGCATATCCAGCGATCGCTGAGCACGGCATTGTGGGCGATCTACAGACGGCGGCGCTGGTGTCCTCGACGGGGACGATCAATTGGTGGTGCACGCCGAGGTTCGATTCACCGAGCGTTTTCGCTTCGTTGCTGGATAGCGAACGCGGTGGTTGCTGTCAGTTGGCTGCAAATCTCCCGGCGGACGAGGTGACGATTCGCCAGCTCTACCTTTCGGACACGGCCGTGCTGGTCACCCGCTTCATGGCGGAGGGCGGGGTCGGCGAGGTCATCGATTTCATGGATCCGATCCGAGATCCCGCACCCAGCGATCGGCATCGGCTGGTGCGGATCGCGCGGGTGGTGCGGGGTCGCCTGCCGTTCACGCTCACCTGCCGTCCGAGGTTCGACTACGCGCGCGCCGCCCACACGCTGACTGTGCGCGACGAGCGCTGGGTGCTGTTCCAGGGGCCGGACACCGATCTGCATCTGCAGACGAGCGACCCGGTGCGGTTACACGCCGAGGGCAGTGACGTGTCCGCGCGATTCACTCTGTCCCAGGGTGAGACGGCCGTGATCGTGCTGACGAGCATGGACACCGATGGCGCGGCGCCTGTGCCCCCCGAGCGGGAGGCCGTGCTCGCCGAGTTGGAGGCGTGCCGCGAGTTCTGGCAGACGTGGTTGCGATCGTCCACATATCGGGGTCGCTGGCGGGACATGGTCAATCGTTCGGCGATCACGTTGAAATTGCTCACGTACGCGCCCACCGGGGCGCCCATCGCCGCAGCCACCATGGGACTGCCCGAGCAGGTGGGTGGCGAGCGCAATTGGGATTACCGCTATACCTGGATCCGGGATGGTTCCCTCTCGGTGCGGGCGCTGATCGATTTGGGCTTCACCGAGGAGGCCTACGCCTTCCGGCGCTGGTTGCGCGAGCGCCTGGAAGCCGGTGGCACGGCTTCGGGTGAGCCTTTGCAGATCATGTACCGCATAGACGGCGATCCGCGACTGGAGGAGGAGACCCTCACTCATCTGGAGGGTTACCGCGGTTCGGCGCCGGTGCGGGTCGGTAACGCGGCGGCCGATCAGATCCAGCTCGACATCTACGGTGAGGCGGCCGACGCGCTGGCCCAGGCATCCGATATCGGCGGTATCTCGGGCTGGCGAGCGTTCGCGAAGCTGATCGACTGGCTCGCCGAGAACTGGGACCGATCCGACGAAGGGATCTGGGAGACTCGCGGCGGCCAGCAGGAATTCACCTACAGCCGACTGATGACCTGGGTCGCGTTCGATCGTGGCATACGGCTGGCAACGGAATACTCGCGGCCCGCGGACGTGGCGCGCTGGACACGGGAACGCGACGCCGTGTTCGACCAGATCGTCGACCGCGGCTGGAGCCCGCAGCGACAGGCATTCGTGCAGCACTACGCCACCCAGGTGCTGGATGCCTCGCTGCTGCTCATGCCGCGGATGGGCTTTCTGGCACCCCAGGACCCGGCGTGGCTGAGCACGCTCGACGCGATGGACGGGGAGTTGGTCAGCGACAGCCTGGTCTATCGATACGATCCGGAAGCCTCCCCAGACGGCCTGCGCGGGGTCGAGGGCACTTTCAACCTGTGCAGCTTCCTGTATGTGGAGGCGCTGGCACGCGCCGGCCGGTTGATCCAGGCCCGCTACGCGTTCGACAAGATGCTCACCTACGCCAACCATGTCGGTCTCTTCGCCGAGGAAATCGGACCGTCGGGCGAGCAGTTGGGCAACTTCCCGCAGGCGTTCACGCATCTGGCCTTGGTCGCGGCGGCGATGGCCCTGGACGAACAACTGGACCGCGCCGAAGCTCGACCGGATGGTTCGTAGCCAGGCCGGGCGAATGGCCGAAGTAAGGAGTTCCAGCCCGCCTCGCGGAGTCCTGATACCTCTCGCGCTGGCGCAGTTCATCTGCAGCTTCGCCGGGTCGAACATGAACGTCATGATCACCGACATCAGCGTGGATCTGAACACCACTGTGCACGGCGTGCAGGTCACCATCACGATATTCCTGCTGGTGATGGCCGCGCTGATGATTCCCGGCGGGAAGATCACCGATCGGTACGGCCGCAAACGATGCTTCATCGTCGGCTTGGCCGTCTACGGTGTGGGCGCCGTGCTCAGCGGACTCGCACCGACACTGGGTGTGCTGATCGTGGGCAATTCCATCCTCGAAGGTGTCGGCACCGCGCTACTGATCCCGCCTGTCTATATCCTCACCACGCTGCTGTTCACCGAAACGACCTCCAGGGCAAAGGCCTTCGGCGCCATCATGGCCATGGGTGGCATCGGCGCCGCGGCAGGCCCGCTGATCGGCGGACTCATCACCTCCGGGCTCAGCTGGCGTGCGGCCTTCGGCTTCCAAGCACTCGTCATCGTCCTGATCATCCTGCTCAGCCGCCGGATCGGCGACCCGCTGGCCCCCGATCCCACGCGGCCCTTCGATCTCGGCGGTGCGATTCTTTCGGCGGTCGGACTGATGCTGCTCGTCCTGGGCATCCTCGCCGCCGACGACAATCTCTGGCTGACGCTGGCGCTGCTGGCGCTCGGAGCGGCGGTGCTCGCGGGCTTCTTCCTCGCCATGCGCGCCAAGGAGCGTGCTGGTCGCGAACCGCTGTTGTCGACCGCCCTGTTCCGCAACCGGACGTCCAACCTCGGATTGATCACCCAGTGCATCCAGTGGCTGTTGCTGATGGGCACGTCGTTCGTCGTCTCGGCCTATCTCCAGGTCGTCCGCGGGTACAACGCGATCCAGACCGGCGTCATCTTCACCGCCGCGACGATCGGTCTTCTGGTCACCTCGCTGTCGGCAGAGCGGCTGGCGGGTCGGCGCACTCCCCGCGCCCTCATCACGGTGGGTTTCCTGGTGGCTGTCGTCGGCGTTGCCGTCCTGCTTACGCTGGCAGGCAGCACCGTGAATCCCTGGGCCTTCGCGCCGGGACTGCTGCTGATCGGACTCGGGCTCGGGGTGATGCTGACGCCATCGGTCAATGTCGTGCAGTCCAGCTTCGGCGAAGAGCAGCAGGGTGAGATCTCCGGGCTGTCCCGCTGCGTGTCGAACCTCGGGTCCTCGCTCGGCACCGCCGTCGCCGGCACGATCCTGGTCGCCGAGCTCACCGGTCACGCTTACGCGGCCGCGATGATCACCCTCGCGGCGATCGGACTCGCCGGTTTACTCGCGGCGAGTCTTCTTCCTCGTCGTGTGGCACCTGCGCCACCCATCGCACCGCACGGCTCAGCGTGAAGTCCCGCCGAATACCTCGTTTCACGCCGGCAGATGCCGGTCCGATCCGCGATTTCGGTCGAGGCTTCGGCGGGGCCCAAGTCGTGGGTGCGTCCGATCCGCGCGGTCGGAGATACTCGCCGCAGAGGCCGTGCCGAAATCTCACGAAGCGAGGATTCGCGCTTTCTCCGCTTCGAACTCCGCTTCCGTGAGTACTCCCTGCGCTCTCAGCTGAGCGAGTTCTTTCAACGCGGTGATTCTGTCCATGGTGACGCCGCTGCGCGGCGGTGGGGGCGCGGTAGGTGCTGCCGCATATTGTGCGTAGGGCTCGGGCTGCGCCTGCTCTTGCGCTGCCCAGCGCTCTCCCTGACGCCGGGAGACCCGATTCGATACAGCGGTTGCGGTTCCGGCGACCATGGCGGTGCGGGCTACGCCACGAAGCAATCCGGGCATGACATTCTCCTGGCTGGGTCGATTCGCCTCAGCGAATTCCGGTGTCTTTCTACCGACTTTCCGTCTCGAGAACGTCGAGGGAAGAGAGGAGGCTCTGCACGGGAATGCGCCCGGAAGCCACGAGTTGGGCGCCCTTGCGGCGCAAGGCGGAAGCGAAGGGCGCCGCCCACCTGTTCTCGTAGACCAAGATCGCAGCCGAGCATCCCGGCTCGAGCGCCGCGCCCGCTTCCCTGCGGTCGGCATCGTCGAGCAGGCCCGACCCCGCCTCGGCGAAGAGGCTGATGTCCAGGTCCCCTTCGAGTCCCACGTCGGCGATATCGATTCCGGCGAGGGAACCGTCGGTACCCTTGCGGACGAATGCCAGATCGAGTACTCGAATGATGCCGCGCTCGACGAGGTCGCGCAGCAAGGGCAGAGCCGAACCGTCCGGAGGGCGATCGGCGGGAAATTCGATCACGAGATAATCGACCGGGCCTAACGCGTCGATATCGGTTTCGGTCACAGTGCCTCCTTTTCATTACGAGAAAGAAGCCGGATCACTTTGTCTCGCTACAGATCACTGTCGCGCGGCAACAGATTCAGCCGGCAATGCCGGTAGAACGATAATCCCGGTTGTAGCGGCGTCCATGATGCTAATCTCATGCACAGCGTACGCCCGCTGATCGCGACAGTGCGGTGGACTGCGGTGGCAAATCCCCCCATCGAGGTCCATTCCAATCGAGGTGGGGTGAAACCTGCTTCTCGGATACTAGTTCCGCTTCGAAAGAGAACCATGATGTCGGAGAATATGCGTGTCGCCGGAGGAGGCAACAGGGTCGAGCAAGGTATCGCCGCCGGAACGTCGATCGGCGCCGCGATCATCATGACGACCATCGGTCTCCTGCAGTTCTTCCAGGGAATCGCGGCGGTCGCTCAGGACGAGCTGATCGTCCAGGGCCCGCGCTACACATTCGCGTTCGACTCGACCGCCTGGGGCTGGGTCCACATCGTTGTCGGAGCGGTGATGGCCGCTACCGGCATCGCGTTGATCACCGGCGTCGCGTGGGCGCGTGTGACAGCGATCGTCATCGCGGCTTTGTCGATCCTGTCGAACTTCCTGTGGCTGCCCTACTACCCCTGGTGGTCGACGCTGATCATCGCCTTGGACGTCGTAGTGATCTGGGCGATCTCGACCTGGAATCCGCAAACCACCGCGCCCTCGGCGGCCCGCACCGCCGAGACCGGGGCGGCGCCGCCCTCCCCCGAGACCGGGGCGGCGCCGCCCACCCGAGGGGCCGGCTAAGGGTTGTCACTCGACTTCCTCGCCCGGCGAAGCCGACCACCGGCTGTCCCATTTGCCAGAATCCATTCCAGGAGTAGGCGTGTAGATGGATGCCAACCCACCCGGAGACGTCCCCGGCGAACCGCTGAACACCGACGAGCGCGAGGAACTCGCCCGGCTTCGCACCGAGGTGGCCGCGTTGCGAGCGAAGACTCGCGGTGCGGCGGCGCAGGCGACTCGGCCGCCGCGGCACGCGTGGCGGTGGGCCGCCGTAGCGATCCTGACGGTTCTGGTCGCCGCACTGGCGATCACCACGGTGCTGTCACGGTTCGTCCGGGGCGAGATCCTCGACACGAACCGGTACGTGACCACGGTGGCGCCTCTGGGCTCGGACCCGATCCTGCAGAACGAGATCTCGAACACCATCACCGACGAGATCTTCGCCCGGGTCGATATCGAGGGCCTGACCGCCGACGCCCTGGCCGCCTTGACCGAAGCGGTCCCGGCGGCCCAGAACCGGCCGCGAGTGGACCGCGCGATCGAGGGACTCGCGCCGGTGATCACCCAGCAGGCGCGCGGGTTCGTCAGCGACACCGTCCTGTCATTCGTGCGCAGCGACCAGTTCGAGGATCTGTGGCTGCAAGCCAACCGCGCGGCCCACAGCACGCTGGTGGCGACGGTGACCGGTGAGCTCGGTCCCGAGTCGGTGACGGTCGACGAGAACGGCACCGTGACCCTTTCCCTGCGAACGGTGATCGAGAACGTGAAGGCGCGGCTTCTCGATCGCGGCTTCACCTTCGCCGAAAAAGTCCCCGCGGTGGACAAGCAATTCGTGTTGTTCCGGTCCCCGGAGCTCGTCCGGGCGCAACGCGCCGTCGACAATCTCGACAAGGCTTCGGCAGTGCTGCCGTGGGTGACGATCGCGGCCGCCGTGGCCGCGATCGCCGCGGCACCCGCAGGCCGCCGCCGACGCGCCTTGGTGTACGTCGGGCTCGCGCTGGCGGTAGGCATGCTGATTCTGGCCATCGCGCTGATCGTCGCCCGGGCGCTGTATCTGGATCGGATTCCGGCCGACGTGCTTTCACCCGACGCCGCCACTGCGATCATCGACACGGTGCTGGTGCCGCTGCGGACCGCGCTGCGCGGGGTCGCCGTGCTCGGCCTGGCGATTGCCCTCGGCGCCTACCTGACCGGGAATTCGACGTCGGCCACCGCGCTGCGCCGCGAGTTCGGGCGCGGCATGGACTCGGTGCAGCACTTGCGGCGATCACGCCCGCCGAACCCGATCGAAACGTGGGCTTTCCGCGCCCGCACGGCGCTGCGCTGGGCGATCATCGGCATCGCCGCCCTCCTGCTGGTGTTCTGGCCCTACCCCACCGGGCTCGTGGTGGTGTGGCTCGTCCTCGGTGCGCTGCTGGCGCTGCTCGCGCTGGAACTGCTGATTCGTCCCGCGCTCGCCCGGCCGCACCACGAAGAGCCGGAGGCGGACGACGACGCCGAGGCCCCCGCGGGGGTCACATCCGATCCGGCCGCCAAGTCGTCACCGCCCAGATCACGACGACGTCCAAGGCGATGACCACAGTCGACCACCACGGGTAGTAGGGCAGCCACAGGAAGTTCGCCAGGATCGACAACGCCGCGAGGAATACCGCTATCACCCTCGCCCACATGGCTCCGGCCATCAGTCCGACCGCGGCGATCACGATCAAGATCCCCAGCACGAGATGAATCCAGCCCCAGCTGGTCGTACTGAACTTGTAGGTGTAGTTGGGACCGGAGACGAGAACCTCGTCTTCGGCGATGGCGGAGATCCCCTGGAAGATCGATAGGATGCCGGCCGCCGCCAACAGGACTGCGGCGCCGATCGACGTCCCGGCCGCGACCGCCTGCTTGACGGAATGCTCATCGGTTGCTGACATTGCCGTTCACCTCTTTCACCAGTGACATAGGGATGGGATTCGTCAGTGGTGGTAGGACTGGCCCGATGGGCGAGCCTGCCGAAACTGCGGATCGACTGCGAACGGCCGCTGAGTGCAGCTGCCTGCGCAGAATCGTTGTGCGCGAGGGAGATCACCGGATCGCCACCGAAAAAGAGAAGGGCGCCCTCCCGCCCCTCGGGCGTCTGCCACACCCGGATTCCATCGGAATCCGACGACCACAGCGGTCGCCGCTACCGGCGCTCGCCTCATCGAGTAAGCATACCTCCAGCGATACAATGGCTACCTTCGAATTGCAGCGCCTGGCGTCGCGGCTCGCCGACCGGCGGCGCTGCGTGCCACCGGTGCGATCGGCCTCCCGCGCACCACGCACGGTGGGCTCGGTACGGTTCGGGAAGCCACCTGGCGGCGACGACCATATGAGGGCCGATGGAAGCAGGCAAACAAGCGCTCTTGCACGGCCCGCTGTTCTCGCGCAGCGCGCCGCTGGACCGCCGCAACGCGGCCAGCCGGATCAGCGCCTACGTTTACGGGAACGTTCTGATCCTGGCGGCGCTCATCCCCGTCACCACGTCCGCCGAGCACGTCGGGATCTTGATCGTGCTCGGGACGGCCCTGTCGACATTCCTGGCGCACGCCTTCGCCGAGGGGGTCGGGCAAAGTGTCGAGCAGAACCGCCCGATCTCCTCGAGCGAGCGTTGGAAAGATCTGCGGGACTCCGTACCGATCCTCAGCTCAGCGGTACTACCCTGCGTGATTCTGGCCATCGCCGGTATCGGCTGGATCGAACCACGCACGGGGCAGTTGCTCGCCGAGGTGGTCATGCTGATCCGGATCGGCGGAATCGTGTTCGTCATCGAGCGGCTCAATGGTGCGCGGGCCCGGCGTGCGACCCTGCTCGAGGCCCTGCTGCTGGCGGCTGCGGCCACCACCGTCGTCGTGGTGAAGGTTTTCATGACGCACTGACCGAGCCCGGCGCGGTACGGGCATTCGAACGATCAGAGGTTCAGGCGAGAGGGAAGGAGACTTATGACCGAGCCGATCCCGAGCAGTACGAACCATCGAATCGCCACCCGCGAAGCACGCGCCGAGCGGGGCGCGTCTGCCCGGCGGACGACTCCCCTTGCCGCGCTCGCCGAACACGATGCGGCCCGTCGGCGAGACCCGCTCGGCTTGCTCGACTGGCAGGCTGAATCCCGCATCGCAGAATTGATTCCGGTGCGCCACGGACGCATGTCGCGTTCGGCTTTCGCCTTCTATCGGGGTGCTGCTCTGATCATGGCCGACGATCTGTCTCACACGCCGGCGACCGGTCTCTCGACTCAGCTGTGCGGGGATGCCCACCTGAGCAACTTCGGCATCTTCGCCAGTCCGGAACGCCGGTTGGCCTTCGATATCAACGATTTCGACGAGACGTACCCGGGGCCGTTCGAATGGGACGTCAAGCGACTGGTCACCAGCCTCGGAATCGCCGCCCGCGAGAACGACTTCTCCGGCAAACAGCGACTTCGGGTCATCCAGGCATGTGCGTCCGAATACCGGACGACCATGCGGCACCAGGCCGAGCAAAGCACCATGGCCGTGTGGTACTCGCGTTTCGATCCGACGGCCGAGCTGTCCGAACTGCGCGACGAACTGGATACGTCGACGCGCGAACGAGTGCGGAAAGCGGTCGCGAAATCGCGGAGTCGCGACAGCAATCAGGCGCTTGCCAAACTGACCACCCGTGTCGACGGCAGACCGAGGATCATCAGCGATCCTCCCCTGATCATGCCGATCGAGGAGGTATTCGCGGACGCGGACGCCGACGACCTGTATCGCGAGCTACGTCGACGTCTCAGCGATTACCGCGCGACCCTGCAGGACAATCGCCGCGCACTGCTGGACCAGTTCGAATTCGTCCAAGCCGCGCGCAAAGTGGTCGGCGTCGGCAGCGTCGGTACGCGCGCCTGGATCGTGCTGCTGCTGGGTGTGGACGGTGATCCGTTGATCCTGCAGGCGAAAGAGGCACAGCCATCCGTGCTGGCAAGGTATCTGACAGGGCCGACGTTCGCGAACCAGGGTGAGCGAGTCGTGCAGGGCCAGCGGCTGATGCAGGCGGTGAGCGACATCCTGCTGGGCTGGCAGAAAGGCCCTGACATCGACGGTGAGACGCGAGACTTCTATATCCGGCAACTACGCGACGGGAAGGGCTCGGCGGTGATCGAGACCATGCGGCCCAAGGCAATGCGGTTGTACGGCCGGTTGTGCGGCCGGGTGCTGGCGTACGCGCATGCCCGTGGCGGCGATCGGATAGCGATCGCTTCCTACCTCGGAACCACCGACGAATTCGACCACGCTGTCGCGGAATACGCCGAAACCTACGCCGAGCAGACCGCACGAGACCATGCCGAACTCCTGCAGGCGATCCGGCGAGGGCGTCTCGCGGCAGAGACCGAAAGCTGATCACCCGGAACGAAGTTGACAGCACTATGGATGAGATAACGCTTCGCCCTACGCGTCTCGATCCCTAGGCTCCGCGTCGGTGGACGCGAACCCGTCGCCGCCACAGGGCGGCCGGGTTCCACTCCGGCATCTTCCGTCTACGGGTGATGGGGTAGGCAGTCAGTCCGATCAGCATGGCCGAGTAATGCCCGATACCGGTGAAGGTCGGATGGATCAACAGCGGAACGGCGAACCACCCCAGGATCCCGCCGAGGTACAGCCACCGCCACGGGCGAGCCAGATGATAGGTGAGAATCCCGATGATACCGGCCAGAAAATAACTGACACCGATGTCGCGCGCGTCGATCATTCCGGGATCGGCATAACCGTGGCGAATGGCAAGGGCGAGTATTCCCTCGCTGAGGTAGGTGGCCCCGACGTGCGCGGTGAGACCGACAATCGCCCAGCGAAACGAGCCCAGCCACCGTTCCGCCGGAGCGTGGAAGACGCAGAACAGAAAGAAGTAGGGGAGCCAGAAATAGCCGTCGATCCACAGCAGACTGGCGATGAGGACGTGCACCGGGTCGGATTCGAGGTGACGGAGATTGGTGGACCGCTCCCCCAGTATGTCCTGCAGCTCGCTGCGCGGCACCAGGTGTTGAACGATCGTCGTCACCAACAGCAATGCCAGCCAGGAGAATGTCCACGGAGCACCGCGAACGTAACGCCACATGGCAGTCGTGCTCAGGTGTGGTGTGTGGTCGGCATCAGTTACGTCACTCATCGTCACCCCCTACTTCTGCCATCCGGGGCGCATGCGGGCGGCGGGCCGAGCCGAGATGTGCCGTCATTTCATCAGTGCGAGGTTGCGCCAGAGGTTGGTGAGGCTTTCGGTTCCTCCGAACAAGGTGGTGAAGTTGGTGGAGTCGATCAGGACGATGTCCCCTGCGCGCCGGTCGTTGGGCGGCAACCAGATCAGCGTGTTGAACTCGGTGTGGCCTTCGGCTGTGAAGGGGTGCGGCCGGTCGAGGTCGACGGGTTGCCGTGCCAGCAGCCGCAGGGATTCGCTCGCGGGTCTGGTGAGCTGATAGTGCGGGAGGTGTGGGTGGAAGTTGAACGTGCTGACGTTGTCGAGCAGGTGCAGGTCGTCCAAATCGCGGAACGGTGCCAACGGCGCAATGGATTTCGTCCCTGGCACGACGGCGGGGCGAAGGCCGTACATGTTGTGCACCGGAACGTCGAGAGCCTTCATCAGTGAGCGGGTATAGGCGCTGAAGCGTTGCTGGCGTGGCACGAGCGGGTCGCCATGATGGTCGTATTCGACTTGACGCTGGTGCAGATCGTCGGTGCAGCCGACGTCGTGGTGTGGCGCCAGAAGCAGACAGGTGTCTTCGCGTCGCAGCCATTCGGCGATGGCTTCGATCTCGTCGGGCCCGGCTTCTGCCTGACCGAGTACGTGATCGAGGCCGAAGATCAGGAGGGTGTCGGTGTCGGCGAGGACGCGTTCGTCGACCGGTAGTTCGAACCCTGCTTGATCGATGCGCTGGAAGACCGCGACGGGGTGACCGGTGGCCTCCCTGGCGAGTTGCTGGAAAAGGAGCGTGGAGCGGTGGAACAGCTCCAGCGTTCCCGCGATCCCCTGCAGGAAATGCGCGGCGTCGTACTCGGGCGTCTCGTAGGCCGGCCAAGCGGCTTGGCGTACTTCGGTCATGGTGGAGAAACGGTTGTCCAGCGCGGCGGGGTCGCGCTGGGCTTCCCAGGGGTAGCTCCAGGTCCAGTAGATGCTCAACCGGCGTCTGCCGGGAGTGTAGGGGCGGGGCAGCTGGGATTGGTTGTAGGTGCGTGCCGGGGTGCTGGTGCTCATGGTGCCACCTCGTCGTCGGTGAGAGTGCAGAGGTAGCGCAGGGCACGAATACCGGGCAGGAAGAAGTACGCGCCGCCTCGGAGAGTTGTGAACGCCGGCAACCCCTTGATGGTCCTGCGGATCGGGCGTTTGGGGATCTTGTATTCCAGGGTGCCGTCTTGATTGCCGATGATCGGGTCCCGCTCGTTGCCGAGTTCGTGGAACGATTTGTCGTTGATCCATACGTTCTGGGCGAATTCGAACTGCCGCACCAGACTTGCGCACAGCACGAAAGCCGCGATTCCGCGCTCGGCGCCGTCCTCGGGGACGCCTTCCGGAAGGTGCGGTCCGTACGTGGCGCCGCGGCGGATCAGCCGCCTGCGTTGCATGTTCGCGGCCGTGTCACGGGGATTCAGCCTGCGGATGTGCGAGCCCAAGGGCGCCGCATACCCGTAGGGGTCCATCTCTTTGTAGTTGAAATCGTTGTTTCGCTGCATATCGGCCCCGAGTTCGGGGTCGTCCTGCTCGGGGGCGAGCACCAAGGGTGCGCCGCTGCGCCACCGGCCCATCAGCTTCGCGGCCAGCAACTCCTGCTCCTCGGGGCTGTCGCTGTATTCGGCCAGGAACTCGCGGAATCGCCCGACGTGTTCCTGGAGGCGCCGGTAGGCCATATAGCTGCCGTTGCGCGACAAGACCTCCGGTTGCGGCAGTCCCACCGGCGGGCCGTCCTCGTCCGGATATCCCAGAATGAACTCCCCGGCCTCGAGCGGAGCACCCGTGCCCGGCGTGGGCTGCTCACCGGAGCCTTGGATCACCGGCTGCGACAAACGGTCGCGGTAACCGAAATGATCGTGGGCGTAATCCAGCGGCGGAACGGCCGCCACGTCGAGGGACGACAACACTGTCACTCCTGGGCAGCGGGCGACCAGTTCGTCGTGTGCGCGCACGCAGCGAGCTCGTTCGGCGTCGTCGTGGGCGAATAGGATCGCGATCGCGTGCAGGTTGTCCGCGGCCAATCCGCCGACCCAGCGGTCGGGGTGATTCGGGCCGGTGTCGCCGAGGATGCCCGCGCGTGCCGCCATGCCTTGCCGGAATTCGTCGGGAAATGTCGCCAGCGACTGCTCGGGCACACCGAGTGCGCGCAGTCCGGTCCAGGTGAACGCGAGTGTCACCCATCGGCGGTCGGTGGTCACGGAGCGCTGTGCGTCGGCAGCCGAGGACACCCGGTCCACCATGGCCGACAGCCACGCCCGCCCGCTGGTGGCACCGTCGAACGACAGGAACTCGTAGCGTCCGGTCAGCGCGGGGACGCGGGTCAGCAGAATGTGCTGGATGTCGTCGAGTTCGAGCATCAGCGGACCTCGTGGCGCTACTGCATTTGGTCGAGCATGTCGGAGAACGCCGCCTTCACGCGCAATGCCTTCTTGATCTCGTCCGCCGTCACGTATGGGTACTCGCCGTACTCGAGGAAGCTGGGGCATTGATGCTTGCGGAAGAAGTCGACCACCGCATCGGTATTGGTCCTCCAGTCGTCGGGGAAACCCTCGAGATTTACGAAGACGGTCGTGATGCCGGTCGACAGGAACAAGGCGACAGCATCCTCGACGTACTTGTCGAAGTCGGTGTCGAAGATTCCTTGGTACTGAAAACACAACCCGTCACCGAGGTCGAACAGCACCCAGCGCAGGTAGTGCAATCGCAGCGGCGCCAGCACCGTGGGGTCTTCCTCGACGGCGGCCTCGATCTGCTTACCGTACTCCCGGATCGCGGCCTCGCGACCGGGTTTCACCTTCGCGATGATCGAAAAGCCGTAATTGGCCGGCGTGCGAGGGAAGATCGGCCCGTAACGTCCCTGCTCGAGCTCGAAATACCCTTCCTTCGGGATGGCCATCGCGGCCGGCTTGGACCAATCCCCGTCGCCTGTGGTCATGTCCGCCTCCGTCTCCAGCCGTATGGTTCGAGCCGAGCCGAATCCGAAATGAAATCAATATGGTATCGAATAGAATCACTATGATTGCCGTCTTCAGCGGCGCATCTCGGGTCGGCGCCGGAGCCGGCTCGGATAACCGAAGACCGCTCGCGGCGGCCCATACGCGGCGAGTTTAGCAGCCACAGGGCGGCATGATCGTGTCTTTCGGCATCCGCCGTATCGACCGGCCGACAATTGCATTCGGCCACGCTCGTTACCCGTGTACCATATGCTCAGCATTTCTTCGGGCGCTCGCGCCGCCGCTTCATTAATTTCGAACCGAACCGATAGCCGTCAGCGAAGCGCAATGCGGGCCACCCGCAAAAACGCAGGTTTGTTTTCGCTCCATGCGCCGACCGGCGGTCCGATTCATGCCGCGTCGACTCCGAAGCCCCGCAACGATACGGGAGAACTGCCCGAGGAGGTTCACAAGATGGATTCGTTCTGGGATTACGTGTGGTACACGATCCTCGTGTTCGCCTTCGTGGCGTACTTGATCGTGCTGTTCCAGATTCTGGTGGATCTGTTCCGCGACCACTCCGTCTCCGGCATCGCGAAAGCGGTGTGGGTGATCGCCCTGGTGATCTTCCCGTACCTCACGGCGCTGGTGTACCTGATCGTGCGGGGGCGGGGCATGGCGTTGCGCGCTCAACGAGCGCAGGCCGAGGCCCAGCAAGCCACCGATCAGTACATCCGGCAGGTCGCGGGTAAGTCCCCCGCCGAAAGCATCGCCGACGCGAAGGCCCTGCACGATTCCGGTGTCATCACCGACGCGGAATTCGAGCAACTGAAGGCTCAGGCCTTGGGGCAAGCCCACACCGCGCCCAGCGGCCGGTGACACCAGGCCCCGACCCGGTACCCGCTGTAGGGCGGTACTCCGAGATCGGGGCCTGATGTCATGTGCCTTTCGGGCACGCCGTCCGAACGGCCGGGTCACTCGCCCAGGCGCGCCTCGATGGCCTCGATGATGCGCGGACGCAGTTCGGAGGCGCGGATGATCGCGTCGACCGATCCGACCTCGACAGCACGCCGGATATCGTGCACGCGGTCGAATTCCGCAGCCACATCGGCGAGTTTCTCCGTCCGGACCGACGACCGGATCTCGTCGAGTTCCGCGGTCAGCGAGGCGCGCTCGGTGCCGGATGCGATCGCGGCGCGCGCCTCCAGGTCCCGCACCCGCGGATCGGCCGCGGTGCGGGTGTCGACCTCACCGGCGAACACCACCGCGGCGGCCGGAGCGCCACCGAGCACCGAGGCGAACGAGCCCTCCAGCGCGAGCACGGTCATGTTCGGGTTCAGCGCCTTCGAGAACACCACGAACGCGCCGCCGTGATACCGGGAGATCACGCAGAACACGATGGGGCCGCGGAAGTTGACGATCGCGCGCCCGATTTCGGCGCCGTACTCGAGCTGCAGCTTCCGCATCGATTCGGGCGAGCCGTCGAAACCGGACAGGTTCGCCAGGACGACCAGCGGGCGGTTGCCACTGGCCGCGTTGATCGCCCGCGCGGCCTTCTTCGACGACCGTGGGAACAGCGTGCCCGCGGTGTAGGTGTCGGGCCCGTCGGTGGACGGGAAGCCGCGTCGCGGGACACCCCGCGACTCGATGCCCAACAGGCACACCGGGATGCCGCCGACATGCGCGTCCTGCACCACCGCGGTCTCGGCGTCGGCCATGCCCGCCCAGCGTTCCAGCACCGGGTGGTCCTGGTCGGACAGGGCACGCATCACGGTACGGATGTCGAACGGCTTCTTGCGGTCCCGGTTCTTGGCGGTGGAGAAGATCTCGCCGACCGTCGTGAAATCGCTGTCCGCCGCGACATGCGGGAAGTCGGAGACATCGCGATCGAAGGGGTCGCTGGTCTGCGCTCGCCGCGGCGCGTGCTCGCCGGGCGCGACGTAGGTGTGGTCGTAGTGCGCCATCAACACGTCTCGCGCGGCGGTCAGGTTCGGCGCCCAGTACTGCGCCTGCCCGTTGGGGCCCATCACGCGGTCGTAGCCGCCGATGCCGAAGTTGTCCTCGGCCGACACACCGCCGGAGAAATCCAGCGCCTGCTTGCCGGTCAGCACCATCGCGGACTCGGGCGTCATCACCAGGATGCCCTTGGTGTGCATGAGCATCGTCGCCTCGGCGTTCCAGTACGGCTGCGCACCGACGTTGATGCCCGCGACAACGATGTTGATCTCGCCGCCGTCCTGGGTGAACTCGACGATGCGCTTGAGCGCCGCCGCCACCCAGTCCATGTTCTCCGTGCCGGACCGCATCGAGATCCGGGCGCCGGAGGACAACGCGTACCACTCCAACGGCACCTGCATCCGTTCGGCCAGGTCCATCGCGGCGATCACGCGCCGGCACTCCGGCTCCGACAGCGCGCCCAGCGACTTGGTCGGATCACCGAGCAGCACCACCCGGGTGACGCCTTGCGGATGCCGCTCGGTCCGCGTGGTGACCACGCCCGCGACGATCGCCGCGGTGTTGCGTCCCTTGGGCCGGTCGACCGGCACCAGCGCGTGGTGGTCGTCGAGGTCGTACTCGGCGAAATCACCGAGCAGACCGGTCAGCTCGTACGGGTACACGGTGTTGCGGCTGCTCGCCCGCAGCACCTTCTGCCGGTATTCGTCCAGCGGCTCGACCGGCTCGTCGGTGGGCTCGCCGACGGTCACGTCGGTGCCGCCGGTGGCGCTGAACGTGATGCGGACGGCGATCTTGGCCAGCTCACCCGTCTCCGGGTCCCGCTGCCGCGCGATGAGCAGGATCTCCTCCAGCCCGGCGCCCGCGGCGGTCGGCAGCACGTGCCCGCCGATCGTCTCCAGCTCGGCGCGAGTGACATCGATCGGCGGCCAGATGTACATCACGATGCGGTTGGTGTTGAAGCGTTTCGCCGACGGCCGCTGCGACTGCGCCCGGCGGATCGAGTCGACGCAGGTGGCGATGGTGCTCTCCGCCGTGGGCAGGGCGAGCAGCCTGCCGTCGTGCTCGCGCAGCGCCGCCAGGTCACGGACCTGCGCGAACGCGATGAGGCGATCGTCGGCCGGGTTCTCCTTCGCGACGCACCGGAACAGGTAGATCTCGTCGTCGTCCGAGGACGGCAGCCTGGTGAGGTCGAACTTGCGCAGCCGCTCCAGCTGCATCCGCTGCGCGATGTAGGGGTGCAGGCCGCGGATCAGCCGCTCCTCCGCCATGCCGGTGGCCGACGGGCGGAAGGTGAAGTGGTGGTGCATCACCGCGCCGCCGCTGCCCGCGACCGTGGCGGTGATGCGGTGCACCTGGTTCGGCCACTGGTGGGTGGCGATGACCTCGTGCAGCGCCGCCGCCATCGCGTCGAAGTCGCCGGGCTGCTTCTCCCAGCTGAGGTAGATGTCGGCGTCGATGGACGCGGCGCTCGCGGCCAGTTCGGTGAGCCCGCGCAGCGCGGTGTCGAGCGCGTCGAAACTCACCGCGGTGGACACCAGGCTCGAGCCGGCTCGCTCGGCGATCACGAACGTGCAGCCGCCCACCTCGTGGGTGCGAACGCCGGTGAGTCCCTTGTTGCCGTAGTACCGGCGGGTCAGCACTTCCAGCATGACCGTGTGGTCCGGGTAGCCGCGTTCCAGCCGCTGGCCGAGCAGTCGTACCAGCGGTTCCGTGCTGCGCACCATGTCGGAGATGCGCTCGGCCCGATCGGGGGAGCCCGGGTTCGCGTCCAGGTGGCGCAAGTGCCTGCGGACATTGGTGTAGACCCGTGCGCGGTTACGCCGCAGCAATGGCTGGCCGTACCAGGCGAACACCAGGCCGCGGGTGAGGTCGGCGATCACGGGGAAGCGGACCTGCGTCGTGGCCACGAGCCGCTCCAGCACGAGGCCTACGGGTTCGCGCAGCGCCCGGTCCGGAACCGGCTCCTGCAGCCACTCGCGCAGCAGCGTGGTGATGACCTCGACGGTGTCGGACGGGCGCTGCTGAGCGAGGAAGATCCGGAAGACCGCGGCCTCGAGGTCGGGTGAGCGGTCCAGCTCGGTGACTCCGTAGTGCCCGAGCGCCTTGGCGAGCTTGGCCTGATACGACTCGGGCAGCCCGGCCCGCTCGACGTCGAGGCTCTGCAGATAGGTGTGGAAGTACTCGCGGGCGCTGTGCACGTGGCCTTGGCCGCCGTCCTCGTCCCAGGACCGGTTGTGCGACAGTTCGGCGAGGTCGGCGAACACTTGCACGAGTTCGAGTTCCTCGGCCAGCGGCCTGCGGTTGTCCGCGATGGCGGCCCGGCGCGCGGTGAGGTATTCGTCGAGCACCCGGCGATCGTCGTGCGGGTCGACGTCGAACCCGAGCAGCAGACTGCGCAGGTCCTGCTGACCGCGGGCGGTGCGCTCGTGCGGGCGGACCTGGGCGGGCAAGCCGGGCAGGTCCAGCTCCACCGACTCGGTCGCCGTGGTGTCCTCGGCCTCGTCGTCTTCGCCGAGCGGCTCCAACCGCAGCAGCGGCGCACCGGTCTCCACCTGCGTCCCGACGGAGACACCGCACTCCTTCAGCCGAGCGCGGAACGGCGCGCGCAGCACCGTTTCCATCTTCATGCTCTCCAGCACGAGCACCGGAGCGCCGGCCTCCACCTCGGCACCGACCTCCAGCGGCGTGCCGACGACCAGCGCGGGCGCGGGGGAACGGACGACACCGCCCTCGTCGCGGCTGATTCGATGGGTGACACCGTCGACGTCGATGAGGTGGATCGGCCCGTGCGTGCCGATGGTCAAGCGGTAGCGAGAGCCGTTGACCACGATCTGCCCGGTGTGCCGATCGAAGCGCTCGAGGTCGACATCGGCCGTGTGGATATCGCCGCCGGTCTCGATTCCGATCCGGAACCGGTGGGCGCCGATGCGCGCGACGCGCACACGGTAGCCCGCGCCGCGCAGCTTCAGGTCGAGCGGCCTGCCGCTCTCGTGCTGGACCTGAGGACGCCCGCCCGCGGCGGTGGACAGCAACCGATGCCGCTGGACGCGCTCTTCTTCCTCGTAGGCCTCGATCGCGGCGGCGGCCAGCGCGACCGCCGAGTGGCGATGCGTGACGAGGCGGCCCTCGCCGCGGACGCGGTCGATCCAGCCGGTGTCGGCGCTGGCGTCGATCACCTCGGGCTGGTCGAGCAGGTCGAGCACGAAGCTCTTGTTCGTCGCGCCGCCTTCGATGACTACCCGCGTCTGCGCCACCGCCCTGCGCAACCGGCCCAGCGCCTCGTCGCGATCACGGCCGTAGGCGATGATCTTGGCGATCATCGAGTCGAAGTCGGCGGGAATCGTGTCGCCCTCGCTGACGCCGGTGTCGACGCGGATGCCCGGCCCGGCAGGCAGGTTCAGCCGCGCGATGCGGCCCGGGGCGGGCGCAAAGTCGCGGTCGGGGTCTTCGGCGTTGAGCCGGGCCTCGATGGCGTGCCCGCGTTCGGCCGGGGGCTCGCCCTCGAGCCTTCCTCCGGAGGCGACCAGCAGTTGCGCCCGGACCAGGTCGAACCCGGTGGTGGATTCGGTGATCGGGTGCTCGACCTGCAGTCGGGTGTTGACCTCGAGGAACGCGAACAGCTGGTCACCGGGGTGATAGAGGAACTCCACGGTCGCCGCGCCGCGATAACCCACCGCGATCGCCAGCCGTTCCGCCGAGGCCTTCAGTTCTGCGGCCTGCTCCGGACGGAGCACCGGTGAGGCCGACTCCTCGATGATCTTCTGGTTGCGCCGCTGCACCGAGCAGTCACGGACACCCAGCGCCCACGCCGTCCCCTGGCCGTCGGCGATGACCTGGACCTCGACGTGCCGGGCACCGGTGACGAGCCGTTCCAGGAAGACCACGCCGCTGCCGAATGCCCGCGCGGCCTCCTGGCGGGTGCGCTCGTAGGCGTCGACGAGTTCGGCCTCGTTCGTGATCACCCGGATACCGCGCCCACCGCCGCCCGCGGTGGCCTTCAGCATCAGCGGGTAGCCGATCTCGGCGGCCGATGCCAGTGCGGCGTCCACGGTCTCGACCGGGCCGCGGCTCCAGGGCGCGACCGGCACGCCGACCTCTTCGGCGATCAGCTTGGCGCCGATCTTGTCGCCGAGCTTGCGCATGGCATCCGGGCTGGGGCCGATGAAGGTGACGCCGATCTGTTCGCACAACTCCGCGAACGCCGGGTCCTCCGCGACGAAGCCCCAGCCGACCCAGGCGGCATCGGCGCCGGTCGCCACCAGGGCGCGCTCGAGCGCCTTCAGGTCCAGGTACGGGCGCTCGGACGCCGGACCGAGGTCGTAGGCGATGTCGGCTTCCCGCACGAACGTCGCGGTGCGGTCCACATCGGTGTGCAGTGCGACGGTTTCGATCGGCAGCGCGGTCTCCGCAGCCAGATCTCGGACGGCGTGGATGAGGCGCATGGCCGCCTCTCCCCGATTCACGATGGCGATGCGGCTGAACACTCGCCAGCTCCTTCCTGTCCTAAGCATTGGCCCACTCGAGTGTGCGACCCCGGTCTCGCGAGTGTGCACCCTTAACCCGAATATCTGTACAGCGTGTGGGTGTTACCCGCACGTAGTCGAGAAATAATCCGCTCGAGGCCCCGGTGAGCGGCCGTCGCATCCGGATGATCACAGCATCCGGCATTCCGTAACGAGGCTTGCTACCCACGCGTATCGTTCCTGGCGCAGTGTGCACGTTCTCTCCTGAGCAACCACGCAGTTTCTGCTCGCTACCGCTCGGACGACCCGTCCGGGACGGTTACCGATTCAGACCGCACGGAACCAGGACAAGGAGATCGTCATGAAAGCCACACGTCGCATTCGTCTGGGTCTTCCCCCCTTCCTCGCCGCCGCGGCGGCACTGTTGTTCTGTCCGCCGACCGCCTCCGCGCAGGAGATGTGGAGCTACAACTGTTCGTCGCACTCGCCGGTGTGGGAAGGCAGGGTGACCGCTCTGGAGTGCACGGCGGCGAACGGTGCGCCGATGAGCGGAGAGATCACGCAGCCGTTCATGGTGAACGGTGGCGAGGTCGTGAGCTGCTCGTCCGGATGGGCTCATCTTCCCGACGTGATGGGCAAGGAATGCGGACCTGCGCCGGCGCCGTAGCCGCTCGACCGCGTCGGCGAATGGGCCTTGCCGATTCGGCAAGGCCCATTCGCTTCCCCAGCGGAGGATTCCATGACCATCACAGCCGCCGACCTTTCGCACCTGCGCCGCGGCATCGAACTCGCCCGCGAGGCGCTGGAGGACGGAGACGAGCCTTTCGGCTCGCTCCTGGTTTCAGCCGAAGGGAAGGTGCTCTTCGAAGACCGCAACCGGATCAAGGCCGGTGACGCCACCCGACATCCCGAGTTCGAGATATCGCGGTGGTCAGCGGCCCATCTGCCGCCCGACGAGCGGGCCGCGGCCACCGTCTATACCTCCGGCGAGCACTGCCCCATGTGCGCGGCGAGCCACGGATGGGTCGGCCTCGGCCGGATCGTGTACGCCGTGTCCTCCGGTCAGCTCGTCTCCTGGCTGGCGGAGTGGGGCGTCCCGCGTGCCCCGGTCGCGGCGCTGCCGATCACCGAAGTCGTGCCGGACGCCGTGGTCGACGGGCCGGTCGCCGAACTCGCCGACTCGATCAAGGCTCTCCACCGTGCACGCTTCCCGCACCTGCGGTAGCCGCGGACTTCCGCATGTTCGATCCCGTCCTGTGGGTCGCCGAGCACGAGCCGCAGGTGACCGTTAAACCCGTGGAGCCATGGATCCGCCGAATCCCAGCCCGCGGGACATGATCATTGTGCAGGCACGCTCAGCCGACGGCGACGCCGAACCACTTCGGCAGGTGATCCAGCAGATCCTGCTGATCGCCGCGTCTTGCCGGCACCTCCGAAATGTGTGGCGAGGCCTCCGACACCGACCATTCTGTAACCGCAGAGCCGAACCGCCAGAACGCGATCGCGCACACCAATGGATCGGCACCGCACACAGCTGACACCGTCACGGCGACCCACGCAGCTCCCCATCGATCCACTCCGAGAATCCGCAGGTCCAGCCGCGATTTGGTCCACGCGGAGCGATCCGATAATCTTGCTGAGCACACCGGTCCGGGTGGCGGAATGGCAGACGCGCTAGCTTGAGGTGCTAGTGCCCTTTATCGGGCGTGGGGGTTCAAGTCCCCCTCCGGACACGAAAAAACACGCATTCAGTGCATCTATGCACTGAATGCGTGTTTTTTGTTGCTCCGAGTGTGTGTTCTCGCACATGTTCCGGCCTTTTCTGCTCTGTTTCAGGGCATGGATGCCCTGTTGGGGTGTTTGAAGACTTGCCCGGACACATCCGCGAAGTCGGCAAGCGGTCGCCGGCATCGGACCGTGCCCGATGGGGGTTTGTATCGGTTGACCAGGCTTCGGGGTGCCTGGATGCTGGAGGAGCGCTGCCTGTCGGTGGCAGCGCTGTGGGGGATTCATCCGATGATCTCGGTCGACGAGGAGACGCGTGAACTGGCCAGTCGATTCCCGAATGTACGGGGGCATGAACTCCAAGCCCGCCGATCCCGTCAGCGACCGGCAGCCGGTGTTCCGCCCGTTCCGCAAGCCGGGACCACCTGTTGTGCCCGAGGACGCTGCGGCGTTGTACTACACGGTGACCACCATCGGCGGCAACGGTCGCTTAGCCGACAGCTCGCCACTGAAAAGGCTTGGCTGGGAGCCGAATCAGGCTGTGGCGATCGAGGTGGTCGATGAGGTGATCGTCGTGACCGAGTGCGGCGATGGTCCCTATTCGGTGACATCCCAGCATCATCTGCATCTGCCGGCTGAGGTCCGCCGCTGCTACCGCATCCAGTCCGGTGACCGGCTACTGGCTGTCGCCGCACCCGAACAACGGCTCCTGGTGCTCTATCCGCCCACCAGCATGCATCTCATGGTGCAGCGCCAACACCCGCACCTATGGACTCGATGAAATCGCTAGGCCCGAGTCGCCTCGACCACGCGGCTTTCCGGCCACTACCTGCACTTCACCGCCCCGGCGACAACTCACCGCTCGGGTGACCGAACCGACTGCACAGGACAGCATGAAGCCTGACAAGCTACCTGAACACCTACGACGAACCATCGAACGACTGGAACACATCGTCGTCCACGCCGAGCAGGAGCAACGGCCCATGCCGACCGTCGGCGAGTACATCTCCCGGGTTTCCGAATCTGTGCCCGCTGGCTCCCGCAACACCTACAGCGGCTACTGGAAGCTGGTCGAACAGGCATGGGGCGACCGACGCCTCAACGAGCCCACCATCGCAGACATCACCGAACTGGTGAAAAAACACCAGAACCGCGCTGCCTCGAGATTCAACGCAACAGGCAGCGGTGGCGCTGGCGGTCTGGTCGACGCTCTGCGCTGCCTGTACCGTTTCGCCGAGTACGACGGACTGATCGACCCCTCGCACAACACGGCTCGCCAAGTCCCCAGGCCGCCCCAATCGCGCCGATCCAAACTGCCGCTGAGCATCGAGCGCCTGCACGAACTCGCCGACGTTGCGGAAACAACCGGCAACGACCGAGAACTCTACGGACTGATCGTGCGCCTGCACATGGAGACAGCCTGTCACCGCCGCAGCCCACTACACCTGCACATCGGCGACATCATCCAAGAAGACTGCACCCTGCGCCTGCGCGACGAATCAGGCGATCTGCGCTGGCAACCCATCTCCCCCACCCTTCTGCAGCATCTGCTCGAACACATCGACACCCGCGGCGGCCCCCGCACCACAACCCAAGTACTGCGCGACCACACCGGCCAACCGATCACATACCGCCGCTACGACAACCTCCACAACCGATTCCGCAAGCATCTGCCCTGGGCCGTCGAAGAACGCGTCACCGTCACCCGAATCCGATACACCACACTGAACTACGTAGAACGGCAGTTCGGCAAAGCAATCTCCCGCGCCTACGGAGGCCACCAGCGGCGCAAAGGCAGAAACACCCTCTTCCCCTACAACCGCCCCGGCATCTACGACGTCGCCCGAGCACTGCAATCGCTCACCGGAGAAGAACACCTACTCGCGCGGGGCCCATTTCCTGGGCTCTCCGAGCCGTAGTACATCAAGGTCTATCAGAAGACGGCTCTGGCTCACTCTTCGTTGCGGCCTTTAGATCGAGGCCACCATGGCGATGCCACAGACGGGAAGTGGGGTGTCGATCCCTCCGCCCGGCCGCCCGGAAACACGCTGGTCAGCGGCTTTCCGGTGACATCTGACCTGCTTCTCACATGCAGGTTCACAACATGTCGCTGCATTTCGGTACCGAAGGTAACGGGATTGTGGAGACGGCGTCACCCGTGCGGTGGTGACGGCGTCACCACCGTCCTCGATTAGGTGCTCCTGCGCGTCGCCGTCACCGATCCGCAGACGACGTCGCCGAGATCATGCGCCGGAACACGCATTCGCCCCGTGCCCGGTGTCAACGGAACGCAAATCTTTCACGTTCCGCCGACAGCCCGGCGCGCTGACGAATGTGTGACCTTTGCTGCCTTCATCGGTCGAGATCGTGAGGAGATCCAGCCGAGTATTCGGCAGCCCGGCGGGGGACTCGGCCGAACGCCGGTGGCGCAGAATACATGCGTCCGTGATCGTCATTCGTAATTCTCCTGACCACGGTGGTTCGCAGGCAATGTGGGGTCCTTTCACACGACGGCCCGAGAGTCGTGGCGCTCAGAAGGGACGGGAACGGTCCGGTGCCGTCCTCCCCTTCAGCGAGATTGCCTACCGAACGGCCCTTTTGCGAAGCTCGTGAGCATCGGGTGAGCCGAGCCCCCTCCGTCATCACGCGGGCGCCGTCTCCCGGACAGGATGCTCATGCGCGGAACGGTCCGTGCTCCGGCGAGCCGGGCGAGAGGTGCGGGATGCGGCTGCGTGGCGGGCATCGCCGTTGCCCGGGAGTACCGGTGGCCGACGGCCGGTGATCGCGCGCGTAGCGGCTGCGCCGAGGCGGCGCAGGCCCGGGCCGAAGGACGCGGGATCGACGCTGCGATGTGGTGCGGATACCGAGAAGGCCGCCACCACGGTGCCGTTGCGGCCGAGCACGGGCGCCGCGACGCAGCTGAGCCCGAGCCGGCTCTCCTGGCGGTCGAAGGAGAGCCCGGTGCGCCGGATCTCCGCGAGCTGCGAGGTGAGGATCCCTGGGTCGGTGATGCTGTGCGGAGTGGCGGCCACCAGCGGGCGAGCGGCGGCCGCCCTCGCGGCCTCTGGGTCGTAGGCGAGCAGGACCTTGCCGATGGCGGTTAGGTGGGCGGGCAGCCTGCCCCCGATCCGGGAGGGCGCGGGGATGCTGCGGTGGCCGTACAACTTGGCCAGGTACACCACCTCGGTGCCGGACAGGACGCCGAGATGCACAGTGTGGTGCGACATCTCGTAGAGATCGGCCAGGAAGGGCAGCAGCAGGTCGCGCAGGTGGTCGTACTCGGCCGGCTGACCGGCGCGGCCCAGATGCCGCATCGTGGTGCCCAGCCGGTAGCCGGTCCCGACCCGTTCGACCACCGCGTTGCGTTCCAGCACGCCGAGGACGCGGAAAGCGGTCGACTTGCTCAGTCCGGTGCGTCGGGCGAGTTCGCTGACGCCGGTCCCGGATGGGCGGTGATCGCCGAGTGCGACGAGAAGGCTCACAGCCTTGTCGACGGCGGCCCGGTCATCGCGCGCGCTCATGGTTCCCGGCATGGTCGTACTCCCAGGTGTCCCAGCTCCGATGGCCGGTCGGCCATCCGTGACCTCTATCGTGCGGACCCCCGAGGTGCTAGTCAAGATGACGATATCAATATTAAAAGTGACACCGAGGACCGACTTGAGACACCCCCGGTGTTCGCTGAGAATGACGAAATGAACTCCAGAAGTGACGCCCAGGCCAGCGAGAACGAGCTGGTCGCTCGGAACGTCCGGCGCTACCGCAGAGAGCGCTCCATGACCCTGGGCGAACTGGCCCGGAGGTCGGGGTTATCCAAGCAGACGCTGTCGAAAATCGAGCAGGGGGCGGGGAATCCGACTGTGGAGACGCTCGCGCTGCTGGGCGGCGCGCTGAACGTGTCGGCGCGGCGGCTGCTCACCGAGTGGGGAACCCCGGTCTACGTGCAACGCGGCGCGGACAGCACGTGGACGGCGGAGGGCACCCGCTCCGAGCGGCTGCTCGACGAGGTCTACGGGTCGGGCTACGTGCGCACCCTCATGCTGCGCTTCGAGCGCTCGGGCAAGCAACCCGAGATCATCGACGGGCACTCACTCGGAACGCTGCACCACCTGTACGTGGTGAGAGGGAAAATCCGGACCGGACCGGTGAACGATCCGGTGGAACTCGCCGCGGGTGATTTCGTGCGATTTCCCGGCGACGTGCCACACCTGTACGTCTGTCTGAGCGACCGCGCGGTGGTGCACATGGTGACGACGGTGCCCCAGGTACGCCAGTTCAGCGACACCGCCGCCGGAAACAAGATCGAAGAAGTGAGCTGAGGGCCGGAGGTCAGGTACCGGGGACGTGGTCAAGGTCGATATCGACGGCGGTCACCCAGGTCGGCTCGGCCACCGTCAGCACGAACTCGCCTTCCGGCAGATCGACCTCGACGGTGGGCCGCAGCCCCGCGTCGACAACCGCGGCCAGTGCCTCGTGGTCGTCTGCAGCTACCGCGACCACGATCCGACGACACCCGGGATCAGCCCGCAGGATGGCGGGACCGAGCGCGCCGAGCAGGGCCGTGCGGACCCTCGGCGGCAGCGCCGCCTCGACCAGTACGTCGATGTCGTGCGCGGTCACAGGGTAGGCGAGTGCGAGCCTGCTGTCGGCGCAGCGTTGCAGCCGGACGGGAATCGGGTCGAGACCCGGGCGGTCCATTACAAGTGACAACCCGGTTTCCGAGCGCCGCGGTGCCGAGCACGTCCACGGCGCTTCCGGCTCGGGAACCGGGATCGCCGGGGTGGCGGTCACGGCTGCTCCGACGCGAGCATCCGGCGGATGGTGCGCTTGTCCAGCTTGCCCGCCGCATTGCGCGGCATGGTCTCGACCTTCTCCACTCGGGTGGGCAGCTTGTACCGGGCGAGTCTGCGGGCGGCATGCTCGCGGACGTCCGCCAGTTCGACGGCGGCGCCGTCCGCTGTGCTCAGCACCGCGACTACCGCTTCGCCCCACTTGTCGTCCGCGACTCCGACTACCGCGACGTCGGTGACGCCGCGCAGGTCTGCGAGCGCGTTCTCCACCTCGGCGGGGTAGATGTTCTCGCCACCGCTGATGATCATGTCCTTGAGCCGGTCGACGATGTAGAGAAAGCCGCCCCTGTCCAGGTAGCCGATATCGCCGGAGTGGAACCAGCCCTCGGCGTCGAAGGCCGCCGCCGTGGCCTCGGGGTTGTTCCAGTAGCCGGGGGTCACGTTGGGGCCGCGCACCACGACCTCGCCGGGCGTGCCCGCGGCGACCACGGCATTGGTCGCCGGGTCGACGACGCGCACTTCGGTGTGCGGCATGGCTATACCGGCGGACCCCAGTTTGGTCAGGGCGTATTCGGCCGGTAGGTGGGTGGCGAACGGCGCGGTCTCGGTGAGGCCCCACGCCTGCTGCAGCACGATGCCGTGCGCGGCGTACTGCTCGATCAGGGTCGGGGGTACCGGGGCGGCGGCGACCACGACGCTGTGCAGCGCGGAGAGATCGGCGTCCCAGATCCCGGGCACGCGGGCGAGCGCTGCCAGCATGGCGGGCACCGCGAAGAACGAGTTGACCCGGTGAGTGACGAGGTCTTCCAGGAAGGCGACCGCATCGAAGGCCCGCCGGATCACCGCGGTGCCACCGCGGGTAAGGGTGCGCAGCAGCAGCGCGTTCAGCCCGCCGATGTGGAACAGCGGTGCGACACCGTAGGTGACGTCGTCGCGGCGGGTGTGCAGCCGGGAATCGACATTGACGCCGTTCCACCAGATGTTGCCGTGAGTGAGCACCACGCCTTTCGGTAGCCCTGTGGTACCGGAGGTGAACATGAGCACGGCGGGGTCGTCGAAGCCGCGCGGCACCACGTCGTCGAAGGGGTCGGCGTCCCGCATCAGCTGGTACCACGGTTTCCACGGCGCGACCGGGCCGGCCGGGGCCGGCACCTCGGGGTCGTCGTCGACGAGGAACAGGTGCCGTACGGCGGTCTCCGCGCGCACGCTGTCCACCACCGCGCGGTGCCCCTCCTCGGCCACCACGGCGATCGCGCCGCTCCGGTCGAGTACGGCGCGGAGTTCTGGACCGGTGAGGCGGAAGTTCACCGGGGTGAAGACAGCGCCCACCCGCGCGGCGGCGAACAGTGTGAGCAGGAAGGCTGGACTGTTCATCCCGACGTAGGCGACGCGGTCTCCCTGCCCGATCCCGCACGCGGACAGCACCCCGGCCAGCCGGGCGATACGTTCGTCGAGGTGTGCGTAATCGAGTTCGGTGCCGGGGTAGCTGATGGCGACGGCGTCGGGCTGGTAGCCGACGATCCGGCGGATGGCGGCGGCGGGATTCAAATCGACGGGTGCGCTGGTGGAGGCGGTCATATCGAGAGGTCCTGCGATCGAGATACGACAGTGTCGAGAAGGTTGTCACCACCGGCGGCGGCGCCGAAGCCGCGCACGCCGATGCCGCCGTCGACCGACAATGCCTGGCCGGTGATCGGGCCACTCTGCTCCCGGGCCGCCAGCAGCGCGTAGGGGGCGGTGAAGTCCGCCGGGTCGGTGCTGGAGTCGTGCAGCGGAATCGGCGGAGGGGGCGCGTCGGCGCCGCGCTTGGCGAACGACGCCGCCAGCGAGCGACTCTGCAGCGCAAGCGATTCCGGGCCGCGCAGGTCGGTATTCATGCCACCGCATGCGACGCCGTTGACGCGCACCCGGGGTGCGAGTTCGTAGGCGAGCTGGCGCATCAGGCCCAGGCAGGCGTGTTTGGAGGCGGTGTAGATCGGGCCGCCGCCGTCGACGTAGAACGAGGCGTTGGACAGCGTCATCACGATGCTGCCGCGGCTGCGCACCAGCTCCCGCCACGCCGCTTCTGCGGCGAGCAGGTAGCCCTTGACGTTGATCGCGAACAGCTCGTCGAAGGTGGCCGACAGCTCGGCGGCCGATAGTCGGGTCAGCGAGCGCTTGTAGTCCCAGATCCCGGCGTTGGCGACCAGGGTGTCGAGTTTGCCGAAACGGTCGACGGTTTCGGCGACCGCGGTGTGTAGCTGCTCGGAATCGCGGACATCCGCTGCGACCGCGTGCCAGCGGCCCGGATCGGCCGAGGCGTCGACCACCGCACGCAGCTGATCGAGGTTGCGGCCGACGATGCTGACCTGTGCGCCCTCGGCGACGAAGCGCTCGGCCACCGCCCGGCCGATGCCGGTGCCGCCGCCGGTGATCAGCGCGGAGTAGCCCTCGAGCCAGCCGCTCATGCGTCGGCTCCCAGGAAATCGGTGACCAAGCGCTCGAATTCGGCGGCCCGTTCCAGCTGCACCCAGTGCCCGCAGTTGCCGAACACGTGCAGCTGCACGTCGCGGACGTTGCGCAGCATGATTTGCGCGCCGTCCAGGGTGATGGTGCGGTCGTCGCGGCCCCACAGCAGCAGAGTGGGCGCGGTGATGCGGTGCAGGTCACGCCAGAGCGGGTCCATGCCGTGGCGCTGGGCGAACGCGGCGTTGTAGCGGTGGTAGAACTCGATATGGCTTTCGTCGAGCGAGGCCTCGTAGCGCGCGCGCACCACATCGGCACCGAACTGCTTGTGGTCGAAGACCATGGTGCGGATGAAGTTGGCCATCTTCTTCTCGGTCGGGCCGCCGCCGTTGTAGTAGCGGAACATCTCTTTCTGCCCCTCGGTGGGGGTGGGCCCGAACGGCAGCCACCCGCCGCCGGGCGCCATCAGCACCAGTCGGCTCACCCGCTCGGGTCGTGCCTGGGCCATGGCGATGGCCGCGGCGCCGCCCAGGCTGTTGCCGAGCAGGTGGAACTGATCGACGCCGAGCGAGTCCAGTGCCTGGAACAGCGCGTCCACGGTGATCTCGGTGATCGACCTGGCCTTCAGGTCCGCCTCGGTTGGGCGGTAGCTCGTGCCGAAGCCGGGCTGGTCGGGCAGCAGCACCCGGAAGTGGCGGGTCAGCGCGGGCAGGTTCTGGTGGTAGTTGCTCACGCCGGAGGCGCCGGGGCCGCCGCCGTGCAGCATGACCAGAACTGGGCCGGACCCCGCCTCGGCGACCGAGATGTCACCGAGCGAGGTGGTCACGGTGTGGCGGGTGGTGCTGACGTCGATGTCGCTCACAGGATTCCTCGGATCAGAAGAACGTCGAAATGTTTTTGGACAACAGGATGTTCTGGTCGAGCAGGATGGTGCGCCGCGCCACCTGCAACCGGCCGTCAGTGCGGCGCAGAAGGTCGGTGCGCTGCCCGGCGAAGATGTTCTGTTCGCGTTCGAGCCGATTGCGGTAAAGCAGGAACGCCGAGCGCACGCTCAGATCGTCCGGGCCGAAACCGGGCTGCTCCTCCGGATCGACATGGCGCACCTGCACATTGGTGATCAGGTGCCGGGTGCGCGAGGGCGGGTCCTCGGCCCAGGCCATGCCGGAGTCGAAACGGCGGATCCGCAACGCCAGGCTGTCCTTGGTCTCGTCGTAGTAGGCGGCCTCCCCGCGCGGAGCGATCGAGAGCGCCTGTTGGCGGCGCAATCGGTTGGTGCGCACCGGCATCCAGTACTCGAGGTCGTCGGCGAGCAGGTCCAGCCAATCGGCGAACCGGTTGTCGTCGAGCAGCGCGGCTTCGGTGTAGTAGAACTGCTCGACTACGAAATGGGTGTCGCGGTCGGCGAGGGCGCCCGGCGCGTCCTGCGCTGTGGTGGTGCTCACGATGTCATTCCATCTCTTCAGAAGCGGGGGGTCGAAGACGTCGTTCCGCCTGACGGCACGTCAGCCGCGCAGCAGGGCGCGCAGCTCGGTACCGAGGTCGGCCAGACGGTCCGGATCCACGGTGGTGCGGCGCTCGATCAGCCGCCGTGCCGCGCGTACGGCGGTCGAGTCGTTCACGGCGACAGCGGCGACGACGCGGTCGCCGGCCAGGCCGAAGGCCGAGAAGGGCGCGGCGTCGATCGTGCCGCGCAGCACGGTACGGTCGGCGTCGGCGAGGTGGCCGATGGCTTCGACATGCAGACCGTGGCGGTCGGTCCAGAACCAGGGGGCCGGGTCGGCCGGTGGAGTGGCGCCGAGCAGGGTGGCGGCGGCGACCATACCATCGTGGCGGGCGGCGTCCCAGTGTTCGGTGCGCGCGCGCACGACGCCGTCGTGGCGGATCCGGGCCGGGTCACCGACCGCGAGCACCGCCGGATTGGAGGTGGTCCTGGTCGGGTCTACCACGATGCCGCGATCGACCTTGAGTCCGGCGGCCTCGGCCAGCGCGATGTCCGGGCGCATGCCGACACCGAGCACGACGGCGTCGAAGTGCTCGCCACCGTCGCCGCCGGGCAACTCGACCGCCACCGAGTGCCCGATGTCGCGAGCGGAGCCGATGGCGGCGGTGACGGTGCGCACCCCGCGGAGGGCATGCCTGCCGTGCAGCCATTCCGCGATCTCGGGGCCGAGCGCCGCGGCGAGCGGCGGGGACACCGGGTCGGCGATCACCACATCACATCCGAGATCGACAGCGGTGGAGGCGATCTCCGCGCCGATCAGCCCCGCGCCCACCACCAGCAGGCGTGCGCCGGGTGCCAACGCGGCGCGCAGTACCTCGGCGTCCTCGATGGTGCGCAGCACATGAATCCGCGGCCCGTCGAGGCCAGGAATGGCCGGGCGGGCTGCCTGTCCGCCGGTGGCCAGGACCACGCGGTCGGCAGTGAGCTCGGTGCCGTCGGAGAGCTCGACCCGCCCGGTGGCGGTGCGGAGCGCGACGGCGCGACGGCCGGTGATCAGCCGGATCTTGTTGTCGTCGTACCACTGTGGCGCCTGCAGCGCGAGATCGGCGTGGTTCTTGGTGCCGAGCAGAAATTCCTTGGACAGCGGCGGCCGGTCGTAGGGCAGGTCCCCGGCCTCGACCAGGATGAGATCCCCGGTGAAGCCGCCCGAGCGCAGCGCGGCGGCGGTGCTCACCCCGGCGATGCCGCCGCCCACCACGATGATCGAGCCGATCACGGCGCCAGCCCCGGGAAAAGGAAGACCTCGCCGTCGCGGACTTCGACCCGGTGCGGGCAGACCCCTTCGGTGGCCGGCATGGAGTCCACCTCGCCGCTCTCGAGGCGGAACTTGCTCGAGTGCAGCGGGCATTCGACGTAGCCGTCCTCCACCCACCCCTCGGCCAGCGAGGCGACCTCGTGGGTGCAGGTGTCGTCGAGGGCGTAGACGCTGCCGTCGTCGTCGCGCAGCAGCGCGATGTTGTCGGCGGTGCCGGTGATCGACTTGTCGATCGCGATACCCTCCCCGACCGGGATGTCGGCGAGTGCCGCCACTCGAATTTCTCTGTCGCTCAACGCTGCTCCTCGTGCCAGGCGGGGGTGTTCATCAGGTCGCGCCAGCGGCGATAGAACGAGCGCCCGGCGGCGTCGCTGTAGAGCTCGCTGGTCGTACCGGGGTGGCGGCCGTCCTCGCGCTCGGAGCCGAGCCCCATCTGGTAGTTCAGCGGCACCCGGTTGGTGATGAAGCCGTGTGAGATGGCCTGCACCTCGCTCCAGTTCTCGCCGTCGTCCTGCTCGAAGATGCCGCTGGGACCGAAGGTGCGCAGGTTGTAGAGTCGCTGCGCCTCCCGCACTTCCGGCGGCATCGACTTGTCGACCACGGTCCAAGACCACACCTCCATCCGGTCCGGGCCCTTCGGGTGCCAGACCCGGATGGTGCCGATCACGGGCAGGTAGGAGAAGTTCGGGAAGACGGTGGCGTGGCCGTCGGTGAGCGGGCCCTCCACCCGGGCGTCGCCGAGGCGCTCGCGCAGCGCGGCGTAGTCGGTCCACTCGTGAACGGTCTGGGCGTTGAACCGGTTGCGCGGGTGCACCGGGAACCCGGCGCCGTGACCGTTGGGGTCCAGGTACTGTCGTCCGGTGCGATGCACGATCTCGGTCTTGGGCTTCTTGTCCTTGGAGAGCACCATGAGCGCCGAGGCGTGGCTCATGTTGACGTGGTACCAGTCGGTGGCGAACTGCTCGGCGGCCAGTTTCCAGTTGCCTTCCAGCTCCCACTTGTGCACCCCGCCGACGACGACCGTGCCCGCGGGGTCGCGGTCGATCATGGCGTCCAGGTACCAGGCCATATCACCGAGGTACTCGGTGAGCGGCACGGGTTCAGGGTTCCAGGTGCCGAAGACCAGGCCGTGGTAGGTCTGCACGTTCGGCACCTCGACCAGACCCCAGTCGGCGGTGTCGAAGTCGGCGGGGTAGCCGTCCTGGTTCGGGATGGAGACCAGCTTGCCGTCCAGGTCATAGGCCCAGCCGTGATAGGTGCAGGTGAAGTTGCGGGTGGCGCCCATGTCCGCGCGGCACACGCGCGCACCGCGGTGCCGGCAGGAGTTGAGGTACGCCCGAATCCGCTTGTTCCGGTCCAGGGTGACGATCACCGGGTCCTCACCCATATAGGTGGTAAAGAAGTCGCCCGGCTTGTGGAATTGGTCGGTGTGCGCCAGGAACAGCCAGCTCGGGGCGAACACCCGGCGCAGCTCCTGCTGATACAGCTGAGTGTCGGTGAAGATCGCCCGGTCCAGGAGGCCGCCCTCGGCATCGATGAGTCCCGAGACGTCGATGTCGCGAGTGAGCGCGGCCGGCCGGCGCAGCGACCCGCACGGGGCGGCCGTCGCGCTCTCCGACCGCGGCGGTTCGATGGTGGAGGTCATGACATTCAGGCAACCGGGCCGTGCCGCTGAGCTCCACCGATCGTTCCGCACGACGGCACGGACGCTGGAACGGCCGGTGCGGCGGGGCGAAGGTGAGGCCATGCTTGCTGCACGAGCCCTGCGCCAGAGCGCGACCGACCCGCTGTCGGGTCTGGAGCTGCACGACATCCCGATACCCACTCCGGAAACGGGGTGGTGTCTGGTGCGCGTGGTCGCTTCCTCGTTGAACATGCACGACGTCTGGGCCCTGCGCGGAGTTGGACACCCACCCGAGCGGCTGCCCATCACCCTGGGCTGCGACGCGGCCGGTTACGACGCCGAGGGCAACCCGGTGATCGTGCACCCGGTGATCGCCGACCCGGATGCCGGCGGCGGCGACGAGACCCTCGACCCGGGCCGGGCGCTGATGTCCGAGCACCACGACGGCACCTTCGCCGAGTACCTGGTGGTGCCCACCCGCAACCTGGTGCCCAAGCCGGACTGGCTCTCCTTCGACGAGGCCGCCTGCCTGCCCGTCGCCTGGACCACCGCCTACCGGATGTTGTTCACCAAGGCCGGGATTCGCCCCGGCGACCGGGTGCTGGTGCAGGGCGCAGGCGGCGGCGTCACCTCAGCGGCCATCAAGCTCGCCGCCGCCGCGGGCGCGGTCGTCTACGCCACCAGCCGCAGCGCCTCCAAGCGCGAGGAGGCGCTGGCCTGGGGCGCGCACGCCGCATTGCCGACCGGTGAGCGGCTGCCCGAGAAGGTCGACGTGGTCATCGAGACGGTCGGTGAGGCGACCTGGCAGCACTCGCTCAAGGCACTCCGCCCCGGCGGCGCGATCGTGGTCGCCGGCGCGACCACCGGCGCCAACCCCGGTGCCGACCTGAACCGCATCTTCTACCTGCAGCAGCGGGTGCTCGGCTCCACCGGCTGCACCCGCGCCGAGCTGGTCGCGATGCTGCGCATGCTCGAAGCGACCGGGGTCCGGCCCGCCATCGACCGGGTGCTGCCCCTGACCGATATCCACAAGGGCTTGCAGCTCATGATCGACGGCGACATCACCGGCAAGCTCGTCATCCACGCACCCCACTCCACCTCGAGGACTGACTCGTGACTTCCGTTGCCGCCGTTGGACTCTCGCACTCCCCACTAATCGGGCGCAACGACCCCGAGCCGGAGGTGCTGGCCCGGGTGGACGCCGCCGTGGCGCAGGCCCGCGCCTTCATCACCGACTTCGATCCGGAGCTGGTCGTGCTCTACGCCCCGGACCACTACAACGGCTTCTTCTACAAGGAGATGCCGCCGTTCTGCCTGGCCACCGCCGCGCGCGCCGTGGGCGACTTCGATTCCTCGGCCGGTGATCTGTCTGTCGACACTGCGGCTGCGAGCGCGCTGGCGCAGGGCGTGCTGGATCGGGGCGTCGACCTGACGATCTCGGCGCGGATGACCGTGGACCACGGTTTCGCCCAGCCGCTCGAGCAGCTGTTCGGCGGGATCGACCGGGTGCCGGTGGTTCCGGTGTTCGTCAACGGCGTCGCCACTCCGCTCGGGCCCATGAACCGGATCCGGGCGCTCGGCACCGCGATCGGTCAGGCCGCCGCCGATCTGGATAAGCGGGTGCTGCACCTGGCCTCCGGCGGACTCTCGCACGACCCGCCGGTTCCGGTGCTCGCCGGTGCCCCGCCGCGCGTGGCGGACGCGCTGATCGAAGGACACCCGCCGACCCCGCAGCAGCGCGCTCGCGGCGAGGAGCGGGTGGTGCAGGCCGGGCGCGACTACGTGGTCGGCACCAGTCGGATGCTGCCGATCAACAGCGACTGGGACAACCAGCTGCTCGATCTGCTCGAAACCCGTGACCTCGCCGCGTTCGACGACTGGAACGTGGAATGGATGGGGAAGCAGGGCGGTGGCTCCGCGCACGAGGTCCGCACCTGGGTGGCTGCCTTCTCCGCCCTGGCCGCCGGCGGCGACTACGCGGTGCAGAGCCGGTTCTACGAGGCGATCCCCGCCTGGATCGCAGGCTACTCCGTGGTGACGGCGGTGCGGAAATGAGCGCCGGAACAGCAGCCGCGAACACCGAGACCGTCTCCCGCGTCGCGGACCTGCTCGATTCCGCCTACCGCACCGGCGCCCGATCGCCCTCGTCCGCGAGCTCATCGGCGCCGACGACCTCGACCTCGCCTCCGCCGTGCAGGCCGAGCAGATCCGGCACCGGGAATCGGCCGGCCCGGTGATCGTGGGCAGCGCACCCTCTCGCGGGCCTCGACACTGTCGGTGACAACCATGCCGACTTCGATGTGGTGTTCGCTGATATCTATGTCATCGTGCAGCCGACATACACGGCAACTTCGGCCACGACTCCACGTTCAACCGCTTGTCGAACGCCGGACTACCAACTCCGGAACGAAAACCACACGCTGATGACGATGGTGCTGTCGTGCTCCCGCGTCTTCCAGCAACAGCCTCGCCGCAGCCCGCCCCAACTCTTCGCGCGGCTGCCGCACCGATGAAAGCGGCACCGCCGCGGCCGCGGCGAAATCGATATCGTCGTAGCCGATTACCGCCATATCCGCCGGGACCGACAGCCCACGGGCGGTCAACGCCTGCAATGCGCCCAAGGCCAGCAAATCGTTGGCGCACAACAGGGCCGTCGGCCGCGGATCGGCCTTCAGAAGGGCGTCGGTCGCCGTACGTCCGGCCTCGACGGTCAATGCCGCCGTCGACACCACGTCCAGCCTGGCACCGGCCGCCTCGGCCGCCTCTCGGGCACCGCGGTGACGATCCGCCACCTGCTCGATGCTCAGTGGGCCGCCGACAAAGGCCAGATGACGGTGCCCTGATTCGACGAGGTGGCGTGCGGCCAGTTCACCTCCAAGCACGTCGTCGACCGCTACCGAGCAGCGGTCGTGGCGGCGACTGCTGCGGTCCACAAGCACGGCGGGGATATCTTGCGCTGCCAGTATTTTCAAGGCGTCCTCGCCGTCGCCGTCCACCGGCGTGATCAGCACTCCCCGCATGCGCTGCTGCGCGATCTGCTCGAGGTGGCGCTGTTCGCGGTGCTGATCGTTGCCACTGTTGCACAACACCAGCATCGCGCCGGCTTCTTCGGCTTCGGCTTCGGCGCCGCGAGCCACATCGGTGAAAAACGGATTGGCCATATCCAGCACCACCATCGCCAGAGTCCGACTGCTGCCTTCGCGCAATTGCCGCGCCGAGTCGTTACGGATGTAACCGGTTTCGGCGATAGCCTTCTCCACGCGGCGGCGCGTCGCGAGCGATACCTGCTCCGGCCGGTTGAGCACGTTGCTCACCGTGCCGAG
Organism: Nocardia niwae NBRC 108934 = DSM 45340; assembly: GCF_001613465.1. Taxonomy (GTDB): domain Bacteria; phylum Actinomycetota; class Actinomycetes; order Mycobacteriales; family Mycobacteriaceae; genus Nocardia; species Nocardia niwae. Next base: position 66,639 of record NZ_BDCK01000030.1, on the reverse strand, counting down.
TGACACGCCGGCGCGCTCGGCCACGTCCCGAATGCTCACCACCAATGCAGACCCTTCCGCTGTTCACCCGAGCGTACTGCGCACGCCCTCGATCGACTTCGACATCTTGACGACGGTCGCAGTGAATCGTAGTGTCGATCACATTATGAAACGTTTCAATGAGCTGATGGCGGTACGCCAGTGACACCCGATGCAGTCCGCGCGGCGTTGCGGGCGCTGCGGATAGAGTTGCCGTCGTGGGCCTTCGGCAATTCTGGGACCCGGTTCAAGGTTTTCGCTCAGGCGGGTGTTCCCCGCGACCCGTTCGAGAAGATTGCCGATGCAGCACAAGTCCACCGCTACACCGGCGCCGCGCCGGAAGTTTCGCTGCACATTCCGTGGGATGCCACCGACGACTACAAGGAGCTGGCGGACTTCGCCATCGACCATGGCGTCTCCATCGGTGTCATCAATTCCAACACCTTCCAGGACGACGACTACCGGCTCGGCAGTGTCTGCCACCCCGACTCGCGCGTGCGCCGCAAGGCGATCGACCACCTACTGTCCTGCGTGGACGTCATGGACGCGACCGGCTCCAGCCGGCTGAAACTGTGGTTCGCCGACGGCCTGAACTATCCCGGCCAGGACGATCTGCGCGCCCGCCAGGAACGGCTCGCCGAGGCCCTGTCCGCGGTCTACGACCGTTTGAGCTCAGAGCAGCGAATGCTGTTGGAGTACAAACTTTTCGAACCCGCGTTCTATGCCACCGACGTGCCGGACTGGGGCACCGCGCTCCTGCACTGCCTGAGACTGGGCGAGCGAGCCGCAGTGGTTGTCGATACCGGTCATCATGCACCGCACACGAACATCGAGTTCATCGTCGCGCTCTTGCTGCGCGAGGGCAGGCTCGGCGCGTTCGATCTGAACTCCCGCTTCTATGCCGACGATGATCTGATGGCCGGCGCCGCCGATCCTTTCCAGTTGTTCCGGATCATGAACGAGATCGTCGCGGCCGACGCCATCGGCGGCGAGGTCCGGTTCATGCTCGACCAGTGCCACAATATCGAGCCCAAGGTCGCGGCCGTGATCCGTTCGGTGATGAATGTGCAGGAAGCCACCGCGAAGGCGCTGCTCGTCGATCGGGCGGCCCTGCACACCGCCCAGCGGGCCGGCGACGTGCTCGGCGCGCAGGCGGTACTGATGGACGCCTTCGACACCGATGTTCGGCCGCTCCTGGCCGAGTTGCGAGCCGACATGGGACTGGATCCCGATCCGATGGCCGCCTTCGCCCGATCGGGCTACGCCGAATCGGTCATCGCACAACGCGTCGGCGGCATCGCCGCAGGCTGGGGAGCATGACATGACCGATTCACCCGTGCGCGACCTGCTTGACCGCAGCAACCGACTCGGCAGCGATCCGCGCAACACTAATTACGCCGGGGGGAATGCCTCCGCCAAGGGTCACGCCCACGATCCAGTCACCGGCGCCCCGGCGCCGCTGATGTGGGTCAAGGGATCAGGCGGCGATCTCGGCACCCTTACCGAATCCGGACTGGCGGTGCTGCGGGTGGATCGGCTGCGGGCACTGGCCGACAGCTTCCCCGGTGTCGAGCGCGAGGACGAGATGGTCGCCGCGCTGGACTACTGCCTGCACGGGCGCGGCGGGGCCACCCCGAGTATCGACACCGCCATGCACGGCTTGGTCGATGCTGCTCACGTCGACCACCTGCATCCGGATTCCGGCATCGCGCTGGCCACCGCCGCCGACGGCGAGGTCCTGACTCACACGTGCTTCGGCGACCGGGTGGTCTGGGTGCCCTGGAGACGACCCGGCTTTCAGCTCGGACTCGACATCGCCGCTATCCGGCGCGACAACCCGCAAGCGATCGGCTGCGTCCTCGGCGGCCACGGGATCACCGCCTGGGGCGACACCTCCTCCGAATGCGAGCGCCACTCGCTCGAAATCATCCGTACTGCAGAGAAATTCATCGAGAGTCACGGATGCGCGGAACCATTCGGCCCCGTTGTCGCCGCGTACGCCCCACTGCCGCAGCAGCAGCGCCGCGGCCGCGCCGCCGCGCTCGCACCGGTGATCCGCGGCTTAGCGAGCACCGATGCCCCGCAGATCGGCCACTTCGACGATGACGAACTCGTCCTCGACTTCCTCTGCCGCACCGAACACTCCCGGCTCGCCGCACTCGGTACCTCCTGCCCGGACCACTTCCTGCGCACCAAAATCCGGCCGCTGGTGCTCGATACCGCCGCTGATGCGCCGTTGCCGGACATCATCGCCCGGTTGCGCGCACTGCACGCCGAGTACCGCACCGAATACACCGCCTACTACGAACGCCACGCCACTGCGGATTCCCCGCCGATGCGCGGGGCCGACCCCGCCATCGTGCTGGTACCCGGGGTGGGGATGTTCAGCTTCGGCCGCAACAAGCAGACCGCCCGAGTCGCGGGTGAGTTCTATCGCAACGCCATCAACGTTATGCGCGGCGCGGAAGCGATTTCGCGGTATACACCGATCGACGAGGCGGAGAAGTTCCGTATCGAATACTGGGCACTCGAGGAAGCCAAGTTGGCCCGAATGCCGGAACCGGCACCGCTGGCCACTCGGATCGCGCTGGTCACCGGCGGCGGCTCCGGTATCGGACGCGCGGTGGCCCACCGACTCGCCGCCGAAGGCGCGTGCGTGGCGGTCGCCGACCGCGACGGTGACGCCGCGGCACTCGTGGCGGAAGAACTCGGCGGCACCGATGTCGCTGTTCCGGTAACCGTCGATGTCACCGACCCGCAGGCCGTTGCCGCGGCCATCACGGCAACGGTACTGGCATTCGGCGGCATCGACCTTGTGGTCAACAACGCGGGTTTGTCGATTTCCAAGCCACTGCTCGAGACGAGCGAATCCGATTGGGACATCCAGCATTCGGTGATGGCCCGCGGCTCGTTCCTGGTGTCGCGGGAGGCCGCGCGGGCGATGATCGACCAGAACCTCGGCGGCGACATCGTTTACATCGTCAGCAAGAATGGTGTCTTCGCCGGGCCGAATAACCTCGCCTATGGTGCGGCCAAGGCCGATCAGGCCCACCAGGTGCGGTTGCTCGCCGCCGAACTCGGCGAGCACGGCATCCGGGTCAACGGCGTCAACCCCGATGGGGTCGTGCGTGGTTCGGGAATCTTCGCCGGAGGCTGGGGCGCGCAACGCGCCGCCGTCTACGGCGTCGAGGAGCAGGACCTGGGCGCCTTCTACGCCCAGCGCACCCTGCTCAAGCGCGAAGTGCTGCCCGACCACGTGGCCGCGGCGGTGTTCGCACTCACTGGCGGCGAACTCGCGCACACCACCGGACTACACATTCCCGTCGACAGCGGCGTCGCCGCCGCCTTCCTGCGATGAACCGCGCTCCTCTGCCCCAACCGCCTTGCACCGGAGTTCACTGCCATGACCGATAACGCCTTCGCCGCCATCGACCTCGGTGCCACCAGCGGACGGGTCGTACGGGGCGTCGTCGAGCCCGACCGCATCGAGGTTCGCGAAGTGCACCGGTTCGCCAACACCCCGATCCAGCTGCCGGACGGACTGCACTGGAACATTGGCGAACTGTTCACCGAGCTCTGTACCGGTCTGGCCGCGGCCGGGCCGGTGCGTTCAGCGGGCATCGATTCGTGGGCGGTCGATTACGGTCTGCTCGACGCTGAAGGCGCGCTGCTCGGATTGCCCTACCACTACCGAGACCGTCGCACAGCACTCCTTCCGGCGTCCCCGATCGAAACATCAGAATTGTTCCGCCGAACCGGGATCGCCGATTTGCCGTTCAATACCATCCATCAGCTGCGAGCCGAGCCCGAGCACCGGCTGGCTGCAGCACGGCGGCTGCTGCTGATTCCCGATCTGCTCGGCTTCTGGCTGACCGGCCGAACGGGCACCGAGCGAACCAACGCCTCCACTACCGGTCTCTACCACGTGTCCGAGCGCGACTGGGATCGGACGCTGATCTCCCGGCTCGATCTTCCGCAACGCATCTTCGCGCCGATCAGCTCGGCCGGTACCGTCATCGGCCGCCTCCGGCAACCGGCCCGCGGCGTCGTCGGCGGCCACGACCTCACCGTCGTCCGCGTCGCCTCCCACGACACGGCCAGCGCTGTCGCGGCCGTACCGGCCACCGGCCCCGCCTTTGCCTATATCTCCTGTGGCACTTGGTCTCTGGTGGGTGTGGAGCGCCCCACGCCGTTGCTGTCCGTCGCGGCCCGCGACACCGGATTCACCAACGAAACAGGCGTCTGCGGCATCCGCTATCTGCGCAATGTGATGGGGTTGTGGTTGCTTGAGGAATGTCTTCGAGAGTGGCCCGGACTCGATATCTCCACCCTTATCGCACGAGCAGCCGAACTGCCCGCCCTGACCAGCGTTATCGACGTCGACGATCCCGATTACAGGGCACCGTCCGGGGCCGGAGAGGCATCGATGCCCGCCCGCATCGCCGCCCGCTGCGACGGTCCCGCGCCGGTCTCGCCCGCCGAGTTCGCGCGCTGCATCTTCGACAGCCTGGCGCTCGGCCACGCGCGAGCCGTCGCCGATGCCGTGCGCACCAGCGGGCGCGGGGTGGAGATCATTCATCTGGTCGGCGGCGGCGCCCGCAACGAACTGCTGTGCCGACTCACGGCCGAGGCATGCGGGCTGCCCGTCGCAGCCGGCCCCGTCGAGGCAACTGCGCTGGGCAATCTGCTCGGTCAGGCCATAACCGCCGACATCATCGGCAGCTGGTCGCAAGCCCGCGCACTGGTCGCGGCCACCCATCCACCGCAACGATACGAACCCACTGGCGACCCCGCTTGGCACCGAGCCACCGACCGAGTGGCGGCCCTCGCGGAGAAACGAGCCGCATGAAGATCGCTCTGTTCGTCACCTGTCTCGTCGACGCAGTATTCCCGCAGGTGGGTTTGGCCACGGTGACGTTACTCGAACGACTCGGGCACGAGGTCGTTGTCCCCGATCGGCAGACCTGCTGCGGTCAGATGCACATCAACACCGGATATCTCGGCGCCGCGACGGATTTGGTGCGCAACCACACCAAAGCATTCGGCCGATTCGACGCGGTCGTCGCACCGTCCGCCTCGTGCGTGAGCTCGGTCCGGCACCAGCACGCGATGGTGGCCCGCCGCGCGGGCGACGACCGCCTGGCGACCCGGGCCACAGAGATCGGGTCACGTACCTGGGAACTATCGCAGTTCATCACCGACGTGCTCGGACTCGACGAGGTCGGCGCCCACTATCCGCACCGGGTCACCTATCACCCGACCTGTCACTCGCTGCGCATGCTGCGAGTCGACGACCGTCCACTTCGCTTGTTACGCAACGTTTCCGGCATTGATCTGGTCGAGCTCCCCGCCGCCGAGGAATGCTGCGGATTCGGAGGAACCTTCGCGATGAAGAACCCCGACGTCTCCACCGCCATGCTCACCGACAAGATGCGCCACATCCTCGACACCGGCGCCCATACCTGCACCGCGACCGATTCCTCCTGCTTGATGCACATCAGCGGCGGACTGTCCCGGCTGCGCGCTGGCAGTAGAACCGTGCATCTGGCCGAGATACTGGCGGCCACCGCATGAACCAGGTATTCCTCGGCGTACCCACCCCACCAGGCCCTTCGCCACTACACGCGCCGATTCCGTTCCCCGAGGCGGCCCGCACTGCGGTCACCGACGCCCAGATGCGGCGGAATCTGCTCGCGGCGACCGCGACCATCCGCGACAAGCGGGCGCGCGTGGTCGCCGAACTCCCGGACTGGCAGCAACTGCGCACGGCCGCCCGCGACATCAAGCGCTACACCATGGCCCACCTGGCGGATCTGCTCGAGCAGTTCGAACAGCAGGTCATCACCCACGGCGGCACGGTGCACTGGGCCGCAGACGCCGCCGAGGCCAACCGCATCATCGGCGATCTGGTCGCAACGACCGGCTCCACCGAGGTCGTGAAGGTCAAGTCGATGCTCACCCAGGAGATCGGCCTCAACGAAGCGCTCGCCGCCCGGCAGATCACCGCCCACGAGACCGACCTGGCCGAACTCATCGTGCAGCTCGCCGACGACCGGCCCTCCCATATCGTCGTGCCGGCAATCCATCGCAATCGCAGCGAAATTCGCGACATCTTCGCCGCCGCGATGCCCGGTTTCGACCCCTCCGTCGGCGACGACCCACGCGCGCTCGCCGCCGCCGCGCGCAGCTACTTGCGACAAAAGATGTTGACCGCCGAGGTTGCCATCTCCGGAGCCAACTTCGCCGTCGCCGAAACCGGCACCCTGGCCGTGGTCGAATCCGAGGGCAACGGCCGCATGTGCCTGACCCTTCCGAAGACTTTGATCACCGTCGTGGGAATTGAAAAGCTGGTGCCGACCACACAGGACCTTGAAGTCTTCCTACAGCTACTGCCGAGATCGGCCACCGGCGAGCGGATGAACCCCTACACCTCGCTGTGGACCGGGGTCCATCCCGGCGACGGCCCGCAGAATTTTCACGTCGTCCTGGTCGACAACGGTCGCGTGCGCACCCTCGCCGACGAACACGGCCGCGAGGTACTGCACTGCATCCGCTGCGCGGCCTGCCTCAACGTGTGCCCGGTCTACGAACGCACCGGCGGCCACGCCTACGGGTCGGTCTACCCCGGTCCGATCGGGGCGGTGCTCACCCCGCAGCTCACCGGTGTCGCCGACAATCCGTCACTGCCGTTCGCCTCCACCCTGTGCGGCGCCTGTTACGACGTATGCCCCGTCGCCATCGACATCCCGTCGGCGCTGGTCCATCTACGCGCCGAAGCCACTGTCGCACAAGCAGTCAGCAGCACCCAGTCGGCAGTTATGGCCACCACCGCATGGGTGATGCGCTCACCGCGACGGTTCGCCGCTGCCACCCGAACACTTAGGATCGCCCGATTGCTCGGCCGCCGCCACGACACCATCGGCGCGCTGCCACCCCCACTGTCGGCGTGGACAAACACCCGCGACCTGCCCCGGCCACCGCTGCGAACCTTCCGAGAATGGTGGCAGAACCGATGACCTCCCGCGAGCACATTTTGCGCCGCATCCGTACCGCCACCGGTGACGGCTCGAACGCGGCGATCGAACGCCACTACTGTCGCGGCAGCATCGACACCGGCGCACTCCACACACTGTTCGCCGAACGTCTCAGCGACTACGGCGCCGAAGTTCTCACCGCCACAGCCGATTCCACACCCGGTCTGCTGCGTGAGCTCATCGATGGCGGGCCATGCCTCGTCCCAGCCGGCTTCCCTGCCGCTTGGACACCTCCTGAGGCCGTACTCGATGATCCGCCGTTGCCGACGACGGCGCTCGATAGGGTCCCGACGGTTCTCACGCTCTGCGCCGCGGCCTGCGCGCAGACCGGCACCATCGCCATGGACGGCGGCCCAGGACAGGGCCGCCGAGCGCTGACATTGGTGCCGGACCACCACATCTGCGTCGTTCGCAACGAGGATCTCGTCGGCGGCGTGCCGGAACTGCTCGAGCGCCTGTCGCCGGGGCGTCCTGTCACACTGATCAGTGGCCCCTCGGCGACGAGCGATATCGAACTGCGGCGGGTTTCGGGAGTGCACGGTCCACGGTCGCTGACCGTTGTACTACTGACCACCCTGGCGTTGCGAACGAACTGAACAAGAAGGTGACCTCGATGTCCACTCGGCAACCGCGACAAGCCCACCGTCATTCGATCTCCGCCGCCGACAGCGGTGAACAGAGCTTCGGCGACGAGTTCGACTGGTCCCCGATCATCGCCTACCTGGTGTCCTGTGCGACAAGCTGGTCCCAGGCGGCGGGACCGTCGCCGGATGAACGTGCTCAGATCGCGGCGATGGTTACCCGGGCGGTCAGACGCGTGCAGGTGGACACCTCTGCCCCACTGCTGCCGGCCGATACCCTGGCTCATGTCCTCACCCGTGCGGTCGATGCGGTGTCGCGCACCCGCGTCACACGGGCGACGCCGGCATTCGACGACCGCGCCCGGCTGGCGGCGGCGCTGCTCACCGGCCAGTCCATCGCCGGCTGGGCACGCGCGTGCGGAATAACCGTCGCCAACTCTTACCTGGTCATAGCACTCGCCATTCCAAGGCCGACATCGCGCAACGGGTCCGCGGAACGGAATCTGATGCTGATACACGACCTGCTCGCCGTACCCGCCAAAGCCGATGTGCTGTCTCAGCTGTCAGTCACCGGCGGGACCGTCCTCATGCCCGCAACCACCGCCGGAACTCGGGCCGCCGACACGCTGCGCGCCGAGATATCCGATAAGACCGGGCTTGAACTCACGGCTGCGGTGGTAACCGCGGCGCCAGCACAGCTGCCGGTCGCTTCGCGCGATGCGCATCATCTGCTGGATATGGCGGTAGCTCTGGGGCGGATCGGACGACTCCACTGCTTCGGCGATCTGGCGCTCGAGTACCAGCTGTGCAGACCCGGTCCCGGCCACGAACAACTCCTCGCGATCATCGAGCCGCTGCGCGCCTACCCCGTTCTGATGGAAACCCTGCGCCACTATGCCGGCGACGGGCTCAATCGGCGAAAACTTGCCCGCGTGATGGGCGTGCACGCCAATACCGTCGATTATCGCCTGGACCGTGTCACCAGGATCACCGGGCATAATCCCCGCACACCTGCCGGCCTGTCGCTTCTACGCGCCGCTCTTTTGATCGATGCTATTCATAGCAATGAGAACCGCAACGATTTCCACGCCTGCGCCGGATCCTGATACCCGATTTCAGCGCCGATCACCATAGGTTCGTCGACAGTCCCAACCGCGCGAATCGCGCTGGGAGAAATACGTCGGCATCCTCGAACAATCGGCACCGTACCTGGAGACTTCGCCCTGGCGCATAAGGTCGCCCGTGATCCCAGTGCCGCAACTGCATTGTCACCGTACCGGGCCGATCCGCGAGCCCTCGCTCGACGGCGTGCAAACGAGTGGTGCGTGAGCGAGCTCAGACCTTTCCGAGTGGCACTGTGATCAGCGATCCGATGGCGAATTCGAGCTCGCCGACAAGGTCTCTGCTTCGATCCCACGTCCAGAGCTGCTGCAGACCGACAGTGGCCGCGAGCACGACTCGGGCGGCCTGTGTGACCGTGATGTGCGGCGCGAGCATTCCGTCAGCCTGGATCTCACGAAAAGCCCGCTCGAGAAGGACCGCGGCACGCGCATACCCGTCGACGAAATACTGATGGGCTGGATGCGTAGTGATAATCGCTTCCGCCGCCAGCGTCACCTCGAGGTCGATCATGGCCGGCCTGTCGATGTTGCGCCGCGTCGCCGCCACCCATTCCCGCAGTACAGCAACGCCTCGGGGACGCGACGCCGCACCCGTCTCCAGCGCGCTCTCGTCACGGAGGCGCAGTACTGCGGCCAGCAGCGCCACCTTCGTCGGGAAATGGTGCCGCATCCCCGCGTGCGTCATGCCGACGCGCTCGGCGATATCCCGCAGCGAGCCATCACGAAATCCGGACTCGGAAAACACCTGCATCGCCGCTTCTACGATCCCCTCGCGGCAGCGCGCCGACTTCGCGTATGCGCCTCGGGAACCGCGCGCGAGCGACCTCAGTCATGGTTCCACCGTAGTTGAACACTCGGACAGTACGGAGCCGGTGCCCGTCAGCGAAACTTCCCGAGGTCACGGTACAGCCGAGACCACCCGGCCATCACGCTCAGCGGGTTATTCGAGCAGACTCATCGGCGAGAATGGTGGGATGGCAGCCACCGATCAGCCCCTTGATACCGGCGCACCCGCACTCGGCACCAAGAGAGGACGTCGGGGCGAGTACGCGAAGTCGGCCGCTCGTCGGCGTGCAATCATCGCCGCTGCCGTCGAGATATTCTCCGAATCCGGATTCCGGGACGGCTCGCTGCGGGACGTCGCAGAGCGTGCCGGGATAACGCACGCCGGCATACGCCACCACTTCCCCACGAAAGTCGACCTGCTCCAAGCGGTGCTCCACAGTCGTGAGGAACAATCCCTGACCGAACACAGTCGCACGCAGATCGACGGGATCGACGCGGTCAACGCATGGATCGAGGCAGTGGCCGAGAACGTCGCAAACCCGACCCTGGTCGAACTCGAGTTCGTACTCGCCGGTGAGGCCGCCTCACCCGACCACCCCGCACACGGCTATTTCGTGAGAATGTACTCAAAGAGCGAGGGCCTTCTCTGCCGCGCCTTCGCCATCATGCAGGACCGGAATCAACTGCGGAACGGTATCGATCCAGCGCTCGCCGCTCGGTCGCTACTTGCCGTTACCCAAGGAGTACAAACTGTGTGGCTGCGCGACCGGCGTATCGACATTGCCGACACGCTGCGGGCACAGCTCACCGTGCTGTGCACCCCAGACTCTGCGCCATAGCGATTCAGTGCGACGGAAGTAGCGCACCCGACTGCGACCCGCCGCGAACAAGTGGCCTCGGGCGTTACCGCCGACGTCGTTCAACAACTGGCGAATGGCATCACGTACGCGAAGCTCCGCCTCGCCCATACGGCCCAGCGATGTTAATCTAAAACCGCTCAGTTGGGCTGTTTTGGATTGCGGGTCTCCTGCCTGCGGCACCTCGGCCGCGCGACAACTTGTCGTCTACGGATCATTCAGCCCTGCACGCCCAGGCGTCGCGCGGACCTGGACAGCCGATCCGGATACCGCCGAGTCCGTCTCCCGACTGTTCGTCCCCTCGCTCAGACGAAAGGAAACGTATGCGAAGCCGCAACTCACCTCCGTCCACAGCCGAACCCGGACCACAGACGAGAACCGGCCGCCGCACATTCCTGAAGGTAGGCGCCGGCGCTTTACTCGCTGCGAGCGTCGGCTCGGCCGCATTCGACCCCGCCGCCAGTGCTGCCGCACCGCTCGGAGGGACCCAAGCGGCCGAACCGGCAGAATTCCGCAACGCTCTGTCGGTCTCGCCTTTCACCGAGAAGGTGCTGTCGCAGACCACGCTCACCGACGGGACAGTCTCTGCCCGGAATCCCCTGGAGTTGCAACGCCTGTTCAACCGACACGGCGCCAACGAGGTATACGCGCGGATCGCGACCAGGCGGATTGTCTCCGACGGCGACGGAGCCTCCGGTTTCGAGCTCGGTCTCCAACGCGCCGCACTCGCGGCCGAGCTGGGGATGGCGTTCAACCCGGAGCTTATGCTCAGCGGCATCTACGGCGACACCTTCACCTATCAGGTACCGCCCGACTTCACGGACTATCCCGACATAGCGAGGCAGCAGCCCGGCCCGTGGACGTCGCTCACGCTCGACCAGATGATCCCGTTGATCCGCGAGTACGCCGCGGCGATTGCCCGGCAAATCGCCCGGACAGGCGCGCAGGTCAACTACTGGGATCTCGGTAACGAAGTCGACCATGGTATCGCAGGTGTCACACCCCAGCCGATCACCTCCTCCGGGGGTGCGCCGCCGTACTCACCACCGGATGCCGTCGACCCCGAGATCGGCAAGATGAGTACACTCCAGCTCAGCACCATGTCGGAGGCGGACCAGATCGAGTGGTGCCGAAATCACCTCTGGCCCTACACAGCTCGTTTGCTCGCCGCCGCCCAGGACGGGATTCGAAGCGTTGTGCCGACAGCCCGGTTCAGCACCCACACCGCGCTTCCCCCGTCGGCCGACTTCGCTGTGGCCTATTGGGCATGTATGCGCGACAACGGCTATCTACCCGATGTAATCGGAACGTCCTACTACCCGAACATCTTCTTCTCGGCTCCGATGGACATGAGCACCTTCCAGGCGGCTTTCGCCGAGGTGAGCAAGACGTTCGACCGCAAAATCTTCATCGCCGAGTTCGCCGTCGCCTATGCACCCACAGTCACCTTCCCCACTCCGTCCCTTTCGTACCTCGAGACCGAGGCGGATCAGAACCGCTTCACGTCCGATCTCGTCCGTTGGGGCGTCGAAACCAATGTCCTGCAAGGAATCCGGTGGTGGGCTCCGGACTACGTGACCAACCCGCAGTGGGCACCAGCGTCGTTGTTTCGACCAGCGCAAAATGGCGTCAGCATCGCGACTCCTGCGATCGACGCAATTCGGTCGGTGACGGGAGGCCAATAGCCCTATCGGGCCGCCATTAGCTCGCGGCGGCATGTTCACCACGAGGGCGGCTGCATGACGCGGCCGCCCTCGCAGGGCCCGCGTGTCCCGGACACGAGTGCACAGGTTCAGAAGTGGTGGCACCCAGATCCAGATCCAGGTCCTGGATCGGTCGCAGCCGGTCTTGCCGATGATGCCGGGCATGCTCGAACGCCGCATCCACGACTATGCCCGGCACGGCACCAGCAGGCTGTTCGCCGCATTCAACATCGCCGACGGCACCGTGATCGGCGAACTGCACCGCCGCGCCACCGAGTTCCGCGAGTTCCTGACCAGCATCGACAAGGCCGTGCCCGTCCAACTCGATGTACACGTGGCGTGCGACGACTACGCCACCCACAAGACACCTCTGGTCCAGCAATGGCTCGCCGGCCGTCCGCGTTCCACGTGCACTTCACCCCGACCGACTCGTCGTGGCTCAACCAGGTCTAACGCTGGTTCCCCCTCCTGACACCCAGCAACTACTACGCCGCAGCGTCCACAAAAGCTCGTGGCACTGAAGAAGACGTCCGCAACTGGGTCGACCAGTGGAACACCAACCCACGCCCGTTCGTCTGGCGCAAAACCGCCGACGAAATCCTCGACTCCCTTGCGCGATATCTGCAACGGATTTCGGGCGCGGAACACGAGAGGCGTGCGATCAACCCGACACCCGGTACCGAGGCAACCCTTCCGGACGAGGCACTAGCATGTTCCGCAGCACTGCCATCCGCATGGAAGCACCAGCGCTTTGGGTTCTATGGATGGGTACTGACCGCGGGGTCGCGACAGTCACCCACATGCGCACAACTTACGCCGCTTGGTCACCTCGATACCTCCGCGTCCTTAAAGGGCTTGTCACCCGAGTTTCGGGATTTGCCACATTTACTCCAGAAGCCGCAGCTCCCACCGAAGACGCATCAGCGATATCGTCCCGCAACTTCTAGCCGATGGATGCGGACAAGTCCGGGAGAATGCGAAAGATCTGATCCTGCCAGGTATTCCAGGCGTGAATGCCGAAGGCGGGGAAGTCATATGCGATGTTGGTTGCGCGCAAAGTGGTCATACGGACTTGAAAAGCACGAGTATTGACCAGAGCGAGCGCTTCCAGCGCCATGCCGTTGAGAGTATTTAAACTGGGTTTGTCGGTGGCGGTGGGGCGCGCGCTGGCCGCGGACACCCAGACCCGGGTGTTGTTTTCGATCAGCCGGGGCGCAAACACGAACGGGTCCATGCGCAGCCACTTGGGATCCCAGGGCGCGGCCATGGAATCGACGTTATAGCCGCCGGCGTCGATCATGGCGACCCGGATGGCCTCGCGCATGCCCGGCGCGGAGATGTTGAGGTAGCCGGAAAAGGAACCGGCAAAGCTGAACTGGTCGGGGTGATAAGCGGCCAGGGTCAGTGCGGCGCTGCCGCCCATCGAGAGGCCGAACACACCGTTGCGGTTCGGGTTGAATCCGAGCCGGTCTCGCAGCGCAAAGCGCAGCTCATGGGTCAGGAAGGTCTCCCACCGATAGGGATAGGACTTACCGGGGCCGGCTGAAAAGATCTGCAAGCCACCAGATCCCGAGGACGAGCCACTGGAAGACCCCGAGGTTGAGCCGGAGCCGGCCTGAATCCCAAGGAAGCTGGACGAGGCGTTCCAGTCGGCGTAGAAGCTGGATTGGCCACCGACAGGCATGACCACGTTGATGTTCCACCGCGTCAGTTCCCGGGCAGCCTCGGTTTCGATTTCCCAACCATTGAGATCTTCGCGTGCTCGCATGCCATCGAGGGCATATACGACGCGATCCGTGTTACCGTCGGCGGCTCGAAACACGCGCGACTTGATCGGACCCATACTGGAGTCCACCCAGAAATCGAAGCCGTCGGCATTGAACGCCGCGAAGGAGCGCGGGGCGCCGGCGACCGCAACGCCCGCCACAACGGCGAGTGACAGCAGCGAAGCCAGCAATTCGCGGGCTGCTCTGCGACGGCGGGTTCGGCGCCGCCGAAGTCGGGTTTCGGTGTTCCGAGACTGCATCATGAACCTTTCCGGAAAAAGATGGACTGCAAGCCCTTATAAACAGAGAGCGACTCGCTCCTCTGCATAAACGAGGACGACGATTTCCTCTGCGGTGCAGCACTACACGTTCATAACTGTCGGCGGATCGACCAGTTCCGTTACCCCCATGTGATATAGACCTCGGCCGCAGAGATGGTGCAATTAGTCTATCTTCCGACGATTTCGTGAATCGGTCTTCCGATCGAAGGCACGACGGATCCGCTTGGCCGGTAGACTGATTCCATCTGCGCGTCCAGTCCTTCGGGCGCGCTCTGCGCGAGCAACGCAAGACGGTACCTTCGACGGCCCGCAATATCGTTTTGTGATTCGGGGTCAGGCGCGTGCGGCCCAATCAATCCATGGCGACCATTTATAGGAGGCAGAGCCGAGCGCCCGGCACCTCACCACTCGTATTCGGCGGACCGGGCACCCGCCCGCGCCCCGCCTCGAGCACGACGCCGGTGAGATGGACCAGTCAGGCTCGTTGACGGAGCTGATGACGGAGCGCGACGGATATCCGGACGCTATCGCTCATACCTGCCGGCGACGAACGCAGTGGCGACGACGAGGTAGGTTCGCGGCCGCATACGCGCGGGTCGACCGTTCGCTCGATCCGCTCACATGTTTCGAAGTTATTGTTCGCTGAACTCGATCTCCCAGCGGCTCCCATCGCAACGCAGGACCAGGGCGGGCGGGTCGGTCAGTTCCGGTGCTGCCCATCATGATTGGTTCAAAAGCTCATATTCGAGCGGCCCCACTCGCGGGTCCCAACCTCGGGTCCGGACCCCGACCTCAGCGGCAGTGCCGTCGGCGCGGTGGCGAATCCCTGCGGTGTCGACCATCCACACGGCTATGACATTGTCGGCCGCATAGGCGCTCGGGATGTACGCACGCGCGGCATGCACGGCAACCTTGTCGGTGGTGAGCCATTCGATTTCCGGACGAGGCGCAATCGCGTGCAGCACTCCTACGACCCCCGACACGAGCTGGTGCGCATCTTCGGCAGCGAGAGTATCGCCATCGTCATCGTGGACCAGCCCTTACGGGCCGAATCGATCTCCATGAGGGCCACCCATACTGAAACGTTTCAATTTAGTCTGACTCAAGAGTACAGCTTCAGCAATTAAATAGTCAACACGTCCGGACATTCCCGGCTTGTCTATCAGCAATGCACAAGCGTCGCCCGACTTCTTCCGATACGCGCGAAAAATCAGTTGCCGCCCTGCCGGATCTCGCCGACAAGGCCGCTTCCCGAGCAGGCAGCCGCCGGCCGAGTAGTCGCATATTTGTCGACCGCAAGTCGAAATTGAATTGCCAACATCGGCGATCGGAGTATTCGGCATCGAATGCAACCGAGACCCCAATCCGATCCGGCGTCGGTTATATCCCAGCTTGTCACACGGATGTTTCAACGGCAGCGCGGATCGTCGCCGCACACAATCCGGGATCGTCGATCATCGGAACGTGCCCGACATCGCGAAGGGCGACGTACCGACCGCCGGGTATTCGGCTCCGAGCCGTGGATCCGTGAATTCCGGGAGGAAATATACGGTCCTCATCAGCCCAGGCCAAGGTTATGGGACAAGGCAAGTCATGCAGTGGTGCAACGCTTTCAGCGGTATTGAGCAGATCGTCAGCGGCGTCACACTCGATCATGTCCTGCACGATGGCGACTGCTTGCATTCGGGAGAGCCGGTCGCCGTGCTGGGCAACCTCACGCGTCGCAAAACGTCGCATCCACGCGGCGCCGAAAAGCAGAGGCACGATCGGCTCGGCACGACGTGCAACGCGCATCGCATGTCGGATTTTTCCGGTTGGAACGGCCTTGTCCTGGGTACCGTCCGTCCAGAACCCGGCCGGGGAGAATGCGCAGACCGAGCGGGCACGTCCTCGTCGGGCGAGCTCGATCGCGACCCAGCCACCCAGCGAGTTGCCCGCGATGTGGATCGATTGCAAGCCCTTCCCGTCCAGGAGCCGCTCAGCGTGGTCGACAAGTTTCGAGATGCTGACAGGGCCGTCCCTCCGCGGACCGCCCCGATGCCCGGGAGCTGTTGGGATGATGAGATCGAATTCTGTCATCAATCCCGCGACACCGCACCACACATTCGCCGACATCGTCACCCCGTGCAGAAGCAGCAACGGTTCCTTGGCCGTCATCGACTCACCGGACCGGCATCGATAGACGGCGGCGGGCCCGAGATCACGGACTCATCGTCTGTGCCGACGAACTCGAAGCTGGTGATCGTTGCGGATTCACTGACCACGTGAATCGGATATGTCGGACCTTCTTCGCGGTAGCGCGCCATCAACTCGAGGTGTTCGTTCTGGAATAGTACGGTGCGTTCGGGATGCTCATGAACCCACCGAGGGAAGAAGATCACCCCATGCAGTCGCCGCCGGTCGGGCACGACATCGACCACCACGCTGGTGCCGGTCGGTTCAGTCCACGAAATCTTGAAATGCCCGCGGACCACCTCGGCGATATCTACCCGCTGATCTTTGACCCAGCGCCCACCGACCATGCCCGAGTGTATGCGGTAGTCGATTACTTGCCCGCTCTTCACATACATCTCATACTCCCAGCCATTGGCGTAGGTGTAGCGGTAGCGGTGACCGACCAGCATGCACGGGCGGCCGTCCCCTGTCCGACATGCGCCGGATTCATCGAGTTCCATCACCATCTCCGCTCCCTGATCCAGATACTTTTGTGACAAATGTATCTGGTGGGAGTATCCCTCGCAACAGGCAGAATATTTGGTATGAACGCCCGCCCAACCCGCCCGCAGCCCAGCACCGAGATGTCGTTCGAAACGCAGCTCAGTGCCATACTCGGACCGCTTCGTCGTGCGGTACTGCGCCGCACCCGCGCCGCAGAAGGGCTGCCCGATCTCCCGGAGGCGCAGGTCGAACTGCTCCGGCTGCTGGTCAGTACTGCCGGCACACCGCCAGGCCATGCCGCCGAAGCGCTCGAAGTTGCCCAATCCACGATCAGCAATCTCGTCCGAACCATGGCCGCCGCCGGCCTGGTCGAGCGCCACACGCGTACCGACGACCGTCGGGCCGTCTTCTTGGTCGCCTCGCCGCGGGCTCATGACCTTCTCGCTCGTTACGACCGGGCCAGCTCAGCGATCTTGCACGCGGCACTGAACGAACTCAGCGCCGAGGATCAGCACTCGGTGCGCCAGGCGTTGCCCGCCCTTCAACGACTGCTGACAACGCTTGCTGTGCTCGACCCCCATCAACCATTCGACGGGTGACCGCAGTACCCGACGCAGTAGCCCTGCAGACCCACTCGGCGGCCGCGTTGAGACGCTGTGCGCCAACGTCTCACCGCTGATCCGGCTCGGCGCTTGGCGGCCGATGCCGGATGTCGCCGTCACATCGAGGTCATCGAGGCGCCGATCGCAGCTCTGCCAGGATCTGACGCGCCATGTTCGCATGGCCCGCAGTGTTCGGGTGCAGTGGCACCGCGCCACTTTCGATCGTGATCGGGCCCTCAACCCACCGCTGCTCCGGAGGAGCACACATACTGTGATCCCGCGTCGATTCCAGAAGGTCGACGTATCGCGCCTGGTGGGCGACCGCTTCGGCCTTCATGGCGTCGTTGAGCTGCTCGATGTGGTCCTGGACGTAGTCTGCTGCCGTGGGCGACAGCGGCTGCACCGCCGGACATCCCCCCGGGGGGAATACTGTGGGATAGCCGACCATGATGATATCCGCACGGGGGGCGCGGGCTCGCACCTGTTCGATCACCTCACCATAGGTCGGCTTGAACCGTGCGATGCTGTCGTCGAGTTCGCCGGAACGTCCCTGGACTTCGCACGCACTGCCGAGCAGACCACCGACAAAGCACTCGACCGCGAGCTTGGCAAGTCCGATATCGTTGCCTCCGATACCCACCGTCACCAGGGTTACGTCCGTGTCCAGCGCGGCGTACTGGGGCGGCTCGGTCGAACCGTCCCTACCGGTGCGTGACGCAGTGAAGTCTGCGGTCTTCGCCGAGCCACATGAGACGTCGCGCAACTCCGCCACCTGGAGGTCCCGGGCGATCAGATGCGCGTAGTTTTCCGCGGAGCGATCGCAGAAGCCGGCCGAAGCACTCGGATCCATACCCCCAGCGGCGAATGAGTCACCGAGGGCAACGTAGACGGGTCCGGGTCCGGGCGGTGCGGCGTCGGCAGTACCGCCCACGGTGGCGGCCCCTGCCAGCAGGAGCACAGCGAGTGCCGTTGGCGCGCCACGTATCCATGCGTTGGTACGGAATGTGGACAGTGTCATGAGAACGAACCTTCCTGGATTTCAGCGAACTGATTTGATCGGCCAGATGGCGAAAGCGCCGAGCACGGAGAACGCGATGCCCACCGGGAAAAGCCCGGTGTACCCGAACATGCCGATGACCACGCCGGCGATCCCGGGACTGATGGTTTGCGGCAGTGTCGCCGCGATGTTGACAATGCCGAGATCCTTGCCGAAGGACTGCGCGTTGGGCAGCACCTCGCTCATCAGAGCGGTGTCGACGGCGCCGTACATGCCGAAGCCGAGGCTCAGCACGGCGGCCATGAGATACCACGCGGTCAACGTGGGCCAGGCCCAGGGCAGGGCCAGCGCGAGACCCATGACCATGGACGCGCCGAACACGAAGGGCTTGCGGCGCCCGAAGCGATCCGAAATCAGCCCGGCCACGACGTTGCTCGTCACGATGCCGGCCAGCGCTATTACGCCGATTACCGGGATCACCTCGTGGGGTTGTTCCACGCCGATGTAGTCGGAGAGCAGGTACAGCTGGAATCCCATCACCATGAAGTAGCCGGTGAAGAGCAGCAGCCGGGCGGTGAAGGCCCAGAGAAAGTCTGGATGCACTCTCGGATCGACCCAGAACGTCCTGACGAAATCCGCCCAGCGCCAGGGTGGCGCCGGCAGCTCGAGACTGGATCGGTCGGGATTGCACGCCACGAAGAGGATCATGACCGCGAGGTTGACTGCGGCGAAGAAGACGTAGCCGACAACGAGGTTGCCATACAGCAGTGAGGCGATGGTCGACCCGAGCAGCGAGCCGGTTGTGAGCGCCACGCCCACAACCGCGGCGAAGGTGCCCCGGCGGCGCCGTGGGATGCGGTCCGGAAGGATCGCCGACAGTGGTCCGGTGACGAAATTGAAGGCGACCTGGGCCAGCGACCAGGCGATGACGATGGCTTCCAAGCTGTTCGCGGCCGCAAGGCCGACGAGAGCAAGGGCACCGGCGAACGCGCCGATCACCGCCCACGGTGCCCGCCGTCCGAATCTGCTGCGTGTCCGGTCCGAAACCTGACCTGCAATAGGGGCGGACACCATTGCGCAGAATGCGCTGATGCTGAGCACCACAGCGAGATTGGATTCCTTCGCGGCCGGATCGAGCAACTCGAGCTGGCGTGGCAACAACACCCCCGGCACAGCGCCCGCCACCAGGAACAGCACCATATTGACCGGGAACAGCCAGGCGATCAGGGAGTTCACCGAGCCTCGCACGAGCGGAGGCGGATCGTCGCTTCCGGTACCGATCACGAAGCCGGTCGGCTCATCGACGAGTTCACTCTTCACGGCTGTTCCTCTGAGGTTCGGCATCGATCGGCAGCCGTAGCACCGAGGCTCCGTCGGCATGTCGGATCTCGTGCTTGTTCGAGTGCAGAATCGCTGCGGCAAGCGGGTTCTCGCCAGTTCCTGGATTGCGGGAGTATTGGGGGAAGGAGCCGCCGGCGACGAGGAGCCGCACCCGGTGGCCCTTCCGAAACAGGTACGCGGAATCGTTCAGCGTCAGAGCCAATTTTCCGCTACCACGTCGGCGTCGGTAGGTTTCGGTCACAGTGCGCGAACGACCCTTCCGATCGACATCGCTGATCCGGACGAAGACGTCCGAATCGGCGTGCTCGGTGCTGTGGGAGAGCAGTACCGAGGGCGCACCGAACAGCCGCAGATCCGATCGGAGGGGGTCGGAGTTGTAGATGAGTAGATCGTCGCGCCGGGCGTACGCGGAGTCGTCGCGATATCCACCACCGGTCAAGAGGTTGCCGCCGATTGTGGGTGTCGGGTGCGCTGGATCGAACACGAACGTCGCAGGCAACGCGGTAGGGCCGGGAGCCTCGGGATCCAGCTTCCCACCCGGGTGCAGGTAGAGCGTCATGGTCGTGCCGTCGGTCGGCGGCCACTCACGAAGCTCCCGCCAACGCTTTTCGACAGCGACCTGTACCCGTACGCGCGAAGGCCGGCGGAGTGGAACGGTGTCGGCGAGGTGAGCGTCCAGCCAGTCCAGTGTTTCGGGCCCGATGATCGGCTGACCACGAAAGAGGATGTCGATGTGGGTCCAAGCGCCCACCGTGAGAGCGACATTCGCGCCGCGCTCACGTAGCCGAGCGTACTGCCGCATGGATTGGGGCAGAAACACATCCTGCCAGCCGGCGAAGATCAGTGTGGGTACGTCGGCGTTGTCCAGAGCGTCGGCGTGTCGTTCCGGTGCCCAGAACGGGTCTTCGAGGTCGTCACGGACCAGCCGGTCCAGCAACCATTCGCGCCCGGCCTCCAGGAAGAACCGGCGGGCCGCAGGCAACATCGGCACGGACTTCACCACCTCGGCGACCCGTTTCCGTGTCTGCGCCCGGCTGAGTATGCCGCGCAGCGGATTTGGGTCCTCCGGTGCGCCGACATCAGCGCTCCAGTCCACGAGATCGAACCGGAAAGAGCCGGTGCCCCAGGTGTGCCTGCTGAAGTCGTGCGGCGCCATCGTCACGACGGCGGCTGCGAGGTCAGGCGGCGGATCCGACATCAACGCCCACTGGGTGTATCCGAGATAGGAGCCGCCGATGGTGCCGAATCGCCCTGGATACCAGGCCTGCTCACGCATCCAGGTCACGACGTCGTGGTAGTCGTTCGCGTCGGCGCGGATGGGATCGAGGTCGCCTCCGGAATCGGCAGTGCCGCGGCTCGAGGCGAAGAGGACCGTGTAGCCCTGCCCGGCGAAGGCCCGCGCGAATCCGACCGACATCGCAATACCTCGACCGTAGGGCCCGACGGCCACCAACACTCCCTTCGACGGCACGACCGGGGTGAAGAGATCAGCACCGAGCGTCACTCCGTCGCGAGTCGGGATCCGAACCGTTCGGGTCCGCCACGGGGTGGGTTCGGGCAGTCGCGCGCGCCAGGCGTGGAAACGGTTCACCAACGGCAGCGTCGGCGCTTTCAGCGCATCGTCCATCGCCCGGCTGCGATCAATGCGGATGCTGTTCATGCTGTACTTCCTCACGTCATGGTTCGGTCGCACGGTCACCCTGTGACCGCCGACAGCGCGGCGAGGTAGCCGTCGCGGTAGCCGTCCGTGGTGGGGTGCAGCGGAGCGGGGAAGCTCGCCGCAGGGTTGATCCAGGACGACGAGGAGCACACGCCGTGGCCGGCGAAGGCGGCGCGCACGTCCACGAATCGGAAGCCGGCGTCCGTAGCGCGCTGCGCGAGAACACTGTTCAGAGCATCGGTCGCTCCGTTCAGCACTCGGCGCTCGTCCAGGGTGGGCGTCAGCGGGCTCGTGCAGGAACCGCCCGTGTCGAACAGACGCGGATAGCCGAGCACATAGACATCGGCTTTCGGCGCGGCGGTACGGATCGCGGCGTACACCTCGGTGACCGCGGCCGTGCGGGCAGGCAAGTTTGTTGTGAAGTCGTCGATGAGCGTCCGGCACCCTTGGTCGTCGCGGAGCAGGCATGCGCTGACCTGGTCACCCAGTTGAACGTCATTGCCACCGAGGGTGATCGTGACAACCTCGGTTTTCGCGCTCAGTCCCGAGAGCTGTGAACCGAGAACGTCACCGCTGACAGCTCCGCCGCAGGCGGCATTCACGAACGAGGCGATGCTGTGGGCCTTGGCCCAGAGCGCGGGATAGCCCTTGGCACTGCGCCCGCATCCATCGATCGGACCGTCTGCACCGAGACCTGCGGAGAACGAATCCCCCAGGGCCACATATACAGTTTTCGCGCCATAGCGGGGTGCGGCCGAGGACGGTGCAGTGAGGACGGTCGGCGCGGCGGCCAGCAGGAGGGCGGCGGCGAGGGCGCGTACGAACCGATGTTGCATGGTGACTCCAGAAAGGAATGGATGACGAGAGTGCGGGATCCCGTGGCAGCCAGCATATCCCCAAAACAGCACAGCTGGATGTTTTTCGATTTTTTCTCCCGACCGGTTTCCGCGGTGGTCGGTTATCGCACGCAGGGTGTCGAAATGCGTGGTCAAACGGTGCTGGTTCCCGGACCGACGGTCCAGCCCAGACAGGTGAGCCACTCGGCGTACCGATCGATCCAGTCATCGATGGGCCCGCCGGTTCGCCCCATACCGAAGCCATGGTGGGAACTCTGATAGGTGTGCGCCTCGACCGGCGCACGCCGTGCGTGCCACGCCTGGACGAGCGCGAGGACATCGGCAGCACAGAACGGATCCTCTGCTCCCACCGCCGTGAACAGCGGCGGCAGCGGGTCGAGCAACTCGCCCGTGCCGATGCGGCCGCCATAGATACAGGCGAGCGCATCCGGCCGCCGGCGCCGACCGGTGGCGCACAGCGCGGCGGTCGCCGCGTAGGCGCCTGCGGAGAAGCCGGTGACGCCGACCCGGTCTGGGTCCACGCCCCATTCCGACGCCCGCTCGCGCACCATTTCCAACGCGCGCGCTACGTCGTCCGCGGCCTCGGTGGCTGCCTCCTCCGGCGGGCCACTGTCGCGCATGGCCGCGAGCGCACGCACAAACCGTTCGGCGAACTCGGCCTGGGTACGGCCCGCCTCTCGCAGCCGATACTCCAGTACGAAGGCGGCGACACCACGCTCGCACAGCCATTGGGCGACATCACTGCCCTCGCTTCGTACGGATAGCATGTAGAAACCGCCGCCGGGTGCGACGATCATGGCCGCACCGGTGGCCACAGCCGGATCAGGCAGGTAGGGGGTGATCGTGGGCCGGTTCACCGCCCGGACAGAGTAGCTACCGCCGGAATCCTCGAACACGGTCCGGCGATCGACGGTTGCCGGAGGCGTGGGCCGAAGCGGTATACGGCGCTCATCTCGATCGGCGTCGACAATTCGCGCCGCGGCAAGCACGTTTTGTAGTGTCGCCGCGGCAGGGCTGATGGACTCAGGGGGCAAGGACATCATCGTCTCCATGTCGAAGGAAGTAGTGGGTGCGGCACATCGCCGCCCCGGGACGGTGCAGCGGTGATCATCGGCCGTCATGTCCGACCGTCGCGGGGGCGGCCGCCAGCAGATCGGCCTTGGTCGGGAAATGAGGCCGCATACCACCATGAGTCGTCCCGACGCGCTCGGCGACATCGCGCAGGGATCCATCGCGAAACTCCGATTCGGAGAACACCTGCGTCGCCGCAGCCACGATCTCTGCGCGACGCTGCGTCGACTTGGCGTATTCCCCCTGCTGACCGCGCGCCCGGCTGACTTCGCCTATCCCGCCGCCGTAACGGAAAGCGCCGCGCAACTCCGGCGAGTGCTGGCGCCGAACCCTGCTCGGCGAGAATGACTGCATGACCGCGCCACATCAGCATGACGACGCCGCCGGGGCCGCCCCCCATCGTGCCAACCGAGGCGGCCGGGGCGCCTACGCCAAATCGCCTGCACGGCGACGCGAGATCGTCACCGCCGCGATCGAGGTCTTCTCCCAACGCGGGTTCCGAGACGGTTCGCTGCGCGATGTCGCCGAGCGGGCCGGAATCACGCTGTCCGGGGTTCGCCATCACTTCCCAGCCAAGGTCGACCTCTTGCAGGCGGTGCTTCGCCAGCGCGAAGACGATTCGCTTGCCAAAGGCGACCGCATTCGAGCGGAGGGACTCGACGCGGTGCGCAACTGGATCGAGGCCGTGGCCGAGAACGTAGCCGAGCCGGTACTGGTGGAGCTCGAGTTCGTGCTGGCCGGCGAGGCCGTCTCGACCGATCATCCGGCGCACGACCACTTCGTGAGGATGCAATCCAAAAGCGAGACGATCTTGAAGCGAGCGTTCATCCGGATGCAGGAGCAGGGCCGGCTGCGTGACAGTATTGATCCAGCGCGGGCTGCCCGAACCTTTCTCGCGGTCACCCAAGGCGTGCAGTCGCTGTGGCTCAGAGACCGCAGCATCGACATCGCCGAGGTACTGCATGCGCAGCTCGACGCGATGCTGCGCGCACCCGACGCAGAATAGAGCCCGTTCGGCCTATTCGGGCCAACCGACAGGTCCCCCATCACATCGTGCGAAAACACCAGCGTTCCCGACCGACCGCCGAGCACACGTGTCGTTTCCGAGCCGCCGGCGACTCCACAATCGACCGGAGTCCGGATCACCATGGGCTCCTTCGCATTCAGAACAGATGGGTACCGCTGCCGATCGAGTACCGCTCCCCGCGCCAGTACACGGTGGCTGTCGTATTGCAGGGAATCACGACCTCGAGTTCCTCCTGAGTCCAGCGCACTGACAGCAGCCCGAATTCGGTCAGCAGGCTGCGGTTGCACCAGCTCAACCCGATCTCGGTGCGTGGAGCGATGATCGTGTGCTCGTATCCGGGGATTGCCGCGCGAATGCCCGCAACCTCCCGGCAGATCCAGTCATCGACGCATCCGAACGCGTAGTGATCGAGGCTGGAGGTGCCCGGGGTGCCGTCCGGCGCCACGGCATCCCAGTTCTCCCAGATAGCGGTCGCGCCCATGTCCACCTGATATAGCCACGACGGCTGCCTGCGTTCCCACAGCAGCGCGACGGCGAGATCCGCCCGGCCTATCCGGACCAGCACATCCAGCAGGAACGGCGTAGCGAGGAAGCCCGTATCCAAGAGCCCGCCGTTGGCCTCGATGAGAGCGACCAACCGCTCGGCGTAGGGCTGCCATCGCTCGGCCGGTACGAGGTCGAATGCGAACGCGAGCACGTAGGCGCCCATTAATTGGGTCGGCAATTCCACGTCGGACATGAAAACCTGATGGATGGCGTCGCGCATGGCTGTCGCGTGTGCGGCGTACCGGGCCCGCTCGTCGGGATAACCGAGGAGTTCGGCGATATCGGCGAGCAAGCGAACCGAGCGATACCCGAAGAAGGGCGCGACATAAGCCGCGGACTCCGCACAGATCTCGAAGTCTCCACCGCGCTGCCGCTGGCTGGGAATCAGCCACTCACCGAAGTGAAACCCGGTGTTCCACAGGTGCCGGTCCAGATCCTCGGGGAGACCACCGCGCTCGTTACGAGCGGTGGCCAGGACAGAATCCCCCCACGCCGACATCGAGGCCCAGGACTCGCGGAGTACCACGGTATTGCCGGTGGCCCGATACATCTCCCACGGCACGAGGACGGCGGCATCGCTCCACCCGGCGATACCAGCGACGCCGTGGGTACCGTGCTGTGCACTCATGGTCAGGGTGAGGCGTTCGTACGGAGGGGTGAACGGCACTGTCATCGGGACGGTGCCGTGCCGGGCTTGCTCGGCGGCGAGATTCGCCAGCCATGCGGTGAGGAACGCAGTCAGGTCCTCGTTGGCGAACGCGGCAGGAGTGTAGATCTGGATGTCTCCGGTGAATCCGGCCTTCTCCCGTGTGGGACAGTCGGTGGGAATCGACATCATGTTGTTGCGCTGCGACCACAGCACGTTCTGGTGGAGTCGGGTCAGCGCGGGATCCGAGCATTCGAAGTGTCCGGTGCGCTCTTTCGGCGTAGTGAGCAGGACGGCGGTGAAGCCCTCGGTGCGGACGACGGGCAGGCCGGATACACGCAGATAGCGGAAGCCGTGGAATGTGAACAGCGGCTCGTACAACTGCGGCGATCCATCGGACACGTAGACATCGCGCTGCCCGGCGTAGGTACCGTTGAAATAGCCGCCGTCGGCGGTCGTGGTCTCGAAGTGATCGAAGATCACCTCGGTGCCCGCGGGCGCATCGATCCACGCCCGGGCCCGGCCGGCCACGATCTGACCGAAATCGACGATCGTGTCACCGTCGATCGTGGTGTACACACGACGGGCCGGAAGCAGCTCCACCGGACGGATCGGATCGATCGGCTGAGCAACGAGGTGGGTATAGCCGAGATCGACCACCTCGACCGGATGTGGCTCGCCGAACGGCACAGTGGCGTCGTAGCGCTCACCCCAAAAAAGGTCCGACGATCGGACCGGTCCGGTGCGGCAGATCTCGGTTCCATCCGAGGCGATGATCTCCGAACTACCGTCGGCGTAGCGAACGTCGAGCTCATACAAGATCGCGGGCACCGTGCGCGGTTCGTCGGCGGCGAGCGGACGGGTGGCAGGGCAGAAATACCACCCGTCGCCGACATAGAGCGAGAGTTCATTCGCGCCCGCACAGAGGAGCCCTGTTACGTCGTAGGTCTGGTAATAGAGCCTGCTCCGGTACACCGAGAACTCCGGCGCCAACTCCCGATCATCAAGACGCGCGCCATTGAGCAGCGGCCGATACGCACCGAGAGCAGTGGCGTAGAGCCGAGCGCGACGCACCGGAGCTCGTAGCCGGAACGCCCGGACGAACTGTACTGCCGGCGGCTGGGTTCCGTGCCCCCAGTCCGCGCCGGGCGCCGGGCGTGGAATCGTGCTCTGCACCCAGCGCCCGGCCCAGTCGTCGTCGAGAAGAGCTGTCTCGAAGCAGGCCGACGCCGTGGCGACGGCACCGTGGTTGTCCTCGACCTGCACAGACCACTGGTAGGCGGTCCGGGCGGTCATTGGCGGTCCCTCGTATTCGACGAACGACTGCTTGCGGCTGGGCACGATGCCCGAATCCCATACGGTGCGGGTGCCGTCCCGCACAGTGACCTGATAGGTGGCCTGTCGCGTGTTCGCCGCGACGGCGGCGATGTTCCAGGAGAACTCCGGTGGCTGGTCGATACCGAGCGGATCGACCCGGTGCAATGTCCGCAGTCGCTCCAGCCGCATCTCTGGGTCTCCCTGAATCATAGTGCGACAACCCTTTTCATGATCCGTCCGGTAGTGCGGAGGAGCCGGTTCCGAGGGCATCCGCCGAACCGGACGGTGGACGCAGCCGCGCATCGGGAGCTCCGGTGCCACCGGACTGCAGAGCCTCGGCCTGCCCCGCGTAGGGACTCTGCCCCGGCGGTGACTGCACCGTTGTGAGGTAACTCCACCCGGAGCCGGCAAGGGCTGCGGCACCGCCGATCAGCGTGCCCACCACGCCACCGCCCGCGGCAAGGGCCGCGACCGCGGCCGGCGCGACTGCGAGGCAGCCCGGACCGGTCACCAGGCAAGAGCTCAGTCCGAGACCGAGGCCGACCACCGCGCCCACCAATGTTCCGATGGCCGAACCGGCACTCGTGAATTGGCCCAGGTCGTCGGAAAGCCGGGTGAGCGCCAGCTGATCCTCCAGTGGCGAGGCGACGGGCGTGATCCGGGCCGCCGCAACAAGATCCGGGGTCAGGGTCAGAGTTCGGCCGTCTGCGGAGATGGCGGCGTCCAGTGCGACCGGCTGCCGATTCACGGTGACGGCAACGGGCAGGGTCATCGTTTCTGCGCCGCCGGTGTCGACGACCGCGATCGATCGGTCGTCGAGGCGCCCGAATGTGGCGTCGTCGAGAGTGACAACCACCGACGTCCCAGCGACAGCGGCATGGAACCGCCCCGGCGGTGCGGCCTGCGCCGCGTTCCCCGTACCGGCCAGCACCGCGGCCGCGCTCAATATGGTGACAAAGGTTGCATGACTACGCATCGGAGGAATGTCCCTTCTCACCGCGGGGTGTCCGCGTACTTGCTGCCGCCCTCAGGGGCGTTCAGGACGCTGAAGTATTCGAAGGCCGCGCCGACCGCAGCCGGGCCACCCCCGAGTACTGCCCCGGCGATTCCGCCGACCCCGGCGGTGAGCGCCATGATCGGCAGCACGGCCACCACACAGCCCAGACTCAGCGCCACACAGCTGGCGCCGGACAGTACGAATCCGATGCCGATCCCGGCTACCGCACCGATCGCGGTACCGACCAGGCTGCCAAGCGACGACCCGATGTTGACAGCATTGATCACGTCGTTCAGCGCCAGCTGGTTCTCTCGCGGCGACGCGATCGGCCGCAGCGCGGCCCTGTCGAGGCCGGACAGGTCGGGCGTGAGTGTGAGGGTGCGACCATCCGGGGAAATCCACTGCCCCAGCAGGATCCGCTGCCCGTCCAGAACGGCCGAGGTCGGCAGCGTCTCGAGTACCCGGCCGTTGCTGTCGCGCACGTCGGCTCCGGCTGTGGTCGTGGCGAAGGTGCCGTTCTCGAGCGTGGTCACTACCGAGGTACCAGCCAGCGATGAGTGATAACTGACCGCTTCCGGGGTATCGGCGGATGCGGTGGCTGTTCCGGCCAGCACCGCCACGGCGGTGGCGACCAAAGTTGTTGTGATGCGGTGCATCTGAGGATTCTCCTAGTCCGAGATACTTTCGGCGGTAAAGCTTGATGGGGAGGTGATGGCGACTTCGTGGGTGCCGGACAACAACAGGCGCCGGCTGCCGTCGGGCAGACATAGCTCGGCCTCGACGCCCTCGGGCACCACGCACCGAACCGTGATCACATCGGCGGGATCGCGGTGCCAGCCGCATTCGACGAGCCCGCGCGGGGTCTCGAGAGTGCCTCGGGCCCAGTCCAATCCGGGCCCCGGCTGGGGTTGGAATCGCACCCGGGAATACCCGGGCTCGGCCGGGCGAATGCCCGCGACGCACCGGTAGAGCCAGTCGACAACCGCACCAAGGGCGTAGTGGTTGAAGCTGGTCATCTCTCCCGGGTTGACGCTGCCGTCGGGAAGCAGCGAGTCCCACCTCTCCCAGATCGTCGTGGCGCCCATGCGGACCGCGTAGAGCCACGAAGGCGGGTCGTCGGCCAGCAGCAGGCGGTACGCGGCGGATACGTGACCGGTCTCGGTCAGCGCCCAGTTGACGTAGGGGGTCCCAGCGAACCCGGTGGCAACCCGGTATCCGGATTCCTCGACCAGCTGCGCGAGCCGAGCCCCGGCGAGTACCGCCTCGTCCGGTTCCAGCAGACCGAAATGGATGGCGAGCGCGTAGACAGCCTGTGCATCGGAGCGGATCCGGCCGTCGGTTCCGACGTAGTGCTTGCGAAACGCATCCCGGGTGCGCTGCGCCAGATCCCCCCATCGCTTCTGGTCTTGTTTCTCGCCCAGCACCTGAGCAGCACACGTCGCGAAACGTGCGGTGCGGTACAAACACGCGGTGGCGATGACAGCTGGATCGGACGCGGAGGCCAACGGCTGCTCCGGCGGCGCGGTCGGGTCCAGCCAGTCCCCGAACTGAAAGCCTTGGTCCCACAGATCGGTCGCGGACAGCCGGGGCAGCACGGATTCCAGGTGCATGACAACGGCCGGGTAGTGTTGCGCCAAGCGTTCTGCGTCACCGAACGCCCACCAGAGAGCTTCCGGCACCCAGGCGGCCGCGTCGCCCCAAATCGCGGTAGGGCCGAGAATGGCGGCGTGCTCCCCCAGAGCCTCGCGGGGGGCGAACTTCAAGACGTTGGGAACGACGAACGGCACGTAGCCGGAATGCTCGGTCTCGGCCCGCAGATCGAGCAACCAGCTGTGCAGCAGATCGGCACAGTCGAACTGATAGCAGGCACTCGCTGCGTAGACGGCGATGTCGCCGGTCCAACCCAACCGCTCGTCACGTTGCGGGCAGTCGGTCGGTAGATCGAGGAAGTTCCCTTTCTGCCCCCACACAGAGTTCTGCACGAGGCGATTGACTCGCGCATCGGAGCATTCGAAGAACCCGGTCCGACGCATCCGGGAGTGCACGACGACCGCTTCGAGGGCGTCCTCGCTCAGCTGGCCGGGCAGCCCGGTGAGCTCGACATAGCGAAACCCGTGGAAGGTCAGCGTCGGCTCGAAGACATCGAGACCGCCGGAGAGCACGAACGTGTCGGTGGCCCGGGCACCGCGCAGTGGGCGCAGCGCGAGTTCACCGCGTTCCACGACCTCCGCGTGTCGCAGGGTGATCTCGGTTCCCGCCGGGCCGGTAATCCGGAGCCGGCACCAACCGACCACGTTCTGCCCGAAGTCCACCAGTGTTGCGCCGGACGCAGTCGCCCCGATCGACACCGGCCGGAGGGTCTCCTGCCGCTCGATAGGTGGTTTCAGCTGCGGCACCAGAGTGGCCCGATCGATCTCGCCCACTCGTACTTCCAGCGGTACCGGCTGAGCTGACGCATCGATCCGAACACCGTCGTAGATGCTGTTCGCCGTTATCGAAGCGGTTCGCGCAGTCCAGCTCGGCCCAGTCGGCAAGTACTGCACAAGCCCACTCGAGTAGGTCAGTTCGAGCTCGCCGGCGAAGCCGATCTCGCTGCCGTAGTTCAGCCCGAGCCCTTCGAATCCGAGTTTGCCCCGCCACCAACCGTTTCCGACCAGCACCTCCAGCCGCGAACCGGCGCCAATCCGAGACAGCACGTCGTACTCCTCGACCGGCAGGCGCCATTCGTATGCGCTCCACCCGGGCGCCAGCAGCCCGGCACTCACGGGGACACCGTCGATGAATGCCTGGAAGACACCATGGGCGGTGCCGCGCAGGACCGCGCCGACGAGCGGTTCGGGTTCGAGTTCAACGACGGCGGTGAGTACGAAAGCGTCGGCGTCGGCCGACAGCAGCTCCGCACGATCGAGCACCTGCCACCTCTCCTTCTTAGATCGTCCTCCGGCAGCCTAGCCTAAAACAACACAGCTGGATGTATTTCGAGCAATCAGCCGATGGAGGGCGTATCTCGGATTTCAAAACCATCCATATGTACTTTTTTGGGATACCATGATCGGAATCGAGGTGCCGAGTTCTCGTCATCCACCCCTCTCCGGAGCCACCATGCAACCGTCGCTACGTACGCCTCCAACGCCGATGTCTACGTGCCGGGTACCCGCATCTGTTCGACGCGAGCGGGCACTGCTCCAGTCCGCTGCCACTGGGGCAAGAGCATCGCCGAGCGATCGACGACGCAACCGACTCGCTGAATGTTGCTCTCGCGCAAGCGCTATCGGAGGACGTCCTCCGATTCGTCGATGTACGGCCGATTTTCGAGGGCCACGGCGGCAGCCTGGTTCCACCTGGTGGCGAGCATGCCGGCTCCACTACACCCCAACTCGGCCGGTTATCGCGTCGGCTACTTCACCGCCCTACTTGTGGTCACCGGGTGATGGGACACAACACGACCATTTCGAGAAGGACACCATGAAAAGTTCACGCCCTGAACGCGGCCGGGCACTCCGCGCAGCGCCCGAGTCGAAGTCGGTCCTGCCGCTGTGGACTCGCTTCCACGCCCGCCGCGCCCGGCTGCCGAAACCCACGCCCTGGCGGATGCGTACGGTACGGATCCCGACCCGGGCCAATCTTCTGCTCGGCGCCGACCTCTACACACCGGTTACTCCCTCGAAGGGGGTACTGGTGGCCTTCGGCCCGTATGGACGCGGAGCCCCGCTGTCGATCGGATTCGCACGCGCCTTCGCTGGACAGGGCTACACGGTGCTCTTCGTCTCGAGCCGGGGCACCGCCGACTCCGAAGGCGACCTCGACCCCATCCGCACCGACGCAGAGGACTACCAGGACATCGTGGCCTGGCTGCGCGAGCAACTCTGGTATCCGGGACGATTCGGCACCATAGGCAGCAGCTACCTGGGCTATACCCAGTGGGCACTGATGTCCGACCCGCCCCCGGATCTCGCCGCCGCCGTGGTGACGATGGGGCCGCACGACTTCAGCCGTCACGTCTGGGGCAGCGGTTCCTTCCGCTTCGACATCCTCGAGTGGAGCGCGGATGTCGGTGCACCGGATGACCCGAACCCTCTGCGCGGCTGGCGAACCCGATCCGTCACCCGCAAGAGGGTCGGCGGCGTGGTGGCCGGCGTGCCGTTGCTGCCTGCGGCTGAGGAGTTCTTCACCGCAGCCGGACGGGCCTGGGTACTGGACCGGCTGCGCCGTGACGACATCGGCGACCCGTTCTGGGCACCGGAACAGCACACCGACGCGCTGGACATCTCCGACGTGCCTACCCTGATCTTCGCCGGCTGGCAGGACGTCTTCCTGTCACAGTCGGTGCGCCAGTACGCCCGGCTGCGGGAACGCGGCGCCGACGTTGCTCTCACGGTCGGTGCCTGGACGCATATCGACATCCTGCTGCGTGGACAGCCGGTGATCGGACCGGAAACCCTCGACTGGCTGGACACCCACCTGGCCGACCGCGACACACGCCGGCGACGAGCGCCGGTACGGGTTCAGGTCGGCGCCGAACAGCGCTGGCTGGAGCTGAGTGAATGGCCGCCCGCCGGCGCCTTCACGACGCTTCACCTGCACCCCGATCGAAGACTGACCGCCGAACCGCCGGGCCCCGACGCCGCGCCGGCTTCCTTTCTCTTCGATCCGGCCCGCCCAACACCGACCATCGGCGGCAATCTCCTCAACAGAGGCGGCTACCGCGACGACACCGCCTACGCCGAGCGCGACGACGTGCTGGTCTACGACTCCGAACCGTTGCAGGAGGAGCTGCGTCTGCTCGGCGCTCCCTCGGTGCTGCTCACCCACAGCTCCGAGCGCCGGGATGCCGATGTCTTCGTCCGGGTCAGCGACGTCGATCGACGCGGTCGTTCGCGCGCGGTCACCGAGACCTACCGGCGGTGGCAGGGCACCGGGCCGCTCGCTCTGACGCTCAACGACTCCGCGTATCTGTTCCGAGCCGGCCACCGGGTGCGGCTCATCGTCGCCGGTGGCTCCTTCCCTCAGTTCTCCCGCAACCCCGGAACCGGGGAGAACCCGCTCACCGCCGCCGTCCTCCATCCGAATCGGCATCACATCCAGCACGCCAACGGGGCCTCGGTGCTGCGCCTGCCCAATGCCGAACACAGTCAAAGGAACATCCGTGCACACCGAGCCGACTAGCGTCGAGCCCCTCACCGAGCGGTCCCGTCCGGTGACCGCGAGCGGCGACGACCCGCCCCCGCTCGTGCGCGGGTCGGTGAATTCCCTGATCGTCTGGCTGTTCCCGGCCAACCTGGTGCTGTTTCTGGTCGCCGGCGCGATCCCCGGACTGCTGCTCCCGCGCCAGCTCGAGCTGCTGGACCCCGGAGCCAAGGACTCCAACCTCGCCCTGGTGCTCGGTATCAGCGCGTTCTGCGCGATGATGTCCGCCCCTATCGCGGGTCAGGTCTCAGACCGAACGCGTAGCCGTTACGGCCGACGAGCACCGTGGCTGGTGATCGGCGCTTTCGCCGGGACGCTGGCACTCGTCGGCCTCGCTACCGCGAACAGCCTGACCGGCATCATCATCGCCTGGTCGCTGGCACAGATCGCCTACAACTTCGTGGCGGGGCCGCTGTCGGCGATCCTCCCCGACCGCGTGCCCCGGCGGAGGCGTGGTGTCGTCGCCGCGGTGGCAGGCGTAGCCCTCACCACGGGCTCGCTGATCGGTTCGACGATCGCTTCGCTGCTGTATGACGATCTCGTGGTCGGCTACCTCCTCTTCGCCACCATCAACCTCGTGGTCATCACGCTGTTCGTGCTGTGCAACCCGGACCATTCCAGTCGTGATCTCCCGGTGCAACAGTGGCACTGGGCTGATTTCGCGCGGACGTTCTGGGTGAACCCGCGGCGGCATCCGGACTTCTTCTGGGCGTTCTTCGCCCGGCTGCTGCTGTTCACCGGCTACTTCATGGTGAGCGGCTACCAGCTGTACCTGCTCTCCGACTACATCGGGCTGGAACGGCCCCACGAGGTGATCCCGGTGATCGGGGTTATCGCGCTGGCCGGTGTGGTGCTGAGCAATGTGGTGGCCGGGCCGCTGTCGGACCGGCTCGGACGTCGCAAACCGTTCGTCTTCGGAGCCTCGATCGTCATGGGAGCCTCCCTGGCACTGCCCTGGGCCTGGCCCACGCTCACCGCGTGGTACCTCATGATCGCCGTGCTGAGCCTCGGTTTCGGCATGTACGGAGCCGTCGACACCGCCCTGATGAGCGAGGTGCTTCCGTCCGCGCAGTCCTATGGCAAGGACCTCGGAGTCATCAACATCGCGGCGGCCTTGCCGCAAACAATCAGCCCGGCTGTGGCCGGGGTGGTCATCGGGGTGTTCGGCTACGCCGGACTGTTTCCGGCGGCCATCGTCTTCGCCGGGCTCGGAGCATTGGCCATCTGGCCCATCAAGTCCGTTCGCTGACACGGGAGGTTCGGCATCGTGCCGACACACATTATCGATAGATCGCGCGAACGCCGCGTATCCGTCTTGCTCGCCGCCTTCCTGGTAGCCGGCGCCGTGGGCGCCGCTGCGGGAAACACCGCCCCCGCATCCCAGGGCCAGAACACCGTCTACGTGGCCTTGGGCGATTCATACGCCGCAGGCGGGATGCCTCCCATCGTCTCGGAGGGCTTCTGCGGCCGCTCCGGCGGCAATTACGCACATGTGATCGCGCAGGAACTCGGCGTCGCCGAATTCCGCGACGCCACCTGCGGGGGTGCCAAGGTGGCCGACTTCACCGACCCGCGAGTCGATGAGGAGGGCAGGAGCGAGCCTGCCCAGTATGACGCACTTACCGCGAACACCACGCTGGTGACGGTTGGTATCGGCGGGAACGACATCGGCCTGCTCCAACTCGGGATCAAGTGCTACAACTTCTGGCGCCTGCGCGGTGCCGCCTGTGACGCCGGGGCCGGTCCGGACGGATACTCCGACAGCATCGGGGCCTACACCCAGAAGTACGGTGAGGTGATCCAGGAGATCCGTGCCCGCGCCCCACGTGCCGAGATCATCATGGTCGGCTATCCCACGGTGTTCCAGCGCGGTGGCTGCCCGACCGTACAACCGTTGCTACCGACAGACTCCGACTACTTCCAAGCCCGCATCGAACAGCTCAACGCCGCCATGCAGGCGCAAAGCACCGAGCACGGAGCCTTGTACGTCGATCTTCTGGAGTCGACCCGGGACCATGGAGTCTGCGCACCGCCGGAACAGCGGTGGCTCGAGGGCCCCGTCACGGTCGAACCTGACGCGGTGCCTCTGCACCCGAACTCCGCAGGCCATGCGAACGCGGCTCGCCAGATCCTGGCGGCGGTCCGCGGAGACTGACGGAGGGCTTCAGAGATGTAGCCGACGAGGTGCACGAAAGATAAACACCCCTGACTGGAGTCCAGTCAGGGGTGTTGGTGGTGCGGTCGGACGATGCCGGGGCCTAGGGCCCCCGAAGCTTCTCGAACCGCTTTGATCGACACACTGTCGTTTCCCGTGGGCCCGTGCGCGACGCCGACAGGCCAGATCCTGCAGGTAGTACCGATGGACCGACAGTGCCTGCCCAGTTCCGCCGACACAGGACTGGGTGTTCGAAGCTGGTCGAGCCGGCCTCGAACCCTTGACACGAGAGCGGGCTTGCTCGGCAGACAGACCGATGGCTTTTCGATCACGCATGCGAATCACCTGCCTGACCTCGTTCTCGTCAGCCGAGCGACCCTCGCCGGAGCAGGAACTCACTCAGGTCGCAGAGGCACCGTAATCAGCGAGCTCACGGCGAACTCCAGTTCGCCGACCAGGTCCCGGCTACGGTCCCATATCCACAGTTGCTGCAACCCGAGAGTGGTCGCCAACACCACACGCGCCGCCTGCCCTGCGGTGACACCGGGTGAGAGTTCTCCGTCCGCCGCGATTTCCCGGAACGCCCGGCAGAGCAGATCGTCCGCCCGGTGGTACAAGTCGATGAAGTACGAGTGCGCTGGATGCGTAGTCGCGATCGCCTCGGCGGACAGTGTCACCTCGAGATCGATGAGTCCTGGACGCTGGACGTTGCGGCGGGTCGCTTCGATCCATTCTCGCAGCACACCGATGCCGTGCGGACGCGCATCGGCAGCCAACTCCAGCGCATCTTCGTCGCGTCGCCGCAGCACGGCCTCGAGCAGGGCGTCTTTGGTCGGGAAGTGGTGACGCATGCCGGCATGCGTCATACCGACCCGCTCAGCGATGTCGCGGAGCGTGCCGTCACGAAACCCCGACTGCGCGAAAACCTGCATCGCCGCTTCGATGATCTCGTCGCGCCGGCGCGCCGACTTGGCATAAGGCCCGCGCGGCCCACGGATACCGACTCTGTCTGACACCTCCCCCACGCTAGTTCACCCTCAGTAGGTGGCACGCCCCCCGGAGATGTCATACACGGCTCCCGTGGAGAAGCTGACCGCGTCGGAGGCGAGCCAAGCGATGAGTTCGGCCACCTCCTCGGCGCGTCCCACTCGCTTCATGGGGATCAAACCGGTGATGTGCGCCAAGACTTCCGGTGCGGTGGTTTCGTTCATCGGGGAGGCGATCACCGCCGGCGCGATGGCATTGACCAGGACACCGGTCTCGGCCAGTTCCTTGCCTGCCGACTTCGTCAGGCCGATGACCGCGGCCTTCGACGCGGAATAGACCGACAAGTTCGGGTTTCCGTCCTTGCCTGCGATGCTGGCGAGATTGACGACGCGGCCCCACCCCCGTTCGATCATGCCGGGAACGAACGTGCACATCATCGCCACCGTCGCCACAACGTTCACTTCGAAGGTGCGGCGCCATTGCTCGCCGGTTGTCTGCACCAGCGGGACGTTCGGTCCTACGACTCCGGCGGAGTTGACCAGGATGTCTACTGGTCCGACCCGCTCGGCGAGCGCGGTAACCGCATCCTCTTCGACGATGTCGACGATCTCATCCGCACCGGCAGCCCGATCGACCGTCACCACACGAACGCCGTCGGCACGCAGTCGCCGCGCCGCGGCCGCGCCGAGCCCGCCGGCTCCACCGGTAACGAGCGCGGTTCTTTTCATCGAATCTCCGGTTTCAGGTCGATCAGGGTTTTGGGGCCCGGTCCGGCACCAGCGAGAGGTCGGCTCGACAGCACATCGGTGACGTCCTCCAGGGCCGAGACCGCCGATACCAGAGCCAAGGGATCGACCGAGCCATCGGCAAGGGAGGCGATCGCGTGCCGCAGGCCGGCCGAGGCACCGAGGATGCCGACCAGCGTCACGTCTTTCAGCGCGACCTGACGACTGTCGATGTAGCTGGGCGTCCCGGCCAGCCCTACCAGCACGACGCGGCGGCCCGGTTCGACGAGTTCGGTCGCCAACCCGGGACACGACGACGCGTTCGATGCGTCGACGACCCCGTGCCAGGCACGTCGCGGAAGGTCCTCGCTGGTCCACACTCCATCGAAGCCGAGAGTGCGTGCGAACTGGAGCGAGCGGTCGGCGGGTCCCAGCAGGTGTACTTCGGCTCCCGCCGCACGCGCAAACATCGCGCACAGCAGTCCGATGGTTCCTGGGCCGAGGATCAGCAGGCGCTCTCCCGCAGTGACGCCGGCGGCCTCGAACGCACGCCAGGCGATGCCGGCGGGTTCTGCCATCGCGGCCGCCCGGTCGTCGATCGAGTCCGGTACGGGATACAGCGCGGCGACCGGAACCGGGAACTGTTCGGCAAGGGCGCCGGGCCATCCGCCGCGAACGCCGATCTCGTAGCGCGCGGCACAGACGTGAGAATGCTGCGCAGCGCAGCGATCGCACATTCCGCAGCCGAGTATCGGGTCTGCGGTTACCCGTCGGCCTATCCATGACGGGTCGACCTCGGCGCCGACACCGCGAACGCGTCCGACCCATTCATGTCCGATCTGTAGCGGGTACCGGGCGTTTCCGTCGTGCAGGTATGCCATGGATCCGTCGAACAATTCCCGATCGGTACCGCAGATACCGACCATGCAGACTTCCACGATCACTTCGCCGGCCGATGGGCGCGGCGGGTCGACATCGACGACCCCTCCGACGCCGGGACCGGCGATGACGTAGGCCTTCACCGCGGGCCGATCACTCGCTGACGCTGACGTCCCAGCCCGTCGATGCTCAGTTCCATCACGTCGCCCTCGCGCAGCCAAACCTGCGGACTGAAGCCCATGCCGACCCCGGGCGGGGTGCCGGTGTTGATGAGATCGCCCGGTTCGAGCACCATGAACTGACTGACGTAGTGCACGATGGTGAACGGGTCGAAGATCATGGTCGAGGTCGAACCGCACTGTCGCTGGATCCCATTGACATCCAAACGCATCCCGAGCTCTCCCACCTGAGGGATCTCATCCTGTGTGACCATCCAGGGACCGACCGGGTTGAAGGTTTCCGCCGACTTGCCCTTGAGCCACTGACCACCCCGCTCCATCTGGAAGGAGCGTTCGCTCACGTCGTTGACCAGGACCCAACCCGCTATATGGTCGCGGGCTTGCTCGGGGTCATCGAGGTAGCTCGCTCGCCGACCGATGACGATGCCGAGTTCCACCTCCCAGTCGACCTTGGTCGCGGCTCGTGGAATGCGCACGTCGTCGTTCGGTCCGATGACCGTGTTCGGAGATTTCGTGAACAGGATCGGCTCCACCGGGACCGCTTGTCCGGTCTCGGCGGCATGGTCCCGATAGTTCAGTCCGACGCAAATGATCTGGTGTGGGCGCGCGATCGGCGCCCCCAACCGCTGGTCGCCCAGCTGCCGGACTTGGCCCGCGGCGAGTCGTTCGGCCACGATCTCGCGCACCCGGTCGAGCTGACCGGCGCCGAAGAACGTCTCGTCGAAGTCGGGTGTCACGTCCGACAAAGCGACATAGGAACTGTCCGAGATCAGGGCGGCAGGCCGCTCCTCGCCAGGAGCACCGACACGGATGAGTTTCAATCTTTCGCCTTTCCGAGAAGGGGGCCGCGCCACGGGGCTACCGGTGTTCCCGGCACATCGACATGCGCCGTGAACAGTGCTCCGGAGTCCGGATTGCGTGCCAGACGGGCGGCAGACAGATCCTGCCGCGCAGTCGTGATGACCAGTGTGTCGAGATCGGCTCCGGCGAACCCGACACTCGAAACATGAGGGGCAGGAACCCGGATGACAGCACTCGGCGCACCATCTCCGCCGTACCTGCGCACTTGTGCCGCGCCCCAGAGCGCTACCCACACACCTCCGTCACGGTCGGTGCAGATCCCGTCCGGTATCGCGTCCAGCCCCTCGATGAAGACTTCGCGACTGCCGGAGACTCCGGTGGCGGGGTGATACTTACGGGTGTATATCGTGCGGCGCAGCGAGTCGACAGTGAACATTCGATCCCCGGCCGGTGACCACGCGATGCCGTTGGACAATGTGAGATCGTCGTCGATGACGACCACCCGGCCGTCGTCTTCGATCCGCACCAGCGTCTCCGACTCCGACGGCTCGGTCATCGACAGGGTGCCCACGTAGAGCCGACCTGCCGGGTCGGTGGCCGCATCGTTGAGACGCCTACCCGAATCGGGCTGGAGCACTTGGCTGAACACTCTGCCGGGGCTGTCGGCTTCGGCGATCAGCACCGAGTCGCGAGCAGCGATGGCCAGGGTTCCCGAGCACGACACAGCGACGGCTCCTACAGTGCCCGGGACCTTCCGGGTACTGATACCCGTGATCGACCCGTCGGGCCTGAGTTCGCCCTGATGCACGAGTCCGTCGACGATGTCCACCCAGAGGACGCATTCGCGTAGGGCGTCCCACACCGGCCC
The DNA here is from genome assembly GCF_001613465.1 of Nocardia niwae NBRC 108934 = DSM 45340. Taxonomy (GTDB): domain Bacteria; phylum Actinomycetota; class Actinomycetes; order Mycobacteriales; family Mycobacteriaceae; genus Nocardia; species Nocardia niwae. The sequence goes on along the minus strand of NZ_BDCK01000030.1, from coordinate 26,992 downwards.
CTCGGATAGTTGACCGCAGGCCAGAGTTGCTCTGACGGCTTCGAATTCGATCATCGGGTGCGCTCCTGCGGAAGATCATCGACTCACCTGGTGGGCGCCTGACACACCACCACCCAAAACCACCCGACTGGGTTTATTTAAATCTAGCGGGCAGACCGCCACCATGCCAACACCGAGCCTGGGCGACCGGTACAGCGGATGCCGAGCGAGATGCCCACCAGCCGCCTGTGGGCCAACCGCGGAGGCCGGAGAAGCGACCAGGAGAATGGAAGGATGGCCGGCACCGATCAACAGCGCACGCAACTGGCAGTGCTCTCCCCCACTCCTGAGCACCGCGAGCAACCGTCAGTGTGACTCCCTGCCGACCTCGGAGCCGGTCGAGCCGAGCAGGAAGTCGAGGTCGGCGCCGGTGTCGGCCTGCAGCACGTGATCGATGTACAGCCTTTCCCAACCTCGATCCGGAGTGGCATACGCTGCCGTCGTTGTCGGATCGGTTTGGCGTTCAGCAAGTTCCGCTGCGGGGACATCCAGCTCGATCGAGCGGGCGGCGACGTCGAGTTGAATCCAGTCGCCGTCCCTGACCAGCGCGAGCGGCCCCCCGGCAGCGGACTCCGGGGTGACGTGGAGGACCACGGTTCCGTACGCGGTCCCGCTCATCCGTCCGTCGCAGACCCGCACCATGTCACGAACCCCCCGGGCGAGAAGTTTGCGCGGCAACGGCATATTCGAGACTTCGGGCATACCTGGATATCCCTTCGGCCCGCAGCCCCCCAGCACCATCACCGAATTCTCGTCGATGTTCAACCCTGGATCGTCTATCCGGTGGTGTAGGTCCTCGATGCTGGAGAAGACGACCGCCCGCCCTCGATGCCGCAACAGGTGCGGCGACGCCGCAGCCGGCTTGATGATCGCGCCACCCGGTGCCAACGAGCCACGGAGCACGGCGATTCCCGCGCCGGTCTGCAACGGTGAAGCGCGCGGCGCAATCACTGCTCGATCCCAGATCCGCGCATCATCGAGATGCTCGACGAGCGGTCTGCCGGTGACGGTGAGCGCGCCGGGATCCAGCAGGTCCCGGACCTCACGAAGTACCGCGAGCAAGCCTCCGGCACGATGGAAATCGTCCATCAGGAATTCCCCCGCGGGAAGCAGATTGACCAGCAGGGGAACCTCCGCACCGATCCGGTCGAAGTCGTCGAGGGTGAGGTCGACGCCCAACCGACCTGCGATGGCCAGCAGATGGATCACCGCGTTCGTCGAACCACCTGTCGCGGCGAGCGTGACGATGGCGTTGCGGAAGCTCGCCTTCGTCAACATCCTGCGTGGAGAGCACCGCCGGGCCACGAGTTCGACGGCGAGCCGTCCGGACTCGTGCGCACCCTGCAACAGCCTGGCGTCGGGTGCGGGGGTTCCAGCGAGACCGGGCAAGGTCATTCCGAGTGCCTCGGCTGTCAAGGCCATGGTGGATGCGGTCCCCATGGTGTTGCAATGCCCTTTACTACGAATCATCGCCGACTCCGATGCACGGAACTCATCGGCATCCATCCGTCCGGCGCGAACCTCTTCGCTGAGCCGCCACACATCGGTCCCGCACCCCAGCGGCTCGCCCCGGAAATGACCGGTGAGCATGGGCCCGCCCGGTACGACGATCGCGGGTAAGTCGACCGAGGCCGCGGCCATCAGCAGAGCGGGAATGGTCTTGTCACAACCGCCCAGCAGCACGACACCGTCGATGGGATTCGCCCGCAACATCTCCTCGGTGGTCATCGCCGCCAGATTCCGCCACAGCATCGCCGTCGGCCTGACCTGGGTTTCGCCGAGGGACACAACCGGGAGTTCGAGTGGAATACCGCCGGCTTCGTAGACTCCGTTCCGCACCGACTGGGCAACCTCGGTGAGGTGCGCGTTGCACGGCGTCAAGTCGGACGCCGTGTTGGCGATCGCGATCTGTGGGCGTCCGGCGAAATCCGCGGGAAGGCCCCTGCGCATCCAGGCGCGGTGGATATAGGCGTTGCGGCCCGGGCCCTCATACCACCTGGAGCTCCGCATCCGCGCTGTCATTCCCGCTCTCCTCGTTGGTCGTCTCGGAACTCGACCTGCAGGGAAACGCTCGCACTGCCCCAGCGCTCCCCGACCGCACGAACCTGGACTTCCCCTGCCCCAGTGGGACGGATTATGGCAAGCAGCCGACCTTCGAAAGTCCGATGGACGTCACCGCCGAAGGCCATATCGTCATCGGGCTTCGCGCTCGACAACGCAGCCAGTGTTGCCGGGCCCTCGACGGTGACCCGGACGAGATCCGATCGGTCGATCGCGAGGGTCCCCGCGTCGTCGCACAGTTCGAGATGGACATACGCCAACTCCGAGGGGGTAGCGATGAGGCGCACTGCTTCCGCCCGTGCCCGTAGCTTTGTGGCGCCGTGCAGGCTGTGGAGGGCGGTACGCCCGGTTTCTGCTCCGCGGCGGCGGGCGATCGCGACGAGCTCTCCGGGAACGAACTGAATCTCGAAACGCGCGATGCACCCGCGAGGTATCCCCTTGTCATCGATGCCCACTGCCGCAGTACCGATGGAGTGTCCGTTCAGCAGTAGCTCGACTTCCTCGGCGTCGCTGTAGACATCGACCGTGACCGGAGAGCCCGTCGGAACATCCCACGCCCAGCTGCTGAGCACATCATCCCAGGACCACCTGGTGCGAGTAAGGTTCTGGCCGAACCGCTGCGGACGATGCACAGCGATGTAGGGCTCGGTCCGTATGCCCCACACTACTTCTCGCCAGTAGGATATCGGCTGGCGAATACCGTTGATGTCGATGGTGCCGGCGTGCGATACCAGCCAGGGATATGGAGAAGCCATACCGCGAGGACGGAGCGGGTCATCGTCATAGTAGGCGCGTCCGGTTCCGGCTTCTCCCAAATGGTCCCATGCGGTCCAGGCAAAGTCACCGATGACCTGTGGATGCTTTTCGACCAGCGCCCACAGCTGGTCGAGCCAGCCGGGGAACGATTCGGTGCCGACGATGATCCGGTCGGGGAAGAGTGTGGCGTCCAGGTCGTAGCGAGACTCCGCGTAGTTGATGCCGGCGACGTCGACCTGGGCGTGTGCCTCCTCGGTGAGCCTGGTCGCAGTCTCCGACGATCCGATCGTACTCGTGCCCTCCGCAGACAGTAGCGAGTTGAAATCGCTGGGAAGATCGCCCTGTCTGTTGACAGCGCCGTCGAGCACCGAGACCAGGCTGTTGACAGCGTTGGTCACTGGCCGAGTCGGGTCCAGCGCGCGGACCTCTTCGGCCAGTCGTCGTCCCCACACCGCCGCACCGGGGCGACCGATTTCGAGGATCTCGTTGCCTATCGAATACATGAGCAGGCTGGGGTGATTGCGCGCCGAGCCGATCCACGCCGCGAGGTCGCGCTTCCACCAGTCCGCAAAGGTGAGGGCGGTGTCGAACGACGTCTTGGCTTCGGTCCACACGTCGGCGAACTCGTCCATGACCAGCAAACCGACTCGGTCACAGGCGTCCAGGAACGCTCGGCTGGTCCCGTTGTGCGCGCTGCGGACAGCGTTGAAGCCGGCAGCGCGGATCAGTTCTGCTTTTCGGTGTTCTGCTCGGTCGATCGCCGCGGCGCCCAGTGGGCCGTTGTCGTGGTGGATGCAACCGCCCCGCAGTTTCACCGTTTGCCCGTTCAGTCGCAGCCCATGAACCGGGTCGAGCCGAATGGTGCGGATGCCGAACCGGGTGGCCTCGAAGTCGACAGTTTGTCCGTCGGAATCCGACAGGGTCGTTTCCACACGGTAGAGCAACGGGCTGTCGACGTCCCACAACTGAGGATCGCGTACCCAATGCCGCGTGCGCATCCAAGCCGAGTCACCTGGCGGAACGGTCACCGGCACCGTGCGTGTCGAGACCGCCACACCGTTCGGGTCGAAGACCCGGGTCAGGAGCGTGGCTACTCGCGTATGCCGGGTACCGTTGAAAACGGTGACCGCGGCGGTCACAGTAGCCAGGTGCTCGTCCACCTCGGGCGTGGTGATCACGGTCGTGTCGAGCGGAATGTGGAACGGGTCGCCGACCACCAGCCAAACATTGCGATAGACACCGACTCCCGTGTACCACCTGCTGTCTTGATGCGCACGCGATTCGACTCTGATCCGGTTGACAGCCCCGAACTCCAGATAAGGATCGAGGTGCGCGACGAAGGGGCTATACCCTGACGGTCTCTGCGCGACGAGATTGCCGTTGAGGTAGACCATCGCGTCGCGATAGACGCCTTCGAATTCGAGCAGGACCGTCCGCTGTGCCCACTCGGCCGGTGCCTCGAAGCTCTTCTCGTAGACCACATGCGCACTGGGAAAGTAGCCGGAGTGACTACCGTTGGCACTGTCCGGATCGCGCACCAGATCGCGCATCGCATCGTAGGGAAGCACCACGTCGACTTGCGATGCCGGGGAGATCACCGCCTCGAACAGGTGCTGTTTAAAAGCGACCTTCCACCCCTCATTGAATGACTGACGAATCATTCTTTGTCCTTCCCGCGGTCTTCGCGCGGCCTACCCGCCGACCGTCATCGCCATCAGCGAGTCGACGGCCCCGGCCGGGAGGCTTTCACCGAGGATGTTGACGACCTTCTGCATCGGCAAGGTTCCAATCACACGCAGCGTGCCGGGTTGCGCGATCGCGGCGAGCAGGTCCGACTGGAAGGTATCGAGCAGAACAGGCCCGACGATCGGATGATCGAACCACTCCTGCACAGTCGATCCGAGAGTGAGTACACGGGTGGTCTCGTCGCCCGCCAGCTCCACCACGCATTCGGCATCCACCGCCACCGCGTCGCGTCCGACGATCACCCGGTACTCACCCGGTGTGACGACCCAGTCCGAGATCTCGGTGTCCCAGTATGCGAACGCACGGCGATCCAGATTCAGCTCCACTGCCTCCGAGCCACCGGCCACGACGTTCACCTTGGCGAAGGCTCGCAGTTCCCGCGCCGGGCGGAGGACCTCGCCGCATGAGCCGGCGTCGACATACACCTGCACGACATGAGCGCCATCGCGATCGCCCACGTTGTCCACGACGAGGTTGACCCGGACCCTGTCCCTCGCGATCGGGGTGACGGTGAGGTCGCGGATACCGAAGTCGGTGTAGCTCAACCCATGTCCGAAGGGGTACCGGACCGCGACCTTCCTGGTGCTGAACGAACGATATCCGACGAGCAGCCGCTCACCGTAGACCACCCGGCCTCGCTCGCCGGGGAAGTTTCCGAACGCCGGGGTGTCTTCCAGACGCAGTGGGATCGTCTCGGCGAGCTTGCCCGACGGATTGACCACCCCGTACAGAACGTCGGCGATGGCAGCGCCTCCTGCCTGGCCCAGCAGGAATCCATCGACGATGGCGTCCACATCGTCGTGCCAGCCCTCCAAACTCACGACACCACCGTGGGAGAGCACTACAACGGTTTTCGGCGCAACCCGGCTGACCGCACGGATCAACTCGATCTGGCCGACGGGCAGATCGAGAGTGGTCCGATCGAACCCCTCGGACTCTTCCGATTCGCTCAGGCCCGCGAAGACCAGCGCGATCTCACAGTCACGCGCCACGGCGATCGCTTCGTTCAGCAGGGCCTGCTGATCCTCCCCGTCCGTGCGGAAGCCAGCGGCGAATCCGACACCGGGGCCGGCGTATTCGGCGAGGGCATCACAGAACGAAACAACCTCAGATGCCCTGACATTCGAGCTCCCCCCACCCTGGAACCGTGGTGCACGCGCGAACTCGCCGATCACGGCGACGCGAGTGTCCTTCGCGAGAGGAAGAGCGTCGTCGTTCTTGAGCAGAACCACGCACGCGGCAGCGGCTTCCCGTGCGAGGCGGTGGTGCTTGCCGAAGTCTGCCGGGCCCGACGTACCGCCGTAGGCGGCGAGAGCAAGGACACGCTCGACGCTGCGGTCGAGGTCTGATTCGTCGAGCTCTCCCGACGCGACAGCCTGGGTGAGTTGACGCGCACTACGCCCGTTGGTCGAAGGCATCTCGAGATCGAGCCCGGCCTTGACCGCCGCAGGTGGGTTGTGGACGGCACCCCAGTCCGAGACCACCGCACCGCGGAAGCCCCACTCGTCACGGAGCACATCGGTGAGCAACCACCGGTTCTCCGATGAATAGGTGCCGTTGAGCCGGTTGTAGGAACACATCACCGTCGCTGGATTCGCCTCGGCGACGACATGCTCGAAGGCGGCCAGGTAGATCTCGCGCAGTGTGCGCTCGTCGACTTCGGCGCTGACGCGCATGCGGTCGGACTCTTGATTGTTGGCAGCAAAGTGTTTGACGGACGCACCGACACCCGTGCTCTGCAGCCCGTTCACGTAGGCGGCCCCAAGCACACCCGACAACAGCGGGTCCTCGGAGAAGTACTCGAAATTGCGGCCGCACAGGGGCGAGCGCTTGATGTTCACCCCTGGGCCGAGCAAGATATCGACGCCCGCTGAAGCCGCTTCGAGTCCGAGCGCTTCACCCACTGTCGCTACGAGGTCGGGGTCCCAGCTCGAGCCGAGCGCAACCGCGGGGGGAAAGCAGGTCGCGGGCAGGCTCGGATGCATCCCGAAGTTGTCACCCCCTTCTTCCTGCACCCGCAGGCCGTGGGGACCATCCGAGAGGCGAACGGCACGAATCCCGGCCTCGGCGATTTCGCGCGTGCACCATGTGTCCTGTCCTGAGAGCAAGCCGGCCTTCTGCTCGACGGTCAGGGCCGACAGCGGTACCTCGCGGGTAGGAGTCTCGGTCATCGTTGTTTGTTTCTCCTTGATAGACACTCAGTAGGCACCCGACTGCGGGACTCGCAACTGCCCGTTCGGAAGAAGCAGGTCCGCTTCGACTTCGACGCCCTCCGGGATCACGCAATCGACGGTGATCGCTGAATCGGATCATCGGCGCACCCTGCCGACCCGTCCCCAACCCTAACGCAAAAACCACCCATTTGGGTTTTTTTTGTAAGAGCGCAGCTCACGCAGCACTTAGCGGTCCAAAGCGCCTGACGCAGCCCATCGAATACCACCCTCCGATGTCATGAACAGCAGATTGCAGGAGGTCTGTACGACCACCGCATCGACCGCGCGCCGAGACGCGAGACGCCGCCTTACGGCCGCGCCGGAACCGAAGGTCGCTCGATCAAGCCGGCGATCCCGAAGCCAGGAGTCGGAACCGGCAGATCTTCGAGATACGCAGCAACGACCGAAGCCATGGTCGATCTTCGACCGTGGCCCCTTGTCCAGTTACGGACGCACCGGGCCGAACTTGCGCAAGTGTGCCGAGCGGACACCGCTGCACGATGTCCGGCAGCTGTCAAACTTGGCGGGGGTATCGGGACTGTGGATTTAACGGTACCTCTCTGCTCATCGAGGCTTGACACAGAGAGGAGCCAACTTCTGCGGCTGCGGTGGCTCACCGACCTCGGAGCCGAGCACACGAACGTCACGTACTCCGTGCGAGGGTTCACCGGCGAAGTCACCTCCACGACGGTGCACACACACTGGCAATCCCTCGGGCAAGAGACTGACGTGTTGGCACGGATACCACACGGCGCCGCCACAGCACATTGCGAGCAGCCGAGGTGGACTCCGGAGCGATGGTTGCTGCCGCCGTACGTGTTGTCGTCGGTGTTGCTCGAGCCCATCGTCACCGCACTGACATGCGGCCCCGCTTTAAGCCGATGGCCTGCCTACCGTATCGCTGACCCCGCCTGGGGCGGTGGCACAGACATGGAAGGCACCCCACGCATCCCCACCGTGTTCGCTGCTCAAGGGGAACTCATCACCCGGCCCACAGATCGACGAACAGGCTGGCGCCACAACCTTGCACTCACCGGTCACGCAGGAGTATCAGGACCGGTCGTCCGCGACCTCGTCATCGGTAGCACTGGCAACGACGAAGACCCGATACCCCCAGGACGGATCATTCGGCAAGCCCGAGTGCTCTCCATGGGCCCAGCCGGACAAGAGCCCGTCCTCTGCCTGTGCCCCACTGATCGAAATGGCCGCCTGTCGGACGTTCTCGTTGTGAGCCTCAGCCACATCAGCGACCTGCTGGACTCCGGAACCTGGCATGGTCCCTGGCAGCGAGGCGCCGGCGCTTGGGTGTCACGCTGGCTGGCGATCGAGTCGGCTCGAATACCCTCACCGTCTAGCTCGAATACCCTCACCATCTAGTCAGCGATCGCACACCACCAGTCACACCTAACCGACGGGAAGCCACCTTTTGTCCACCACGCCGCAAACCGCGATCGGCCGTCTCCGAGACAATCGAGGATTCACGGCCATCCTGGCATCGGCCGCCATATCCTCGACCGGCGACGGAATCCGGCTCGCTGCGCTGCCATTGCTCGCCATTACGATCACCAACGATCCCGTGGCAGTGTCCGGGGTCGCGATCGCCAACCGACTGCCCTGGCTCGTGGTGGCACTGCTCAGCGGGGCGATCGCCGACCGCTATCGACGCCGGACGATTATGGTTATCGCTGACGCAGCACGCGCCGCGATTGGGCTGGCACTCGTCGCCGCTATTGTCACCGATATCGATCACCTCGTCGTGCTGTACGTCGCCGCGGTCGCGTTGGGAATCGGTGAAACTCTCTACAGCAGCGCCGCCCAAGGCTTCTTGCCCGAGGTCGTCGCCAGCCAACACCTGCCCGCCGCGAACGGACGACTCTTCACTGTCAGCATGGTCGGCTCCAACTTCTTCGGCCCCATGGTAGGAAGTTGGCTGTTCGGACTCGGCAGAGCCATCCCGTTCTTGCTCGATGCCATCAGCTTCGGCGTAGGTCTACTTCTCATCAGCTCGGTCACCGAGACGACACCATCGACTCTCGATCGCAACAGAACCTCTCTGTTGCAGGACGTTCGCGCCGGAATCGCCTGGCTGCTGAAGCATCCCTTGATGCGGTCATTCACCGTCGTGGTCACGGTCGTCAACCTGACACAAGGCGCCAGCCAGGCCCTCCTGGTGCTCCTCGCTGTGACCGAACTGGGCATGTCCACCACCACCTTCGGCTTCATCATCGCCGCCGGCGGCGTCGGTGGCTTCCTCGGCGGCATGCTCGCTCAACGAATCGGTGACTGGCTCAGTGTCCCGAAAGTCCTCCTGCCGGGAATCGCGATTACCTGCCCACTGTTCCTGGTCATGGCCTGGACACACCAACCGATCGTGCTGGGAATCGCGGTCGCAATCAACGCCTTCGCAGGAGTTCTTGCCAACGTGCAGATGGTTTCGCTGCGCCAACGCCTCGTACCCAACAACTTCCTCGGCAGGATCGGCAGCGTCAACCAGTTCCTGGCCTTCGGGATCGCAATACCCTTGGGCGCGTTGGGCGGCGGTTTCCTCGCTCAAGTGTCGGGCGTGCGGGCTGTCTACACTGCATCCGCCATTGTGATCTTCATGCTCGTGATAGCCGTCGCCAAAAGTATGCGGCCCCGCGCCGTCGCCGACGCGATCGCAAAGTTCGAGACCACAGCGTCCGCGTAGTTCTGATCAGGTGCCGACCGCCGAGGCCAGCGGGGAGATCAACTCCAGGATCCACCCGTGAGCGGTCACGTCCCTGTGGTTGCCCGTCACTTCGCCGGTACGGACCCCGCGCGGGTGAACGCCATAAGGGTAGAGGAATTCTTCCCGCACAGAGCAAGATTGGCATCAGTGAATCCCCCCGGTGATTCCGGAGACTTACCGATGTGACAGCCCGGCCAGTTGCTGGGCTGGGTGTTGAGCGTAGTAGGCGGCCTCCATCTCCGTCGGTGGTACGTCGCCGCAGTACTGGTAGAGCCGCCGGTGATTGAACCAGTCGACCCATTCCGCGGTAGCGAATTCGACGTGGTCGACGCTGCGCCACGGGCCGCGGGGCTTGATCAACTCGGTTTTGTACAGGCCGTTGACCGTCTCGGCGAGGGCGTTGTCGTAGCTCGAGCCCACCGCACCTACGCTGGGCTGGATCCCGGCCTCGGCGAGCCGCTCGGTGAAGGCGATCGAGGTATATTGAGCGCCCCTATCGGTGTGGTGCACAACATCTTTCACGTCCCATCCCGATCTTTCACGGGTCCAGATCGCGTGCTCGATCGCGTCGAGCACCAGCGCGGTCGTCATCGTGGTGCCTGTGCGCCAGCCGATGATCCTGCGCGCGTAGGCGTCGATCACGAACGCCACATAGACCCAGCCCGACCAGGTCGACACATAGGTCATGTCGGCCACCCACAGCCGGTTCGGCGCCGCCGCCGCGAACTTGCGTTGCACCAGATCCTGCGGCCGCTCGGCGGCCGGATCGGCGATCGTGGTGCGTTTGACCCTGCCACGGACAGCACCCCGCAACCCCAGCTGCCGCATCAGCCGCTCGACGGTGCAGCGGGCCACACCGATACCCTCACGGTTGAGTTGCAGCCACACTTTCCGGGCACCGTAGACGCCGAAGTTCTCGCGGTGGACTCGCGTGATTTCCACCTTCAATTCCTCGTCACGCCGGCCTCGCTTGCTTGAAACGGGCTGGCGGTGTTCGTAATACGTTGATGGGGCGATTTTGGCGCCGAGCTCGGTGAGTGCGGCGCAGATCGACTCGACACCCCATCGCAGGCCACCGTTGACGCGGTGGCCCTGGTGCTCGCTGATGTATCTGACGATCAGCGCTGGGGCCGGTCCAGTTCGGCCGCGAAGAAAATCGATGCTGATTTCAGAATTGCGTTGGCGCGCTTGAGTTCTGCGTTCTCCCGGCGCAGCCGTTTCACCTCGGCGGATTCCTCGGTGGTGATCCCGGCCCGCGAGCCGACATCGACCTGACCTTGGCGAACCCACTTGCGGACCGTCTCGGCGGTCCCGACACCCAGCAACTCGGCGACCGCACCGATCGCCGCCCACTCCGACTCGTGCTGGTCGCGGACCTCCGCAACCATCCGCACCGCCCGCTCACGCAACTCCTGCGGGTACTTCTTCGAACTCACGGACCTCATCCTTCCTCAAGAGATGAAGTCTCCGGACACGCCGGGGCGATTCAGATAGGTGATCCGGATCCTGTCGGCCCAGAGGCGGTGTAGCGCTCCGGAAATCATTTCCGGGACCGTTGTCACACCGCAAACCGGTGGACCCGTTTGCGGTTGACCCGGTGACCCTCGTCGAACCGCAGGGCCGCCTACGCCCGAAGGAACCCATGACACGGGTTCTTGGGCGCATACTCGCGCAGCCAGGCCCTGGCACCGGCGCCGGGATCGTCCTGGGGCTGGTCGAGCGGGAGCCGCCGCAACGGGGACCGATGCACCCCGACGACTTTACGGGCGAACCGTTCCGACATTCCCTTGACCTGCAAGAGCATGCCCATCGCCCGACGCTTGGCCGCCGGGCCTAGAAGATTCCCCGAGCGATCTCCCGCAACGCGCCCTTCTCCAGCTCGGAAAAAATTCACCCAAACTGGGTGTCCTTTATCCATTGACGGGCGCAACGAGACGAGGCAATGCTGAACTCGTGCCAAGGCAGAACGATTCGACTCGACCCGACTTTCGGGTCTACTACGTCAATGTCACTGCACGACCAAATAGATCCGGTCTGCGCCATGCCAGCAGCGGTCTCCAATGCATTCATATCTCTCCGTCGACACCCAGTCAGTTGGCGGGATTCGCTTGCAGCACAACGCACTTTGGCGAGTATGCAGTTTCCGGCGGTCCTCTGTCCGACGAAAGTGTCCGATGGCCGACCCAGGTGCGAAAACGTGTATGGTGATGGCATGTGCACACTAGCCGTGCACAGCTGCTGCAATTCCGGTGTACGACTCCCCCTCCGGACACAGACACTACGCACACGGGTGGTTGTGGAGCAGTTTCTGCCACGACCACCCGTTTTTCGTGGTCGTAGGTGAGCTTCAGGCCGAGTTGCCGGTAGACCTCGAGTTTGTCGGTGGGGTCAGCCGCCTTCAGTATATGAACCAGGCCGCCCAGTGAGGTCACAAGCTGGTGGATCTCCTCCCTGGTCATCGGGTGATTTCCACGTTGCTCGGCTTCCAGCGTGGCGAGCTGTGCCGCGGTGGCCTGCCGTTCGCGTTGGACCTGTTGGGTCCAACCCGCCACCAGAGCCGGGTCGGTGCCCGCTTCCAGTGCTGCCCGGTACCGCGACAGCTTGCGGTCGTGTTCGGCAAGCGATCGTCGTGCACTCTCGATGGCGGGAGTGTTGTCGGTCTGCGCGTCCTCGAGCATGGTCAGCGAATGCTCGATCCGGTCGGGGTGAAAGATATCGGCCAACCATGAATCGATCGGGCCGCTGAGCTGGTCTTCGCGCAGGTAGACGGTGGTCGGGTGGTCGATCTTGTTGGCGAGGGCGTACTCGGAGGGATACCGACAGCGGTAGTGCGGCAGCCCGTGGTTCCAGTTGCCCTGCATGCGGCGTCCGCAGGCCTCGTGGAACAACAGTCCCTTGAAGGCGTACGGGTGCTGACGGCGGGTCGTGGTCCTGCCCGTCGATTGCGGGCCTCGGGCGGCAAGCCGAAGTTGCGTCTGCTCGAAGACGTCCCTACCGATGAGGGCACTATGGGCAGGTTGGTCGGAGTAGACCCACTCGTTCTTCGGGTTCCACGCCAAGCGGGTGTGATGGCCCAAGGCGACGTCATCGACGTCGATGAGGAACTCCTGCTTGCGCTGTTTGTTCCACACCTCGTAGCCGGTATAGCGCGGATTGCCCAGGATCGCGCGCACCGCGCTCTTGGACCATGCGGCGCCGGAGCGATGGCTGTTGCGCCTGCGGTCGTAGGCCGAGGGGCACAGGATGTTGTCGGCGGTGAGGCGTTGCGCGATAGCGAAAATCCCTATGCCGGACAGGTATTCGCTGAAGATCCGTTGGACTACCGGTGCGGTGACAGGGTCGGGTTCAAGGGTATGCAGCCGTTTACCATCGGCGGCTTTGCCCGGATTGGGATGGGGCCCGGCGTCGGCGAGACGATACCCGTAAGGTGGCCGGCCGCCGAGGTAGCGGCCCTCGACTTGGGTTTGCGCGGCCATGGCGGCGCGGACGCGGATCTTGATGCGGTTGCGTTCGCCTTTGGACATGCCACCGAACACCGACATGATCAGGTCGTGTGCTTCGGAGTCCGGGTCGATCGGACCGCCGACCTCCGGCACCCACAGTTGCACGCCGTAGTGGACGAAGACCGGAAACGTTAGCCCGAACTGGTTGCCGTAGAACGCGCGCTGCGGTTCGCCGATCACAACCGCGTCGAACCCTCGCTCGGGTTCTTTGAGCAGCTCGAGCAGCCGCCCGGCCGCGGGGCGGCGCTTCCACGGAATCGACCGCGACTGCCCGATGTCGAAGAACTCCGCGACGATCTGCCCGTGCTGACCGACCAGGGCGTTCGCTCGTCCGAGCTGCCAGTTGCGAGATGCGTCCGGATCTTGCTGGTCCTCGGTGGAGACCCGCCCGGCGAAAGCGAACCTGATCATTGCTGCGATTCCTCCTGCTGGTTGAGAAAGACATCGGCGTTCGGTGGTGACCTGGCCGAACTGCCTCCTCCTCGAAAGTTTCGATGGAGGGAGTCGGCCGTGGTGTTGATGCTGGACTCGGTCGGGGACTATTGACGGTCTCGCCACGAGTCTCGCGGAAGTGTCGGAGAATGATCTCCAGCAACACTTTAGCGGCTATTGCGTTGAGCTGAGGCGGGTCCTCTGGAACGACGACGGTGAGCTCCTCCGTGCGGCTTCGAGCAGCGTTATCATGCGCGCTGCTGCGATCAGAGCGCACAGCGCACGTCCTGGGCTACGGTGGCCAACTGGTAGCTGTCCGTTGACCACTGGTACCTCGCTCTGTACCGATCAGGAAGCGCGCGCGGCCGGGCGGAGTCGTCCCTCCGCCAATAACCAAGGGCCGGTGTGCTGGTGTGAGTAGAGGTGAACGATGAGCGCGCCGCCGCGGGAGACAAAGGCCCAGGACGAGCTCTGGCGCCGAGATGGCCAGTAAGGGGCTCACCGTGGAGATCGCAAGGCATGGTTCCTCCAGGCCTGCCGATTCTCCCGCCTTCCATGAAAGCCGAAACACGGCGATTTCGCCACCACCTGTAGCCGAGGGTCCGTCAGAGCGCCAACAGATGTGAACTCGTGACAGCCGGTCGAACAGCTCCGTGCTCTGTTCGCTCTCAGTGGATGCGCGTGAGCGGCGATAAGTGCAGGCTGTGGGTGGAGATTTCGGCCAGGTCTGTGGCGCTAGTCATTTGGGTGATACTGGCGGGGTGAACGGGACGTGGGAGGCGTGGGGTGGGGTCGTGGTGGCCGCGATCGCCGCGATACCGGTAGCCGGCCTCGTGGCCTGGTGGCTGGCTGGGCGGCGCGGGTGGCGGGCGGCGCTGTGCGATGTCGGGATGGTGACGGGTACCGCGCCGTGGTTGTGGATGATTCTCACGCCGACCGGAAAAGGTCGTTCGCTGAATCTCGTGCCGCTGCGTGATCTGGCCGAGCAACTGGCCGACGACCGAGTAATCGAGCAGTTCGGCGGGAATCTGCTTGTCTTCGCCGCACTCGGCTTCCTGTTGCCGGCGCGCCGAGCGTGGTTCGCCCGCTCGTACCGCATCCTGTTGGCGGGAGCAGCAGCTTCGATCGCGGTGGAGGCTGCACAGTTCGCCCTCGCTATCGGCCGTCACTCATCCGTCGACGACGTACTGTTGAACGCGGCCGGTGCATGCCTGGCGGGCCAGCTCTCACGACATCTGTGGGCGTCGCGCGCCGTTACCGACCGTTCCGAGCCGGCATTGCCCGAAGAGCCGACACGGGGCATCGTCTCCGAGCGAGACGGTGTCGGCCGGCCGACCTTCCCGAGTAGGGAGATCACCGAGAAGTGCGTGGCCGCTGGGGCGATGCCAGCCATCCGCGACGAATTGCCCCGATCGACAGATCCACACTCGAGACCGGTCCCGCTGGATGCACGGAAACCGGCATGAGCGGACATCCTGCGCCGCAGTCGAACTCGTGACGCCCACGGCCAGCCCATCGGCACTACCGCGTGTCTCAGCACGTGATGGCTGCTCGGCCGAGTATTTGACCTGCTCTCTGCCATCGGCATTCATGAACATTTCCGAAGAGGTGTAGGTCGCGACATGCCGCCAGGATTGGCGAACAACTGACGTCACAGTTCGCGGACAGAGCCAGCCAGGCCCATGCAACCCTCAATTCACATCCTCACAGAATATTCGAATGCTCAACTCGCAACTAGCATGTGCTCCCACCGCTTTCTAACCAACTTCTCGCCACCACTTCCGCTAAACTCAAAACCGGCCACTACCAGCACATATGAACAAGAATCTGCCACACCTCATGCTCCCTGGTCGCGGAAACATCACGGCCACTTCGCAGGCGGAGCGCGTACGGTGGATTGTGTGATGTCACTGGCAAAGCTCGGCAGTGGCGACGGCTACACCTATTACCTTCGCTCGATCGCCACGCAGGACGTGAATGATCGTGGTCCGCAGAATCTTTCGACCTACTACAGCGAGCGCGGCGAATCCCCCGGTCGCTGGCTGGGTTCGGGCCTGCCGAACGTCGGCATCGAGGCCGGTGAGGTGGTGACCGAAGCGCAGATGCGGGCATTGTTCGGTCACGCCCTGAACCCGAACGCCGAGGCGATGATCGCCGCCGAAGTAGAAGCCCTCGCCGCAGACGGCATCTCACGCCGCACCGCGCGGGCGCACGCGGTACGCCTGGTAAGGCTGGGTTCTCCCTTCACAAAACACGTGGCCTCGGAGTACTCCTACCGCTACGAGCGGGCCCGCGCCTATGCCGCCTACAACGCCGAGCGCAGCCGCGTCGACTACGCCCCGATCCCCGCGGAGGAGCGCAGCCGCATCGCCACCGACGTTGCTGGGCGCATGTTCGCTGAGGAATACGGCCGCCCACCCCGCGATGACCGGGAGCTGTCGGGCTGGGTGGCCCGCACCAGCCGAGCGCCCTCGAAGCGAGTCGCCGGGTTCGACCTCACGTTCTCGCCGGTCAAGTCGGTGTCGACGTTGTGGGCGCTGGCCCCACGTGAAGTGTCGGAAAAGATCGAGGCCGCCGTGGATGCCGCCCTGCGCGATGCGCTGGCCTACCTCGAGGAGCACGCGGTGTTCACCCGGGTCGGGCGGCACAGCCGCCGCCAGGTCGACGTCGTCGGCGGCCTGATCGCCACCGCATTCCAGCACCGCGATAGTCGCGCTGGTGACCCGAATCTGCACGTCCACGTGGTGATCTCGAACGCGGTCAAACGCCACGACGGACAGTGGGGTGCACTCGACGGCAGGATGATCTACCAGCACAACGTCGCCGCCTCCGAGCTGTTCAACACCCGGCTGGAGCACTACCTCGAGCAGTCGCTCAACGTGCAGTTCGCCGAACGCCACAGCAGCAGCCGACGCCGGCGCGGGAAGCGGCCGGTGCGGGAGATCGTCGGCGTCGCCGAGCGCCTGGCCGAGGAATGGTCGAAGCGATCGGCCGCCGTGGACGCCGAGCTGACCACCCGCACCACGCGGTTTCAAGCCGAGCGTGGCCGCGAACCAACACCGGCTGAACTGCACGACCTCGCCCAAGAAGCCACCTTGAAAACCCGCGGCCACAAGGTGGCGGCACGTTCGCGTGCTGAGCAACGCGCTGATTGGCGACGTGATGCCGTGGACCTGCTGGGTGGTGAGAGCGCGGTCGATGCGATGGTCGCGACCGCCCTGGGACAGCCGGTCCCGCACCGGGAGGCCACCGACGCCGCGTGGGTTGCCGCGACCGCCGCACGGGTCGTCGAGGTGGTCTCCGATTCCCGGGCGACCTGGCAGTTCCGCCACATTCGCGCCGAAGCCACTCGCCAGCTGCGCGGCAGCATTAACCCAGCCGACTGGCACACTCTCATCACCCAGGTCACCGACACCGCCTTGAGCGAGCCCCGGTCGATCCCCCGCGGCACACCAGAGGCAGAGGACACCGCGCCCACCGTCGAGGCTTTGACCCGCCGCGACGGAAGCAGCGTGTTCACCACCTCCGGCTCCCAGCTCTACACCAGCCCGCAGATCCTCGCTGCCGAGGAACGCCTGATCGCGGCGAGCCTGCTCGAAGGCGGGCGCACTATCGCGGCGGCCGCGGTGGATGCCGCGATCGTCGAGCACGCCGCCAACAATAACGGCCAGCTGCTCAACGACGGCCAGGTGCAGTTGCTGTGCGAGTTCGCCACTTCCGGACGGCGGTTCCATGTCGCGATCGCCCCGGCCGGGACTGGGAAGACCACCGCCATGGCCGCGCTGGTGCGCGCTTGGACCGCCGAAGGTGGCACCGTGCTCGGGCTGGCACCGGAAGGACCGGCCGCTGGCGTCCTGAGCAGCGAGATCGGTGCGGAGTCCAAGACCGTGGACATGCTCGTCACGGTGATCAACGACATCCGCTCCGGCGAGCGGGCCCTCGATGACGCACCGGACTGGGTGCGGGCGATCGGACCCCGCACCGTGGTCGTACTGGACGAGGTCGCGAAAACTCCTACCCTCAAACTGGATTCGGCCATGTCCTGGCTGATCGAACGCGGAGCGAGCGTGCGGGCGGTCGGTGATGACCGGCAACTGTCTTCCGTGCAAGCCGGGGGCGTTATCCGCGACATCGTCCACCACGCCGGCGCCGCCACCCTCACCAGCGTCGTCCGCTTCGACAACCCGAGCGAGCGCGCCGCCAGCCTCGCCCTACGCCACGGCGATACGGTCGCGATCGCGTTCTACACCGACCACGGCCGCGTCCACGTCGGCACCCTTGGTGCCGTGGTGCACGCCGCGTACCGGGCTTGGCGGGTCGACTACGCCCAAGGCCGCGACGTCGCGCTGCTGGCGCCGACCAACGAGCTGGTGCGCCAGCTCAACGCCCTCGCCCGCGACGAACGCCTCCGCCGCGAAGGCTTGCACGGACCGGAAACGCTGCTGTCGGACGGGCTTTCGGCCTCGGTCGGGGACATCATCACGACCAGGGAAAACAACTATCGGCTGCGGATCTCGCAGACCGATCATGTCCGCAACGGCTACCGCTGGAAGGTCCGTGCCGTCCACCCGGACGGGCGGATCACCGCTACCCACATCGGATCCGGCCGCAAGGTTACCCTGCCAACGGACTACGTGCGTGAATGCGTCGAGCTGGGCTACGCCCGCACGATCAACTCCGCGCAAGGGCTCACCACCGACACCTGCCACGGCGTGCTGACCGGCAGCGAGGACTGCTTCCAGCTGTATGTTCTGGCCACCCGCGCCCGCGCCGGCGGACACCTCTACCTCGCCACCGCAGGCGACGGCCAGGATGCTCCCGCCGAGACTTGGAGCGCGCTGCACCCGCCGACCGCGATCGACCTGCTCACCCAAATCCTCGGCCGCGACGGCGGCCAAGTCTCCGCGACCACCCAGGCCCGCCAAGCCGCCGACCCCCAACGCCAGCTCGCCGGAGTCGTCGACGCCTACCTCGAGGCACTCGCCGCGGCCGCCGATGCAGTGCTCGGCGACGAGCACCACGCCGCCGTCACCGCGGCCGCTGAACGACTCGTCCCCGGTCTCACCGGCGAGGCGGCGTGGCCGGTGCTGCGCCAGCACCTGGCCATGATCGCCCTGGCCGGGCGCGACCCGATCACGACGCTCACCGATGCCGTCACCGCCCGCGAACTCGACACCGCTGACGACAAAGCCGCCGTACTGGTGTGGCGCGTCGCCCGCAACACCACCGGTTCCGGCCCGCTGGGGTGGGTGCCCGACGTCCCGCCTGTGCTGCGTGACGATCCAGACTTCGGCGCCCACCTGCGGGAACGCACCGCGCAGATGCTGAATCTGTCCAGCCAGATCCAGACCACCGCCCGCGCCTGGACACCCCAGACCGCGCCGGTGTGGGCGCGGCAGCTCGCCGGGCACGACCCCAACCTCACTGCCGCACTCGCGATCTGGCGAGCCAGCCACGCGATCGGCGACCACGACCGACGTCCGACCGGGCCGGTACAGTACCCGGTCGATGAACGCCGCACCCAGCTCGAGCTGGACTCCGCGGTGCGCTCCCGTCTCGGAGACCTCGACGCCGACACCCGCCGATGGACACCTATCGCCCGGGATGTCGACGCCCGTATCGCTGCCGACCCGTACTGGCCACAACTGGCCGAGGAGCTGTCCCACGCCGCGGACACCGGACTCGACGTATCGACCGCCGTCCGCACCGCCGCCGCGCAGCGCCCGCTACCGGATGAACAGCCCGCCGCAGCACTGCGCTGGCGACTGGTTGAAACGCTCGACGACGCGCAGCGCCGCGACGCCGACGAACTCGCCCGCGCGGTCTCTGAACTCCGGGTCGACCAGGGGCGCCGCATGAGCGATAGGGAACTGGAAGACGAGATCCAGTGTGCTCGGCGCTCTTTCGATCTCGACCCGATCCTGGACATGGGTCTCATCATCGAACGCAGCCAGCGATATGAGCGGGGCAGCGACGCCGACGCTGTACGCCGCGCTCACGCCGAACTCGATCAACACGCGGCAGCGATCCGCACCGCCCGCCACACGCAGGCTGCAGTCGCGTCCGCCGAATACGCCCTCACCCTCGCTCACCGGCAACAGGCGACCACGCAGACCAACCCACCCAAGTTCCCCTGGTGGCGCACCAACACCGCCTCCGCACGCACCGCCCGCACGGAGCACGCTGCCCGCCTCGAGTACCTACGCCAAGCCCTCAACAATGCCGAACAAGACCTGCTTGCCGCCCGCGAGACCGCCCGCCGCACCCGTGCCGCAGTGCCCCTCGCGCATGACACCTGGGACGCGACGCTTCACCGCGCTGACAACCACGCCGCGCGCGCCGCCGAGCTGGCCGCCGCAGACCACAGCGACAACGCCTTCGCACGCAAACTGGCGCAGGCAGAACAACGCTGGCTTCGCGAGGAACGCCAACTCGACGACGCGTTCACCGAACAACAGCGCCGCACGCAGCTGACACCGCGGCAACGCAACCTCGAAGACCGGGCTCGCCGCCATCTCGACCTCAATACGCACCACGGACCGGCCTCTGCGCAACCAACAGTTTCCACCGAGAATGGGGCGAGCCGCGATGAGCCCTTCGACACTCCGGAAACAGACACTAACTACGAGTACAGCCACGACTACGACTACGACTACGGACTGTAGTACTGCTCCTTCGGCGCCAAGCACACCGAGCTGGTACTCGCTCGGACTGACCACTGCGATGGTCGCCGAGAACGACGCACGAGATCACGACACCGCCTGCCAGATTGCGGCTTTGTCCCCTATTCGCAACGATCGGATGCGCTGTCGCAGTTCTTCGGCCGCTGCGGGCTTGGTGGGCGCGAGCCGAATGTAGGCGCCGAGGGAGTGCAGCTCGGTGATGTCGCGCAGCAAGGTCCATCCGGGCCAGTCGAGAAGGTCATAGCCGTAGGCCGCTGCGAAGCGTTCCCGCTCGTGTTGTGGTTGATGAAAGTGATCGGGCAACCCGTTCACCAGATCGAGTTCGCGCGGCCCAATGCTGCACTGGTCCCAGTCGATCAGCACCCACCGACCGTGATCGCAGACGGCGTTCTCGCTGTGGACATCGACATGCACCAGGCCCTCCCCGAGCGGGAACTCGGTCTGCGTGAACTGGCCGACCAGTGCTTCGGCGCGGGCGCGCACCCACGCGCGGTCAGAGTCGGTGAGTGCGTGTGTCGTCCGGTCGTCATCAAGAGCCAGGGCTTCGAACAGCCGCCGCAGCGGCCGGTATCGCGGCACCGGGAACGGCGGCCGCGCCACCGAGTGCAGCCGCCGCACCAGTGTGCCGAGGTTGGCCGGACCTGGCCGATCTGGCGAGGGGCGGTAGGGCCAGAACGTAGCGATCGCGCCGTCGGCGGTAACTGGCTGGGTTCCGGCCGTTGGAGTGAGCGCGATGGGTTGGACTTCGGCTGCCAGCCACCGTGTGACGGCGACGGCGGTGTGAGCGCGCTCGCGGCGGTATGCGGTGTCGGGTGCCAGGCGCACGACGAGATCAGCGTGCGGCAGCAACCACACTGCGTTCGACCGATGATGCAGCAGTTGCGCGTCGCGGTCCTCGACGCCGAACGCTTGACATGCGGCGCGCACGGCTGCGCGACCGGGGAGCTGGCTCTCGGTGGTCATGAGGCCGCAGTGGCGAGGACCGCTTTTAGATCGCTGCGGAATTCAGCGACGATCGGGTCGCCGTCGTGTCGGGTGGCAATAGTGTCCAGGTCGCGGAGGCGGACGTAGCAGCGGGGTGAAGACAGCTCGGTGATCGCCGTGATCGCCTCGCGCCCGTACCGGTTGGCCGACTCGTAATCACCCGCCTGCAAACAAGCGCCGGCAAGGGTGGGCAAGGCGACTGCGCGGCTGCGCGCATGTTCGCTGGCGTGTCCAGGGATCGCCGTGGACAGACGCTCGACCGCCGACGGCGCAAATCTGGGATCGGAGAGCGACAGCAAATACATCGCATGGCCGTGTTGAGCGGCGATTTCCGCGGGCGTGACGAACCATGCCCAGGAGGGAATGGTGTCGGGTTCGGCTGTTGCGTAGCGGTCTTCGGACAGTCCCAGGGCGCGCTGGGTGGCTGCGGAGTCGTTCAGGGATGCCCAGCACCAGCCCATTACTGTGGCGATGTACCCGGCGGTGATGGTGCTGATCGGATGGCGCCTGTTGGCGGCGGTCGATGAGGCGAGCTGAACGAATTTCAGTGCTTCATTGGGTCGTTTCAGGTGCAGGGACTGGTGGGCCATGTCGAGCAGAATGCTGACCGTCAGGTCGGTGCTGCGCGGATGGTCTTCTCCGCGGTGCGCGGTTTGCAGGGCGTATGTCCACAGTTTGCGGGCCGAGTCGTGTTCTTCGATGTCGTAGGCAAGCCAGCCGGCCATGTTCGCCAGGTCGGCGGTGGCGATCCACAGACGTGTTCGAATGTCCGTGGTGCATGCGGCGCCTTCCAGGGCGCGGACTTGGTGCAGTTGGGTGAGTGCCGCGGTCCGGCAGAGTCCGCCGCCGTGTGCGAGGTCCCATCGCCGGAATCCTTCGGTGATGGCTTCGATGGCGTCGATGTCGGCGGATCCGATGTGTGGTCGGGTGACTGGCTCAAGCCGGTCAGGGAGGATACTGCCCAGCCGGTCGAGTTGCGGGTGAAGATGGGAACCGAGTGCAGCTGCGGTTGCCAGGGTGATGAAGTCTCTGCGTTCCACCCACGTCACCTCCTCGCGGGCCAGATTACTCGCAGAGCCGGAGCCGAACCCGAGTAGCGAAGCAGGGATCGCGAAGGTATCGGCGATTCTTGCGACCAGCTTGGCACTGGTCAGACGGCGTTCTCCGCGTTCGACGGCTGACACTCTGGACTGCGTGAGGTCGAGCAACGCGGCCAGCTGAAGTTGTGAGAGGCCGGTTGCTTCGCGAATCAAGGTGAACACGACGCTGAAGTCGTGGTCCGCGAGCGCCGCGCGGATCGTGGGGTCGTCAAAGAAGTCGGCGGTGAGCGCATGCTTGAACCCGGCAGCTGAGGCACAGTCGGGGCAGAGGTTTCCGGCGTGTCTTGCGGGCAGCGCCGTGCGGCATGTGCGGCAGATACGTCCCCCAGTATTCATATCTCACCTCAGTCGGTTGACCGCAGTTTGTCTCACAGTATGCGGTGGAGGGCTTTTACGTGCACAAATGACCCTTTCGCCTGATCCCAGCCAGTTGTAGACGATGCGCAAGCCCCAGTGGGGCTAGCCCTGTCGGGCGTTGGGATGGCAAGGCGCGGCCGCGAATCTGGGACCAGCACCCGATGCCGGGGCATGCGGTCGACACTGTTCCGCCCTTCGCGAGTGATCAGCAGTGGGCGGAGCCGGATTCGGGCGCGTGCACCTGGGCCCGGCATCGGCGTGCCCACCCACCGACTGTCAGGGAGCTGTCGTGAGAATTTCGCAGAACACACGGGATCTGTGGGCCGTGCAGTATCGCGACTGCGCGGCCGAGCCCACCGATTTGGATCTGGACCGCGCCCGCTTCATCCTCCACACTCACGCCGCCCACGGCGGCGGATGCCTGCCCTATCTCGCGGCGATGGCCTACTCGTTCGGAGCCGAGGTGTAGCCCGAGCATGCCCACCGAACGCCACACACCCATACATACGCGTTCAGCGCAGATGACAGTAACTGTGCAACAACATGTTTCGCTCTCCGAGATGGATGTTCGGCTGCCTCGGATTCCGGACTGGCATCAGCTCTGCGCGGCATTCCGCGGCGTGACCGGCCACAACTCGGGCGACCATCCAATCACGCGATGGGCGCAGGCGCTGGCGCATCTGCACCGCACCCAACGCGTCATCCCCGAACGCGGAGCCGGAGTCGACCGACGCCGAGACGATGTGGTCACGCTGATCGACAACTGGGTCGGCAACCACATTCAGCCACGACGCAGCACCGAACGCGTAGGGCCAGCCGTGGATGCCCTGGCCGCCGCGTACGTCGATGCCGAACTAACGCTGGCGGCCGCCGAGCACGCCGCCGAACTCGCCGTGCATGAGGCATGGATCCACGTCAGTGCCCTGGCTGTCGACTGGGCTGACCTGATCACCGAAGTCGTCGACGGCCAACCACCCCCACCGCGGCCAACCGGGCTCACCACTCCGAAACATCCCTGATCGAAAGGACACACCAAATGTTCACCCTCGCAACAGATCCCCAGTTCATCGCCACCTGCCAGGTCGAAGACCTCGACCCCGTCACCGCCGCCCGCAGGGTCGAAAGCGGCACACTAGTGTTCCTGCGGTCGCATGCGAGCCGACACATGACGGCCTTCAAACCGCTGCTCGTAGGTGAGGACACCCGCCGCAAAGTCGCCGCTCTCGTCGGACTGGGGCCGCGTGACCGCGACCGGCAGACCATCGTGGAAAGCATGGCGGTCATCCTCGCCGCCGGTCCCGACGCTGTCATGGACCTGACCACCAACCCCGAAGGGGTGGCGCTGCGCGCGGATCTGAAGGAAGCCATGGGCGTACCACTCGGCGCATGCCTGACATACGACCTGTTCGCTGACCCGCGGAAGAAGTTGAGTCGCAACGAATTCCTGGACCGATTCGAGCTCGGGTTGGCGGCTGGCGTCGACTTCGTCCTCATCCACGCAGGCATCAACCCCGCCCTCGCGCAGATGAGCGAAAAATCCGCCCGAATCATGCCCACGACCTCACGAGGCGGCGGGTTGCTGGCCCGCTACATGCGCATCCACCACTGCGACAACCCCCTGATCGAGTACTTCGACGGAATCCTCGACATCTGCCGCCGCTACGAAGTCGTCCTCGACCTCGGCGACATCTTCCGCCCCGGCGCCACCGCCGATGCTGGCGACGACTTGAAATGGCGCGAGATCCAACTGCTGGCCGAACTCCGCAAAGACGCGTTGAGCGCCGGAGTGCAGGTGTTGTGCGAAAGCGGCGGACACATGCCGTTGCACCGCATTCCCGAACTGATCCCCGCCTACAAAGAAGCATTGGGCGGTGCGCCGCTGTGGCTGGCCGGACCGATGGTCATCGACAACGGTGTCACCCTCGACGACACCGTCAACGCCCTCGGTGTCGCGGCGGCCGGACAGTGCGGCGGCGACATGTTCGCCTCCATCACCCACAACGAGCACTACGCCATGCCCACCGCACCCGACACCGCCACCTCCATCCGCATGGTCCGTGTCGCCATCACAGCACTCGACCTCGTACGCGGCTGGAAACCCGAAATCGCACGACAGCGCGCTATCAGCGTGGCCCGCCGCGCCAACGACTGGGACATCCAGCAAGGCCACGCCCTCTACCCCGGCCTGGCGGGCAACGCGTTCATCACCCACGGCCTGCGCAAAGGCGCGCCCTGCACCATCTGCGGCTCACTGTGCCCCCACATCACGGCGAGAAAAGCGCACGAGGAAACACCCGTCCCCGCCCACCAGCCCGGACCCGTCCTGCTGCCCGTGCCCACGCCTTCCAGCGAACCGGGGGCATGAAGTGGACACCACCACCTTGGCCGAACGCATCACCTCCCGACTCCCCCACGCCACCGCCGTCGCCCGGGAAGCCCTCGATATCGCCGAAGACCTCCGTACGCTCGGGCACTGCGTACCCGCCGACGACTGGCTGATCGTCGGCGGCTCCCTCGCCCGCGGCGAACCCACCTTCATCCGCCACAACGGCAAGCCGCTGCTGATCAGCGACGTCGACCTCCTCTACGTCCACTACGGAGACCATCCCTCAACCCAGATCGACCAACTCGTAGACCTTGCCGAGAAACTCTCCGCCACAGTGGATTTGATGATTATGCCGCTCGGTGACTACCGCGCCATCCAAACCTCCCTCGGGCACGACTTCAAAAACCTCGGCCTGCCCGCCACCGACCGCGGCCTGCCCGACCACCACCCCGTCACAATCGACGCCCGCGACGCCTACGAAATCCTGCTCTACTACACGCAGGCCTACTTCTGGCTCGGCATCCACGACCACTGGTCGACCGGAGCGGCTTCCACGCACTTCCACCTGCTCGTCAGCCGGCTGTGCGTGAAGATCCTGCGAGCCACCGCCATGCTCGACGGCGCATACGCCCACCACGATTTCGGTCAGATGGCGCCGCACCTCGCCGAGCAGATGCGCGCCGAGCTGCGCTGGCGAGCGGACCCCACCCAGGCGCCGATGGATCCAGGACGATTCTGGAGCTACCTCCACCACGCCTTCACCCGGTTCGACACCGAGTTCGGACAATTACGCCCCGACGCGGTCAACTACACCCGCTACGCCGTCACCAGCAGCGGCCGAATCGTCGCCCGCCACCACCAAACCGTCCACGCCCTCGCACGCGCCATGGCCGACGCATGGCACACTACACCCGACCCGATCGCATTGACTACGGTGAAGCAGCGCGCCTGGGAACGCATCACCGGCTGGACCGGCAGCGCACGCCGCGAAAGTCCCGAAGACCACTTCCGCGCGCACAAACAGGCCATCCACGACCACCTACTCGCCATGAAAGTGCAGGTCAGATGAAAATCCTGGTCACCGGGGGTGCAGGATTCGTCGGAGCCACCGTCACACGCCTGCTCCTCGACGCCGGACATGAGGTCACCGTCATCGACGACCTCTCCCGCAACGACGACCGCCAAGTCCCCCACGACGCCGAATTCATCCAACTGCGCGTCCACGACATCGCCCAAATCCTCACCCCACGAGCGGGTTACGACGCCGTCCTACACTTCGCCGGCCTCATCGCCGCAGGCGAATCCATGCACCACCCCGAATGGCACTGGGACAACAACACCCGCGCCTCCCTCGCCCTGCTCGACGCCATGCACACCGCCGACGTCGGCAAACTCGTCTTCTCCTCCACAGCCGCCGTCTACGGCGAACCCACCCAACTTCCCCTGCTCGAAACCTCACCCACCAACCCGGTCAACACCTACGGCGACACCAAACTCGCCATCGACAAAGCCATCACCACCTACACTCGCGCCTCCGCGCTCGGCGCGATCTCCCTGCGCTACTTCAACGTCGCAGGTGCCCACGACTGCGGCGACGGCACCATGATCGGCGAACGCCACAACCCCGAAACCCACCTCATTCCCCTCGCCCTCGACACTGCCCTAGGCCACCGCGACAAATTCACCCTCTACGGCGACGACTACCCCACCCCCGACGGCACCTGCATCCGCGACTACATCCACATCACCGACCTCGCCCACGCCCACCTCCTCGCCCTCGACAACACCCACCCCGGCGAACACAAGATCTACAACCTCGGCAACGGCATCGGCTACTCCAACCACCAAGTCCTCCAAGCCATCCGCGACGTCACAGAGATCCCGTTCGACATCGAGACCGCACCACGACGACCAGGCGACCCCGCCACCCTCTACGCCTCCTCCGAACTCGCACACCGCGAACTCGGCTGGACACCACAGAAACCAGACATCACCGACATCGTGCGTGATGCGTGGAAGTTCCACAGTCAGCGTTCCGCCCATTGATTACGAAAAGATCTCCCGGGACTGTCTCGCTAAGGG
>NZ_BDCK01000029.1 GCF_001613465.1 Nocardia niwae NBRC 108934 = DSM 45340 | reverse complement strand
ACCCCCTGCCCAGTCGGGGCAACGTGGGCTGTGTCAGTAGTCGCGGCGCGCGATAGGCGTATTCAGCGCGTGGGGTGGTTTCGGAGGCCACTGTGCTGTGAGCACGAGGAACCCCGAATGCGGGACCGCGTCGTCGCGGGTGGTCGCGTCCTGTGCCATGACGGCGTGCTGTCGAGCGGGATGCTGCCCGAGATGACCTGCGCAGAACCGTTCGGTGAGTGCCGAGCGCGTTCTCGAATGCCGTTGAGGCCGTGGGAATTCGGACGCGGCTGGAATTAGGGAAGGCCGCCCCTGCAGGGCGGCCTTCGGTGAATTCTGTTGAGATTTCGCTACTGTCGCCGTCGGGCCCGACGTCAGTTGCTGATGTCGGCGCTCTCGCGCTCGTCCGCGTCGATGTCGTCGTCCTCGGTGGCGACCTCGGGGATCGCCTTCTGCCGGGAACCGGTGACCGACTTGGTGTTGCCGCCGATCGACTTCCGCTGATCCGGGACGCCATCCAGCAATTCGCTCTCCCGGTTGACCGCGGCGAGCATCGCGGGCACCGAGTCGAGCTGACCGCGGATACCGAGCAGCTGGGCGAGCACGCGGCCGCGCAGCACACGCATCTCCTCGGCCAGTTCCTTCGCGTGCGCGATCTTGCGCTCGGAGGTCTGCGTGGCGGAGGTGATGAGGCGGTTGGCCTCGTCGGTCGCGTCCTTGATCCGCTGGGCGGCCTCGGCGCGGCTGGTGGCTTCCAGCTCCTCCATCGCGCGGGTGAGCTTGGTGCGACGCTCGGCCATGGTGGCCTCGAAGTCCTGCTGGGTAGCCTTGCGCTTCGCGTCGGCTTCCTTCGCGATGCGGTCGGCCTCGGCCTGGGCGGCCTCGATGATCTTGGCGGACTCGGTGCGTGCGTTCGCGAGGGTCTGCTCGAACTCGATTTCGAGCGCCTCGCGCTTCTCCTTGGTCTCCGCGAGCAGCGACTCGTACTTGCCACGCATCTCGGTGGCCTGCTGCTCGGCGATCGACACCATCTCCGCAGCCTCGGCCTGGGCCAGGGCACGGACCTCGGACGCCTCGTCGGAGGCGAGCCGGAGCATACGGGAAATGCGGTCGGACATACCTTCCGCGGTGGTCGGCGGCACCGAGAGTCGGTCGACCTCCTTACGGAGCTCGTCGATCTCGTCGCGCGCGTCTTCCAGCTGGCTCGCGAGGTTACGTGCTTGTGCCGCAGCCGCATCGCGGTCGGTGGCGGTGACTCTCAGTTCCGCGTCGAAGCGGTCGAAGTAATTACGCACCTCGTCTTGCGCATAACCCTTGCGCACAACGGTGAAGGGCAGTGCAACGAAGCGATTGCGATCGGACTCGGGTGACGACATGGCACACAAACTACAGCCTGGGGGCAGCCGATGGTGACTCGACTGCGAATGTCATTCCAACGAGTTTTCCCGGCCTGACGGCGATACTAGTGCGTAACATTCGCGTTCGGTTCGACCAACTCGATCAGCACACCTCCAGCATCCTTCGGGTGGATGAAATTGATGCGAGAATCGGCCGTTCCGTGCCGTGGCGCCTCGTACAGCAAACGCAGGCCCTTGGCGCGCAGGTACGCGGAGACGGCCTCGATGTCGGTCACCCGGTAGGCCAGTTGCTGCAAGCCAGGACCGCTACGGTCGATGAACTTCGCGATGGTCGATTCCGCGTTGAGCGGCGCCAGCAACTGCAGGGCAGTGGCGCGGTCGGGAGCGCCGGGCAGCGACAGCATCGCCTCGTGCACGCCCTGCGCCTCGTTGACCTCGCGGTGGGTCTCGACCATGCCGAGGTTCTCGGCGTACCAGGCGACCGCGGCGTCCAGGTCGGGCACCGCGATGCCGACGTGGTCGACGGCGGTCACGTAATCCGCCGGGATGAAAGATGACTGTTCGATAACGTTGCTCACCCTTCGAACGTAGCGCGACCTGGCACGGGGCGCGCGGGGCGCACCCGCTACCGTTGAGTAGAACACCTGCTCTCGCGGTGCCCGGTGCGGGCGCGGGCAGGTCCGATCTACGAATGCGAGGCTCGTCGTGACCACTTCCGTGATCGTCTCCGGTGCGCGTACCCCGGTCGGCAGGCTGCTCGGAGGTCTGAAGGACTTCAGCGGTTCCGATCTGGGCGGGTTCGCGATCAAGGCGGCGCTGGAGAAGGGCGGCGTCGCGCCCGACCAGGTCGACTACGTGATCATGGGTCAGGTGCTCACCGCGGGAGCGGGGCAGATCCCGGCCCGGCAGGCGGCGGTCGCCGCGGGCATCCCGATGGATGTGCCCGCGCTGACGCTGAACAAGGTCTGCCTGTCGGGCATCAACGCGATCGCGCTGGCCGATCAGCTGATCCGGGCGGGCGAGTACGAGATCGTCGTCGCGGGCGGTCAGGAGTCGATGAGCCGGGCGCCGCACCTGCTGGAGAAGAGCCGCGAAGGCTTCAAGTACGGCGATGTGGCGCTGCGTGATCACATGGCCTACGACGGTCTGCACGACATCTTCACCGATCAGGCCATGGGCGCGCTGACCGAGGCGCGCAACGAGACCGACCGGATCAGCCGGGAGGATCAGGACGCGTTCGCGGCGGCTTCGCACCAGCGCGCGGCGGCGGCGTGGAAGAACGGAGTCTTCGACGACGAGGTGGTCCCGGTCGCGGTGCCGCAGCGCAAGGGCGATCCGGTACTGGTGACCACGGACGAGGGCATTCGCGCCGACACCACGGTGGAGTCGCTGGCCAAGCTGCGCCCGGCGTTCCGCAAGGACGGCACCATCACCGCGGGCACCGCGTCGCAGATCTCCGACGGCGCCGCGGCGGTCGTGGTGATGAGCAAGGAGAAGGCGCAGGCGCTCGGGCTGAGCTGGATCGCCGAGATCGGGGCCGCGGGCGTGGTCGCGGGCCCGGACTCGACCCTGCAGGACCAGCCCGCGAACGCGATCGCCAAAGCCTGCGCGCGCGAGGGCATCTCGCCGGCCGACCTGGACCTGGTGGAGATCAACGAGGCGTTCGCCGCCGTCGGCGTGGCGTCCACCCGGAAGCTGGGTATCGACCCGGAGAAGGTGAACGTCAACGGTGGCGCCATCGCCATCGGCCACCCGCTGGGCATGTCCGGCGCCCGCATCCTGCTGCACCTGGTGCTGGAGCTGAAGCGCCGTGGCGGCGGCGTCGGCGCGGCCGCGCTGTGCGGCGGCGGCGGACAGGGCGACGCACTGATCGTCCGCGTCTGACGTTCGTCGGGGTGACACGCCCCGTTCCGGACAACCGACCGATGGCCGCCCTGATGTGGGGGGCCATCGGCCGTTCCGCACGCCGCTGGGCGTGAGGCGGGGCGAAAGAGCGGGCCCTGCCCGATTCGGAGGCGGTTTCCGGCTGGAGCGAGACCGCGCGCTGTCGCTGCACGACTCGGCCGGAACGACCGGCGACCGGCCCGCGGCGAGGTATCGGCGGCTGCCGCACCGCTCGAGGCGTTTGGTCCGCCCTGGAAGACGGTCGCTGGTCGTTGGACGTCAGCCCAGTCAGAGTTTCCGAGCGAAGTGGCAGATGTCGATCCGCAGCCGGAATTCGTTCTCGCGGCCACCGCTCAGGCGAGGAAGGTGCAAGCGGCCGGACAGCAGATTTCGCCTGTGGGCCAGGGCTTGGCGACGGCGAGCGAACGCCACCGGTTCGGTTCCTCCCGCGTCCGCATGCCGACGTGCCCAGCGCACCTCAGCCCCCGATTTCGAGCGAAGCGAGACCGAGCATGCGAACACGCGGCGCCGCAGGCGCCGCAAATTAGACACATCTCACTACGACAGTGTGTAGTGCATCCGGCAGAATGGGGCGCATGGGCAATGTCTTCGACCTGAGCACGGTGGCCAAGCGGTTTCGTTTCGTCGCGGTGCTCGAGGCGATCTCCTGGGTGCTGCTGATCGTCGGCATGGTGTTCAAGCGGATTCCCGAACCGGTGCTGTGGCCGGTCAAGGTGTTCGGCATGACGCACGGCATCGTGTTCGTGCTGTTCGTGATCACCGCGATCGTGGCGGCGCGTGAGCTGGGCTGGAATGCCAAGACCGCCGTGCTCGCGCTGCTGTCGAGCATCCCGCCGTTCTGCACGGTGCTGTTCGAAGTGTGGGCGGTGCGTTCGGGGCAGTTGGGTGAGCTGAGCAACGCCGGTTCGGCCGAGTCCGGGGCACCCGTATCCGCCACCTCGTGACAAACTGGAAGTCGTGAATCGACCAGCCGCACGCCGTCCTTCGCCCGCTGTCGCCGCCGCCATGTCCGGTGCGGTGGATCTGTCCAGCCTGAAGCAGCCCGCGGGAGGCGCGGGTGCTGCGGCCGGTGGCGACCATGCGGTGTCCGAAGCCGATTTCGAGACCAAGGTCCTGCGCCGGTCCATGCAGGTGCCCGTGGTGGTGGTGCTGTACTCGCAGCGCAGCCCGGGCAGCGTCGAACTGGTTCGGACGCTGGAGCGTCTGGTGGCCGCCGACGGCGGCGCCTGGGACCTGGCCACGGTCGAGGCCGAGGCCAATATGCGGATCGCGCAGGCGCTGCGGGTGCAGGGCATCCCGACGGTGATCGCGATCGCGGCCGGACAGCCGCTGGCCGATTTCGAAGGCGCCCAGCCCGAGCCGCAGGTGCGGCAGTGGTTGAACGCGGTGGTCGACGCCGTGGCCGGCAAGCTCGAAGGTGGCGGGCAGCCGCAGGAGCCGGCCGAGGATCCGCGTTTCGCGGCGGCCGAGGCGGCGCTCGAGCAGGGTGACCTGGCCGGCGCCGAGGCGGCCTACCAAGCGATCCTCGACGCCGAGCCCGCGAACGAGGAGGCCAAGGGCGCGTTGCGCCAGCTCCGCTTCCTCGCTCGGGCCCAGGACCTGCC
Organism: Nocardia niwae NBRC 108934 = DSM 45340; assembly: GCF_001613465.1. GTDB lineage: Bacteria > Actinomycetota > Actinomycetes > Mycobacteriales > Mycobacteriaceae > Nocardia > Nocardia niwae. Next base: position 110,679 of record NZ_BDCK01000029.1, on the reverse strand, counting down.
GGAGTCGGCCGTCGCGGATGCCGACGCCGACCCGTCGAATGTCGACGCCGCGATCCGCGCCGCCGATCTGGAGCTGTTCCAGCAGCGTCCGGAGGCGGCCTTCGATCGGCTGATCGGCGTGGTCAAGCGCACGTCCGGCGACGACCGCACCAAGGCGCGGACCCGTCTGCTGGAGCTGTTCGAGCTGTTCGACCAGGCGGAGCCGTTCGTCGTGGCGGCGCGCCGCAAACTGGCCGCAGCACTGTACTGAGTCCGGGGCCGCGGGCGGCGTGCGGCTCGCTAAGTGTGGCGCAGCCAGACCGCCGCGTGCGGCGCCAGGGCCACGGCGGCCGACGCGGGACGGTCGTGCCACGGCTCGTCGGTCGCCAGCACCTCGCCGAGATTGCCGAGGCCGGAGCCGCCGTAGTCCACGGCGTCGGTGTTGAGGACTTCGAGCCAGCGTCCCCCGTGTGGCAGGCCGACCCGGTAGGCGTCATGGGTCGAGCCGGAGAAGTTGTAGACGCAGGCCACCACGGAGCCGTCGGAGCCGTAGCGCAGGAACGCCAGCACATTGTTCGCGCGGTCGTCGGCCTCGATCCAGGCGTAGCCGCCCGGGGTGGTGTCCTGGCTCCACAGGGCGGGGTGGGCGCGGTAGACCGCGTTCATGTCCCGCACCAGCGTCGTGATGCCCCGGTGCAGGGGGTTGTCCCGCTCCTGCCAGTCCAGGCCGCGATCGTGCGACCACTCCCGGAACTGGCCGAAATCCTGGCCCATGAACAGCAGTTGTTTGCCCGGGTGGGCCCACATGTAGGCCAGCAGTGCCCGCACGCCCGCGGCTTTGGCGAAGTCGTCGCCCGGCATCCTGGTCCACAGCGTGCCTTTGCCGTGCACGACCTCGTCATGACTGATCGGCAGCACGTAGTTCTCGCTCCAGGCGTACACCAGCGAGAAGGTGATCTCGTTGTGGTGCCAGGAGCGGTGCACCGGATCGCGGCCGAGGAACCCGAGGGTGTCGTGCATCCAGCCCATGTTCCATTTCATGGTGAAGCCGAGACCGCCGACATCGGTGCCGCGGGTGACGCCGGGCCAAGTGGTGGATTCCTCGGCGACCGTCACGACGCCGGGGTGCTGCCGGTGCAGGGTCTCGTTGAGTTCCTGCAGGAAGTCGACGGCCTCCAGATTCTCCCGTCCGCCGTGCACGTTGGGCTCCCACTGGCCTTCGCCGCGGGAGTAGTCGAGGTACAGCATGGAGGCGACCGCGTCGACGCGCAGGCCGTCGATGTGGAATTCCTCGATCCAGTAGCGGGCGTTGGCGATCAGGAAGTTGCGCACCTCGTGCCTGCCGAAATCGAACACGTAGGTGCCCCAGTCGAGCTGCTCGCCCCGGCGCGGGTCGGCGTGCTCGTAGAGCGGGGTGCCGTCGAACCGGGCCAGCGCCCACTCGTCGCGCGGGAAGTGGGCGGGCACCCAGTCCAGCAGTACGCCGATGCCCGCCGCGTGCATGCGGTCGACGAATGCGCGGAAGTCGTCGGGGGAGCCGAAGCGCGCCGTCGGCGCGTAGTAGGAGGTGACCTGGTAACCCCACGAGCCGCCGAACGGGTGTTCGGCGATCGGGAGCAACTCGATGTGGGTGTATCCGGTTGCCTCCACGTACTCGGCGAGCTGGTCGGCCAGCTCCCGGTAGCCGAGTCCGGGCCGCCACGACCCGAGATGCACCTCGTAGACGCTCATCGGCGCGCGGGTGGGATCGGTGGCGGCGCGCTGCTCGAGCCAGGCGTGGTCGTGCCACGCGTAATGGCTCTCGGCGACCACCGAGGCGGTCGCCGGAGGCTGTTCGGTGGCGAAGGCCAGCGGGTCGGCGTGGTCGACGGTCCGTCCGTCGGCGCCGTGCACGCGGTATTTGTACTTGGTCCCCGGCCCGACACCCGGGACGAAGACTTCCCAGATCCCGGAGGATCCCAAGGTGCGCATCGGCGCGGTGGTGCCGCTCCAGCCGTCGAAATCACCGATCACGGTGACGCCGCGTGCGTTCGGCGCCCACACCGCGAACGACGTGCCCGTCACCTCGCCGTCGAGGGTGGTGTAGCGGCGCGGGTGGGCGCCGAGCACCTCCCACAGGCGTTCGTGGCGGCCTTCGCCGATCAGGTGCAGATCGAGTTCGCCGAGTGTGGGCAGGAAGCGGTAGCCGTCGGCGCTGACGATCGTCTGGCCGCCGGGATAGGTCGTGACGACGCGGTAGTCCATGACCTCCGGGTACGGCAGCACCGCCGCGAACACGCCGTGGCCCAGGGACTTCAGCGCATGGTCGACGCCGCCGACGCGCGCCGACACGGTTTCGGCGTGCGGGCGCATCACCCGCACGGCTGTGCCGTCGGGATGAGGATGCGCCCCGAGCACGGTGTGCGGGTCGGTGTGGGTGCCCGCCGCGAGCAGCATGAGGTCGCGACGTTTCATCGCAGCGTCCTGCGGTAGGCCAGCTCGGTGCGCGCCTGCTGCGACACGGGAGGCAGCGCGATGATGTGCGCGACGGCGCGGGCGGGGTCCAAGCGCACGTAATTGGTCTGGGCCCAATGGTATTCCTCGCCGCTGACCTCGTCGTACACCACCGGATGGTCGTGCCACTCGCGGCCGATCGCGGGCAGGTCGAGCGAGAGCATCCCCCACTCGGCGCCGTAGGGGTTGAGGTTCACGATGACCAGTACCGCGTCGCCGCTGCCCGGGTCGATCTTGGAGTAGGCGAGCAGCGCGTCGTTGTCCACGTGGTGGAAATGCAGGCAGCGCAGCTGTTGCAGGGCGGGGTGCGCCCGGCGGATCTCGTTGAGCCGGGTCAGCCACGGCTCCAGCGATTCGCCGCGCGCGAGCGACTCGGCGAACGGGCGCGGGCGCAGCTCGTACTTCTCCGAGTCGAGGTATTCCTCGCTGTCGGGGCGCACCGCCTGATGCTCGAACAGCTCGAAGCCGGAGTAGACGCCCCAGGTCGGCGCGAGGGTGGCGGCCAGCAGGGCGCGGATGGCGAACATCCCCGGCCCGCCGTGCTGCAGACTTTCGTGCAGGATGTCCGGGGTGTTCACGAACAGGTTCGGGCGGGCTTCGTCGGCCTTCGCGGCCAGTTCGTTGCCGAACTCGGTCAGCTCCCATTTGGCCACGCGCCAGGTGAAATACGTATAGGACTGGCTGAATCCGCGCCGGGCGAGCCCGTAGAGCCGGGCGGGCCGGGTGAACGCCTCGGACAGGAAGATGACCTCCGGGTCGGTGCGCCACACGTTCGCGATCAGCCATTCCCAGAAGTCGGCGGGCTTGGTGTGCGGGTTGTCGACGCGGAAGATGGTGACGCCCATTCCGATCCAGTGCCGGACCACCCGCAGGACTTCGGCGTACAGGCCGTCGGGATCGTTGTCGAAGTTGACCGGATAGATGTCCTGATACTTCTTCGGCGGGTTCTCCGCGAAGGCGATGGTGCCGTCGGGCAGGGTGGTGAACCACTCGGGATGCGCCTGCACCCACGGGTGATCGGGCGCGCACTGCAAGGCGAGGTCGAGTGCCACCTCCAGGCCGAGTTCCCGTGCCGCCCGGACGAATTCGCCGAAATCGGCTTCGGTGCCCAGGTCCGGATGCACGGCGTCGTGACCGCCGTGCCTCGAGCCGATGGCCCACGGCGAACCGACGTCGCCCGGCTCGGCGGTGAGCGCGTTGTTGCGGCCCTTGCGGTTGATCTCGCCGATCGGGTGGATCGGCGGCAGATAGACCACGTCGAAGCCCATGGCCGCGATGCGCGGGAGTTCCTTGGCCGCCGTGGCGAAGGTGCCGTGGACGGGCTTGCCCGCGGCGTCGCGTCCGCCGGTCGAGCGCGGGAAGAACTCGTACCAGGAGCCGTAGAGCGCACGGTGCCGCTCGACCTGGACGGTGTGCTGCGGACCGCGCGTGACCAGGTCGCGCAGCGGTGTGGCGCGCAGGATCTCGGCCACTTCCTCGGTGAAGGCCGGGGCAACCCGCGCGGGCAGTTGTTCGTCGCTGCGCAGCGCCGCCGCGACCGCGCGCAGACGCTGGAACTGCTTCTTCGGGACCGCTTGCGCCGCCCGCTCGAACAGGCGGGCACCCAGCTCCAGGTCGTTGGCCAGATCGGCGGCGCTCTGCCCGACGGCCAGCTTCGCTTCGACAGCCGAGCGCCAGGTCGCGACGGGGTCGCTCCAGCCTTCGATCCGGTAGGTCCACGCGCCCGGAGTGTTCGGGGTGAAGGTCGCGTTGAAGACGTCGGGTTCGTAGTCCGGCGTCATGCGGATGCGGGTGACCCGCGAGGCGCCGGGAGCGCGCAGGACGAGCGTGGCGGCGACGGCGTCGTGCCCCTCACGCCACACGACGGTGCGCACCGGGAATACCTCGCCGACCACCGCCTTGGCGGGCCGGCCGCCTGGGATGGACGGGGCAGTGTCATCGATAGCGATGCGGCCGGTCACGGGACCAACCTACCGGTAACCGGCCTTTCGGACCCGATCTGCGGGTTTTTCGGGCCCGCTTCCGGCCTCCCGTAGTAGCGGCTGAGCTGGGCAGTTCGGTCAGCGCGCGTCCGCGGCGAGGCCGAGGCCGAGTGCGACAAGGACGGCGCCGAGGGCGCGCTCCACCCGCTGCCGGACGCCGGTGCGGCGCAGCCAGGCGCCCGCGCGGTCGGCGGCCAGGACGACGCCGACGCACCACGCGGTGTCGATCACCAACTGGATGAGTGCCAGGATCACGACGGTCGCCGCTACCGGACCGTCGGACGGCAGGAATTGGGGAAGGATCGTCAGCCCGAAGACCGCCGCCTTGGGATTGGCCGCGATGGAGATCAGTGAGGCGCGGAATGCGGCGGCGGGCGTGCGGCCCGCCGGGAGCATCTTCGTCATCGCCGTGCCGAACTCGCCGTCGTCGCGAGCCCCGCGCCACGCCTGCACACCGAGCCAGATGAGCACCAGCGCGCCGACGACGTGCACGGCCGTGTGCATGGCCCGGTTCGCGACCAGCAGGACGGACAGCCCCGCCCCGCCTGCCAAAGTCCAGCCGAGCACGCCGATCTCGTTCCCGGCTACGGCCGCCAGCCCCGCGGCACGGCCGTCCCGCACGGCGCGCTGCAAGAACAGCGCGGTCGCCGGACCCGGCAGCGCGGCGAGGAACAGGCAGGCCAACAGGAATTGCGGTAGGACGTGGACCCAGTGCGGCATCAGCCGATGCTGTCATCTCGTGCCTGCTCAGGCCACCGATTTCCGAGCAGGTGGGCCGGGGTGCCCGGACGGCAACGCCGTATCAGACGGTGCGCTCGTGGCCGCCCGGGCGTCGACCCGAACTGCCGCTTACGGCATGACCACGCACGCGAAGCCGAGGTTCATCCCGTTGCCCACCGTCATCACCGGTGAGGTCCAGGCGGGACCGGTGCCTTGCGTCGCGGAGATGGTGTGCTGCCCGGTCGCGTCCGGGATCCAGACGGTGGTGGCCTGGTTGCCGACGACCGTCGCGGGATTCGGCGAGAAGCTGCCTCCCGCGCTATCGGCGAACTGAACGGGATCGGACGAAGGATTGTTGTCCACCGTCGCCGTCACCCGGTACTGGCAATTGGTGCCGTAGTTCCCGAAACCGAAACTCATGCCTTGAGCCGGGCTCGCGGTCGCCGTGGTTACCGCCGCGCCGGCGGTGGGGGCGACGAGAACGAATGCCGCCGCGAAAGCTCCGAACCCCGTGATCGCTGCTCCAGCGCGCGACCAGCGCCGATCGCGGGCGCGATTTGGGTGTGCTGTCATCCACATCTCGATCACTCCCGTACTGATTCGGTTGGTGCGGCCGGTTGGTCCGCACAGCTTGTGGGTTTGCCCGGCGTCCCGGAGTTCACAAGCGAGCGCGGGTCTCGATCGGGTCGCGGGAACGCCGGCGCGGGGTGCCTCACGTAGCCGATCCGTGACGGTAGAGAGCGTTACGCACGGTCGGGTGAGCTGCTTCCGCGGACGCGCCCGGTGCGAAAACATGCTGGTCGGAGAGTTGTTCGGGGCATGGTCGCGCAGGGCGCGAGGGCCGGGCGCCGTGTAGGTTCTACCCAATGAAGGCATTGCGTCGTTTCACCGTCCGTGCCCATCTGCCCGAGCGCCTGGCGGCCCTGGGTGAGCTCGCCACGAATCTGCGCTGGTCGTGGCATCCGCCGACGCAGGACCTGTTCGCCGCGCTCGATCCGCGGCGGTGGCAGGAGATGGGGCACGACCCGGTCCGGATCCTGGGCGAGGTGCCCGCGGCGCGGCTGGACGAGCTGGCCGCCGACGCCGGCTACGTCGCGCGGGTCGATGCCGCGGCGGCGGATCTGCGCGAGTACCTGGCGGCGCCGGGCTGGTTCCAGCGCCGGGCGGGGGAGGAGGGCGTGCGGGGGATCGCCTATTTCTCGATGGAGTTCGGGGTCACCGAAGTGCTGCCGAACTACTCGGGCGGTCTGGGCATCCTGGCCGGTGACCATCTGAAGGCAGCCTCCGATCTGGGCCTGCCGCTGATCGGCGTGGGATTGCTGTACCGCTCGGGGTATTTCCGGCAGTCCCTGACGACGGACGGCTGGCAAGCCGAGCACTATCCGGCGCTGGATCCGCAGGGTCTGCCGTTGCGGGCGCTCACCTCCGGCGGTTCGCCGGTGCTGATCCACGTGGCGATGCCCGACCGCAGGGTGCTGCGTGCGCGGGTGTGGATCGCGCAGGTCGGCCGGGTTCCGCTGTTGCTGCTCGACTCGGACATCGCCGAGAACGACCCGGAACTGCGCGCGGTCACCGATCGGCTCTACGGCGGTGACCAGGAACATCGCATCCGTCAGGAGATTCTGGCCGGCATCGGCGGTGTGCGGGCGGTGCGCGCGTTCACCGCGTCCGCGGGGCTGCCCGATCCCGACGTGTTCCACATGAACGAAGGTCACGCGGGTTTCCTCGGCGTCGAGCGCATTCGCGAGTTCGTCGCCGGCGGACAGGATTTCGATTCCGCACTGGCCGCCGTGCGGGCGGGCACGGTGTTCACCACGCATACCCCGGTCCCGGCGGGCATCGACCGGTTCCCCATGCCGATGGTGCGGCGCTACTTCGGCGGTGCGCACGGCGAATCCGAATCCGCTCTGCTGCCCGGTCTTTCCGTGGACCGGATCGTGGCGCTCGGCCGCGAAGCCGATCCGTCGGTCTTCAATATGGCGCACATGGGGCTGCGGCTCGCGCAGCGCGCCAACGGCGTCTCGCGGTTGCACGGCGCGGTGAGCCGGTCGATGTTCGCTTCGCTGTGGCCGGGTTTCGACCCGGCGGAGGTGCCGATCGGCTCGGTCACCAACGGCGTGCACGCCACGACCTGGGCGGCGCGGGAGTGGGTGGACAAGGCGCGTGAGCACATCGGCGCGGAACTGGTGGAGGAGGGGCGTGGCTGGGAACGGCTGCGCGACGTCGATCTCACCGAACTGTGGTCGACCCGCAATACGCTGCGCGGCATCCTCGTCGACGAGGTGCGCCGCAGACTGCGCGCGTCCTGGCTGGAGCGCGGCGCCGCGGAGGCCGAACTCGGCTGGGTGAACGGTGTCTTCGATCCGAACGTGCTGACCGTCGGATTCGCGCGCCGGGTGCCGACCTACAAGCGCCTCACCCTCATGCTGCGCGACCCGCAGCGGCTGCGTGCCCTGCTGCTGGACCCGCGGCGGCCGATGCAGCTGGTCGTCGCGGGCAAGAGCCACCCGGCCGACGACGGCGGCAAGGCGCTCATCCAGCAGGTGGTGCGCTTCGCCGACGACCCCGAGGTGCGGCATCGGATCGTCTTCCTGCCCGACTACGACATGTCGATGGCCAGGTACCTGTACTGGGGCTGCGACGTCTGGCTGAACAACCCGCTGCGGCCGCTGGAGGCATGCGGCACCTCCGGCATGAAGTCCGCGCTGAACGGCGGACTCAACCTGTCCATCCGGGACGGCTGGTGGGACGAGATGTACGACGGCGAGAACGGGTGGTCCATTCCGACCGCCGAAGGCGTGCGGGACGAACACCGCCGCGACGACCTGGAGGCCGCCGCGCTCTACGACCTGTTCGAGCGCGCCGTGGCGCCGCGCTTCTACGAGCGCGACGCGTCCGGGATGCCGGTGCGCTGGGTCGAGATGGTTCGCCACACGCTGCAAACCCTCGGACCGAAGGTGCTGGCTTCCCGGATGGTCCGGGACTACGCGGTGGAGTACTACGCTCCCGCCGCGGCGGCCTATCAGCGGGCGATGGCCGGCGATTTCGCCGTCGCGCGGGCCATCGCCGAATACCGCCACCGGGTCGAGTCGGCATGGCCCTCGGTCAAGGTGATCCAGGTGGACAGCGCGGGGCTGCCGGATACGCCGGTGATCGGTGCGCGGCTGTCGCTGACCGCGCGGGTCGAGCTGGGCGGATTGAGCGTGCCGGACGTGGTGGTGCAGGCGGTGCTCGGCCGGGTGTCGGCGACCGACGATCTGTCCGACACCACGACGGTCCCGATGACGCACAGCGGGTCCGATGCCGGCGCCGAGATGTTCACCGTCGACACCGCGCTGCCGCTGTCCGGCGCGGTCGGCTACACCGTGCGTGTGCTGCCGCACAACGATCTGCTGGCCTCCGACGCCGAGTTCGGGTTGGTCTCCGCGCCGAGCGCGTAGCCCGGGTGGCGCCGGTCACGGTGGCGCCACCGCGGGTTGTCCCTGGCAGTGAACCGTCGGTTACCGTGCCCTTGGCCCGCCCCGCATCGTTCTCGACTGGAGTCACCCATGGTCACCGACGTTCTGCACCGGACCCGAGGACGCCTCGACGGGCACTTCGGGGTTCGCTCGACCGGCTCGACCGTCAAGCGGGAAGTCATGGCGGGAACTGTCACGTTCCTGGCCATGTCGTACGTCCTGGCGGTGAACCCCGCGGTGCTCGGCGACCAGGGAGCGCTGGGTGACAGGGGCATTCCGATGCAGGCGGTGTTCACCGCTACCGCCGTCGCCGCGGTGTTCGGCACGCTGGTCATGGGGCTGTGGGCGCGGTATCCGATCGCGCTCGCGCCGGGCATGGGTCTCAACGCGTTCTTCGCCTACACCGTGGTGCTCGGCATGGGGATTCCCTGGCAGGTAGCACTGTCGGGCACGTTCCTGTCCGGCCTCATCTTCTTCGTCCTCGCTGTGACGCGGATTCGTGAACGCATCCTCAACGCGATCCCGATGCAGTTGAAACTCGCCGTGGGCGCGGGCATCGGGCTGTTCGTGGCTTTTCTCGGGCTGAAGAATGCCGGGATCGTGGTGAACAGCGAGGCGACGCTGGTCACCCTCGGGGACTTCACCGAAGGTACGACGCTGCTCGCGCTGTTCGGGTTGCTGGTGACCGTGGTGTTCCTGGTGCGGGGCTGGCACGGGGCGGTGCTCTACGGCATCGTGCTGACCACGATCGTCGGCATCGTCAGCGGCTTGGTCGATCTGCCCAAGGGCGTGTTCGCCGCCCCGAAGGGGCTCGAGCACACCTTCGGCCAGGCGATCATCCATCTGCCCGACGCGTTCACCGGCCAGATGGCCGTGGTGGTGCTGACCATGCTGTTCGTCGATTTCTTCGACGCTTCCGGCACCCTCATCGGCGTCGCGAACCAGGCCGGGCTGCTGGACGAGAACGGCAAGTTGCCGCGCGCCGCGAGCGCGCTGGCGGCGGACTCGGTGGGCACCATGGCGGGCGCGGTCATCGGTACCTCGACCACCACCGCCTATGTGGAATCCACCGCGGGCGTCTCGGCGGGTGGACGAACCGGGCTTACCGCCGTCACCACGGCGGGCTGGTTCCTGCTCGCGATGTTCTGCTATCCGATCTTCGCGGTGGTGGCCGGTTCGAGTGAGGTGACCGCGCCCGCGCTGATCGTGGTCGGCATCCTGATGGCCCGCGCGCTGGGCCAGATCGATTGGAACCGTCTGGAGTATTCGGTTCCCGCGTTCGTCACCATCGTGATGATGCCGCTGACGTATTCCATCGCCAACGGCCTCGCCATGGGCATGCTGCTGTACCCGGTGGTGATGGCGGCCAAGGGCCGGGTCAGGGAGGTGCACCCGGCGATGTGGGCGCTGATGCTGGTGTTCCTCGGCTATTTCTTCTTCCTCGCGGAGTAGCTCCGCGCGTTCTCGCGCTGAACCATCTCCGCTCTCGGCCCGTGGAATAGACCGAGAGGGCAGGCAGTTGCCCCTCGTGAATACGGACCGCAGTCCGTTTATTCGTCGAAGTAACGATCGTGCCCGCAACGACAGCGCAGGGATGAGGACCAGCATGACCATCAAATCCGTACTCGACAGAACCGGCACCGACACGGAACTGGACGGCGTCGCCACCGACATCGGCCTGCTGATCGTGCGCGTGGTCTTCGGCGGCCTGCTCGCGGCACACGGCGCGCAGAAACTCTTCGGCTGGTGGGGCGGACCGGGTCTGCAGGCCAACGCCGACGGCTTCGAGCAGATGGGTTACAACCCGGGCAAGGTGTTCGGGACGCTGGCGGGCCTGACCGAATTGGGTGGCGGTCTGCTCCTGCTGCTCGGCCTGCTGACGCCGCTGGCCGGGGCGATCGTGCTGGGCACGATGATCAACGCAGTGAACGTCACCTGGGCCATGGGCTTGTTCGGCGGGTACGAGACGGGGCTGCTGTTCGCGGTGGTCGGCGCGGCGCTGCCCTTCACCGGGCCCGGCAAGTTCTCGTTGGACGCCCAGCGTCCGTGGGGCCGTCACGGATTCGTGTGGGGTGTGGGTGCATTGATCCTCGCTGTTGTAACGGGCGTGCTCACGCTGATCCTCAAGTGGGTGCTTTGACCCTCCGCTGCGATCGGCTTCGCGGCGCGGTGACCTCGGTCGCCGCGCCGCGGTCGTACGCGGGCCCGCCATGTCACACCGCAGGCGGCGGGATCGTCGTCGTGATGCAACTTTCGAACAAACGAGGAGCAGTGATGGCCGTCGACATCAGCAATCCCGAGGGTTTGCACGATCCGACCGGGTTCGGCTAGAGCCACGTGGCGGTGGCGCGCGGCGAACTGGTGTTCATCGCCGGGCAGTACGACTCGGACGCCGAAGGACACACCACCAGTACGGATTTCGCGGTTCAGGTGGACAACGCGTTCGCCAACCTCGGCAGGGCCTTGCGTTCGGCGGGAGTGGGCTTCACCGATGTGGCGCAGTTGCGAACGCACATCGTCGACCACGACCTGGACAAGCTCGCGGTGCTCGGGAAGAAGATCGCCGAGCTCTGGGGTGACCGACCGCCCGCGCAGACGCTGACCGGTGTGGCGGCGCTCGCGCTGCCCGGCATGCTGTTCGAGGTCGACGCGGTGGCCGTGCGCGGCTGAGATCCGGTCTCACACCTTCGCCGCGGCGGCCAGGCGGCGCAAAGCTTTCACCACGACCTCCGGATCGGCCGTTTCCCAATACGGCGGCAGCGACGCGCGCAGGTATCCGCCGTAGCGGGCGGTGGCGAGGCGGGAATCGAGGATGGCGACCACACCGCGATCATCGACGCTGCGCAGCAGCCGCCCGGTGCCCTGCGCGAGCAACAGAGCTGCGTGACTGGCGGCCACGGTCATGAATCCGTTCCCGCCGCGCATCTCCACGGCGCGCTGACGCGCCGCCAGCAGCGGATCGTCCGGGCGGGGGAAGGGGATGCGGTCGAGAATCACCAGGCTCAGCGATGGTCCGGGCACGTCGACGCCCTGCCACAGCGACAGCGTGCCGAACAGGGATGTCTCCGGGTCGTCGGCGAACTTGCGGACCAGCGCGCCCGTCGCGTCCTCGCCCTGGCACAACACCGGGGTCGGTAGCCGGTCGCGCAGCGCGTCGGTGGCCGCGCGCGCCGCGCGCATCGAGGAGAACAAGCCGAGGGTGCGCCCGCCCGCGGCCGTGATCAGCCGCTCGATCTCGTCCAGGTAGACCGGCGCGAGCCCGTCGCGGCCCGGGGCGGGCAGGTGTTTGGCGACGTAGAGGATTCCGGATTTGGCGTGGTCGAACGGCGAGCCGACGTCGAGCGAACTCCACCGCACGGTCTCGGCGTCCGACGGCGCCTGCGCGCCGTTCGCGGTGGCCGGGTCGGTCCGATTGCCCGCCTGGGACGGCAGACCCCAGGTGACCGCGAGCCCGTCGAACGAGCCGCCGATCTGCAATGTGGCGGAGGTCAGTACGACGGTCGCGGTGCCGAAGAGCCTGCTGCGCAGCAGCCCGCCCACCGAGAGCGGCGCCATGCGCAGCGAGCGGCGCTGCACCCCGCGGATCTCGTCGGCCGCCAGCCAGACGACGTCCCGGCGCGCGGCTGGATCGGGCTCGTCGAACGCCGTGAGCGCGCGGACCGCGCTGTCGTGCACCTCGTCGAGCGCGGCCAGTGCCATGGTGCGGGCCGCGGAACTCTCCGGATCGCCCTGCGCGGTGGTGCTGCCCGGCGGCGCGAGCGCGGTGCGCGCGTTCCACGCGGCGTCGCGGATCAAAGCCAGCACCGGGGCGACGCCGTCGGGCAAGGTGTCCCATCGGGCGGCGGGCAGCTCGTCCAGCACGGTGTGCCATGCCTCGGCGGCGCCCTCGAGCCGGTCCACCTCCTGCTCGTCGATGAGCTTGGCGCAGCGGCGGGCCGCCGCGCTGATCGCGGAAGCCGCCAGTTCGGCGGTGGCCACGCCGGTGACCCGGTCGACCAGCTCGTGTGCTTCGTCGATGACCACCACGTCGTGTTCGGGCAGCACCTGGATGCCGCTGATCGCATCGATGGCAAGCAGGGCGTGGTTGGTCACCACCACGTCGGCCTGCGCCGACTCGGTCCTGGCGCGCTCGGCGAAGCAATCCTGGCCGAAGGAGCAGCGGGATTTGCCGAGGCACTCCCGCGACGACACGCTGACCTGCCGCCAGGCGCGATCGCTGACCCCGGGGGCGAGCTCGTCGCGGTCGCCGGTCTCGGTGTCGGAGGCCCACTCGTTGAGCCGTTGCACTTCGCGGCCGAGGCGGGAGATCGCGAACGCGTCGAACAGCTCCGCCTCGGCGGGCTCGTCCGGAACAGCGCTGTTGATCTTGTTCAAGCACAGATAGTTGTTGCGTCCCTTCAGGATCGCGAACTGGGGCGTGCGTCCCAGCGGGGCGCTCAACGCCTCGGCCAGACGGGGGAGATCACGGTCGACCAGCTGCCGCTGCAGCGCGATCGTCGCCGTGGAGACCACCACCGTGCGACCGGTGCGCACGGCGTGGCGCAGGCTCGGCACCAGATACGCCAGCGACTTACCGGTGCCCGTGCCCGCCTGCACCGCGAGATGCTCCTTGGTGTCGATCGCGTGGTCCACCGCCGCGGCCATCGTCACCTGCCCGGCGCGCTCCTTGCCGCCGAGCGCCTGCACGGCGGTGGCCAAAAGGGTGGAAGCGGGCGGGAGTTCGGGCACGCGAGCAGCCTACTCGGCGTCTCCGACACAACCGGCCGCTCGCCGAGACGGGACGGTCTACCGGCTGATGCCGCCCTCGATGTCTACGCCCGCTCCACGCATGCGATCCAGCGCCGCCGTGACCGTCTCCGGGGCGACGCCGGCGGTGAGGTCGAGCAGGACGCGGGTATCGAAACCCTCGATCCGCGCGTCCAGGGCGGTCGCGCGCACGCAGTGGTCGGTCGCGATGCCGACCACGTCGACGGCGTCGACGCCGCGGTGGCGCAACCAATCGGCCAGCCCGGTGCCGTCCTCGGTCGTGCCTTCGAACCCGGAGTAGGCCGCCGAATACAAACCCTTGGAGAAGATCGCCTGGACCGGGCCGATGTCCAGGGACGGGTGGAAATCGGCTCCCGGCGTGCCGACCCGGCAGTGCGGCGGCCAGCTATCGATGTAATCGGGATCGTCGGAGAAGTGCGCGCCGGGATCGATGTGGTGGTCCCTGGTCGCCACGACCGCCCCGTAAGCCGTCGCCGCGAGGTGCTCGCTGATCCGGGCCGCCACGGCGGCGCCACCGGTGACCGCGAGCGCGCCGCCTTCGCAGAAATCGTTCTGGACGTCGACGATGATCAGTGCCCGAGTCATGGCGACCTCCCGCGGTCCGGCTGGATGACTGTTTCGATTCTGCCGCTCGGCCGGACGCTCGGGATGTAAACGCGGCCAGCGCCCACGGTGATTACCGGATGCCCCTTTCACCGGCGGCCGGTTCGCCGCCCTCTCCCATGGAGATCGTCATGAGCCCTGCGAAACTGTTCCGCAGCGTAACCATCGGCACCACCGTCTTCCTGGCGGTCTTCTACTTGCTGGGCTCCCGCCCCGCCGAGCCGTCGGCCTGGGTGTGGTTCGGCGTCACCGGCGTGGTGTTCGCGCTGCTGTTCACCGCCGGACTGCTGCTGGTGTCCCGCGTCGACCGGCGCAGGCCCTGACCTCACACGAACGTGGTCACCACGGCGGGCTCGCCCGCCGACAGTTTGAGGCCCTCCCACGGCAGGCTGATCAACCCGCGGGCGACCAGGTCGCGGCTCTCGGCGAGGGTGGGCAGGTCATCGACCTGCTTGCCCTCGCGGATCAGCGGAACAAGCAGCTCACGGGCTTGGAAGCCGTTGTTCGGCGGCATCGGCCCCGATGCCGGGTAGACGATCTCCTCGACGATCGTGCCGGTGTCGCGGGCCAATCGGACGGCCTTCTTCGTCCCACCCCGGGACTGCTTGTGACTGCTGCGTTTGGCCACCGGCACCCCCTCGACCTCGACCAGCTTGTACACCATTCCGGCGGTCGGCGCGCCGGAGCCGGTGACCAGCGCGGTGCCGACGCCGTAGACGTCGACCGGCTCGGCGCGCAGCGCGGCGATGGCGTACTCGTCGAGATCGCCGGAGACCACGATGCGGGTCTTGGTCGCGCCGAGGGCGTCGAGCTGGTCGCGCACTTGCCTGGCCAGGACGCCGAGATCGCCGGAGTCGATCCGCACGCCGCCCAGCTCCGTGCCCGCCACCTCGATGGCCGTCGCGACGCCCCGGGTGATGTCGAAGGTGTCCACCAGCAGTGTCGTCCCCCGCCCGAGCGTCTGCACCTGACTGCGGAACGCTTCGGCCTCGTGCGCCCCGTCGGGGCCGCTGTGCAGCAGGACGAAGGCGTGCGCGCTGGTGCCCGCGCCGGGAATGCCGTAGCGACGCACCGCTTCCAGGTTGGAGGTGGCGTCGAAACCGGCCAGATACGCGGCGCGCGCGCAGTCCGCGGCGGCCAGCTCATGAGCGCGCCGCGAACCCATCTCGATCATCCGGCGGCCGCCCGCGGCGCTGACCATCCGGGCGCCCGCGGCCGCGATCGCGCTGTCGTGATTGAGGATCGACAGGATCAGCGTCTCCAGCACGACGCATTCGGCGAAACTGCCCCGCACCGAGAGGACCGGGGAGCCGGGGAAGTACAGCTCGCCTTCGGCATAGCCGTCGATGTCGCCGGTGAACCGGTACTCGCGCAGCCAGTCGAGGGTTCGCCGATCCGAGAACGGGGCGGCGACGGCCAGCTCCGCCTCGCCGAACCGGAACTGCCGCAGCGCGTCGAGCACCCGGCCGGTACCCCCGACGACGCCGTAGCGACGACCGTTTGGCAAACGTCTGGCAAACACCTCGAACGTGCACTGCCGATGCGCCGAGCCATCGGCCAGCGCCGCGGCGAGCATGGTCAGTTCGTACTGGTCGGTCAGCAACGCCGTGCTGGCGACGCCGTCTCGCGGGTCCACGCTGTCACTGTAGACAGAACGGTCGGCTCATGGTGTCCGGCATCGGCTCGGTGAACCGGCGAAACGGCGAATCGGGGCAGCGTGGGTGTTGTTTATCCGGAGCCGAGTCGTACCCTTGACCCTATGGCCTTGTGCAACACAGTCCGGGGTGACGTCGTTGTGGACGCCGCGAACGCGACACTGTCGGCGGCACAGGCGACGCCCGAAGCGGTCGAATACACCGAGATCCTGGAGGCGGAAGACCGCCCATGGGTCACCGTGGTCTGGGACGACCCGGTCAATCTGATGCACTACGTCACCTACATCTTCCAGAAGCTGTTCGGCTACAGCAAAGCGAAGGCGACCGAGCTGATGCTGAAAGTGCACAACGAGGGCAAGGCGGTGGTCTCGTCGGGTTCCCGGGACAAGATGGAACACGACGTGCAGCGGCTGCACGCCGCGGGCCTCTGGGCCACCATGCAACGAGACGACTAGACCGCGACGACTACCCTGACGCCGTGCGCAAGTGGAGCAGGAAGAACTCGCTGAGCGGTCTCAAACTGCGATCCGAGATGGACGCACGAGAGGCCAACGTGCTTCGGTCCCTGGTCGGAGCGGTCTCCGGGCTGCTCACCGAACGCGCCGGGTCGGCCCCTGAGGACGACCTCGCCGCCCTCACCGGACTGCGATCGGGCAACACCGCCCCGCCGGAGGACCCGAGGCTGCGCAGACTCCTCCCGGACTTCCACCGCAGCGAGCCCGGCTCGCCCGACGCGGAACGCGCCGACCTCAACAGCGCGCTGCGCGGCCTGCACGAGCCGGACATCATCGACGCCAAACTGGCGGCGGGGTCGGTCGTACTGGACACCGTGCCCAGCGCGGGCGGCAAGATCACCCTCACCCCCGAGCAAGCCGACGCGTGGTTGACCGCGCTCACCGACGTGCGGCTCGCGCTCGGCACGGTGCTGAACATCGATGCCGACACGCCCGAGCAACTCGATCCCGACGATCCGCGTGCTCCGCACCTGGACGTGTACCACTGGCTGACCTGGATGCAGGACTCGCTGCTGCAGGCGCTGGCTCCCTGACCGCCGCGATGATCGGCGCGACCGGCCCGCGGTTTCCGCGCCCCGAGGAGTAGACATGGTCGATGCCGTACCCGGTGAGCGCAATTCGATCACCGATGTGCCCGGTGTACTGGTCGGGCACCACCATGTCCTCGATCCGGATGCCACGCTCGGCTCCAGGGCGGCGACGGGATGCACAGTGGTGCGCGTGCCCGGCGGCGCGGTGGCGTCGGTCGACGTGCGCGGCGGCGGGCCGGGGACCCGCGAGACGGATCTGCTCGATCCGATGAACACCGTCCGCCAGATCGACGCGATTCTGCTCACCGGCGGCAGCGCGTTCGGCCTCGCCGCGGCCGACGGGGTGATGCGCTGGCTGGAGGAGAACGGCGCAGGCATCGTGATGGACCCCGCCGACCCGAGCCGGGTGGTGCCCATCGTCCCCGGTGCGGTGATCTTCGATCTCCCGGTCGGCGCGTGGGACATCCGTCCGACCGCCGAGTTCGGCTACCGGGCCGCCGCGGCGGCGGGCGTCGACTTCGCCCGCGGATCGGTCGGCGCGGGCGTCGGCGCACGTGCCGGATCGCTCAAAGGCGGGGTGGGCACCGCGAGTATCGCGCTGGGGGAAGGCGCCGCCGCCGGCATCACCGTCGCGGCGCTGATCGTGGCCAATCCCGTCGGCTCGGTGTTCGATCCCCGCACCGGGTTGCCGTGGGGATGTGGCACCGACGGGCCCGGCTTCTTCGATCTGCGGCCGCCGACCGCGCAGCAACTGGCGGCGGCGAACGCGCTGCCGGTGAAGGGCACCGTGCTCAACACCACGATCGGCGTCGTCGCCACGGATGCCCCACTCGATCCGGCGGGTTGCAGGCGGGTCGCGGTCACCGCGCACGACGGGCTGGCCCGGGCGATTCGCCCCGCGCACTCGCCGCTGGACGGGGATACCCTCTTCGCGCTCGCCACCGGGACCGCGGAAGAGGGCACGGACCTGCCGCTGCCGCCCGCCTTCCCCGCCGATCTGCTTGTCCTGGACGAGATCTGCACGGCCGCCGCGGTCTGCGTCGAGCGCGCCGTGGTCGACGCGATCCGCTCGGCCCACACTGTGGCGGGCATCCCGGCCTACCACGACTTGTTCGGTGTTTGATTTCCAGCGCCTGCGGAGCTGGGTGTTCGCGGCCCCTTTGTGGCTCGGTCTCGCTCCGCTCGGAACCGGGAGCTGAGGTGGGCTGGGCGCGTTGTGATTGCAGGTGTGGGCTGAGGGTGCGGTTGTAGTGGCTGGTTGCTTCTTCGTCGCTTATGTGGTGGTCGGGTGCTTGTGAGGCGGGCCGGGAGGCGTGGATGTTCGTTTTCGCTTCGCTCGAAAGCGGGAGTCGGGCCGGTGGGATCGCGGTGCTTGTGACCGGTGTCGAAGTGCGCCGTTGTCGTGTGCCGTGGGTATCGGTCGGGTGCCCGGGCCAGGGAAGCGGGGACCGGGCGACGTCGTCGGGGGAATAGCCGAATATCCTGGCTCGTTGTCGACTGCGATGGGTCGGCGATTGCAGGAAAGGTGTGCGACTCGTGCTGGTGATCAGGGCCGACCTCGTCGAGGCGATGGTGGCGCACGCGCGCGCCGATCACCCCGACGAGGCCTGCGGTGTCATCGCGGGGCCGGAGGGCTCGGATCGTCCGGAGCGCTTCATCGCCATGGTCAACGCCGAGCGTTCGCCCACGTTCTACCGCTTCGACTCCGGCGAGCAGTTGAAAGTGTGGCGCGCGATGGACGACGCCGACGAGACGCCGGTGGTCATCTATCACTCGCACACCGCCACCGAGGCCTATCCGAGCCGGACCGACGTGTCGTACGCCTCCGAGCCGTTCGCGCACTACGTGCTGATCTCCACCCGGGATCCCGAGCGCCACGAGCTGCGCAGCTACCGGATCGTCGACGGCGAGGTCACCGAGGAGCCGGTGCGGGTCGTCGACGCGTACGAGAACTAGACCGATGCCTGTTCGCGAAACCGAGGAGTACCCATGCCGGTAACCGTGTCCATCCCCACCATCATGCGCGGCCTCACCGGAGGTGAGAAGCGCGTGCAGGCCGAAGGCACCACCCTGTCGGCGCTGATCGACGACCTCGAAGCCAACCACCCCGGGCTCGCCGAGCGCCTGCTGAAGGACGGCAAGCTGAACCGCTACGTCAACATCTACGTCGACGACGAGGACGTGCGTTTCGCGGGCGGGCTCGCCGCCGAGGTGCCCCAGGACGCCAGCGTCACGATCCTCCCCGCCGTGGCCGGAGGCTGACCGGTCCCGTGGCGCGTTACGAATCGCTGATCGCGACCCTCGGCAACACCCCGCTGGTCGGCCTGCGCACGCTGTCCCCGCGGTGGGACGGCGACGACCACGTGCGGCTGTGGGCGAAGCTGGAGGATCGCAACCCCACCGGCTCGATCAAGGATCGGCCCGCCCTGCGGATGATCGAGCAGGCCGAGGCCGACGGGCTGCTGCGGCCCGGTTGCACGATTCTGGAACCCACCAGCGGCAACACCGGCATCTCGCTGGCCATGGCCGCGAAGCTGAAGGGCTATCAGCTGATCTGTGTGATGCCGGAGAACACCTCCGTGGAGCGGCGGCAGTTGCTCACCATGTTCGGGGCGCAGATCATCGATTCCCCGGCGGCGGGCGGCTCCAACCAGGCTGTCGCCCTGGCCAAGCAGATCGCGGCGGAGCACCCGGACTGGGTGATGCTCTACCAGTACGGGAATCCGGCGAACGCGTCGGCGCACTACGAGACCACCGGCCCGGAGATCCTGGCCGACCTGCCCGAGATCACCCATTTCGTCGCGGGTCTCGGCACCACGGGCACGCTGATGGGGACCGGCCGTTTCCTGCGCGAGAAGGTGCCGGGCATCGAGATCGTGGCCGCTGAGCCGCGGTACGGCGAGCTGGTCTACGGCCTGCGCAACATCGACGAGGGATTCATCCCCGAGTTGTACGACGAGACCGTGCTGACCACGCGCTTCTCGGTCGGCCCCTATGACGCGGTCAAGCGCACCCGCGAACTGGTGCTCGAGGAAGGCATCTTCGCCGGGATCTCCACCGGCGCGATTCTGCACGCCGCGCTGGGCGTCGCCCGCAAGGCGGCGAAGGCCGGCACGCGCGCCGACATCGCGTTCGTGGTCGCCGACGGCGGGTGGAAGTACCTGTCGACCGGGGCCTATGACGGCACCCTCGAAGAGGCGGAGGAACGGCTCGACGGTCAGCTCTGGGCCTGACCTCCTGGCCGCGCCGGTACCCTCGGTGAGGCGGGGCCACGACCCCGCCGCGGCGAGGAGGTGGCCATGGCAGGCGCAGGGATCGGGCCGTCGTTCGACCCGGACCGGATCGCGGCGATTCGTGCGCAGCTGGGCAAGCCCGTCGGTGCGCCGCGACCGTCCCCGGCCGGGGGCGTCTCCGCGATCAAGCAGCTGTGGCTGCGCGCCGGTGTACTGATCGCCGGATTCGTCGGGGTGCTCTACGGCGTCGAAGGGGTCGACACCGCCGTTCACGGAGATCTGGAGAGCGCGGGTATCGAGCCTCGCCGGGCCGACGGACTGTCCGGCGTCCTGTTCGCACCGTTGCTGCACGGCAACTGGGGCCATCTGATCGGCAACACGCTTCCGGTGCTGGTGCTCGGTTTCCTGGTCTTGGTGACCGGTATCGGACGCGGTCTTGCCGCGACCGCGATCATCTGGCTGCTGGCCGGGGTCGGAGTCTGGCTCACCGGGGCGACTGGCAGCGTCCACATCGGTGCGTCGTCGCTGGTGTTCGGCTGGTTGACCTTCCTCATCTGCCGGGGGTGGTTCGCCAGGAATGCCGGGCAGATCCTGCTCGGCCTCGCGGTGCTGGCCGTCTACGGGTCGCTGCTGTGGGGCGTCTTGCCCGGACAGCCCGGAATCTCTTGGCAGGGACATCTATTCGGCGCGTTGAGTGGATTGCTGGCCGGGTGGGTACTCTCTGGAGATGCACGACGAAACCGCCGCGGGGACCGAGCCGGAACCGGCGCGTCGCCGCGGTGAGCGGACGGCCCGCCGGAAATGTGGGGGATCCTTTCTTGAGTGAGAATTCCGCGTGGCAGCATGGGGGAATGCGCCTTACCGTCCTCGGGTGCTCGGGCAGTGTGTCCGGCCCGGACTCTCCCGCGTCGGGGTACCTGTTGACCGGCCCGGACATGCGGCCGACGGTCATCGATTTCGGTCCCGGAGTGCTCGGCGCGTTGCAGCGGCACGCCGATCCCGGTGAGGTCGACATCTTCCTGACCCATCTGCACGCCGACCACTGCCTGGACCTGCCCGGTCTGCTGGTGTGGCGCCGCTACCACCCGACGCCGCCGGAGGGGAAGGCGATCGTGCGCGGCCCGTCGGACACCTCGGTGCGCATCGGCAACGCCTCCGCCGAGGTCGGCGGCGAATGCGACGACTGGTCCGACGTGATCGACATGCGGCCCTGGACCGAGGGCGAGGCCGTCTCCTTCGGCCCGGGCCACACCGTCACCGCGCGCCGGATGTACCACCCCCCGGAGTCCTATGGTCTGCGGATCGTCACCGCGGCCGGACGCACCTTCGTCTACACCGGCGATACCGCACTGTGCCCTCAGGTCCACGAACTCGCCCAGGGCGCCGACGTCCTCATGGCGGAGGCCTCTTGGACCCACGACCCGGCCAATCGACCGCCGGGGATTCACCTTTCGGGCACCGAGGCAGGCCAGATCGCCGCCGAGGCCGGCGTGAAGGAACTCCTGCTCACCCACATCCCCCCGTGGACTTCCCGCGAAGACGTGATCGCCGAAGCGAAAGCCCAGTTCACCGGCCCCGTACACGCGGTCGCCCCAGGCGAAACCTTCGATATCTGACCGAACCCGGGCCGAAGTGTGCATTTCTGACGTGCTCAGTGTGCGCGGCCACCGCGCAGGCACCGAACGGGCAAGCGGCAGTCCATCACAGCGGAGCCCTTCCACAACGGCGCGCGTAGGGCCGCAGGCGTGGCTTCTGACGTGCCCAGCGCACCGCAACCACGTCTTCGAGCGAAGCGAGACCGAGCCTCCGCTGTTCGCGGCCCGGCTCGCGTTTGCGCGGCCGCCGCGTACGCGACGAAGGAGCAAGCGGCGGTCGCGCAAACGCGAGCCACAAAGGGGCCGCGAACACGCCGCGACGAAGTCGCGGCAAATTAGACCCAGTAGGCTGTGGCCGTGTCGAGACGAGCCGATGGCAGGGCGGACGATGAGCTCCGCGAGGTCCGGATCACCCGTGGTTTCACCACGCATCCAGCTGGTTCGGTGCTGGTGGAGTTCGGGCAGACGCGGGTGATGTGCACCGCGAGCGTCACCGAGGGGGTGCCCGCGTGGCGGCGTGACTCCGGATCGGGCTGGCTCACCGCCGAATACGCGATGCTGCCCGCCGCGACGCACACCCGCAGCGGGCGTGAATCGGTGAAGGGCCGCATCGGCGGACGGACCCAGGAGATCAGCCGCCTGGTCGGCCGCTCGCTGCGCGCCTGCATCGACCTGGCCGCGATCGGCGAGAACACCATCGCGATCGACTGTGATGTGTTGCAGGCCGACGGCGGTACCCGGACGGCGGCCATCACCGGCGCCTATGTGGCGTTGGCGGATGCCGTGACCTATCTCGGCGCGGCGGGGGCGCTGGCGGACCCGCAGCCGATCTCGTGCGCGATCGCCGCGGTGAGTGTCGGCGTGGTCGACGGCCGGGTGCGTTTGGATCTGCCGTACGAGGAGGATTCGCGCGCCGAGGTCGACATGAACGTGGTCGCCACCGATACCGGGACGCTGGTGGAGATCCAGGGCACCGGCGAGGGCGCGACTTTCCCGCGCTCCACGCTGGACAAGTTGCTCGATGCCGCGCTCGCGGGCTGCGAGCAGTTGTTCGTCGTGCAGAAAGAAGCGCTGGCGCTGCCGTATCCCGGCGTGCTTCCGGAACAGGCCGACGCGAAGAAGAAGTGATGACCCGTCGTTTGCTTGTGGCCAGCCGCAATGCCAAGAAACTGAACGAACTGCGCCGCATCCTCGACGAGGCGGGGATCGCCGGGATCGAGATAGTCGGGTTGGACGACGTTCCCCCGTACGACGAGGCGCCCGAGACCGGCGCGACGTTCGAGGAGAACGCGCTGGCCAAGGCGCGCGACGGCGCCGCGGCCACCGGGTTGCCGTGTGTCGCCGACGATTCCGGCATCGAAGTGGACGCGTTGAACGGGATGCCCGGTGTGCTGTCGGCGCGCTGGGCGGGCAGGCACGGCGATGACGCGGCCAACAACGCGCTGTTGCTGGCGCAGCTGTCGGACGTGCCGGACGAGCGCCGCGGCGGGAGGTTCGTCTCGACCTGCGCGCTGGTGGTGCCCGGCGGCACGGAGACGGTGGTGCGCGGGGAATGGCCCGGTTCGATCGGCCGGGAGCCGGTGGGCGACGGTGGTTTCGGCTACGACCCGCTGTTCGTCCCGACGGGGGGCGAGGTCACCGCGGCCCAGTTGACACCCGCCCAGAAGGACGCGGTGTCGCACCGCGGGCGGGCGCTGGCTCGGTTGACGCCCGCGCTGGCGGCGCTCGCCGCAGGCTGACGCGGGCGGCGAGCGGCCGGATCAGACGCCGAAGGTCTGCTTGACCTGCTTGGCGTTGACGTGCTCGACGAAGAACGACAACAGCGGGATGGTGCCCGCGAGCAGGGTGCCCACGGTGCGCAGGACCGGCCAGCGGACCTTGACCGCGAGATCGGCGGTGACCAGCAGGTAGACGAAGTACACCCAGCCGTGCACCACGGCGATCCAGCTGGGGGTGTGCACGTCGAAGCCGTACTTGGCGATCATCTCACCGGTGAGCAGCAGCAGCCAGAGGCCGGTGATCCAGGCCAGCGCCCGGTAGCGCAGCAGCGCCGGACCGATCTTGGCGGCGTTTCCGGCCGGGGCCGGGGCGGCGGTGGTCTCGGTGGAATTCTCGCTGGTGGTCAACCGGCGCTCCTCTCGCGGGTGTGCAGGCCTGCCGCGCGGACCTGCTCGTCGATGTCGTTGGCGTGCAGCGCGGCGAGGTACCGGTTGTACTCGGCGAGTACCGGGTCGTCACCGCGGACGGCCTTGGGTCGCTCGGGCAACAGGCCGGCCGGAAGTTCGGTGGGTGCGACCGGACCGGAGGCGCGCCGAGTTGCGCGAGCGCGTCCAGGTGCCGCGGCGGACGCGTCCTTCTCGTCGGTTTCGCCTGCCTCACGCTCGAGCCGGACGTATCGGAAGTAGGCGAAGACGGCGAACCCCGCGAACAGGGGCCACTGCAACGCGTAGCCGAGGTTCTGGCCGGTGCCGCTGGCGGACTCGTAGCGCTCCCACTGCCACCAGGCCAGCCCGAGGCAGCCCAGCGCGGCGACGATCACCAGCGCGATGAGGGCCGGGCGGTTGTGTGCCGAGCGGCGGGGTGGTGCGGACACGGCTTCTACGGTACCCGTTCTACTACGCGGCCCGTAGAGCCAGGTACGCCGTCCGGCACGCGCTGTGACCACGATCATCGCGGTAACCAGCGGCGCCGGACGGTCCCGGGCTTCGGGGGTGACGACATCGGCGGAGACCCGATCTCGCCGTCACCGACGCACGCGTCGGCATCCGCCCGAGTGCCGGGCGAAGCGCGGTCGCTGATGCGCCGTGCGCGACCCGGCCGCGCTGCGGCGGCTGCCCCGTCCCGTGTACCGCGCGGACGTTCGTCCGGCTCAGAACGAGTAGATGACGCCGGTCTTGCGCTCGGACTCGGTCCACAGTCGCTGCCACAGGTCGCGGTTCTGCGACAGACGGGTGGACGACGACGGTTTTACCGGTCCCTGACTGCCGAAGAGCCGGGTCGGGCCCCAGTAGGTCTCGGGATCGGCGTCGGGCATGGTCGCGGCGAACAGCGTCGAGTGCGCGGCTTTGGCCGGCGAGTGCCCGATCAGACGGATGAACGGCTTGGCGACGTAATCGAGCGGCGTCTCGGTGTGGGCGAAGAGGTCGGTGGCCGAGACACCGGGGTGCACGCCGTAGGAGCGCTTGGCCGAGCCGGATTCGCGGAGCCTGCGCTGCAGTTCCCTGGCGAACATCAGATTGCACAGCTTGGCCTGCGCGTAGGCGAGATTGCGCTGGTAACGACGCTTTTCGTAGTCGAGGTCGTCGATCCAGAGCTTCGGGGTCTGCTTGTGGGCGATGCTGGAGAGGGTGACCACCCGATCGCCGATCCGGTCCAGCAGCAGGCCGGTGAGCGCGAAGTGTCCGAGGTGATTGACGCCCCACTGGGTCTCGAAACCGTCCTTGGTGCGTGAGAACGGGATGTTCATCAGGCCCGCGTTGTTGACCAGGACGTCGATTTCGCCGCTGTCGTCGGCGAACTTGCGGACCGAGGCCAGGTCCGCGAGGTCCAGCTCGGCCACGCGGACGTCGCCGTCGATGCCGCTCGCGACCTCTTTCGCCTTGACCGCGTTGCGGCAGGCCATGATGACGGTCGCGCCCTTGGACGCCAGGACTTTCGTGGCGACGGCGCCGAGGCCGCCGTTCGCGCCAGTGATGACAAAGGTGCGTCCCGTCTGGTCCGGGATCTCAGCTGGTTTCCACGCCATAGGCCAACCTTACTCTGGAGTAAGTTTCGGGGGAAGCTCTTCGCCCCCGATCGTCTCAGACGCGAGAGCTCGTGTCGCGGAACGCGACCGCGACACGAGCTCGGAACATG
Source organism: Nocardia niwae NBRC 108934 = DSM 45340 (assembly GCF_001613465.1). GTDB lineage: Bacteria > Actinomycetota > Actinomycetes > Mycobacteriales > Mycobacteriaceae > Nocardia > Nocardia niwae. The sequence goes on along the minus strand of NZ_BDCK01000029.1, from coordinate 85,294 downwards.
TCTCAGCGGCCGCTTCCGATGGGTTGCTGGAAGGCTGCGGCGAGTACGGCGCCCACCGTGTCGCCCCACACCTGCCAGGTCGCGGGGTCCAGCGTCATCGAGCCGACATCGGTGATGGTGACGCCCTCGGCCACCGGCGCACCCGCGAACCGGTCCTTCAGCCACAGCAGTGCGCGTGGCGCCGCGATCGGGTCGAGGGTGAGGTGCTCGCTGAAATGATCCCGGATGTACTCGACCCGCGCGCCGGGATCATTGGCGTAGGTGCCGACGAGCTCGTTGACCGGTCCGACCGGGATCAACCAGTCGGCATTGGCCTGGTACATCAGCATCGGCATGTCGGGCACGGCTTGGCCCAGCTTCGTCTTGTTCAGCACGTCGACGACGACGGGATCGGTGAACGGGTTCTTCGCCAGCATTCCCAGGTTGTCCGCGAACGGGAACAGCGCGGCCTGGTAGCTCGCGCAGAGCTGCTCCTTGCCCGCGATCATGAGCCTGCCCAGGCCGTTCGCGTTGTCGTCGAGGAATCTGCGCAGTTCGGGATACTCGCGCGAGACGCCGAGCGCGCCCGCGAAGATCAGCCCGGCCGAGAGATTGCCGTTGGCCATCCGCAGCGCGGCCGACAGATCGGCGGGGATGCCGCCCTCGGCGGCGCCGACCACGTTCAGTTCGGGCGCGTAGCCGCGCTTCAGTTCGGCGGCCCAGCCGGTGGCGATCGCGCCGCCGGAGTACCCCATCAGCCCGACCCGGGTCCGGGGCCCGGACAGTTGCATCGGCGCGAAATTCTCCGCGGCGCGAATGCCGTCCAGGGTGATCCGGCCCGCCAGAGGTCCTGCGGCGTAGGCCGAGTCGGGACCCTGGTGATCGGGGATCACCGCGGCCCAGCCCTGGGCCAGTGCCGCTTGCACCTCGAGGAACTGGGCGGCCACCAGGGTCGAGCCGGTCAAGGTCGCCGGGATGGAACCCATTTGCAGTTGATACGACGGCATGCAGTAGTTGCCGGTCGAGTCCTCGGCGATCTGATACGAGAACAGCGGCCGGTCGGCGACGTAGTCGCGCGGCTTGATCACCGTGGCCACAGCGGGGATGGCCTCGCCACGGGAGTTGGTGGAGCGGTAGGACAGTTGCCAGGCGTCGACATTCACCGGGATCAGCGACAGGTTGGCCAGGTTGACCTGACGTGCGGCGATGATCTGACCGGGGGCGAGATCGGCGTAGGTCTCCACGGCGGGGCGATAGAACGCGGGATCGAAACCCGGCGGCAGCGGCGGAACGGGGAACGGCAGCGCGGGCTGGACCGCCGGATCGTCCGGCGCCGGCTCCGCGGCCGCGGCTCCGGCGGCGAGCAAGGGCAGCACCACGGCTACCGCGGCGAGCGCCGCGAGCAACTTCGGTGCGTGCTTACGGGAGATGACCACGCGAGAACCTCTTCGTTCTGTGAGCCACATATGTGAGCCCCATCGGTTTCAGACTGGCCACGAGTATGCGGTGTCGCGACGCGGATCACAAGAACGAACGTCTTCCGATCCCTCCCCGGCGGGGAGGTTCCCGGTCGCCGCGATTTCGCTACGGTGAGAGATGTGACGGCGACAGTGGGCAGGCAATACGGCGGGCGTGCCGTCGTGGAGCGGAAAGCCGAGCGGCGTCAGCGGTTCCTCGACGCGGCCACCCGGATCTTCGCCGAGCGCGGTTACGCGAATTGCTCGCTGGCCGACGTGTGCGCAGCCGCGGGCTTGTCCAAGCGGCAGTTCTACGAGGAGTTCCAGGCCAGGGAGGACGTGCTGGTCGCGGCCTACGACCGGATCCAGGACGAGGCCGCCGCCGCCGTGCTGGCGCGTTTGGGGGACCTCGACCCCCGATTCGACCTGCCCGCAGCGATGACCGCCGTGGTGACGGCGTATCTCGCGTCGATCGGCGGCGATCCCTACCGCGCGAAGGTCGCGTTCATCGAAGTGGTCGGGGTGAGCGACCGGATGGAGCGGCATCGTCGCGAACGACGGCACGCGTGGGCGTCCGTGCTGGAATCGCACGTGGTGCCGGTGGTGGCCCCCGGCGCCCGGGTGCGCGGCGCGCCCGGCTGGGGCGCGAGCGCCTTGATCGGCGCGATCAACGGTCTCGCACACGAGTGGGTGCTCGCCGACCCGCGCCCCACGGTGGCCGAACTCGTCGATCTGCTCGTGCCGGTCGCGATGTCGCTCATCGAGCGGCCCGCAGAGAGCTAGTCGCACGCACCTCTCGGCGGAGTCGCTGCCGTGTCGCTGGATATCCATCGAAGCGGCGAAGTCCCATACTGGGCTGATGGCCGGTTCGGTTGCTGTCGCCGCGGACCCTGCTGCCCCGATGGGCAGGGCCAAGACGAATATCGTATTCGGCACCATCGTGCTCGGCATGCTGATGGCGGCGCTGGACCAGACCATCGTGTCCACCGCGCTGCCCACCATCGTCGCCGACCTCGGCGGGGCGGGGCACATGGCGTGGGTGGTCACCTCGTACCTGCTCGCGGAGGCGGTGGCCACGGCGCTGGCGGGCAAGCTCGGCGACCTGTTCGGCCGCAAGCTGGTGTTCCAGGTCAGTGCGGTGATCTTCATCGTCGGCTCGATTGCCGCGGGCCTGGCGAACGGCATGCTGTTGCTGGTCCTCGCCCGGGGTATTCAGGGTTTCGGCGCGGGCGGGCTGATGGTCACCTCGATGGCGTTGATCGCCGACATCATTCCGCTGCGGCAGCGCGGGAAGTATCAGGGCGCGCTGGGCGCGGTGTTCGGCGTGACCACGGTGATCGGTCCGACGCTGGGCGGGCTGTTCACCGACCACGCCAGCTGGCGCTGGTGCTTCTATGTCAACGTTCCGGTCGCCGTTGTGATGATCGCGCTGGCGGCGCGGACGATTCCACGGGTGCGGGCCGCGGCGAGACCGATCATCGACTACGCCGGAATCGGGTTGGTGGCGCTGGGCGTCTCTTGCCTCATCCTGGGCCTGGAGTGGGGTGGCCAGCAATACGCGTGGGGATCGCCGACGATCGTCGGCCTGTTCGCCGGGGCGGTGTTCCTGCTCGCCACATTTGTTGCCGTGGAATTGCGGGCCCCCGAACCGATGCTGCCGATGGGATTGTTCCGCAGTCGGGTGTTCACGGTGTGCTCGATCCTCAGTTTCATCGTCGGCTTCGCGATGCTCGGCTCGCTGACCTACCTGCCCGCGTATCTGCAATACGTCGACGGTGTCTCGGCCACCATGTCGGGCCTGCGCACGCTGCCGCTGGTGGCCGGTCTGTTCGCCACCTCGATCCTGTCCGGGCAGGTGGTCGGCAAGACCGGGCGCTACCGGTACTTCCCCATCGCGGGCACGCTGGTCATGGCGCTCGGCCTGTACCTCATGTCGACGATGGGCCGGACTACCGGCACCTGGCTGGAGTCGCTGTACATGCTGATCCTGGGCCTCGGCATCGGCCTGGCCATGCAGGTACTCACCATCGTTGTGCAGAACACCGTGCCCTACGCCCAACTGGGTACCGCGACCTCGGGTGTCACCTTCTTCCGCACGCTCGGCAGCGCCTTCGGCACGGCGATCTTCGGCACTCTCTACAGCAACGAGATCGGTCCTGATCTAGCCGCCGCCCTGGCCGGCGCGCGGGTGCCGCCCGCGGTCGCGGCGGATCCGCAGTCGTTGCGCGCGCTGCCCGCCGAGCAGTCGGCTCCCATCATCGACGCCTACGCGGACTCGATCGATCACGTGTTCTTCTGGGTGGTGCCGGTCGCGCTGGCCGGATTCGTGATCGCGTGGTTCCTGCCCGAGGTGCCGTTGCGCGACAGCGCGCGGGCGGGTGCGGGCGATGTCGGCGAAGGGTTCTCGGTGCCGGACTCGCCCGATCGGCTGGTGCAGCTGGAAAGGGCGATCGCAGGCACCATGCGCAGAGCCGGGGCGGAGGATCCGATCGGTCCGCGCATCCTCGCGGACGCGGACAGCGATCTCACCCACGGTGAGGCGTGGGCGCTCGGGCAGGTGTATCTGCGCGACCGGGTGCGGGGGCACGCCACGCTGGCGGAGATAGCCAGGGAACACCGGCTGCCCGAGGAGGTCATCGAGCCGATCTACGACCAGGTCGGCGCGGAGGGGTATCTGATGCGCGAGGGACAGCGGTTGCGGCTGAGCGACTCCGGGGCCGCCGAGATGGATCGCATCAAGGCGGCTTGGCGGCGATGGCTCGACAGCAGGCTCGACGACTGGAGCGAGGCCGATCCCGCCGATCGCGCACTGCTGGACCAGGCGCTGACGAACATCGCCACGAAATTGCTGGAAGACCAGGCGCGGGAGCAGGAGACGGTGCCCGCCTGACATGCTTGCGGCACTGATACTCGTAGACGTATATTCGTAGACGAGTAAGGAGGTGCCGCGATGAAGAAGCGCAAGGTGGACAACCTGCTGGCGCTCGCGGTGCTGTCCGTGATCGTGGAACGCCCGATGCACCGGTACGAGATCGCCCAGACCCTGCGTGAGCGGGGCAAAGACCACGACATGGCGATCAAGTGGGGTTCGCTCTACACGGTCGTACAGAACATGGCCAAGGTCGGCTTCCTCGAGGTGGTCGGCAGTGAACGCGCGGGCGCGCGGCCGGAGCGGGTGATCTACCGGATCACCGACGCGGGCCGCGCCGAGATGGCCGATTGGACCAGGGAGCTGCTGTCGACTCCGGAACCGGAACATCACCGGTTCGTCGCGGGCCTGTCCATTCTCGCGGTGCTTCCGCCCGCCGAGGTGATCGAACTGCTCGGCGCCCGCATCGAAGCGCTGGAGCGGACCATCGGGACGGTGCGCCGCGAACTCGGCGAACTCGCGGGCGCGCTGCCGCGGCTGTTCATCATCGAGTCCGAGTTCGGGCTGGCGATGCTGGAAGCCGAAGCGGCATGGACGCACTCGCTGCGCGACGAGCTGACCGAGGGCACCTTCCCCGGGCTGGCGCAATGGCGTGCTTGGCACGAGCGCGGCGCGCTGCCGTCCGAGGCCGCCGACCTGGTGGAGAGGGGGATGGCCGAGAACTAGCCGATAACCGGTCCCGGCGAGGTGCGGCAACACCGCCGCCGGGCCCGATCGAACAGTCTCGCACCGCGCCCGCGAACGCGCACCCGGCTACAAGGCTGGCAACCACAGGATAACCGGGTGGGTGGCGTGTGCGTCGGTTCGGGAACCGAGACCCGTATCGCACGAATTCTGGAGACACCCATGTCCACAACACGAACCGCCCTGGTGATCGGTGGCGGCATCGCCGGCCCCGTCGTCGCGACGGCCCTGCGCAAAGCGGGCATCGAAGCCCGCGTCTACGAGGCCTATCCCGGGCCTTCCTACGGTATCGGCAGCGGACTCGCGCTGGCGCCCAACGGCATCGCCGCTCTCGACATCATCGGGGCAGGTGACCCGGTCCGCGCGATCGCGCTGCCGGTGACGAAGATGCGGATGGCCGTCGGGGACAAGGTGCTGAGCCTGCCCGGCCTCGCCGATGTGCCGCCGCTGCAACTGGTCGATCGCAGTGAACTGCACCAGGCGCTGCACCGGCACGCGATCGCCGCGGACGTTCCGTTCGAGTACGACAAGCGCCTGGTCGACGTGCACGAGGACGAGTCGGGCGTCACCGCTCGGTTCGCCGACGGCAGCACGGCCACCGCCGACGTGCTGATCGGCGCGGACGGCATCCGCTCGCGGGTGCGCACGCTGATCGACCCGGACGCGCCCGGCCCCGACTACACCGGCATGCTCGGCTTCGGCGCGACCACCGAGTGCGACGCGGAGATCCCGCCCGACACCATGACCTTCGCGTTCGGCAAGCGGGCGTACTACTTGTACTGGCCGCTCGGTGACGGGCGGGTGGCGTGGGGAGCGAACCTGCCGCACAAGGAGTATCTGTCGCTGACCGCGGCGCGGGCGGTGCCGAGCGCGCACTGGTTGCAGATCTTGCGCGAGACCTACCGCGACGACAGCCCAGGCGGCGAACTCGCTCGCCGCACCACCGAGGACCAGTTGGAGGTGGTCGGTGCGCTGCACATCATGCCGCCGATACCGCACTGGCATCGCGGACGGATGGTGCTGGTGGGCGACGCGGTGCACGCTCCGTCCAACAGTTCCGGCCAGGGTGCGTCGCTGGCGATCGAGAGCGCCGTGCAGCTGGCCCGCTGTCTTCGTGATCTGCCGGCCCCGGAGGCGTTCGCCGTGTACGAGCGCTTGCGGCGCGGGCGTGTGGAAGGCGTCGCGGCGCGCGCGGCGAAGATCAACCACAGCAAGACGCCGGGGCCGGTGGGACGCAAAGTCATGCAGCTGCTCATGCCGCTGATGGCCAAGACCGTGATGAAGCCGGAGAAGACCATGGGACCCGAGCAGCGCTACCGGATCGATTGGGATGCCCCGGCCGAACGCGAACGCGCGTCGGTGTGAGTCGGCGAGGTCCCGCAGGGCCGACCTGCGGGACCTCATCCTCGATCAGCGCCGTGCCGCGCGGTCGCGCAGAATTCGCGCGGTCTGCTCGTCGCCGGGCAGGAACGCCTCGAGCTGCAATTCGGCGAGCGTGACGTCCACCGCGGTGGCGAACGAGGTGAGCGTGGTGATCAAACGCAGCTCTCCTTCGGCGCAGCGCAGGCGCAGCGGCACCGCGAAACCCAGATGGTCCGGCCCCGGCTCGGCGGACGGCAGGTAGGTCTCCAGTTCCTCGATCAGCTCGTCCAGGACCGGATCGGGACTGCGGGCCATCCGGTTGCGCAGCGCCTCGGTGACGTGCCTTCCCCATTCCGGCAGGTTGATCACGCGGGCGGCCAAGCCGTCCGGGTGCAGCGCCAGCCGCAGCACGTTGACCGGCGGTTCCAGCAACCATGGCGCGGCGCCCTCGGCGAGCACGTCGAAGGCGGCGTTCGCGGCGAGCAGGATGCCGTAGGGCCGCACGACCAGCGCCGGGTAGGGCAGATGGCCGTCCAGGATGGCCCGCAACGCCGTCAGCACCGGAGCCAATTCCGTGGTGTCGAGCGCCGATTCGGGGAAGATCGGCGCGTAACCCGCGGCCAGCAGCAATCCGTTGCGCTCGCGCAGCGACAGGTCCAGTGACTCGGCCAGCCGCACCACCATGGTGCGTCCGGGGCGCGAGCGGCCCTGCTCCAGGAAGCTCAGATGACGCTGCGTGGTGTCGGCGCGGATCGCGAGGTCGAGCTGGCTGACCCGGCGCAGCGTGCGCCAGTGCTTGAGCTGCCGGGCGAACCCGGTGGAGTGGGCCGCCGTCGTCATAGCAGCAGTATCGGGCTCTGGCGGCGGGCTGGCCATACCTTGCGGGGAATCGCACAGGCGCAGGCCGACGGCAAGACTTCACCGCATGAGCAACGAACTCGATGAGCAGGAACTTTCGCGATTCGCCGAACGGTATGTCGCGCTGTGGAACGAATCCGACGCCGAAGCCAGGCGCAAGCGGATCCGGCGGCTGTGGGCCGACGACGGGGCGCAGGTGCTGGTGGATCCTCCGCAGGCGATGCGGGAGGCGCTGGCGCGGTTGTCCTTCCCGATCCCGACCGTGGAGATCCGCGGCTATGAAGCGCTGGACCGGCGCGTCGACCGCGCGTACGACGAGTTCGTCGCCCCCGGCGAGCACCTGTTCGTCTCCGGAGGACCGGCGGTGCGCCTTTCGGTGAACTTGATCGGCCTGACCTGGCACATGGTGACGAAGGCCGACGGGGCCGTGGTGGGCGGCGGATACAGCGTCATCGCGCTCGACGACGAGGGCCGGATCCGGTGGGATCACCAGTACATCGGCGTCGCATGAAGCAGGGCGTCGCCTACCACCTGGATCCCGCGCGCAGGGCGGACGGGCTGACCGCCGCGCCGCAGCGGATGCCCGAGCCCGGCCCACGGCAAGTGGTGATCCGGGTGCGGGCGGCGTCGCTGAATCGTCGCGATCTGATGCTGCTGGACGGGACGTACCCGTTGCCCGCCGTGCCCGGCGTCGTCCCGCTCAGTGACGGCGTCGGCGAGGTGATCGCCGTGGGTGACGCCGTGACGCGCGCCGCCGTGGGAGACCGGGTGACCGCCACCTACTTCGTCCGGTGGGTCGACGGCCCGCAGCGCCAGGCGCACGTCGTCGAGCAGTACGGGGCGACCTACCCCGGGATGCTCGCGACTTACGCGGTGCTGGAGGAGGATTCGGTGATGCACGTGCCCGGCCACCTCTCGGACGCCGAAGCCGCGACGTTGACCTGCGCCGGAGTGGTGGCATGGGCGGCGCTGAGCACGCCGCTGCCGGTGCGGCCGGGCGAGACCGTGTTGACCGTCGGCAGCGGATCGGTGGCGCTGTTCGGGGTGCAGTACGCGAAGATGTCCGGCGCCCAGGTCATCTCGATCACCTCGAACGCTCGCAAAGCCGAGCGGCTGCGCGCGCTCGGGGCCGACGAGGTGATCGATCGGAGCCGGACCCCGGACTGGGAACTCGCCGTGCTCGCCCGTACCGGCGGCGACGGTGTCGACCACGTCCTGGACGCGGTGGGCATGCCGACCCTGGCGAAATCCGTGCGGTCGGGCGCGTACAACGCGCGGATCACGATGATCGGCGCGATGCCCGCCGCCGACTCGCCCGCCGGCAACCCGTTCGGGGCGTCGTATCTGTCCATTCGCCGGATCGCGGTGGGCAGCCGAACGGATTTCGAGGCGATGAATCGAGCGATCGCCGCCCATCGGATGCGTCCGGTCCTCGACCGGGTGTTCCCGTTCGAGGAAGCCGAAGCGGCCTACCGGTATTTCCGCACCGGGGATCCTTTCGGGAAGGTGGTGATCGAAATTCCCTGACGCTCAGGGGCAGGCGCTGAGGATCCGCGCCATGGCGTCCTTCTCGGCCGGGGTGACCCAGAGCTGGTAGGCCGTCTTCACCTGGATCTGCCTGGTCAGGTAGGCGCAGTGATAGCCCTTGCTCGGCGGCAGCCATTCGGCCGCGTCGGAATCGCTCTTGGACTGGTTGGTCGGACCGTCCACGGCCTGCAGGTTGAGCGGGTCGTTGGCCAGATCGCGGCGGCGTTCGGCGGAAAGCCGCTGCGCGCCTTTCTGCCAGGCGTCCGAGAGCGCGACGACGTGATCGATCTGCACGTCGTCGGAGGACTTCGTGCCCCGCTTGAAGTTGATGGTCTTGCCGGTGTAGGGGTCGGCGAGTGTGCCGGTCGCGACGATGCACTTGCCGGACTTGAAGGTCACGTCGGTCATGTCGCGCTGGAGGATGTCGTTGCGGGTGTCGCAGCCGTTGCCGCCGCCGGGCACCGAGACGTTGTCCGACCAGGGCGGCCCGAATTCGTCTCGGCTGTAGCCGGTTTTGGGCGCGCGCTCCGCCACGCGCAGCGAGTTCAACAGGGCGAGGGCGTCGCGAGCGGGAATCGGAGCGGGCGCGTCGGCGCAGACCCGGCCGCCCGTGCCGCAGCCCGCCGCGGTCGACTCGCTGGGGCGTACGGTGGAACAGGAGATCAGTCCGACGGAAGTCGCGACCATGATGCCGAGCAGAGCCAGCCGCTGCGCTGTGGACTTCATCAACTTCCTAACGCCGAACCCACGTGAAACTGTAACCGGCGTCAAGGTATCCAGTGGCGGGGTTCGCACAACCGAATGGCGCGTATGACATTCGGCACAGCCGGCCGATAACCGGTCGTGCGCCGGGCGCGACCAGACCGAAGAGTGGGCCCGCCCCCGAATCGCCGTGCCGGCGCCGATTCGGGGGCGGTCGATCACGAGGAGACATCGGGGAGCCGCGCGGTTGTGCGGATTGGTTGTCCACTCCGAAGACCGCACTGGGACGACACCACGGGGCTGATGAGGGGGAGGTCCCGAGGTGTCGAGCCGCGCTTGCTCCGGACTCACTCGTGATGTTCGGGGGTGATCGGGCTCCGGCGGGCGCCGGAGCGCGGGGAAGTCACTATCCGGTTGGTGTCAGCACGCTTCCGCCCCGTCTCGATCACGCTTTCTTCTACGTATCAAGACAGTAGATAAATGTCGTGGGGATTGGCAAGTTCGTTCTGAGAGTGCGGAAAATTTCTCAGCCGATCTTCAGTTTCGACCATACATCTACGGCATGAGTACGGATTTCCCACCGCTGACGACCATGCCCCCGCTCGATCCCAGGGTTGTGACGATGCTCACTCTTGGTGCGGTCACAGGCGGGCGGATTCGTGTGTCCAACCGGGTGCAGGCGAAAAACCGGACCTGAAAGGACCACATCATGCCCACCGTCGACGTCCTCGATTCTTTCATCAACTACCGCGACACCGGCACCGGGGAGACCCCCGTGGTGTTCCTGCACGGCAACCCGACCTCATCGCATTTGTGGCGGAACGTGATTCCGCACGTCGCCGACCGGACCAGAGCGCTCGCGCCGGACCTGATCGGGATGGGGGAGTCGGGCAAGCCGGACATCGGCTACCGCCTCACCGATCACGCCACCTACCTGGACGCCTGGTTCGACGCGCTCGGACTGGACCAGGTGGTGCTGGTCGGGCACGACTGGGGCGGCGCACTTGGCCTGGACTGGGCCGCCCGGCATCCCGGCCGCGTGCGCGGGATCGCGCTGATCGAAACGTTCCTGCGGCCCCTGCGCTGGGACGAGTTGCCGCCGCTCGGCGCCGAGCTGTTCCGGAAGTTCCGCTCCGCGGAAGGGGAGCGGATGATCCTGGAGGAGAACACTTTCATCGAGTTCAACCTGCCGAAGGGCGTCGCCGACCTGGCGCCCGAGGATCACGACGTGTACCGGGCGCCGTATCCCACACCGGCCTCGCGCAAGCCGCTGCTGGCGTGGCCGCGCGAGTTCCCCCTGGACGGCGAGCCCGCCGACGTGGTCGCCCTGGTGCGCGGCTACGGCGAGTGGGCGGCCGCGACACCCGAGGTGCCCAAGCTGCTGATGGCGCTGGAGAACGGCGTCGGGCTCGGGTCGGCCGAGGTGATCGAATGGGCCGCGAACACCTTCGCGAGCGCCGAGGTCGCGCCGATCGGGCCTGCGGGCCACCACGCGCCCGAGGACCGGCCGGAGGAGATCGGACGGGCGGTGGCCCAGTGGCTCGACCGGCACGCGCTGGCCGGGGCCCCCGCTCGCTCGTGATCCCGGCCACGGTGTGACTCGCCAGTGCTTGCGCCGGCCGTGGCGCAGGCCGAATGATGGCCGGATGAGCACGGAGCAGGATGGGGTCTCGGCGCAGGAGCGGGCCATGGTCGCCCGCGCGGTCGCGGGCGACCGGGATGCCGTCGCCCAAGTCGTGCGCGTACTGCAGGACCCGCTGTATCGGCTCGCGCTGCGCATGGTCTGGCGGCCCGCGGAGGCCGAGGACGCGACCCAGGAGATCATGCTGCGCGTCCTCGACCATCTGCACACCTGGCGGGCCGAGGCGAGGCTGCTCACCTGGGCCTACCGCATCGGCGTCAATCACCTGCTGAATCTGCGGCGCCAGACCCCGCAGGAGGCGGCGCAGCTGAGCCTGGACGCCTTCCGGGAAGGGCTGGCCGACGGACTGGCGGAGGCGGACTTCCGCGGGCCCGAAGCCGTGCTGCTGACCTCCGAGGTGCGGCTCACCTGCAGTCAGGGCATGTTGCAATGCCTGGCCCGTGACGAACGGATCGCCTTCGTGCTCGGTGATGTGTTCGAGCTGAATTCCACCGAGGCCGCGTGGATCCTCGACATCACCCCCGCCGCCTACCGAAAGCGCCTGGAACGCGCCAGGAAGCGGCTCGGGAACTTCCTGAACGCGACCTGCGGCCTGGTCGATCCCTCGGCGTTCTGCCGCTGTTCGCGCCGGGTGGACAAGGCGCTCGCGCTGGGGCGGATCGACCGGAGTCGGCCGGGGTACGCCCGCCACCCGGTCAGCGCGGGCGGGCGCACCGCGGCCGAGGCCGAACGGCAGATGATCCGGTTGCACGACGCGGCCTCGGTGCTGCGCGCACATCCGGACTACGCGGCGCCTCGAGCGAAGATGGACGCGATCGCCGGGCTGCTCGGTTCGGGTCGTTTCCCCATGCTGGAGGAGACCTGACCCGCCCGGTGTGCTCGCGTGGCGTCGTCTACGGTGTTCACCGTCTCGATGACGAGCCGGCGTTCAGCCGGGCGCTCCGGGGCCGGATGCACCGGTGACCGGGTCGCCATGCGGCGGAGTTGCTCGGAGTTCCGCTGCGAGCCGGGCGATCTGCGCGGGGCCGACCCGGCAGCATCCGCCGATGATCCGCGCACCGCGTGCGAACCACTCCTGCGCCTGCCGTGGCGCGAACTGCGCGGGGCCGGTCCAGCGCCGGCGCTCCGCATCCCAGCCCTCGCCGCTGTTCGGGTAGGCGATCACGGGTTTGCCGATGCGGGAGGCCGATTCGACCGCGGCCGCGACATCGGCGGGCGCGCAGCAGTTCACGCCGATCGCGACGATCGAGTCGGAGCCGGCGGCCACCGCGAACGCGTCGGCGAGCGGTTGCCCCGCGCGGGTGTGGGCGCCGTCGATGGTGTAGCTGAGCCACGCGGGGATCCCGAGGTCGTGCACCAAGTCCACCAGCGCCTCTGCCTCATCGATGTCGGGCACGGTCTCCAGGGCCAGCAGGTCGGCGCCCGCCTCCGCGAGCACCTCCATGCGCGGCCGATGCCAGGCTCGCAGTTCGGCGACGGTGCGCCCGTAGCGGCCACGGTATTCCGACCCGTCGGCACGCGCGGCGCCGTAGGGGCCGACCGAGGCGGCGACCCACCTGCGCTGCCCGTCGGCGCAGCCGTCGCGCGCGGCACGGGCCAGCGCCACGCTCCTGCGCCACAGTCGTGCGGACTGCGCCCTGGTCAGGCCACGCGCGGCGAAACCCTCGAATGAAGCTTGATAGGTCGCGGTGGTGGCGATGTCGGCGCCCGCGCGGAAGTAGGCGGCGTGCACGGTCTGGATCGCGGCGGGTTCGTCCAGAAGCAGGCGTGCCGACCACAGCGCGCCGGACAGATCGTGGCCGCGCGCCTCCAGCTCGGTGGCCAATCCACCGTCCGAGATCAGCGCCCCCGCCGCGAGGTCGAACAGCACGATTCCACTGTAGGACGCGACCTACTCGTCGTCGGTGGGCTGGGCGGTCGGGGGAACCCCGGTGTCGAGGAACCGGATGAGCCGCTCGATCCGAGTCGTGTGGTCGACACAGCGCTCGAGATGGTGCCCCAGCAGGGCGATATCGATCGCCACGTCGGTGGACGGCCGGGTCGCTGAGTCGCGCAGCGCGGAATGCAGCTGCCGGTGCAGCGTCTCCATCGGACGCCCGGCGGGCGTCTCCTCCTCGGGCAGCGGTTGGTGACCCGCGACCGCCCGCCCCGCCAGTGCCGTGCGCTCGGCCGCCAGTTCACCCATCGCGGCCAGGATGTCCAGGAGGGGTCGCTCCGCCGCGTGCCCGGGATGACTCTGGTACACCTTGTCGGCGACCCGGCTGGCCAGCCAGCCGATGCGCGACAGTTCCCCGGCGATCTGGATCGCGGTCACCACGTGCCGCAGGTCGCGGGCCACCGGCGCCTGCAATGCCAGCAGCACCACGGTGCGCGCCTCGCACGCGCCGTACATCTTCTGCAGCTGCTCGTCGAGCGCGAAGACTTCGTAGGTCGCGGTGAGGTCGGCGCCGACGAGCGCGTCGGTGACACGTTCGACGGCGTCGTGGGCGAGCGTGCACATCAGCGTCAGATCATTCGTCAACGCGATGAGCTCGGCAGTGAACTGGGTGCGCACCGCCAAATTCTCACCCATCGATCGGGGCGTGGTCGATTCCTCGCCGGATGTTCATCGGCAACGGCATCGCCTCGCCCGGCCTGCAGGCAGCCGCCGCACAGGGGAATCGCGCTCGCCGCGTGCGGTGATCGAGTGGAAGACGCAGGTGCTGGCGCATTTTCGCACTCCGCAAGCACTGTCGGAGTCCGGCGACGGCGATCGGCAGCGCTCGGGCGAATCCTGCTGGGAGCCCGAGCGACGGAAAGATATTGGCGCACTGAAGATTTGTGGTGCACATCACAGAAAGGGTCTGGTCTGCAGGATTGCTCGTCCGATTGCTCGCCGCGTGCCCTCTGCGGTCCGGTGCGGCGAGCGGAAGTGTCGGTGCTGCGCGGTGCGCCGGGTGGCTGTTTGCGCCCCGGTGCCTGCCGACGTCTCGGGTGCGCCGCCCGCGCGCCCGCGCCCTGCTCAGCGTCCGAATCGTGGCCGCGGCGAAGCCTGCCGACGGCCGCGACCGGTGTTACCGTCGCCGCATGCCGAACTTGCGCGACATCCAGCATCGGGTGGTGACGGCGTTTCAGCGCCGGGTAGGCAATCCGATTCTCAGCACGCTGCCCGGACAGACTCTCCTGGAGACCACCGGCCGGGTCAGCGGACAGCCCCGGATCACCCCGATCGGCGGACGGCGGATCGGCCAGGAATTCTGGCTGGTCTCCGAGTTCGGTGAGCGTTCGCAATATGTCCGGAACATCAAGGCGGACAATCGGGTCCGGCTGCGGCTGCATGGGCGCTGGCATGCGGGCACCGCGCATCTGCTGCCCGAGGACGACGCGCGCGCCCGTTTGTCCGCGCTGCCGCGCGCGAACAGTGCGGCTGTCCGGCTCGTCGGCACCGACCTGCTCACTTTGCGTATCGATCTGGACGATTGACTCCCCGCCCGGCGCGGGGGACTTTGATCACCTGACCGGGATGCGAATAATTTGCTGGGACCATGGTGGGCATGCTCCGTGTGTTGATCGCCCGCTGGACCGTGCTCGTACCACTGCTCGCCGTGCTCGCCCTCGCGGCCACCTGGGGCCGAAGCCTGCCCGGTGTCGCGGTGACGATCGTGGTGCTGGCATTGGTCGGGGCGGTGCTCGCCGCGGTCCATCACGCGGAGGTGGTCGCGCGGCGCGTCGGCGAGCCGTTCGGCTCGCTGCTGCTCGCCGTCGCGGTGACGGTGATCGAGGTCGCGCTCATCCTCACGCTGATGACCCAGGGCGGCGACAAGACCGCGACCCTGGCCCGGGACACGGTCTTCGCCGCCGCGATGATCACCTGCAACGGCATCTTCGGTCTATGTCTGCTGGTAGGGGCCCTGCGCAGGCGCGTGGCGGTGTTCAACGCCGAAGGTACCGGCGCGGCGCTGGCCACCGTCACGACGCTGGCCACGCTCAGTCTCGTGCTGCCGACCTTCACCACGAGCAAGCCCGGGCCGGAGTTCTCGCCCGCGCAGCTGGCTTTCGCCGCGGTGGCCTCGCTCGCGCTGTACGGGTTGTTCGTGATGGTGCAGACGGTGCGTCACCCGGACGACTTCCTGCCGGTCGAGGCGGGCGGCGTCGTCGCCGACGAGGAGCACGCCGAGGCGCCGAGCGGGCGCGCCGCGCTGGCCGCCCTCGCCCTGCTGCTGGTCGCGCTGATCTGCGTGGTGGGGCTGGCGAAGGTGGTCTCGCCCGCCGTCGAGTCGGCGGTCCAATCTGCGGGTCTGCCGCAATCGGCGGTCGGTGTGGTGATCGCTCTGCTGGTGCTGCTGCCCGAGACGATCGCCGCCGTACGGGCCGCGCGGCGCGACCAAGTGCAGATCGGGCTCAATCTGGCGCTCGGTTCGGCCATGGCGAGCATCGGCTTGACCATTCCGGCGATCGCGGTGGCGAGCATCTGGCTGGACGGGCCTCTGGTGCTCGGTCTCGGGGCGACCCAGATGGTTCTGCTGGCCCTCACCGTCGTCGTGGGTGGCCTGACGATCGTTCCTGGACGGGCGACACTGCTGCAAGGCGGTGTCCACCTGGCCGTCTTCGCGGCCTTCGTCGGCCTCGCCGCCAGCCCTTGACAACGCGACCGCCTCGCCCCGGGAGGCAACGATCGAAGTCGGTCGGCGGAGTGCACCGCGCCGCTCAGTGCGGGTGCTGCGCGGCGTATCTGGCGCGTTCCCGCGCTCGGCGCTCGGCTCGGCGCGGATTCTCCAGATCCGCGGGCAACCCGTGCTTCGCGAGCCGGTGCGCCCGGTTCATCGGCATGTACGCGACCGTGTAGAACAGGGCCAGCAGCAGCGCCAGCAGGATCATCGCGCCGCGCAGCCACAGCTCGCCGGGGAACAGCAGGAACGCCGTGAACAGCGGGGTGAACGGCACCATGCCGCGCAGGACGTGCCGGGTGGCGGCGAACCTGCCGGTCAGGTCGTCGCGCACCCACTCGCGCATGGAATCGGGCAGGCGACGTCCGAAGGCGTATCCGATCCATTGGAGGGGGCCGGGCCGCCGTCGCTCTCGGGTCATGCTCGGGCTCCTCGGCTGGAGGCCGGGGCGTCGGACTCGGCGAGTGCCGACCGGCGGGCCGCCTCGTTCACGCGGGTGAGGACGTCACGCAACTGCTCGAGGTCGGCGAGGGTCACGCCCAGACGTTGCACGACGGCGGGCGGAATCCGCTCGGCCTGCGCGCGCAGCGCGGCCCCGGCCTCGGTCAGCTTCACCACGAGGTTGCGCTCGTCCCGGCTGTCGCGCCCGCGGCTGATCAGCCCGGCGGCTTCCAGGCGTTTGAGCAGCGGGGACAGCGTGGGGGAGTCGAGCTGGATCGCCTCGGCGATCGCCTTGACCGACATCGGCGCCTCGCCCCACAGCGCGAGCATCACCAGATACTGCGGGTGGGTGAGCCCGAGCGGCTCGAGCAGCGGACGGTAGACGGCCAGCACCGCACGATTGGCCACGGCCAGCGCGAAGCACACCTGCCGGTCCAAGCGCAGCGGATCGTCGGTCTCGGTCTCCATCGGGCCTCCTTGTCCTCGACACCAAGTTAGCGCACGAATAGTTAGTGCGTTAAGTAATGTGTGTGACATCTCGCCGCGGGTCCCCGTCCCGGGAGCCGCTGCTGGTTACCGTGAAACGCATGCACTACGACGCGCGTCCACCCCGCATCCAGGAACTGGACGCGGTCCGTGGTTTCGCGCTGTGCGGGATTCTGGTGGTGGACATCTGGCGGATCACCGACATGCCTGCCACGGACGGATCGGGTTCGGTGATTCCGCTCCGGCATGTGCTGTCGGTGCTCTTCGAGGGGCGGTTCTTCCCGATCTTCTCCTTTCTGTTCGGGATCGGCTTCGCGTTGCTGCTCGACCGCGCCGCGCAGCGGGGCGAGCGCCCGCGGCTGGTGCTGGTCCGCCGCTTGCTGGCGCTCGGGTTGATCGGCTTGGTGCACCAGCAGTTCCAGCCGGGTGAGGCGTTGCTGCCGTACGCGCTGGCCGGAGCCGTGATCCTGGTGCCGGCCTCGGCGCTGCCCGACTGGGCCGTGCTGCTCGCGGGGTTGGCAGGCACCTTCGGCGTGGCGCTGGCCCTCGGTGGCGGTCTGGCTTTGGCGCCGGGTCTGTTCCTGCTCGGCTTGGTCACCGCACGTGCCGGAATCGTGGACACACTCGAGGAGCGAGGGCGGCAGATCGGTGCGGTCTTCGCCCTCGCCCTGCCCGCCGCGATCGTGGCGGGCAGGTGGGAGTACCGCACGCCGTATCTGGAGCTGTGGTCCACTCCCGCCATGGCCGTTGCGGGCCTGCTGGGCGCGCTGGCCTACGTCACCGGGTTGCTGCTGTTGCTGCGCATCGAGCCGGGGCAGGTGCTGGCGGAAGTATTACGGCCGCTGGGCCGTATGGCTTTGACCAACTATGTCGGCGCCACCGCCGTGATCCTGTTGGCCGCACCGCGTCTGGGCCTGCCCGGCTCCGGCGACTATGCGCCGGTTCTGGGGTTGGCTGTCGCGATCATCCTGGTACAGGCGATGCTCAGCGCCTTGTGGTTGCGGCTGTTCGAGTACGGCCCGCTGGAATGGTGGTGGCGCTGCGTCACCTGGTGGACGGTGGTGCCGATCCGGCGCGTGCGAATGCCGAGCCGCAGGTACTGAGTCGGCGCCCCGCCGCGTGATGGCCCGGGGGACTCCAGCGCGGCCGGCGTCGCCGGGACCAGTGGCGAGGTGTCGAGCTGGATCGCGACCTCGACCAACCACGCCAGTTCGGCGGCCGGCGTGGGCTGGTCCGGCTCGGTGAAGGATCGGTCGTCACCGGGCGGCGGCAGGCCGAGCCGGTGGGCCCGCAGCGCGGCGGCGATGCGCGCGGCCTCGATCGTGGCGACCCGGTAGCGCGAGCATGCGCCACGCCGTGCCGGTGCAGGGTTCCTCCGCCGCCACCATGACCTCGGCCCAGACGACCTGGGCCGGCACCGCGCCCGCGATGGCGCCGTACACCACCAGCGAAGCGGCATTGGGCACGCCGACGAGATCATAGATCGAGGTGTAGGTCCGCGGCACCGCCGCTTCGAAACCGACGTCCGCCGCGAGAACGGCGAACGCGACGGCCCAGCGTGCTGGGTTGCCCGGGTTGCGCAGGGCCAGAACCACACGCCACAGAAAGGCCCCGAAGGCGAAGACGCCCACGCCGCCGTAGACCAGCGCGAACCACATCCGCTAGCCCTGCCCCGGCCCCAGCGCGTCCAGCAACCGGCGGGCGCTGACCGGCGCGGAATCGGGGAGGACCCATTCCTCTGGTGCGGTCCACCGCGTGATGTGCTGAGCCGTCGGCATATTCGCGAGGTGTTCGGCCTCGTGCTCCTGCGGCTGGGCGTAGCGGATCCGCATGGCTCACTCGCGTTGCTCGTTCTCGATGCGACGCAGGACATCCAGCATCGCCAGCACCGACTCGGCGCGGACCGTACCCTGTCGCAGCCCGTCGCGCAGCACGAGCTCCAGCACCTCGTGTTCGGCATTCCCCTTGAGCGCGTCGATCAATGCCAGCTCGCTGCCGCGCGCCGAGGCCAGCTGCGGGTCGGTGAACGGGTCCAGGCTGTCGAGCCCGAAGTAACCGCGGAACAGTTCCAGCGTCTCGTAGGACGGGTTCACGGCCTGGCCGGTGCGCAGTTTCCAGAGGTAGTTGGCGGACAGGCGCGCCCCGGTGGTGCGGTGGATGTCCTCGGCCAGCGCTCGGTGTGTGATCTCCTGCGGCCGACCGTTTTTGCCCGCAGGCGGATGCATGCCGTTGATGAGCGTGTTGAGCGCTCGGGTGAACGGGTGTAAGTCCTCCCCCATGTCAGCGTGTCTCCTGTGGTTGACAGGGCATGTGGCGTAGATCATACTCGTCCGTGCTCCGCCAGTGTATGCCGGTGTGGTCGCCCCGAAGGGGTGGGTGACCGCGAGAGGCCCGGCGCCCGACAGCGGCAGCAGGTGGGGCGATCATCGTCGCTCGCCCCATCTCATCGGAGTTCCACCGGCAGCGTGAGCGGTACCCGATGGCGGAAGCCGGAGCGCCACACGATCTCTCGCTCGTCCACCGCGAGCGCCGAATCCGGCCACCGGGTGAGGACGTGATCGACGGCGGCCGCGGTGACGGTGCGTACCAGCGCGTTGCCCAGACACGCGTGCATGCCGTGGCCGAGCGCGAGCTGAGCGCCGGGGTCGCGCGTGAGGTCGAGTTCGCCGGGCCGGTGGAAGATTTCGGGATCATGATTGGCCGAGGCCAGGCACAGCAGCACCGTCTGCCCCGCGGGAATCGTCGAGTCGCCGAGCGTGAGGTCGGTGGTCGCGAAGCGCGGCCCGGCCAGCACCTGCGGCGACAGATATCGCAGCAACTCGTCCACGGCGGTCCGCTTGTCGGTCCGCGCGTGCCACCCTCGCCGCTGGTCCGGACGGCCGAGCAAGGTGAGCAGCGCGCCCGCGATCAGGTCGGCGAGCACTTCGTACCAGACGAACAGCAGGTAGAACAGCAGCCCAGCCAGCTCATCGGCGGTCGGCGACCCGGAGTCCGCGTGCGCCTCGGCCCAGCGTGCGAGCGCCGTGCCGGGCCGCTGGGCGTGCGTGGTGGCGTCGGTGATGATCGCGAGCATGGTGGCCAGGGTGTCGCGGGCGCGCGGTGGCGACGCCGACGGCAGCAGAGTCGAATCCGCCCACCTGCGAAGGTCTTCCGCGGCGGCTCCGTCCAGGCCGAGTAGTTCGCTCAGCACGGAGGCGGGAAGAGGCACCGCCAGTCGCTCGACCAGATCGACCGTTTCGCCGGGGCCGTGCTCGCGCAGCAGCGAATTCACCAGTCCGGGAGCGAGTTCCGTCCACTCGGCCAGCCGGCGCGGAGACAACTCGGAGGTCACCATGCCGCGCAGCCGCGCATGGTCGGCCGCAGCGGCCTCGAGCATCGCGTCCAGTGGCGGCGGCACCGGGAAACCCCGGTAGTCGTCGCCTTTCGCGTGCCGGGCCCGGGTGGACAACCGCTGGTCCAGTAGACCGGCTCGCACGTCGTGGTATCGCGTCACCAGCCAGGCCGGCGGGCCGTCCGGTGTCCGGACGCGGTGGACGCCGTCCCCCGCGGTACGCAGCCGCTGGAGTGTTGGCCACGGATCTCGGGCGAAGCGGGCGTCGAACACATCCGTCACCCGGTCATCATCGCGCACGGCGCCGCTCGGTGGCGGATGGCTGGTCGGCCGTCGGCGACGGGCTCCCGTGCGGTTCTCCGGCCTTCGCGCATTGTGCGCGAGGGCCGTGTGCCGGGCCGATCAGGAGGCGGCGGCTCCGGTTTGCCGGATCGCGTCGAGGACCTCGCCGTAGGTCAGCGTCGTCGAGTTCACGACCGCGCGTTCGGAGGCCACGTCGATGTCGACGGAGTCGATGCCGTTCACGCCGCGCAGCGCCGATTCGACGGCCGACGCGGACTCCCGGGTCACGTTGTGCAAGGTAACTGTGTACGTCATGCGAATCGCATTGACGGATTCGGTCCACTCAAACTTTCCTTTTTGTCCCGTTTGATCGCCGGGACGCCGGGAATAGCGGAGTTGTCAAACGACTCGACGCAACAGGGATTGCCATGATCATCATCATCGGGCTCGTCGCCTTGATCGCGGCCGTGATTATCGGAGTTGCCGCCGTAGTGGGCAACACCGGCCCCGCTCAGCAACTGACGAGCGATTTCTCGGTATTCGACTATCACTTCCACGGTTCCACCGGAGCGCTGTTCGGTTACGGCGTCGTACTCGGTGCGATCGGGACGTTCGGACTAGCCCTTGTGCTGTCCGGCGCTTGGCGGGTCACCCGCCGCGGCATGGTAGCGCGTCGTGAACTCGCGCAGTCCCGTCGCGAGATGGCGGCGGTACGGCGTGATCTGGCGGCAGACACCTCCGCACCGGCGGCGCGGGCTCCCCAGGAGCCGGCCTGGCGGCGGTGGCTGCGCGCACCCGGTTCGGGTACTGCTCGGACCGATCGCGGCGCGACAGTGTCGACTTCGAAACCCGTGACCGCGAAATAGTTGAGAAGAAAAGGAATACGACAATGATCATTCTCGGCCTCATCCTCTTGGTCCTGGGCTGGCTGCTCTCGATTCCGCTGCTCACCACTGCGGGCATCATCGTGCTGATCATCGGGCTCGTGCTGCTGGTGGCCGGTTCGGTGGGCCGTCCGGTGGGTGGCCGCCGCTG
The DNA here is from genome assembly GCF_001613465.1 of Nocardia niwae NBRC 108934 = DSM 45340. Taxonomy (GTDB): domain Bacteria; phylum Actinomycetota; class Actinomycetes; order Mycobacteriales; family Mycobacteriaceae; genus Nocardia; species Nocardia niwae. The sequence continues at coordinate 63,933 of NZ_BDCK01000029.1, read as the reverse complement.
GTATTACTAGGGATTGCTCATGAAGTTCGAAGATCGCCTCACGCACCAAGTGCAAGCGACCAGGGGCAGCATGAAGAAATTCCTCGGCAAAGCGACGGGCAACTCCCGGCTGGAGGCCGAGGGGCGGCGTGACCAGACCCTCGGCAACGTCAAGCGCGCCGCGGACAAACTGCGGGACGCGTTCAAGCGCTGACCGCGCACCGAACGACCGGTGCCGGGCGAAGGCCGATGGCCTCCGCCCGGCATCGTCGTGTTCCGAGACGGACCCGCCGCCCGCGGGTCAGATTCCGGCCACGTCGGTGAGCTGGCCGATGCCGTAGGTGACGGCCATGGCCAGCGCGCCGCCGAGCACCACCCGTACCACCGCCCGGCCCCGAGGGCTGCCGCCCAACCGGGCGCTGACCGACCCGGTGAGCGCGAGGGCCGCCAGCACGGCGGCGAACGTCACCGGGATGCGCGCGGTGACCGGCGGGAGCAGGATGGCCAGCAACGGCAGCAGCGCGCCTAGCGTGAAGGCCACCGCCGAGGACAACGCCGCCTGCCAGGGATTGGTCAGCTCCGCGGGATTCAGGCCCAGTTCGGCCTCCGCGTGCGCGGTGAACGCGTCGTGCGCGGTGAGTTCTTCGGCCACCTTGCGCGCCGTATCCGGCGTCAACCCCTTGGCCTGGTAGATCGCCGTGAGTTCGGCCAGCTCGTAGTCCGGCTCGTCGCGCAGTTCCGTGCGTTCCTTCGCCAAGAGGGCCCGCTCCGAATCGCGCTGAGTGCTGACCGAGACGTATTCGCCCACCGCCATCGAGATCGCCCCGGCGGAAAGACCCGCGATGCCCGCGGTGAACAACGCCTGTGTGTCGGTGGTCGCCGCCGCCACGCCGACGACCAGCCCCGCCGTTGACACGATGCCGTCGTTCGCCCCGAGCACCCCGGCGCGCAGCCAGTTGAGCTTGGACGCGAAGCCGTTGCCGTGGGGTTCGTGCGGATGTGCGCCGGAGGCGTCGGTCGTGCGAGCCATAGAACGCACCCTAACCACCCCACGGTCCGGGGGCTGGATCCGCGAGGGCCGGCTCGCCTAGGAATGGGGTGGCCGGGGAACGGCCGGCGGATGCGGAAGCATCGTGCGGTGGATGACCTGCAGGACCAGCAGGAACAGCACCGAAAGCCCGGCGGTGGTGAAATCCCCGACCAGCACCGCCAGCACGGCGAACGCGCCGAACACCGGAACCTCCAGCGCCGCGCACCAGCGCAGAATCCGCAGCCGCCTGGCGTTGGCGGACAGTCGTTGCACACCGTCGTCGATGATGGTCAGCGCCGTCTCGTAGCGCACCATGCCGTCGCCGACCTGGACGAACATGTGCACCGCTTGGTCGCGGCTGAGTTCGCCGAGCCAGGCCCGGTCGATCAGCCGCTTGCCCTCCTCGGCGACCTCCTTGATAACCGCGTCCATGCGGCCCCCTTCCCAGTCGATCGGAGAGTCTAGCGGCCGAATCGCGCCTTCCCAGTGACGATTCAAGCGGGCGGGAAGACGTACACGCGCTCCGGCGCGATCCGCGCGATCTGCCGCCGCGCTTCCGGTCCGGCGGGGGTGACGGAACGGTTCACCGCGAATTCCGTCGGCTCGCCTGTTCCGCTGCCCGAGCCCGGGAGCGCGCCGGCCTCGGCCGCAGGTCCGCTAGGAGCGCCGCTGGATGTCAGGGCGGTCGTCGCGGACGCCGATTCACGCGTAGTCCCGCGCCCTCGTGATCGCGACGAGTTTCTGCCGGTCGGCGAGTTCGGCTCGCTCCCGGTCAGCGCCGGTGCGTGATCGGGGGCCGGCGGACCAGGTCGGATGGAAGACAGCCGCGAAATCGAGTCCCTTGGCGCGGTGCACCGTGCCGACCTTGACCGCCGCGTGCGGCGTGCCGTCGTAGTCCTCCAAGGGCAGCGTCGCGATGCGGACGGCGTCGAGCGCTCCGGCGAGCCGGCTCGCCTCCTGCCGGGTCCGGGTGAGTACGGCGATGTCGGACAACGGCTTCCCGCATTCGCGGATGCCCTCGACCAGCGCCGCTTCCAGGTAGTGGTCCGGTCCGCGCCAGATCCGCACCACGCCGTCGGGCAGGGTGACGTCGGCATCGCGCAACAGCACGCCCGGCGCGTCGTCGAAATCGCCGAGTTCGTTCACCGCATCGATCCCGGCGGCGTTCTCCCAGACGCGGCGGCGGTTGCGGTAGTTGACCCGCAGGACCTCGCCGCGGCCACGCAGATCGATGCCCGCGTCGGCCATGCGCCAGCCCCCGGCGTACACCTGCTGCTGGCCGTCACCGAGCAGCAGCAGCGGACTCGATCCGTTGCCGCCCGCGATGGCATGGGCCAGCCGCAGCCCCGCCAGCGTGATGTCCTGCACCTCGTCGACGATCACCGCGTCATAGGGCTCGGGGAGCGGTTCGTTGCGGATCTCGGCCAGCGCGATGGCGATGACGTCGCTGTAATCGGAGATGCCCCGCTCGCGCATCGCGCGCACGTACGGAACGTACAGCTTGTGCCACACATCGGCGCGCCGGTCGTCGTCGAGGCGAACGCCGTTGCGCCCGTGTCGTTCCGTGCGCTGATAGACGTCGAGATCATCGATCTCCCGGCCCTTGATGACCCGGTCGATCTCCTCCCGCCAGTAACTTCCGTGCGGCTCGATGTCCTCGAAGTCGGCTCGCGCGCGGGCCCAGACCCGTTCGAACACGCGGTCGGCGCCCCGCGGGTCGAGTTTCGGGGCCGCGATCCGCTGGGCCAGGAAATCCAGTGCCCAGGAATGCAGGCCGGCGAACTGGACGCGTCCCTCGGTTCCCGGCGCCAGCTGCCGGAAATAGGTCTCCTGGCAGTTCGCGAGCGTCTTGACGAATGTCGTGTACAGCTGACGACCGGTGGATCGTTTGGCCTGTCCGGCCATCCGGTGCAGCGCCACGACGGTCTTCCCGGTGCCCGCCGGGCCTGCCAGCCGGGCGGGGCCGGTGTACGCGCGGGAGACCAGGAGTTCCTGTTCGGGATCCAGGAAGGTCATCCAGTGCTGGAACGGCCTCGCCAGCGCCGCGTCGCGCTGCGGCGTCAGGACTTCCGACCGATCGAGCAGGGCGAGATCCGCTGCGTCCTGCGTCGTTTCCTCGATCTCCAGCAGCTCGTACTCCCGGGCCGACTGGTGCGCGACGGTGTTCGCGATGGCCTGGGCCCGGGTGGGCTTCAGCTGCCGGTGCCGCGCGCGGATCACCCGATCGAGCTCGCCGGGCCCGGCGACGGCGAACCGGCCGTCGCCGCGCAGTCCGATCTCGCCGGGAACGAGCAGGACGATCTGCGCGTCGTGGGCGACGACCTTCTCCCGGCCGAACTGCAATCTGCCGAACCGCGCCTCGACATGGCGGCGGATGCCGTCGAGTTCGGCGGGCACGTGCTCGGCGAAGCGCAACGCGAAAAGCCCGGTGCCGCAGACCAGCAGCGCGTGAGCGTGGTCGGCGGGCACCGGATCCCGGTGAATGAGCAGGTAGCGTCCCGGCTCGGTCAGCGCCTCGGCGAAAAACGCGCGCTGATCCGACGAACAGCCGGGGATGCGGGTCAGCGTGTCCGTGACACGCGAAAGCCAGGTGTTCATGGAGTCCCCCTTCCGGTGCGCACCTACCCCGTCTTCGACGGTAAAGACGCGGCGTCGAGGAGGGAATGGGTCGAAAGCTCTCGGGGACAACCGTTATCGAATCGGACTCATCGGACGCCGGACCGTTGTCGACCCGTCACCCGAAAGTGTTGGGCGGCTGTGCCATTCCCTGCGACTCGGCGCGGCGCAGGCCGGTCGGCGTTGTGCCCCACCATCTTCGGGCGCATCGGGTGAACGTCGCCTGCTCGGACAACCCGATCAGCGAGGCGACCTGGCTCATCGGCATGTCCGTCGTGGTCAGATAGCGCCGCGCCGCGTCACGGCGCACCTCGTCCAGGATCGCGGCGAACGAGGTGCGCTCGGCGGCGAGCCGACGTTGCAGGGTGCGCGGGTGCACGGTCAGCAGCCGTGCCACCGCGTGTATCTCGGGCGCGGAGGTGCCGAGAAGCTGCTGGACGGCGGCGCGCACCTGCGGGGCGATCGCCGCCGCCGCGTCGCCGGACTGCTCGGCGAGGAACGCCATGGCCAGCCGGTGCAGGTTCTCGTCGCCCCCGGTGAGCGGTTTGCCCGCCAAGTTGCTCGGCACGCGCAGGGCCGCGAACGGCCGCTCGACCCGCACCGGTGCGCCGAAGAACTCCTCGTACCGGGCGACCGCCGCTTCCGGCCGGTAGGGCAGCTCGACCGAGCGCAACCCGTAGCGGCCACCCACCAGGCGCTGAATGGTGCGATGCACGAATGCCAGCCCGAGGTCGGTGCCCTGGACGGGCGTCGGGAGTCCCGGCCGCACGCCATAGCGCAGCGCGATCACGCCGCGATCGCCGTAGGGGTCGGGCTCGAGCGTCAAACTGAGCGACCGCGCGTGCAGGAACAGATACCGCGCCGAGCACTCGAGCACGTCGGCCAGCGACGGCGAGTTGCGGATGGCCAGTGCGAGCGGGCCGAGCATGTCCAGGTCCTGCCGTTGGGAGATCCGCAAGCCCAGGTCGGGGCAGCGCAGCTGGTGCGCGGCCAGTTCCAGCACGGCCGCGACGCGCTCGTCGGGCACGAGCAGGTCGTCGGCGTCCAAGGCGGCCACCGGCAGGCCGCAGGCCGTGGCCAGCCCCTCGGCGTCTCCGCCCAGTTCGGCCACGGTCGCGCGAAAACCGCGCAACCCGGCCGAGCGAATCACCGACATGTCGTAGAGAATCAAATAGTTGTCGCGCAAAGTCAAGAAAGCCGGGCTGCTCGGCTCGCACACTGGAGGCATGACGGAGACCGCCGCAGCACCGGAACACCTCGATGTCGTGATCGTCGGCGCCGGACTGTCCGGTATCGGCGCGGCCTACCGGCTACAGACCGAGTGCCGGGGCAAGACCTACGCCGTCCTGGAGGCCCGCGACGCGCTCGGCGGCACCTGGGACCTGTTCAGATATCCGGGTATCCGCTCCGACTCCGACATGTTCACCCTGGGCTACCCGTTCAAGCCGTGGCGCGACGCCAAGTCGATCGCGGATGGTCCGTCGATCCTGCGCTACATCACCGAGACCGCCACGGAGTACGGCATCGACCGGCACATCCGCTATCGCACCAAGGTGGTCGCCGCCGACTGGGACAGCGCGGCCGCGCGCTGGACGTTGACGCTCGCGCAGCGCGACGCATCGGGCGCCACCGAGAGCCGCACACTGACCTGCGGCTTCCTCTACGCCTGCGCCGGATACTACGACTACGACCAGCCCTACGCGCCGGAGTTCCCCGGCATCTCCTCGTTCGCCGGGCAGGTGGTGCACCCGCAGTTCTGGCCCGAGGACTTCGACTATCGCGGCAAGCGCGTCGTCGTGATCGGCAGCGGCGCGACCGCGGTCACGCTGGTCCCGGCCATGGCGGAACAGGCACAGCTGGTAACCATGCTGCAACGTTCGCCGACCTGGATCAGCGCGGTTCCGGGCCGGGACAAAGTGGCCGACAAGATCCGCGAACTGCTGCCGCCGCGGCTGGCGCATCGCGTGATCCGCACCAAGAACATCCTCTTCGGCATCGGTTTCTACCAGTACTGCCGACGGCGGCCGGAAGCGGCGCGCAAACTGCTCACCGGTCTCACCACGCGGATCCTGAAGGACGAGCAGGCCGTCGCCGAGCACTTCACGCCCAGCTACAACCCCTGGGACCAGCGGCTGTGCGCGGTCCCGGACGCGGACTTCTTCAAGGCGATGAGGAAGGGCGAAGCCGAGGTCGTCACCGATCACATCGACACCTTCGTGCCCGAGGGAATCCGGCTGAAGTCCGGCCGGGTGCTGGAGGCGGACGTCGTGATCACCGCGACAGGGCTGCAGCTGCTCGCCTTCGGCGGGATCGCGCCCAGCGTCGACGGCGTACCGGTCGGATTGTCCGAGCAGTTCGTCTGGCAGGGGACCATGCTCACCGGCGTCCCCAACTTCGCCGTGTGCATCGGCTACACCAACGCGTCCTGGACGTTGCGCGCCGACCTCACCTCCCGATTGGTCTGCAGGGTGCTCGAGCACATGGATCGCCGAGGCTACGCCGCCGTGGTGCCCGAGCCACAGGGCGAGCTCGCGGAACACCCGCTGTTGGATCTGGCCTCGGGCTACATCCAGCGCTCCATCGGCGCGTTCCCCCGCCAGGGCGACCGTCATCCGTGGAAGGTGCGGCAGAACTACCTGCTCGACTCGGCCATGACCTTGCGCACGGACCTGGACAAGACGCTCACCGGGACGCCGAAATCGGCCCTCCGGCAGCCGGTGGCCGTCTCCTGACCCTCGACCCTGATCACCGCGCGCGGAGAACGACGATGCCCGGGGTGGACCGCACGTAGTCGGCGAAGGGCGAGTCCACCACTTTGTCGTTGCCCGCCAGCGAGGACGCATTGCGGAAGACCGGACCCGCGTCGGTCATGACGAAGATGCCGACGTGCGTGACGTCCAGCCCCGGTTGGTCGGCGTAGGCGCCGATGTAGTCGCCTGTGCGCAACCTGCCGACGACCCCCTGGTCGACGGCGGCGGCGGGAATGTAGGTGACGGCGCGATCGACCACGGGAAGACCCGGAAGATAGGTGCCGCCATCGGCTTTCGCGTTGAGGTGTTTGCCGACGGTCACCGCCGCGGTGCTCATCGCGGCCGTGACGTCGGTGGCCGCGACGCCGGTCGTGTGCGCCCAGTCGGTGAAGAAGTGTTTGCGCTGCCGGAAATCGACTCGGCCGTCGGCGTAGCGGGTTGCGATCAGGTTCGCCGTGAACTGGTCGCGGTCGGTGGATCTGGTCAGCGCCTCGACATAGTCGAGATAGGTGAAGCAATCCACCCGGCGGAAGTCGATGACCAGCTGTTCGGGCTGGGTCGCCGACCCGACGAGCATGTTCGCGCCATAGGGCGTGCCGAGGAACGGACGCGACAGCAGCTCGATCAGGTCCGCCTTGCCCGCCGACGCGGGCGCCTGAGCGCGCGCCGCCAGCAATTCGTCGAGCTTCCTCGCGGTGGCGTCGTCGAGGCGCACGGCTTCCGGCGCGGCGAGCGCCGCGTGCGGTGCGCACACCACTGCGGTGAGGAGAGCCGCGACGACGAGCAGGACACGAGCGATGGTGCGCAAGACGCCTCCACAGAGGTGATCGGCCGGGTACACAACAGCGACACCCACGGTAGCGGGGCGGCGGGCGGCGAGGTGCCACATCACCTAGCGCTGTCCAAACACCCCGCCTGATGGACTCGGCTCCGGGTCGCATCGTGGTGACCCGAACGTCCAACCGAAAGGGTTTCCGACATGACGAGAATCGTTCGAGCCGCTCTCGCTCTCGGCGGTCTGCTCGCCGCGGGCGCGCTGCTGGTTCCGGCGACCGCATCCGCGCAGCCGCGTCCGGGCGGACTGCTCGAGACGACCTGCAGCTTCGCGCAGATCGACGCCGCCGTCCATGCTCAGTTCCCCGAGTTCGCCGCCCGGCTCGACGCGCACCCCGACCGGAAGGCGAAACTTCAGGACTTCCTCGATCTCCCGGTCGAGCAGCGCAAGCAGCGCGCCGAGGAGTTCGCGGACAAGCACCCGGAGGTCGAGCGCAGGTTCGAGGAGCGCCGGGACTCGCCGCGGGCTCAGGAGCACCGCGACAAACTGCGCGTTATCGCCGACACCTGTCACAACTACTGAGCCCGGTGCGGGCGAGGCATCGGCCTCGCCCGCACCGCAGCCGTCCCGGCTATCCCCGGGCGCGTGGAAGGTCGACGGTGACCGCGAGACCGCCGTCCGGTCGCGCCACCGCATGGACCGTGCCGCCATGGGCCTGCGCGACGGAGCGCACGATCGACAAGCCGAGCCCGGCGCCGCGTGCGTCGGAATCGGCTACGCGTTCGGCGGTGGAAAGTCGGCGGAACGGTTCGAAGAGACCGTCGACTTCGAAAACGGGCACCGGGGGACCGGTGTTCTCCACCGTGAGCACGGCGCGGTCGCCGGCCGTCCGGGACCGGAGGGCCACCCAGCCGTGCTCGGGGAGGTTGTAACGCAGGGCGTTGTCGAGCAGGTTGTGGACGAGGCGTTCCAGCAGCAGCGGATCTCCGAGCACGGGTGTGGCGACGAGGTCGGTGGTGATCTCGGCCTCGGAACGCCCGGTGCGTGCTCCGACCGCGTCGGCGGCGATGTCGGCCAGGTCGGCGCGCCGGTGCTCGGTCAGTCGCTGCTCGCTGGTGGCCAGCACCAGCAGGCCGTCGATGAGCCGTTCGTGCCTGCGGTTCACCGCCAGGAGCGTGGCGCCGAGCCTGCGGGTCGATTCGGCGACGTCGGGGTCTTCCAACGCCACCTCGAGCAGGGTCCGGTTGATGGTCAGCGGGGTGCGCAACTCATGGGAGGCGTTCGCCACGAACCGGCGCTGTCCGTCGAACGCCCGGTCCAGGCGCTCCAGCATCGCGTCGAACGTGTCGGCCAGATCCTTGATCTCATCCTGTGGACCGTCGAGGGCGATGCGCTCGTGCAAGCTGGTGTCGGCGACTCGCCGCGCTGTCGCGGTGATCCGCTGCAGCGGATGCAGGGCGCGTCCGGCCAGCAGCCAGCCGAACCCGCCCGCGGCGATACCGACCACGCCGAGGGAGACCAGCGACCACACCAGCATGGCGCGCAACGTGTCCCGCCGGTTCCGCTGGGCCTGCTCGGTGAGCGCCTTGAACAGCTCCGACGAGACCGGAGCCCGGTTGCGCTCGGCCCGCTCGAGCAGGTACTCCCGCACCACTTGCTGGGCGCCGCCGCCGGGCCGGCGCTCCAGCGAATGGCTGAGGTAGAAGTACATCAATGCGATGAGGACCGCACCGGCCACGAAGAACGCCGTCGCGTACAGCAGCGTGAGCCGCAGCCGGATGGTGCGCCCCTTCATCGGATCCGGTACCCGACGCCCGGTTCGGTCTCGATCAGCCGCGGGTCCCCCAGTTTCCGCCGCACGTTCATGATCGTGTACCGCACCACGCCGGTGAACGGGTCGATGTGCTCGTCCCACGCCTTCTCCAGCAATTGCTCGGCCGAGACCACACCGCCGTCCGCGCGCAGCAGTTCCGCCAGCACCGCGAACTCCTTGCGCGACAGTGTGACCGGCTCGCCGTTCCTGGTGACGGCGAACCGGTGCGGATCGAGCCGGATGCCGGAGCGTTCCAGCACCGGGGGAGCGGCGCTGCGCGCCCGCCGCCCGAGCGCTTGGATCCGGGCGACCAGCTCGGCGAACGCGAACGGCTTCGTCAGATAGTCGTCCGCGCCGAGGCCGAGACCGGCCACGCGCTCGGCCACGGCGCTCGCGGCCGTCAGCATCAGGATCCGGGCCGCGCCGCCCGACTCGATGAGCGTGCCGCACACCGCGTCGCCGGAAACGCGAGGCAGATCCCGATCGAGGACCACCACGTCGTAGTCGTTCACGCCGGTGCGCTCCAGCGCCGCCGCGCCGTCGTACACCACGTCGACCGCCATGGCGTGCCGGCGTAGCCCGTCGGCGATCGCGTCGGCCAGCAACGTCTCGTCCTCGACAACAAGCACCCGCACCACGCCATCGTGCACCCTCACGCTGTTGGGCCGACGTTAGTTCGGCGTGGGCCGACAGGTCTGGGTAGGCTCGCGCACGACCCGGCGCACCCGACTCCCAGGAGAGACCAGCCATGGCAGGCGACTGGAACACCCAGATCATCGAAGAATTCCGCGCCAACCAAGGCAAGGTCGGCGGGCCCTTCGCGGGCCGTGAATTGCTGCTGCTCACCAGCATCGGCGCCAAGTCGGGGCGCCCGCGCACCAATCCGCTCGCGTTCATCCGCGACGGCGAAGACATCGTGGTCGTCGCCTCCAAAGCGGGCGCTCCCACCAATCCCGACTGGTTCCACAACGTGCGGGCCCACCCGTCGGTCACGCTCGAAATCGGCACCGAGACTCTGGAGGCGACCGCGACGCCGATCATCGAAGGGCCCGAACGCGATCGCCTCTACGCCGCGATGGTCGAAGTGATGCCCGGTTTCGCCGAGTACCAGGAGAAGACCGACCGGGTGATCCCGGTGGTCAAGCTGACGCCGCGCTGAGCGGAGCCGGTGCGCCCACCGCACCGCAGGGTTCGCTGATGCGGTTCGGGTTCGGTCCCGCGGAGAGCTCAGCCCGCCGTGATTCCGGTGATCAACGTTTGATCCGTACCGGTGCGGGTGGTGATGAACTGGGTGAAGGTGTTCGACTCTTCGCCGGGAAACTGTTGCGTCAACCGGACTTCCCACCGTGCCTGACCGTCGGGCCCGTCTCCGGCCCGGGAGATCTGCACACAGTAGCGGGTCCCGGCCGGCACCTGATTGATGCCGCGCTGAATCTGGTCGGCGGGCGACACCGCCGCGTCCGGGGCCACCACCGCGCGGGCGCGGTACCCGGACCGTTCGGCGTAGTAGGCGTACTCGAAGGCGAAGATGGCGTCCGGGCCGTTCCCCGTGCCGCCCGGATCGGTGCCGGAAACTACGTCGGCGGTGCGCTTCTGCTCGCATCCCGGTGTGGCGATGGCCCATGGGGGCTTGACCCGCGAGGTGGATGTGGAGGTGGCCGGTGCGGGGCCGGCCGCGCGCGGCGGCGAGGTCGCCGCGGTTTTGCGCGAATTCGCCTCGGAACCGTAGATCATGGCCAGGCTGATCGATACGGTGGCGACGACGATGCCCAGCACGATCAAGACGGTCAGGGAGCGATTGCCGCGCTGTTGATCGGCGCGCCGCGGATGGCGCACCGGAGTGCCGGGATGGCGGCCGGATCGGTTGACGATGGCGGGCGCGGTGCCGCGGGTCTCCTCGGCCTTGGCCGGGGCGGGCTCGACGGGTGCGCTGCGCTGCGGCGCGGCCACCGGTTGCGGCGCTCGCGCCGCCGGGGCCGCGGGTTCGAGCCATTGCTCCCACTCGCCGAGCTGCGGCCGGACACCGGGCCGTTCCGGCGGGGGCGGTGGTTGCGCGGCTTCGTATTCGGGCGCGCGACGACGAATCTGCTTGCGACGGCCGGGCGACCGACGACGCTTCGACGGCTTGGCCGCGGGAATGCGCAGCATCGGCAGACCCGTGTCGAACGGATTGCTCTGGCCTGCGCCCTGACTGGGATGCTCCCGGTCAGGGGGCGTCATCGTCGAATTCGCCCAGCACCGGTACGACCGCGGTCACCGCGGACGGGATGGTGACGCCGAGCTGTCCGTCGCGCGGCTTGTGCTCCTGGTCCGCACCGCCCGGCGGCGGGGCGGGCGGCACCACCATGCCCCCGGTGGGGCCGGGATGCGCGGGGTGGTCGGGGCTGCCCGCGGGCGCGGGCGGCGCGGCGTCGACGGCGGGCGGCGCGACCGCGGGCGCGGGCCTGCTCTCCGGCTTCGGTACATCCGCGCGCGCGGCCGGTGCCGAGTTGCCGGGCGGGATCACCGAACCGGGCCCGGTGGCCGACGGCTTGTGCTCGGGCGATCCCCCGAAGTCGAACAGCTTCGAGGAATTCTTCGAGTCGTCGCCGTTCGTGCCGGAGTTGGTGGTGGAGCCCGGGTTGATCAGTTCCGGGATCGCCTTGTCCGCGGCGGCCGCGACGGTGTCGATGCCGTGGATGCCGACTTCAGCGATCTTGTCGATGATGTGCGTGCCGATGTCGACGCCCGCGTTGATGGCCGTGGTGCCGAGATCGACGCCCGCGGAGATGAGCGCCTGCTGCAACTGGAGCTGCGCGGCCAGCGCCGGGTCCATGGGCTGGGTGGTCGCGGGCGTGGTGGTGCCGGGCACGGTGGTGCCGGGCACGGTGGTGCCGGGCACGACCTGTCCGGTGCCACCCTGACCGGCGGCCTGGCCTTGGCTGACGCCGGACGGCGCGGTGACCGTGAGCGGCCCCATCTCGTCGAGTCGCCTGGTGTGGTCGTCCATTTCGGTGCGCGCGGCCGTCACTGTGGTGAGCGCGTCACGCAGCGCCAGGGTGGCGCGCGCGATGACGGCGTCGGTCTCCGGCGCCGAACTCGCGTTGTCCAGGATCTCCCGCGCGTCGCGCCGGAAGTCGGCGATGATCTGGTCGACGCGCCGCGCCGCGCGTCCGGAGGTGGCGTGCGCGTCGGCGAGGACGGACAGATACGCGGGCCCCCGATCGGAGATGTCGCCGATCTGGGTCTGCGTCGTGCGCAGTGCGGGCACCGCGCTGTCGGCGGCCTGGGAGGTCCAGCTCGACTCCAGCGCGTGCAGGCCTTCGCGGTGCGGGCCTTCGGTGTCGGCCGCCTGGGTGGAGGCGGCCGAGAGTGCCCCGGTCGCGGCGGCGCTCGGCACGCCGACGCCGGTGCCGAGTGAGGAACGCAGTGCCAGCATCGGTTTGACCAGCGCGGCGACGATCGGCGGGTCGGCGCCCGGCGCAGTGCTCTGCGGCCGGGTGGCCTCCGTGGCGGCGGGCTGGGGGGTGTGCGCCCGTTTCCGCAGTCCCATCAGGCTTCTCATGCCAGTGCCTCCCCGGACCGGGTGATCGCGGCCGCCGTCGCGGCGTCGACGCCCTGCGCGTTCTCGCGGTAATCGCGCAGAACCCGGCCGTAGGCGCCGACCAGCTGCCCGGCGGTCGACAACGCTTCCGCGTGTTCGGCGACTGCCGCGGAGAAGCGGGCCGCGAACTGCGCGCCGACGAGCCCGAGATCGGCGGCCAGCCGTTCGGGATCCACCGCGCCGGAGGCGACCGTGGCCGCCGACGCCAATTGTTTGGACACCGCGTCCGCGATCGCGGTGTAGGCGGCCACCGCCGCCGGGTCGAGCCTGAGCGTGTCCACTGTTCCCCTCCCGGATCCCAGTCTGTCGCTACCGCGCCATGATTCACCGCCAAGGGTACTGTGCCGGAGGGCCGTCATGCGCCCGATCGTGGGTGGTCCGTTCTGTGCGAAGGCTGCCCTTCGGCGTTTCCGATCCGCGCCACCGTGCGGAGTGCGCACCGCCGCCTCCGCGGGCCTTGTGCCGGGCGCCGGCCGATGCCCCTGTTCACGAGCCCTCCGAGTCTTTGCCCGTCCGGCCGTGAGCGGGGTGCACCTGAGCGAACGTGGGCGTGTCGAGATTGTTATTCGGAACAACAAATCAGCTGTTGTGCCCTGCGTCACAGTCCCATATGTTGCTCTGAACAACATTCGTTCCACTCCGGCCGGTCGGGGCATCGCCCCGGCCGGTGATGAAAGGCCCACTCATGCGTAAGGGCATGTTCAGCGCTGCCGCGCTGTCGTTCGCGCTCCTGGCCGCCACGCTCACCGCGTGCGGCGACGATTCCGCGGACTCCGGCGGCAGAACCCAGATCGGCGTGATCCTCCCGGACAGCAAGACATCCGCCCGTTGGGAGACGGCGGATCGCAAATACTTGCAGCAGGCGTTCCAGGACGCGGGCGTCAAGGCCGATATCCAGAACGCCCAGGGCGACAAGAACGCCTTCCAGACCATCGCCGACCAGATGATCACCAACGGCGCCACGGTGCTGGTGATGACCAACCTGGACAGCGGCACCGGCAAGGCGGTGATCCAGAAGGCGAAGTCGCAGGGCGTCACCGTGATCGACTACGACCGGCTCACCCTCGGCGGTGGCGCCCAGTACTACGTCTCCTTCGACAATGTGAAGGTCGGCAGCCTGCTCGGCGCGGGAGTCGCGCAGTGCCTGACCGATCGCAACGCGGTACGGCCGGTGGTCGCGTACCTGAACGGGGGGCCGACCGACAACAACGCGACTCTGCTGAAGACCGGCTATGACGGGGTGCTGAAGCCCCGGTTCGACGAAGGCCGATACGTCAAGGGGCCCGATCAGGCGGTCCCGGAGTGGGACAACACCAAGGCGGGCACCATCTTCGAGCAGATGCTCACCGGCAGGCCGGACATCGGGGGCGTCGTCGCGGCCAACGACGGCTTGGCCAACGCCGCCATCGCGGTGCTGAAGAAGCAGAAGCTCAACGGTCAGGTGCCGGTCAGCGGACAGGACGCCACCGTCCAGGGCCTGCAGAACGTGCTGGCCGGCGACCAGTGCATGACCGTCTACAAGGCCATTCAGAAGGAAGCCGAGGCGACCGCGAAACTCGCGGTGGCGCTGGTGAAGGGTGAGCAGGGCGCCACCAACGGCGCGGTGCGCGATCCGGAGTCGAACGCCGACGTGCCGTCGGTGCTGCTGGAGCCCGAGCCGATCTATCCGCGCGACGTCAAGGACGTGGTGGCCGACGGCTACGTCACCAAAGCCGAGTTGTGCACCGCCGAGTTCGCGAAACTCTGCGCGGACAACGGGATCTGATATCGCCCGCCCCTTCCGCGGTTCGATGAGGGGATTGCGGAAGGGGCTCCATCCCTTCGGAGGAGCTAACCCATGTCCGAACTGCCGGTCATCGAATTACGCGGAGTAGAGAAAAGTTTCGGCCCTGTCCACGTCCTGCACGAGGTCGCCTTCAGCGCCTTTCCCGGCGAGGTGACCGCCCTCGTCGGCGACAACGGCGCGGGCAAATCCACGCTGGTCAAGTGCATCGGCGGCACCCACCCCATCGACGCGGGCGAGTTCCGCTTCGAGGGCAGGCCGGTGCAGGTGCACAGCCCGCGCGACGCGGCCGCGCTCGGCATCGAGATCGTCTACCAGGATCTCGCGCTCTGCGACAACCTCGACATCGTCCAGAACATGTTCCTCGGCCGGGAACGCAGGCGCGGTCTCGTGCTCGACGAATACGCGATGGAGGAACTCGCCGGAAAGACGTTGGCGAGCCTGTCGGTGCGCACCGTCAAATCGGTGCGGCAGCAGGTCTCCAGCCTCTCCGGCGGGCAGCGCCAGACGGTGGCCATCGCGAAAGCCGTGCTGTGGAACAGCAAGGTGGTGATCCTCGACGAGCCGACGGCCGCGCTGGGCGTCGCGCAGACCCAGCAGGTGCTCGAGCTGGTCCGCAGGCTCGCCGACCAGGGTCTCGCGGTGGTGCTGATCTCGCACAACATGAACGACGTCTTCGCGGTGTCCGACCGGATCGCCGCGCTCTACCTCGGCCGGATGGCCGCGCAGGTACGGACTTCCGACGTGACGCACTCGCAGATCGTCGAATTGATCACGGCAGGCCGCAGCGGCGCGCTCGGCCTCGAGGCGAGCGGAGCGACCCGATGAACGCGGTGACCACCGAGCGGCGACCGGCGTCGGCGCCGGTGACCGACCTGATGAGCGGCTACGTCGGCCGGGTGCGCGGCGGCGACATGGGGGCGCTGCCCTCGGTGATCGCACTCGTGGTCCTCTCGGCCGTCTTCTGGGCGGCGCGCCCGGTCTTCATGTCCGAGGCCAACTTCGCCAATCTGTTCACACAGGGCGCGGCCATCGCGGTGATCGCGATGGGGCTGATCTTCGTGCTGCTGCTCGGGGAGATCGATCTGTCCGCCGGATTCACCAGCGGCGTCTGCGCCGCCGTGCTCGCCGTGCTGCTCACCGACGAAGGGTGGCCGTGGTACGCGGCGGTGCTGGTCTCGCTGCTCACCGGGGTGGTGATCGGATTCGTGATCGGCACGGTCGTGGTGAAGATCGGGATCCCGTCGTTTGTGGTGACACTGGCTGCGTTCCTCGCGCTGCAAGGCGTGGCGTTGAAGATCATGGACAACGGCCGCAACATTTCCATCCACGACGAGACGATCGTCGCGATCGCGAACAAGAACGTGGCGCCGCCGATCGGCTGGGCGCTGTACGCGCTGCTGATCGCCGGTTTCGCGCTCGTCCAGTACCGGAAATGGCGGGCGCGCACGAAACTCGGGCTCACCGGCACGACGGCGAGGGCGGTCGTGCTGCGGGTCGTGCTGCTGGCCCTCGTGGCGGGGGCGGCGGTGCTGGTGCTCAACGGCGAGCGCAGCCGCAACCCCGCGGTGCACTCGCTGGCGGGGATGCCCATCGTCGTGCCGTTGATCGTGGCGTTGTTGCTGCTGTGGACGTTCGTGCTGGACCGCACCGCGTTCGGCAGGCACATCTACGCCGTCGGCGGCAACGCCGAGGCCGCCCGGCGCGCGGGCATCGCGGTCGACCGGGTGAAGATCACCGCCTTCATGCTGTGCTCCACGATGGCGGCGGTCGGCGGCCTCATCGCGGCCTCGCGTGCGAACTCCGTCGATCCCAACACCGGCGGCAGCGACGTGCTGCTCACGGCGGTCGGCGCGGCGGTGATCGGCGGCACCAGCCTGTTCGGCGGACGCGGGCGGATGCTGGACGCGGTGCTCGGCGCGGCGGTGGTCGCGGTGATCAACAACGGGATGGGACTGATGGGCTACAGCGCGGGCACGAAATTCGTTGTGACAGGATTCGTGCTGCTCTTGGCCGCCGGAGTGGACGCCCTGTCCCGTAAGCGCGCGCTCCCGCAGCGATGAACCCCAGCCCCGTGATGAAAGCCCGGTGAATGCGAGCAGCACCTTCGCCCGAGGAGATCCGCACGCGCAACCTCGCCGCTCTCCTGCGGCACGTGCACCGTGACGGGGCGGTGTCGCGTGCCGCGCTCGCCGAGCGAATGGAGCTGAACCGCAGCACGATTCTCGCGCTCACCACCGACCTGGCGGCGGCGGGCCTGGTGAGCGAGGAATTGCCCGGCCAGACCGGGCGGGCGGGCAGGCCGTCACTGGTGGTGCGTCCGCAGGCCGACCGGGTCTACGTCGTCGCGCTGGACGTCGGCGCTGATCGACTCGCCGCCGCGCGGGTCGGGCTGGGCGGCGCGGTGCTCGATCGCACCGAGACCGCCCGTCCCGGCGGCGCGTTCGATCCGGACGACGTGATCGCCGCGCTGGCCGGGATGGCCAGGGCGATGATCGCCGCGGCCGCGCCGGACGCTCGGTGCGTGGGCGTGGGGGTCGCGTTCTGCGGCATGGTCCGGGAGGAGGACGGCGTGGTGCGCTACGGACCGAACCTCGGCTGGGTGGACGTCGCGTTCGGAGCCGAGCTGACCAGGGAACTCGATCTCGGCCTGCGCGTCGCGGTCGGCAACAACGCCAACCTCGGCGCGCTGGCCGAACGCGAACGCGGTGCGGGCGTGGGCCTGGCGAACCTGATCTACCTGCACGGCGACGTCGGCATCGGCGGCGGCATCATCATGAACGGCGAGTTGCTGGCCGGGGAGGGCGGTTACGGCGGGGAAGTCGGGCACATGATCGTCCATCCCGGTGGGCGGCCCTGCGCCTGCGGGTCGCGGGGCTGCCTCGAGGCCGAGGCGGGCGAGCTCGGATTGATCGCGGCGGCCGGGCGGACCGATCCGGCGGGACAGGCGGCGGTCGACGCGATCGTCGAGTCCGCCGCCCGCGGCGACGCCGTGGCCCGCGACGCGCTGCATCAGGTCGGTGAATGGCTCGGCTACGGCGTCGCCAATCTGGTGAACATCTTCAATCCGTCGATGGTGGTGTTCGGCGGCGTGCTGCGGGAGATCTATCTGGCGTCCGCCGCGCAGGTGCGCAGCCGCGTGGCGGTGAACGGCCTGCAAGCCGTGCGCGAACGGGTCAGGTTGCGCACCAGCGCACTCGGCGGCGACGCGACCTTGATCGGTGCCGCGGAACTGGCTTTCACCGATGTGCTCACCGACCCGTTGCAGACGCTGACACGCACGTCGGCGGCGCGAGCGTGACGGTTCCGGTCGGGGGCTTCGGCGAGGTTCTCCGCGTCGTCGTCGGCGTGCTGCCCTCCGTTGTCCGGCAGGCGGCGCATACGGCCCCGGGTCAGGCAGTGCCCGCCGCGCTGAACTCCGACAGATGAGCGGTGAGCAGCCGCACGCGCATGCGCTGCTCCTCGGTGGTTTCCTCGGGATGGTGGATCTCGATGCTCAACCGGTCGTCGAAGGTGCTGATGATGATGGTGCCGCTCGGTTGCTGGAGCCGGTACCCGGTTTTGTCCGGCTTGCCGAGCATGATCGAGCGGAAATCGGTGATGCGCAGTTCGTCCGGCACGCGGGGTCGGCGCACGCGTCCCCAGTTGGTGGCCAGCACGATGCCGGGCGCGCGCGGCGGAGGGCCCGCGGTGATCTCGGGGATCTGTAGCGGCGTCTGCTGCACAAGGCCGGTGTCGAGTTCGGCCCGCAGCGTGTCGCTGACGCCGCGGGCCAGTTCGACGAGCGTCGCGCCGGTCCGCGGGCCCGGAGCGAAGTTCGCGAAGCCCAGGACGTTGGTGCCCTCGGTCATCCCGATCGGCGGCGTCACCCGGGTGCGCAGATCGACCGAGTAGGTGTAGAGCAGGTCGGTGAGCGGCAGCCCGCGCAGCTCCGCCTCGGTGAGCAGGATCGCGGCGGAGGCGAGGCCGTTGATCGTGGTGTTCTCCCGGTGGCCGAGCTCGACGAGCGCGGCGGTCTGCGCCCGGGTGAGCCTGCAGCGCGCGGTGCGGGGCACGAGGTATTCGGGATCCTCCGGGCCGGAGTAGGGCCGCGCGACGGCGACGGGCTGCGTAACGGCCGCTGTGCCGATCTTGCGGACGCCACGCTCGTGCAGCAGCTCTTCCACCGAGCGCGGGAAACCCTGCGGCGGCAGTTCGACCGGCCGGGATCGGACGAGGTCGGTGTAGCACGACCACAGCTCGGCGAACACGGCCAGCGAATGATAGGCATCCGCGACGCTGTGGTGGGTCACCAAGGTGACACCCGCCGCGGCGCCGTCGCGGACCACGCAGAGCGAGGCGAGGGCGGTGCGCTGGTCCAGCCGGGCGCCGGTGAGCAACTGCTCCGGATCGCCGTCCGCGACCGTCATCTCGGGTGTGCCGCCGGGGGATTCGAGCAGGAGATGTCCGCCGTGCCCGTCCGGCTCCAAGTGGGCGCCGAGGATCGGGCGGGAGCCCGCCACGGCTTCGAACGCCGCCGACAGCGCGGCGAGATCCAACCGGCCCGCGACCCGAAGCGAATAGCCGACGAGCACTTCGCTGTTGGCGAACATCCCCTCGCTCGGCGCCAGCGGGCGGATGACGGTTGCTGCGGTCATGTCGCTTCCTTCACCTGAGCCTGTTCCCGAGGCTAGTCCGAAGCCCGGACGCGCCAGGCTTTTTCGGCAGCATCGTGTGCTTCCCGTATCGGGCGATCCGGGTCCGCCGTTTCGTGTCGTTGCCACATCGACACCTTGTCCGCGACGGGCGCCGGATTCGGCGGCCCGGTGTTAGCTGCCGAGCCATTGGAGTGGTACTCTAGAGCCTTGCTCTAGAGGAGGCTGTGATGACCGAACTCGTCACCTATCGGCTCGACGGCGGGATCGCCACGATCACGCTGGACGACGGCAAGGCCAATGTCATGTCCGAGAACATGATCGGCGCCATCGCGGGCGCCCTGGACCGGGCCGAAGCCGACCGGGCGGTCGTCCTGTTGACCGGGCGTTCGCGCATGTTCTCCGCCGGCTACGACCTGGCGACGTTCTCCCGTTCCGTCGATGACATCCGCCGCACACTGCGGGCGGGCGGCAATCTGGTCCACCGGCTGCTCGGCTTTCCCTACCCGGTCGTGGCGGCCTGCCCGGGGCACGCCATCGCGCAGGGCGCGTTCACGCTGCTGGCCGCGGACGTCCGCTTCGGCGTCACGGGGGATTTCAAACTGGGCCTCAACGAGGTCGCGATCGGGCTGACCATTCCGCACTACGGCGTGGAGGTGGCGCGCCACCGCCTCACCGCGCCCGGGTTCGACCGGGCCGCGAACACCGGAATCCTGGTCGGACCCGAGGAAGCCAGGGAACTGGGCTTCCTCGACGTGATCGCCGCCGACGCGGACGACTTGCACGCGCGCGCGACGGCTGAAGCGCACCGGTTGACCGCCATCGACTTCGCCGCGCACACCGGGACGAAACTGCGGGTGCGCGCGGCGGCGCTCGCCGCGGTCCGTTCCGGCATCGACGCCGAGTTCGGCGCGTAGCCGATCGTGCGCACCCGCGAGCGGATCCTGGCCGAAGCGACGCGACAGCTACTGGCCAAGGGTTATCCGTCGTTCACGATGGCAGGTGTGCGCGATCGGCTCGGCCTCTCCAGCGGCAGCATGTTCCACGCGTTCGGCTCGAAAGCCGAATTGGCGGCCGCGGTCTACGTTTCCGGGATGCTCGGCTATCAGCGGACGGTGCTGGAGCGCCTCGACGCGCCCGGCGCCACTGCCGAGCAGGCGATCCGCGCGATGCTGGCGGCTCATCTCGGCTGGGTGGAAGATCATCGCGACCTGGCCCGATTCCTGTTCGCCACGCTGCCGGACGAGGTGGCCCTGGCCGCGCAGCCGCAACTGGCACAACACAATCGGGACTTCTTCGGTGCGCTCGCGCGCCGGTACCGAGAGCTGCTCGGCGCCGCGGACCCCGGCGGCGAGGGCTATCCGCTGGCCCACGCGATCTGTGTCGGACCGGCACAGGAGTACTGCAGGCAATGGGTGCGTGGACGTGTCGCGGCGCCGCCGCGTTCGGTGACCACGATCCTGCAGGAGGCCGCCGTCGCCGCCCTCGCCACGCTGCCGCGCTAGCCGCCGGGTGCGCTGGCGCGCGCCGGATCTCCCCGTCGGTTGCGGATCGGCCACGGGTGATCAACAGTGGTTGTCGAGTTACGGTGCGGCGACGGGAGGCCACCATGGACCGTACGGACGTCGTGGTCGTCGGTGCGGGATATGCCGGGCTGAGCGCGGCGCGGACGCTGCGAGCGGCGGGCCGGGAGGTCGTCGTTCTGGAGGCGAGCGATCGGGTGGGCGGTCGCACCCAGACCGCGCGGGTCGGCGACGGCTGGGCCGTCGACCTCGGTGGACAGTGGATCTCGGGCGCGCACACGCGTTTCGCCGCGCTGGCCGAGCAGTACCGCGCCGCGACCTTCGCACCGCCCGAGGGGGCCGACCTGCTGGTCGAGGGAGTGGTCCGGCGGCCGTTCAGCGGCGCTCGCCCGCCGCTGCCGACGTTCGTCCTGCTCGTGCTCGTCCAGGCGATGTGGCGGCTGGAACGGATGGCCGCCCGCATCGACCTCGCGCGCCCGTGGACGACGCCGGGCGCGGACCGGCTGGACGCGATGACCGCGGCGACCTGGTTGCGCCGCAACGTGCCCGAACGGCGCGCGCGGAACCTCGCGGAGGTGATGATCGGCGAGGAGCTGTGCGTCGACGTCGGCAGTATCTCGATGCTCGGTCTGCTGACCACGATCCGCTCGGCGGGCGGGGTCGAGGCCGGGATCACCGCCGAGACCGTGACCCGCCTGTTCGTCGACGGCGCCGACGGGCCCGCGCTGGCCGTCGCCGCCGAGTTGGGGGGCGCGGTGCGCCTCGGTGCGCCGGTCACGGAAATCCGGCAGGGCGCGGACGGTGTGCGGGTGAGCGGGGACGCCGGCGCCGTGCACGCCGGACACGTGATCGTGGCCGTGCCGCCACCCTCGCCGGACGCATCGCCTACGACCCGCCGCTGCCGGCCGCGCGCGACCAGTTGACCCAGCGCATGCCGATGGGCTCGGTGCTGAAGGCGTTCGCGGTCTACG
The DNA here is from genome assembly GCF_001613465.1 of Nocardia niwae NBRC 108934 = DSM 45340. GTDB lineage: Bacteria > Actinomycetota > Actinomycetes > Mycobacteriales > Mycobacteriaceae > Nocardia > Nocardia niwae. The sequence continues at coordinate 42,476 of NZ_BDCK01000029.1, read as the reverse complement.
AGCGGCCGTTCTGGCGCGACGACCTGCTCACCGGCCAGTCGCTGAACCTGCACGATCCGGTGCCGGTCACCTTCGACGCCACCCGTCCCGGCGGTCCTGGTGTGCTCGGCGCGCTGGTGCCGGGCCGGGCGGCGCAACGCCTGGCCGCGCTTCCTCCCGCCGAGCGCCGCGCCATGATCGTCGGTTCGCTCGTGCGCGCCTTCGGGCACGTCGCCAAGGAGCCGGTCGAGTGGCACGAAAAGGTCTGGGCCGATGATCCATACGCCCGCGGCGGCTACAACTCGTTCTTCCCGCCGGGCGTCTTGACCACCCTCGGGTCGGCTCTGCGTCACCCGGTCGGCGCGATCCACTGGGCCGGAAGCGAAACCGCCACCGAGTGGTCCGGCTACATCGAAGGGGCGATCCGCTCGGGCGAGCGTGCGGCGGCCGAAGTGCTCGCGGTGGATCATGCTGCGGCGCCTGCCTGATTGCCGCAGGGTTGCCAGAGCACTGGCTCCGGCCCATTCGAGGGCTCACAATGGAGAGGTGTTCCAGCGGATCGTGGTGGGCTACGACGACTCGGCCGGCGCGCGGGCCGCGTTGACGATGGCGCTCGACTTGGCGACGGTGCACCACGCCACGCTCACGGTCGTCGCGGTCGAAGAGTATCTGCCGCACTACGGTCCGGTGGTCGGCGAGATCGAGGACGAACGCTCGATCGGGGAACAGGCCTGCCGCCGCTGGCTCACCACCGCCGCCGAGACCGCCGAACAGCGCGGCATCGCGGTGCGGGCCGAGCTCCGCGCGGGTCAGGCGGCGCGCGAACTGGCCACTGCCGCCGCCGATCACCAGGCCGACCTGCTGGTGCTCGGGCGCAGCGGGCATTCCGGCATCTGGGGCCGATTCATCGGCAGCACCGCGGAGAAGGCCGCACGGCACGTCGGCTGCTCGGTTCTCGTCGCGCACGACGGCGACGGCGAGGCCGGGGACCGGTGAGCGCGGCGGCGCGGTGACCCGCCGCGGGCCGGCGCGGACGGTTCGGGTAAGAGATCTGCCGTGGCCGGTGAACTGACCGAGGAGCCGATAGACACCGCCGAACGCGCGCGTGGCCGCGCTCGACGGCGGGATTTCTGGCGTGTTCACGGCTCGGCCGCGGCGGTCGTCGCCCTCGGCGGCGCCCTCGGCGCACTCGCGCGCTACGGACTCGCCCAGGGATTGCCCGCCCGCCCCGGGCACTTCCCGCTCGCCACTTTCCTCACCAATGTCGCGGGCTGCTTCGCGATCGGCGTGCTCATGGTCGCGGTGACCGAGATCTGGGCTGCTCATCGGTTGCTGCGGCCCTTCCTCGGGGTCGGCGTCCTGGGTGGGTTCACGACCTTCTCCACCTACGCCAACGAGGTTCGCCAGCTGCTGGCGCCGGGCACGATCGTCGTCGCGGCCGTCTATCTGGCGGGCACCCTGATCTGCGCTCTCTCGGCCGCACTCGCCGCCATGTGGCTCACCAGGGCGGGCTACGAGCGCCTGCGACGCGCGCGGAAGGAATCGCGATGATCCTGCTGCTGGTCCTCGTCGGCGGGGCGATCGGCGCGCCGCTGCGGTATCTGATCGATCGGGCGGTGCAGAATCGCCGCGACAGCTTGTTCCCCTGGGGCACGTTCCTGGTCAACCTGATCGGCTGTCTGGTGCTCGGTGCACTCAGTGGCGCCGGGTCGGCGCTGTCCTCGCCGCTGTTCGTGCTGCTCGGCACCGGATTCTGCGGAGCTCTGACCACCTACAGCACCTTCGCGTACGAAACCGTGCGGCTGGCCGAGCGTGGCGCCTATTTCTTCGCGGCGATGAACGTGGTCGTCAGTGTCGTCGCAGGGCTGGTCGCCACCGTGGCGACCTATGCGGCGGTACATGCCCTGGTCGGCTGACCTGGACCGCCGGACCGGGGTGTACGTGATCCAGCTCACTGTGCTGCTCTGTCGCCCGCCGCGCCGGGTGGGTTAAGCTGACGGAACAGATGCAGATATGCGCATACATTTGATAGCTGGAAAGGGCCGGTCGATGGGACACGAACACGGGCATGCGCACGGGCACGGGCACGGGTTGTCCGGTGGCGCCGACCGCCGCTGGCTGACCATCGCGCTGGCGCTCATCGTCGGCTTCATGTCGATCGAGGTCGTGATCGGCGTGCTGGCCAACTCGCTGGCGCTGCTGTCGGACGCGGCGCACATGCTCACCGACGCCGCGTCCATTGTGCTGGCGCTCATCGCGATCCGGCTCGCTGCCCGGCCCGCGAACGGCAAGTACACCTACGGTTACAAGCGCGCCGAGATCCTCTCGGCGCAGGCCAACGGCGTCACGCTGCTCGTGCTGGCGGGCTGGCTCGCCTACGAGGCCGTGCGCCGCCTGCTGGAGCCGCCGGAGGTGACCGGCGGGCTCGTGCTGGCCACCGCGCTGGCCGGTGTGGCGGTCAACATCGCCGCCACCTGGGCGATCAGCAAGGCCAACCGCTCCAGCCTCAATGTCGAGGGCGCGTTCCAGCACGTGCTCAACGACCTGTACGGCTTCATCGCCACCGCCGTGGCCGGGCTCGTCGTGCTGACCACCGGCTTCGCCAGGGCGGACGCGATCGCCACGCTGATCGTCGTCGCGCTGATGGTCAAGGCGGGGCTCGGGCTGGTGCGCGAATCGGGGCGGATCTTCCTGGAGGCGGCGCCCGCCGGGGTCGACCCGGACGCGCTCGGGCGCGGGCTGGTCGACATCGAGGGCGTCGACGAGGTGCACGACCTGCACGTCTGGCAGATCACCTCCGGTGACATCGCTTTGTCGGCGCATGTGCTGGTCCGCGCGGGCGCCGACTGCCACGGCCTGCGTCAGCGGATCGAGCATCTGCTCGATCACGACTACGGCATCACCCACACCACCTTGCAGGTCGACCACACCCACGCCGTCGCCTCCTCGGCTGCGGCGGACGCCCAACGCCTGCTGCCGGTGCTGGAGGACCACTGCGACGACGCCCACGGCCCGGTGCACCGCGACCGCCCGTCGTCCGCGGGGTCAATGATCGACGCGGGGGAAGGGCCGTTCGGACTCGACCAGATAGGCCAGCTCCAGTAGTGGGCGCTCGTTGCCGCGGGTGGCGGCGAACTGGACACCGATGGGCAGCCCGGTGTCGGTCAGGCCCGCCGGAACTGTGATGGCGGGCGTCCCGGTGATGTTGTTGATCGGCGTGAAGCAGACGTAGGCGCGCAACCGGTCGAGCAGTTCGTCGAACGGCACGGTGGGGCTGAGATGGCCCAGCCGCGGCGTGGTGTGACCGAGCGTGGGCAGCAGCACCGCGTCGAAAGGTCCCAGCGCCTGTTCATACGTGGCCGCCGCCGCGCGCAGCCGGTGGAGCGTGAGCGGGGCGTGCAAGGCGCGCCGCAAGAAGAAGGCGCGAAGACCCACGGTGAGATCGTCCACGCGGCGCGCGTCGAACCGGCGGTCGAGGAACCGTCCGGTCGTGGTGATCGCGGCCGCGAGCAGGCCCCAGTAGTGTAGGAATGCGCGCTCGATCGTGGCGTCGAACGGCAACGGCACCGGCTCGACCGCGTGGCCGCAGGCCTCGAGCGTGCGGGCGACGCTCTCGACGGCCTCCCGGGTCGGACCGGCGGGCACCGGCCCCGCGAGGTTGTCGAGCACCAGGGCGATCCGCATCCGCCTGTTCGGCGGACCGTCGACGCGGCCGATCGGCGGCAGCGCGGGATTGCGCCAATAGCGTTCGGCCGCCGCGGTGTACGCCGCCGTGTCGCGCACCGTCCTGGTCAGCACGCCCTCGCTGACGATGTCGACCGGCAGCGTGCGCGCCAGCCCGGACACCACGTGTCGTCCACGCGTCGGCTTCAGGCCGACCAGCCCGGCGCACGCCGCTGGAATCCGGATCGATCCGCCGCCGTCGTTGCCGTGCGCGATCGGGACGACACCCGAAGCCACCAGCGCGGCGGCTCCGCCCGACGAACCGCCCACGGAATAGCCGGTGTGCCATGGATTGCGGGTGGGCGCGAGGTGCGGCGTCTCGCTGCTGGCATTGAAGCCGAATTCGGGCATGGCGCTCTTGCCGAGGACGGTGAGGCCGGTGCTGAGGAACTGCCGGGTGTAGCCGCTGTGCGCGCGGGCGGGCCGCGCGTGGAAGGCGGCCGTGCCCTGATTGGTCGGCATGCCCGCCACGTCCGTGTTGTCCTTCACGAAACTGGGCACGCCGTAGAAGGCGCCGGTCCGTTCGGTGGGCAGCAGCGGTTCGGCGTAGCTCGGGTAGGCGACGGCCGCCAGTTCCTCGACCCGATCGGCGCGCGCCACCGCGGCGGCGGCGAGTTCCTGTGGCGCGACCACACCCTCGCGCACCAGCGCGGCCAGGGCGACGGCGTCGTGGTCACCGAGCGCGTCGTCGCCGAAGGCGTGGACGCGCGTGGGTAGCGGAATATGAGCGTCGGCGGTCATGTCCCGAATCTAATGTGTGCACCAGGCAGTTCGTCCAGACCAGAAAGGACAGCAGGTGGCGGCGACATACCCGGATCCGGTGCCACCGAAGGGCCGGGTGGGCTCGCTGTTGTTCGCCCTGACACCCGCCGGACGACGGTGGAGCGTGGCGTTGCGCGCCGCGCTGGCGTTCGCCGTCCCGGCCGCGATCATCACCGGCCTCGGCCATCCGGACGCGGCCGTATTCGTCATGTTCGGCGCCTTCGCCGTGCTCTACGGCGAGGGCCGGCCGTACCGGGTCCGCGGCAGAGTCGTCCTCGCGGCCGGATCGGCCCTGCTGGCCGCCTGCGGTGCCGGCGCGCTGATCGGCGGCCTGCTGGACGCGGGCTTCGGGTCGTCGCTGCTCATGGTCGTCGTGGTCTCGGCTATCGCGGTCGTGGCCGTGTTCGTCATCGACGCGCTGCGGCTCGGTCCGCCGGGCGCGCTGTTCTTCGCGCTGGTCTGCGCGGGCGCGATGAAGGCGGCCGAGGCGGGGACGGCGGTGCTCACGCTGGTGTTCTGTACGGCCTGCGGTGTCGGCGCGGCGCTCGTCGTGTCGATGGCCGGAGTGCTACGTGATCGCCGCAAACCGGAGCGGACGGCGGTCGAGGCGGCGGTCCGCGCGGTCGACGCCTACGTCGCGGCCCGGGAGGCGGGGACGCCCGCCATCGACCTGCGCCACCGGGCAGGCGCCGCGATGGCGGACGCGTGGGCCGCGGTCTACGACGCGGGTCTGCCCTCCGACCCGCGAGAAGCCGAGTTGCTGGCTACCTTGCAGGCCGCGCGCCGCAGGCTCGCCGGCCATGCTCCCGACGACGACACCGACGATCTGCTGGTCGATCCTCTGGTCTCGTTCGCCCGTCCGGGTGTCGGCTTCCGGCTGCTGCGTTCGCTGTCGTTCTCCTCGCACGCGGCGATCAGCGCGCTGCGGGTCGCCGCGGGCTGTCTGGGCGCGGGCGCGCTGAGTGCGCTGCTCGGCCTCGACCGTCCGCACTGGGCGGTGCTCAGTGCCCTGATCGTGCTGCAAACCGGTCCCGATCGCGTGCGTGGGCAGGTGCGGGCCATCCACCGGTTCGTCGGCACCATCGCGGGACTCGGCCTGTTCGCGCTCATCTACCAGGTCGGCCCGACCGGCTACGCGCTTATCGCGCTGGTTGCCGCGTTGCAGTTCTGCATCGAGCTGTTCGTGCCGCGCAACTACGCGCTGGCCGTCGTCTTCATCACGCCGGTGGCGCTGATCGCGGGTGGGGTCACCACCACGGGCGGGCCGGTCGGACCCGTGCTCCGTGATCGGTTGTGGGAGACCGTGCTCGGTGTCGCCGTCGCCGTGCTCGCGCTCTACGGCGTCGCGCCCCGCGGGCACCGTCGCACCTTCCACTGGATGGAGCACCGGGTGCGTGCGGGCGCGCGCGTCCTGCTCGACCGCCTGCGGCGCAAGCCGATGGACGCCGTGGCGTGGATGCTCGTCCAGCATCTGCAATTCGAGCTGGTCGGCGTGGTCCGCAGCGGTATCGACTCGGCGGCCGACGACCCGGAGTGGACCCGCCGGTACTGGCCCGAGCACGCGGCGCTCGCGCATTTCGGCCACGACCTGCTCGCCGCGTGCTGGGTGCTGCCACCCGGCGGGTGGCTGCCGGACGTGGACGGCTGGGTGGCGCGCCTGGCGGCCGCCCGATCCGGCCCGGAAGCGACGGCAGGCCCGCCTGCTAGCGTTCGGCGCATGCATGACAGCGTGACGGTCCGGATGGCCGCGCCCGCCGACGAGATCTGGGCGCTGGTCAGTGACATCGAGAACACCGGGCGGTTCAGTCCGGAGACGTTCGCCGCGGAGTGGCTCGGCGGCGCAACGGGCCCGGCGGTCGGCGTGAAGTTCCGTGGTCACGTCAACCGCAACGGCTGGGGGCTGAAGTACGCGACGGTGTGCCGCATCGTCGCCTGCGAGCCCGGCCGCGAATTCGCGTTCACCGTGCTCGGTCCGCGTGGCATGCCGATCAACACGTGGCGCTATGTCTTCGAACCGGTGGACGGCGGCACCGACGTCACCGAGTCGTTCCAGCTGCACAGCAACCCGGTATTGCGGCTGTACTGGTCGCTGGCCGGGTGGACGCGCGGCAAGACCAACGTCGAGGGAATGCGCGAGACGCTGAACCGGATCAAGGCCGTGGTCGAATGATCGCGATGCGCGGCCGGGCAGGGGCTCGGCCATCATGACCGCACCCGTGCTTCTCGTGCTCGGCGCCGGTCCCGGGGTCGGGTTGTCGGTGGCCCGCCTGTTCGCCGCCGACGGATTCACCGCGGTGCTGGCCTGCCGGTCGGCCGCGGAGGCCGAGCCGTTGACGGAGGAACTGCGTGAGCAGGGCGTCCACGCGGAAGGCGTGGGAGTGGATCTGCGCGATCCCGCCGATGTGACCCGGGTGGTCGCCGGGGTGGGTGAGCGCCACGGCCGGATCGACGTTTTGCACTTCAACCCCAGCGTCTTCCGGGAAGCCGATCCGTTGCGGCTCTCGGTTCCGGAGTTGATCGAGGACTTCACCGTCGGCGCGGCCGCGTTGCTGCCCGCCGTCCAAGCGGCGCGCCCCTTCCTGTCCGAGGGCGCCCGCGTGCTGGTCACCGGCAGTGCGGCCGCGGACAAGCCGTGGCACCGGGCCGCTTCGCTCGGCGTCCAGAAGGCGGCGGTGCGCAACTTGGTCACCAGCTTGGACGCCACCCTCGCGCCCGACGGTATCCGGGCCGTCGCGGTGCAGATCAACGGTGTGCTCGGCGACGGCGCGTTCACGCGCGACCGTGTGGCGGCGGCGCTGCATGCCGCGGCCACGCGCCCCGCCGAAGGATGGACGCCGCACATCGCGTACGACGGCTGACCCGCCTCGCTAGCGGAGCCGGATCACTGCGCCACGGAGTGCTCTGCGAGGACGCCACACGCGACTGTGGCGCCCGCCGGACTGCACGCTGCTACGACGGCTGACCCGTCGCTAGCGGGGCAGTATCGCCGCGAACTCGATGGGCAGGTGCGCGGGCCCGCGCAGATTGACGTGCTCCCGGTACGGCGGAGGGTCCACCGGCAGGGCAGGCGATCGCACCCGTTGCGCGAACCGGGTCAGCGCCACTCGCGCCTCCAGGCGGGCCAGGGGAGCGCCGACGCAGAAGTGTGCCCCCAGGCCGAAGGCCAGGTGGCGGTTGTCCCGCGCCGGATCGAAGCGGTCGGGGTCGGCGAACGCCGTGGGATCGCGGTGCGCGGCGGCGATCAGCAGCACCACCAGGTCGCCGCGCTGGATGTCCGTGTCGCCGACAGTCATGTCGTCGGCGGCGATGCGCGGGATCAGCTGGACCGGAGGGTCGAAGCGCAGCGTCTCCTCGACGACGCCCGCCGCCCGGTCCGGATCCGCGCGCAGTGCGGCGAGTTCGTCCGGCCTGCGCAGCAGGGCGAGGATCGCGTTGGCGATCAGGTTGACGGTGGTCTCGTGCCCGGCGACCAGCAGCAGCGCGCAGGTCGAGATCAGTTCCGCGTGGGTGAGCGCGTCCCCGGCGTCTTCGGCGGCGATGAGTTCGGACAGCAGATCCGGTCCCGGCGCGCGGCGGCGGCGATCGGTGAGTTCTTCGAAGTAGGCGTGCAGTTCGATCCCGGCGCGCTGGATCTCCGCCGGGTCGGCGCGGAACTCGGCGGCCGCGCGGGAGGTCGGATCGAGGGTGCGCGACAGCAGCGCGGACCAAGTGCTCAGCCGCGCTTCGTCCGCGAGCGGGACGCCGAGCAGTTCGCAGATGACGGTCACCGGCAGCGGATAGGCGAAGTGGTCGACGGCGTCGAATGTCCCCTCTCGGGCGCGCTGGTCGAGCAGGTCGTCGACGATCCCGGTGATCCGAGGCTCCAAGCGCCGCACGACGCGCGGGGTGAATGCCTTGGACACCAGACGGCGCAGGCGTGTGTGGTCGGGCGGGTCCAGGAACAGGAACGAGGGTTTCGCCCGGGCCGCACCGTCCTCACGCGTCCCGTCGTAGATCGGCATCGAGCCGAGCTGCAACCGGGCCAGTGATCGGTCGACGCTCGCCCGGGGATCGCGCAGCACGGCGGCGCAGTCGGCGTAGCGGGTCAGCACGACCACCGGAGCCGTGCCGATCCGGAACGCGCCGGACTCGCGCAGACGGGCGAAGAGGGGATACGGATCGGGCCGGACCGCGGGGTCGAGCAGGCGCACGTAGTCGTCGGTCGGTTGGTTCGTGGTCGTCATCGACACTCCCAGCTGTCGGCCCGGAGGGCTGGTCTGTCGGTATTATTGCGATACTGGCGGTAGGAAAGCAATACCGTGCCGAGATGCGAAAATGGACGCCATGACACTGCGGCGCCCGGTCGACGATTCGGTCACCCGCGTCGTCGAACTGCTCGGCGACCGGTGGACCATCCTGCTCATCGCCGAGGCGTTCTTCGGGGTGCACCGCTTCAGCGATTTCGCGCGCAACATCGGCATCACCAACCGCAACCTGCTCACCAGCCGCCTGCGCATGCTGATCGACGCGGGCATCTTCACCCGCACCGATCACGGCGGCGGGCGCGTCGACTATCACCTGACCGCCGCGGGCCGCGAGCTGTATCCGATCGTCACGGCGATGATGGTCTGGGGCGACCACCACCTGATCGGGCCGGAGGGCCGCCCGATCGTCCTGGAACACCGCAGCTGCGGGCAGGAGACCTCGCCCATGCTGGTCTGCGATCACTGCCGCGAGCCGATCGACCCGCGCGATGTCGAACCCAAGGCCGGTCCCGGTTTTCATCAGCCACCGGGGGCCGAGCAAGCCGGTTGACCGGCACGGGCGTGCGGCATTCGTCAGGGCGCTGCCGGAGACTCAGTTCGGATCCGGTGCGGCGATGATCCGCGACCGGCCGTGGGCCGTTCCACGGTTGTAGTCGACGATTCGGCGCGGCGGCCGGTCCTGGACGGCTCCAGGCCGGGCAGTCGGCCGAGAGCCGGAAGCGTTTGCCCCCCGGTGACGGATTTTCATCGTGAGCTGGGCGGATAGCCGCTCAGTCCAGTAAGCGAAAGAACGACTCGGCCATGTACAGCGGTAGCAGTAGGTAGTACAACAGCATCGCCATCCAGCCGGCTCCGATCCTCAACGCGGGGCCCACGCGGTGCCGCCGTGGGGACGTCGCGCGGGAATGGAGACCGAGTGGTCTCGCGAGAGCAGGAATGTAGTGCAGCTTCCCACCCTGGGCAAGGCCGGTCAGCGTGTCGGCCGCTACCGGAGTGCGCTGCCCTGCACCCACTGATCCCACGGCAGGCCCCAGTCACCGTTCTGCCAGACCTCGAGCGGCGCGCCGCCGGTGTTGCGGATCTCCACCACGTCACCGGGGACGGCGAAATTGAAGAACCACTGGGCGTTCTCCCCGCTGAGGTTGAGGCAGCCGTGGGACACGTCGGTGTTGCCCTGCGCCCAGACGGTCGAGTCGAGCTGATGCAGGTAGATGCCGTCGGTGCTGATCCGGGTCGCCCAGCCGATGGCCTCCTTGTAGCCGAGACGCGAGTTGATCGGCAGGCCGTAGGTGGAGGAGTCCATGATCACCGGATTGGCCTTGTCCATCACCGTGTAGATCCCGGGCTGGGTCCAGAAGGTGATCGTCTTGCCCGCGACGACCTCGCTGCCGCCCATGCCCATCGAGGTCGGCATGGTGCGGATCAGCCTGCCGTTCTCGAAGACCTGGACCTGCTTGGTGTTGTCGTCGGCGATCGAGACGTGCGACGCGCCGATGGTGAACGTGGTCTCGGTGTCCTCCTGGCCGTAGAGCCCTCGGCCGAGTTCCTGACCGTAGATGTTCGCCGCCACGCTCACCTTGGTGCCGGGCGCGTAGTACTCCTTCGGGCGCCAGTGCACGTTGCGGTCGTCCAGCCAGTACCACGAGCCCTCGACGGGCGGGTCGGTGGTGACCGCCAAGTGCTTCTCGGCGGCGGCGCGGTCGGGGATGTTCTCGTCGAAGTGCGCCACCACCACGGTGCCCACCCCGAAGGTGCCGCCGTCGGACAGCGGTGTGCCGCCCGTGGTGGTGAGCGAGACCTTCGTCTGGTTGTTGGGGGTGAGCGTGGAGAAGGTCGAGGTGGTCGGGCCGGTTCTGCCGGTGACGGTCAGCCCTTCCGCGGTCACCGTGTAGGTGCGGCCGTAGCCGAGCGGCTCGGTGGGCTTCCAGGCCGTCTTGTCGGGAGTCATGATCCCGTCGACCGTCTTGCCCTGTTCGTTGGTCATGGTGACCGCGGTCAGCTGGCCGTCCGCGGTGCTCACCTGGACCGGCGCGAGCGGATCTACGTTGCCGGCGCCGGACGCGGGCGTGATGGCAATGGGCGAGGATGCCGGACCGGCCGCCCCGGGTGCTGCTCCCGGTTCGGACGAGGACGAGCACGCCGCCAAGAGCGCCGCCATGACCAGGGCGAACCCCGCGACGACGCCGGATCGGACGCGACTGGTCGCCAATGCATTTCTCCTGTGTTCGCCCAGCGCAACGAATGGCGCACTCGCGCCTGCTGTCCCCCTCGGATTTTACCGACCCGTTCCGGGCGCGATCTCGCGTGAAAGGAGACCCACGGCGTATTCCCAGCCACCACACAGGTAGGTCTCGGTGCCGGCACCACCCGGCGACGGTGGGGCTGTGGCGACTGCGCGGCCACGGGTGACGGCCGAAAGTACCGATCGGGACGGTCGGGGTGCGTGCCATGCTGAGGGCCGGAGTCGACCGAGGGGAACGTATGCAGAATCGCCCATCGGCAGTGGAGTTGCTGGACTCGCTCGCCGAGTTGCTCGAGGAGACGCTGCTGCCCGCCCTGCCCGCGGGTTTGCAGCACAAGGCGCGGGTGGGAGCCAACCTCGCCAGGATCGTGCGCAGGGAGATCGAATCCGGTCCGGCCGCGGCCGAGCGCGAGCGGGAGCTGCTCGCCGCGGTGGCCGAGGGGGGTGACGAGCAACTCTGGGCGGCGCTGGTTTCCGTCGTGCGGGCCGATCTCGCGATCGCCAAACCGGGCTACGACACGTGGGCGGGCGAGTGAGCGCCGATCTGGCGCGCGGATTGGCCGAGTTCCTCGGGTCGGGCACCCGCGCGGTGACAGTGTCGAATGTCGAATACCTCTCCGCGGGCGCCCGCCGCCGCAACGTGGCCTTCGAAGCCGATCTCGGCGGCGGGACGCGTCGCCTGGTCGCGACCATCGTCCCGAGCGCGATCGAGCTGGTGCCGGTGGACGTGGAGGCCGCGGTGCGCGAGCTGGCGCGCACGCACGGCGTCCCCGTGCCACCCGTGGTGGCGATCTGCACCGACAGCTCCTTCGCGGGCGGCCCGTTCGTGGTCTCCGAGCGCGTCGACGGCGAGACCGTGCCGCGCAAGGTGTTACGGCTGGTCGAGGCCTCCGGCCTGGGCGAACGAGTCGCCGAGCAGCTGGGTGAGGCCATGGGACGCCTGCATGCCATCGACCCGGCGACCGCGCCCACCCGGCTCCCGGAGGCGGCCGCCGATCCCGGACGCCAGCTGACCGAGGCGGCGGAGCACGTGCGCGCGCTGTTGCCGGACCGTCCGGTGTTCGCTCTCGCCCTGCGCTGGCTGGAACGCCGCTGCCCGCCCGCGCCGCCCCGCACCGCGCTGCTGCACACCGACATGCGCAACGGCAACATCGTCGTCGGTCCTGAGGGCCTGCGGGCGGTGCTCGACTGGGAAGGCGCGCAGCGACACGGCGATCCGATGCGCGACGCGGCCTGGCCCGCGCTGCGCATGTGGCGTTTCCGCGCGGACGACCGGGAGTTCGGCGGCCTCGCCGGCCGCGCCGCGTTCGTGCGCGGCTACCAGCGCGGTGGCGGCGGTTTCGACGAAGACCGGTTCCGCTGGTGGAAGGTGATGTGCACGCTCGCCTGGGGCATCGGGCTGGCCGGGCAGGCCGCGGCCCATCTGGACGGCAGCGTGCGCGACATCGTGATGGCGGCCAGCGGGCGCCGCGTCTCGGAAATCGAATGGGACCTGCTGATGCAGATCCGACCCACTGCGAAAGGCTAGCTGCGCCGATGGATTTCGAACTCCCCGCGGAACTGGTCGAATACCTGGCCGAACTCGATGCGTTCATCGAGCGGGAGATCACGCCGCTCGAGCAGGCCGACGACAATATCCGCTTCTTCGATCACCGCCGCGAGGACGCCCGTACCGACTGGGATCGCGGCGGCCTGCCGAACGCGCGATGGGAAGAGTTGCTGGCCGAGGTGCGCGGGCGCGCCGACGCCGCCGGGCACCTGCGGTACGCGTTCCCCGCGCAGTACGGCGGCCGGGACGGCACCAATCTCGGCATGGCCGTGATCCGCGAGCACCTGGCCCGGCGCGGTCTCGGACTGCACTGCGACCTGCAGAACGAGCACGCCATCGTCGCCAACAACGTCGGCCTGCTGCTCATGCTCGAGTACGGCACACCCGCCCAGCAGGCGGAGTGGGTGGACGGGCTGGCCTCGGGAACGAAATTCTTCGCCTTCGGCATCACCGAGCCCGAGCACGGCTCCGACGCGACCCACATGGAGACCACGGCGGTCCGCGACGGGGACGGCTGGGTGATCACCGGCCGAAAGACCTGGAACACCGGCGTGCACATCGCCGACGCCGACCTGATCTTCGCGCGCACCTCGGGCGGCCCCGGCGACGCCGCGGGCATCACCGCGTTCCTGGTACCCATCGACGCGCCCGGGTTCGTCGTGGAGGAGTACCTCTGGACGTTCAACATGCCCACCGACCACGCCCGCGTCGCGCTGGACGGCGTCCGGGTCCCGGACACCGCCGTCTTCGGCGGCGAGGGACGCGGCTTGGCGGTGGTGCAGCACTTCTTCAACGAGAACCGGATCCGCCAGGCCGCGTCCAGCCTGGGCGCGGCGCAGTACTGTATCGACGAGTCGGTGGCCTACGCCAAACAGCGCAAGCCCTTCGGCAAGCCGCTGGCCACCAACCAGGCGATCCAGTTCCCCCTGGTGGAACTGCACACCCAGTGCGAGATGCTGCGCGCGCTGATCCACAAGACCGCCTGGTCGATGGACACCTACGGCACGTTCGCCGTGTCCGAGCAGGTCTCCATGTGCAACTACTGGGCCAATCGGTTGTGCTGCGAGGCCGCCGACCGCGCCATGCAGGTGCACGGCGGCCTCGGCTACTCCCGGCACAAGCCGTTCGAGCACATCTACCGACACCACCGGCGCTACCGGATCACCGAGGGCGCCGAGGAGATCCAGATGCGGCGGGTCGCGGGTTACCTGTTCGGATTCATGGGCAGCACAGCGCCCAAAGGGGTGTGAGCCGGACGGTTCACAGGCGGCGGATCCGGGCCAGCCACGCGGCGGCGTCGACCCGGCCCGACTCGGAGACCTCCAGGTCCGTCGCTTCCTGGGCCACCAGGTCGGTGACCCGTCCCCGGTAGCGGGTGGGTCGCAGATCCTCCACCGTCCAGCCGTCGCGGAACGACTCCCGGATCAAGGTGTCGCTGATCCGTGGGCCGAATCCCGGCTCGACGTCGGAGAGCGCGAGAACGTAGACCGTGCCGCCCGGCTTGCAGACCGCGTGCAGGCTGCGGACGTACGCGGCGCGCGCCTCGTCCTCGGTGCCGAAGACGTGGAACAGCGCGCTGTCGACCACGGTGTCGAACGCGGGCGTGGAGCCGGGCGGGTCACCGGCGAAGTCGGGCCGGTCGCCGAGCGCGAGCGCGTCGGCGATCTCGAACACGGCGGATGGCACGCCTTGCTCGGCCGCGTTGGCGCGCGCGTAGGCCACCGCGCTCGGCGCCATGTCGATGCCGCGGACGTCGTATCCGAGCCTGGTCAGCAGGATGGTGTGCTCGCCTGCGCCGCAGCCGGGGTCGAGCACGCGCCCGGTGATGCCGCCGTCGCGCTCGAGCGCGACGATGGCCGGTTGCGGCTCGCCGATCACCCAGGGTGCGGTGTCGTTGTCATAGACGGTGTTCCAGAAATCAGCTGGACGAGTCATGCGACCCATGCTCCATCCTCAACCGCCGTTGAGGTCAACCCGACACGGCCGAAAGCCGGACGAGGCCGGGAACACGGGGGCTGCGTGGAGCGGCGTGGAGCGGCGTGGAGCGGGTCGGCACGGGTACACGCGAGGTATGAGCACACCGAATATCGATCCCGAAACGGCGGAGTCGATGCAGCAGGACGCGGATTTCGCCGACGAGCACACCAAACCGACGCACGCCGACGAGCACCCGGCCGGTGAGCAGCTGGAGACCGACGAGTCCACCCCGCGCGGCCACGGCGGCATGGATCGGTGAGCACGGCGTGGCACGGTTGCGCGCGGGGCCGTGCCACGCCTCCGGCTCAGGCGACGGCGACCATCCGGGCAGCGTTGGCGGACTGGTCGTCGGCCGCCTGGTTGGCGGCCAGTTCGGCGTGCACCCGTTCGCGGTAGCGGGTGATCTCTCGCTCGGTTGCGGCGGCGTCCCAGCCGAGGTGCGCGCCGATCAGCCACGCCACCTCGGGCGCGACGGTCAGGCCGCGGTCGGCGGTCTCGATGGAGACGCGGGTGCGGCGGGTGAGCACGTCGTCCAGGTGCAGCGCGCCCTCGTGCGTCACCGCGTACACCGCCTCCGCCCCCAGGTACTCCGGCGCGCCGGTGAGCGGCCGGCCCAGTTCGGGCTCGTGGGCGATCAGGTCGAACAGGTCGGTGACCGCCGACCCGTAACGGCCGAGCAGACGCTCGACCGTCGCTCGCGGCAGACTCGCGCGTTGCGCCAGGCTGTCGAGGTCGGCCGCGAGTTCCTGGTAACCCACCGCGCCGAGGATCGGCAGGTGTTCGGTCACCGACGGGGCGACCGCGCGCCCGAGCCCCACCACCGCCGCGTCCACGACGTCGGCGGCCATCACCCGGTAGGTGGTGTACTTGCCGCCCGCGATCACGAACAGGCCGGGAGCCGGTTCGGCGACCGCGTGCTCCCGCGAGAGCGTCGCGGTGTCGGCCGACGCCCCCGACAGCAGCGGGCGCAGGCCCGCATAGGTCCCCACGATGTCGTCGCGGGTGAGCGGCTCGCGCAGCACCCGGTTGACGTGGTCGAGCAGGTACCGCACGTCGGCGTCGCTGGCCGCCGGGTGATCCTTGTCCAGCGACCAGTCGGTGTCGGTGGTGCCGATGATCCAGTGCGCGTGCCACGGGATGACGAACAGCACGCTCTTCTCGGTGCGCATGATCAGCCCGGTGTCCAGATGCAGGCGATGGCGGGGCACCAGGATGTGCACGCCCTTGGACATCCGGACGTGGAACGGGAAATCGACGCCGGTCATCCGGTTCATCTCGTCGGTCCACACGCCGGTGGCGCTGATCACCCGGCGGGCGCGAACCGTGTGCACCCGGCCGGTTTCCAGGTCGGTGACCTCCGCGCCGACGACGCGCTCGCCGTCGCGCAGCAGGGCCGTCACCTTGGTGCGGGTGAGCACGGTCGCGCCGTGCTGGGCGGCGGTGCGCGCGATCATCATGGTGTGCCGGGCATCGTCGACCTGCGCGTCGAAGTATCGGATCGCTCCGGTCAGCGCGTCGTCGCGCAGCGCGGGCGCCAGCTCCAGCGCGCGGGTGCGCGACAGGTGCCGGTGCATCGGCAGCGCGCGGGCGCCGCCGATGGTGTCGTACAGGGCGACGCCCGCGCCGATGTAGGCGCGTTCCCAGACCCGATGCCGCAAGGGCAGCAGGAACGACACGGGTCGCACCAGGTGCGGAGCCAGCCGGTGCAGCAGCAGGCTGCGTTCCTTCAGCGCTTCTCGCACCAGCCAGAAGTCCAACTGCTCCAGGTAGCGCAGCCCGCCGTGGATGAGCTTGCTGGAGCGGCTGGAGGTGCCCGCCGCGAAGTCCCTGGCCTCCACCAGGGTCACGGTCAGGCCGCGGGAGGCGGCGTCGAGCGCGGCGCCCGCGCCGACGACGCCGCCGCCGATGACGAGTACGTCGATCTCGGTGTCGCCGAGTGAGTTCACCGCGCGGGCGCGGTACTGGGCGTCCAATCGTGCGGACACAGCGGTATCTCTCCTTGTTTCGGTGTTATTCGGGTAGGACGGCGTCGCCCCTCATTCGTCGACGTCGATCCAGTCGAGGGTGCGGGCAACGGCCTTCTTCCAGCGCGCGTAGCCACGCTCGCGCTGCTCCGCGGACCAGGTGGGATGCCAGCGCTTGGCTTCGTTCCAGTTCTGTTCCAGTTCCTCGGTGTCGCTCCAGAAGCCGACCGCGAGCCCCGCCGCGTAGGCGGCACCGAGCGCGGTGGTCTCGGCGACCACCGGACGCGACACCGGCACGCCGAGGAAGTCGGCCTGCAGCTGCATGCACAGCTCGTTGGCCGTGACGCCGCCGTCCACCCGCAGCACGTCCAGCCGCACGCCGGAGTCGGCCTGCATCGCCTCGACCACGTCGCGGGTCTGATAGCAGATCGATTCCAGCGTCGCCCGCGCGAGATGGGCGTTGGTGCTGTAGCGGGACAGGCCGACGATCGCGCCGCGCGCGTCCGAGCGCCAGTACGGCGCGAACAGGCCGGAGAACGCGGGCACGAAATACACGCCGCCGTTGTCCTCGGCCTGCCGGGCGAGCGATTCGCTCTGTGCCGCACCGGAGATGATGCCCAGCTGGTCGCGCAGCCACTGCACCGCCGAGCCGGTCACCGCGATGGAGCCCTCCAGCGCGTATACCGGCTTCTCCCCGCCCAGCTGGTAGGCCACCGTGGTCAGCAGGCCGTGCTGCGAGCGCACGATCTCGGTTCCGGTGTTGAGCAACAGGAAGTTACCGGTGCCGTAGGTGTTCTTCGCCTCGCCGGGACGGAAGCAGACCTGTCCCACGGTGGCCGCCTGCTGGTCGCCGAGCACACCCGCCAGCGGGACCGCGCCGCCGAACGGTCCGTCGGCGCGGGTGGTGCCGAACAGGTCCGGGTTCGCCGAGGGCGCGATCGCGGGCAGCATCGCGCGGGGCACCCCGAACACCGACAGCAGTTCGTCGTCCCAGTCCAGGGTCTCCAGGTTCATCAGCATGGTGCGGCTGGCGTTGGTCGGGTCGGTGACGTGCACCCCGCCGTCGACTCCGCCGGTCAGCTGCCACAGCAGCCAGGTGTCGGTGGTGCCGAACAGCGCGTCGCCGCGTTCGGCGTCCTCGGCCACCCCGGGGACGTTGTCGAGGATCCAGCGCAGTTTGCCGCCGGAGAAGTAGGTGGCGGGCGGCAGGCCGGCCTTGCGCCGGATGGTGTCGCCGTGCCCGGCCCGTTCCAGTTCGGCGGCGATGCGATCGGTGCGGGTGTCCTGCCAGACGATCGCGTTGCAGTACGGCCGCCCGGTCTTGCGGTTCCACACCACCGTGGTCTCGCGCTGGTTGGTGACGCCAACCGCGGCCAGATCGCCCGCGACGAGATCGGCCTTGGTCAGGGTGGTCTGGATGACCGCGCGGGTGCGCTCCCAGATCTCGGTCGGATTGTGCTCCACCCAGCCCGGGCGCGGCAGGATCTGCTCGTGCTCGAGCTGGTGGCGGGCGACTTCGTTGCCACCGTGGTCGAACACCATGAAACGGGTGCTCGTGGTGCCCTGGTCGATGGCGCCGACGTACTGGCTCATCGCGGTCCTTTCGGGAAACTGCTGTGGGAGAGAAGGATCAGAACAGGAACTGCGCGGCGAGTCCGGCCAGTGCGCCGCCCAGCAGCGGGCCGAGCACCGGCACCCAGGCATAACCCCAGTCGGAGTCCTTGCCGCGCGGGGTGCCGTCGGGCGACCCGGCCGGTGCGGGCGCGGCCGCGCCCACCGGGACCAGGACCGCGTCGGCGGGGGCGGGCTTACGCACCGGCAGCAGCGCGTGCGCGATGCGCGGACCGAGATCGCGCGCGGGATTGATGGCGTATCCGGTCGGTCCGCCCAGCGAGGCGCCGATGCCGACGACCAGGAGCGCGGCGGCGGCCGGGCCGAGCCCGCTCGGTGTGTGTCCGAAGGTGAGGATCACCAGGACGAGGGTGAACGTGCCGATCACTTCGGTGACGAAGTTCCAGCGCAGGGCGCGGATCGCGGGTCCGGTGGCGAACACGGCGAGTTTCTTCTCCTCGTCGGTCTCCGCGTCGAAGTGGCGTTTGTAGGCCAAGTAGGCGACGGTCGCGCCGACGAACGCGCCGGCGAATTGGCCGCTCAGGTACGCGAGCGTCGCCGAGCCGGAGATCGCGATGCCGGGGGCGAACTCGTCGGCGCCGCTGAACAGGATGCCGACGGTGACCGCGGGATTCAGATGGCCGCCGGTCTTGTAGGCGACATACACGCCTGCCAGAACCGCGAACCCCCATCCCACGTTGATCAGCAGCCAGCCGCCGTCCAATCCTTTGGACTTGGCCAGCAATACGTTCGCGACCACACCGACCCCGAGCAGCACCAGCACGCCTGTGCCGAGTGCTTCGCTGAGGAAGATCGAGCCGAAGTTCATCGTTGAGCCTCCGTTCGCCCCCGCAGGTCGCGGACGCGACCGTGCGTGTAACGGAAACTACGGCGGGAGGCGCGACCCGGATACAGCTGCCGTTCGACAATGTCGAACGCCTCGACTGGTTGCCGGAGGTCGGCGACGCTACCGTCCGACGCGCGAGGAGGATGTATGGCGCAGCTCACACTGGGTTTCAATGATGTTGCTCAGGTATCACCAGCCGTTCGACATTGTCGAATCACGACACGGGTAGGTTTCCCGGCATGCCAGGTGCGATCCAATCGATCGAGCGGGCGGCGGCCGTCCTGCGACTGCTGGCCCGCGGTTCCGGGCGGCTCGGCGTCGGCGACATCGCAGGCGCGCTCGACCTGCCCAAGCCGACCGCGCACGGCATCCTGCGCACGCTGCAAGGCGTCGGCTTCGTCGAGCAGGACCCGGTCACCGGCAAGTACCAACTCGGCGCGGCGCTGCTGCACCTGGGCACCAGCTACCTCGACGCGAACGAGCTGCGCTCCCGCGCGATCAACTGGGCCGACGCGCTGGCGGCGCGCACGGGCGAGTCGGTGCGGATCGGCGCGCCGATGGACGGCGCGGTGGTCGTGGTGCATCACGTGTTCCGTCCGGACAACACCCAACAGGCGCTCGAACTGGGCGAACTGCTGCCACCCCACGCCACCGCGCTGGGCAAGGTCCTGCTCGCCTACGACGCCGAGCTGGCCGCCACGACCCGCCGCGCCGAGCTCGCCCCGCTCACCCACCGCACCCTGGTCGACCGCACCGCGCTCGCCAAGGCGCTGGGCGGCGTCCGGCAGGCCGGATGGGCAGGCGACACCGAGGAATTCCGAACAGGCGAGGCGGGTATCGCGGCGCCGATCCGGGCCCCCGGCGGGCTCGTGGTCGGCGCCATCGGCATCACCGGCGCGGTGGATCGGCTCTGTGACGCCCAGTTGCGGCACCGGCCCGCGCTGGTCGGTCAGGTGCTCGACGCCGCGCGTGCGGTGTCGCGTGATCTCGGCGCGGGTCACTGACTTCCGTCCCGTCGCTGATCAGCAGATGTCGAGCAGGAGCAGCCGAGCATGAAGCAGCGTTACGTGCTGGCCATCGACCAGGGGACCACCTCCACGCGGTGCATCCTGTTCGACCAGCGGGCCCGGCTCGTCGGCGTCGCGCAGCGCCCGCACCGGCAGCACTATCCGCGGCCGGGGTGGGCCGAGCAGGACGCGCTGGAGATCTGGCGCAATGTCGAGCGGATCGTGCCGCAGGCCCTGCGGGATTCCGGCGTGGCCGCCGACCGGATCGCGGCCCTCGGCATCGCCAACCAGCGCGAGACCACCGTGGTATGGGACCGGCGCACCGGCACGCCGATCGGGCGCGCGATCGTCTGGCAGGACGTGCGGACCGAGGAACTGGTTCGCGAACTGGAGGGCAAGCCCGGCGCGGACCGCATCCGCGAACTGTGTGGCCTGCCGCTGGCCAGCTATTTCGCCGCGCCGCGGCTGCGCTGGATGCTCGACGCGGTACCGGGCCTGCGCGAGCGTGCCGAGCGCGGCGAGGTGCTGTTCGGCACCATGGAGACCTGGCTGATCTGGAACCTCACCGGAGGTCCGGACGGTGGGCTGCACTGCACCGACGTCACCAACGCCAGCCGCACCCTCCTGATGAACTTGCGCACCCTCGCCTGGGACGCCGAACTGCTGGAGTTCTTCGGCATCCCCGCCCGCATGCTGCCGCGCATCCAGCCCTCGATCGCGTCCTACGGCAGCACGCGCCGGGTGGTGCCGGGCATCCCGATCGCCGCCGCGCTCGGCGACCAGCACGCCGCCTTGTTCGGCCAAACCTGTTTCGCGCGCGGGGAGACCAAGTGCACCTACGGCACCGGCGGTTTCCTCATGATGAACACCGGCCGCGAGCTGGTGCGCTCCGAGCACGGCCTGCTCACCACGATCGGCTACCAGATCGGCCCCGAGCCGGTCTACGCGCTCGAGGGCCCGATCGCGGTCACCGGCTCGCTCGTGCAGTGGGTGCGCGACAACATCGGGCTGGTCACCAGCGCGCCGGAGATCGAAACCCTCGCGCGCACCGTCGAAGACAACGGCGGCTGCTACGTGGTGCCCGCGTTCTCCGGTCTGTACGCGCCGCATTGGCGCAGCGACGCCCGCGGGCTCATCGCCGGGCTCACCTCCTACGTCACCAAGGGCCACATCGCCCGAGCCGTGCTGGAGGCAACCGCCTGGCAGACCCGCGACGTGGTGGAGGCGATGAACGCCGACTCCGGCCTGCAGGCCGAGACACTTCGCGTGGACGGCGGGATGACCTCGAACAACCTGCTCATGCAGATCGTGGCCGACGTCCTGGATGTTCCGGTGCTGCGTCCGTTCGTCGCCGAGACGGTCTCACTCGGCGCGGCGTACGCCGCGGGTCTGGCCGTTGGCTATTGGCCCGATCTCGAAGGGCTGCGCAACAATTGGCGCCTTGCCGCCCAGTGGGTGCCGCGCATGGAGGCGCAGCTGCGGGAAGACGAGTACGAGAACTGGAAACGCGCGGTCGAGCTGACGTTCGGCTGGGTGCGGTCGAAGAAGCGGGCGCGGCAGTGAGTCCGGAGCCGGACGTGGCGGAGACCGCCGCCCGTGTCGGGAGGGTGGGTTAGCGTCGAGAGCATGCGGCTTCACGTGGGATGTGCGATGTGGACGCACGCGGCCTGGCAGGAACGGCAGCTCGCTCCGGGAGAGCGGTTGCGGTGGTACGCCACATGGTGCAACGCGGTCGAAGGCAACACCACGTTCTATGCGACGCCGTCGCGGCGAACCGTCGAATCATGGGCCGCGCAATGTGATCCCGCGTTCCGGTTCGTGCTCAAGCTGCCCAAGCCCATCACGCACGAACGCAGGCTGACCGGGGCCGAGGAGCAGCTGCGGTCCTTTCTCGCCGCGATGGAGCCGCTCGGGGAACGCGTCCACGCCCTGTGGGTGCAACTGCCCGGCTCGTTCGGTCCCACGGATCTCGGTGCGCTGGCCGGTTTCCTGCGCCAGGTGCCGCGCGCCCACCGGGTCGCCGTCGAGGTCCGCCATCCCGCGTTCTTCGCCGACGAGCAGGCCGCGCACAGCCTGGAATACGTCCTGTCCCGGGTCGGTGCCGAATGGGTTCCCTTCGACACCACCGTGCTGTTCGACGGCCCGCCCACCAGCACCGCGGAACAGGAGGCGGCGTCGAAGAAGCCCCGGGTACGGCGCAGGATGCGCGCACTGACCGAGTACCCCATCGTGCGGTACCACGGCCGCGACGACGTCGGGCGAACTGTCGAGGGCTGGCAGCCGTGGGTCGGCACGGTGGCCGGATGGCTGCGGGAGGGCCGGTCGCCGACGGTGTTCCTGCACACCCCGGACAACGCGGGCTCGCTGGAGTTGGCCCGTCGCTTCCACGACGAGGTCCGTGCCCGGCTGCCGGAGCTCGACCCGCTGCCCGAGCCCGCCCCGGCCGAACCGATGACCCTCTTCTGAGCGGCATGCCCGGTCCCGCAGGAACATCGGCTCCCCCGGGACCGGATCGCTCAGGGCCGCAGGCCGACCTCGACCTCCAGGGTGAGGGTGATCTTGTCGCCGATCACCGCGCCACCGTCGGGCAGCGGCATGTCGATGGTGATGCCGAAGTCGCGGCGGTTGATCACGGTCTTGGCCTCGAAGCCCGCGACTGGTCCCTGGCCCATGCCGGGGTTGACGCCGAGGAATTCCACGTCCAGCGAGACCGGCTTGGTGACGCCGCGAATGGTGAACTCGCCGTCCACCAAGAAGTCGTCGCCGTTCACCCGGAAACCGGTGGACTTGAACGTGGCCACCGGGAACTGCTCGGCCTGGAAGAAGTCCGCGGTGCGCAGGTGCGCGTCGCGCTGTTCGTTGTCGGTGGTGACCGAGTCGACCCGGATCTCGGCCTCGGCCGAGGCGCTGCCGTCCTCGCCGATGACCAGCTTGCCGGAGAAGTCGGTGAAGCGGCCGTGCACCTTGCTGACCATCAGGTGGCGGACCGAGAAGCCGAGGGTGGAGTGGGCGGGGTCGATGGCCCAGGTGCCCGCGGTCAGAGCGTTGGCGGTTTCGGTCGACATGAGGATCTCCTAGATAGTTGAGGATTGAACTATTTGGTCGGGGGTGGAGCTTCGGTCGGTATGGGAAAGATCAGTGGGTGCCGAGTAGCTGTGCGAACGGTACCGGGTCGTCGTACGGATCGGCGGCACGCGGACGCGGTGTGTTGGTCAGCATGGCGGCGAATTCCGTTGCGGCGCGGTCGATCCTGGCGCTCAGCCCGTCTGTCGCCGCGGACGCCCAGTCTTCGGACGCCGCGTAGACGGCAGTGGGAGCGACCACCGCGCGCAGGTAACTGAACATCGGGCGCAGAGCATGCTCCAAGGCGAGGGAATGCCGCGCGGAGCCGCCGGTCGCGCCGAGTAGCACCGGCATCCCGGCCAGCGCATCCGGTTCCAGCACGTCGAAGAACGTCTTGAACAGGCCGCTGTAGGAGGCGTTGAAGATCGGCGTGACGGCGATCAAACCGTCGGCGCCGGTCACGCTGTCGATCGTGGCGCGCAGCCCGGCCGGAGCGAATCCGGTCAGCAGGTTGTCGGCCAGATCGCGGGCGTGCTCGCGTACTTCCACCGCGGCGAAGGTCACGTCCCCACCGGACGCGGGCATGGCCGCGCCGGTGGCGGTGGCGAGCCGGTCTGCCAGCAACCGGGTCGACGAGGGCTGCGACAGGCCCGTGGAGACGACGGCGATACGGGTCATCGGGCGGCCTCCACGGCGGTGTTGCGAGCGGCGACCAGGCTCGCGTGCGTCGGCGCGTCCGGCACGTGCGCCGGGCGCTCGGCCGCGAACTCCTTGCGCAGCACCGGGACCACTTCTTCGCCCAGCAGGTCCAGTTGCTCCAGCACAATCTTCAGGGGAAGACCCGCGTGATCCATGAGGAACAGCTGGCGCTGGTAGTCGCCGAACGACTCGCGGAAGGTGAGCGTCTTGTCGATGACCTCCTGCGGACTGCCCACGGTGAGCGGGGTCTGCTCGGTGAACTCCTCCAGCGACGGGCCGTGCCCGTACACCGGCGCGTTGTCGAAGTAGGGCCGGAATTCACGCACCGCGTCCTGGGAGTTCTTGCGGATGAAGGCCTGTCCGCCCAGACCGACGATCGCCTGGTCGGCCGAGCCGTGACCGTAGTGCTCGTAGCGCTGCCGGTACAGTCCGATCAGCCGCTGGAAGTGCTCTTTCGGCCAGAAGATGTTGTTGGCGAAGAATCCGTCGCCGTAGTAGGCGGCCTGCTCGGCGATCTCGGGGCTGCGGATCGAGCCGTGCCAGACGAACGGCGGTACGTCGTCCAGCGGGCGCGGCGTCGAGGTGAACGACTGCAGCGGCGTGCGGAACTTGCCCTCCCAGTCGACCACGTCTTCGCGCCAGAGCCGATTCAGCAGGTGGTAGTTCTCGATCGCCAGCGGGATGCCGTCGCGGATGTCCTTGCCGAACCAGGGGTAGACCGGCCCGGTGTTGCCCCGACCGAGCATCAGATCCACCCGCCCGTCGGCCAGATGCTGCAGCATGGCGAAGTCCTCGGCGATCTTCACCGGGTCGTTCGTGGTGATCAGCGTCGTCGCGGTGGACAGCTGCAGCCGCTCGGTCTGCGCCGCGATGTAGCCGAGCATCGTCGTCGGCGAGGACGGCACGAACGGCCGGTTGTGGTGCTCACCCGTGGCGAACACGTCCAGCCCGACCTCTTCGGCCTTGCGCGCGATCGTCACCATCGCCTTGATGCGCTCGTGCTCACTCGGCGTCCGGCCGGTCGTGGGGTCGGCCGTCACATCGCCGACCGTGAAGATTCCGAACTGCACGACGCCTCCTTCGTTCTCAGTCTGACTCAATTTGGTGGATATGGCAACCAAAGGAACGGGGCGGGCGCCGCGAGTATTCCCGGCGCGGCGATGTGGCGTCGGTTACGGCAGGTCTTCGGGGCCGCCCGACTCCGGCGGCGGCGCGTCCGGACGCAATCGGGTAGCCGACTACGCGCGACTTCCGGCGGCGCGTCCGCAGAATCGGTCGCCACAGGGCTTCGGCCACCAGATTTCGAAGGGATGTGCATGAGTGGTTATCGGGATTGGTTGGCGCCCGCTCCGAATCCGGAGCCGCCTCTGGACAGTCACAGGCGCGCCGAGGTGGCGCGGGATCCGGCACCCGCTCGGGCCCTGCCGTGCCGCACGCGGACGCACGCGGTCTCCGGCCGGTCGAGTGCCGGGATACGCGCCGCCACGCGCCGCAGCCATGCGTTCGCCGCACCCGCTGGGGACGAAACGCGCTCGGTGGCCCACCGGTTCGCGGAGTCGGCGGTGCGGATCGTCCTCGAGGTGCTCGACCGCAGGAGGCCCGTGCCGCAGCTGGCCGTGGTCGCCGACGCCACCGTCGTCGCCGCGGTGCGCACGTTGATCGGCGGAGATCTCGTGCCGGGGCGAGCCATCGGCGTCGCGGTGCCGATCCGGGTGCGCGTGGTCCTGGTCGACGACAAGACCGCCGAGGTCTTCGCCACCTACGGCCGGGGCGTGCGTCGTTTCGCCTTGGCGGCGCGCATCGCGCGGGCCCGCTCGGCGGGCTGGCGGGTGACTGCGCTGCGCATCCGATGACGCGAATTCCGCCGGGCGCGGGCGGGTACGCCGCCGCGCGCGACGCGTCCGCCGCCCACTCCCGGGGACGGCGGCGCGGCGGTCAGCCGAGCTGGACGGACCGGCGCGCCATGCCGAACCAGTAGCCGTCGATGACGGTGCGCAGCGCGCCGAGGTCCTCTTCGCCCGCGCCCAGGGCCACGAACAAGGGTGCGAAGTGATCGGCGCGGGGATGGGCCAGGCGAGCCGCGGGCGCTTTGTGCTCGAAATCGAGCAGGGCGTCGAGGTCGTGGGCGGCCAGCGTCTCGCGGCCCCACGCGTCGAAGTCGGCGGTGAAGGAGTGCACGTGCTCGTCGTCGGTTGTCATGGCACGCAGGTTGTGGGTGAAGAAGCCGCTGCCGACGATCAGCACGCCCTCGTCGCGCAGCGGCGCCAGCTTGCGGCCGATGCCGAACAGGGCCTGCGGGTCCAGCGTCGGCATGGACAGCTGCAACACCGGGACGTCGGCGTCCGGATACATCTCCTTCAGCGGCACGTAGGCGCCGTGATCCAGCCCGCGGTCCGGGACGTCGGTCACGGTGACGCCGGGCCCGCGCAACAGGTTTCGCACCCTCACGGCCAGCTCCGGTGCACCGGGCGCGGCGTAACGCACCTGGTAGTAGTGCTCGGGGAAGCCCCAGAAGTCGTAGATCAGCGGCACCGTCTCGGTGGCGCCGAGCGCGATCGGCGCGGCCTCCCAGTGCGCGGAGACGATCAGCACGGCGCGCGGCCGCGGCAACGCGCGCGACCACGCCGCCAGTTCGGCGGGCCAGCTGCGGTGATCGGCCAGCGGCGGAGCGCCGTGTGAGAGATACAGCACCGGCATTCGTTCGGTGATCACACTGACTTCCTCTCGGCCCGATAGTTCGAATTCGAATCAAATCTACGCTGTTGTTCGAATTTGAACAATAGGGCTAGGGTGGTGCCGTGGAGACCGAGTGGCTCGACGCCCGAGAGATGGCGATGTGGCAGAGCTTCCTGGCGGCCGGCGCGTTGGTCGGGCGCGAGGTGGAGCGGCAGCTCAAGCGGGAAGGGCTTTCCCACACCCAGTACGAGGTGCTCGTGCGGCTCGCGGACGCGCCGGAGGGCCGGCTGCGGATGACCGAGCTCGCCGACGCGCTCTACACCTCCAAGAGCGGTCTCACTTACCAGGTGACGCAGCTGGAGAAGGCCGGTCTGCTGATGCGCGAGGCCTGCCCGACCGACGTGCGCGGGGTGATCGCGGTGCTCACCGCCGCGGGCCGGGAGCGGCTGGCCGAAGTCGCGCCCGGCCATGTCGCGGCCGTCCGCCGCGTCCTCGTCGACGTACTCACCGCCGCCCAGCGGGACGCCGTAGCGGAGGGATTGGGCGAGGTGGCGCGGCGGCTCGCGCCCTGACTCAGGCCAGTGACGCGAGCCAGTCGTGCATCCACGACAGCGCGGTCGCTCCGCCGCCGACGGGATAGCTGCCGTAAGCGGTGTGCGCTTCGGAGCGGTAGAACTCGTCCAGCAGCCGAGCCCGTTCCTGATTGGCCGACTCCGACAGCTGGCTCTGTAGCAGGGGGATCCCGCCGTTGGACATCAGATCGCCGACGATGGCGCCCATTTCGAGCTGGTAGCGCCAGAGGTTGGCCGGGTCGGGATGGGAGGTCTGGGCCAGGAAACCGGCGAAGCGGGTGATGAAATCGTCCGAGGCCGTGGAGCAGTACAGATCGCCGATCGCGCAGATGGTGCGGGTCTGCGGGCTGACCAAGCCGAACCCGCCGATGCGGGGACCGCCCGCGCCCGCGCCGCCCACCAGCGGGCCGACGAGCGCGTCGGTGGGGGAGCGGCGCGGATCGGAGATGAGCCCGACCGCGGCGATCCGGTGTGGTGGCACGACGCCGATCCCGGTGCCGATCTCGGCCGCGAGATCGCCGGCGGCGTCCGCGCCCTGGCTGTAGCCGAGCAGCGCGATCTTGGTCGCGCCGCACTCCCTGGCCATCGCCCCGATCATGCCGCGCGCGTTGTCCACGGCCTCGCGCTTCGAGGCGCCGTAAACCTCGCTCTCCCAGGGGAAAGCGGTCGCCGCGTAGCTGACGTAGTCCACCCGGACCGAGGACGGCAGGCCGCGGGTGACTCCGGCCAGCATCCCGGGGCCGGGACGCTCGTCCGGCCGGTCGGTGGTCTCCCACGTTCCCGGGATCGCCACGACATACAGGCTCGGGCAATCCGGTGCGGCGACGGCGGGCCCACTGCCCGGTCCCACGCACGACAGTGCCATCGCCGTGAAACCGATGGCCGCAGAGATCCACTTCGATCGCATGGCGTTTGCTCCTGGTGATACAGGCGCCGCAGGCGCTCCCCGGCAGGATCGGCCTTCGCCGGCGCCGTGCGGTGGTCGAACCCGGCCCCGTCGAAGGCTGCATTGAGACTCGATGGTCTCAAAGTGCAGCCAGGATAACGACAGTGTGGGAGACCGCACAATCGACGGCGGAAGTGACACGTATCACAACTGATTGGGCTCCGCCCAAGCCCGCCGATTGCTAGGAGTCCTCCGCGAGAAGAGCTGTCATGGCCTCCGCCCATAGGCCGATGGTTGCCGTGGCGGCGCGCTCGGAGCCGCGCAGCGGGCGCGACATCGCGGTGCCGCGCAGTATCGCGACGGTGAGGTCGCGGACGGCCGGATAGCGCGGATGGGCGACGATGTCCGGACCGAACAGCGCGTCCACCACACGCCGCAGGTCTCGCCCGGCTTGTCGTTCTGCCGTCCGCAACGCCTCGGCAAGCGCCGGATCGGTCCGCGCCGCCGCCCACAGCTCGAACTCGGCTTGCGCCGCCGGTCGGGCCATCGACTCGTACAGGGCGGTCAGGGCGCGCAGGACGGGATCGCTCCCGTGGTCGAGCCCGGCAGCGGCCTCGTGGACGGCCGCCTCGTTGCGCGCGACCAGATGTCCGACCAGTGCGCCGATCAACGCGCCGAGGGTCGGGAAGTGATGCAACAGCGCGCCGCGGCTGACGCCCGCGGCGCGCTGCACGGCCAGCGTCGACAGCGCCCGATAACCCTGCTCGGCCAGCAGATCGGCGGCGGCGTCGAGGATGCGGACGCGGGTCGCTCGCTTGCGCTCCTCGCGTAGTCCGGCCATTCCGGCTCCTCCCGTCGGCGCGACATTTTCACAGTCAGTATTGACTGTCAAATGGCCGTGCGCCAGACTGCCGAGACAGGGTTCCGGACCAGCGTCGAAGGGAAAGCGATGACCGACAGTGACATCCAGGCCGGTGGCGGCGCTGGCGCGTGGTATCGCGGATGGACCGAGACGCCGGACTCGCCGTGGGCCGGACGCCCCGCTCCGGACGACGCGCGCGAGTACCGGACCCTCACCTACGAGCGGGACGGCCGCATCGCGCGCATCACCTTCGACCGGCCGGAGAAGGGCAACGCGATCACCCCCGACACCCCGCTCGATCTGGCGCATGCGGTCGAACGCGCGGACCTCGATCCGCGCGTGCACGTGATCCTGTTGTCCGGACGCGGCAAGGGCTTCTGCGGTGGATACGACTTGAGCATGTTCGCCGAGCAGAGCTTCGTGGTGGCCGACGGCTCCGGCGACGTGGCGGGAACGGTCGTCGATCCGGTGGTGCAGGGCCGCAATCACGATCCGGCGCGTACCTGGGACCCGATGATCGACTACGCGATGATGAGCCGGTTCAACCGGGGCTTCGCCAGTTTGATGCAGGCGAACAAGCCCACAGTGGCCAAGTTGCACGGCTTCGCCGTGGCGGGCGGCAGCGACATCGCCCTGTTCGCCGACCAGATCATCTGCGCCGACGACACCAAGATCGGCTACCCGCCCACCCGGGTCTGGGGTGTCCCGGCGGCGGGCATGTGGGCGCACCGCCTCGGTGACCAGCGCGCCAAGCGCCTGCTGTTCACCGGCGACTGTCTCACCGGAAAGCAGGCGGTGGAATGGGGGCTGGCGATCGAATCGTGGCCCGCCGGCGAACTCGACGAGCGCACCGAGGAATTCGTCGCCCGGATCGCGCGCATGCCGGTAAACCAGCTGATGATGGCCAAACTGGCGCTCAACTCGGCGCTGTACGCCCAGGGCGTGGCCAATTCCGGCATGATCAGCACGGTGTTCGACGGCATCGCCCGGCACACCCGGGAGGGTTACGACTTCCAGGCGCGCGCCGCCACCGCGGGCTTCCGCGAGGCCGTGCGGGAGCGCGACGAACCCTTCGGCGACCACAAGCGGCCTCGGACGGCGGAGTGAACCACTGGTGATCCGCGCGAGGAATTCGTCCACGAACTCGTGAGCCATGCCGATGTGTCGATCCGCGCGGCAGCCAAGGACTTCCGGGGTGCGGAGCGCCCGCGCATTCCGTTGGGGGCCATTCGGCGATGCGAGCAAGGCCGCCGACCGGGCGGACGCCCCCTTCGGATTCGCGCGGAGTGGGTTACCGCCGCTGCGCTCCGCGACGCCCATTCGTTGATCAGCAGGGCCGGGGAACGCAAAGGGGCGATGGCCCGAACACCACCGCCCCTTGCGAGCGTTCCGCGGGTCCGTCAGCGGGCGGGCGGGATGTTCTCGGTCGCCTCGTCCTCGAGTTCGTAGCTCAGCCGCACGTCGTGGGCGACCTCGCCGCCGCTCACCGTGACCCGGCTGGTCACCGCCGGGTAGCCGCGCGCCACCACCGTGTAGTCGCCTTCGGCGAGATCAGCGACGATGTAACGGCCGTTCTCGTCGGTGCGCGCGGTGGCCGTCAGAGCGCCCGCCGCGTCGAGCACGCTGATCTGCACGTCCGCGATCGCGCGGCCGCCGTCCGACCACGCCGACCCGGCCAGCACCGCCATCGGCGTGAGAACGATGTCGTGCCGCAGCAGCCCGCTGTCCGGCACGGTCAGCGCGGCCGCGCTGGGACGCATGTGCTCGGCGACCGCCACGACCGTGTACGTGCCGGGCACCACGCCGTGGCACACATAGGCGCCGTCGGCCGCCGCGTTCGCTGATCCGACGACCTCGCCGTCCAGATCGGTCAGCGTGATCGTCGCGCCGGGCAGCGGCTCGCCGAGAGCGCTCGACCGGACCACGCCGGACACCTCGCCGGAGCCGAGCAGGGTGACGTCGACTTTCTGCGACCGGTCCCCGACGGTCACATTGACCGCGGCGGGCTGATGGCCTGCGGCCGACACGATCAGCACGTAGCTGCCCGCGTCGGGCGCGGTGACGAGGTAGCTGCCGTCCGCGCCGCCGCTCGTTCGCGCGGCTTGCCGCCCGTGCTGATCGATGAGCGTCAGCGCGGCGGCGGGCACCGGCCTGCCGTCCTCGCGGTGGACGTAGCCGCCGAGGGAACGGCCGTCGTACTCGGCGCCGTCGAAGCTCGCCCGCGGTTCGCGCCGGTAGGCGCCGTTGCCCGCGGGATCGCCCGGGCCGTAACCGCCCGCGGCCGCCGCGAGCACCGGTTCCGGCTCCGACAGCGCCTGCGCGGCGCCCTCCCACACCTGATCCGCCTCCCAGTTCGACTCGGCGGCCGAGGTCTGCTCCACCGGCGTCTGCGCGGTGGGCGCCGGAACGTCCTGCAGCGGGATCTCCTTCATGAACATCAGCACCACGCAGGCCAGCAGCGCGACCCCGGCCGCCGCGTAGAACACGCCGTGCATGGAGTCGGTGAAGCCGGTGAGGATGGGCACTTTCAGCGCGTCCGGGAGCGCGGCGATGCCGCTGGTGTTGGATTGCATGCCACTGAGCTGGTCGGCGTCGAACCCCGGCGGCAGCGTGCCGCCGAAGGCGTCGATGATCCGGTGCGGCAGCAGGTTGAACAGGATGGTCAAGAACACCGCGACACCGAGCGTGCCGCCCATCTGCCGGAAGAACGTCGCCGACGCGGTGGAGACGCCCATGTCCGAGCGCGGTCCGGCGTTCTGCGCGGCGATGATCAGCGTCTGCATGCAGCAGCCGAGCCCGAGGCCGATCACCGCGCCGATGGCCAGCGGCTGCCACAGCGGGCTGTCGTATTGCACTTGCGCGTACAGTGCCGCGCCGACCGCGACGATGAATGTGCCCGCCACCGGGAGGATCTTGTAGCGGCCCGTCCGCTTGGTGATCCGGCCTGCCGCCTGCGAGCCGACCGTGATGCCGAGCACCAGCGGCAACATCAGCAGACCCGCCTTCGTGGGCGAGTAGCCGCGCACGACCTGGAAGTACTGCGGAACCATGGTGATCGCGCCGAACATCGCCACACCGACGATGAAGCCGCCCGCGATGGTGACGCTGAAGGTCGAGTTCTTGAACAGTCGCAGGGGAATCAGCGCCGAGTCCTTCATCAGGAATTCGACCAGGACGAACAGCACCAGGCCCGCCGCCACGATGCCGTAGCACAGCAGCGACTTGTCCGCCGACCAGCCCCAGTGGCGTCCCTGTTCGGCGACGATCAGCAGCGGCACCACGCAGATCGTCAGCGTCAGCGCGCCCAACCAGTCGATGCGGTGGTCTTGGCGCTGGTGCGGCACGTTGAGCACCTTGGCCACGACGAGCAGGGCCAGCAGGCCGACCGGAACGTTCACCAGGAACACCCACCGCCAGCCTTCGATGCCGCCGAGTTCTTCGTAGTCGGAGAAGAATCCGCCCAGCACCGGGCCGAGCACCGTCGCGGTGCCGAAGACCATCATGAAATAGCCCTGGTAGCGCACCCGTTCCCGGACCGGGACGATGTCGCCGATGATGGTGAACGCCAGGGACATCAGGCCGCCCGCGCCCAGGCCCTGGAACGCGCGGAACGCGGCGAGCTGATACATCGACCCGGCGAAGGTGCACGCCACCGAACCGATGACGAACAGGCCGATCGCGGTGAGGTAGAACGGCTTACGGCCGTAGATGTCGGCCAGTTTGCCGTAGAGCGGCGTGGTGATCGTCGCGGTGATCAGGTAGGCGGTGGTCGCCCACGCCTGCTCGTCGAAACCGTGCAGGCTGTTGGCGATCTTGACGATCGCGACGCTGACGATGTTCTGGTCGAGCGCGGCCAGCAACATGCCGAGCAGCAACCCGGACAGGATGGTCAGGATCTGCCGGTGCGACAGTGACGTGTCCGCGCCTGCGTCCGGGTTCCGCGGAGCCCGGGTGGTGGAATTCGTCATGGATGAGCCCTATTTCGGATCGGCTGGGTGTCGGGGAGTGGTCTCTATTCCTGCGGTGAGCCGGTCGAGCAGTGCGGTCAAGGTGTCGCGGTCCGGTGCGGGCCAGTCGGCCAGGATGTCGGCCAGCCACCGGTTACGCAGCGCGCGGTTCTCCTCGAAGACGCGCACGCCTTCCGCTGTGGCCGCCAGCACGCACGCGCGGCCGTCGACCGGGTCGGCCCGGCGCTCCACCAGGCCGTGCGCCACGAGCGATCTGCTCTGCCTGCTGATGGTCGATGCCTCGGCGTGCAGCAATTCGGCGAGCCTGCCCGCGCGCTGCGGCCCTTCGTGCACCAGGCAGAACAGCACGGCGTAGGCGAGTCGCTCCAGTCCGTCCGGACCGGGCCGGGCCGGCAGCCACTTCGCCCGGTTGACCGCGCGCATGAACCGCACCAGCCGCTGACCGAGTTCGTCGGCGGCCGCGAGTTCGGCCGCCGTGATCCGGCGCTCGCGAGCGGTTGCGGACATGACACTCACCTCGACGTTCCCCACCAGCAGATTTGATTAGCAGCCACAACTAGTTGCTTTAAGCAACTATACATCTGAGTTGCCGGAGGTCTGCGCGGTGGGTCGCGGGCGGGTTGCGTTGCTACCGTCGATGGCGTGTCCGAGTCGCTTGTCCGCTTCCGCGCCACCCTGCCGTCCGATCGCCGATGGGAACCGGTCGGCAGCGGGGAGTCCGGCGCCGAGGTGTTCCGGTCCGCCGACGGCTCCCGCTACGCCAAGTGCGCCGACCCCGGACGGGCCGCCGACCTCGCGCTGGAACGGGACAAGGTCCTCTGGCTCGACGCCCACGATATCCCCGGTCCCCAAGTGCTGGACTGGCGCACCGACGCCGACGGCGGCGCCTGCTTGATCACCAGCGCCGTCCACGGTGTGCCCGCCGACGCTGTTGCCGTGCAGACGCTTTCCAGCGCGTGGGCCAGCATCGCCGACACGGTGCGGCGCCTGCACGAGCTGCCCGCCGAAGACTGCCCGTTCGACCGCGGCCTCGCGCGGATGTTCGCGATCGCCCAGGACGTGGTGGTGCGGGGTGCGGTCCACACCGAATTCCTGCCGGAGGAACAGCAGGCCACTCCGCCCACCGTCCTGCTCACCCGGCTGGCCACCGAATTGGGACCGAGGATGACCCAGGAGTCCGCCGAAGCCGTGGTGTGCCACGGCGATCTGTGCCTGCCCAACATCATTCTCGATCCGGACACCCACAGCGTCGCCGGATTCGTGGACCTCGGACGCCTCGGCCTCGCCGACCCGTACGCCGATATCGCGCTGCTGCTGGCCAATGCCAGGGAGTCATGGCGGGACGAGCGGCGCGCCGAGGAGGCCGACCGCGCCTTCGCCGATCGCTACGGCATCGAACTCGATGCCGCGCGCCAGCGGTTCTTCCTTTATCTGGATCCGCTGACCTGGGACTAGCTCGGCTGGGTCACCGGCTCGAGCAGCACCGCGGTGCGGTAGGCCGCCACCTCGCTCATGGTGTCCACGGTCCGGAACCGCACCGACCACCCGGTCCGGACACGCCGGTATCCCATGCTCCTCGCGGCGCCGCGCCGGAGTTCGGCCTTGCCTGTTGGGCATTCGACCGACAGAATCCGGAGAGATATGCAATGTTGTTATTGCGCAACGGCATTGAGAGGGAACCCACGGTGGCCGAGTAGGCACCGGTAAAAGGGGGTGCGGCGAGAGCATGTCGTCGAACACGTCCGAGCCCGGCGGCCGACGCGCCCGCCCAGGCCAGGTCCGGGACGGACGCGTGCCCACCTGGCCGGGGATGATCTCCGGTCACGAGCCGCCGCCTCGCACCGGCCGGGACCGGCACCGGGCGGCCCGTAAACGGCGCCGCGCTCGTCGCGGACCACGCCGCGCATGGCTGGTCGGCGGGGTCGGGCTGGCCGCCTCGCTCGCCGCCGCCGCGCTGGTCCTGGTCTATACCGACGCCGCTTCCGCGCCACGGCAATCGGCCACGGTGGCGGACCCCGTGCTGGGTGGCGGCCCCGGCTGCGAGCCGACGCGCGGTGCCCAACTGGTGCGTGGCAACGGAACCGGCTCGACCGCCTCCGGGCCGGACGTGATCCTGGCCTTCCAGCACGCCTACTACGTGACCCGGTCGGGAGCGGTCGCGCGATCGCTGACGGTGCCGGACGCCGCGGTGCCACCGGTCGCCGTGATCGACGCGGGCATCGCCTCCGTCCCCACGGGGACCCAGCACTGCGTCATGATCACCCCCATGCTCGACGGGCGATACGACGTGGTCATCACCGAGTTGCGCCCCGATTCCGCCAACCGCACCTACCGCCAGTTCGTCACCGTGGCCACCACCGACGGTGAAGCCACCATCATCAAGATCGCCGCGCCGAACTGAGTCGCGCCGAACTCACCGCCCGGAGGCGGAGACTTGGCTACGATGCCACTGCCGGAGCGGTCGATCGGCGCGAAACGCACTGCACAAGCGGTCGATTCCAGGGGAGGTCGTCGGTGGTGTTCGCACGGTGCTGTGTGGTTGTCGCGACGGTGTTCTCGGTGTTGCTGACGACGCCCGGCGGGTTGTCGGCGGCGGAGCCGGAGATTCCGGTGACGGCGGAGCCGATGCCGCCGGAGCAGGACCCGTTCTATCGGCCGCCCGCCGAGCTGGTCGCCTCGAAGCGGCCGGGTGAGATTCTCGCCGCGCGGCCGGTCACCATCGCGAACCAGCCCGCGGGGCCGGCGGCCGAGGCCTGGCAGATCTCCTATCGGTCCGCCGACAGCGCCGATCAGCCCATCGCCGCCGTCGCGACGCTGCTGAAACCCGCTGCGCCGACCGGGAAATTGGTGTCCCTGCACGCCGCCGAGGATTCCACCGGGCTGTTCTGCGCGCCGTCCTACACGGTGCGCCGATCGATGGAGGCCGGGCTGCTCGACGGGCAGATCGATCCGCTGCGCAGCGCCCCGGCCTTGCTCGCGCAGGGCTGGACGGTCGTGGTGCCGGACCATCAAGGCCCGAACGCCGCGTTCGCCCATGGCCCGCTGGCCGCACGGATCGCGCTGGACGGCATCCGTGCCGCGGAACGTTTCGATCCACTGGGACTGCCGGGAGCGGACACCGAGGTGGCGATGTGGGGATACTCGGGCGGCTCGATACCCACGCTGCACGGAGCGGAATTGCGCAGCGCCTACGCGCCGGAGGTGAACCTCGTCGGCGTCGTCTCCGGCGGTACCGACGTAGACCTCGAGGTCCTGTCGCATGCGGCGAACAGGGGTCCCGGCGCGGGGCTGGTCGCGGCCGCCATCATCGGCCTCGCGCGCGAGGAACCCGAACTGGACGCCTACCTGCGAGCGAACGCGACACCGCGCGGCCGCCAGGTGCTGGCCGCGAAGGAACGCAGCTGCGTGCTGCATCAGGCCGCGACGGAACCCTTCCTCGACATCGACAGCTTGGTGCACGGCGGCATACTGCACACCTCGGTGCTGCGCGCGGTCTTCGACCGCACCAGGATGGGCAAGTC
The DNA here is from genome assembly GCF_001613465.1 of Nocardia niwae NBRC 108934 = DSM 45340. Classification (GTDB taxonomy): domain Bacteria; phylum Actinomycetota; class Actinomycetes; order Mycobacteriales; family Mycobacteriaceae; genus Nocardia; species Nocardia niwae. The sequence continues at coordinate 6,324 of NZ_BDCK01000029.1, read as the reverse complement.
GGTTCCCGACGCCCCGGTCTTCCTCTACCACGCGACCGCCGACTGGCTCGTTCCCATCGGCCCCGCCGACGCGCTCGCCTCCGCCTACTGCCGGGACCCCGCCGCCCGAGTCACCTATATCCGCGACCATTCGAGCGAGCACCTGACCCTCAATACCCTCGCCGAGAACAGCGTGATCGCCTGGCTGCGCGACCGCTTCGCCGGGATCCCGGCCGGCAACGGCTGCGCTGTCACCGATGTCGGATCCATCGCGCTAGGGCGATGACGCGGGAGCCCGCACCCCGATGACGGTGTTCGAGGGGCGCTAGTCGATCCCCGCGACTTTCCGGCAGCGCCATTCCAGGTAGTTGATCAGCATCCAGAAATCCTTGAACGCCGGGTTCGTGGTCTGCCCGTGGTGGTACCGGTAATAGATCTGCTGGGCGATGACGGCGAGGCGGAACAATCCGAAGACCTCGTAGAACGGCCAGTTCTCCGCCGAGCGTCCGGTGCGCGCGCAATAGTGTTCGACGATCTGCGCGCGGGTCAGCATGCCGGGCAGGTGACTCGGCTGCCGGCGGGAGGCCCGCATGACCTCGTCGTCGTCCGCCTGCACCCAGTAGGCCAGCGCCCCACCGAGATCCATCAGCGGATCACCCAGGGTCGCCATCTCCCAATCGAGCACGCCGACGATCGCGCCCGAGCCGGACGGGTCCAGCACCAGATTGTCCAGGCGGAAGTCGTTGTGGATGACGGTGGTGGCGACGTCCGCGGGCTGGTTGGCGGCGAGCCAACTCATCACCGCCGCGAAATCGCCCACGTTGTCGGTGCGGGCGTCCACGAAGCGCCGCGACCAGCCCGCGACCTGGCGGCCCACGTATCCCGCGCCCTTGCCGATTTCGGTGAGCCCGGCGGCGACGGGATCGACCTGGTGCAATTCGATCAGGCAGTCGAAGGCCGAGGTGGACAAGCGCCGCGCCCGGTCGGGGGACAGGGTCGTGCCCTCCGGTAGATCACCTCGCAGAATCGTGCCCGCCACGCGCTCCATCACGTAGAACTCGCTGCCGATCACCTCCGGATCGGCGCACCGGGCCACCATCCGCGGCACGTAACGGTAGTGCGGATGCAACCGCTGCTGCACCAGGAACTCGCGGCCCATGTCGTGCGCGGAAGCCGCTTTGGTGCCCCTCGGCGGGCGGCGCAGTATCAGGTCGCGCTCCGGGTAGCGCAGCAGATACGTCAGATTGGACGCGCCACCGGAGAACTGGCGCACCTCGGGCGGCTCGCCCAGGCCGGGGACCCGCTCGGCGAGCCACGCGTGCACGGCGGCGACGTCGAAGGCGTCCTCCGCGCGAACGGCGGTGGCCCCCGGAACACTCACCGGTCGGTTCCGTACTTGCGCAGCTCTTGCCGGGCGATCACGCCCAGGTGCACCTCGTCGGGGCCGTCGGCGAACCGCAGCGAGCGAATGCCCGCGAAGGCGCGCGCCAGCGGGAAATCGTCGGAAAGACCAGCGCCGCCGTGCAATTGGATGGCCATGTCGAGCACTTCTTGGGTCATCCTCGGCACGACCGCCTTGATCTGCGAGACCTCGCTGCGCGCTCCGGCCAGGCCCTTGGTGTCCAGTAGCCAGGCGGTGTGCAGGACGAGCAGCCGCGCCTGGTCGATCGCCACGCGCGCGTTCGCGATGCGCTCACGGTTCCCGCCGAGGTTGGCCAGCGGCTTGCCGAACGCCGTGCGGGACAGGGCGCGGCGGCAGGCCAGTTCCAGCGCGCGCTCGGCCAGGCCGATGGCGCGCATGCAGTGGTGGATGCGGCCGGGGCCGAGGCGGCCCTGGGCGATCTCGAAGCCGCGGCCCGGCCCGGCGATCACGGCGTCCAGCGGCAGACGCACGTCGGTGAAGGTGACCTCGCCGTGGCCGAACGGTTCGTCCAGGTAGCCGAAGGTGGTGAGCATCCGCTCGATCCGCACGCCGGGGGTGTCCAGCGGGACCAGCACCATGGAGTGCCGCTGATACGGGTGCGCCTCCGGGGCGGTCAAGCCCATGAAGATGACGAACTTGCAGTTCGGATGGCCGATGCCGGTGCTCCACCACTTGCGGCCGTTGAGCACGATCTCCTCGCCGTCCACGACGGCTGTGGCCGCCATGTTGGTCGCGTCCGAGGAGGCGACCTCGGGTTCGGTCATGCAGAACGCCGAGCGGATCGTGCCGTCCAGCAGCGGCCGCAGCCACTGCTGCCGCTGCTCGGTGCTGCCGTAGTGCAGCAGGACTTCGGCGTTGCCGGTGTCGGGCGCGTTGCAGTTGAACACTTCCGGCGCCCAGCCGGAACTACCCATCGCCTCCGCCATCGGGGCGTAATCGACGTTGCTCAGCCCCGCGCCGAGTTCCGGATCGGGCAGGAAGAGGTTCCACAGACCCGCGTCTCGCGCCTTCTTCTTGAGCTCCTCGACCACCGGAGGGACCGCCCATGGCGATTCCCGCAGGGCGGCGGCGTGCTCCTCGTCGCGCGGCTCGATCTCGTCGCGCACGAACTGCCGCACCTGGTCGGTGAGGCGGACGGCTCGGTCGGAATGCGTGAAGTCCATACCCATCCTCGAGGTTTGCTGAGCATTGCTCAACTTCCGGTCAGGTCATTGGTAGCATATTGTTGAGCATTGCTCAATAGAGGAGGGTGGATGACCGACGTCGCCGTGGAGCCGAGCGGCCGCCGCTCGGCGGACGACCGGCGCAGGCAACTGATCGGGATCGGTCTGGGCATGCTGATCGATCGCCCGTGGCACCAGATCACCGTCGACGCGGTAGCGCAGCAGGCGGGCATCTCGCGCGGGCTGCTGTTCCACTACTTCCCGACCAAGCAGGACTATTACGCGCAGCTGGTCCGCGCCGCGTCGCAGCGATTCCTGCGCGCCACCGGTCCCGACCCCGACGCCGCGGACCCGCTCGCCTCGATGATCGCCAACTTCGTGGGTTACATGCGCAAACGCAGCGGGCCGCTGGTCGGCCTGCTCCGTGCCGCAGGTCAGGATCCGGTGCTCGAGGCGATCATGGAGCGGATGCACGACGAACTGACCGATCGGGTGTTCGCCGCTCTCGGCCGGCCCGCACGCTCGACCGCCGAACGTCTGGTGGTGCGCTCGTGGTGGGCGATGGCCGAGGACCTCACGGTGCAGTGGCTGTCCCGCGACGACGTCGACCAGGACCGGCTGGACCTGCTGCTGTTCGACACGTTGTCCCGGGTGCTCGACTCGGTGGACATCGGACGGGTGGCCGATCCCGAGTGAGCGGTTCGCATTCGCACGTCTGGGATCGCCCTGCGGATCACGCGAATGGGGAGGCTGTGCGTTTCGCGGTCGGCTGCTGAGTCATGCTGCCGCATAGCGATATCCGAGATCCATATGGCGTGCGCCGGAATGGCCGGGGGTATCGGTGAAACACCCGGTGCGCGGGAGTGGCCGGCCCGGTGCCGCCGAGGGGCGAATCTCGACAGCACCGGCGTATCCGAACGCGCTGCGGGAGCGCACGCGCCGCCGCGAAGGGAAAGCGCGCCCGTTCAGCATAGAGCGGTCAATGGTCTGTCGCGAGGTGGAAGGAACTGCCCGCGGCGCCGGGAAATCCTGCCCCGGCGCGTGTGTCGTCCGCGGCGCGCCGGATAGTTTCGTGAGATGGCAAATGAACAGTTTCGCCAGTAGCGGTGGATCGACTATGAATGAAACGTGCCGTTGCCATACGTGATCACTTGTCTGCCATCGACTCTCCCGTGCGGGGAGCGCTGATGGTCATCGAACATCCCATCGAGGACGAGGTTACACAGCTGGCGAGGCGGGTCGAGAAGGCCCGTGGACGGCTCGCGTACCAGTTCGATCCCGCGCTCACCGAGGCGCTGTCGGAGGACGAACTGTATGCCGAACGTGAGCTCGCCGAACGGATCCGCACCCAGGAGCGCGGACAACGCTGGAAAGAGGCGCAGGCGGCCGCCGCGGCATCCGACCGCGCCAGGCAGACCACCGAAGCGATCGAGAAGGCCGACATGCGAGACCTTTTGCTCGCCCGCAAGGCGATTGCCGCGCAACGACGTGAATCCAGTCCGCACGCGAAGTTGGCCTCGCTCTACCGGCATCGGTCCTGGTCGCTGCGGGCACTGGCGGGCGTAGTCGCGGCGGGCATGTTGTGGTCGGCGGTCAACGTACAGCACAACATCGCTCCCGGTGGCGCGACCGATCCGCTGTACTGGTTCAGCTACCTGCTCGAAGGCATGATCAGCGTCTGCCTGATCATCATCATGATCGGCACCAACAAGGTCGCCGAATGGGGCGTGGTGGACAACCGCCGCCAGGTCGCGACCGCCGAAATGGCTTTGCTGGCCTTGACCGTCAGTCTCAACACCTACCCCTATCTGCGCGCGGGCGCCTGGTACGACGCGGCCGTGCACGCCATCGCGCCGGTGATGATCGGCGTCGCGCTGCTCATCCACGACGCCGCGAGCGCACGCTACGGCCTCGCCATCGCGAGGGCCACCGAGCAGGTTCGCGACCTGCCCGACCCGGCCGAGCAGATCCGGCTCACACTGCCCAGGTACCGGATGCCCGCCGCGCCCGAGGCGCCGGCCGTCCCGCACGTGCACCCCGAACCGCAACTTGCCGCGGTGGCGCCCCCGGTGGAGGTCGTCGAGCAGGAGGCGGTCGAGGTCGTCGAAACCGAGGCCGCCCCGGAGGTTGCCGAGGAACAGCCCGTAGCCGTGGTGGAACCCGAAATCCAGTGGCCGCCCGTCGAGACACCGCGGAAGCCGTTGCTGCCCGAGTCCATCGAGGACCTCGACGCGATGGAAGCCTTCCACGCGCCGGTGCAGGTCGAGAACGACGTCGCGGCCATCGCCAACGGCAGTGCGCCGTCGGCCAACGGGAAGAAGCTCGCCGCGAGTGAGCCCGCAGCGGTCGCGCCGGGCAGGTCCGAGGGCCGTCCGGCCGCCCGGGTGCCCGCCGACGAGCCCGCAGCGCCGAAGGTGGTCGTCCGGCAGACGCCGCCGGCCACGCCGCGCACCACGGTCACCGAGACCGAGGTCCCGACGGCGGAGATCCCGGCCACCCGCCGCCCGCTGGCGGAAGCCAAGAGCGACAGCCCGGCGCCGGAGCCCAAGAACGGCAAGGACGCTCCCAAGCCCGAGGGCGCGCAGCCGCCGACGGCCCGCACGCCGGACATCTACGACACCGGTTCCTTCCGCGTCGCCGACATCCTCGAGCAGGAACTCGCCGAGCTGCAGGCCGAACGCCGCCGCGCCCGCACCAGCAGGCAGCGGTCCGCCTCGACCGCGGGCCGCGAGTCCTAGCAGCCGGTTCTCGGCGACGACGCCCGTCCGCGCACCACGCGCCGACGGGCATCGTCGTCTTCGGGGCCGGATCGTCGGCACGCTTCAGGTCTTCGGCTCGGACAGCGGTGCCGTTGCGGACCATTCCGCCCAGTCGGCGAGGCGTCGGATGGCCGCACCGCGGCTTCGACCGTGACGCGCATCGAACGGGTTCGGGGGACAGTCGCCGAAGTCGCCGTCGTCTTCGGTGTTCGCGAAGCCCCGGAAGAGTTCGGCCTTCTCGCGGTAGAACCGTGCTTTCCGGGTGAGACTTCGAGTTCGTCCGCGCTCAGCGACCAGAAGACCAGTGACCGCAGGACGGGGCCGTCGCTCCGCTGCTGAGAGCGGATCTGCCGAGGGCAGCGAGGGAGCGGTGGGGCGCCGCGCGTGCGGCACCGTGGAGCCATGGCTCACGATGACAGAATCCCGATGTTCAGCTGGCGGGCGCGCGAGCAGCTGCTCAGCCGCCGCATCGTCGTGCTCGACGGCGCGCTCGACGACGACAACGGCACGCTGCTGATGACTCAACTGCTCACGCTCGCCGCCGAGGACTCCGAGGCGGGTATCTCGCTGTGGATCCATTCGCCCGGCGGATCGGTTCCGTCGATGCTCGCCATCCGCGACGTGATGCGGCTGGTGCCCTGCGAAGTATCCACGCTCGCACTCGGATTGGCGTGCAGCGCGGGGCAATTCCTCTTGTCGTCGGGGAGCAAGGGCAAGCGTTTCGCGTTGCCGCACGCGCGGGTGCTGATGCACCAGGGATCGGCGGGCATCGGCGGCACCGCCGTTGACGTCGAGGTCCAGGCCGACGATCTGCGCTACACCGTCGACACGGTGCTCGGGATCATCGCCGAGGACACCGGCCAGCCGTTCGACCGGATCTACGAGGATTCCCTGCACGACCGCTGGTTCACCGCGGCGCAGGCCAAGGAGTACGGCTTCGTCGACCACATCGTCGACTCGTTCGGGCAGATCGTCCCGCAACGCCAGCGAATCGGGATCT
>NZ_BDCK01000028.1 GCF_001613465.1 Nocardia niwae NBRC 108934 = DSM 45340 | reverse complement strand
GGAAGGGACAGAGCATGAGTACCTACACCATTCCCAATGTGATCGCGCAGCATCCGCGCGGCGGCGAGCGGATCACCGATATCTACTCCCACCTGCTCGCCGAGCGGATCGTCTACCTCGGCACCCCGATCGACTCGGGCGTCGCGAACGCGCTCATCGCCCAGTTGCTGCACCTGGAGTCGGAGAGTCCGGAGCAGGAGATCAACCTCTACATCAACTGTGAGGGCGGGGATCTGCCGTCCATGCTCGCCGTGTACGACACCATGCAGCACATCCAGTCGCCCGTGCAGACCACCTGCGTCGGGCAGGCGATCGCGGTGGGCGCGGTGCTGCTGGCGGGCGGCGAGCCCGGCCGACGCGCCATGCTCCCGCACGCGAGGGTGGTACTGCACCAACCCGCCGCGCGCGGGCAGGGCACTATTCCCGATCTGATCCTGCAGGCCGACGAACTGGTGCGCATGCGGGCGGAGATCGAGTCGATCCTGTCGCGGCACACCGGGCAAACCGTGGAGCGGTTACGGCGCGACACCGACCGCGACCGGGTCTTCACCGCGCCGGCGGCGATCGAGTACGGCCTCGTCGACCAAATCCTGGGACGGCGTGACTAGGCCACGGATGCCAGGAGCGTGGGCCCGGTGCCGGAACGCGGCGCCCGCAAGAGGGCGATGCGGCGCCGGGCCTGCAGCTGGTCGGCCACCTGGCCGGTGAGCTCACCCAGCGTGGTGCCGAGGGAGCCGGCCAGGGCGGCGATCATCTCGCTCGACGGCTCCTTGCGCCCCCGCTCCACCTCCGACAGATACTGCGGGGAAATGCCCGCCCTGCGAGCGGTTTCGACCAGTGTCTCGCTGCGGTCCTGCCGCAGCGTGCGCAACTGTTCACCGAGCACCTCGCGCCACAGGGGTTCCGGCGACGTCTGCGGTGCCTGCCGGTCGTCGCGTCCACCGGGAATCGAGTGCAGTCTCGGGTGCTCGCTCATGAGCAGAGCGTACGGTCCTGGAGCGCCGATCTGCCCCGCATTACGCTCTGGGCGTACGAGCGGCGGCGATCGGCGCGGATTCGGCGTGGTCGCCGCGGTGATCGGAGCGAACCGAGCATGATGGGAAACCATGCCCGAGAATTCGAAAGTCCCCGATCTCAAGCCGCGCAGTCGCGACGTCACCGACGGCCTGGAGAAGACCGCCGCGCGCGGGATGCTGCGCGCGGTCGGCATGGGCGACGCGGACTGGGAGAAGCCGCAGATCGGCGTCGCCTCCTCGTGGAACGAGATCACCCCCTGCAATCTGTCCCTGGACCGGCTCGCCAGGGGCTGCAAGGACGGTGTCTTCTCCGGTGGCGGTTTTCCCATGCAGTTCGGCACCATCTCGGTGTCCGACGGCATCTCCATGGGCCACGAGGGGATGCACTTCTCCTTGGTCTCGCGGGAGGTGATCGCCGACAGTGTCGAGACCGTGATGCAAGCCGAGCGGCTCGACGGTTCGGTGCTGCTGGCCGGGTGTGACAAGTCGTTGCCGGGGATGCTGATGGCCGCGGCCCGGCTGAACCTGGCGAGCGTGTTCTTGTACGCGGGGTCGATCCTGCCCGGGGTGGCCAAGTTGTCCGACGGCAGCGAGCGTGAGGTGACGATCATCGACGCCTTCGAAGCGGTCGGCGCCTGCGCCCGGGGGCTGATGAGCCGGGAGGACGTCGCCGCTATCGAGCGGGCGATCTGCCCCGGCGAAGGGGCTTGCGGCGGCATGTACACCGCCAACACCATGGCCAGCGCGGCCGAGGCGCTGGGCATGTCGCTGCCCGGCAGTGCGGCCCCGCCCGCGACCGACCGTCGGCGTGACGGTTACGCGCGCCGCAGCGGCGAGGCCGTAATCGAATTGATCCGGCAGGGGATCACGCCCGCCGACATCCTCACCAAACCGGCTTTCGAGAACGCGATCGCGGTGGTCATGGCGTTCGGTGGTTCCACCAACGCCGTGCTGCATCTGCTGGCCATCGCGCACGAGGCGAACGTCGACCTCTCGCTGGACGACTTCGCGCGCATCGGCCGCCGCGTTCCGCACCTCGCCGACGTCAAACCCTTCGGCAACCACGTGATGACCGACGTGGACCGGATCGGCGGCGTGCCGGTGATGATGAAGGCCTTGCTCGACGCCGGGTTGCTGCACGGCGACTGTCTCACCGTCACGGGACGGACGGTGGCGGAGAACCTGGCCGACATCACCCCGCCGGACCCCGACGGCAAGGTGATCCGCGCGATGGCCGCCCCGATCCATCCGACCGGTGGCATCACCATCCTGTCCGGTTCGCTCGCCCCGGACGGCGCGGTCGTCAAGTCGGCGGGCTTCGATTCCGACGTATTCACCGGCACCGCACGGGTTTTCGACCGCGAACGCGCGGCGATGGATGCCCTCGAAGACGGCACGATCGCGGCGGGCGATGTGGTCGTCATCCGGTACGAGGGGCCGAAAGGCGGGCCCGGGATGCGCGAGATGCTCGCCATCACGGCGGCCATCAAGGGCGCGGGCCTGGGCAAGGACGTCCTGCTGCTCACCGACGGACGGTTCTCCGGCGGCACCACCGGCCTGTGTGTCGGGCACGTCGCACCGGAGGCCGTGGACGCCGGACCGATCGCCTTCGTGCGCGACGGCGATCCCATCCGCCTCGACGTCGCCTCCGGCACCCTCGACCTGCTGGTCGACGCCGACGAATTGGCCGGCCGCCGGGAAGGCTGGGAACCCTTGCCGCCCCGCTACACCCGCGGCGTCCTGGCCAAGTACACGAAGCTGGTGGGATCGGCGTCGATCGGAGCTGTCTGCGACTGACGGCCGCGGGACTCCGCGGATAGGGCGGCACGAGCACGGCTTAAAGCTACTTGTTTGTAGCTACGGTTGACTAGCTACTAGTTTGTAGCTATAAATGAGCCGTGAACGCGAGAAAGCCTGGAGAAAAGGGCCGCCGCACCCAGCTCGAGTTACACGCCGACTGTCGTGCCGCCGTCATCGCCGAGGCCGCCGAGACGGGTGTGGCGCGGTTGGCGATGGAGGGAGTCGCGCGTCGCGCGGGAGTCGCCAAGACCTCGCTCTACCGGCATTGGCCGACGGTCGAGGAATTGCTGATCGAGGCGCTGGCGCAGGCGTATCCGGTCGAAGTGCCGTCGCCTGCGGGCGGCAACCTGCGTGGTGACCTGTTGCGGGCACTGGAGCAGTTGACGCAGTGGCTGTCCGGTCCGACCGGAGCGGCCACTGCCGCCATCCTCGCGGAACGGCAGCGGCGGCCGGATCTGGTCGAGGCGCTGTATCGCAATGTCTTCGATCTGCGTGGCGGCCGGTTCACCCGAACGGTGCTCGATCACTACGCGTCACTGGGCCAGATCGACTCCGCGCTGATCACGCCGATCGTGAGCGACATCGGTGAGGCGCTGGTGATCAAACACCAGATCGACACCGGACGGTGGCCCGACGAGCGCGTCCGGGCGGCCATCGTCGATCAAGCTCTCTTACCCGCCCTCGGATTCCCGCCTCCCCATGAGAAGAGTCAGACGAAATGACAAGCGCACCCGCGAATCCGGTCCACGTCGACTGGACCGCCACCACCGGCACCTCGCGCACCACGCTGACGACGCACCTGTGGACCGCGCCGCCGCTGCGCCGGAGTTCGCCGATCCACGACAAAGCCTTTGCCGCGCTGCGCGCGCTCGACGCCGACCTCGTCCGGTTCCTGCCGTGGTATTCCCATCCGCGCATCTCCGTCGCCGAGCTGGCTCCGCCCACCGCGACCGAGACATCCTGGAGCTTCCAGCTGCTCGATCCCCTGGTCGAGGACTTCATGGACGCCGCGGAAGGCAGGCCGGTCGTCGCGAATTTCGCGACCATTCCGGCCTGGATGTTCAGTACCGACGAGCCGGTGGCCGTAGCGGAGAACCCCGACGAGATCCATTGGGACTACGAGCTGGGCACCGAATTCCGTGATCCCTCCTTCACCGAGGTGGCGGACTACTTCTATCGTGTCGCCAGCTGGTATATCGCGGGCGGGTTCACCGACGAACTGGGGCGTCGCCACGAGTCGGGGCACCATTACCACTTCGCCTATTGGGAAGTCCTGTGCGAGCCGGACCTCGGGCACCGGATCGGACCGGAGGCCTACACGAGGCTCTATGACGCGATCGTGGAACGTCTTCGCCCGCTGGATCCCGACATGAAATTCGTCGGATTGTCGCTGAGCCACATCCACCGTAATCCCGAGTACTACTGGAATTTCCTGGACCGGACCAATCATCGTCCCGGAGTCCCGATCGACGCCTTCTCCTACCATTTCTACGCCCAGCCGGACATCGTCAATCCGTTCGGCCCCGAGGGCAACGCGCCGGCCGCGCACTGGCGCGACATCTTCTTCGCGCGAGCGGATGGTTTCCTGGAACAGGCACGGTTCATCGAAGGCATCCGGCGCAGGCTCGCGCCGGACGTCGCGACGTTCATCAACGAGATCGGCACCTTCCCGGCCGACGTGATGAATCCGAGCCCGGAGATTCCCGATGAATACTGGGCACTCAGCGCCGCGATCCAGTCCTACCTCTGGGTCGAGCTGGTCGCGCTCGGGGTCGACCTGGTCGGCATCGCCGAATTCATGGACTATCCCGGCATGATCCCCGGCACTTCGCTGATCGACTGGGAAACCGGCGCCCCCAACCTGCGCTACGAAGCCCTGGCCTTACTGCTGCGGCACTTCGGCCCCGGCGACCAGCTGGCCGTGACCAGCACCGCCTACCCCGATCCACGCGTCCACGCACGAGCTTTCGTCACCGCTTCCGGCCGACGAAAGCTCCTGTTGATCAACAAGTTCGATGCACCCCTGACGGTCGCCCTCTCCGCGTCCGTACCGATCACAGTCGAGCAGGTGGGATCCGAGGGTTTGCGAGCCGCGCCGCTCGGCGAGCCCGTCGTACCGCTCGACGGCTTCGCCACCGCTGTCGTCGATTTCTGAGGCAGCGGGCCGCGCGGCACGATCTCGCCGCGCGGCCCGCTCGGGCCTACTTCCCTGCGGCTCGGACGATCAACTCGGCGACCACGTCGGGAACGGACACCGAGACCGCGTGCGAGGCCGAGACCTCGACGATGTCGGCGCCCGCACGCTGCGCCATGAACCGCTGCGCTTCCACCGGAATGTTCTTGTCCTCGCTGGTGATCAGCGCGAACGACCGGATGTCCCGCCAAGCCGTGGCGGTCGCGGGCTGCTGCAAGGCGTCGAGGGCGACCGGTCGCTGCGTCGCCGCCATCGTCTCGGCGGTGGTGGCGGGAACGTCGGCGGCGAACTGCCCGTGGAATTCCTCTTGCCGGATGTAGAGCTCGGTGCCGGTGTCGCCGCCCGGAAGCGGGTAGGCCGCGGCCCGGGTGGTCGGCCCGAGCGTCGATCCGGGGAACTTGTCGGTCAATTGCAACGCGCTCTCGCCCTCGTCGGGAATGAAAGCGGCGACGTAGACGAGCGCTGCGACATTGCTCTTCCCCGCGGCGGCGACCGTGATGACGCTGCCGCCGTAGGAATGTCCGACCAGAACGCAAGGACCTTGCACGGTGTCGAGGACCGAGGCCACATAGGCGGCGTCACTGTCGAGGCCGCGCAGCGGATTGGCGGCCGCGAGCACGGAATGCCCTTGTGCGCGCAGCCGTTCGATGACACCGTTCCAGCTGGAGGAGTCGGCGAACGCGCCGTGGACAAGAACGATGGTCGGACTGGTGGGCTCGATGCTCACGAGTGTGGTTCCTCCGAATCGGATAGTCGGTTACGGGTCACGCGGGGTACAGGGCGGACCGCAGCGTCGCGACGGCCTGCGCCACCGCCGCCTTGGCGGCATGGGTGTCGTGCAGCGAATTGACCATGACGAAGTCGTGCACGATCCCGCCGTAGCGCACCTGGGTGACCGGCACGCCCGCGGCGCGCAACTTGCCCGCGAAGGCCTCGCCCTCGTCGCGCAGCACGTCGGCTTCGGCGGTGATGACCAGCGCGGGCGGCAACCCGGCCAGCTGCTCGATGGTCGCGCGCAGCGGCGACGCCGTGATCTGCGCGCGCTCGTCCGCGCTGGTGGTGTACTGATCCCAGAACCACTTCATGCCCTCGCGGGTGAGGAAGTAGCCCTCGGCGAACTGCTCGTAGGAGCCGGTGTCGAAATCGGCGTCGGTCACCGGGTAGAACAGCACCTGCTGAACGAAGGAGACATCGCCGCGCTCCTTGGCCATCAGGGTCAGCGCGATGGCCATGTTGCCGCCGACCGAGTCGCCCGCGATCGCGATGCGGGAGGTGTCGAGGCCCTTTTCGGCGCCGTGGGCGGTGACCCATTGGGCCACTCGGTAGGACTGCTCGTTGGCCACCGGGTAGCGCACGTCCGGGGATCGGTCGTACTCGGGGAACACGACGGCCGCGTTCGTGCCGACGGCGAGGTCGCGCACCAGGCGGTCGTGGGTGTGCGCGTCGCCGAACACCCACCCGGCGCCGTGGGTGTAGACGATCACCGGCAGCGCCCCGGTGGCGTCCTGCGGTTTGACGATCCGAACCCGCACCGAGCCGGTCGGCCCGCCCTCGACGGTGATCCACTCCTCGTCGATCTCGGGCTTGAAGATCGGCGAGTCCTGCACGCCGTCCACCGCCTTGCGGCCTTCCTCGGGCGGGAGCTGGTAGAGGAACGGCGGCTGCGAGGTCGCGTCGACGAACTCCTGCGCGGCCGGTTCGAGCGAGATGCCCAGCGGGTTTCCTGACATGGTCGTGCCTCTCTGATAGGGGTGTGGGAACTGCTGTGGTTCAGGCGGATGCGGCGAGCGCGTCGGTGATGACGGCCGCGACTTCATCGGGGTGGGTCTGCATCACCAGGTGTGGTCCGTCGATCTCCACGACCGTGCGGAACCCGGCTCGCCGGTAGCCGAATCGTTCCACGTCGGGGTTGATGGTGCGGTCGGCGCCGGACACGATGCCCCAGGCCGGTTTCGACTTCCACGCGGCCGCCGAGGCGGGCTCGGTGAACGCGATCGCCGACAACGGCCGTTGCGAGACCGCGAGCACCGCGGCCTTCGCCGGGTCGAGGCCCGCGGCGAAGACCTCGGGGAAGGCGCTGATCTCGACCGAGACGTCCGTGCCGGGCTCGGCGCCTGCGATCGGATATGGCGTGTAGACGAGGTGGGCCGCCAGCACGGAGTCCGGGAACCCGCCCTGCAACTGCCCGAGACTCTCGCCTTCCGCCAAGGCGTAGCCGGACACGTAGACCAGGCCGACGACGTTGTCGGCGACGCCCGCGACGGTGATGACGGCCCCGCCGTAGGAGTGCCCGGCCAGCAGCACGGGGCCGTCGATCCGCTCCACGAACGACTTGATGTAGGCCGCGTCCGCCGAGAGACTGCGATTGAATACCGGGGGCGCCAGGACGCGATGGCCCTGGTCGAGCAGCCGTTCGGTGACGGGGGACCAGCTCGAGGCATCGGCGAAAGCGCCGTGTACCAGGACGATGGTCGGACTTGCCGGGGCGGCCATGGCGTTCCTTTCTCCAGCGCGCATGAGTGGCGCTGTGGCCGACTCAGTCTCGTCCGGACGCGCCTGCGCGCGCCCCTCCGCACGGGCCACAAATGCCTCCGATCAGGACACGGCCCGCTCCATCGCCTGCTCCAGTGGGGCGGTGGACCGGAAGCGCTGCTGGTATTTGCTCGGGGAGATGCCCAGGCGCGCCACGAACGCGCGGCGCAACGCCTCGCTGGTGCCGTACCCCGCGGCCATGGCGGCTTCGGTCACGCTGTACCCGGCGTGCAGCATGTCCCGGGCGGTGCCGAAGCGGATGAACGCGACGTACTCCGCGGGCGAGCGTTCGAGTTCCGCGCGGAACAGCCTGGTCAGATGCCGGACGCTGACCCGCGCGTGGGCGGCCAGGGTCTGCACCGTGTGCGGGTACGCCGGGTCCGCGCAGATCAAGTCCACCACTCCGCGGACCAGCGGGCTGCGGGGCAGCGGTCCGCTCAGCGACGCGGAGAATTGGGATTGACCGCCCGCGCGCTGCATGTAGACCACCAGCGCCTGCGCCACGTGCCGCGCGACGTCGGCGCCGTGATCTTCTTCGACCAGCGCGAGTGCGAGATCCACGCCCGCGGCAACCCCGGCGGAGCTGTAGAGGTTGCCGTCCCGGACGAAGATGGCGTCCGGGTCCACCTCGATCGACGGGTAGCGCCGCGCGAGGTCGGCGGCGAATTTCCAGTGCGTGGTCGCGCGTCTGCCGTCGAACAGGCCCAGATCGGCCAGCACGAACGCGCCGCTGCAGATGGATGCCAGCCGCCGCGTGTTGCAGGACAGGCGCCGCGCGGCCGCAAGCACCTCCGGCGTCATGAATTTGCCCGGGGGCAGCTCGCTGCCCGGGATCACCACCGTGTCGAAGCGGCCCGCGTCGGCTGCCGCGCAACTGACCTCGACCCGCGCGCCGATCGAGGTCTGGGCGTCTTTGCCGTCGGCCGAGACCAAGACCACCTCGTAGCCCGCCACCGACTGATTCGCCTCGACGAAGACCTCCGCGGGCCCCACGAAGTCGAGCATCTTCACGCCGTCGAAGACCAGGATGCCCACGCGTTTGCTGGGCGGGGCGGCGAAGTTGTAGGACATGTCAACAGTATTGTGGAGGTGCGGCTCCAGAACAAGTGATGTGCCCGGCCTCGCACACCGATTGGTACGGTGAGCGCATGGGACGGCCGCGACAGTTCGACGAATCGAACCTGCTCGACGCCGCGACCGAGCTGTTCTGGTCGAAGGGTTTCGACAGCACGTCGGTGGAAGACGTGTCGCTGGCGACCGGCGTCGGGAACGGGAGCATCTACGCCGCCTACGGCAGCAAGCGCGGCCTGTTCCTGGCGGCGTTCGAACGCTATTGCGAGCGCCGTGCGCGGCTGGTCCGTGAGGCCATCGGTTCGGCGGGCGGTTCGGCACGCTCCGCGGTGCGCGCGCTGTACCAGGCGATCATCGAAGACTGCGCGGCGCAGCCGGATCGGCGCGGGTGCCTGATGATCAACAGCATCGCCCAGCTCGCCACCCGGATCCCCGAAGTCACCACCATCGGCACCCGGACCACCACGGACATGGAGCGGGGCGTCGCCGACCGGCTGCGCCCCGCCATGCACGACGCCGGAGCCTGCGACGAAGCCACGCTCTCGGCCGTCAGCGCCAATGTCGTGGTGGTCGCCCAGGGCCTGATCCAACTGAGCCGCTTGGGATTTCCCCCGCAGCGCTTGCAGGAGATCGCCGACGTGTCGAGTGCCGCGCTGCCGCAGGCCTGGGCCGACCAGCCCGTCCGCTGACCAGCTCCATGGCGCCGACCGTCACCCGTCGCGCGCACCGGTCCGCACGGCCGCGGCGACGATCATCGAAGGCGCCCGGCCGGGCGCCCCGCAGTGCAGGAGGTCCCATGCTGTCGACCATCGTGATGACGGGAGCGAGTCGCGGGATCGGCCGCGTCGCCGCGGAGCGCATCCTGCACGCGTCGCCGCACACGCATCTCGTCGTCGCCGCCCGCGGCGCCACCGGCGCGCTACTGGCCGCCGAACTCGGGGCGGGCGGGCGGCGGGTATCGCATGTCGAGGTGGACCTCGGCGCGCCCGACAGCGTGCGTTCGGCCGCGGCCGAGATCCACGGCAGCCTCGACCGGGGCGAACTGCCGCCGCTACAGGGTTTCGTGGGCAACGCCGGAATGCAGTACACCAACGCGCTCACCGAGGGACCCGGCGGATTCGAGTCCACCTTCGCCGTCAACGTGCTCGCCAACCATCTGTTCGTCCGCCTGCTCGAGGATCGCTTCGCCACTCCGGCCCGGATCGTGATCACCGTGAGCGACACCCACTTCGGCGACTTACGGCACAACTTGGGTATGGTCCCCGGTCCGGTCTGGCAGCCCCCGGACGTCCTCGCCCGCCCCGGCGCGTTTCCCGATCCGCGTACCACCGCCGCCGGACGCACCGCGTACTCGACGAGCAAACTCGCCGCCGTCTACCTCGTGCACGAGTACGCGCGCCGCCTGCGGGCCGGGATCGATGTCATCGGTTTCAACCCGGGGTTCGTCCCGGGCACCGGCCTCGCCCGCAACGCGGGCCCGGCGTCCCGGTTCGCGATGCGCCGCATTCTGCCGGTACTGACCCTGACCCCGTTCGCGACCAGCCGCGCGGCCGCGGGTCGCTACCTGGCCGACGTCGTCCTCGGCGCCACCGCCGCGCCGACCGGCGCGTACGTCGACCGCGGCCGGGTGGCCCGCTCGTCGGAGGAGTCGTACGACCCGCGGCGCGAAGCCGAACTCTGGGACGCTCTCGAGCGTTTCATCGCGCCCTATGCCGCCTGAGTGGAGAGCGCCGCGCTGCGCCGACGGGTCTCTCGCGCGGCCCGTGCTCGGTGCGGCTGCTGCGATCAGGCGGGATTTCCGCGCGAGTGCCGCCGCGGCCCGGCGATCTCCAGCCAGGAACTCATCTCTTTCTGCTCGATGCTGGTGATGTTCTGTGCCAGCACCTGATCGCGGCCGACCGGGTCGTCATAAGGCACGGCGCCGGTGTGGAACAGCCGGCGTTCCGCTTCCACGGCTTCCCGGTGATAGCGCCGAGCCTTCACCGCGGCGCGCGAATACCACTCGTGGGAGCGGTCGGCCACGTCCGAGGCGTACCGGTCTTCCGTCGCGTCGCCGCCCATGGAACCCCTTCACTTGATCCGCACGCCGTCCGTGTGGACAGCACCGGTCGCGTGGTCCGCCACGAGCCGTCGCACCTCGTCCGAGCCCGGAAGCTGGAATTGCTCCATCAGCGTCAACGCGGACAACCAATACCCGCGCGCGTGTTTCGAACGTCCGCGCAGGGCCGCCGCGGAACCGAGACCGCGCAGGGCCCGCACTTCCTCGATGCGGCTGCCGCACGCCCGTGCCTTTCTCCGCGCCGCGCCGAACCGCGCCGACGCGTCGGCCGGATCGCCGCGCAGACGAATCTCCCCGAGGCAGTTGAGCGCCATACTCATGTCGAGATCCAAACCGAGCGAGGCGAATTCGGCGATCGCGGGTTCGAGGTGCTCGGCCGCTTCCCCGGCCTGGTTCAGCGCGGCCAGCGAGCAACCGATCTCGCGCATCATGATGGCGGCGTTGCGGCGCATGCCGTGCTGCTGATAGACCGCCAGCGCGGCGCGCGCTTGCTCGACCGCCTCGGTGTACTGCCCGCGCAGGTAATGGATCCAGGCTTGATGGCCCCGCGTGTGACTGGCGCCGATGTCGTCGCCCAATTCGGTGAGCAGGGCCAGCGCGTGCCGATACTGCTCGCAGGCGCGGTCGAGGTCGTTCCGCATGGCGAACGCCAGTCCCAGATTGTTGGAGGTGGTGGCCTCCCACCAACGGTCGCCCGAGCGGCGAGCGCACGCGAGAGCGTCCTCGTGGGTCGTTATCCAGGGGTCGCAGCGGCGGGTGTGGAAGAAATAGCCGCGCAGGATGTGCGCGAGGTGGCAACCGTATTCGTCGTGTCGATACGCCCTGGCGGCCCGGGCGAGGGCGACCAGCGCGGGCTCTTCGGCGTCGAGCCATTCCAGCGCCGCGGCCGGGTCGGCGAATCGCGCGACGACGTCGTCGCCGATGTCGCCGGGCAACGGCACCCGGTTGCGATGCGGTGCGATCAGCGCATCGGCGGCGTCGGCGGTCCTGAGGTAGAGCGCGAGGACACGCCGTAACGCCGCGCCGCGCTCGGCTTCGGAGAGTGCGGTGGCCTCGTCGGCGGACAGCTCACGCAGCAGATCGTGGATGCCGTAGCCCTCGCCGTCTCCGGCGAGGAGGAGATGGCGGTCCCAGAGTGCGTCGAGTCGTTGCCTGCCCACGCGTACGGTTGTGCCCGCCAGCGCCGCGGCCACCTCGGGGGTGTACCGCCGGCCCGGGTGCACCGACAGCAGCCGGAACAGCCGGCGCTCGGAGTCGCCGAGTTCCGCCAGTGCCGTACGCAGAACCGCGGCGACACTGCGGTCGCCGTCCGAGAAGGTAGCGATGCCTTCGGCGTGAGTGGTGAGCTGCTCGAGCACGCCGCGATACCCGAGGTGCGGTTTACGGCGGTACATGCTCGCCGCGATGTGAATGGCCAGCGGTAGGTTGCCGCACCGCTCGACGATCTGCTCGACCTCCTCGGCCGCGGGTTGGCCGGGCGCGGCGTTCGGCGTGGCGGTCTGCAGCAACAGGTCCCGGGCGTCGGCGTGGGTGAGCGGGTTCAGGTCGATGTGGACAGCGGCATCGACGGAGGCCAGCCGATGCCGGGTGTTGACGATCACCGCGCAACCGGCCTCGGACGGGAGCACGGACATGACCTGATCGCTGTGCCGCACGTTGTCCAGCACCAGCAGGATGCGTTTGCCGCGGGTGCGCCCGCGATACAGCGCTGCCCGGTCCGCGAGCCCCACCGGTATCGCCTTGGCGTCGACCTGGAGATGCCGCAGCAGCCATTCCAGCAGGTCCTCCGGGCGCGTCGGGCTGACACCGGTCGTGTCCCCACCCAGATCGCGGTAGACGCATCCGTCCGTGAAGACGGACATCAGCTGGTGGGCGGCGTGCAGGGCGAGTGCGGTCTTGCCGACCCCCGGCATGCCCCGGATCATGCAGATCTGCGCGGAATTGCGCTGTGCCGGGTCCCCCGCCAGCACCGCGAGGATCCTGGCGAGCTGCGCCGCGCGGCCGACGAGCCTCGGCGAGGGCGGCAGCCCCAGCTCGGCCAGTGACACGGGCTGCGCCGCGCGATTCTCTTTCGGCGCGGGTGCTTGCGCGAGCAGGGCTCCGCCGGTGGCCAGTTCGCGCTCGCAGGAGGCGATGAAGTTCGGGGACACCGGTCGCTGTCCGGCCTCGATGCGGCTGATCACCGATTTGTCGCAGTGCACGAGGTTGCCGAGCTCGGCCTGCGACAAGCCGCGAAACTCGCGCCACCGCCGCAGTTCCCGGCCGAAGGCTCGCCTGCTCGCCGCCGGGCCTGCAACCTCGGCGCCTGCGGCCGCCTCTCGCGGCACGCGGTTCGGCGGAGTTGCGGGTTGCGATCCGACCGCCATCACGCAACCCCTCCCGTATCGGATCAGTCGGCTGGAAACTGGCGAACGCCAGGCGCATCAATTGTTGCGAACCGCGCCGCCGCAGCCAAGAGACGAAGGCGAGAGAACCGGTGCCCCAGATTATGACCATTCGCCGTCGGCACGACAGGACGACTCGGGATGATACCGACGGCAAGTATCCGAGCTTGTCGTGCCCTTCCCTCGTCCTGCCTCTCACGTCGGTGCTGCCGGAGCCCGCCGCGGACTTCGGCCGGCCGCGGAATCCGGCGCTGTCGCCGGTCACCGCTCGACTGCGCGCGCTCACCCAGCGGCTGCGCGACGAGATGCCCACCCCCTCCGCCGTCTCGGCGGCATTGGCCGCCGCCGCAGCCGAGCTCGCCGCACTGATTCCGGCCGGTGTTCCGGTCGTCGCCCAGGTGGAGACCACGTCCGAAGTCGAGGGAAGCATCGACTACGACCGCTACTTCGGATTCGTGCGGGTGGCCGAATTGCCCCGCGACGTGCTGGCCGCACAGATCGTGATCACCTGCGCGGCGGTGCTGGCCGAGATGTCCACCGCCCCGATCGCCTTGGACGAGAGCATCAGCGCGCTCGACGCGATCGGCGCGATGCTGGCATGGTGTGCGACGACGTCGGTGACCGTGCGCGAAACGGTGTCGCGCGTCGCGGGCCGGCCGTTCGCCGATGCCGCCGTCGAGGTCCGGGCCGAATACCGTTGGATTATCGGGCATCACCTGTTCAACCTGTCGACGGTGTTCTGTCTCGCCGAGATCCAGCGCGCGCAAGCGAGCGCCGTCGCCGGTGACGACAGCGCGACCGCCGATGCCCTCCTCGCCGCCGCGCGCTACCTGCGCGCTACCACTGCCGCGATGTGGTTCGCCGGAGCCTTCCCCGCGGAGATCTATCTGCGGCACGTCCGCCCCTCGATGGCCGTCCTCAGCGGACGCGAGACCGGGTTCTCCGGCACGCAGAACCTGGACTATCACCGGCTGCGCCGGGCGATCGATGTCCTGCGCGTCGCTTTGGCCGCCACGCCGGTTCGTGGATCGGCGGTGTTGCGGTCCGCGCACGCCGTGTTCACCGAAATCGAGATCCAGGACGTCGAACACCACATCCTCATCGCCGCCGCCAAGGTCGGCGGAACCGAACCCTCGCTGCTCTCGCACGCGAATCGCACCGAGCTGCCCGGCCACATGGATCTGGTGCCCGCCGTGGAGGTCCTGCGTGACCTCGCCGAACAGCGCAGAGCGAGCCGGGAGTACGGAGCATGAACACTTCCGGCGAGGCCATCGAGTTCGACCCTGATTCCGTTCGACGCGCGCCGCGAGCGGTATGGCCCGACACGTTCCAGGCGACCGCGAACGGACGCCACTACGCCATCTTCCGCAGCGGCGCGAAATCCTTCGCCGTCGAGCGGTTCTGCCCGCACAAAGGTGCCGACCTCACGCGCCGCGGCCTGCCGGATTTCGGCCTCGGGGTGGTCACCTGTCTCGCCCATGCCCATGCCTACCGGCTCTCCGACGGCGCGTGCACGAGAGCCGATTCCTGCAAGGTCCTCCCGGTATTCCCGGTGGACCCGACCATGCCCACACCAACAGAACCGGAGGAAACCACGTGAACACCGAGAACCCGACGCCGCAATTCCTCGGCAGGACCGTCCGCTACACCGTCGACGACGCCGTGTTCGAGCGACATCCCTCCTACCGGGTCGGCGTTCTCGTCGCCCGCAACGTCCGCAACGGCGAGTCCCAGCCGCCGCTGGTCGCGGCGTTGCAGCGAGCCTGCGCGGACCTGCAGGAATCCATCGACATCACCGCCATCGCGGCCGACCGCCGCATCCATCCCTGGCGCGAGGCCTTCCGGGCCTTCGGAGCCCGGCCCAGCGACTTCCGCCCGTCGGTGGAGGCGCTGGCCCGGAGGGCGATCCGCGGCTCGCTGTCGTCGCTCGGCCGTCTCATCGACATCGGGACCGTCATCAGTCTGCGTCATCTCGTCCCCATCGGCGGCCATGCGCTCGACGACGTCGACGGCGACATCATGCTGCGCCTGGCGACCGGCGGCGAGACCTTCTCCGCTTTCGGTTCGACGACCTCGGAGCGGCCGATCGCCGGGGAAGTGATCCTCGCCGAGGGCAGCACGGTCCTCACGCGCCGCTGGGTGTGGCGGCAGTCGGAGCACACTGCGATCAAGCCGGATTCGCGGAATCTGCTCTACAACGTGGACGTCCTGCCGGACCTGCCGGACGTGGACGCGATGGCGATCGCGGTCGAACTGGCGAAACTGGTCGCCGAATACGCGGGCGGCCAAGTGGCGGTCGATCTGCTCGACGCGACCCACCGATCGACCACGGTGACCTTCTGACCGGCGCCGCTGCCCGGGCGCCGAAGCCACGAATCCGGCGTCAGCGCACGAGGGTCGGATCGCCCCACGCGAGAGCCGGTAACTTGGCGCGGCGACCGCCGACGAGCATCGCACCCGCCAGCATGGGACTGGCGACGGTATCGGGTCGGTACGCGACGAGCCGCAACCGGAGTACCCCGCTCACTTCGTATCGGATGTGTCCTGGGTCGCCGTGCGTCGCGCGGACCAGCTTCTGCGGATCGTTGTCCAGGAAAACCTGGAAGTAACCGATCTGACCGGCGTCCTCGGCATCGTCGAGGACGCCGACCGTCGCCTCGAAGAAGCGGAATTCCCGGCCCAGGTTGTACTCGATCGCACTGCGCGGATCACCGCAGAACATCGAGCAGCGGTGCAGGATGCTGTCGCCGTAGTGCTCGCCGTTCAAGTCCGCGCTGCCGAAGTAGAGGTCGGGGCCGCGGGTCACCGGCTGCAGGGCCGCGGTGAGCAGTCGCTTCCGCGGCGCAGACGAGGTGGCGGTAGACACGCCCGGCGCCTGCGGAGACGAGGTCGCGGCGGACGCGCTCGGAGCCTGCGTCCGGCTCGCGAAGGGCGATCCGACGAACCGGGCGCGCGTCGGCATCGGGTACTTCGGTATGCCGGTGAACGCGATCAGCAGATCGGCGATGCCGTCGAGCGTGAACTCCTCCACCTCATATCGGGTGGTCGAATGCGCGGCCAGAAAGGTGGGAATTTCGTCCACGGATCGGCCCGGCAGTACGACCGGGAGTACGCGCCTGGTTTCTTTTCGCAAATTCCTGGTGAGATTGTCGCGGATGATCGCGGCCTCGAACTGCGCTCCACGCCCTTCATCCGCCGGTGCGGCGCCGTCCGCGCGGCGTTTGTATTCGGGTGAGGCGATGATCAGAATGAAGTCGGCTTCGGTGAGCTGGTCGATGGCCCACAGTGACCAATCGCGCCGCCCGTCGTCATACCAGACGTCCAGGTGCGCATCCACGCCCGCAGTTTCGCGGAGGAATGTACAGAACCGCCGCACCGACTCTTTGTGCTCGTCCGAATCGTGGGAATAGGAAACGAACACCCGGGGTGCGACAGGGTCGCCGCCGGGCGCGGTGTCGACCGCTTGGTCGTCCGTGCTCATCCGAGCACCTCCTCATCGAAGTCCCTGCGCGCGACCCGGTCTCGTGTCGACCGCAGCGCGGCCGGGACACGGCTGATCCGCGCTCGACGAGAATAACTCGGGACTGCCGTCTCCGGTGATGGCCGGGTGGGATCATCCGGGAGGCGGCGTTTCGCGCAAACCGCGCGCCGGAAATAAACAGACCGATCCGGATGTGTTTCGCCCGGCGAATTGATTGCCGGAAACATGCGACCGAGGTCGCTCCTGGGCTCGGGCGACCCCGGCGGAACATAATCTCCTTCGGAACGGTATCCATCGTTCGTACAGAAATCGAAAAAGCGAAATGATGAGGATCGGCGTCCGCCGCTCTATGATTTTCCCCGGCGAGCGCTTTCGGCTGCTCCCCGTTCAGTCGACAAAGCTGGAGTCTTCGTGAACTTCGTCAAAGAAAAGCCCCTGTGGGTTGCTGCATTCGGTGTCGTCGCCCTCGTGGTAGTCGGGCTCGCCAATCTCGACGGCGCGTTGTCGTTTCTCGACCGGATCCGCGGTGACGAACCGTCCGCCCTGCCCGCCGCCACGGAGACGACTCGGGTGTCCGCGATCGGACCGTCGGTGACGAATACGCCGCAGGCGACGCCGACCACGTCGGCGGCGGCGACCACGACGTCGTCCGTCCGTCCCGCCCCTTCGGCGACCTCGGCCGCGCTGGCTCCCTCCAGCGACGGGTGGTACGACCTGGTCGAGTATCAATCGGTCAGCTGGGCGAACGGGTTCGATCCGGTCGATCCCATCCGGATCGGAGCCGTGTCCTTTCCCAGCAGCATCGTGGGCTTCTATCCGTCGAGCGCCTCCGATCCGATGAACCGCGCCACGTGGACGATCGGCGGGCAGTGCGATCGGTTCTCGGTCTGGATCGGCAAGGACTCGGATTCACCGTCGTCCGCCGGTGTCGGGCGATTCGTGGTGCGGGTCGACGACCGGGACGCGTTCACCGCCGAGAAGTCGATGACCGATCCGGCCGAAGAAGTGGATCTCGACATCTCGGGGAAGATCCGCCTGACGCTGTTCGATGCGAGGCGCTCGCAGGACGCGAAGAACGCGTGGGGTCGTCCCCGGGTCCATTGCTCCGCGCCGCCCGGGCGGAAACGATAGTTCTGTTCCGGTGCGGGCCGTTCGTCGCCTCAGAGGTAGGGGAAGCAGTCGATATCGCGGTGCGTGAAGCAGGGCTGCTCGACCGGTCGCAGCCAGCGGGCCGGGACTCGGAGTGGTTCGACCTCGGGCAGGCGCACCGGCCGGTCCTCACCGTCGAACAAGGTCCCGCGCACCCGGAACACGCCGACCGGCAAACCGAGATCCTGAGCTTGCTCGGCGGTCAGGACCACCGCGATGCGCGAGTTCGCGGTGATCCGCAGGCCTTCGACGGTGATCGGCTCGCTGCTGTGGTCGATACCGGTGACGGTGAGCCGGAACCGGCCGCCGCGCAGCCACGACCACGCCCAAGTGAGGGAGCCCGGCTGGTCGCAGTCGGGGTACCGACTGCGTGGCAGGCGCTGCGGGACCAGCACCATATAGGTGCACCCGACCTCGATATCGCGGGTCCGCATACCTTTCAGCGTGACCGCGGCACCGGCTCCTCGCAAGGAAACCGGCAAATCATGCGCACTACCTCGGGGTGGAGCCGAAGGTGACTTTGCCGCCGATCCGTCCGAGGGTGGCATTCAGCAGTTGCGATCGGGTCGCTTTCCAGCGGTTCAACAGGGGAGCGAGGGGGCGGGGGTCGACGTCGCGGAGAGCCTCGGTGAGCAGGCGGATGGGCTCGGCGCACGAGTCGTAGCGGTCGGCGGGATCCTTCGCGAGCGACCGGTGCAGGATCACGTCGACTTCGGGCGGGATCCAGCGGTGGCGGCCGGCCAGCCGCGGGGGCGGTTCGTGGAGTTGCGCCTCGGCGGTCGCCATGAGGTTCGCGCGGGAGAACGGCGTGTGGCCGGTGAGCAGTTCGACGGCCGAACAGGCCAGCGCGTACTGGTCCGTCGCCGGGGACACCGTGTCCGCTCGCAGCAGTTCCGGCGCGGCGTACGGAACCGATACGACGACGAACCCGTGACTGGCCAACGGCGGCTCGGGCCGGTGCAGCCATCGGGCCGAATCGAAGTCGGAGATCTTCACCGTCGCCGGTTCGTCCGTCCCGACCAGCACGTTCGCCGGTTTCACGTCGAGATGGACCACGCCGTTGGCGTGCGTGAAGTCCAAACCGGCCGCGACATGGGTCAGCACGTGGAGCACCTGCCGCAGGTCCGGGCGCCGATGCGGCGAGGGCACCAACGTCGACACCGTCGCGCCCGCCACGTACTCGTGGGCCGACCACAGCCTGCCGTCGGTTTCGCCGTGCGTGTACATCCGCACGATGTCGGGGTGCCGCAGCGCCGACAGGATGTCGAACTCGTGCACGAATCGTGCGCGCGCCTCCGGCGACCGGCTGTCTTCCGGCCCGAGGATCTTCAGTGACACCGGCCGCGACCATTCCGGGTCCTCGGCCAGATACACCTCGCTGCTGCCCCCGTGCCCCAGCCGGGCTCGCACGACGAATCCCGCAAACTGGTCACCTGGTTCGAGCGGCATCGCCCCACCATAGTGCGCAGATCTCGGCCGTACGCCGCTGTTCGCCCTCGTGTGCCCAACGGCACTGCGACGTCGCGGGACTGCGAATGGCGTCCGTCATGCGGTGACGAGCAGCCCGCCGGCCCGGCGGTCGTGACACGTCAGGCCGGCAGGCGGAGTCGAGCGAGCGTCAGACGAGGGTGACCTTCAAGGTGTAACCGGCGGGCCCGCCGTCGGCGGAGGAGACGACGACCTGGTAGTCGTTGCCGTCGGCCACCAGATCGGCGTGCGGGACCTCGTTCGCGACCTGCGGCCCGATCAGCGGGGCCACCGAGACGCGGGCGTTGCCGCTCACGTCGAAGCTCAGACGCTGCCCCGGCGCCGTGGCGATGGAGTAGCTGTCGGACTTGCCCTGCGCGACGTTGCCGGTGGCCTCGGTGCCGTTCTGGCCGGGTGCGATCTGCAGGCGTTGCACCACGCCGGGTACCCCAGGAATACCGGGCGCGGCCTGGGCCGTCGCGGCCCCTCCGGCCGCGGTGAAGCTGACGACGGCGAGCACCGCGGGCACGGCACCCACCAACGAACGAAACAGTCGAGATGCGGTCATGGGCATCATCTTTCCTCAGCACGCCCACGAGAACTCATGCGGCTGCGAAAAATAGCCGGCTCCGTGCTCAGAGCTGTGCTGTGGCTCGGTGAACGCGAAGGTCCCGTGTGCTTGGGGATCAGGTTGTCGCGACGACGATCTGCTCCGATTCGGCGGGTCGCAAGCCGTCGGTGCGGTCGGCGAAGTAGCGGGCGGTCAGCTCCGCTGCGGAGATGTGCCGGGCGGCGGGGAACCCGGCGTCCCGGGCCAGCCGCACCAAGTCGCCGGGCCGGAAGAAGCTGAGGAAGGGGGTGCCGGAGCGGCGGGCGCCTTCTTCGGCGAACCGGCGCAGTCGCTGCTCGTCGGGGTCGACCAGTTCGAGCGGCAGCAGGAATGTGGTGGCCAGGGTGGAGCCCGGCGCGAGCGTCGACAATTGTCGCAGCGTCGCGATGTTCGCCTCGCGAGTCAGATACATCGAGACACCGGCAGAGGCGACCAGCGCCGGGCGGGTGGGATCGAAGCCGGCTTCGAGCAGCCGCTGCCACCACGCGTCCACCTCGAAGTCGACCGGCACCAGCCGCAGCCACGGCGGTATGTCGAAGCCGAGTTCGGTGAGCCGCTGCCGTTTCCATGCCTGCGGGCCGGGCTGATCGACCTCGAAGACGGTGAATCGTGCGGCGAGGTCGGGCCTGCGCTGCGCGAAGGTGTCCAGCCCGGCGCCGAGCACGACGTACTGATCCACGCCGCGCTGCGCCTGCTCGGCGAGCAGATCCTCGAGAAAACGTGCGCGCGAGACTATTCCGGCGCGCATCGGTGCGGTGGTGTGCGGTTCCATGTCCGGGCGCTGCCGCCAGCCGTCCTCCGGAGCGGCCAGGCGCAGGCCGACGCGGTCGTCGAACACGTGCGGGGGCGCGTCGTCCAGGACATGTATCGCGCGCCATAGTGCAACCCGGACCGCGGTGCTGTCCGGAGTGAGGGTCTCGTGTGCCACTGCTTACTCCTTGCCCGGCGCCTGCAGGCTCCACGCCCGTCCGTCGGGGTCGTGGACGGTCATTTCCTGGGTCCCGTAGTGGGTCGGCTCGAAGCCGGTGACGATCTCGACGCCCTCGCCCGGACGCTCCTCGGCGCTCGCGACCTTCAGCACAAGTCGGGTGCGTGCGGGCTGCGACTCCGGCACCTCGGCGACGAAGACGTAGGGGCCGTCACCGTTGCGGAACTGGCCGGAGTGGTGATCGGTCTCGAACTCGACCGTGAATCCCACCCCCTGCAGGAATTTCGCCATCCGGCCCCAGTTGTGGGTCTCCAGGAACACGGCCTCGATGCCCTCGGTGGTCATTATCGATCCTCTCCTGACGGTGCGTTCGGTTCGTCGTCGAGATAGGCGCGCAGCGCGGCGGTCACCAGCGCCGACAACGACATTTCCGACTCGATCGCCCGAAATTTGACCTGCTTGATCAGTTCGATCGGCAGGTAGACGTTGAACTGCTTCACTTCCTCACCCACGAGGTGATGCTAGCAAGTTAGCATGCTATCCGCTAGGACTCCAGGTGTGCGAAGTCCGCTCCGCTTCGGTGCGAAGGCAACGGCCTGCGTCCACAACGATCAGTTGTGGTTTCCGGCGATCCGTTGTTGGTGCCGATGCCCCTCGACCGGGTTCAATCCCCGGACATTGCAAGGCTGTTCACGGGAAGCGGGTGCCGGATATGTCGAGTTCGAATCTCGGGCGATCGTTCGGATGGTTGTGGGCCTCCTACGCGGTCAGCGCCTATGGGACCGGACTCGGGTTCGGGGCGTTCTCGGTCGTCGCCATCACGGTGCTGAACGCGGGTTCGGCGGAGGTGGCGGTTCTGTCGTCCGCCGGACTCGCGATCGGCGCGCTGCTGGCGGTTCCGCTCGGGCCGTGGATGGAGTTCCGCGCCAAGCGGCCGGTCATGATCGCCATGGACGTCGTCCGGTTCGCGGCATTGGCCTCCATACCGTTCGCCTACTGGCGGGGTGTGCTGACCTTCGCGCAACTTCTCCTGGTCGCCATCGTCGCCGCGGCAGCGAAGATCGCGTTCACCGCCGCCAGTGGCGCCTACCTGAAGACCATCGTCCCCGCCGATCGGCTTCTGCTGGCCACCAGTCGTTTCGAGTCCACCACCTGGTCGGCCACCGTCCTCGGGCCGCCGGTCGGCGGCGCCGCCATCGGGCTGCTGGGGCCGGTGACGACCATTGCGGTAGACGCGGCGAGCTACCTCCTCTCGGCGCTCGGCCTCACCGCCATCCGGGATCCCGAGCGGCCCCCGGCCCCGCGGGCGGTCCGGACGCGTCGATGGAGCGACATCGCCGAGGGGTGGCGATACCTCCTGACCCACGACACGCTGCGTCCGCTCTTCCTCAACACCGTTCTGGTCAACGGGCTGATCATGGCCGCGGAGCCGCTGTTGTCGGTGCTGATGCTCGCCGAGTTGCGGTTTCCGGTCTGGGAGTACGGGCTGGCTTTCGCCGTTCCCTGTCTCGGCGGCCTGATCGGGTCACGCCTCGCCCGCCGAGTCGTATCCCGCTGGGGCGAACAGGTGGTGCTGCGAGCCTTCGGCACGCTACGCGCCTGCTGGCCTGTGGGGCTCGCGTTCATCCAGCCGGGCGTGGCCGGGCTCGTGATCGTGATATTCACCGAATTCGGGCTGATCGTCTGCGTGAGCCTCTTCAATTCCGTCTTCGCCGCCTACCGGTTGCGCAACGTCGACGCCGACCGTCAGGCGCGCGTCCTCGCCGCCTGGTCGATCACCGGCAGCCTCGGCATCGCCGCGCTCACTGTGTCGTGGGGACTCCTGGCTCGACTCACCGGGCCGCGTGCGGCGATAGCACTGGCCGGCCTCCTGCTCCTCGCCACGCCGTTCTTGCTGCCGCGGCGTGACACCCACTCACCCGGCTTGCGGCAGGACGGCCGCGTCGTCCAGCGCGCTGATGAGGTGGGCCGGTCACCGCAGCTCCTCCGGAGGCGTGGCGGCGGCGAGCAGCGCTAGCGTCTCCTCGGCCGCTCGGTGCATCGATCAGTTGCACCACGCTGCGGTGGCGGCGCACCGGTAAAATGACGTACGGGTGAGTGGCGTGCCCCGGGCCGCCTTCCACGACCGAGCGGGCCGTGCGGCTCGAGAGCTTCGATTCGCCACTTCGTCTGAAGGGTGGTGGACAACATGAGTAGTGAAACCATGATGAGTCGGCATCCCGACATCGTGGAGCTGCGCGAGAAGTACGAGCGTGCTTCGGAGGCGCCGGACGCTCAGGCGGTCACCGGGTTGCTGTTCTTGACCGGGCTGTATCTCGCGATCTCTCCGTGGGTCGTCGGGTTCAACGGGTTCTCGACCTTGACCGTCAACAACCTCGTCTGCGGGATCGCGCTGGCGATGTTGGCCCTCGGATTCGCCTCGGTATACGGGCGAACGCACGGCATCGTGTGGGCCGCACCCCTGATCGGCCTCTGGGCGATTCTCGCCCCTTGGGTTGTCAGCGGTGACGTCGATACCACATCGACGATCTGGAACAACGTCGTCACCGGCGCGCTGGCGCTGCTGCTCGGCCTGGGCTCGATGGTCCTCGGGATGAGCCGGACCGGACGTCTCACCGGCCAGGCGCCTGGAACAGACGAAACTCGAGTCCGGCGACCGTCCGGACTGGGGCCGGAGACTTCCGCGCGATGAAAGAAGTCCATCCCGGCGGCGGCCAGGCACTGCGTCGGGCTGATCGAGCCGGCCGCAGGGGAGGCCGTGCCGGGCAGTGGTGACCGGCCCGGCGGGATTCGTCGGCGAGATCACCGTTTCCGAGAATTCGCATATCGAGACGCCCTTCGCTCCGGCTAAGATGAGCGCCGCTCAGTTTTGGTTGTGGAGCGGGAGGGTGTGGTGCCGCCGAAGGCTGTCGGCCAACGTCGTCGTCCGACTCAGGAGCGGGCGAAGGCGACGAGGGAGCACATTCTGGATACCGCCGCGCGGTTGTTCGGTGAGCGCGGTATCGCCGATACCTCGACGAACCGGATCGCGGCGGAGGCCGGTGTCAGTATCGGCACGGTCTACCGGTACTTCGCCGACCGGGCGGTCCTGGTGGACGAACTGCTCGAGCGGTTGCTCGAAACGGTCGAGCGGCGCTTCACCCAGCGCGTGTTCGACCTGTCGGGCAAGCCCGTGCAGCAGATCGTCACCGAAATCCTCGAGGTCATCACCGAGGAGTTGGTGGCCAACGCGAAGTTGGTGCGCGCGCTCGTGGCGGGAGTGCAGTTCTACAGCAGCGGGATCCCCGAATTCGAGCCGCGGCTTCGCCTGCTGGTCAAGGTGATGCTGATCCAGGTGCTCGGTCCGGGCGACGACCACCGGTACGACGTGATGACGTTCGTCATCATCAACACCGGCTTCGCGGCAGTGCTGCGCGCGTCGGCGCTCGAGGTCGACAGTGGCGCGCGCAGGGAGGCGATCGAGATGACGGGGCGGATGATCGGGGCATGGATGGAGGCCGAGGCGCGCGCCGCGGCCGTATGAAATCCTCTCCGCAAAAGTGAGCACCTGGTCATGTATCTGGGGGCGTGCAGCTTCCCGAATCGGACAGTAGCTCGTTGTTTTTGCTGGTCCGTTTCCTTTCCAGCGGGTGTCCGGAGGGTGTCGAAAGAGGAGTAGCAGCTGAGTTGTCGTGCGGTTTACCGTTTGACGGAGCGGACAGCGGGGGAGGCGGGTCCGACGAAACCGTGGCTCGACGGCGACGAGGAGGTCACCCGTGACGATCGGCAGAATCGCCCACTTCGAACCGGATACGGCGCGGCCGGTGCGGTCACCTCTGCGCGACACCGACGCGGTGACCAGGAAGATCGTGCGGCACCTGAAGGATTCCGCCGTCCTGCCGGGCGGCCCAGCCGACGCGACGATCCCCGCGGTGGTCCGGATGTGCCTGGAGTGGGCTGGTCAGCGGTTGAGCGGGCAGGCTTCGGTCGACCGCACCGAGGGCCTGTTGACCGCGGCAGCGGCGTGGGCTCGGCAAGGAATCTCCATCGACGCGATCCTTCATACGGTTCATGTGGGATTCAAGTTCGGCCTGGAGCTGCTGTTCGCCGAGAAGAGCGCCTCGGATCGCGTCGACATCGTCTCCGGCACCGCCGCCACGCTCGAGTTGCTGAGCCTGATCACCGCGACGATCGGCAAAGCCTATGTGCGGGAATGCAAAGCCGGTGCGGCCGAAGACCGAACCGCGGTGCTCACACTGACCTCCGCGCTGCTGGGCGGTCATGCGACCTCGGCGATGGCGCGCGAATCCGGCATACCGATCGCGGATACCTACATGGTGCTCGCCGTCGCGATACCGGCGCATCCCGACGAGAGCCTTCCCCAGCTCGATGGCCAAGTCGTCGCGCGGCGTAAACTCCGCCGTCTGCAGTCCGGCCTCGCCGATCTGTTCGACGGCCAAGCCCTGTCGCTGCTCTCGGTGGACGGAGGAACGATCCTCATCCCCGCCACCCGCTCCGGCGCACCCGATCTGGATGCCGTGGTCGACAAACTCTCGCACGCGGCGCGCGTGCCGATCACCGCCACGGTCGTCCCCGCCGACCCGCACCAGGTCGCCGCCGCCGCTGTGCAGGCCCACGAGTTGCTCGACACGGTCGAACAACTCGGACACGGACCCGGCGTGTACAGATTCACCGAGCTGGCGCTCCAATATCAGCTGACTCGCCCGGGCATCGGCCGCGATGTCCTGGGCACCCAGCTCGCGCCGCTGATGGATTATCCCGATCTGGTGGAGACGCTCAGGATTCACATCGGCAACGAATTGAATCGCCAGCGCACCGCTCGGCGGCTGAATGTGCATCCGAACACCGTCGATTACCGGCTACGACGAATCGCGGAACTCACCGGTCTGGACCCCTCCGACGCACGAGGACTGTGGTACCTGCACTCGGCATTGATCATCTGGACCAATGGCGGCGCCGAACGGCCGCAAGCCGAGATCCGGCGATTGGCCGCGCGCTGAGCCCGGCGCTATCGGCACTCGACAACCGGCTTCGAAGTGCCGACAATCTCCGCTCGTGTGACATACGCCGCGGATGCTCACGGAGGTGCATGCGGTGGCAGATCGAGTGCCCAAAGGACGTTTGGCCAGGGGCGGCCGGCTGGGCAGAATGGCGGCGGGGCAAGCCGTCCGCGGTGTCGGAGCCCGGTTGTCGATGGTCGGCAGAACCGAGGAAGCCCGGCGGGTACTCGCCGAACGTTCCACGCTGACCACGGCGCAGCAGCTGGTCACGGTGCTCGGCAGCATGAAAGGCGCGGCGATGAAGCTGGGCCAGATGTTGTCGGTGCTGGACGTCGATCTCATTCCGCCATCGCATCGAGAGCTGTTCCGCACCAAACTGGCCGAATTGTGCGACCGAGCTCCGGTGGTGCCGTTCGCGGCGATGCTGAAGGTCATCGAGGACGATCTCGGGCCACCGGCGCGAATCTTCGCCGAATTCGACGAGACACCGATCGCGGCGGCGTCGATCGGGCAGGTATACCGGGCACGGCTGCACGACGGGCGCACCGTCGCGGTCAAGGTCCAATACCCGGGCGTGGACGAGGCCATCCACGCGGACATGCGCAATCTGGAAGTGCTCAGCAAGCTGTGGAAATCCATCCTGCCCAGCGCTGCCGACAGCGCCGTGCTGGAGGAGATCGCCCGCAACATCGGCAACGAACTCGACTACCCACGCGAAGCCAGGACCCAGCACCGGGTGGCTTCGCGCTACCGCGATCATCCGTTCATCATGGTGCCCGACAGCATCGAAGAGCACTGCACGAGAAAGGTTCTCGTGACCGAGTTCGTCGAGGGCAGAAGCTTCCAGCAGATCCGGGATCTGCCCGGGGCCGAGCGCGACCGGCTCGGGGAATTGATCTACCGCTTCTACATCAGTTCGCTGTTCTGCGACAACGAATTCTGCGGTGATCCACATCCGGGGAACATCCTGCTCGCGGACGACGGACGGCTGGCCTTCGTGGATTTCGGGCTCTACGACCGCATGGACCCGGTGCATGTCGATTTCGAGCGCTCGTGCCTGCGTGCGGCCGGGGAACATCGCGCCGACGACCTGTACGAGGCGTGGGTGGGACGGGGCATCATCGACCCGGAAGCGGGCGTCACCACACAGGAATGCCTCGACTATGTATGGGCCGCGGCGGGCTGGCATCTGCTCGACGAGGAGATCACCATCACTCCCGACGTCGCCACCGGCGCCGTGATCCTCGCGGTCGACCCGCGAGCCGCCGAGTTCCGTGGGATGCGGCATCAGTCGCTGCCGCCGGAGCACGTCTTCTCCCGCCGCGCGGACCTGTTCACCTTCGCCGTGCTCGGCCGATTACGAGTGACCAACAATTGGCATCGCCTCGCCCGTGAGTGGCTCTACCAGGAGCCCCCGGCAACCGAGATCGGGCAGGCGATAGCCGAGTGGCGCGCGCACCGGTGAAGCCCTCCTCGCCGCAGGCACGCCAGCGAAGCCACCTCGTTGTGAGCGCAGGCCGGTCCACGCTCACGGCAGCACCGAACGCGGCATGGCGGCGGCGATCTCGCGCCGTGAGCGTAGGCCGAGTTTGGTCAGGATGCTGGACACATGGGACTGGATCGTGCGGCGGGACAAGAACATCTGCGCTGCTATATCCGAATTGGAGCAGCCCTCGGTCACCAGCGCGGCGACCTTGCGCTCCGTCTCCGTCAGTGCCGCCCAGCCGGTCTTGGGTCGGTTGCGCGGACCTCGCACGCCCAGCCGGATACCGTGCGGGCGCACGCGCGCGGCCGCGCGGGCACTGTCCCACGACGCGCCCAGGCGACCGTAGAGCCCCAGCGCCGTGTCCAGCGCGCCGCGGGCCTCTGCCTCTCGTCCCGAAGCGGCGAGCAGCACGGCCGCGTTCTCGTAGGTCTGCGCTTCGTACAGGGGCCACCCGGCCCGCTGGAACGCGTCGGCGGCCGCGGCCAAGGTTTCCGGATCGGCTGCCGCCAGACCTCGGCAGAGCAGCGCCGTTCCGGTGCGGCTCGCGGTCTGCTGCCGCGCCAGCAGTTCGTCCGCGCCCGCGACCACCGTGCGCGCCGCATCGTCGTCCCCGACCTCCGCGGCCAGCCGAGCGATGTCCGGGAAGATGTAGTGCAGGGTGGACGCGGTCAGGCCATCGGCCAGCCGCTGATGGGCGTCGACGAGAAGTTCCAGCGCTCGCCGCGGGCGGCCGCGCGCCTCGTGCGTCAGCGCCTCGACCCAGGGGTGCAGCTGCGCGTATCCGGAGCTGCCCAAGCGGTCGTCCGGCACGGGAATGTCCGCGGGGTCCGGCACGAACGTGCCGCGGTGAATGCCGATGAGTGCCGCCAGACAGTGGGCGACGGGCGCGTACCCGAGGACATCGGACGCCTCCACGCTCGCCGCGCATTCGGCCAGCGCGTCGTCCCAGCGACCGTCGAGCAGATACAGCCGCGCTTTCGCGAGCAAGTTGGGCGACAGGTAGACACCGTGCATCCGGCGGTTGTGCCCGATGGCCGTCCGCAGTGTCGCTTCGGCGTCGGCGAGCCGATCGAGTTCGATCAGGCAGTGCGCGTACAGCACGTACGGATCGAACTGGTCCGGTCCGGTGCCGTCCCCGAAGACGGTGAGAATCCGGGTGCTCAGATCCAGCGCCTCGTCGAGGTAGCCCTGGGTGTAGCGCACCGCGCCCAGCGCCATGAGACCATATCCGGTCGCCAGCGGGTTACCGGTGATCTGCCCCATCGACGCGGCCCGCAGGCCGGCCTGCTCCGCCGCCTCGAAACGCTCGAGGAAGAAGTTGTCCAGTCCGCACATGCCCAGGAGCCGGCCCGCGTCCTCGGCGCGCAGATCCATGGTGGACAGCGCCGTCTCCGCGACCGCCACGGCGTCGGCCAACCGGCCCTGGGACTGGCAGACCTGGACCAGCAGCCACGTCAGTTCCACATCGTGGTCGTCCGGTCGAGCGCGCAGCGCGGTGCGCACCACGTCTTCGGCGTCGGCGGCGCGGCCGTTCCACAGCAGTGCCCGGGTGTGCCAGCGGATCAGCACGTCGCGCACGGCGCCGTCGAGTTCGGTCGCGGCGGCGGCGCGGCTCAGCAGTTGCACCGCCAGCTCGGGCGCTCGCACGATCAGCTTGCCCGCGACGGCCCGCAGCCAGTCGAGGCTCGTCCGGTCCAGTTCGTGGCCGCCCGCCGACAGGTAGTACGCGACACGCTCGATCGGCGCGTCGGTCGCTTGCAGGACCTGGCCGGCCCTGCGCAGCAGATCCGAGCGCAACGAAACGGGCAACTGATCGGCCAGCACATCGCGCACGAGGTCGTGGCGGAACACCAGCTCCGAATCCATCCGCATGAGCAGCCCGCCATCCACCGCCTCGGTGACCGCCCGCCAGACGTCCAGGAGCGGGATGTCCAGCACCGCCGCCAGTTCCCCGACATTGAGGACGGGTCCCAGGGCAGCGGCCATCGGCAGCACGTCCCGCGTGGGACCCGAAAGCAGTTCCAGCCGCTGGGTGATCGCCTCCGACAGCGAGGCGGACGGCGGTTGGCCGGCGTCCGGCACTGCCGGAGCGGCGATTTCGGCGATCACCCCGATCGCCCGTGCACGCAGCAATGCGGCCACCAGTTCGGTGATGTGCAACGGATTTCCGCGAGCACCCGCCACCATTCGCAGCAGTCCCGGGCCCGGGGGAGCGCCGACCAGGTGCCGCACGAGCCCCGCCGCGGCCGGGCCGGTCAGCGCACCGAGCCGGATCGTCGGGGCCTGCCGTTCCACGAGTTCGGCCGACAGTGCGGCGAACGCCGGGTCCGTGGGCAGCGGGCGGCTCGCGAGCACCACCAGTAGCGGTTGCGCGTCGACGAGGGCACAGAGCCGCCGCAGTACCGACAGGCTCGACGGGTCCGCCCAATGGATGTCGTCCACGATCAGCGCCACCGGAGCGCCGGCGCACCAAGCGTCGACGCGTTCCAAAATCGCCTCGGTGACGGCGAACTCGTGGGTCGCCGCGGCGTCGCCCGCGCGATCCGCGCTGTGCCGCAGCGGGCGGCTCGGATCCGGACCGCCGCGGGGCGCGGCGCCGTCGACGGCCAGCCAGGAGGACACCGCGGCGAACGGCACGTCGCGCTGCAGTTCCCTGGCGGCGCCGGTACGCACGTGCAGGCCCGCTTCCGCGAAACCGGTAGCGGCTGCCTCGAGCAGCGCCGTCTTCCCGATGCCGGGCTCGCCCTCTACGAGCGCCACCGCGCCCTGTCCCGCGGCGACTCGGCGGGCCAGCGCCGCCAGGTGTTCGAGCTCGGCGTCCCGACCGAGCAAGACCGTAGCGGGGACCTTCTTCATGGGGGTGAGCTTAGGCACCTGCGGCGGCCGCGACCGGGGCAGCTCGAGGCAGACCGTACGGATATTTCTTTCCGATTCGACGGATGTTCCCGGCCCCGAGCTGCCATACCGTCCCGGAGGAGGTGCCCGATGACGCTCGGGCGGGCGCAGCAGTCGAATTACCGAGCAGAGGAGATGCGCGTTGTCGTCCAGAGCTTCCACCCCCGTATCGGAGATCCTGCGGGGAATCGCCCGCATAGGTGGTCACGTCACCAAGGAAACGCTGACGCGGCGTCGGGCCCGGAGTGCGAGCGACATCCCGGTGACGGCCCGTGAGGTGACGGTCGAATGGCTGACCGCCGTGTTGTGCGCGGGCCACCCCGGCGCGGAAGTCGAATCGTTCGAGACCCGCGACCGGAGTGCGGGCACGTCCACCCGCTGGAAGCTCGGTGTGGAATACAACGCCGCGGGCCGCGCGGCGAATCTGCCGGAGCAGCTGTTCGCCAAGACGACCGCCGACTTCAAACAGCGCCTCACCTTGGACCTGGCCGGAATCATCGGCGGCGAGCCGGGATTCTTCACGCACTTACGGCCGGCCTTGGACATCGAAGCGCCTCGCGGCTACCACAGCGCCGTCGACTATCGGTCGGGCCGGTCGATCTCGTTGCTCGAAGACATCGACAGCACCAAAGGCGCGCTGTTCTGCACGCCCCGGACACCGATCGACCATGCTCAGATGGCCGATCTGTTGTGCACGATGGCGACCTGGCACGCCCGGTACTGGAACGATGCCGAACTGGAGCAGCATCGGTGGCTGAAGCCGCCGCAGGCGCATTTCGCACATCTCGACCGGTTGATCGGCATGTCGAAACGCGCACGAGTCGGCGCTCGGCGGGCAGCGGCGGTGTTACCGGAAGCCCTGGCGGGCGACCACGACCGGCTGTATCGCGCACTGCAACGATCTCTGGAGATCGCGGGCGCCGGTGCGCAGACGTTCTTGCACGGCGACAGTCACATAGGCAACACCTACATGACCTCCAGCGGGCGGATGGGATTCACCGACTGGCAGGTCGTTCTGCGGGGAAGCTGGGCCTATGACGTCGCCTATGTGGTCGGCTCGGGTCTCGCCGTGCACGACCGGCGAGCGTGGGAGCGCGAACTGCTGGCCGTCTATCTCGACCGCCTCGCGGCCTGCGGCGCACCGGCGCCCGATTTCGACGCGGCGTGGCTGGCCTACCGCCAGCAGGCGCTGTACCCGTACTTCATCTGGTTGGCGACCATCGGCCACAGCGCCATCCAGCCGAAATACCAACCGGACGAGATCAGCCTCGGCATCATCGAGCGCACCGCCAACGCGGTACTGGACCTCGACGCCGTGAAAGCGCTGGAGGAGGGTCAGCCGCGCAAATCATGAGATTCGCTGCGGATTCGCGAAATGCGTCCCCTGGCCGGGCTGCGGCGCCGGGGCGGTGCGTGACCGGCGCTCAGACTTTGCGGTTCTCCGACTTGATCATCCACGCCAGTTTCTCCAGCGACTCGATGACCTGGTGCAGCTGGTCGCTGGTGGTGGGGTCCTCGGCGTCCACGGCGTCGTGCACGGCGCGGATGGTATCGATCGCCGCGTAGGTCCGTGTCGTGATCAAATCGACGACGTCGGCGCTGTGCACCTCCTGGGCGGGGAACGGCGGCAGACTCGTCGTCGCGGCGATGGTGTCGGACCGTCCGTCGGGGACCAGGTCGAGCGCGCGCATCCGCTCTGCGATGGTGTCGCTGCTGTCGCGGGCCGCGTCGACGAGTTCGTCGAGCTGCAGATGCAAGTCACGGAAGTTGGTTCCGACGACGTTCCAGTGCGCCTGCTTGCCTTGCAGGTGCAGTTCGATGAGATCGACGAGCACGCGCTGCAGGTCGGCGGCCAGCCGAGGCGAGCCGGTGAAATTTCGGACATCGTCGGCGAGACGACGATTGGTCTGCTGCTGGGCCTGAGGTGCTGCGGTCATGGTTGCACTCCTTTCCGGATCCTTCGCTGGGAACAACCGCGACCTAGATTGGAATCATTCCAGATTTAACTGTAACTCGGGTCACTCGGCGAGGTGTCGGCGATGATCTGCACACCCTGAAGAACCGCCCGTATCCGGGTGCGCGGGGCTCTATCAGCACGGGACTCCGATTCCTTCGAATTCTTATCCTCGTTCTTCGCCCTCGAGTAAGGCTTTGGCGAGCGCGCGCATCATCGAGGCCTGTTCGCGCTGCAGCTCCTTACTGGCTTCCAGAACGTCGAGCTGCGCGGAGCGTTCGGCTTCGAGCGCGGCTCGTAGCTCGGACTCCCGGGCGTCGAGTTCCCGCTCGACCTCGACAGCTACCACCGGATCGGTGAAATACCCAGCGCGAACGCCGAAGAACCAGGCCAACGCGCTCACAGTGCGCATGGTGGGATCGGTCTTCACGCCGCGCCGCAGCTCACTCAGATGTGATTCGGACAGGTCTCGCCCGCTCGTCATCACATTCCTGTGCTCGGACGTCGACCCTCACACCAGCATGGCATCGAGCGACGTTGCACGCCAACGTCCTTCCCCCTCCAAAGCAATCTCGCTGTGGCGCTGCAGCGAAACTGTTGACTCGAATGACGCTCCGTCGATACGCTGAAGCGCACAACGAAGACACTGAGAAGTGCGTTGCGAGAGCAACCACGGACGGCATCGGCGCACACTCGCGTGCCCGGCGGCCAGGCAGTCGATATGTAGTCGACCGCAATATGGTCTACGCCGCCGTAGTGATCGCAACGTCCGAGGGGGATTGCAATGCAAATGGGGCGCAGTCCATCGCGTGCGAGGCATCGTCGAGCGAGTTCGTTCGAGGTCTGCGGTCGACAACGAAATACCAGAGCTTCCGGGGGGAACATGATCTGCGATATAAGATCTCGAATTTCTACGCAGCGGTTGCCTGCTGCTCATATGGCGTCCTGGTGACGCTCACCCGGTAGTCCGCTCGCGGACTCGTTTCAAGCGCACGCCGCCGTGTCACCGGAGGGTGTTCTGCCTTCGATGCCGATTGATCGAGCGGCGTGCGTCCTGTCTCGGGTAACCACGGCCGGACCGGATGATCGGTGAGCCGTTGGTCTCGGCATCGACTCGGTCACGAGGTAATCGTCGAGAGGTCCGCATTCCGGTCGGTGTCCGGCGGCACACCTTATTCGGAACATCGGAAAGAACATATCTTCACGGGAGCTGACCGAGCCTGCTGTAGTCGGGCTCGCGAGGTTGCCTGCAATTGTATGAACGGGGTTGGGATGAGTCCGGCAACTGGCGATAACGGCGCGTCATTTCATCGGAGTGAGTTCGCGAAGAGACTCACGGCTCTCTATGTGGCGGCGGGCAGCCCATCGCTTCGCATGCTCGCCACCTGGGCGTGCCACAGGGCCGATGAAGCCACGCATTCGGGTCGGGTTTTCTCCGTATCGGCGCAGCGTATCAGCGATTGGAAGTCGGGAAAAAACGTTCCCGCCAATTTCGAAGTCCTGCAACCGGTTCTCACGGTTCTGTTCGATCGCGTTCGCCGGCGGAAGGTGCCGGTGGATCACCGGCTGGTCGACATTCGGTCATGGCGTGAGTTCTGGACACACGTGAACCGGCAACTTACTCGAGCGAGAGTCGAAGGAAATATCCATTCCCTACCGGCGTCGACGAAGTCGGGCGAGGAACGCAGAGCGTCCGCAGCGGTTCCGCGCGGCCGGAGATCCCGTTCACTCGCGTTGGTCGACGGAGCCGCGAACGCGGACCTGGTGTCGCTGCTGGTCTGTGGTCAGACGGCGGTGGATGCGGCCATGTGGGCCGCTGCGGGTCGGGATCCCGCCATGTTGTACGACGGATCGAAGCTGGCAACCGCCTTGAACTACCTGGATATCGCCCTGCATCCCGCACCGATGATGACGCACGCGTTGGTGGTGGATTTTCTTCGAACTTCGTCGATGAGCATCGACATCGACGGGCGCGGTCACAACGACAGGGCCTCCCGTTCATCCTGATCAGTCGGGTGACCCGCGGCCGCCGTCGCATGGCTGCGCCACCCGCCTCCCTTCTCGGGCGCAATGAAATCCGCGTTCCCGATTCCCTCGGGCTATGCGGTCAGCGGCGGCGCGTGCCGCTGACCGGCATCGGGGATCGAGCTCGTCCGTCATCTGGCGCGGGGCGCTGCGGTTTTCCGGACGGTCTCGGCGACGGCTCGGAAGTCCTTTCGCAGGATGTGGGAGTGGTTGCTCGCGACCTTCGCACTCACCTGGATGTTCGGGTTGCGGGCGAGCACCGGATCGAGAGAGGCCCGCACCTGCTCCATCTCCTCCCGACCTCCGCCGAGATTGGCGCCCGTGGCCAGGACGTACCGCACCGGGCAGCTCACGCGGTCCAGAACCGGCGCGATAGCGGCGTTGATTTCGTTGACCTCGATGTTGACCTCGGCGTGCTCGTCGGCGCTCATTCGCGCGGCCAAACCGAACGGGCGCACCAGCGGCAGCGCGAACCGCATCCGGCGGAACAGCTTCCGGATACGCGCGCGACCCTCCTCCCCGGTCAAGCCGTACGGCATCGCGCCGTCCACACACACCACCCCCGCGACGCGGCCCGGATTCCGATCGGCCCAGTGCACGGCGGTCGCCGCCCCGTAGGACCAGCCCACGAGAATCGGTTGCGCCACCCCACGCGCCGCGAGGACGGCATCGACATCACGCAAGCACGCCTCGAAGGAGTAGTCCACCGACTGCTTCGACTTGCCGCGAGCCCGCTCGTCGAAGGTGATGTGCCGGTAGCCATTGCCGAGTTCGGCGATCACGCGCCGCCAGTGCGACTGATCGGCATAGGCGCCGTTGAGGTAGACGATGGGGCGGCCGGTGCCGCCGGTGTCTGTCACGGCCAGCGCCGTGTCGTCGACCGGAACCATACCGGCCCAAGCCGAATCGTTCACGGTGCTGCTCATGTTCGCTGCGCTGTTCATAAGAGCACTGTGGCCGGTCCGGCTGATATCGGGCTGACACCTGCCTGACACGCCCACTGACACGGTGCCCGACGCAGTGGTTTCGGTCAGTGATGTCCTCGACGCAGTGCACGACAGATGTCCGCGCGCCGACGTCGGCGCACTGCTGGTGACCTATCAGCCGGGTGCGGCCAGCTCCGCCGACCGGACGATGCGCCAGCGCGGAATCACCGCCGCGTCCGCAGCCTCCACGTCGTGAGCCGAGTTCGGCCACACCTCGGCGCCCGCGGGCATGCAAATCGGAACTTGCAGCGCTGCAACGCTACCCACCTGTGGCGATGACGGCGTGACCGTCCGGTGACTTTCGAGCGGGCAGCACTCCGGCATCGAGCCGAGTCGGTTCCGAGGCGGGTGCCCGGCCGCCAGTCGAGGGCGGCGAGCTGATCTTGCCGAGGACGCGGCCTCCGTCGCCGACGGTGCAGAGCCGTAGAGGACATCACCGCTGGCGGGACGGACCACGCGGTTCGTGACCTGCGGTCCGTAAATGATTTCCTGCAACGGCGACTGCGGCGGGATGACCGGCGCGATCACCACCGACCGCCCCTGCCAGCAAACTTTTCGCAGGCGGCAGACGTGTCGCGATCTGGCAGATGTTCCAGGAATCGGTGCAGGTCAGAGCGTGTTTTGACTGGTGGCCTCCGTGTGTGCGAGCGCACTCCGACACGAAGCTCGGGAAAGTGTCACGACTGACGGGAACTTGTGCGCGAGAGGGGACTTGAACCCCTACGTCCGTGGACACCAGAACCTAAATCTGGCGCGTCTGCCAATTTCGCCACTCGCGCTTGATGGTACGACCGTCCAAACTCTACCGGGCGTTTCGCCCATTACGAAGCATTGGGAGGGTGTGGCGTACTCGTCAGTAACCTTACCTGGGATTATAACGATTTAGACAAGGCCAACATGAGGGGCGCTCATGTTTCGTACGCGTTGGTAACCCGATGGACCAGCGAGTTCAAACATGAGGCGGAGTCATGTTCACCATCATTCTGGTACGCAAGTGCACGAATACTCCTAAGTAGTGGCAACGCCCGGAGGCAAACGTGAGGATTTCCTCATGATTTTGTGCCATCCTCGCCCGTATCAGGCCGATCACCCGCGATCACTCGTGAACCGGTAGGGACCGGCGTGTCGCCGAGGCATGTCGCATGGAGAAGGAAGTCGAAGCGTCTTGACGATCAACGAGAGCACCAAGACCGAGGCCGGACAGAGCACGAAGGCGGTTGCCGCCGCCGGGAAGGCCGCGTCGGATGGGGCGCGGTCGCCGCTGTTGGATCGTCTGCTCGGCGGCGTTCCGTACGCGCTCGCCTTCGGGGGCCAGGGTGCCCAGTGGCTGAGCGAGCTGGAGGAGATCGGGCGCGACAGTGCGCTGGAGCCGGAGCTGACCGCGCTGGTCAACGAGGCGGCCACGCTGCTCGAGCCGGTGGCGGCGCAGTTGTTGGTGGTGCGCCCGGTCGGCTTCGACCCGATCGGCTGGATGCTGGAGAACGAACTCGCCGACACCGACGAGGGCGAGACCTCGGCGGCTCCGTCCGAGCCGGTGCTGCGGTCGGCCGCGGTGTCCATGCCCGGTGTGCTGCTGACGCAGGTGGCGGCCGTGCGGGCGCTGCGATTGCAAGGCCTGGATCCGGCCGAGCACGCGCCGGTCGCGATCGTCGGACATTCGCAGGGCCTGCTCGCCGCCGCGGCGGTCGAAGCCGGCGGCGCCCGGGACGCGGAGCTGCTCGCGGTGGCTCAGATGATCGGCGCCGCAGCGGGTTTGGTGGCGCGCCGGCGCGGGCTGATGCCGGTGGGCGAGCGCTCACCGATGGTCGCGGTGTCCAATGTCGATCCCGAGCAGCTGCGCGCCGTCGTGGCCGAGGTGTGCGAGGGAGCCGATCCCGCCACGAGCGTGGTGGTCTCGATCCGCAACGGACGTCGGCGCGCGGTGCTCTCCGGGCCGCCCGCGCAGCTGGAGCGGGTGCGCCAGCGGTGCGCGCAGATCCATGACGAGCAGGCGCGCGAGCGCGACGCCAAGACGCGCGGTGGCTCGGTGTTCGCTCCGGTCTTCGAGGACGTGGCCGTCGACGTGGCGTTCCACCACCCGGCGCTGGCCGACACCGTCGACCTGGTGAGCAGCTGGGCGAACCAGTGCGGCCTGGACACCGAGCTGGCGGGCCGGTTGGCGCGGCAGATCCTCGTCGATCCGATCGACTGGGTGGAGGCCGTCGAGGGCGTGATCGCCGCTGGCGCGCAGTGGATTCTGGACCTGGGCCCGGGCGACCTGCTGTCGCGCGTCACCTCGGGCACGTTGAAGGGCACCGGCCTGGGCATCGTCGCGGCCGCCACCCGCGCCGGACAGCGCAGCCTGCTCACCCCGGGCGCCGCGCCGGAGCCCGCAGCCCCCTGGTCGGCGTTCGCGCCGCGCCCGGTGCGGTTGCCCAATGGGCGCATCGTGGTCGAGACCGCCTTCACCAAGCTGACCGGACGCTCGCCGATCCTGCTCGCGGGCATGACCCCCACCACGGTCGACGCGAAGATCGTCGCGGCCGCGGCGAACGCGGGCCACTGGGCGGAGCTGGCCGGCGGCGGACAGGTGACCGAGCAGATCTTCGCCGACCGGGTGGCCGAGCTGCAGAAGCTGCTGCACCCGGGTCGTTCGGTGCAGTTCAACTCCTTGTTCCTCGATCCGTACCTGTGGAAGCTGCAGCTGGGCGGCAAGCGGCTGGTGCAGCGCTCCCGTGCGGCGGGCGCCCCGTTCGACGGCGTCATCGTGACCGCGGGCATCCCGGAGCTGGAGGAAGCGGTCGCGCTGATCAAGGAACTCACCGAGGCGGGCATCGCCCACGTCGCGTTCAAACCGGGCACCGTCGCCCAGATCCGGGCCGTGCTGCGGATCGCCGACGAGGTTCCGGACTACCCGGTGATCATACACATCGAGGGCGGTAAGGCCGGTGGCCACCACTCCTGGGAGGACCTCGACGACCTGCTGCTGGACACCTACGCGGAGCTGCGCAACCGCGCCAACGTGGTGGTCTGCGTCGGCGGCGGCATCGGTACGCCCGAGCGGGCGACGGAATACCTCACCGGCCAGTGGGCGGTTCGGCACGGCTACCCGGTGATGCCGCTGGACGGCGTGCTGGTCGGCACGGCGGCCATGGCGACGCTGGAAG
Source organism: Nocardia niwae NBRC 108934 = DSM 45340 (assembly GCF_001613465.1). Classification (GTDB taxonomy): domain Bacteria; phylum Actinomycetota; class Actinomycetes; order Mycobacteriales; family Mycobacteriaceae; genus Nocardia; species Nocardia niwae. Next base: position 71,330 of record NZ_BDCK01000028.1, on the reverse strand, counting down.
CCACCACCGCGCCAGAGGTCAAGCAACTGCTGGTGGACACCCCCGGCACTCCCGACTGGGTCGGTGCGGGCACCGCGTCCGGCGGCATGGCCTCGGGCCGCAGCCAGCTGGGCGCCGACATCCACGAGATCGACAACGCCGCCTCGCGCACCGGGCGTCTGCTGGACGAGGTGGCCGGTGACGCCGACGCGGTCGCCACCCGCCGCGACGAGATCATCGCGGCGCTGAACGCCACCGCCAAGCCGTACTTCGGCGACCTGGCCACCATGACCTACCAGGACTGGCTGGAGCGCTACGTCGAGCTGGCGGTCGGGCTGGACCGCCGCAAGGACTTCGATTGCGGCAGCGACCTGGGCGACGCGATCGCCGAGGCCACCCGCTCGGTGTGGCTGGACATCACCTGGCGTGACCGGTTCGCGGAAATGATGCGCCGCACCGAATCCCGGCTGCACCCGGCCGACCGCGGCGAGATCCCGACGCTGTTCGCGAGCGACGACGACTTCGAGGACCCGGTCGCGGCGCTGTGCGCCCTGAAGGACGCCTACCCCGCCACGGCGCAGACGTTGCTGCACCCCGCCGACGTCCCGTTCTTCATCGCGCTGTGCAAGACCCCGGGCAAGCCGGTGAACTTCGTGCCGGTCGTGGACGCGGACGTGCGCCGCTGGTGGCGCTCGGACTCGCTGTGGCAGGCGCACGATCCGCGCTACTCGGCCGATCAGGTGTGCGTCATTCCCGGCACCGTCTCGGTCGCGGGCATCACCCGGGTAGACGAGCCGGTCGGCGAGCTGCTCGACCGTTTCGAACAGGACACCGCGTACTCCCTGGTGCGTGCGGGCGTGGCGCCCGCGGCCGTGGACGCGCGCCGCACGGCGGGTATCACCAGCGGCCCGATCGACGCCGTGCTCGCCGCTCCCGACGTGCAGTGGGCCGGGCGCACCACGATCAGCCCGGTGCACCGGCTCGGCGACCTGTCCGAATGGGTCGTCGACGGCAAGGGCGCGGTGCACCCGCCCACCGGCGCCACGCTGGCCGAGACCACCGGCCCCGAGCCGGAGCACGCCTACCTGGAACTGACCGTTCCGCTGCTGGCGGGCAACGCGGTACGCATCCGGATCACCGTGCCCACCTCGATCTACAACGGTGGAGCCCCGGTCGTCACCGAGGCCGACGCCGACGAGGCCATGTCCGCGCTGCTCGCGGTCGCCGCGGGCCAGGATCTGCCGGAGGTCAAGGGCAAGGTCGCGCATGTGAACCTGGCCTGGACGCCGGATCTGATCGCCGACCACGCGGGAGTCACCGGCTCCGGCCTGCCCGCCGCGCTGAGCACGCTCGGCCGCACCGTGCCGGACGTGCTGGTCGGCGCCTGCTGGCCCGCCGTGTTCGCGGTGCTCGGCGCGACCCGCACCGCGAAGGACGAGAGCGTCATCGAAGGCATGCTCGACCTGGTCCACCTGGACCACCAGGTGCACCTCGCCGGCGAGCTGCCCGCGGAGACCAGTGTGCTGGCGGTGCGCGCGGAGGCCGGGGAGACCCTGGACACCGACCTCGGCCGCGTCGTCGAGGTGCACGTGCGGATCACCGCCATGCTGGACAAGCCCGAGACCGGGATGTCCATGCCGGTGCTGGCCACCCTCACCGAACGTTTCGCGATTCGCGGGCGTACCGGCGCGGGCGAACTCACCGATCCGCCGCGCGCGGCGGGCACGGTGTCCGACGCGGCCACCGACACCCCGCGCAGGCGTCGTCGCGACGTGACGATCGTGGCGCCGCGCACCATGCACGCCTTCGCCACCGTCTCCGGCGACCACAACCCGATCCACACCAGCGATTCCGCCGCGAAGCTCGCCGGGCTGGGCAGTCCGATCGTGCACGGCATGTGGCTCTCGGCCGCCGCGCAGCACGTCGTGTCCGCGGTGGATCCGGCGGCTTCGGTCCCCGCGCGGACTCTCACCGCGTGGACCACCCGATTCCTCGGCATGGTTCGCCCCGGCGCGGAGATCGATGTGCGCGTCGAGCGCGTCGCCGTCGACGCGGGCAGCGAGATCGTCGAGGTCTCCTGCCGGACCGAAGGTGAACTGGTGATGACCGCGACCGGTCGCACCGCGGCGCCGAAGACCGTCTACGCCTTCCCCGGACAGGGCATCCAGCGCAAGGGGATGGGGCTGGACGCCCGCTCCCGGTCGAAGGCGGCCAAGGAGATCTGGGACCGCGCGGACAAGCACACCCGTGCCGCGCTCGGTTTCTCGATCCTGGCCGTGGTGCGCGACAACCCCACCTACCTGAAGGCGCGCGGCGTCGAGCACCGGCACCCGGACGGCGTGCTGCACCTCACCCAGTTCACCCAGGTCGCCATGGCGACCCTCGGTGTCGCCCAGGTGGCGGAGCTGCGCGAGGCAGGCGCGTTCGTCGAGGGTGCGCTGCTGGCGGGCCACTCGGTCGGCGAGTACAACGCGCTCGCCGCCGTCGCCGGAGTGCTGCCGCTGGAGGCGGTGCTCGAGGTGGTGTTCCAGCGCGGGTCCGCGATGCACGAGCTGGTGCCGCGGGACGCGCAGGGGCGCAGTGATTACCGGATGGCAGCGATCCGGCCCTCGCAGATCGGGCTGCCCGACGCGGAGGTCGTCGGCTTCGTCAACGAAGTCGGCGAGCGGGTCGGGGAGTTCCTCGAGGTGGTCAACCTGAACCTGCGCGGATCGCAGTACGCGATCGCGGGCACGGTGGCCGGGCTCGACGCGCTGGAGGAGGAGATCGACCGCCGCCGTGCCGAATTCGGCGGCAAGCGGGCGTTCATCCTGGTCCCCGGCATCGATGTGCCGTTCCACTCGACGGTGCTGCGCAAGGGCGTCCCGGAGTTCCGGCAGAAGCTCGAGCAGCTGCTGCCGGTGGATCTGCGCCCCGAGGTGCTGGTCGGCCGCTACATTCCGAACCTGGTGCCGAGGCTGTTCTCGCTGGAGCGGGCGTTCGTCCAGGAGATCGCGGATCTGGTGCCGTCCGAGCCGCTCGCCGCCGTGCTGGCCGACTTCGACAGCTGGGCGGCGCGGCCGACCGAGCTGTGCCGCGTGGTGCTGATCGAGTTGCTCGCCTGGCAGTTCGCCAGCCCGGTGCGCTGGATCGAGACCCAGGACCTGCTGTTCACCGACCCCGCGCAGGGCGGCCTCGGAATCGAGCGGTTCGTCGAGATCGGTCTCGGCGCCACGCCGACGGTGGCCAACCTGGCCTCCCAGACGCTGAAGCTGCCCGCGTTCGGCGGCGCCACCGTCGAGGTGCTCAACATCGAGCGCGAGGCGGCCATCGTCTACGCGACCGACACCGACCCCGCGCCGGTGGACGAGCCGATCGAGGAGCCCGCGGCCGCCGCTGCTCCGGCAGCGGCCGTCGCCGCAGCCCCCGTGGCCGCGCCCACCCCGAGCTCGGGCGGCCCGCGTCCGGACGACATCGCGTTCACCGCCGCCGACGCCACGCGCGTGCTGATCGCGCTGTGGACCAAGCTCCGGCTGGACCAGATCGGCCCGGTGGACACCATCGAGGGCCTGTGCGACGGTGTGTCGTCGCGGCGCAACCAGCTGCTCGTCGACCTCGGCGCCGAACTCTCGCTCGGCGCGATCGACGGTGCGGCCGACGCCGACATGGGCGCGCTGTCCGCGACGGTGGAGCGGCTCGCCCGCACCTACCGTCCGTTCGGCACGGTGCTCACCGACGCCATCGGCGACCACCTGCGCAAGGTGTTCGGTCCGTCCGGCAAGCGTCCGGCCGCCATCGCCGAGCGGGTCACGAAGGTCTGGGAACTCGGTGACGGGTGGGCCAGCCACGTGACCGCCGAAGTGTCGCTCGGCACCAGGGAAGGCACCAGTGTGCGCGGTGGCGACCTGGGCGGGCTGGTCTCCGGCGCGCTGAGTGACGCCGCCTCCGTCGACGCGGCCGTCGACGCCGCCGTGCAGGCCGTCGCGGCCCGTCGCGGCGTCGCGGTGTCGCTGCCCTCCGCGGGCGGTGGCGGCGGTGCGACCGTCGACGCCGCCGCGCTGGGCGAGTTCACCGAGCAGATCACCGGACGTGACGGCGTGCTGGCCACGGCCGCGCGGGTCGTGCTCGAACAGCTCGGCCTGTCCGAGCGGGTCTCCGCACCGGAGGCGACCGAGGACTCTCTGGTCGACCTGGTGTCGGCCGAGCTCGGCTCGGATTGGCCGCGTCTGGTCGCGCCCGCGTTCGACGCTCGCAAGGTCGTCCTGCTGGACGACCGGTGGGCCACGGCGCGCGAGGATCTGGCCCGGCTGTGGCTGGCCGACGACTCGGGCAGCGCGAACGGGCCGGTCACCGGATTCCTCGGGGCGGGCGAGGCTGTTGCCGCCCATGCGAATTGGTGGCGCAAGCGCGCGATGCACGAGGCGCGCTCGGTGCTCGCAGGCCTGTACGAGCGCATCGCCGAGGCGGCGCTGAGCACCGAAGAGCCGGGCCTGTGGTCCTCGGACATCGCGGTGATCACCGGCGCCAGCAAGGGATCTATCGCCGCGGCGGCGACCGGCAGGCTGCTCAGTGGTGGCGCCACGGTGGTGGTCACCACCTCGTCGCTGAACGACGAGCGCCTCGCCTTCTACCGCAAGCTGTACCGCGACAACGCCCGCCACGGCGCGGCGCTGTGGGTGGTGCCCGCGAACATGGCGTCCTACCAGGACGTCGACGCCCTGATCGACTGGATCGGCACCGAGCAGGTCGACAGCGCGGGCGGCGCGAAGATCAAGATCAAGGACGCGATGACCCCCACCCTGCTGCTGCCGTTCGCGGCGCCACGGGTGGCCGGTGATCTCGCCGACGCGGGCGCGCGCGCCGAAATGGAGATGCGCGTGCTGCTCTGGTCGGTCGAACGGCTGATCGGCGGGCTGTCCAAGCTGGGCGCCGAGTACGACGTGGACGCGAAACTGCATGTGGTGCTGCCGGGTTCGCCCAACCGCGGCATGTTCGGCGGCGACGGCGCCTATGGCGAGTCGAAGGCGGCGCTGGACGCGGTGGTCGCCAAGTGGCGGGCCGAGAAGTCGTGGTCGGCCCGGGTCACGCTGGTGCACGCGCTGATCGGCTGGGTGCGCGGCACCGGTCTGATGGGCCACAACGACCCGATGGTCGAGGCGGTCGAGAAGGCCGGCGTGCAGACCTGGTCCACCACCGAGATGGCCGACGAGCTGCTCAAGTGGTGCACCTCGCGGGCCCGTCAGGTGACCGCGAGCGGCCCGCAGCAGATCGACCTGACCGGTGGGCTGGCCAGGGCGAAGCTGGACCTGCCCGCGCTGGCCAAGCAGGCCGCGGAGCAGACGGAGGAGGACACCGAGGACGACGCCGGTCGCACGATCGCCGCGCTGCCCGCGCCGCCGACCGTGACCTGGGCGCTGCCGGTGCCCGAGTGGGGCGAGGTGACCGCGGATCCGGCCGACATGGTGGTCATCGTCGGCGCGGGCGAGCTGGGCCCGTACGGCTCGGCGCGCACCCGCTTCGAGATGGAGGTCTCCGACGAGCTGTCGGCGGCGGGCGTGCTGGAGCTCGCCTGGACCACCGGCATGGTCACTTGGGAGAACGACCCGAAGCCGGGCTGGTACGACGCCGCGTCCGGTGACTACGTGCCCGAGCACGAGCTGGCCGAGCGCTACCACGACGCCGTGGTCGCCCGCTGCGGTGTGCGCCGCTACGAAGACGACGGCGCCATGACCGACAACTCTGCCCCGCTGATGACCTCGGTCTTCCTCGACCAGGACCTGTCGTTCACGGTGGGCGGCGAGGCCGAGGCCCGCGCCTTCCACGCCGCCGATCCGGAGCACACGGTGATCACGCCGGTCGCCGACTCGGGCGACTGGACCGTGACGCGCAAGGCGGGCACCGAGATCCGCGTGCCGCGCCGGGCCAAGCTCTCGCGCACCGTCGGCGGCCAGATCCCGACCGGCTGGGACCCCACCATCTGGGGCATCTCGCCCGACATGGCCGCCTCGGTGGACCGGGTCGCGCTGTGGAACGTCGTCTGCACGGTGGACGCGTTCATCGGCTCCGGGTTCAGCCCGGCGGAGCTGATGAGCTGGGTGCATCCCTCGCTGGTCGCCAATACGCAGGGCACCGGTATGGGCGGCATGTCCTCGATGCGCTCGCTGTACATCGACAACCTGCTCGGTGAGTCGCGCCCGAACGACATCCTCCAGGAGGCGCTGCCGAACGTGGCGCTGGCGCACGTGGTGCAGTCCTACGTCGGCAGCTACGGCGCGATGGTGCACCCGGTGGCGGCCTGCGCCACCGCCGCGGTGTCGGTCGAGGAGGGCGTCGACAAGATCCGGCTCGGCAAGGCCGATCTGGTCGTGGCCGGCGGCTACGACGACCTCGGCATCGAGGGCATCGTCGGCTTCGGTGACATGTCGGCCACCGCGGATTCGGCGGCGATGAGCGCCAAGGGCATCAGCGACCGGTACTTCTCCCGCGCCAACGACCGCCGTCGCGGCGGGTTCATCGAATCGCAGGGTGGCGGAACGGTCCTGCTGGCGCGCGGCAGCGTCGCGCTGGAGATGGGCCTGCCGGTGCTGGGCGTGGTGGCCTACGCGCAGTCCTTCGCGGACGGCGTGCACACCTCCATCCCGGCCCCGGGCCTCGGCGCACTCGGCGCCGGTCGCGGCGGCAGGGAGTCCAGGCTGGCGGCCGAGCTGCGCAAGCTGGGCGTTACCCCGGACGAGATCGCCGTGGTGTCCAAGCACGACACCTCGACGGCCGCCAACGACCCGAACGAGTCGGAGCTGCACGAGCGCCTCGCCACGGCCATCGGACGCTCGGACGGCGCTCCGCTGTTCGTCGTCTCGCAGAAGAGCCTCACCGGCCACGCCAAGGGCGGTGCGGCCGCCTTCCAGCTCATCGGCCTGTGCCAGGTGCTGGAGCAGGGCGTCATCCCGCCGAACCGCAGCCTCGACTGCGTCGACGAGAAGATGCAGGCCTTCCCACACCTGGTGTGGCTGCGCGAGCCGCTGCGGCTGGGTGATCGCCTTCCGCTCAAGGCCGGTCTGGTGACCTCACTCGGCTTCGGCCATGTGAACGGTCTGCTGGCGGTCGTGCATCCGGAGGCGTTCATCCAGGCCATCGAGCCGGAGCAGCGCGAGGAGTACCAGCGCAGGGCGCAGGAGCGTCAGCTGTCCGGCCGGCAGCGGTTCGTGGAGGCGATGTGCGGCGGCGCGCCGCTGTACGAGCGTCCCGCGGATCGGAGGCTCGGCGGGGACGGCACCCCGGCCAAGCGGGCCCGGGAGCTGGAGGCAGACGTGCTGCTCTCGCCGGAGGCGCGCCTGGCGCAGGACGGCGCCTACCGGGCGAACGGCATCGGATGCGCGTAACCGGAAGCGCGGCGGGGCAACTCGCCGCGCCGGGTCCGCGCGCGGGCTCGCCGAGCACGTCGTAGGCTGCCCGCCTATGACGATCCTCGGTATCGGCTTGGACTTGGTGACCATCTCCGAGTTCGCCGAACAGCTCGAACGCGCGGGAACGACCATGCTCCGGGAAAGTTTCACCGCGGGAGAGCGGCGCTACTGCCAGAGCAAAGGGACCGACCCGGCGCGCAGCTACGCGGCGCGGTGGGCGGCGAAGGAGGCGGTGCTCAAAGCCTGGGCATCGTCCCGGTTCGCCCGCCGCCCGCAGATCGGGGACAACCCCTATCCGCTGATCGAGGTGGTCAACGACGCGTGGGGCAGGCCGAGCATCAAGCTGCACGGCCTGGCCGCCGAATTCCTGCCCCGGGTACGGGTTCACCTGTCGCTGACCCACGACGGCGACACCGCCGCCGCGATGGTGGTGCTGGAAGACCCGGGCGAACTGGCAGACCTCATCGAGGGCCGCGACAGCGCCGGATGAGCCGCGCGGTGGTCCCGGCGCCCGCCGGGACCACCGTCATCGTTCGCTGCCGGTGCGCGATTCCTTCTCCGCGACGAGCAGGTAGGCGACCATGAGCCGTTTGAGCTCGGCGACCGCTTCGGCGCTGCTCTGTTCGTCCTGCACCGAGAAGTTGAGCATCGAATAGACCACGTGCACCAGCACTTCGGCCATCATGGTGCGCCGCGCCCGCGGGGTGCGCGGGGTGAGCGGCCGCAGCATCTGCGACACGACTTCGGCGAACTGCTTCTCGTGGATCGCGCCGGTGGCCCGGGTGGACGGCGTGGACTGCATGGCGAGCCACACTTCCCGCCGGGACGGGTCGGTCATCCAGAGGTTGGCCAGGTGGTCGACGAACTGGTTCATGTGCCGCAGCCAGTCCAGCGACGGGATCTCGCCGTGGAAGTCGGCCAGCTCCTGGGAAACGGCAACCAGGTCTTGGCGATTCAGCTCGCAGACGATGACGTACTTGTTGGCGAAGAACTGATACAGCGTGCCGATCGGCACCTCCGCCCTGGCCGCCACCTCTTCACAGGTGAACGACTCGAACCCGACCTCGACGAGCAGTTCCCTGGACGCCTGGAGTAGGGCGTCGAACTTTCGTTTGCTGCGTTCCTGCGTCGGCCGGCGTCGCGGCATGAGCTCCTGTGGGTCGTCCTGCAGCTCCAACGCAGGGTCCAGACGGTGCTTCGACCTGGCCTCCGCGCGTACTTCCACGCATCCAGGCTAACGGTAGGGACAAGCGTGCGATACGCGCATCCGTCGTTCGCGTCTCGGTGACTCGATTTCCGCAACCCATCCGTAACCGATGTGGTGTCGAACACATACCGAGCGCGCGTGCATCGCGACGTGTGTTCCGAGCAGGGGAATCCATGGGGCTCATGGCTTTCGGCAAGCACATGAGCTCGGTCAATGCACAGAGGGAAGGCGTGATCAGTGGTGGCTGAATCTGTGGTGACTCTCGGCGTTTCGACCGAACGCGGTGCCGTGCACGCGGTGGCGCTGGCCGACGGCAAGAAGCTGGCCGACCGGGTGCTGCTGCGCCGGGTGGAGCGAACGGACGGGGACGGTAAAGCGGAGGTGGCCGCGGCGGTCGAGACCGCGCTCGGCGCGCTGGCCGCTGGGTTGGGCTCGGAGCGGGAGATCGGCGGCGTGGCGGTCGCCTACCGGGACCCGGCGGAGCGGCGCGCCATCGTGACCCGGCTGGCGGCCGGGCCGTGGCACAGCGCCTCGATGGTGTCGGTGAAATCGGCCCACCTGAGCGTGGCGAGCATGATGACCTGGCTCGATGCTTACGACAACTTGCTGATCTGCGAGGTGGTGCCGGGGTACCACGCGTTCACCCTGGTCGACCGCGGCCGCCGCCGGGTGCTCGCCGCGGTGGGGCAAGCGGGCCGGGCGACGCCGCGGTCGCTGGGCATGGGCGTCGCGGCCACGTGGGATCAGCTGGAGGCGGCCGCCGCGCGGCCCGACGCGGTGGCATTGATCGGTTCGGCGGGCGCCGGGTCGGCGGTGCTGACCGCGGTCGAGACGTTCGGGGCGCCGGTGATCCCTTGTACGGTCGGAGCTTTCGCGTCCGCTGCCGGGGCTGCGTTGAGCGCGCGGTTGGAGCAGGACGGCTACGCCGGGCCGGTGAGCGAGCCGCAGCGGGGGCGTGGCGGCGTGGCGGTGTTCGCGGCGGCCGGTGTGCTGGCCAGCGGGATGGTCGTCGGCGGAAGCTATCTGTTGAACGATCCCGCACGGCCGACGCCGACCGTCGTCGTGGCGGACGCCCGGATCGAGGGCACCGGTGCCGGGCATGCGGTCGAGCCCGTCGAACCCGCGGATACCGAGGCGGACGGGCCACTCGGCTCCGGGTTCGACGCCTCCACGGCCGGGGTGCAGCTTCCACAGCACAGCTGGGGCGTCGCCCCGCGAAATCTTCCGCTGCCGCTGGTCGCCGCCGACGCCACGGATGGGGCGGCGACCGAGGGCCCGGAGCCGTTGGTGCCGGGTACCGGGGTCCCGTCCGATCGCAAGGTGGGGGCGCCCGACGGCGCGCTGCTGTTCCCCGGCGAGGCGCCGCCGCCCGCCGCGTTCACCCCGGAAGCCGCCGACTGGTGGGACGAGCATCTCCGCCTGATGGCGCAATGGGCGGCCCAGCAGGTCTGGCAGGCCTGAGCCCCCCGAGCCCAGCTCGACCCTCGGCCCGGCGCCCGTGTGGCGCCGGGCTTTTCGCCGCTACACCGACAGGTCGCGGCGCAATTTGGCGACGTGGCCGGTCGCGCGGACGTTGTACTGCGCCACGGCGATCTTGCCCGCTTCGTCCACCAGGAAGGTCGAGCGGATGACGCCGACGACCGTCTTGCCGTACATGGTCTTCTCGCCGTACGCGCCCCAGGCGGTGAGCACGGCGCGGTCGGGATCCGACAGCAGCGGGAAGGTCAGCTGTTCCGCGTCGCGGAACTTGGCCAGCTTGGCTGGTTTGTCCGGCGAGATGCCAACCACGTCGATGCCGGCGCCGTCCAGGTCGGCCAGATTGTCGCGGAAATCGCAGGCTTGCTTGGTGCAGCCGGGCGTGCTCGCGGCGGGGTAGAAGTACACGATCACTTTGCGACCGCGGTAGTCCGACAGCGAGACGTTCTTGCCGTCGGCGTCGGGGAGCGTGAACTCGGGGGCGGTGTCGCCCGGGGAGAGCCGTTGGTTGGTGGTCACCTCCAGCACGGTATCCGAAGGGGATGACCGGAGATCCTCGCGCGGCCGGTTGAGGCGGCGTGGCGGCGGATAGACTCGTCCGCGAGCCCCGGGTGCCGCACGGACGGCCGAGCATGCGGCGTGATTCGTGCACCGGGCGCGGCAATCGACAACAGGAGGGTGGAACGTGGCAAGGGATACCGAGCGGATCGAGCAGGAGATCGAGGCCGCCCGCACTCGGCTGGCGAGCACGCTCGACGAACTCGCGGTACGCGCGGACCCGCATCGCATCGCGGACGACACCAAGCAGATCGTGGTCGGGAAGCTGAACGAGCCGAAGGTGAAATACAGCCTGATCGGCGCCGCCGCGCTGGTGGTCGGGCTGGTGCTGCTCAAAATCTTCCGCTGAGCTGGAAAACGACGACACCCGGTGTGGCATCGCCCACCGGGTGTCGTCGTTTCGCGGTCGGTTCAGACCGTCGGGCAGGCGAAGCCGTCGCCGTCGGGATCCAGGTGCGGGCCGTAGCCCGGCTCGCCGCGGAACAGCGGCGCGCGGCCGGCGTTACGGGCGTCGTCGCAGTTGGCGAAGGCGCCACCGGCCGAACCGGTCTGCGACAGACCGGCCGAACCGGTCGCGGCGGAGCCGGTGTCGACGGCGGAGGAGCCGGTTCCGGCGGATCCGGACGGAGGGGCGGCTAGGGCGGCGGGAGCCGCGAGAAAGGTCAATCCCGCGACAGCCGCGCTGACGGAGAGCCGGCGAACGTTCATGTATTCCTCTATGTGGTTGCTGCGGTGGATGGGCGCCCGACCGGACGCCGCATCCACTGTTGTGACGGGCCGCTCTCTTGTCAACCTCGGGGGGATGGAACTAGGGCATTAGGGGATCACACCCATTCTCGTCGCTCAGGCGGTCGTCTCCGCGCCGCGGATGTGCTCCGCGGGGATGTTTCCCATGCGTCCGGCCTGGTAGTCCTCCATCGCTTGGATGATCTCGGCGCGGGTGTTCATCACGAACGGCCCGTACTGCACGACCGGTTCCCGGATCGGCTGTCCGCCGAGTAGCAGCACTTCCAGCGCTCCGGTCCGATTGTCTTGGCGCGCATCGGCTGTCACGCTGATCGCGTCGCCCCGTCCGAAGACGGCCAGCTGTCCCTCGCGCAGCGGCCTGCGTTCCGCGCCGACGGCGCCGCTGCCGGAGAGCACGTAGGCCATCGCCGTGAACTCCTGCGGCCACGGTGTTTCCAGGATTCCGCCGGGCGTGATCGACGCGTGGGCGTACGCGATCGGCGTGTAGGTCGATCCGGGACCGGTGAACCCGCCGACCTCCCCGGCGATGAGCCGCACCAGCGCTCCGCCGTCGTGCGAACTCACCAGGGTCAACTCGCGAGCGCGCAGGTCTTGGTAGCGCGGGGCGGCGAACTTCAGTGCGCGCGGCAGGTTCACCCAGAGCTGGACGCCGTGGAACCACCCGCCCGAGGCGACCATCTCCTCCGGTGGCACCTCGTCGTGCAGGATGCCCGAGCCCGCGGTCATCCACTGGGTGTCGCCCTCGCCGATGACGCCGCCGCCGCCGTGTGAGTCGTGGTGCACCATGGTGCCGTCGAGCATGTAGGTGACCGTCTCGAAGCCCCGGTGCGGATGCCAGGGCGCACCTTTCGCCTCGTGCGGCTCGTAGGCGACCGGGCCCATCTGGTCGAGCAGGATGAAGGGGTCGGCCGTGCGCAGATCCATGCTGGGGAACGGCCTGCGCACCTCGAATCCCGCGCCCTCACGCTGTTTGTGCGCGGTGGCCACGCTGCGGACCGGCCGCTCGCGCAGGGTCGCGTCGGGGCGTGGCAGGCGTGGCAGGACCATGATGTCGGGGACGGTGACGGCGGGCATCGGAACCTCCTGAGGGAGTTGGTGTCCATGTCAACCAACGATGACTACACTTCATTCCCATGGTCCGGTGGTTGAGTGACGACGAGCAGGCGACCTGGCAGGCCTATGTGCGGCTGCGCCAGCGTTTGGACGGGGCGATTTCCGCCGGGCTGGCCGAGGACGGCCTGTCTCTGGCGGACTACGAGCTGATGGTGGCGTTGTCCGCCGCCCCGAACGGCTGTCTGCGCGCCAAGGAACTGGCCGCCGAGGTGTGCTGGGAGAAGAGCCGGTTGTCCAAGCATCTGGCCAGGATGGACGCGCGCGGCCTGGTCGAGCGGCGGCCCGCCGAGGAGGATGCGCGCGGCATCATCGTGCAACTCACGCCGGAAGGGCGCGTGGCGCTGGAGCGGGCCGCCCCGAACCACGTCGATCTGGTCCGTCGCGTCTTCGTGGAGCCGATGACCGCGCACGAGGCTCAGGTGCTGCGCGCGCTGGCGGAGAAGGTGATCGCCGAGGTGGAGCAGGTGACCGAACTCGGCGCGTGAGCGCGGGCGCCGCGCTACCCGGTTTCGCTGTCGTGTCCCCGCCATCGGCGCCACCACCGGCGACGGCGAGCTGTCACCTCGTCGTCCTGCGCTCGCGTGGGCACGGCGATCCGGCGGTTCGGCTGCTCGCGGCTCGGCCGCGCCGCCGCGCGCGCTGTCCGCCACTGCTCGACGATGTCGTCCGCGTTCACCGGAGCGATCGGCACGAACGGCCCTTCCGGCATCCGCAGCCAGTCCACGATGCGTTTGTTGAGTTCGCTCACGGCCGCCCGCACCTCGCGTTCGCCGGTCGCATCGCGCACCTCGTCGGGCAGGTGCTCGATATCACGTCGCAACAGCAGCGACGGTGGCAGCAGCGCCTCGCTGCCGACGCCTTCGCGACGCAGATATCCGCGCAGCCACCAGTCCTCGTCGTAGGCCGTGCCCGCTCCGGGAATCGGCTTGCCGGTGCCGGACAGGTTGTCGAATTCGCCGCGCTCGGCCGCCTCGCGGATCTGTTTGTCGACCCACGATTCGAAGGTCTGCTTCGGCGGCTTGCGCTCGGTCATCGCGACGGCCGGGGCGGCGGATACATGGCTCTACTCTACGGAAATCCGTAGTAGACGTGGAAAGTCTTGCAGCGGTGTGGTTTTCGTAGACAATCAAGCCCACGGCCGGATGGGCGGTTTCACCCAGAGCAGCTTCTCGTCGGTGTGCTCACGCCGGGCCGCGGGATGTGCCGGATGGCGGGCGGCCCAGGCTTCCTTCTCCGTCAGTAGCCGGGCCACCGTCGTCCAGGTCTCGTCGGTGCTCGGCGGGTTCGTCGCGGCGGCCCTGGCCAGTTTGCGCCGGACGGACGCGGGCATCGCGAGCACCTCGGAACCGGTGATGCCGCGGTGCCAGAGATAGCTCGCCAGCCGTCGCGCTTTCTCGGCGCGGCTCTTGGCCGCCGCGTCGTTGTGTGCGTAGTCGGTCACGGCATGTCCATGGGGTCGCAGGTGCATCGACCCTAACGGACGCGGTCGGAGTGGTCCGTCGGTGACCTGCGCTGGAGAACGCCACAGCCTCCCCATCGGCGGATGGGGAGGCTGCGTGGCGGTGTGGCTCAGTACGCGCTGTTGACGTAGTCCATCGAGCCGTAGCGGTGCGCCGCGTAGTTGCAAGCGGCGACGATGTTGGCCACCGGATCCCAGATGTCGAAGGGCGTGCCCGCGACGTGGTAGGTGGCGAAGGTCGGGTCGATCACCTGCAGCAGGCCCTTGGACGGGATGCCCATGGCGGCATTGGAGTCCCACAGGTTGATGGCCTGGGGGTTGCCGGTCGACTCGCGCATGATGTTGCGGTGGATGCCTTCATAGGTGCCCGGGATGCCGTTGGCCTGCATGATGTCGAGCGCCTGGCGGATCCAGCCGTCCAGGTTGTCGGCGTAGACCGGCGGGGCCGGGGCAGGCATCGGGGCCGGTGCCGGCTCTGGGGCGGGAGCCGGGGCCGGGGCGGGCATCGGCGCGGGGATCGCCTCCGCGACCGGGGCGGCGGTCTGCTCGGCGGCGGGAGCAGGAGCAGGCGCGGCCTCGGCCTGCTGCTCGGCCACCATGGCGATGCGAGACGGGACGCTGTCATCGGCAACGGACGCCGCGGAGCAGGCGGCCACGGCAACGACACCGGCGGCGGCGACCGCGACGGTGACGGTTTCGCGGAACGAGGGGCGGCGAAGGGTGGAAAGGCGTCTGTCAGGCATTGCGAATCGGTTCCTTGGTCGGGGACTTACTCGATCCGGCCGCAGTTGGGCAGCACGGATCCTGCGGCGTACGCTCGTGGACGCGCGCCGAAAACGGCCATGTGCTGTTGTGTGGTTTTGTTGTGGGGGACGCTCAGGTCCCCGGAACGCGACGCGGTTCGTGCGGCGCCGGATCGCCCTCGTCGGGGCTCGGCCGCGGTGTCGCGCGGGACTTCGCATCTCGATGCGAAGAGACGGGCGGAAGTAGGTTCGCGGGTCCGTTGCCGGATTCCGCTCCGCTGATCACTGGGCGGGCAGCTGCCTGCCGGGTGATCGTTACCGAATCGGTGTCTACAACTCCTCGGGCTGACCAAACTTCAGGTCGCTTTGTGACCTGATTGCAGAATGGTCACGCTTGGTTAACAGAGGGTGAACGAATTCTGAATGGCAGGTGTTGACGATCTTGGAAAGCCCAGGATGCGGTAGCCGAATCGTTATCCGAGCTGGGAGTTTGCCGGTAAACCTCTTGTGCTGTACATCACAGAACTTTTCGGCCGGATAGCTGGATTTCGGCGGCTCGGCAGGCGTATCGCTGTCCGAATTGAGACTACTGGTGCATCTGGGAAAACGTCCAGGTCACGGTGATGTCACGATGGCCGACTCGCTGCTGAGACGAGAAAACCGTGCCCTTGCCGACGAATGGTGGCAAGGGCACGGTTCTCGTGTGGTGCGCCATCAGGGACTCGAACCCCGAACCCGCTGATTAAGAGTCAGCTGCTCTGCCAATTGAGCTAATGGCGCGTGCTCCGTGTTCCGGTGCGGGACAAACCTTAACAGGCCGGGCCCGCAGAAGTGAAATCGTGCCCTGACCGGCGACGATGTGATGCGCTTCCGCGCCGGTAACACGTGGGATCGCCCGGTTGATCTACAGGTGGTAACGCTGCAGTGACGGACATGGTGTTCACATTGGCCTGGACGTGACGCACTGGCAGAATGTCCGATTGTGGTTTCGACCGCCCCGCGTACACGGCGGGGTGAGCGGCGTGGCGGTCGGGAGACTTTGAAACGGGGTTGAAATGAGCGTTGGTCTAGGTCGGCACAAGCGCAAGCCGGCCACACGCTGGTCGATGCGCACTATCGCGGGACCGGTGATCCTCGTCGCGGTGGCCGCGATGGCATTGACGGGATGTTCGGCATCCGACGCCAAGGATGCGGCGCAGGTGGCCATCGATCGCAACCCCATCACGGAATTGATCAAGCCCAAGCTGATGTCTCCGGTGAAGGACGGTGAGGTGGGCGTCTCGCCTGGCGTCCCACTGGCGTTCAAGGTGGAGGACGGCAGGTTCACCAACGTGACCCTGGTCAGCCCGCAGGGCAAGGCGGTGGAGGGCAAGCTCGCCGCCGACGGGCGCTCGTGGGAGACCACCGAGGTGCTCGGGTACGGGAAGACCTACCGGTTGAAGGCCGATGCGATCGGGCTCGGTGGTGCGAACTCCGCCACCCTGAGCTTCACCACGAGTTCGCCCGGTAACCAGACCAAGCCCTACCTGGTCCCGGGCGAGGCGGAGGTGGTCGGTATCGGCCAGCCGGTGGCCGTCCAGTTCGACGAGAACATCCCCGATCGAAAGGCCGCGCAGTCGGCGATCAAGATCACCACCGAACCGCCGGTGGAGGGCGCGTTCTACTGGGTGAACAATCGCGAGGTGCGGTGGCGTCCGGAGCATTTCTGGGCGCCGGGGACGAAGGTCACCATCGACGTGAACGTCTATGGGCGTGATCTCGGTAACGGTCTGTACGGGCAGGACAACATCCACTCGTTCTTCACCATCGGCGACGCGGTGATCTTCACCGCCGACGACAACACCAAGCAGGTGACCGTCGAGCAGAACGGTCAGGTCATCCGCACCATGCCGACCTCGATGGGCAAGGACAGCACGCCCACCGACAACGGCATCTACATCGTCGCCGACCGGCACGAGAAGATCATCATGGATTCCTCGACCTACGGCGTGGCGGTCAGCTCGCCGGACGGCTACAAGACGCCGGTGGATTTCGCGACGCGACTGTCCTACAGCGGCATCTTCTTCCACTCGGCGCCGTGGTCGGTCGGTGCGCAGGGCTACAGCAACACCAGTCACGGCTGCCTGAACCTCAGCCCGGCGAACGCGCAGTGGGTCTTCCAGAACGCCAAGCGCGGTGACATCACGATCGTGAAGAACACCGTGGGCGGCACCCTCTCCGGCGTGGACGGCTTGGGTGACTGGAACATCCCGTGGCCGGTCTGGAAGGCGGGCAACGCGGACGACAATCGCTGAGCCGAAGCCGAACGCCGAACGGGCCACCGGATCGCATCCGGTGGCCCGTTCGGCGTTTCGGGGGCGTCAGGGCAGCATGTTGCAGCCCAACTGGGCGTCACCCAGGATCGCGATCGCGCTGCCCGTGGCGGCGCACAACAGCTTGCTGCCCGCCGAACCGGTGCCGGCGGATCCGGTGGTGGCCAGGCCGCCCGCGGAGCCGCTCGACGCCGAACCGGATTCGGGCAGCGGGGGAAGTCCGATGCCCGCGACGGCGGTTCCGCTGGATCCGGTGAGCAGGGTGGCGCCGACGAAGGCTGCGATAACCGCGGAACGCATCACGAGGTGTGTCTTTCTGGTCGAACCGGGAGAGCGCCCCAGCGACGCCGTCCCCTGTGCACCGCAGTCTACGGAGGTGGGGCGGATTCTGGAGGGTATTCGTTTCACATTTCGGTGACGCGAAATCGGCAAAGAGATTGAGGCGCAATGAAAAAGCCCGGGTGACTCCGATCTCTCGGAGCCACCCGGGCCCTTGGGGTGAGCGACGGGACTCGAACCCGCGACAGCCAGGATCACAACCTGGTGCTCTACCAACTGAACTACGCTCACCATTGCCGGTAAGAACCGGCGGGCTAGATATTAGCGTGTCAACCCGCCCACGCCCTAATCGGCGTCAGGCGAGCCGTTGACCTGCGCCGATTCGGTGCGCTCCGCGGCCCCCTCGGAGATCTCGGCGGCGACCGCGGCGATTTCGGTGGTGGAGGGGCCCGGCGGCGCGACGAACGCGGTCCGCCGGTAGTACTCCAGTTCCCGGATGGACTCCTGGATGTCGGCGAGCGCGCGATGGCTCAGGCCTTTCTCCGGCTGGCCGAAGTAGATGCGCGGGTACCAGCGGCGGCACAGTTCCTTGATCGAACTCACGTCGACCATCCGGTAGTGCAGGTGGGCATCGAGCAGGGGCATGTCCCTGGCGATGAAACCGCGGTCGGTGGCGATCGAGTTACCGGCCAGGGGCACGGTGCGCGGGGTGGGGATGTACTGGCGGATGTAGTCGAGCACGCGCTGCTCGGCCTCTTCGAGGGTGACGGTGGAGCGGCGGACCTCGTCGGTCAGCCCGGAGCGCGCGTGCATCTCGGCGACCACCGCGGGCATCGCGGCCAGCGCATCGTCATCGGCGTGGATGACGATGTCCACGCCCTCGCCGAGGATGTTGAGATCGCTGTCGGTCACGAGTGCGGCCACCTCGATCAGCTTGTCGCTGTCCAAGCGCAAGCCGGTCATCTCGCAATCCATCCACACCATGTATTTGTCGGACACCCGTGCAACATTAGCCGGGCGCGGGCCCGGGGCATGCGGTACGGCGCGGCAACCGTGTAGCAGCTGATCTGTCCCCGAAGTCGACCGGCGCGGATACAGTTCTTCCTGAGCGGCACCCGGCGTTTTCGGTGCAGCAGCAAACGCCGCGTAACACAGTTCCGGCAGGGTCAGGACGGAGGACGCGCGATGACCACCCCGCAGGAGAAGGCGGCCGCGGCGCGCAAGGCGGCCGACGAGGCGGCGCGGATCGCGGCGGAAGCGGCCGCGGCCGCGGAGGCCGCGGAACGCGAGCTGGCCGAGCAGACCGCGACCGGAGCCGGTTCGGCGGGACGAGCCGCCCCGTCCGTCGAGGCGGAAGGGGCGTCCGCCGCTCAGCAGATCGCCAGGGGGTACGCCTTCGAGGGCGCTGCCCTGGAACTGGGCACCGTCGTGGTCGATGGGACGGTGGACCCTGGTGCGCGCGTGCGCATTCCCCTGCGGATGATGAACCGGCACGGTCTGATCGCCGGGGCAACCGGCACGGGGAAGACGAAAACCCTCCAGGGCATCGCGGAGCAGCTGTCCGGCGCCGGGGTCCCGGTGGTGCTGGCCGACATCAAAGGTGACCTGTCGGGTCTGGCCGAGCCGGGGCGGTCGGACGAGACACTCGCCGCGCGCATCGCGGAGACCGGTGCATCGGACTGGGCCCCGACCGGGTTCCCGACCGAGTTCGTCTCGCTGGGCACCACCGGGACGGGGCTTCCGATCCGCGCGACGATCAGCTCCTTCGGCCCGGTGCTGCTGAGCAAGGTGCTGGAGCTGAACGAGACGCAGGAGTCCACCCTCGGCTTGATCTTCCACTGGGCCGACCGCAACGGGCTCGCGCTGCTGGACCTGAAGGACCTGCGCGCCGTGATCACGCATCTGACCAGTCCCGAGGGCAAGGACGACCTGAAGGGCATCGGCGGCGTCTCCGCGGCCACCGCCGGGGTGATCCTGCGCGCGCTGGTGAATCTGGAGGCCGACGGCGGCGACACGTTCTTCGGCGAGCCCGAACTCGACCCGGCCGACTTGGTGCGGGTCGTGGACGGGAAAGGGGTGATCACGCTCTTCGAGCTGGGCGCTCGGGCGGCGCGGCCGGTGATGTTCTCGACCTTCCTGATGTGGGTGCTGGCCGAGCTGTTCCAGACGTTGCCGGAGGTCGGCGACGCAGACGAGCCCGTGCTTGTCTTCCTCTTCGATGAAGCCCACCTGCTGTTCTCCGACGCTTCGAAGGCGTTCCTGGATCAGGTGGAGCAGACCGTCAAACTGATCCGGTCCAAGGGGGTGGGCGTGTTCTTCTGCACCCAGTTGCCCACCGACATCCCGAATCCGGTGCTCTCCCAGCTCGGCGCGCGCATCCAGCACGCACTGCGCGCGTTCACCCCGGACGACCAGAAGGCGTTGGCCAAGACCGTTCGCACCTATCCCAGGACCGGCGTGTACGACTTGGAGCAGGCGCTGACCTCGCTCGGCACCGGCGAGGCGATCGTGACCGTGCTCTCCGAGCAGGGCGCGCCGACGCCGGTGGCCTGGACCAGGCTGCGGCCGCCCCGGTCGCTGATGGACGACATCGGCGCGGACGCGATCCGCTCGCGGGCCCTGTCCAGCTCGCTGGCCTCGAAGTACGCCCGGACCATCGACCGGGAGTCGGCCTACGAACTGCTCGCCGCGAAGATGGCCGCGGCGGCGCCGCAGGAGCCCGCACCCGTACCGGGCCGTGCCGCCACCCAGGTGGAAGAGGAGTCCGCGGCCGAGCGGATCATGAACAATCCGGCGGTGCGCAGCTTCCTGCGTTCGGCCGCCACCGCGGCCGGTCGGCAGATCACCCGCAGCCTGTTCGGCACCAGGCGTCGCTGAGCGGCGGCGCGCGCGGTCAGCCGACCTTCGCGGGCGAGCAGGTCGGCGGTCGTCTCCCGGCGGACCAGCTCTGCGGCTTCGTGGCGAGAGCCGGCAGCA
This sequence comes from Nocardia niwae NBRC 108934 = DSM 45340, assembly GCF_001613465.1. GTDB lineage: Bacteria > Actinomycetota > Actinomycetes > Mycobacteriales > Mycobacteriaceae > Nocardia > Nocardia niwae. The sequence continues at coordinate 51,099 of NZ_BDCK01000028.1, read as the reverse complement.
GCGTGATCTCTCTCGACGGGTCGCTGACGCTCAGTTGCCGAGCTTCTTGTAGAACGCACCCGCGATGGGAGCGGTGACCGCGCGCGGGCCGTATTGCCCCGCCACGCTCATTCCCTTGCTGATCAGGCCGGGGACCACGCGCATCTTGTTGCGGGCGAGCGCGTCGATGGACACCTTGGCGGTGTATTCCGAGGACACCCACATGAAGTCGGGCACCATCCGGTCGACGATCGAGGCTTCGGCGGGATCCGGGATCTCGGTGCGGACCGGCCCGGGCGCCAACAGCGTGACGTGCACGCCGGAGCCCTTCAGCTCGCCGCGCAGCGATTCGGAGAAGGTGTTGGCGAACGCCTTGCTCGCGGCGTAGGTGGCGTTGTTCGGGATCGGCATGTTGCCCGCGGCCGACCCGCTGATCAGGATGCCTCCGCCGCGCCGGGCGAGCATGCCGGGCAGCACGGCCAGGGTCAGATCGTGCACGGCGACGGCATTGAGTTCCATCTGCGCGCGTTCGTAGGCCGGGTCGAGTTCCGCGACCGCGCCGAAGGTCGCGATGCCCGCGTTGTTGCACAGCAGGGCGATGTCGCGGCTCGCCAGTTCGTCCACCAGCACACCGCGCTGCTCGCGGTCGGCCAGGTCGACCGGCCGCACCTCGGCGGTGATGCCGTGGGCCAGGGTCAACCGCTGCGCGAGCTCGGTGAGCAGCTCCTCGCGGCGGGCGACCAGGATCAGCGAGTAGCCGCGGGCGGCGAGTTCGGCGGCGAGCGCGGTGCCGATGCCGGAGGAGGCCCCGGTGACGACCGCGCGGTTCTCGGAGGTGGGGGAGGGCAGGCTCACCCGGTGCAGCCTAGGCGATCCCGGGCGGTGGTCCGCCGCACGATCCCCGGCGAGGTCCTCGCGTCGCGGCAACGGCGGCCGGGCGTGGAACCCGGCCGCTGCCCGATCACAGCCGTGCGGCGAGCCGGGTGCCCTGGTCGATGGCCCTTTTGGCGTCCAGTTCGGCGGCGAGTTCGGCGCCGCCGATGAGATGCAGGCTGACTCCCGCGGCGCGCAGCGGGGCCTCCAGGTCGCGCACGGATTCCTGGCCTGCGCAGACGACGATGTTGTCGACCGGGATCAGCTGGGGCCGTTGCCGCTTCTCGCCGAAGCTGATGTGCAAGCCGTTGTCGTCGATGCGCTCGTAGTTGACGCCGCCGAGCTGCTCGACGCCCTTGGCTTTCAGCGCGGCGCGGTGCACCCAGCCGGAGGTCTTGCCCAGATCCTTGCCGAACGGAGTCGTCTTGCGTTGCAGCAGAACGACTTCACGCGCCGCGGGTGCGGGGCGCGGCGCGGTGAGCTGCCCGCGGACCTGCTCGTCGTCGGAGGTGACGCCCCACTCTTCCTTCCACTCGTCCAGCTTGAGCGCCGGATGGCCTTCCACAGTGAGGAATTCGCTGACGTCGTAGCCGATGCCGCCCGCGCCGATCACCGCGACGCGCTTGCCGACCGGCTTCTCCTCCCGGACCAGCTCGGCGTAGGACAGCACCATGGGGTGGTCGATACCGGGGATGTCGGGGATGCGTGGCTGCACACCGGTGGCCAGCACCACCTCGTCGTAGCCTCCCGCGATGAGTTCGTCGGCGCCGACCCGCTTGTTCAGGTGCACGGTGACGCCGGTGCGCTCGAGCATCCGGTTGTAGTAGCGAATCGACTCGCTGAATTCCTCCTTGCCCGGGATGCGGCGAGCGATGTCGAACTGGCCGCCGATCTTGTCGTCGGCCTCGTACAGGTCGACCCGGTGTCCGCGTTCTGCGAGGTTCACCGCCGCCGACAGCCCGGCCGGTCCGGCGCCGACGACCGCGATGCGCTTGCCGCGGCGCGTCGGAAGCAGCTTCAGTTCGGTCTCGTGTCCGGCGCGCGGGTTGAGCAGGCACGACACGGTCTTGTGCTGGAAGGCGTGGTCGAGGCACGCCTGGTTGCAGGCGATGCAGGTGTTGATCTCGTCGGCGCGATCCTGCGCGGCCTTGTTCACCCACTCGGGGTCGGACAGGAACGGGCGGGCCAGCGAAACGAGCTGAGCGTCACCGCGAGTCAGGATCTCCTCGGCCACCTCGGGCATGTTGATCCGGTTGGACGCGCAGACCGGGATGCCCACCCGCGCGGTGATCTTCGCGGTGAACTCGACGAAGGCGGCGCGGGGCACCGAGGTCACGATGGTGGGCACCCGGGCCTCGTGCCAGCCGATGTCGGTATTCAGGATGTCCACTCCGGCGGCTTCGAGTTCCTGTGCCAGCGCGACGATCTCGTCGAAGGTCTGCCCCTTCTCGACCAGTTCGGCCATGGACAGCCGGAACACGATGATGAAGTCCGGGCCGACCGCGGCGCGAGTGCGGCGCACGATCTCCACCGCGATCCGGCGCCGGTTCTCCGGTGAGCCGCCCCATGCGTCGGTGCGCTTGTTGGTGCGCGGCGCGAGGAACTGGTTGATGAAATAGCCTTCCCCGCCCATGATCTCGCAGCCGTCGTATCCGGCGAACTGGGCGAGTTTCGCGCAGCGGGCGTAATCATCGATCGTGCGCTCGATGCCTTTGGCCGACAGCGCGCGCGGCCGGAACGGATTGATCGGCGCCTTGATCGACGACGCCGACACACTGCCCGGCATGTAGGAGTAGCGACCGGCGTGCAGGATCTGGATGGCGATCTTGCCGCCGTGGGCGTGCACCGCTCTGGTGATCGTGCGATGCCGGTACGCCTCGGTCTTGTTGGTCAGCTTGGCCCCGAACGGAAGCAGCCAGCCCGCGCGGTTGGGTGCGTAGCCGCCGGTGATGATCAGGCCCGCGCCGCCGCGTGCGCGCTCGGCGAAGTAGGCGGCCAGTTTGTTGGTGTCCCAGGCGCGGTCCTCCAGCCCGGTGTGCATCGACCCCATCACCACTCGATTGCGCAAGGTCGTGGAGCCGAGATCGAGCGGCTCGAACAAATGGGGGAAGGAGCTCATGGGTGAGGTCGCCTTTCTCCGTCAATCCGCGCGCGGGGCTGAGGCGCGCGGATGCAGTGCTTGCAGAACTTCGTCGCACCATTCGACGAACCCCGACTCCACGCGGATGCCCGCGCGCAGGACGAGGTATTGGTGCAGGGTCGTCCCGCCGAGCCGGTCGGGGGCGGGGAAGTCACGTTTCTCGATGTGCCGGTACAGCTCGAGCCGCTGGGCGTGCTGGTCGCGATGGCGGGCCACTTCGGCGCGCAGGGCGGTGATGTCTCCGTAGGCGGCGGCGCGGATCTTCACGGCGAGTTCGTTGCGCGGGGTGCCCGAGTCGCTCGGTGCGGCGATCCAGCGCGCGAGTTCGGCGCGGCCTGCCTCGCTCACCGAGTACACCTTCTTGTCCGGCCTGCCCTCCTGCACCACCGACTCGCCGTCCACCCAGCCGGACTCCTCCATGCGTTTGAGGACGCGATAGATCTGCTGGTGGGTCGCGCTCCAGAAGTAGCCGATGGACTTGTCGAAGCGGCGCGCCAGCTCGTATCCCGAGCCGGCGCGCTCGGTCAGCGATACCAGCAACGCATGCTCGAGTGCCATGCGGTGAGGATAGCCGTGACAATCGGTACTATGCAACTAGGTGCATATCCGGTCGTCGTACCACCCTCGGCCGGACGCGAAATCCGCCGCCCCAGCGGCCGCCGCGCGCATTAAGCTGCGCGGCATGACCGAGGTGAACGCCCGGGCGACAGTCGGGCAGGCCGCCGGGCGCGGGCAAGTGGTGGCATGGGGGTTGTGGGACTGGGGCTCTTCGGCATTCAACGCCGTGATCCTCACCTTCGTGTTCTCCGTGTACCTCACCGACAAGGTCGGCGACGACCTACCCGGCGGGGTCTCCGCCAGTGCTTGGCTGGGGTGGGCCTTGGGCCTGGCGGGCTTGATCGTCGCGTTGACGGCGCCGGTCAGCGGGCAGCGCTTCGACGCGTCCGCCAAGCGCAAACGCTCCCTGGGCGCGCTGACCGCGCTCACCATCGCGGCGATGACGCTGATGTTCTTCGTGCACGACGACTATCGCGACCTGTGGCTCGGTCTGGTGCTGCTGGCGTTCGCGTCGGCCTGCTTCGAGTTGGCCAACGTGCCCTACAACGCGATGCTGCGGCAGGTCTCGACACCGGGGACGGTCGGCCGGGTCTCCGGCTTCGGCTGGGCCATGGGCTATTTCGGCGGCATCTTCCTGCTGCTCATCTGCTACTTCGGCTTCATCGCGGGGGAGGGCGACAATCGCGGGCTGCTCGGCGTGCCCACCGATCAGGGACTCAACATCCGCTTGGTCGCCGTGCTGGCCGCCGTCTGGTTCGCCGCCTTCGCGCTGCCGGTGCTGTTCGCGGTCCCGGAGTTGCCGCGCACCAGCGCCGATCCGGGCGCGGCGAGCGCCGGGTTTCTCGGTTCGTACCGGGTGCTGTGGCGCGACCTGCGCGAGCTGTGGCACGCCGACCGGCGCACGGTCGGCTTTCTCGTCGCCAGCGCCGTGTTCCGGGACGGTTTGGCCGGAGTGTTCACCTTCGGCGCCGTGCTCGCCGTGCGGGTCTACGGCATCGCCGACTCCGATGTCCTGCTGTTCGGGATAGCGGCCAATGTCGTGGCGGCGCTGGGCGCGATCGTCGCGGGGCGTTTCGACGACCGGGCCGGGCCGAAGGTCGTCATCGTGGTGTCGCTGGCCGCGATGCTGGTGTGCGGGCTGGCGCTGCTCGTGGTATCCGGGCCGGCGATGTTCTGGATCTTCGGCTTGCTGCTCACCGTTTTCGTCGGACCCGCACAGGCGGCGGCGCGCTCGTTCCTCGTCCGCCTCGCCCCGCCGGGCCGCGAGGGCCAGCTGTTCGGCCTGTACACGACCACCGGGCGCGCGGTGTCCTTCCTCGCGCCGAGCCTGTTCGGCGTCTTCGTCTGGCTGTTCGATGCCGACCGCGCGGGCATCGCGGGCCTGCTGGTCGTGCTCGCGGTGGGACTCGCGGTGCTGCTGCCGGTGCGGTCGCCGGACCCGGCCGCCCGCGACGACGCCGAGGAGCCCCGGTCCGCGGACTGAGATGCGTGCGTGGCCCGGGTCAGCGCCGCCCGGGCGGCCGCCAGCCGCCCATACCGAGCGCGATCAACCGCATCTGCTGCACGGTGCGGTCGATGATCGCTTGCTGTTCGCGGGGCGCGGCCGACACGTAGGCGGCGATTCCGTCGGTCACCGTGGTGACCATGAGATCGGCGGCGATCTCCAGGTCACGCGGCGTCCAGGAGTCCAGGGCCCGGATCCGGGACAGATCGGCGACCAGTTCGCGCACGATCAGCTGGATCTCCCTGGCGATCGCCGCGCGCAACGCCGCGGACCCGCCGTGGCGCTCCCTGGTGAGGAAGCCGAACAGCTCGCGTTTGGGGCCCACCTGGGCGAACACGAATCGCACCGTGTCCGACAGGCTCGCCTCCGCGTTGCGGCGGACCTCGCGCAGCGCCAGCCGCAGCGCGGTGACGCCGTCGTCGACCAGAGTGGCGCCGAGGTCCTCCAGCGACGCGAAGTGCCGGTAGAACGCCGTCGGCACGATGCCGGCCGACCGTGCGATCTCGCGCAGGCTGAGCGCGGCGAATCCGCGCTCGGCGGCCAGCGCGAGGGTGCCGTCCAGGAGTGCCTGCCTGGTCCGTTCCTTGCGCTCGCCTCGGGTAGCTGCCTGCTCATTCATCCCGGTGAGCATACATCCGTTCACCATTCGCCCTATCTCTAGATGTAGTTCGAGTCACATGTTTCGCCGGTTGACACCTAGCCCCCGTCATCAGTCACACTAGTTGAGTGTACAGACGTGCACTGAAATCAGGTCGCACGTCGTCAGCCCGACAAGAGGCACGGAGAACTAATGGTGGATCTCATCAACCTGGTGCAGACCCTGACCTCGCCACACCCGCTGGACCGGTATCTGGAGCTGGTCCGCCCCACCCTCACGGTGCGGGACATGCGGGCCGAAATCACTCACGTGCGCCGTTCGGCGCCGGGTTCGGTCACGCTCACGCTGCGGCCGACCCGGCAGTGGAAGGGCCACGCCGCCGGACAATACGTCCAGATCGGCGTGGTGATCGACGGTGTGCGGCACGCGCGGTGCTATTCGCCGGTCAACCCGGAAGGCGGGCGGGATCGCCACATCCAGCTGACCGTGAAAGCGCAGCCGGACGGCCTGGTGTCGCAGTACCTGTATCGCCACGCCACTCCCGGCATGGTGGTCGATCTGACGCCCGCCGACGGCGTGTTCCGGCTGCCCGAGCCGCGGCCCCAGCGCCTGCTGCTGATCAGCGGCGGCAGCGGCATAACGCCGGTGCTGTCCATGCTGCGCACACTCGCCGCGGAGGATCATCCGGGCGAGGTCGTGTTCCTGCACTACGCGAAGTCGCCCGCGGTGCTCCCGCACCGGGACGAACTGGACGCGATCGCGCAGCGGCACCCGAACTTTCGCATCGAACTGCGGTATCCGCACCGCGTACGGGACGTGACGCGAGTCGATCCCGACGCGCCGTGGGTGGACCTCAACCAACCGAAGGGCAGCGGATATTTCGACTACGACGAACTGGAGCGCGTGGCGCCGTGGTTCGCCGACGCGCAGACCTACGTCTGCGGTCCGCAGTCGCTGATGGACGCGGTGCGCACGATCTATCAGGCCGAGCAGCTGGAGGACCGGCTGCACACCGAGGAGTTCACGCTGTCGCTCGTCCCGGCCGACGCCGCGGACGCGCAGGGCACCGTCGACTTCTCGGCCAGCGGCGTGAGCGCGCGGAACAACGGCGCCACGCTGCTCGAACAGGCCGAATCCGCCGGGCTCAGTCCGGAGTACGGCTGCCGCATGGGGATCTGCTTCTCCTGCACAGCGGTGCGTCGTTCCGGCTGCACGCGCAATCTGCGCACCGGCGAGACCGACAGCGACCCCGACCAGCCGATCCAGCTGTGCATCAGCGCGCCGGTCGGCGACGTCGAGATCGACATCTGAATCACGAAGGGGAGCGAATCATGACCATTCTGACCGAGACCGAGCACGGACCGCTGGTCCTGAGCCCGGACCAGATCGAGGAACTCGGCCGCGAACTCGACGAACTGCGCGCCGCGATCGTCGCCGATCTGGGCGAGCGCGACCGGGAATACCTGTACTCGATCATCAAGGCGCAGCGCGGCTTCGAGATCGCCGGGCGCGGCCTGATGTATCTCGGCTTCCTTCCGCCGTTCTGGCTGGCCGCGGTGGCCGCGCTGAGTGTGTCGAAGATCCTGGACAACATGGAGATCGGCCACAACGTGATGCACGGCCAGTACGACTGGATGCGCGAGCCCGGCCTGAATTCCCGGGTGTTCGAGTGGGACACGGTCTGCCCGGCCGATCAGTGGAAGCACTCGCACAACTACCTGCACCACACCTACACCAACATCCACAACAAGGACCGCGACATCGGCTACTCCATCCTGCGCATGGACGAGGGCCAGGAGTGGAACGTCCTGCGGCTCGGGCAGCCGCTGTACGCCTTCGTGCTGATGATGCTGTTCGAGTGGGGTGTGATGGGCCACGACCTCGAGGTCGAGAACATCCTGGCGGGCAAGAAGAAGTGGCCGGAGGTCAAGAAACTGCTGTTGGGGCAGTGGCGCAAGGCGGGCAAACAGGTACTCAAGGACTACCTGGTCTTCCCCGCGCTCGCCGGTCCGCTGTTCTTCCACACGCTGGCGGGGAACGTCACCGCCAACCTGGTGCGCAACGTGTGGGCCTTCGCCATCATCTTCTGCGGTCACTTCCCGGCCGGCGTACAGACGTTCACCGAGGAGGAGACCGAGAACGAGACCCGGGGTGAGTGGTACATCCGGCAGATGCTCGGCTCGGCCAACATCACCGGCAGCAAGCTGTTCCACATCATGTCCGGGAATTTGTCGCATCAGATCGAACATCACCTGTTTCCGGACCTGCCCGCGAGCCGTTATCCGGAGATGGCCCCGACCGTGCGCGCATTGTGTGAGAAGTACGGTTTGCCGTACAACACCGGCCCGCTCGGCAAGCAGATCGGCTCTGTGTGGAAGAAGATTTTCAAGCTGGCACTGCCGCCGCGCTGGGTCGAGAGCGAGCCGTCTCCCGGTGTTATCGTGATGCGACAGCGGAAGGCGAGCGAAGCGGGCGTGTGAATGATCGGGAAATTCGAAAGCAACAAAGATCTCATTCAGGAATTGACGTCTTCCGGCGCCCGGCATGTCGGCAATATCGCCAACATCATCACGGGCACCGTCGCCGAAGTCACCCGGGAGATCGGTGAGTGGATCACCGATGCGATCGAGATGAACGAGGCGGCGGCCGCGGCGCGCCGGGACGCGGCGGCACAGCAGGACCTCGACCGTGACCTCGGCGACGAGGCCGAGGTCACGGTTACGAAGCCGCAGGCAGAGGGGGCGGAGAATTTCCTCGACGCCGAGGTCGTCGAACCCGAGGTCGACGAGCCGCGCTGATCACCATACCGGCAGCCTGCGCCGGTGCGCGATGACGTCGGTGATCAGATCCTGATAGCCGTCGATCAGCTCGGCGAGCCTGGTCCACTGCAGGTGGGCCGCATCGCCCACCTGTGCGGGCCGCGTCCCGGTCGTGACCTCCTCGCCCAAAGTGTGACGAGCCGCAACCCATTTCGCGGCGATTCGATCGATGACCGCGCCGAGGGTCTCGGTATGCAGGGAAGCGCCCTCCCGGTGCTGCACGTTGGCCGCGACCCAGGCGTCGATCCGTCCGATCCATTCGGCACGGCAGCCGTCGATGTCGTCCACCTGCTGGCTGCACGCCGCGACACGGGTGCTGGACGCCCCCGGCACGTGCGCTCGCGTGAGCGCGCGCTGCCGTCGCTCGTGGCAGTCGACGAGTTTCCGCGCGGCGTGCAGCACGCTGTGGCGATGCTGGTTCTCGCCGGGCTCGCGGATCGCGCGCAGCAGTGCGGCGGGCGGCGGTAGCTCTTCGGTTCCGAAACTGCGCTGAGCGTATTCGGTGGGCATGGCGTACCTCTGCGACATGACGAATCCTTGGATACGCCAGGGCCGAGGGGGATTTCGGGGAGGGGCGGCCCCTCGGCTCCGGCGCAGTCCCGCAACCGGATGTCGTCCCACGGTCCACCGGCACGGCAGAGAAACCGGGAAATCCGCGACGATGCGAGAGAAGACGTCCGAGAAATAGGGACACTTTCAGGAAAGCGCGGTAGCCGAATCCGCGCAATACTCTGGTCTGCGAATCCGGGACCTGCCGGGAAATCGTTATGTACCGTTACGGATCGGTCAACCGGTCCGGTTCGTCGCCTGGCGTGCGCCGATTCATCGAGCGCATGAACAGCAACCGATTCGCCGCGACCGCTGCGCGCTGCCGCCCGATCCGCTAGCCTCGGTGTTCGTGCCCGCCTATGTGTCATCGCCCGAGTTGACATTCGGCTTCATGTTCGCGCTGGAAGATCCCGAGCGAATCGCAGAGGTCGTGCGCAACCTGATCGTCCGCAAGACCGTCTCGGTCTTCCGTCTGGCCCGGCTGTCCGACGACGACGGCCCCCCGGAGCGCTACGTGGTCAACTGGGCGGTCATCCCGCAGATCTCGATCACCACCACCGTGCCGGATCACGAGGAGTTGCGGGCCACCCGCACCATGCTGGTCAACGCCTTCCTCAGTGAAGACGGCGAGGTCAGCCTGTATTCGGCGCAGTCGAGCGGGCCTGCCTGACCGGGCCGTCCCGGACGACGCGCATCCGGGACGGCCGCACCGATCAGCCGATCGGGACCGGCGCGTCGAGCCGTCCGGAACGGGTGAGCGCGAACAGCCCCGCCGCGGCGGCCGCGCCGACGGCGACGAGCACCGCCCACGCCAGCGCGCTCATCCCGGCTTCACGCGTGGCGTCCAGCAGCACTCCGATGCCCAGGTTTCCGAGCAGGATGCCGACGCCGACGATGGTGTTGTAGAGGCCGTAGTGCGTCGCCACCAAGCGGTTGCCCGACAACGCGACCACCGTGTCCATCTCGAACGGAAAGACCGCTGCCGCACCGATTCCCAGCGCGGCGGCGGTGAGCAGCAGCGCGCCGATCGCAGGCCACACGCCGAAGCGGGTATCCGCGATCGCCACCAGCGGCACGAACGCGGACGCGAGGATCGCCAGGCCGGCTACCAAGCTGTGCGCGCGACCCCACCGCTGCCCGAACCAGCGGGTGATGCGCAGTTGCCCGGCGATCGCGATCACTCCGGACAGCACGAACACCGCCGTCATCAGCGCGGTCGCGGAGTCGCCCGCGATCCGCGCGGCATGCACGGGCAACGCCAGGTACACCTGGAAGGCGAGCACCGAGGAGCTGATCATCGCCGCCGCGAACAGCAGGAACGGGCGGTTGGCCAGCACGACCCGCCAATCTTCCAGCACCGAGGTGGTTTTCGGCTCGCCCGAGTGCTGCGGCAGTGCGCGTAACTGGGCCAGCGTCAGCACGCCGAACACTATCGCCGCGCCGGTGGCGGTCGCGCGGAAGTCGACGGCCATCAGCGCGAGCCCGACGATCGGGCCGACCAGGATGCCCGCCTGGTAGAAGACGTTGAAGACGGCGAACGCCTCCACCCGTCGCGAGCCGGAGTCCACCGCCAGATACGCGCGGACCGCGGGGTTGAACAGCGCGCCCGCGAAACCCGTCGCCGCCGACGCGACCAGCAGCGCCGGTAGCGTATCCGCGACCGCGAGCAATGCGAACCCGCCCGTGCGCAGCAGGCATCCGGTGACGATGAGCGGCTTGTAGCCGAGCCGATCGGCCAGCGTGCCGCCGAGCAGGAACATGCCCTGCTGGGCGAAGTTGCGGATGCCGAGCACCAGCCCCACCGCCCACGCGGCCAGCCCGAGCGGTCCGGCCAGGTACCCGGCCAGGTAGGGCATCAGCATGTAGAACCCGATGTTGATGGCGAACTGATTGACCATCAGCACGCGGCTGGGGCGATCGAACCCGCGGAAAGTGGCGATCAGGTCGGTCATCGCGTCCGCTCCTCGCCACGGGGGTCGACGACCGTGGTGCACCGGGTCCAGGACTCCGCGACGGCGTCGCCCGGATGCGCGATGCGTCGCGGCGCGGCGGGCGGGGCGACGCCGAGCAAGCCGTGCGCACGGCAATAGTCGTCGTTGTACACGGTGTCGAAGTAACGCAGCGGACCGTCGGGAAAGACCGCGGCGATGCGCGTGGCCGGGTCGCTGGTACGCGCCAGCCAGCCCGCGACCAGGGCGACCGCGCCGACGCTCCAGCCGCCTGCGGCGTGGTGGGTCGCGGCGAGCCTGCGGCAGACCCACACCGCCTCCGCGGGCGCGACCCAGTGGACCTCGTCGAACGCCGGATAGTCGACGTTATCCGGATGGATACTCGACCCCAGCCCGCGCATCAGACGCCCGCCCGCGGGCTGCCCGAAGATCGAGGACGCCACAGTGTCGACCCCCACCAAGCGCAGATGCGGGAAATACCGGCGCAACGTGCGGCTGATCCCCGCGGAATGGCCGCCCGTGCCGACCGAGCAGACCAGGACGTCGATCCGTCCCAGCTGGGCGACCAGCTCGAGCGCCAGGGTCTCGTAGGCGTCGCGGTTGTCGGGGTTGCGGTACTGGTCGGGGCACCACGCCCGCGGGTCCCGCGCCAGCAGTTCGGCGACGCGGTCACGGCGCGCCTGCTGCCAGCCGCCGGTAGGGTGCGGCTCGGTGACCAGCTCCACCCGCGCGCCGTAGGCCGCGAGCATGCGGCGCATGAGTGGCTCCAGGCCCGGGTCGGTGACCAGCGTGACCGGATGGTGATGCACCATGCCCGCCAGCGCCAGACCCAACCCGAGCGTCCCGCTGGTGGACTCGATGATCGGTGCACCCGGTGCGAGTTCGCCGCGGGCCTCGGCGCACTCGACCATGTGCAGCGCGGGCCGGTCCTTCATCCCGCCGGGGTTGGCGCCCTCGAGCTTGGCCCAGAAGCCGCGGCCGTCCGGTTGCGTTGTGCTGTCGAGTGGTTCGGTGATCCAGAGGACCGGCGTATTGCCCACCATGGTGTCCGGACGCGGGCAGCGCTGGGCCGCCGTCAGGAGACTCGCCGGGCTCGCGAGCGGGGACGAGGCGGCCGGTTCGCGGCGAGCGGGTTCGGGCACAGCCGGGTTCTGCAGCGCAGAAGTCATGGGAATTCATCGATTCTGTGCGGTCGCTGTGTACAGCGAAGGTGTGAGTGCGGATATCGCACGAACACCGGCCGGGCCCCGGCAGGCTCCGGCCTGACGCTGACCGATCAGTTGCGATCGATGCCGAATCGGGTGAGTTTGTCTCTGCCCGGCCACACCGGGAGGGCCGCGACCGGAGGCGCGCGCACGCCGCCGCCGAGCGCGGCCGCGGGCGCCGTCAGGAGCACCGCCACCGAGGCGACCAGCAGCAGAACCAGCAGCGAGACGGCGCGCGGCAGGGCGGCGAGCACCGCGTCGGCGGGAACGTGCCGGTCCGGCTCGGCGGCGTGCTGATGGCGGTCGAGGAGGACCGCCTGGGTGACGGAGGAAGCCATGACCGGGCCGGACGCTTCGATATGCGCGTGTGGCGCGACGGCGTGGGTGAAGACGTGACATTGGGGCACCGCGATGGCGACCACCCAGGCGGTGTACGCGAGAGCCACGAGCACCCGGGTCACCGGTAGCCGCAGCGCGCCGAACGTCACGTCCCGATGGTACAAGTCCGGCCACGGCGCGATCCGCCGGCGTTCGTGGCGGGTTCGATCTATTCGGTTGCGGCTCAAGCCCGGCCGGGTGCCAACCGCCCTCGCCGCACCCTATTCGTTGGCGTGTCGGTATCGGATGGTGCCGTTCCCGCACGGCTGGATACGGGACAATCAGGACACCTACTGGTTGTGGCTTGGATCACAGCAACCGTAAGGAGCGTCGCTCATGGAACTCGAGAAGCCCGCCGTCCCGTCCGACCCGATTCGCGTGCGCGGCGATCTGGATCCCGCGCTGTCGCGGTGGTTGTGGTTGGTCAAGTGGCTATTGGCGATACCGCACTACATCGTGCTGTTCTTCCTGCACATCGCCTACGCGGTGCTCACCGTCGTCGCCTTCTTCGCGATCCTGATCACCGGCAAGTACCCGCGGGCGCTGTTCGACTTCAATGTCGGCGTCATGCGCTGGGGCTGGCGGGTGACCTTCTACTCCTTGTCGGTGCTCGGCACCGACAAGTATCCGCCGTTCAGCCTGCGAGCGAACGCGGACTACCCGGCCGACCTGGAGATCGATTACCCGGAGACGTTGCACCGCGGTCTGGTACTGGTGAAGTGGTGGCTGCTGGCCGTTCCGCACTACCTGATCGTCGGCGCGGTGGTGAGCGGCGGCGTCGCGTTCGCGGGCGGCGGGGGCGACGATTGGGGCGGCTCCTCGATCTCGCTGCTGGGCATCCTGCTGATCGTCGCGCTGGTCGCCTTGCTGTTCACGGCGCGTTACCCGCAGGGCCTCTACGACTTCGTGATGGGCGTCAATCGCTGGATCATCCGCGTGCAGGCCTACGCCGGTTTGATGCGGGACGAGTACCCGCCCTTCCGGCTCGACCAGGGCGCTCGCGAGGCCGACTGAACCCGGGATCGCGACCGGATCCGCCCGCTCGGTCAGCGGGCGGATCCGTAGATCCGCCGGACCACGTCCTCGATCTCGGGCTCCTCGATCGACAGATCCCGCACTTCGGCGCGCTCCGATACCGCGGCCAGCAACTGCGCGGCCGTGATCTGTTGCGGATCGAAGGCCAGCCGTTGCCGCATGCCGTCGGCTTCGGTGCCGAGCAACTGGGCCGAGGGCAGATCGTCGAGGTCCGGCGCCGGTTCGGCCAGGTCCACCACCAGGACCCGGCGCGCGCCGACGGTGGCCGCCAATCCGGTGAGCGACCCGTCGTACACCAAGCGGCCGTGGTCGACGACGAGTACGCGTTGGCAGAGTCGTTCGATGTCGCCCATGTCGTGGGTGGTGAGCAGCAGGGTGGTGCCACGCTCGGCGCGCTCGGTCCGGAGGAATTCGCGCAACCGTTGTTTGGACAGCACATCGAGGCCGATCGTGGGTTCGTCCAGAATCACCAGCTCGGGCGAATGCAGCAGCGCCGCGGCGAGTTCCGCGCGCATACGCTGGCCCAGCGAGAGCTGGCGCACCGGGGTGTCGAGCGTGTCGGCCATCTCCAGCTGCTCGATGAGCTCGTCCGCGCGCCGGCGCGCCGCGCCCGGCTCCAGACGATGGATCGCGGCGAGGATCGAGAACGATTCGCGCAGCGGCAGATCCCACCACAGCTGGGAGCGCTGGCCGAACACCACCCCGATGCGCCCGGCCAGTTCCCGTCGCTGCCGCACCGGGTCCAGCCCGCAGGTCCGTACCGTGCCGGAGGTCGGCACCAGGATGCCGGTGAGCATCTTGATCGTGGTGGACTTGCCCGCACCGTTGGCGCCGATGTAGCCGACGGCAGCGCCCCGCTCGATGCGGATGGTCATCCCGTCGACCGCGGTGAGTGTCTCCCGGCGCCTGCGCCAGCGGCGGCCGTCTTTGCGATACAGGACGAACTGCCTGGTGAGGTCATCCATATCGATGATCGCCTCCGGCCTGCCGGAGCGGCCCGTGCTCATCCGCCGCCTCCCTGGTAGTGCCGAGTGCCCGAGCGCCACAGCGTCAGCGCCAGCAGCCAGACCCACAGCGCCGCTACCGGAGTCAGCCAGGCCAGCCAGGTGGGCAGCAGCGGCGGGCCCGGCAGGCGCAACAGCGCGAGGGTGGGCAGATAGGCCGTGAACGCGACCGGGATCGCGAACCCGAACAGCAGTCGCATGGGTGTGGGGAACACCGACGCGGGCTGCGTCGCCGCGAACGACCCGCCGTAGGTGAAGCTGTTGGTGAGTTCGGAGCCGTCGATCAGATAGAACTGCAACCCCGCGGCGCAGACGAACACCCCGCCGAACAGTGCGATACCGCCGAGGAGCGTCAGGGTGAGCAGGATTGCGGTGGTGGCGTTCCAGGCGATGTCGTTGCGTGTCAGGCCGACCGCCAGCGCGACGATCGAGACCGCCGCGCGCGCGAATCTGCGCAGCGAGACATCACTGGTGATCAATTGCAGCAGCAGTGGTTGCGGACGCAGATGATAGGCGTCGAGCTGGCCCATCCGGATCAGGACCGGCAGCGTGTCGAGATGGCCGAAAAGTACTTGGGACAGCGCGAAACTCGTGTTGCTCAGCCCGAACAGCAGCAGTGCGCCGTCCAGATCGAGCCCGCCGAGGACGCGCGCGGTGCGGAAGATCAGCCACACTTCGGCCAACTCGACCAGGCCTACCAGGAAGGCGCTCGAGAGTTCGGTGGCGAAGGACAACCGGTAACTGCGCTGCGCTCGGATCCTGGAACGCAAGACGGCCACGTAGGGCGTCGACCATGACCCGGCGCGCGCGGGGGCGACATCAACCACCCTGCACCTCGAGCCTGCGCCGGCCTGCGGCCAGCAGCACGCGCCCGGCGATCGCGGTCACCACTACCCAGAACATCTGCACGCCGACGACCGAGAACGCTTCGGCACCGGTGATCCGGCCCGAGAGCACGTCGATCGGAGACTGCAGGATCGAGGGGAAAGGCGTGGCGGCAGCGAGCGCGCCCAGCCATGCGGGGAACATGTGCACCGGTACGAACAGCCCGGCCAGGAACGTGCCGCAGGTGTAGTACAACACCCGGATGCCGCGGGTTTCCACCACCCAGAATCCGATCAGCACGATCAGGAACCGGCACAGAAACGAAAGCACCACAGCCAGCAGCACACTCATCACGCCGAGCAGATAGGGGCCGGCCGTCACCGGCATCGCCAGCCCGAAGGTGAGTGTGCCCACCAGCACGCTCGGGATGCCGCGCGGCAGGAAGGTGCACGCCGCTCGCCCGAGATCGTCGGCGAGATAACCGGATTGGATATCGACCGGGCGCAGGAAATCGATCGCGATGTCGCCGTTCTTCACCCGATCGTCCAGCGGTCCCAGCGATCCCATGAATTGCAACGCGCCGAGCAGCCCCTGCGAGAGCCATACGTAGGCGCCGATACTGCCCCGGTCGTACCCGCCGAAGTCACCGGCGGCGTTCACCGCCGCCGCCAGGACGGCCGCCCGGACGAACCCGAACACGCAATTGGTGAACAGTCCCGCGAACATGGCCGCTTTGTACTGCCACTGCCTGCGGAATCCGGCGCCCACCAGCGATGCGTAGAGGGCGACGGCGCTGCTGAATCGTTCCCCGACGGCACGCTGTCCGCCCCCCTCCGGTCTGCCGCGCACAAGCCATCGACTCTACCGGCCGTGCTCGGAGCGGGAAAGGCTTCGGCGCTGTTTCCGGAAAAGACCACACCAAGTGGGCATCAGTGTTAGAAACACTGTCACTTCAGATTGTGGAGCGCTCGCGCACGACGAGTAAGGATCGCCATGACCGTCGCCGAGATGACTGTTTTCGAGGCACTCGAATCGAACGTGCGCGGGTACTGTCGCTGCTGGCCCGCTGTCTTCGACACCGCCAGCGGAGCGTGGTTGCGCGACGAGAGGGGCAAGGAGTACCTGGATTTCTTCGCGGGCGCCGGCTCGCTCAACTACGGCCACAACAATCCCGTACTCAAGCGCGCCCTGCTCGCCTACATCGCCGGGGACGGCATCACCCACGGGCTCGATATGTCCACCGTCGCGAAACGGCAGCTGCTGGAAGCGCTGCGCGACACCGTCTTCGTCCCCCGCAGCCTGGACTACAAGGTCCAGTTCCCGGGGCCGACCGGAGCGAACGCGGTGGAGGCCGCGTTGAAGCTCGCCCGCAAGGTGACCGGGCGGCAGACCGTGCTGAGCTTCACCAACGCCTTCCACGGGATGTCGCTCGGCGCGCTGGCGGTCACCGGGAACGCCGCCAAGCGGGCCGGGGCCGGGGTGCCGCTCGGGCATGCCATGCCGATGCCCTACGACGGATACCTCGGCATCGCCGACGACCTGCTCTGGATGCGCAAGGCGCTGGACGACCCGTCCTCGGGGTTGGACAAACCGGCCGCGGTGATCGTGGAGACGGTGCAGGGCGAAGGAGGCATCAACGTCGCCCGCGCGGAATGGCTGCGCGGGCTGGCGGACTTGTGCTCGTCCCGGGGCATCCTGTTGATCGTCGACGACGTCCAGATGGGCTGCGGCCGTACCGGTCCGTTCTTCTCCTTCGAGGTCGCGGGAATCGTGCCCGACATCGTGACCTTGTCGAAGTCGATCGGCGGCTACGGGCTGCCGATGGCACTGGTGCTGTTCAAGCCGGAACTCGATCAGTGGGCCCCCGGCGAGCACAACGGCACCTTCCGGGGCAACAACGCGGCTTTCGTCACCGGACGGGTAGCGCTGGAACACTATTGGTCGGATTCCGCACTGGAGGCCGCGACCACTGCCAAGGGCGAGCGGATCGCGCGGGCCCTGAGCGAGTTGGCCGCGGCGTTCCCGGGTGTCTCGGCTCGTGGACGCGGCCTGGTGCACGGCCTCGTCTTCGAGGACGCGTCCCTGGCGGAGAAGGTCGGTCAGGCCGCCTTCGACCGCGGTCTGCTGGTGGAGACCTCCGGATCGGCGGACGAGGTGGTCAAACTGATGCCGCCCCTGACGATCGCCGAGGACGAGATCGACCACGCCATCCGGCTGCTGGCCGGAGCAATGGAGACAATCTGCGCGTGAACGCCCCGCGGGCATGTTGCGGGACGATCCTGGCCGCCGTCGCCCCGCCTGCCGACGACATCGCTTTCTCCCCCGCGAAGGCTTAGGGGCTGCGCGCACCGGCCGAACGATTCGGGGGCGGGATGGGGCCGTGCGGTGTCGAGTCCGGCGCGGGGGCAGCAGCCGGCGCTCGACGCGGGCCTGCCAGTGGTGTCAGTGGCCACCTGGTCGAGGGGCAGGTGTCGGCATCGTGTCGGCTTGCCATAGCTGGTAAATACGCGCATTGCGCCGGGATACGAAGTGCGAAATCTTCAAAGGTTATTCGGATCCTGACGAGAACCAATCCAGGCGAATGTGGGAACTGCTCGTGAACTGCTCGCGGTCGATGCCGCGCGTCGGCGCCTCCGGGGGCTGCGGCGCGTTTGTCGTTCCCGATACGCGGAGAGCGCCGTGACGCGGGCCGGGGACGAGGATCTCGCCGGGTTCACCGAGCGGATCGCGGATGAGCTGCGTGCGGCGGCCCCGTCCGGGTGGCGGCTGCTGGAGGCGTGGTTCGCGATGACCGTGGTCGCCGAATCGGCGCTGCTGGTGGTCGACGATGGTTTCCGGTCGTTCCGGTGTCCGGTGCCGGATGCGGTGTGGAATGCGGTGCGCCGGCATCGGCAGGTGTCGGCGGGGGCCGACGGCGGGCCGTGGTGGCGGTTGCTGGTGCGCATCGATGCGGGCGGTGTCGAGGCCGTCGCCGATCACGGTGCGGTGCCGTTCCCCGGCGAGCAATTGTTCGCACCGGAGGCGTATCTCGCCGACTTGCAACACTATCCGCGGGATCGGCTGCCGGTTTGGCTGGCGGCCTATCTCGGTCGCGGCGAACGTCGAACACGGTCGCCGCGCGCTGCCGCCGATGCGATGCGTGCGGACCAGCGTGCGGGTTCGCGGGCGGTGGCCGTGGACAACGAACTGCCGGAGCTGGCCGTGTTGTGGGCACGGTGGGCGGTGCTGGCGGCAGCCTTCGTGGCGGTCGGGGCGAAGCAGGGACCGCGGATCGGTCCGTCGGTGGGCATCTTCGAAGGCGCGGGACGCAGCGGTTCGACGTTGACGCTACTGCCCGGTGACCGGGCCGTGCTGTCGGGTGGCGTGTGGGATGCGCCCGTCCTGGACGCCGCGTACAACGCGGGTGCTGCCATGCCGGATTTCTTCGCGGGAGCGCCGGCGTGGGTGGCCGATCCGGTACTCAATCCGCGGGTGACAACCGGTTTGCTGTCGTTCTGCTACTGGTGGGAGGCCGGTCGGTGGTATCGGGGTGAGTCCCCGCCGATACCCGAGTGCGTGCCGGCGCTGCCCGCGGTGTGGACGGTCGGCACCGTGGCGGGTGTCGTCGGCAACTTGCTGGACGACAGGTCGAGTGGTGCTTCGGACGCGGCCGAGTTGTTGGTGTCGGCTGCTCAGGCCGGTGCGGTGACCCGCGAGGCCATCGTGCGGGTTTTCGGTGACGGCACCGACATCGACGGTGCGATGTTCCAGTTCGTGCTCGCGGATCTGGACGCGAACCACGCCGAGGGGATCGGCGAAGCGGATGCGCTCGACCTCGTCCGGGATCACATCCGGCGACAGGGTTATGACACGACGGGATACCCCCTGTCGACGTTGCGAGCCGATCGCATCAGCGTGGGCTGGTTGGTGCGTTCGCCGGTGCCGGACGGCGGAATGGCTCTGGACCGCGCGGTCTTCTATGTCGCCGACGATGGTGTCGTGGAGCGCTCGACCACGTCGGTGCCGTTGGCGGCGTTCGTCGCCGGTTTCGAGCGACGGTTGCGGCTGCGCGGGAACGGGCGAAACATGCCGGAGGGGGTCACGACGTGAACCAAGTCCGGTTGGATCCGGACAGCCTGCGAAATCGGGGAGCGCGGCTGGCTGAACTCGGGGACCGCGTGGGGCAAACCAATGCGCGACTGCGCAATTCCTTGGTGCAGGCTGAAGGCAGTTGGGGCGACGACGATCTGGGTGCCGCCTTCGCCCGTGAGTTCAAGCCGCAGGCCGACAATTTGCTGGCCGGTCTACGGGCTATGGAGGAGAGTCTGCGCGGCACGGCCGCCGGAATAGTGGACGCCGCGGGCCAATTCCAAGCGCAGGACAGGTTCGGCGCCAGCCGGGTCGGCGCTACTGCCGAGAACATGGCCCCGATCGGCGAGCCGACGCTGTCCTGGCGGGAGGGCAGCGCGGGCGCGTCCTCGCACGAGGACCCGCAGGGACCCGCGCCGGCCGATCCCGCGGCGACCTTTCCGGCGGTCAACCCGGCGTATTCCACGAACCCGGCCGACCACACCGAGCCATCCATCCCCGGCGGGGCACGGACACCGGATGCGTCCGTGGGACGCTCCACGCCGGAGGGCGGTCCGCAGCGAGGTCCATGGGATGGGGCAGCGAGCCGAGCGGGGAATCGGGGAGTGGGCGGCCCGGGCAGCGGTAACTCCGGCAAGCCCGGCGCGGACTCCGGTCGTCCTCCGGCCGCCGCACGTGCTTCAGCCGCGGACTCCGGTCGCCGTTCTCCGGCCTCCGCGGTGTTTCCCCCGGCCGTCAGGCGGGATACCCCCCCTGCACCGGCCGGGCGACAGGCGGGGGCAGGCTCACCGGGCGGTGGGGGACGGCGGGACACCCCGTGGTCCGGGCAGCCGCCCAGAACGGCCGGACCACCCGCCGGTGCCGAGTCGAGACCCCCAGGCCCTCGGTTCGGTTCGCCGCCGCGGAGGCAGAACCCCACCGACGAATCGCCGGGTGGGCGCGATCGGCGTCGCTCCGGTGCGGGGCCGACTACCGATCCGGTGGTCGGCTGGCTGGCGCGGACGCTGGCCGAGCACCACGACGTACGGGTGGCCGGATTCGATACCCCAGGGTTGCAAGTGCCGGTCGTGCGCGAATTCGTGGCCGCCGTCGATCGGGTGCTCACCGACTACCCGGTGATCGCTCTCGATGTCGTCGTGGTGGCAGAGCTCGATGCCGGGTCAGGGCCGGTGCGGTGGAGTCCCGACCCGGCCGATACGCGGGGTACGAGCGCAGGTCGGTCCATCACCCTGGACCAGCGGACCGCGCTGGAGTCGAGGCGAGCGACCGGAATCCCGGAGTCGGAGACCGACTCGGCGGAACCGGAAATCTACCTGGCGACACTTCGCGAATTCGGCCGGGCACTCGACTGCGCCGGTGGTGGTCTCGCTCGCAGGCAGGCGCAGCGCGTCCTGATCGCCGAGTATCTGCGTCTCGAGGCGGGACGCGACAGCACACTCGCCGAGGTGGTTCGCGGTTACCGGCGCTGGCGTGCCGTGTTGACCGGGGGCGCTGCGGACGCGGGCGGGTTCGACGTGAGCCGGGCACTCGGCGCCGCGTTCGCCGATGTCGTGGTGCGCGGCGACGAGGCGAGCCGCCAGGCGCGAGCACTGCACGCGGTGCTGGTCGGCGCGACGTCGCGGCGGGGGTAGGCGGTGCCGGTGGACGGTTCGTTCTCGCTGAACCCGGTCGTGGAGCTGCGCAGGTTGTTCGAGAGTTTGCCCAGCGCGGTGCGGCGCCCGATCGAGCTGGTGGTCTTCGGGGGAGACCTGCCGCGCGCCGACGTGTCCAGGATGCGGTGGATGGCCGCGGAGCTGCGGGCCGAGGCCGCCGCCATGAACGAGCACGCGGAGGACGCGAAAAAGATACTCGAGCAGGAGGATTCGCTCGGCGCACTGGCTGACCGAGTGCGCGAGATATTGCATCTGCACCACGAGGGCGCGGCCAGGCTGCGGGAGGAAGCGCTGGCCCTGGCCGATCAAGCTCATGGGGCCGCCAACGATGCGGAGAAGACGCTGTGCGTGATGTTCGCGTTCGGCGTCGAGTTGGCCTGGCGCATCATCAGCACGTTGGCGGCAGCCGCCGCGGCCGGTCCGGCCGGAGAGGTCGCGGCGGCTCCCGTGGTGGAGTCGATGCTGATCGAGGGCCGAGGCAGGATCGCGCTGATGCGCGCCGGCCTGGAACAGGCCTACAAGGCGGGCGCGGCGAAGACAGCGGCCCGAGTATCGGCGTTGGGGCCGCACCGGTTCGTTCTCGCGGTCGGCACGGCCGCCGCGCTGCCCGCGGGTGTGGATTTCGGGGTACAGATCGCGCAGGTCGAGTCCGGCGACCGGACTCCGACCGTCAGGGGCCCGAACGGGGAGAACCCGAGGGGTATCGATCTGAAGTCGGTCGAAGCCGCAGCAGTGTCGGGTGCCGGAGGCGCAGTGGGCGGCATAGCCGCGGGCAAGCTCGCGCCCAAGCTCCTGCCCAGGCTGGAGACCAACCGCTCGGCGCTCGGACTGGTGCAGGGGGTCGTGGGCGCGGTGTCCGGTCTGGGTGCGGCGGCATTGGTCACGGGCTGGCCGGAACACTTCGAAGACGTTCTGGCGTCGCTGCTCAGCGGTGGATTCGCCGGGGTCGTGGATGTTCACCGTGGTGCCCACCCGGATCTCGGTTCCCCCTTCGCGGAGGTGGTCGACGGCGGCGGCGCCTACGTTCCCCCGGATCCTTCCACGGTGAGTCTCAGTAAGGATGCCGTGCTGCGGCTGGCGGGGGCTCCTCAGGGTGCGAAATCACTGACGCCCGCTCCGGTGGACAGCACCGGCGGCACCACCCCGCAGGTCGCGACCTCGGCCGTGCCCGGCCACGCTACGGATGCCGGAGCATCGCAGCCTGGACCGAACCTGGTTTCGTCCGGACCACCGGGAGCGACGGGCGATGGGCAGCATCAGTCGGATGAGGCCGGAGACCTGGCGCGGCGCCTCGCCGATTCGGGATCGGGTGAGCAGGCTCAGGCCCCGGATGACCGCACGGACGGCGGGGCGGATGCGGATGGGCAACCGGATGAGCCCCATTCGCTTGCGCGGCAGAGCGACCGGCCAGCGGCAGACCAGGCCGGCGATCGAGAGCCCGGTGTAGACGTTCCCGCCGGTGGCGATGAGACCTCCGGTGGCGGCACGCGGACCGGTGCGGATGTGCCGGGCGGTAGTGGCGCTGCGCCGACCGGTGATCTCGCCCAGGCCGATGATGATGTGCGGGACGGTGCTCGTGCGCACGGCAGTGATGGTGCGCGCGGCAGTGGTGGTGCGTTCGGCGGTGATGGGCACGATGGCGGCGGTGCGCAGGCCGGTGACGCCGGCAATGCGCAAACCGGGGACAGCGGGCACACCGGTGGTGGTGGCGGTGTGCAATCCGGCGATGGGCGGGCCGGTGGTGGTGCTGGGGGTACGGCTTCCGGTGCGGTGTTGTCCAGCGCGGATGGCGGCCACTCCGGCTCGGAACCGCGGCAATCGGCAGCTCATGGCGGGGACCACGCGCGTGCGGTCGGCGGCGCCCGGAGCGCCCGGGCTCCGGGCGGCGACAGTGTGGCCGGGCACGAGCCGGCGGTTGTGCGGCCGGGGAAGCTCGATCCGCCGGTGC
The DNA here is from genome assembly GCF_001613465.1 of Nocardia niwae NBRC 108934 = DSM 45340. Lineage (GTDB taxonomy): Bacteria > Actinomycetota > Actinomycetes > Mycobacteriales > Mycobacteriaceae > Nocardia > Nocardia niwae. Next base: position 28,015 of record NZ_BDCK01000028.1, on the reverse strand, counting down.
AGGTTGGCACTGCGTCCGGTCGCCATGGTGCGGGTCCTGAAGGCCCCGCCCGGATTACGGCGCCGAAGTACGCCGACGTACCGCCGGTGCACGAGCCACCGGCTGTGGAGCAGTCCGAAGACGCGGTGCCCGCCGACGTTCGCCCGTCCGCGCACGACGGACCCGACCGCCCGGCAGGGGAACTGGTACAGGAGCTGGCGGGGTTGCCTTCGGCGGATCCGGCGACGAAGCAGGACCTGACCGCCGAGCAGCAGACGCGGTTCAAAGCTGCGGCGAAGAAGGCGCTGGCGTTGTATCGGCTGCGGCAGCAGGAGCTGGCCGGTGAGTCGTGGGAGCAGCGCAGGCACGCGATGGAGCATGGTGATCGGGCCGAGTCGCTGCTGCGGTACATCGACGCGATGCGCGAGGGGACCGGGAAGACGCCGCGGTGGAATCAGCTCGAGGCGTTCCTGCTCGGTGAGCACGGGTTCATGCGTCAGATGGGCACTGGGCAGGGCAAGTCCATGGTGGGTGCGCTGGATACGTTGTGGCAGTTGTCGCGCGGGGAGCCGGTGGAGTCGGCGAGCGGTGAGTCGGTGCGGGTGCATCATGTGATCACCACGACCGAGGTGCTGGCCAACGAGGGGGTCCGGGAATTCGCGCCGATGCTGCGAAGTCTCGGGTACGAGGTCGCGCGCTGGGATCCGCACGATCCGCCGGGCGAGCCGGACCGCCCGACCGTGTACTACATGACCTACGACGAGCGCGCGACCGCCGAGCTGTTCGACCGGCCGCCACCGGGGAAGACCGCGACCATCGACGAGGCGGACGCGGTGCTGGTGCACAACCAGACGGTGCATTACCAGTCCGAGGGGCAGCGGGAGATCGCCTCGGACGTGGAGGCCGCCGGGGTGCACCGGGTACGTGACTTCATGAAAGCCCTCTTGCGCAGCAGGATCACGGCGGCGAAGGACCTGTCGGTGCAGCTCGAACAGGCACTGCACGATGGGCCGTTGACAGCGGAGGAGGCCGGGGCGGTACGGGCGTTGTCGCCGGACGAGGTCGGGGCGGCGCGGACGCTGACGGCGCGTTCGCTGCGCGAGCAGCCCGAGCAGTGCCTCGACACGGCGAGCCGATTGTGGGAAAGCTATGCGGGGCGGGAATTCACCGCCGAGGAAACCGAGATGGCCCGTGCCTTCCTGGACGTCAAGGCGGGCCGGTTGAAACTGAATCGGGATTTCCAGATCTTCGGACATGATGCCGAGAAGAAAGTGCAGATTCTGGACGAGTACGGGAAGCCGCGAAGCGATCCGAAGATCGGCACCGAGAGCCGGTGGTTCGGAGGCCGCCACAAGATGGTGGAGGCGATGTTCGGCGCCCCGGTGTATTCCGATGGAACGGGATCGAAACAGGTCACCGTGGAGGACGTCCTCGCCGGTTACGAACATCTGCATCTGATGTCGGGCACGCTGGAGCGGACCGCGGCGGAGATCAAAGAGAATTTCCCGGTCGAGGGTGGTTTGGCGAAGGTGGAGGACTTCGGCCGGTCGAAGCTGGCGGGGGAGGAGGATCGGATTTTCCTCACCGAGCCGGACAAATTGCGGGACGCGGTGAGCCGGGTGCAGCAGTTGCAGGCCGAGGGCAGGCCGGTGCTGGTGATCTGCCCGTTCAACGATCTGGCTCGGAAATTCTCGCTGATGCTGACCAAAGCGGACGTGGAGCACAACGCGATCGACGCCCGGTGGTTCGCCGAGCACCGCGACAACAATGCCGCCGAGGAACACTTGCTGGCGGTCAAGGACACCGCGGGTGTCCGGGGTGCGGTGACCGTCGGCACGGGAATGCTCGGCCGGGGCTTCGACGTTTCGATCAGCGACGAGGTCGACCAGTTGGGTGGGGTGCACGCGCACATGCTGGGGCGTTCGCCGACGAACCCGGACGAGGATCATCAGTGGTCGGCGCGGGCTGGGCGCAACGGCCGTAACGGCAGCTTCTGTTTCAACGTCGCCGCGTCCGACCGCCTCTACAGCGAGGCGCGGCAGCACGGTGCGCGCGTCGCGGTCACCCACTATCGGACGGCACTGGCCGAGCACGCCGAAGCCACCGCGAAATACACCGAAGCCGTCCGTCAGCTGGGCGAGACGGATGCGGCCCGACCAAGTGAGGCCGTGCAGGCGGCGCGGACGAAGGTCGCGGCCACCGCGGCCGATGTCGCCGCAGCCGAGCGGGAGATGCGCAGCCTGACGTCCACCCTGCAGAACGACGCGGCCGACCGCATGTATATGGAGCGTGCCATGCGCCGCGCCAATCAGGCCCACGCACCCCCGACCGCGGAAGCTCCCTCACCGACCTCGTCCCAGACCACCATCGCTCCGGGCGCTATGAATGCCGAGCCGGGCACTGTCCATGTTTCGGCGGATGCCGGCCGGAGCAGGTCGGATACCGGCCACGCCGGAGCGGATGTCGACCGTGCCGCGATGGAGGCTGTGCACGCCGGGCCTGACGCCGTCCAACCGCACCTGCGGGGGGACCGGTTCGCGCGGCTGGCCGGGTGGCTCGGGATCCCGGCATCGGTCCAGGCGGCCGCCGCTGTGTTCGACACCGACGATACCGACGACCCGTTGAGCCGACTGCTGGAACGAGCAGGCGTCTCCTCCGCGGCCGTGGAAGTGCTGAACCAGCACCTCGACCACGCCCCGCCCGCGGCGGTGCTGCACGCGGACGCCCTCACCGACGAGCAAGCACTGAATCACCTGACGCCGCGGCGCAACCGGTTGGCCGCCGAACTCGGCTGGGAAGCCGCCCAGGTCGCCGGCGCGGAGGGCGTGCGCCAGGTCGGAGCCGCCGTCGACCCGGCCCGCGCAGAGCTGGCGGCCCTGCTGGACGTTCCCGCCACAGAGGTGAACGCCGCTACCGCCCGCGACGTGCTCGCCGACGCGGTCGCCCGCCTGCTCGCCCCCACCGAGATCGCCGAAGGGCCGGCCATCGAACGCCTCGTTCTCGCCGCCTCCACCTACCTGGCCGTCACCGCCCTGCTCGACCTCGCCGTCGCCATTCACCGGCGCAGCCCGAAGAGTTGCGTCAACAACGGCGTGACGATGATGCGGGTGCTGTACCCGGACAACGAGCACGCCTATCACCTGCCGGACGACATGCCATTGCGCGGCCACGACGCCGATGACACGGAGCGGGCCTTCGGTGGTGCCTTCCGGGCATTCGGGTCGCTGGACGAGGCCGCCGAATCGTTGAGAGATCGGCCCGGGGGTAGCCAGGCGCTGGTCTACAAGTGGATGAACAAGGGGGAAGTGGAAAGCCACCTGGTGCTGCTGGTCAACGACAGTGACCGGGCGGAGGCCCCGAACCTGGTCGTCCTGGACATTGCGGCCGCCCCCGGAGAGGCTCCGATCACCTCGGCGGATCTGGCGGCCCGGCCCGCGCTGCTGAAGAAGGCAGTCCCGTTCCAGCAGTGGCGGCGTGAACAGCAAGCGTTCATCGACCGACTGACGGAGGCCGATCGCCGCGTTTTCGCCATCGAGTTCGACACCAACGGCGAACCCCTCGCCCGCCTTTCCGCGACACAGCGTTCTGCTGTCGCCGCCCAGGACCCAGGACCCCCTCCACCATCGCTCTGGTCGAGCCGTGCCCCACCACTGCGGCGGAACGAACTCGCACTCGCCGGTCATCGCCCGCCCGGCGGCGACGGCTCGTCACCCGGAAGCTCCGTTCCGGCCGATACGCACACGGCACCGTCGAACCTCGGCTCCGGCCCGGCGAGGCCGCACCACGAGCCGGAGTTCCTTCATGCGGGGGATCTCACCGCTGAGCGGATGACGGGGCCTGGTCTCGTTCCCGAGCAGCTTCTGCTCACCCAGGAGAATGCCGTCGCACTGGCGGATGCACTGACCGAACGCGATCAGGCAGTCCACCGGATCACCGATCGGGTGCGCGAATTGGAGCACGCGCTCGCGCCACTGGCCGGTGCATCGGGAACGGTAGACGTGGTGTCGCTGGCGGGTATCCGCGATGAGCTGAATACATTCCTGGATCAACGGTTGGCCACATACGCCGAAACCGCGGAGGGACAGCGTGATCAGATGATCGCGACCCTGCGTGACGTCACTGCGCACCCGCGGCTCGACGAGAGAGACATTCGGGTGCTCGCCGAGATGATCCCGGTCAAGCGCAGTAAACTCGCCACGTCGCTTCCCGGGATGAAAGATCGTTATGCCCAGGAGTTGCTCACGGCGGCTCGGGTTCGGCTCGCGGAACTGGATTCGCATCGGGCGGAAGTCTTCCGAGTCGATGACGCGATACGAAGTTTACAGCGCGGAATCCAGGGGAGACTCGACCGCGCGGCAAAGATGTTCTATGACCGCGGTTCGCGCAGGACAGTCCGGGGTTTGCTCGACGGCATCGATTCGATGCGGTCCGAATTATCGGCGGCGCGTCGGGATATCAGCGTTGGATGGCAGGATATCCCGGAAAACCGACTGGCACCGTTGCTGTCGGAGATCACCCGAGGTCTGCGTAGCAGAGAGAACGTAGTCGAAGCAGTAGCCCTTGCCGCGCCCCGGCACATCGCCGTGATCGTCGATGACGCGCTGAGGACTGTCGAACAGTCCGCGGTCAACATATTCGCCGAATCGTCGATGCGGGGATTCGTGTTCCGGGATCACGACGCGAGGAACGTCAGGGCTTTGGAAGACGCTATAGCCCGCGTGCGCACGATCGTGCACATTCCCGAGAGCACCCCCGATCTGTACACCCGAGTAGTGGACAGGTCGGCAGAGCGCCGATCCGATTTCGATGCCTTCGTGGATCCGGCCGACACACTGTACCTGCACTTCACCCCGAATATTCGCGCCATCGCCACAGCGGGCATGATCCGGTCCGGGGCACACGAGGAGGTGGTCAACACCACGGCAGCCCACTCCGCCGGGGTGCATTTCATCAAGCCGGGGAACTGGCAGGGCACGGAAAACTTCAACATGTACGTCGGATACGCCGGACTCCGCCGCACACTCAGTGGCACTGTATTGCCTGACCCGCTCGGCGCGATCGTCGTCATGCCCCTGGGCGCGATCACAGAGACAACGCCGTTACGCAACGAAGCCAAGACGACCGCACCGGACGAGGCTCATCTGGCCAGCGACGCCACGTTCCGTCCATCGAACGGGAGTCCCAGATACGCCTACCCTCTCGACGACGCCTACATCATTCCCTGCTACAGCGACCTTCAGGTCTCTCGGGAGCAGCGTCTGATCATCGATCCCGACACCGGGGAACGAAGCTCGCGACCAGTTGCCGAGCCGATCCGCGACGCCTTCCGCCGCGCGGGATACGACGAGGCGTGGATCGAACGGCACGTCATCGAGCTACCAGAACGCATCGCAGCGGACCCCGACACTCGCACCCTCCACGGGGCGTACGACCGTACCCAAAGGTTGATCCGGCAGGCCCAGGACGAGATCAAGCGGCGGATGGCCGAGGACGGGAAGTACACGGATCGACTCGTCCTCCCCTTGTCCACCGAGCACGGGCGACAGCTCGAGACCCTCGATCTGCACGGCACAACGCGGCGGGGCCACCACTCGACATCAGATCTCGCCATCGAACGGCTGATTGTCACCGATCGGCACCCGCTGGGCAGTGGCGCGGAGAAACCGCAGAGCGCAAGCACGCCATGGAAACAGGGCAGCCCGCAACGTGATTCGGAGGGGCCGACCGATCAGCCGGGTTCGTCGGTTGTGTTCTCCTCGGGGGCGGCCGGGGAGCGGCTTCCTGCGGCGGCGGGGCAGTCGAGTGATGGCGACGCCGAACAGCGCGCCCGTCCGCGCGGGCCGGACGGTCTCATCGGCAGCCGGGCATCGTTCGATCCGGAAGGTGGCGCCGAACGGCGAACGGCGGAGGCCGGTACGCCGGGATCGGACGGCCTGCTCGATGCCGGTGAGCTCGGTTGGTTACTGACCGAGCACGGTGTCGTGGTGGGACGTGCGGCGGCGCGGGTATTGGGTTCCGACATGCCGGGTGACCCGGATGTCGTCGAACTGTCGGTTCCGGAATGGCTCTACCAGCGGTGTGCGGTGGAAGACTGGACCCAGGACGACGAACAGCGGTCGGTGTTGGCGCGTGGCCGGTTCCGGGTGTCGGTCGGTTGGCCCGGCGTCGGGACCGACGTGGTCTCACACGAAAACCTCGCAGGCCGGTCGTGGCAGCCTGCCGGGGGTGGGCCGAAAGTCGCTCTGCCGGCCGATGTCTATGCCTGGACGCAGGAGACGCAGGATCGGGCGGCAGCCGACCGGATCAAGGATCACCTGCTGAATCCGGCGTGTCCGCCGCTGCCCGCCGAGGTCATCGCGCGCGAGATCGACGAGGTGACCGAGCTGCTGCGGGCGCGGGTGCCGCGGGAACAACTGGCCGATCCGGAGATCCGGCGCGGGATACGGCTGGCAGCAGAGGGACTTTTCGCCAACCGGACGCTGTACGGTCATCCCGACATCGGTCGTGCCAATCATCTGCACAACGACGCCTTCGAACTGCCTGAGTTCGGGGTGGCCGCCTTCTATCACAACGGTATGGGCGTGGCCGAGGACCTGCGCCACATCGTGGACAACGGCGTCCTCCAGAGCGCCGACCTGCGCGAGATCGTCTCGGCGATAGTCGCCGACGCATGGAGCGATCTCGTCTACGGCGGCGGGCGGCGCGCCGACAACCCAGAGGGCTACGACGAGTTGCGCTCGGCGCAATTGCTCCATGACCGTGCCCTGTCGCACGGCTGTGACGCGAGCACCGCCCGGATGCTGGGGTTCGCCGTGAACGGCACCGGGTTCGACGAGCGGACCGGATTCCAGATGATCTCCTCACCCGCGGCTGTCGAGGAGCTGCGGCAGCGGTGGGGGGAGATGACCGAGGGCGAATTTCACACGGCGAAGCGAGTTGCCCGGTGGGTCGCCGCCGCTGATCTGCAAACGTTGTCCGAACCCGACGCGGTCGTGCAGAGCATCGAATTGGCACTCGAGGACCTCATGTCGCGCCGCTTCGATCCGGCGCGTGTTTTCGGGCGAGTCCTGTCCGAACGGGGCGCTCGGGTCAACGACGTCGAGGAGGCGCTGCGGCTCGTCGACCGGTACGGGCGCCTGACGCCGGAAGGTGGCCATGTCACCGTGCGTCAGGCTTTCATCGACCGCCTGCGCGAGAATGCCCGGTTCACGCATCCCGACAGCGGGTACCAGCCGCCGGACGAGTGGTTGCCTGCCAACCGGGACATGCGCCGCGACCACGCCGCGAAGCTCCGGGAGATGGCCGACCGGTTGGCGAGCGACCCGGTCTATACGCCACTGGACGCCTATCGCGACGCTCGCTCGCACGCGGCCGAGATGCGGGAGAAATACAGCGGTTTCCGATGGCAAGTGGTCGTCCGGCCCGGCGCTCACGCAGCGGACTCCCTCCGCCTCGCGGCCACCGGCGCGGCTCGGCTGCCCGAGGCGGAACCGTCCGGAATGTCCGAGGCCGTCATCGAGGCGATACCGCGGATCGCGGAGATCGTCCGCGCCCGGATCGGCGATGCGCCCGTGCTCGTCGTGACCTCCTCGCAGGACACCGACGGCCGACCGCGATTGGTCGCTCAACTCGACTACACCCGACCGGATGCCACCGATCCCGACCCCGGTATGACGTCGGAGGAACTGCGCCGCGAGCTGTCCGACGTGGACTGCCGCATCGACCTCGAGTCGGCCGCTCCGCTGCCTACGGGCGAAGTCTGGCATCGTCTCCGGCTCGACTTCACCAGACAGCGGATTCTGGTGTGCTGCGCCCTGTGGGGGTTGGGCGAAAGCGGCATGGCTACGTTGACCGTGGCGCTGTGCCAGGCGCTGGCGGAGGCCGGGCACGCGGTGACGGTTCGGGCAGGAGAGGTGGAGCGCGCTCCCCGGATCCGTGGTGTGCAGGTGATCGGCGACCGTGACAGCGAGCCCTCCGCTGTCCCGCGTGAGCGGATGCTGTCCAACTGGGACGAACTGCCGGAATCGATGGATTTGGTGATCGTGCACGATGCCGGCGACGGTCTCGCCGCTGCGCTGGCTGCCGAGCAGCGATATCCCACAGCGAAACTCGTTCGCGTCAACCATCTGACGCCGATGCTGTTTCACACCCTGCACAACAACCCGGAACGTGGCCGGGCCAAGCTCGCGGCCGATGTCTTTCTGGCGCGGCGTGCACGTCTGGTGGCGGGGCTGGGACCGGTGCTCGCCGCCGACGCGCTGTCGTCGGCGGTCATGGCGGGGCACGGCTCGGTGCACGACCTTCAGCCGGGTCTGGTGATGGCCGAGCAACCGCCGGTTCCCGCGCCGGGCAGCCCGGCGCGAATCCTGCTGTTCGGCCGTGCGGACGACCCGTTGAAGGGCGTCGCGGAGATCGCCCGGGTGGTGCGGCGGCTGCGGGCCGGTGGGCGGGACGCGCGACTGATCGTGCGCGGTTATCCGAGCCGTGGCATCGAGTCGGTCCGCGCGGAACTGGTCAGGCTGGTCGGCGCCCCGCACGCGGTCGAGGTGGCGCCGCGGACTTCGGATCGTGCGGTGCTGCAGGAGGATATCCGGACCGCGACGGTCGTGGTGATGCCGTCGCGTGCCGAGGGTTTCGGCTTGGCCGCCGCCGAGGCGATCGAGCAGGGTGTGCCGGTCGTAGTACCTTCGTCCAGCGGAGTGGGCAAGTTCCTCACCGAGTTGGGCGAGTACCGCGAGCAGGCGCAACAGTTCAACATCGTCGAGCAGCAGCTCGGTGCGGCGCCGGAGATCGAGACCTGGGCCGCCGCACTCGGATCCGTACTCGACGATGTGCCTACCGCGTGGGCTGCCGCCGGTCGGTTGCAGCAATTGCTGCAGCCGTTCACTCGCAGACGCAGCGCGAAGATGCTCGTGAATGCCGCGCTGAACACCGACCCGCACCCGCGCCGGGACATCCGGCCCTCTCGCGCCCGGGTGACGCTCGAAGACGGCGATGTGGTGGTGCGCGGCGAGGGAACCGAGTACGAGCTGATACTCGACGTGGCCGACGCGATGGAAACCGATCCCGCGGTGCGGCGGGCCGTCATGGGGTACACGGTCGTGAAGTTCGCGCCGTCGCGGGACCCGCTGCCTATCCGGCTCGCGGCGGCGCGCGTGGACGAGTGGCTGTTCGATCCGTCCGCGACAACGGCTACGTGGCGCCATGGTTCGCGCGCGAGCATCCTGCGGGCGTTCGTGGCGACGGTGTCGGCGAAGGGATTCGGCGCGACCACCATCGATGACGTCTGCCGGCGCGCGCGGATCTCTCGGAAGGCCTTCCTCGACCGCTTCCTGACCACCGATAGCGTTCTGGCCGACGCACACCGGGAGGCCCTGAGCAACTTGAACCAACTGGTAGTCGACGAAGTGGCCGCTGTGCCGGCGTCCAACCGCGCCGCTCGTCTCACCACCGCGGTGGACACGTATGTGAGTGCCCTGGCCGCACGCCCGGCCACGGCGCGCCTGCTGCTGGTCGAGGGATTCGCCGCAGATCCGGGAACACGCGCCGAACTCGGCGTCGGCATGACCGACGAGATCGCCGCCACGCTCGCGACCGTGTTCGAGGAATCGACGTCGGCCCCGGAGCGCCGCGCCCTAGCGGCAGCGGTCCACGGCATGCTCGCCGACTGGGCCGCGACCGGCGACGCCACCGCCGTGCCTGCCCTCCGCCGAGGACTCGTCGATTTGCTCGGGAACGGCACGACCCCGGCGGTGGGCTCGGCGGACGACCACCCGGCCGACGTTCTGCAGTCGTCTCGAGAACAGCGCAGCCGCTCGGCGCCGGAGGCGAACCCCGACGAGCGGGAGCGGATCCTCACACAGCTGGTCGCGGTCACGGCCGAACAGGGTTACCTCGAGATGTCTCTGGAGACGGTCCAGCGGCGCGCCGGGGTGTCGCCCCAGACCTATCGGGAGCTGTTCTCCGACAAGCGAAACGGCTTCGAGGCCGCCTGCGCGGCAGCCGTCGAACGGGTGCGGATCGCCGCCCGGACCGCCATACCGGACACCGTGACCGACGACCCGCCGGCACGGCTGCGCGCCGCCGTCCACGCCTACCTCACCGCCCTCGCGGAGCATCCGGACGAGGCCCGCGTGCTGCACTTGGACCTGCTCGCACCCGGCCCCGTAGCACACCGGCTGCACGACCGGCACCGGGCCATGCTGGCCGCGCACTTCGTCGATGTGGTCGACGAGGGTGACGCCCGTACCGCCCGGCTCCTCGCCTCCGCCGTCGCGGGAGTCGTCACCGATCGGATCCTTTCCGGCCGGACCAGGACCGGAAGCCGACGGTCCACCGCGGGCGAGTCCGAGCGGATCGCTGCACTGCCCGGATTCGCGCCGGTGGTGACGGCCGCGGTCGGATCTCTCCTCCCGGACCTCGCCGGGAACATGGCCGCCGACAGTGGCGCTCCCGGGCACCAGCCCGCCGGACCGGACCGGTCGGACGACTACATCGGCAGCAGACCGCGAGAGCGGGTTGGTGAATCGGACGCCGCGGGTCGCGCGGACCCGCGGAGGGTGACGGGCGAAGGAGACCGTCCGCCCGGATTCATCGGCAGCCGTCCCGGGGAGCAGCCCGATCCGTTGGACGCCTCGCGGGGCGCGTGGCTGAAGGCGTTGCGGCTCGAACAAGGGATGAAGCAGAAGGACGTTGCGCAGGCCGCGGGTCTGACCAATTCCGCACTGTCCAATATCGAGAAGGGGCGACGGACGACGCTCGGCACTTTTCAGCAGGTCTGCCGCGCGCTGGGATTCGAGGGCGAGGCGCTGATCGAGGCCGCTCGGCGTTTCTATCCGGATGTCGATTTCGAAACCGATGTCGCCGCGCATGATTCGCTGGGTGGCTGGGTTGGCGCGTATCGCAATATCCGCGGCATGAAGAAGGCGGACCTCGCACGCGCGGTCGGAGTGACGCTGACGCGGATCTGGGAGGTCGAGAACGGGGATCGCCCGCCCCCGAACCTCTTCTTCCGGATTGCACGAGCATTGGGCGTGGGACAGCAGGCGCTGGCGGCGGCTGCGCGTAGCTTCTATCCGGAACTCGTGCTCGATCTCGATCCGGCGGCGCACGATCCGGCGTCAACCGGTACGTGGATCATGGCGCTGCGGCACAGCCGGAACATGACCCAGGCCGAACTGGCGCGGACTGCGGGCACGTCGGCGGGTTACATCGACGGAATCGAGGGCGGGGAATACACTCCGAGCTCGATCATCTTCCGGCGGATCTGCCGGGCACTGGAAGTCGCGCCGAAGCTCCTCGGCACGGCCACGCACCACTTCTATCCGGAACTCGAACTCGATCTCGCCCCGCGCGCGCACAACCCCGCGTCACCGGGCGGCTGGATCGTGGCTGTGCGTCACGACCGGGATATGACCAGGCTGGAGCTCGCGAAAGCGATCGGGCCCGGCTGGGGTCATCTCGGCAAAATCGAGACCGGAGAGTATGTGCCGAGGTTCGCGGTTTTCCGGCGTATCTGCGAGGTATTGGGCATCGACGACGAGTTGCTGCGGATGGCAACCAGGCAGTTCTATCCGCACATCGATCTCGACCTCGAGCCGGCGGCACACGACCTCGGCGGTTGGATTACCGCGCTGCGTAACGACCGGGACATGACGCGCGTCGAACTCGCCCGTGTGACCGGTCTGTCCACGAAGTACCTGGCACAGGTCGAGACCGAGCATCGACGGCCGCAGTTCGGCACGTTCCGGCGAATCTGCCGGGGGCTGGGAGTCTCGGGCAGCCTGCTGATCCAGGCGGTGCGGGACTTCTACTCGGACATCACCGCCGATATCGATCCCGCTGCACACGCATCGCTGGGGAGTTGGATTGCGGCGCTGCGTCACGACGAAGGAATGACGACGACCGAGCTCGCGCGGCGGATAGGGCTGCCTCGCAGGTCTCTTTCGGATATCGAGAACAACCGCTATCTGCCGCGGCTGAGTAAATTGCGGCACCTGTGTCAAGCACAGAGCGTCGGTGGCGAATTGCTGCTGGAGATCGTCGAGCGATTCTATGCGGATCGATTCGAGCGATCCGGCTATCGAGACGAAGAGGAACTGTTCGGACGGTACGTCGTGACTCGGGTGGGTTCGTCCGCGGAAAGGGAGGTCCAGGACGAGATCCGCGAGAGGTTCGCGTGGATCCCGAAGGCGGTCGCGCGTCGCGAAGATCCGGCTATTCGGGACGAGGTGGAACAGGTTGCTTGGATCGGGATGCTGCTCGCGATCCGTAATCACGTTCCGTCTGCGTCGTTCGCCGCGCACGCGTGGGCCAGCTGCCGCGGAGCGGTACTACGGTACCGTCTCGCGCTCCGAGTGCCCGATCTCGACGACCGCATTCTGCGGCTGGACGCTCCCATCGGCGGCAGCGACAGGTCGGGACACTCGGTCGTAGCCGATCCGGCGCCTGCACGGTCCTCCACGACAGGCTTCGTGCGGAAGGTCCGCGCCGCACTGGCCGACATGGACGATGCCGCCACGGCGGAGCGGCTGGTCATGCTTCATCTGGTCGAGGGCGTTTCCTTTACTCGCACCACTCAGCTGCTGGGGCTGCCGGTCGATATCGCGGCAGACCTGCGCGCCGAGACGGTCGCCCGCTTGCGCCGTGCGTTCGCCCGTCGTGAACCGACTGTCCGCACCGCAAAAGAACAGAACCGGCCGACACCGTGGACTACCGCGAGGGCACAGCCGGATCAGCCACCGATTCCACCGGTGTCGCGCGGCGATTCCGGGCAAGGCGAGGGCGGAACCGGGCCGGGCGGATTCATCGGGAGCAGACCGCCCGAACCGGGGGAGTCCGCAGGCAGGCCGACGCCGTGGGCGCGGCTCTCGAACAGTGGTGATGCCCACGAAGGCGTCGGCGGCGAGGGAGAAGCGGCTGCGACGGTCGGGGCCGAGGCGGTGGAGCATCCTGCGGTATCCGCGTCGACCAGTGTCGTGGAGTTCTTGCTCGGGTACGTCACTCGGAGAGACACGTTCTACTGGTGTCAGCTGAATCCGGACAGCCTCTTCGCCGACTGGGGCTGGTCGAGTGACGAACAGCTTCCCGACGACGTGCCGCGCAGCTGTATCGACATGGTGGTGGCCGCCGCCGTCGCCGCCGGTGCGCTCGGCCGCGCTCAGGTCCCGGCGATCTACCACTGGGACGACCCTGAGGACTTCGCCCAGCGCTGGGTGCACGAACTGCCCGACCTCCTCGTTCCGTCCGGACGGCAACTCCTCGCCGACCGTGCCACCGGGCCACGCCCACAGCGCGGTGACGTGGTGATGTGGTTCGGTGCTGGTGAGGCGGGCGGACCGGAGCGGCTGATGCATATCGCGGTGGCAGACGGCAACTCCGATGACCGGGCCGACTCCGCCTCCGTGCTTTCGTTCGCCGCCGATTGCTCCTGGCTGGTGTCTCAGCCGCGCCGCGGCGCGACCAAATTGAGCGGCGTCGAACTCACGACAATCGCGGACCTCAGTAGCACCATGCTGGCGAACTGGTCGCGCACGGTACGTGTCGAGTTCGGACCCGGCCCGTGGACGCAGCCACCGGTGATCGGCGGGGAGCTGCGCGTGCCATCGAGCCGGGAATCGCGGGCCTTCCGGCCGTTCAACAAGAAGAATTGGCGCCGTGAGTTCCCGGGCTTGGCCGAATGGGTGCGGGGACGGCCCGACGCACAGCGATTGACCGCCACGTTCGACGAGTGGGAGCGAGCCGAGGATGCCGCGGGTGCGCCGACGCGACTGGCCGAGCTGGTCGACGCCGGCGTGTCGGGCACGCGGATCGAGGAGGCGCTGCGGTCGTCCACCGTGTTGCCGATCGACGGACACCCGCAGGTGGCGGTGCGGGTGGACCGGGACGGCAAGCCGACCGGCCTGATCGTCGCGAGCATGGGCAGGCACGGCCGTGTCCTGCGCAAGTTGTTCACCGAACGCCCGGACTTGCTGGACACGATCCCGCGCGACGGTGGCCGCCTGCGGATCTCCCACACCGGCGTGCGGCTGCGGTCCGACGGCGAGGTCCGCAGCGAGCATCTCCAGCCCGACGACGCCGATCCGAGCCGGAAACTGATCCCGGGCCGACTGCTGCACGAGTACCTGCGGCTGTGCAGCGTGGGAGCGCTCGACAAGCCGGGCGCCAAACCCGGGAAAGCACCGAAACGACCGAGCTTCGAGCAGTGGACAGCGGCGCTCCCGCGAAGCGTGTTCAAAGGTCCCGGTGACACCTCCTACACGATGACGTCCCTCGGCCACCTACTGACCGACCGGGCGGTCGAGGAAGCGTGCAGGCCACCCCGGGCCGATCACCCCGGCGATCCGCACGGCGCCCTGGCGGCGCTGCGCCGAATCGTCCTCGAAGTCCCCGACGATGTCGTCCGCCCCGCACCGACATCGGAACAACCGGCGCCGCTGACCGAGCGCTCCAGCGAAGTGCTCGACCTCGGTGTCATGTCAGCGCGTGTCACGGTCGGTAAGGACCCATCGGGCCGGTGGCGTCTGCTCACGCAGCCCTACGCCCCCGAGTACCCGGGCGATGTGCTCACGCAGTGGTGTGCGCAGCTGGATGCGGGCAGCCGCCGCCGTTTGCTGAGCCTCATCCGAGGGCAGTTGAACGGCCGAGTCGTCGGCTCACCCACCAGCCCCGATGCCGGACCGAGCGGCTATATCGGCAGCAGGCCGGAGGACTCCTCCGATGCGGAGCCACCGACCGGGCCGACCCCGAACGAAGGCTCTATCGCTAGCCGTCCATCGAGTTCCACACCGGAGCCGGACGGTCGGCAGCCCATCGAGGAAGATCCAGCGGTCCGGGACGAGCCCGCGATGCCGGATCCGGTGCATGCCACGCACCAGGAACTCACTGATTGGGCCGCTCAGCTGCCGGATGGTGAAGTACAGCGTTTTCTCGCCGAAAAGCGAGCTGAATCGTCTGCTCATATGGCAGCCGTGCATCGCGGCCGACCACCCGCGGTCGACGTGGCCATCGGGACGGCGCGAGCACAGATCGCCTTGACGGCCGAGCAATGGCGGCGGTTCACCGACGGCAGTACCCGACCGTCCATCGCCGACGCCCGGGCCGCAGCCGACGCCGCGACCGCCGTCTTCCACATCGTTGGAGCGCTCCCGATGGCAGCGACGCCGCCATCGGCGTTCACCGATGATCCCGGCGGTTTGCTCGACCTGCTGGCTCGATTCCCGGAGCGGCTGCTGATGACCGCCGGGGTGGACCAGGCAACCGGGGCCGACGCAGGGGACTGGGCGCGCCGCGCCGATGCTTTCCTGACCGAACACCGAGGCGGCGATTGGGATTCGGAACTGATCCGGTCGCTGCGATCGCTGCCGGCGAAGGCAGAACAGTTCGCGCACGCGCTCACCGGCTCCGATCGCGCCTTCGGCGCGGCGGCCGCGCAGTACATTCCGGATGCCTACCGCGCGGCACTGTATTCCCTGACCCGAACCCGAGATGTCGAGCAGGCGGTGGATCGGCTGCGCGACGTGGACCACGCGGTCGCGGCGGCGGTGGACCGTCTCGGATCGTCCCGGCCCGCCGCCGACGCGGGCTTGTCGCTACTTCAGCTGCGCATCGATATTCACGAAGCCATTGCCTACGCGGCCGACGCCGTGGCATCCGCGATGCGGGCCAGCACTCTTCTCGGGCTCGAGAAGAATCCACTCCTGCCGCGGATGGTGACCCGGCTCGTCGACGACCTCGAGGTTCTGGCCCGTCACGGTTCGGAAGGGCCGAGACCTATTCGGCCCGTCTATGCCTCGCATCGGGTGACGTCCGAGGAACCGTTCACCGACGACGACTATCGGGAAGCCATCGGCTCCAATTTCCATCCTCGGGTGCTCGGTGTGCACGACGGACAGTTCCGCACGCTGCAAGGTACGTCATTCGAACCGCTACGGACCGGGACAGAAGGGATTTCCTTTGTCATGGACCGGTGGGGCCGGATGGTGGGTGAGAACGAGCACGCCCACATCATGCACGTGCTGGCTGCCATGGGGGACGAGGCGGCCGGCTGGGGTGTGGTCTTCACCGACGAGGACGGCCGCCCGGTCGGGCAACTGCATCCCTATGCGTTGGGCGGCCTGTCCGACCCGATGTGCACAACCCAATTGCGCGATGTGCTGATACGGGCAGGATTCGACCTCACCGACACCAATTTCAACAACGAATCCCTCGGTCGGCTGTGGCAGGGCGAATTGCCCTCGCTGCCGGATCTGTTCACTATGCGCAAGTGGGGCCTGCTGAACAGCATCGAGGCGACCTTCGGCGCGTACGCCGACCGTTTCTGGGTGCGGACCGATAGCGAAAAGATCACCCAAAGCCCCGACGAGGTGCGGGTGCCACTGACACTCGGGCCATTGCGCCGAGCGCCCGGACACGTCGACGTAGTCGTTCATCGTGCGGGCGAGCACATCATCGTGCGGTACGGCGACGCCGACCCGGGTGCCGAACCCGAACAGGTTTCACCGGTGTTCCAGGCCTTCCACGAGCGGATGACGAGGTGGGTCTCCGAGTCCAGCGGTGTCATGTTCCACCCCGACACCGAGGAAGTGGTCGCCACATTCGTTCAGCCACAAGATGGTCCGGGCAGCGCGCACAACCGCCCCGACGGCAACATCGGCAGCCGCCCATCGGACTCCCCAGCCGATTCGGACGGTTCGCCCGGCCGTTCATCCGCGGTGTTCGCACCCGATACACCTGCGTCGCAGGTACGAGATTCTCTGGCGGAGGCGCTGACTTCTCTCGGAGCGGCCACCACCTCGGTCCCCGCCCGACTGCTCGAGGTCGCTGCGTCGCTGGTGAACTATGGTCTGGCAGCCGCGGGTGGCGACAGCGTCGAAGTTTCTCTGGCGAGCAGAGACGACGACAACGGCTTCGCGGTCTCCGGAATGCTGTCCGGATCGACCGTGGTCCGCGCCCGTCGAGCTCTGGAGTCGGAGTTGCTGGGCAAGGGGTTCGGCACGTTCGAGTGGCGAGGTCGGACGGGCGAAACGGATTCCTGGTCGGTTCACCTGTGGGTAACTCGAAATAGCATCGTCCACGTGGACTCCGCGCAGTTGGCGGGGCTGGCAACGCTTTTCGGTGTGGATCAGGTGAACTCTGCGGTATCCGCGGCGGTCGGGCGGGCATCACGACGCTGGGGTGGCCTGAAGTACACCGGTGCGCTGGCGGTCGAGGTGCACGGTGGGCGACTCCGGGTGCGAATGATGGGGACCGTTCCCCTTGAGGGTGTCGCTTACGAACCCCCCATGCTGTTCGAGAAAACCATTACGCCGCCCGGCCCGGACCGGCCCGGCGGGTTCATCGGCGGTCGGCCGCCCGAGGCCGCCGACGCGGTACAGACAGACGATTCGGGGCCAGAGGAAGGCGATCGCCCATCCGGGCCCATCGGGAACCGCTCACCGGAGCGGCCAGATGATGCCGGACCGGATAAAGCGAGAGAGTCGACGCCGTGGTCACGCTCGAGCACTCGGACCGGAGCGTCCGACCCGGCTGATTCCACCCATCGCCCCGAGCCGTCGGATACCACTCGGTGGTCCCGGCCGACCGACAGCCCGTCTCCGGAACAGACGACGTCGCTCGAGTGGGCGGGCGAAAACACGAGAGGGCCCGACAAGGTCGCGGAGGCACCCGATGTGAAGCAGATCCAGGCCATGCAGGGCCGTCCGGGAGTCACGATCGAGTTGCTGACCTTCGAGGACGACACACATGTCCTCCGGGAGGTCTACGACGATGTCGACCAGGCCATGTCGGAGTGGACGAAAGCGATAATCGGCAAAGTGATGGGCGCGCCGATCGCCGAGGTGCGACTGGAGCCACCTGTTTACCATGTCCTCTACCGGGATTACGTGGCCGAGGGAGCGCTCGACAACCCCCGCGCGGTCGACATGTTGGGCCTCTTCGCGGCGATCACCGGCAAAACCAGCCCTTTCGCCGCCGCCTTCGTCCGCCACGTCAACGGCCGCAGCGTGTGGCAGGACCACCACCTCCATCGGCAGGACATCGTCGAAATCGGACGGCTGGTGAAGTCCGCTGGGGAGTGGCTGGCGCAACTGGCGTTTCCCGGGTCGATCTCGAGGACAGTGCTCGACACGCAGATGGCGGCTATGTCCGCGTTGCGTGAGGTGGCGCAGCACGCCCCTGAGCATCCGCTGTGGATGGCAGGGCTGGACGACAAAGCGCAGGCCAGGACCAGATTGGTCGCGAAATTCGAGCTCGATCACCCCTATATCGAGCTGTCCGGGCTCATCAGTCCCCACATCCCGGAGAATGTGGTCCGGGAAATCCTGGGGAAATTGGATGACCTGCTGGGCAAGTATCGGTACGCTCCCGGTTTCCGCAAGCTCATGACCAACATTCGCGTCTTGAAGATCGATTTCTTGGTGGGCGCGCGCGCCTCTGCCCGCGGTCTATGGACGAAGAACGTCGAGACCGGCGCGCTTTCCCCCGCCCGAACCGTATTGACATTCAGTTTGCAGTACGCGTCCGATAGGGAGAGCGCTCTGGCCGACAGCGCCCGTCGTCGCCTGTATGGACTGCATCCGAGCAGTGCGCAAACCTATGCGGACGATGTCTGCCACGAATTCGCCCACGCGATCGACCATGCCACCCACTATGCGCTCAGCGATGATCTCGCCGCTGTACTGAGGGAGGCCCACGGAAAGTTGATGAGGTACGGGTTGACCGAGAGCTATGGGGAATGGCGCAGCCACCTGCCCTCGTACGCCTTCGAAGATTCGACCAAGACCAGAATTCATCCACGCGAGGCCATCGCGGTCGGATTTGCCGACGCGGAGATCAACGGCATTTCCGTCGGTACGCCGCAATGGGTCATCCACGAGTACGTCACGAAACTCCGACCGCCGGAGATAAGGCCGGTACACGTCGACACATATCAGCGAGACCGTCCCGGTGTTTGATCGGCATACCGCGGCCTCCGCAAGCATCGACACGAACCAGCGGAAGATCCACCGGGGTGCCGCGGTCCGGGTCCTCGGGGCGACGACGGGTCCGGAGTCGGACCGATGGGATGACGGTCGCTCGATCGCGCTCGCTGTCCGGCCGACCTGAGCGCAAGCCCGGCAGAACTTTGCGACAGCGGGTGGTGATCGTTCCCGGCGCCCTGTCGGGCTGCCGCAACTCGCTCGCGAAGTCTTCGGCCGACTCGGCCCCATGCGGAAGGTCCACGGGCTGAGTTCCATGGTGTTTGAGCATCGGGCTCGGTGGGTAATACCCCTGCGACCCGGTGTAGGCAGGTCACAGGGGCTGCTGCGCCCCCGGCAGGAATCGAACCTGCGACCTAGGGATTAGAAGGCCCTTGCTCTATCCAACTGAGCTACGGAGGCAGCGGGTTCCACGATGGCCGACATTGGCCGTGCTGTCCAGCGGGTCGATTATAGCGACCGTCCAGGTGGGCGGATTCTCAGCGTTAGCAACGTTTCAGCCATCCCGAGACAGTAGGTGACGCGCCGGTGGTGATCCGCGGCCAGGATATCGGTACAAACCCGACCGGGCCACGGAATACTCGCCGAACTACGCTCAGTCGTATGTCGTCCGTCCCCACCTCGTCCGCCGCTCCCCGAGCCGAGGCCGCCCGGTCCGGGGCGAGGTTCGCGACGGTCACCGCGCTGGCCGGCGCCATCGCGGCCGTGGTCGCGGCGCTGGTGGTGGGGCTGTCGGCGGCCCAGGCGCTGAGTCTGCTCGGCATCCCCGACCCGGGCGCGCCGACCACCTACGGACTGCCCGCGATCCGGGCGCTCGCCGATCTGGCGGCGGCGCTGACGGTCGGTTCGCTGCTGTTCGCGGCCTTCCTCGTGCCACCCCAGCGCAATGGGTTGCTGGACGTGGGCGGGTATCGGGCGGTGCGCAGGGCATCGAACTTCGCGGTGCTGTGGGCGTGCTGTGCGGCGCTCCTGGTACCGCTGACGGTCTCGGACACCACGGGCCGGCCGGTGGGGGAGGTGCTGCGGCCGGACGGCCTCTGGCGGGCAATCGGTCAGATCGAGCTGGCCGGAGCCTGGCGGACGACCGTAGTCTTCGCCCTGATCGTCGCGATCGGTTGCCGCCTCGCGCTGCGCTGGGGCTGGACTCCGGTCCTGCTCGGCGCCGCGATCGCCACCGTGATGCCGTTGGCGCTGACCGGGCATTCCTCCTCGGGCGGGTCGCACGACGTCGCGACCAACAGCCTGATCCTGCACCTGATCTCCTCCGCCGTCTGGGCCGGCGGCCTGTTCGCGGTGCTGGCACACGCCGTGCGCGGGGGCGCGTACACCGACGTGGCGGCGCGGCGCTTCTCGCTGGCCGCCACGGGAGCGTTCGCCGTGATCGCGGTCAGCGGCGTGATCAACTCCTGGGTCCGGGTGCCGCTGGACGAGCTGTTCACCAGCACCTACGGCAGGTTGGTGCTGGCCAAGGCCGTCGCGCTGGCGATCCTCGGTGTGTTCGGCTACCTGCAGCGCCGCGCCGCGCTACCCGCTCTCGCGGCCGATCCCGGCGATCGCAGGGCCCTGATCCGCTACGCGGGCGTCGAGGTGCTGATCTTCGCCGCGACCATCGGCCTCGCGGTGGGGCTCGGCCGCACGCCGCCGCCACCGCCGGATTCCGTCCCGACTCCCGTGGAAGTCGAACTGGGCTACGACCTGGCCGGGCCGCCCGATTTCGCCCGCCTGGTGTTCGACTGGCGGTTCGATCTGATCTTCGGGACCCTTTCGGTTGTGCTCGCGGTGCTGTACCTGCTCGGCGTGCGGCGCCTGCGCGCACGGGGCGACGCATGGCCGGCCGGCCGGACGCTCGCCTGGCTGTCCGGCTGCGCTGTGCTGCTCGTCGCGACCTCGTCGGGAGTCGGCCGGTACTCGCCCGCGATGTTCAGCGTCCATATGGGGGCGCACATGGCGTTGTCGATGCTGGCGCCGATCCTGTTCGCACTCGGAGGCGCCGTGACGCTGGCGTTGCGCGCGCTGCCCCCGGCGGGCCGCGGCGGCGTGCCGGGTCCGCGGGAATGGCTGCTCGCCGCCGTGCACAATCCGGTGTCGCGGTTCCTGACCCACCCGATCGTGGCCTCGGCGATCTTCGTCGGCGGGTTCTACGCGCTTTACCTGGGCGGCATCTTCGATGCCTACGCCGACTCGCACGCCGCCCACCTGCTGATGAACGTGCACTTCCTGCTCAGCGGCTACCTGTTCTACTGGGTGGTGATCGGCATCGATCCCAAGCCGCGGCAGGTGGAGCCGCTGACCAAGCTCGCGATGGTGTTCGGCTCCCTGCCGTTCCACGCGTTCTTCGGCATCGCGCTGATGAGCATGACCACGGTGCTCGGCGGCTGGTTCTATCGCGGTCTCGGTCTCGGTTGGAACGGCGATCTGCTCGGCGACCAGCGCACCGGTGGCAGCCTCGCCTGGGCCAGCGGAGAGGTGCCCCTGGTGGTGGTGATGCTGGCTTTGCTGATCCAATGGTCGCGCAGCGACCATCGGCTCGCGCAGCGCACCGATCGAGCCGCCGAACGCGACAACGACGCCGCACTCGCCGCACACAACGCGATGTTCGCCGAACTGGCCAAGCGAGATGGAGAAGTGCGTAAGTGAGTGAACGCGCCACCATGGTCTCCCCACACAGACCGGCCGGGCGGGTGGAACGGTCGCACGTGCGATCCGCGCGCAGGCGGCTGGCGGGCCGGATCCGCAAGACGCCGGTGTTCCACACGTCCGTGGCGAGCCCATCGGGCCCGGTGCCGGTGACGATGAAACTCGAGCATCTCCAGCACGGTGGGACGTTCAAGGTGCGCGGCAGTCTCAACGCACTGCTGGAGTCGGGTGACGGGGTCGATCAGGTGGTGATCGCCTCCGCGGGCAACGCGGGTATCGCCGCCGCGCTCGCCGCGGCCCGGCTGGACAAGACGTGCACGGTCGTCGTCCCGGAGACGGCGCCGCATACGAAGGTCGCCGCCATGTGGTCGCACGGCGCGGAAGTGCTCTGGCACGGCACCACCTATGCCGAGGCCTTGGCGTACGCGACCGAGCTGGCCGCCGAACGCGGCGCGCTGCTGCTGCACGGCTACGACCTGCCCGCGGTGGTGGCGGGCATCGGTGTGGTCGGGCTGGAACTCGAAGAGCAGGTGCGCGGGCGGCCGCCGGTGCTGGCCGCGGTGGGCGGCGGCGGACTGGTCGCCGGGATCGCGGCCGCGGTCGGGCGCCGTCAGCAGGTGATCGGGGTCGAGCCCGAGGGCGCGGCTGTCCTGCGCGCCGCCCTGGCGGAGGACCGTCCCGTCGACATCGTCGGGTCCGGGCTCACCGCCGACACTCTGGGGCCGACCCGGATCGGTGACATCGCCCTGGACGTCGCCCGCAGGCACGACGTGCGGTCGGTGCTGGTGAGCGACGACGCGATCACCGCGGCGCGCGAGTACCTGTGGCGCGAATTCCGCATCCTGGTCGAAGTGGCCGGCGCCGCGGCGCTGGCGGCCGTGCACAGCGGCGCCTACGTTCCCGCGCCCGACGAGCGACCGGTGATCGTCCTGTGCGGAGCCAATACCGACGTGGCGGTGTTCTGACCGCGCAAGCGGAAAAGCTCGGACTTCACATCCTCGGGAGTTGTGCACATTCCGGGAACGGGTCGATCGGCGCTCGCGGAATCGGCGCACCCTGGAATTGCCCTCCTGGAGGGGGAGGAAATTCCGGGCAGGCCCGGATCCGAATGCGAAGGGGCGTAATCATGTACGAGGCGAACGCGACGGTGATCGGAACGATCGCGACCCATCCGGTCAAGCGTGATCTCACCAACGGCGAGCAGGTGGTCACCTTCCGGCTGGCGAGCAATTCCCGTCGGCTCGATCACGCGTCGGGGCAATGGGTTGACAACGGCACGTTGTATCTCACAGTCAGCTGCTGGCGGCGGCTGGTGGCGGGTGTCGACGCGTCCCTGCGGCGCGGTGATCCGGTCATCGCCTACGGCCAGTTGCGCTCGCACGAGTACCGCAGCAAAGACGGCGTGGAACGCCGGGATCTGGAGATGCGCGCCACCGTGGTCGGACCGGACCTGTCCCGGTGCACCGCCCAGCTGACGCGGTTGTCCGAGCTGCCCGCACGGAATACTTCCGAGCCTCCGAGCGCTGAAGGTCGGGTGCCGGTCGGTGACGCGCCGGGGGAGAATGGCGCTACCGTCGATTCGGCACCGACTCGCGGCAGCGCGCCCGAGCCAGTCGACGCTTGATCGCTCGACCGGATTTCGTCCTGGCGGCACGGTAGCTCTGCTTCGTCCCCTCATCTCCCGCACCGATAGGCTTCACACTTATGGCTGAGTTCATTTACCAGATGAAGAAGGTTCGCAAGGCGCACGGCGACAAAGTCGTGCTCGACGATGTCACCTTGAACTTCCTTCCCGGCGCCAAGATCGGCGTCGTCGGCCCGAACGGCGCGGGTAAATCCAGCGTGCTGAAGATCATGGCCGGGCTGGACCAGCCGAACAACGGTGACGCGTTCCTCGCCGCAGGCGCCTCCGTCGGCATCCTGCAGCAGGAACCTCCGCTCAACGAGGAGAAGACCGTCCGCGGCAACGTCGAGGAGGGCATGGGCGAGATCAAGGTGAAGCTGGATCGCTTCAACGAGATCGCCGAGCTGATGGCCACCGATTACTCCGACGAGCTCATGGAGGAGATGGGCAAGCTGCAGGAGGATCTGGATCACGCCGACGCGTGGGATCTGGACTCCCAGCTCGAGCAGGCGATGGACGCGCTGCGCTGCCCGCCGCCGGACGAGCCGGTCACCAACCTCTCCGGTGGTGAGCGCCGCCGGGTGGCGCTGTGCAAGCTGCTGCTGAGCAAGCCCGACCTGCTGCTGCTCGACGAGCCGACCAACCACCTGGACGCCGAGAGCGTGAACTGGCTCGAACAGCACCTGGCGCAGTACCAGGGCGCCGTGCTGGCGGTCACCCACGACCGGTACTTCCTGGACAACGTCGCCCAGTGGATCCTCGAGCTGGATCGTGGCCGCGCCTACCCGTACGAGGGCAACTACTCCACCTACCTGGAGAAGAAGGCCGAGCGGCTCGAAGTGCAGGGCAAGAAGGACCAGAAGCTGCAGAAGCGGCTCAAGGAAGAACTCGCCTGGGTGCGTTCCGGCGCGAAGGCCAGGCAGGCCAAGAACAAGGCCCGTCTCGGCCGGTACGAGGAGATGGCGGCAGAGGCCGAGAAGATGCGGAAGCTGGACTTCGAGGAGATCCAGATCCCCGCGGGCCCGCGCTTGGGCAACGTGGTGGTGGAGGTCGAGCACCTGGACAAGGGCTTCGGCGACCGCCAGCTGATCAAGGACCTGTCGTTCACCCTGCCGCGCAATGGCATCGTCGGCGTGATCGGGCCCAACGGCGTCGGTAAGACCACGCTGTTCAAGACCATCGTCGGGCTCGAGCAGCCGGACAGCGGCGAAGTGAAGGTCGGCGAGACGGTCAAGCTGAGTTACGTCGACCAGAACCGCGCGGGCATCGACCCGAAGAAGACGGTCTGGCAGGTGGTCTCCGACGGCCTGGACTACATCGAGGTCGGCCAGCAGGAGATGCCTTCGCGGGCCTACGTGAGCGCGTTCGGATTCAAGGGCCCCGACCAGCAGAAGCCCGCGGGCGTGCTGTCGGGTGGTGAGCGCAACCGGCTGAACCTGGCGATGACCCTCAAGCAGGGCGGCAACCTGATTCTGCTCGACGAGCCGACCAACGACCTCGATGTGGAGACCCTGGGCTCGCTGGAGAACGCGCTGGAGAAGTTCCCCGGCTGCGCCGTGGTCATCTCGCACGACCGCTGGTTCCTCGACCGCACCTGCACCCACATCCTCGCGTGGGAGGGCGACTCCGACAACGAGGCCAAATGGTTCTGGTTCGAGGGCAACTTCGAAGCCTACGAAGCCAACAAGGTGGAGCGGCTCGGCCCGGAAGCGGCCCGCCCGCACCGGGTGACGCACCGCAAGCTGACCCGCGGCTGAGTTCGGCGCGGGGTGGGTGCACCGGCCGCACCCATCCCGCCCTGCAACTCGCCGCGCACCGTCACCGTTCGATGTGCGTGGCGGGCGGACCGGATGTCGGCGAGTCGATTTCGCCGTGCGTAAGCCGCTGCCCCTGCGGGCGTGTGTCGGGGCGGCTGCTGCCTGGTGTTTGCTCATGCGCCGTGGGAGGCGGCGAGGCTGGAGAACGGAGCCGGACGTGGGGGCCGAACCCTCTCGGTGGGACGGCGCGAAAAGTCTTTGTCGCGAACGCGGAACAGGAGTGACACCTACCCGTGCGTAGCTCGCTAGGGTGGGAGACGTGAATGCGCAGGCGCAGTTCGAGCAATCGGTGGCTTCGACCGCCGGCGCGGTGGCCGAGCTGACCCGAGGTACCGGTGCGGCGCCGCTGCCGCCACGGATACGACCTGTAGCGCTCACCTGACGTTAGCGTCCGATTCTGTGCTGTGCCCGAGGTCGCCGCGTGCGACCCCGGCACACGAGCGGCGAATTTTGCGGTCGTGGTGAACACCTGGATGTCGAAAGGGATTTCACCCACGCGTCATCGGCGCGCAGTTACCCTCGGACCGGCGTCACTTTGTTACGGAACCGATATCCGAGGGAGTTGGCGAAAAATGACCGTCTCGTCCGAATTGTCCAGCGCGGCGTGGGCCGCGGGTTTGCCGCAGTCGCTGCGCGGCGAACTCGCGACGCTCGAGGAGGCGTACTTCCGCCACGTCGACGCGGGCGATGTGGACTGTGCGATCACCGGCATCACCCAGATCTTCCGCAGGCACCTGGAGCTGGCGATGATGCGCCGCCCCGGTCGCGCGCTGGTGCGGGTGTATCACCCGGATGACGGCTCCGGAATCGGTGCGGCGGTACAGATCGTCACCGACGACATGCCGCTGCTGGTCGAGTCGATCAGTTCGTCGCTGAGCCGGATCGGCGTGAGCGTCAGCGAGATCATCCACCCGATATTCGAGGTCGAGCGGGACGGGCAGGGACAGCTCACGCACGCCGCCGCGCACGAGGTGGACGGTACCGGCGCGGCTGGCCTGCGCGAATCCTGGATGCACGTGCAATTGCATCCGTCGACCAGTGCGGCGCTGCTGGCCAAGGTCGAGTCCGCGGTGCCGGACGTGGTGGACGACGTGCGTCAGGTGATCGGTGACACCGAAGCAATCGAGGACGTGCAGAGCAAGCTGGCCGACGACCTGGACCTGGCCGCGCAATCCGGGTCCGCGCCGTTCCAGCCGGCCGAACTGACCGACACGGCGAACCTGCTGCGCTGGCTGGCCGGGGGCAACTTCACGCTCCTCGGCTACGCGCGCTACCGGCTGAACACCGACTCCGACCAGGGCCGGGAGACGTCCACCGTTCTGCCCGCCACCTGCCTCGGCGTGCTGCGGCCGGACGTGGGCACCGACTTCCACGTGCCGGTCAACGGCGGTGACCGGCCGCTGCTGACGCTGACCCAGGGGCTGGTCCCCGCCACCGTGCACCGTGCGGTGTATCCGTACTTCGTCAGCGTCGCCGACTTCGAGGCCGACGGAACGGTCGTCGGTGAACATCTGTTCATCGGTGTCTTCACCGTCACCGCCGTGCACGAGAACGTTCTGGACATCCCGGTGATCGAGCGCCGGGTCCGCTCGGCGATCGAGGAGAGCGGATTCGACCTGGATTCGTTCTCCGGCCAGGCGATGCTCGAGGTCATCCAGTCCTTCCCGCGCACCGAGCTGTTCTCCGCCGACGGGGAGACGCTGCGCCGTACCGCCACCGCCGTGCTCGGCGTGAGCCTGCGCCGCCAGGTGCGCCTGTTCCTGCGCGCGGACACCTACGGCCGTTATGTCGCCTGCCTGGTCTACCTGCCGCGCGACCGGTACACCACCAGCTCGCGGTTGGAGATGCAGGAGATCCTGGTCCGCGAACTGGGCGGGGTGTCCATCGACTATTCCGCGCGGGTGGGCGAAAGCGACTTGGCGCGGGTGTATTTCACGGTGCGCATGCCGGAGGCCGAACACGGGGTTTCCCGTCGGACGACCCCGGCCGCCGACACCTCCGAGCCCAACCGGCTGCGTCTGCAGAACCTGCTCGCCGAGGCCAGCCGCACCTGGGACGACCGCCTGAACGACGAGGTGAGCACCTCGACGGTGCTCGATCCCGCAGTGGTTCAGCGGTACGCGGAAGCCTTCCCCGAGGGCTACAAACAGGATTTCGCCGCGGCCCGCGCGCTCGCGGACATCGTGCGGCTGGAGCGGCTGCGTGACGGACGGATCGACCAATATCTGTATCGGAAGCCGGATTCGGCACCGGGTTCCTGGCGCTTCACGCTCTATGTCGGTGGTAGCGGTATCTCATTGAGTCAGGTGCTTCCGCTGTTGCAGAGCCTCGGCGTCGAGGTGGTCGACGAGCGGCCGTACCAGCTCGAGCTGGAGACCGCCGCCGACGGCGGTACCGGCGGTGAGCGGTGGATCTACGACTTCGGCCTGCTGGCCCGTCCGGAGCTGCTGCGCAGTTCGCTCGATCGGGATCTGGACGCGGAACTGCTCGAGTCCTCCAAGCGCGCCGACGTGCTCGAGGCAGAGGTGCGCGGGCTGCGCGAGCGGTTCGTGGAAGCCTTCGAGGCCATGTGGTACGGCCGCGCGGAGGCGGACGGTCTCAACGAGCTCGTGCTGCGTGGTCGGCTGCCGTGGCGTGCCGTCTCGATTCTGCGCACCTACGCGAAGTATCTGCAGCAGGCCGGTTTTCCGTACAGCCAAGCCAATATCTGCCGGGTGCTGCTCACCTATCCGGATATCGCGCGCCTGTTCGTCGATTTGTTCGCGGCGCGTTTCGATCCCGACACCGTCTCCCCCGAGCACGCGGAGGAACTGGAGATCCGGGTGCGCGGGCGGATCGACGAGGTGGTCAGCCTGGACGCGGACCGCATCCTGCGTGCGATCCTCGGCCTGATCAAGGCGACGCTGCGCACCAACTACTACGTGACCGACGTGGAAGGAAAACCGCGCGATTTCGTCTCGGTGAAGGTCGAACCGCGGGAA
>NZ_BDCK01000027.1 GCF_001613465.1 Nocardia niwae NBRC 108934 = DSM 45340 | reverse complement strand
ACGTCGCCGTCGGTCATGACGTAGTCCTTGCCTTCCATGCGGACCTTGCCTGCGGCCTTGGCGGCGGCCATGGAGCCTGCTTCGACGAGGTCGTTGTAGGCGACGACTTCGGCCTTGATGAAGCCGCGTTCGAAGTCGGTGTGGATGACGCCGGCGGCCTTGGGGGCGGTGTCGCCCTGGTGGATGGTCCAGGCGCGGGCCTCCTTCGGGCCCGCGGTGAGGTAGGTCTGCAGGCCGAGGGTGTGGAAGCCGGCTCGGGCGAGGGCGTGCAGGCCGGGCTCGGTCTGGCCGATGGATTCGAGGAGTTCGGCGGCGGATTCCTCGTCGAGTTCGAGGAGTTCGGCTTCCACCTTGGCGTCGAGGAAGACGGAATCGGCCGGGGCGACGGAAGCTTTCAGCTCGGCGACCTTCGCCTCGTCGGTGAGCACCGATTCGTCGGCATTGAAGACGTAGAGGAACGGCTTGGTGGTGAGCAGCGAGAGTTCTTTCAGCAGCTCGGTGTCCACCTTGTCGGCCGCGGCGAACAGGGTGGTGCCGCCGTTGAGGATCTCCTGCGCGGTCTTGGCCGCGTCGGCGACCGGCTTGCGGTCCTTCTTGACCTTGGCTTCCTTCTCCAAACGCACGACCGCCTTCTCCAAGGTCTGCAGGTCGGCGAGGATGAGCTCGGTCTCGATCACCTCGATGTCGGCGCTGGGGTCGACGCGGCCGTCGACGTGCACCACGTCGTCGTCGGCGAACACTCGCACGACCTGGCAGATGGCGTCGGCCTCGCGGATGTTGGCGAGGAACTTGTTGCCCAGGCCCGCGCCCTCGGAAGCGCCTTTCACGATGCCCGCGATGTCGACGAACGAGACGGTGGCCGGCACGATCCGCTCGGAGGAGAAGATCTCCGCCAGCTTGTTCAGCCTCGGATCCGGCAGCGGCACCACGCCGACGTTCGGCTCGATGGTCGCGAACGGGTAGTTCGCCGCAAGCACGTCGTTCTTGGTCAACGCGTTGAACAGCGTCGACTTCCCGACGTTCGGCAGCCCGACAATTCCGAGGGTGAGACTCACGAGGAACAGAGTCTACGCGTCCCGCGAGTGGCACATGGTGGAGAGGTCTTCTCGACGTTTGCCGCAGCCATGTGCCACGCGCGGGATCCGTCAGGGGATGAGGATGACTTTGCCGAGATTGGCGCGGGTTTCGATGAGGGTGTGGGCGGCGGCGGCTTCGGTGAGGGGGAGTTCGGCGTGTACCGCGGGGTGTAGTTGGCCGGAGGCGAAGTATTGCCAGAGCTCTTGGCGCCAGTGTTCGTACACGTCGGGCTGGGTTTGCGCGATGCGGGCCATTTGGAAGCCGATGACGGACTTCGCCCCGACGAGCAGGTCGTATGCCTGGATGGTGCCGCCACCGGAGCTGTAGGCGACCAGGCGGCCGCCGGGGGCCAACGCCGCGAGCGCGGGAGAGAGAAGGTCGCCGCCGACCGCGTCGAGCACATAGTCGGCGGGAGCGCCCCAGGATTCCTGGCCGTACTCGACCACGTCGTCGGCGCCGAGTTTCTGCACGAACTCCGCCTTGGCGAGATCCGACACCGCGCCGACCACTCGGGCGGCGCCGCGCACCCGCGCCAACTGCACCGCGAGGTGGCCGACACCGCTCGCGGCGGCGGTGATCAGGGCGGA
The DNA here is from genome assembly GCF_001613465.1 of Nocardia niwae NBRC 108934 = DSM 45340. Taxonomy (GTDB): domain Bacteria; phylum Actinomycetota; class Actinomycetes; order Mycobacteriales; family Mycobacteriaceae; genus Nocardia; species Nocardia niwae. The sequence goes on along the minus strand of NZ_BDCK01000027.1, from coordinate 242,251 downwards.
CTCACCGTCCCGCGGAGCCGCGGCACTGAGCGCGCCGAGCGCCACCAAGCCGCTGCGCACCAGCGCGACGGCGTCGACCGCCGAAGCTCCATCGGGGATGGGCGACGCCATGGCCGCCGACAGCAGGGCGTAGTCGGCGTACCCGTGTCCGAATACGAGGCCGGTCACCCGGTAGCCGGGCGCGTAACGCTCGACGCCCTCCCCTACCGCGACCACCTCGCCGGCCACCTCGCCACCCAGCGCGATCGGTTCGCGCTGTTCACGCACCTTCCGCACCACCGGCAGGGTCACCCCGACCGCCTCGACGCGGACCAGCAGCTCACCCGGCCCTGGCGTCGGGACCTCGACCGAGACGAGCTCGAGCACCTCGGGACCACCGCTGCGCTCGTACTGCACCCGCCGCATCACACCTCCAGAAATCGTCAGGAGGCGCAACGGTAACCGCATAGCCGCCGGTGACGACAGTCAACTACACACTGTAGTGGTACATCTCACCGGCGGCCGGAAGCGGCGGAGAGCTCGGATCGACCTCGACGGGCACCCCTCGAAGTCACGCCGGTGATTGGGGCGGATGCCGCCTCCGACCCGGAGTAGCCGGTAGGCATCATGTCGAGCGCCATGAGCTGACGCACACAAAGACCTGAGCCAGCGCGACTTCGAGCCGGTCGGTCCAGTACCCCGACGTCGCGGTGCGTCTCCCTCGATTCGGCACCTGGTGATCGGGCACGTCGCTCCGGAAAGACTCGACACCGTGCGTCGACCGGGGACCGATCCGGCACCGATGCGCGCAGGGCAGCCGAACCCGGCCGATCCTGCCGCTGTGAGCATCCGCGACTGATCCGCGTCAGTGAGACTCCTCGCACGCGCCGAGACCGCGAGCCAGAGTCCGCGCCAGGGCGCACGCGAGTTCGTCCGGGGCCGGTGCGGCATCCGCACCCGAGTGGTAGTACCGCAGAAATGCCTGGTGGAAGCAGGTGCCGTCGAGCATGGCCGCCGCCGTGGTCACGTCCGCGCCGGAAGCGATGCGGCTAATGTGCTGTTCGGCATGCGCGTCACCCGCGACGAATCGGCCACCTGCTGCTCGACACGGCCGCGGACGAATCGGTGATCCAACACGTTGACGTCGCGAATTGATCGACCGAGGACACTGTCGGTCCCCCGGCGTAGCGTGGCGCACATGGAGCCGACCACGGAGGTGGTGACAGCGCGTCCAGCGCCCGTGCTCGCCGCGTTCATCGACCGCTACGTCGGATATCGCATGTCCGGATTCGCGGCGGCGATTCATCGCGGGTTGCCGTCGCGGCACATGACGTTCATCGTCGCGATCGGTCCCACGATCGACGTCGTCGAGCAGACCGATCCGCGCCAGTCGCCGCAGAACTACCGGTGCGTGCTGAGCGGCTTGCAGGCGAGCACGGCGTTGATCGCGCACGACGGTCACCAGGAGGGCGTCGCCGTGGCGCTCACGCCGCTGGGTTGCCGCACCTTGTTCGGCATGCCCGCGGCGGCGCTGTGGGATACGTCCGTCGAATTCTCCGATGTCGTCGGGCCCGTCGGCCTCGAGTTGTGGGAACGGTTGCAATACGCCCCGGCCTGGCCGGACCGATTCGCCACCTGCGACCAGGTGCTTTCGGCGCTCGCCGATCCGGATCGCTGGGTCGGTCCGGAACTCAGCTGGGCCTGGCGCAGCGTGGTCGGTTCCGGCGGCGGCATCGCGATCGGCCCACTGGCCGAGCAGATCGGCTGGAGCAGGCAGCATCTGACGCGCCGGTTCACTCGCGAGTTCGGTCTCAACCCGAAACTCGCCGCCCGGATCACCCGTTTCGAACGGGCACGCCGCATGCTCGCGCACACGCCCTCCTACGTCACCATCGCCCAGGTGGCCGCCACCTGCGGGTATTACGACCAGGCGCATCTGGATCGCGACTTCGCCGATCTCGCCGGAACGAGCCCGACCGCGTGGCTGGCCGAGGAGGTTCCATCCGTCCAAGCCCCCGACGTGGCCGCCGGATGACGATTCATCCATGACGAATCCGACAGAAACCAGCACCCGCACCGCCGTCTGGCCCACGCTCACCTTCCGCGATGCCCACGCCATGGCCACATTCCTGGTCGAGGCGTTCGGCTTCCGGGAGGCCGCGCTCTACGCACGCGAGGACGATCCGTCGATCATCGAGCACGCGGAACTGCGCTGGCCGCTGGGCGGCGGCGTCATGTTCGGCTCGGCAGGCAAGGACGACAGCCCGTTCAGCACCCGGCCGACCGGCACCGACTCGGTCTACCTGGTCTGCGAAGAGCCCGACGCCCTGTTCGCGCGCGCGACCGCCGCGGGCGCCGAAGTGGTTCGCGGCCTGCGGGACGAGGACTACGGCTCGCGCGGCTTCACGGTCCGCGATCCGGAAGGCAATCTGTGGAGCTTCGGCACTTACTGGGGCGCCTGATCGGCCCGAAGGTGATCCCGTCCCCACAACGCGGTGCCGCGGCCCGGCGACGACTTTCGCCCGGCCGCGGCACCGCACCGATGCGGCGAGGGAAGTTCGACAGTGCCCCGGCCCCGGCGAACATGAACTCAGCCGGTCAGCGACGTTCGCCGACCGTCACAAGAGTGCGGCGCGGCGCACGGAGCCGCCGACTCGAGCGCATGCGCTCAGCGCCCGCCGAGCCCTGACATCGCGATGCCGCGGATGAACGCGCGCTGGGCGATCGCGTAGATGAGCAGCAGCGGAACCAGGATGACGACCGCAGCGGCCATGAGGATCGGCCACTGGGTGTGGTATTGCCCTTGCAGCCGGACCAGACCCAGGGTCGCGGTGGCGACGTCCTCGCGCTGGATCATGACCAGGGGCCAGAGGAAGTCGTTCCACACGGTGATCCAGGTGAGCACGGCGAGCACCATCAGGGCCGGACGGGTGTGTGGCAGCAGGACCCGCCAGTAGACCTGCCAGGTGGAGCAGCCGTCGAGGATGGCGGCCTCCTCGAGTTCCTCGGGCAGTGTGCGGAAGAACTGCCGCATCAGATACGTGCCGAACGCGCTGCCGAACAGGCCGGGCACGATCATCGCCCACGGGGTGTCCACCCAGCCGAATGCCCGCATCAGCAGGAACTGCGGAATCACCGTCACGGTCAGCGGCACCATCAGTGTCGCGAGATAGGCGAGGAACAGCATGTCGCGCCCGCGAAAACGCAAGCGCGCGAACGCGTAACCGGCCAGTGAGCAGAAGAAGACCTGTCCCGCCGTCACGCACAGCGCGTAGATCGTGGTGTTGAGCAGCATCCGCCCCATCGGCAGCAGTTCGAAGACCTTGCCGTAGTTCGACCACTGCGGCCGCTGTGGAAGCAAGGCCGCGTCGGCGATCTCACCGTCCCGCTTCAGCGAGCCCGACACCGCCCACAGGATCGGCAGCAGCGCGCACCAGGCGATGCCGACCAGCACCGCGTATATCGCGGTCCCGCGCGCGACCCGCCGCACGATGGCCCGATCGACCCGGCCGAACGCGACGATCACGCGGTCGTGCCGTACCGGCAGGGCGCGCCGCACCACTTCATAGGTGTTCACTGTTCCACCTCCGAGCGCCGGGCCATCCGCAGTTGCACCAGAGTCAGCAGGAACAACATCGCGAAGATCACCCAGGCGAGCGCGGAAGCGTAGCCGACCTCGTAGAAACCGAACGCGTTCTGGAACAGCATGATCCCCAGCAGATACGTACCCGTCTCCGGTCCCCCGTTGCCGCCGGTCAGCGCGTAGGCCTGATCGAACGCCTGCACCGAATTGATGATCGTGATGATGAAGACGAACGACAGCGGCCCCCGGATCAGCGGCAGGGTGATCGCGGAGAACCGCCGCAGCGCGCCGGCTCCATCGATCTTCGCCGCCTCGTAGAGCGTCTCCGGCACCCCCTGCATGGCGGCGAGCAGAATGACCGTCGCGAACGGCACGCTCTTCCACACGGTGACGATGCTGAGCGAGACCAGCGCCCAGTCCGGATGGGTCAGCCAAGGCACCGGGTCGATACCGAGCAGGCCGAGCGCGACGTTGAGCAACCCGTCGTCGGTGAACAGGAACCGCCACACCACGGCCATGGCGACCGCCGAGGCGACCAGCGGCAGAAACGCGATCGTACGAAACAGGCCGATACCGGCCAACTTTCGATTCAGCGCGGCGGCGACGGCGAGTCCGATCACCACCGTGGGCACCAAGGTCGACACGGTGAAAACGGCCGTGTTGCGCACCGCGATGAGAAACAACGGATCGGACGAGAACAACCTCCGATAGTTGTCCACACCGACAAAACGCATGGGGCCGAACAAGTCCCACGAATGAAAACTGAGATAGAGCGAGAATATCAACGGAAACAACAAGAAAATCGCGACGGCCGCCACGTTGGGCGCGACGAATGCCCAGCCGGCGCGTTCCCGCCGCCGCGCCAACCGGGACGCGACGCCGCGCCGGTCTTTGCCCGGGGTTTGCGACCGCTGTGCTCCGGTCATGGCGCGTCCAGCAGCGCGTCGACGTCGGCGGCGAACCGCCCGTCCAGGGACGCGGCGGTGGCGGCGCCGCGCAGCACCCGGTTGGAGCCGCGTTCGAGCAGGGCGGACACCTTGCCCCAGGCGGGCGTCACCGGTAGCGGCCGGGAGCTGGCCGGGCCGTCGGTGAACACCTCGAGATTGCGGATCTCACGGTGTGCGGCGGCGAACCCCGGTGACCGCATCGCCGACTCGAGCACCGGCACGAACAGCCCGGACGCGGCGATGATCGCCTGCCCCACCGGCCCGGTCGCGAATTTCACGAACTCCCAGGCCTGCTCGACGCGCGGGCTGCCCGCGGCGATGGCCAGCCCGGTGCTGCCCACATCAGTGATGGCTCCGGGACCGCCGTGCGGGCCGACCGGCAGCACCGTGACGTCGATCGGGAGGTCGTCGTGCCCGGCGAACTCGGAATACAGCCAGTGCCCGCCCAAAGCCATCGCCGCCCGGCCCCGCCGGAACAGGTCGGGCGCCGAAACCGAGAGCGTGTCGGCGGCTTTCGGCGCCACCCGATGACGTACGGCGAGGTCGGCGTAGAACTGGAATCCTTCGGCGAACCGCGGATCGCCGAGATTGGTCCTGGTCGGGTTCACCGAGGGCGAGAACCACTCGGCGCCGTTGTTCATGCCGAAGCAGGCCGCCGAGAAGTACGGCACCCACGCGTCGGCGAAGCCCCACCGGGTCCGGCTGGAGGAGTCGTGCCTGGTCAACGCTTCGGCAGCGGACAGGAACTCGTCGAACGACCAGGCGTCACGCCAGCGCGTGGGCGGGACGATCCCGGCCTCGTCGAACAGCTCCCGGTTGTAGTACAGGAACACTCCGGACCACTGCTCGGGCAGAGCGTACTGCCCACCCGCGTACGCGAAGGTGTCGTAGAGCGCCGGGTAGCTGTCGGCTTCGAGCGCGGCGGCGTACTGCGGATCGCGGGCGAGCAGCGTCTTCAGATCGAGCAGCACACCGCGCTCGGCCAGCCCGGAATACAGCAGCTCCCACGCCATCAGCACGTCCGGGCATTTGCCGCCCGCGCAGTAGGTGAGCATCTGCTGCAACGGGTCCGGCCCCGACATGATGGCGCGAACCCGGATGTCCGGGTGCAACTTCCGGAATTCGTCGATGATCTTCAGCCGGACCCGGGCCTCTTCCGGCCTGGCCTGGAAGAAGAAGGTCAACGCGTCGTCACCGGAGCCGCAGCCGCCGCTCGCCAGCAGTGGCGCGGCCAGCGCCGACCCGAGCAGCGTCCGGCGACGGACCCGGGCGACGGGATTCGCACGCAACACAGCCCTCCTCCAGGGCGGATGTGGAGCTCCTCGAACCGCATGGCAGCATACGTTCGGCAATCACATGGTGACGGCCGACACATGAACAATATTTCACGGTGCCCGCCCGGCGTCCGGAATCGGCACGACGGCGCTCATCGATCGGATACGTTGTCACGTGTTTCAGCAAGATCCTGCGCGTTTTACAGGAGAGAAGGCAGATGGCGACAATCGAATATCTGCGGACCGATCCCGATCTGCCGCCCGTCGGCGTGGTCGACAAGTCCCCGATCACACCGGCCAAGAAACTGATCTTCGCCGGAATCGCGGTCCTCGGAGCCATAGCGTGGACGGTGCTCGCCATCTCGCGCGGCGAATCCGTCAACGCGGTGTGGATCGTGATCGCAGCGGTGTGCACCTACGTCATCGCGTATCGGTTCTACGCCAGGTTCATCGAACGCAAGATCGTCAAACCGCGCGACGACCTGGCCACGCCCGCCGAAATCCTGGAGAACGGCAAGGACTACATGCCGATGGACCGGCGGGTGCTCTACGGGCACCATTTCGCCGCCATCGCGGGCGCCGGTCCACTGGTCGGACCGGTGCTGGCCGCGCAGATGGGTTACCTGCCGGGGACCATCTGGATCGTGGTCGGCGTGGCGCTGGCCGGCGCTGTGCAGGACTACCTGGTGCTGTGGGTCTCGATGAAGCGCCGCGGGCGCAGCCTCGGGCAGATGGCCCGCGACGAGCTCGGCGTGATCGGCGGCTGGTCGGCCATCGTCGGCGTCCTGGTGATCATGATGATCCTGCTCGCGGTGCTCGCGCTGGTGGTCGTCAACGCGCTCGCGCACAGCCCGTGGGGCGTTTTCTCGATCGGCATGACCATCCCGATCGCGCTGTTCATGGGTGTGTACCTGCGGTTCCTGCGGCCGGGCAAGGTCGGCGAGGTCTCCGTGATCGGATTCGCGCTACTGCTGCTGGCCATCGTGGGCGGCGGCTGGGTGTCGGAAACCGACTGGGGCGCAGACTGGTTCACGCTGTCGCCGGTGACCATCTCCTGGCTGCTGATCGCCTACGGCTTCGTCGCCTCGGTGCTTCCGGTGTGGCTGCTGCTGGCGCCGCGCGACTACCTGTCGACTTTCATGAAGGTCGGCACCATCGCGCTGCTCGCGGTCGGCATCCTGGTCACGCTGCCGGTGCTGCACGCACCCGCGGTCTCCTCGTTCGCCGCCAGCGGCACCGGACCGGCCTTCGCGGGCTCGCTGTTCCCGTTCCTGTTCATCACCATCGCCTGCGGCGCGCTGAGCGGTTTCCACGCGCTGGTCTCCTCCGGCACCACGCCGAAGCTGCTGGAGAAGGAATCGCACGCGCGGATGATCGGCTACGGCGGCATGCTGATGGAGTCGTTCGTCGCGGTCATGGCCATCATCACCGCCTCGATCATCGACCAGCACCTGTACTTCGCGATGAACGCGCCGGTCGGTCTCACCGGCGGCACCGCGGAGAAGGCCGCGGCCTACACCAACAGCCTCGGGCTCAGCGGGCCCGCGGTGACTCCGGCGGAGTTGAGCCAGGCGGCGAGCGATGTCGGCGAATCGTCGATCATCTCCCGCACCGGCGGCGCGCCGACGCTGGCGGTCGGCATCTCCGAGGTGTTCCACCAGTTCCTCGGCGGCGCGAGCATGAAGTCGTTCTGGTACCACTTCGCGATCATGTTCGAGGCGTTGTTCATCCTCACCACGATCGACGCGGGCACCCGCGTGGCGCGGTTCATGCTGTCGGACGCGCTGGGCAACTTCGGCGGCGGGGCGAAGAAGTTCCGTGATCCGTCCTGGCGGGTGGGCGCGTGGCTGTGCTCGGCCGTCGTGGTCGCGGCGTGGGGCTCGATCCTGCTGATGGGCGTCACCGACCCGCTGGGCGGCATCAACACGCTGTTCCCGCTGTTCGGTATCGCCAACCAGTTGCTCGCGGCCATCGCGCTGACCGTTGTGCTGGTGATCGTGGTGAAGAAGGGGCTCGCGAAATGGGCCTGGGTGCCGGGGATTCCGCTGGTCTGGGACCTGCTGGTGACCATGACCGCGTCGTGGCAGAAGATCTTCTCCGCCGATCCGAAGCTCGGCTACTGGAAGCAGCACAGCATCTGCCAAGCCGCGCAGGACGCCGGGAAGCTGTGCCTGACGGCGAAGACCCAGGACGACATGACCGCGATCGTGCGCAACACCTTCATCCAGGGCACGCTGTCGATCGTGTTCGCGGTGCTGGTGCTGATCGTGGCGGTGGTCGGCGCGGTGGTGGCCTACCGGGCCTGGCGCTCCGGCGCGGCGACGACCACCGAGACGCCGGAGCAGCCGTCGAAGATCTTCGCGCCCAGCGGATTCCTCGCCACCGCGGCGGAGAAGGAAGTGCAGAAGCAGTGGGACGAGTTGATCGCGAACGGAAAGGTGCGCGCTTCCGGCGCGGCACACGTCCACGCGCAATGAGCGACTTCCCGGCCCAGGACGCCGACCGGCCCGCGCGACCGGTCGGCGCCCGGCTGCGCGCCGCGGCCCGCGCCTGTGGCGACGGCGTCCGGGCGGGTGTCTGGTGGTTCGACTCGATCCTCGGCGGCCGGGATTACCAGCGCTACGTCGAGCACCTGCGGCGCAGGCATCCTGGCTGCGCCGTGCCGACCGAACGGGAGTACTGGCGGCAGCGGCATGCCGAGGCGGATCGCAATCCGACCAACCGGTGCTGCTGAGCGAGAGAAAATTCGGCCCGCGCCGCCGCACACCGTTTTGGTAGCGGCCACAACTGCCGACCAGGCGACAGCTGTGCGATGTCATGACCGCTGCGGGAGGTGGCGGCGACCACCGGCGAGGGTGGCTGATTTCCGCTAGCACGGGTTCGCCGCAGCTGCCATTGTGGTGAGCGTGACGATCACGGCATTGGATTTCGAACGTTGCTACCGGGCGGTGTCGACCCGGGACTCCCGATTCGACGGGCAATTCTTCACCGCGGTGCGCACCACCGGAATCTATTGCCGCCCTTCGTGTCCGGCGATCACGCCGAAGCGGGCCAACGTGACGTTCCTGCCGACCGCCGCCGCGGCGCAGCAAGCGGGCTATCGCGCCTGCCGCCGCTGCCTGCCGGACGCAGCGCCCGGTTCGCCGCTGTGGAACACGAGGGCGGATCTGGCCGCGCGGGCGATGCGGTTGATCGGTGACGGCGTCGTCGAGCGGGCCGGGGTACCCGGGCTGGCCGCCACGCTCGGCTACTCCCAGCGGCAGCTCACCCGGGTGCTGACCACCGAACTCGGTGCGGGGCCGCTCGCGCTGGCCCGGGCACACCGGGCGCACACCGCGCGGCTGCTGATCCAGACCACCGCGATGCCCATGTCCGATATCGCGTTCGCGGCGGGTTTCGCCTCCATCCGCCAGTTCAACGACACGGTGCGCGAGGTGTTCGCGGTCAGCCCCACCACGATGCGGCTGGAGGCGCAGCGCGCGAGAACCGCCGCTCCCGCCCGCCCGGCGCCGGCCGGGAGCGGCTCGCTCACGCTGCGGCTGCCCTATCGGGAGCCGCTCGACCGGGGCTGGCTGGAGTGGTTCCTGTCCGCGCACGCCGTGCCTGGCATGGAGTCCTGGGACAACCGCGCCTACACCAGGAATCTGCGCACGCCGCACGGGCACGCCACCGCCCGGCTGAGCTTCCAGCGCGACCACGTGCGGGCGGAACTGTCCCTGCACGACATGCGCGATCTCGCGCCGACCGTGACCAGGCTGCGGCACCTGCTGGATCTGGATGCCGATCCGGTCGGGATCGATGAAGCGCTCGGCGCCGGGCCCGCGGCGCGCGGTCCGGTCGGCACACGACTGCCGGAGCAGGCCGCCGAGTACCTTCCGGATGCCGGGGCGGGCTCGCCGCCCGGCAGCGAGACCTCGACCGAGCTGCCTCCGCTCGACGCGGGCCCGTCGTTCACACCGGGTATCCGGGTGCCCGGATGCTTGGACGGACCCGAACTATTGCTGCGCACCATGATCGGGCAGCAGATCTCGGTGTCCGCCGCGGCCACGCACACCGCGCGGCTGGTCGAGGCGCTCGGCGAACGGGTGGACGGGCCGATCCCGCTGCTGTTCCCCGCGCCCGAGGTGATCGCCGAGCGAGGAGCGGAGGTCTTGACCGGCCCGGCGCGGCGCATCCGGTCCATCATCGCGGCCGCCGAGGCACTCGCATCCGGCGACCTGCCGCTGCATCAGGGACGCACCGCCGCCGACCTGCGCCGCGACCTGCTCGCGCTGGACGGTGTCGGGCCGTGGACGGCCGACTACGTGACGATGCGCCTGCTCGCCGATCCGGACGTCCTGCTCGGCACCGACCTGGTCGTCCGTCGCGGCGCGAGCCTGCTCGGCGTCGATCTGACGGACACCGCACGCTGGGCGCCGTGGCGCTCGTACCTGTCCATGCATTTGTGGAAAGCGGCTCTTTCCAGCCGCGTCACACCCTCCGATGTCCCCGCGCTCGCCACCACGAAAGGCACTGACGAATCATGAACGCCGGCATCGCCGCCCGCACCGAGATCGGCGGCCGTTCCATCGGCACCGCGGATTTCGCCGTCACGCAGACCCCGCTCGGACCGTTCACCACGCTCGTCGACGCCGACGGCGCGGTACTCGCCTCCGGATGGACGTCCGACGCGGAGAACCTGCGCGGTCTGATCCACCCCGCGCTGCGCCCCGTCGGTTTACGGCAGCGGGATTCGCTGGGCGAGGTGACCGGCGCCGTCGCCGCCTACCACGAAGGCGATCTCACCGCGATCGACCCGATCCCGGTTCGCCAGCGATCCGGGGAATTCCTCGTGCACGCCTGGGAAGTACTCCGCGCCGTCCCGGCGGGTAGCCCGCTGACCTACACCGAGTTCGCCGCCCGCGCCGGTCGCCCGGACGCCACGCGTGCCGCGGCCAATGCCTGCGCCCGCAACGCCGCCGCCCTGTTCGTGCCTTGTCACCGGATCCTCCGCATCGGCGGCGCGCTCGGGGGCTTTCGCTGGGGGTTGCCGGTGAAACGGTGGCTGCTCGACCACGAGGGGTGAGCCCGGAGCCCGGCGGAAGCGATCCCGCCTTCAGGCGATGGTCGTCTGGAGGTGGGAGCCGTCGCGGCCGCGCAGGACGTGTAGGCGGCTGGGGATGCGCTGGCGCATCTCGTCCACGTGGCTGACCACGCCGACTACTCGGCCGCCGGCACGGAGTTCGTCCAGCACACCCATCACGGCGTCCAAGGTGTCGGCGTCCAGGCCGCCGAATCCCTCGTCGATGAACAGGGTGTCCAGCACCAGGCCCCCGGACTCGGCGGCGACGGTGTCGGCCAGGCCGAGCGCCAACGACAGTGAGGCCATGAAGGTTTCGCCGCCGGAGAGCGTCTTGGCCGGGCGGACGGCTCCGGTGTAGTCGTCCCGGATGTCCAAGCCGAGCCCGCCGCGGCGACCGCGCGGACCGGCCTTGTCCGAGTGGACGAACTCGTAGCGGCCGCCGGACATCCTGCGCAGCCGCAGCGATCCCGCCTGCGCGACTTCTTCCAGGCGGGCGGCCAGGACGTAGGAGTGCAGGGACATGCGGCGGTTGTTCACGCCGCGCCCGGCGACCACGTCGGCGAGGCCGTTCAGTTCCTCGAACGCTTGCTGGGCAGGGGCGATCCGGTCCACAGCGGCCCAGAGCTGGCCACCGAGCTCCTCGAGCCGGCTTGCCCGCCTGCTCGCCTCCGCGTGGGCGGCCACCGCCGCGTTGAGCGCCGCCTGCGCGGCCGCCACACGCGCGTCGAGTTCGACGGGATCGCCGGGCTCTTGCTCCGCCGCCGCACGGATTTCAGGCTCCGCCAGCACCGCTTCCGCCGCGGCGCGGGCACGGTCGGCGGCCACCAGTTCCGCTTCCGTCTCGGCCTGCTGCCGCGGGCTGCGTGACGCCGCCGTGACGACCTTCGCATAGGCGGTCAGGAGTGCGACATCGTCGCGACCCGCGACCCGAGCCTCGGTGTCGAGGCGCACCGGTTCGTCCGCGCCGAAGGTCGCGGATGGGGTGACTTGCTCTTCGCCGGATTCCTGGGCCGAACTCGCGCTGGGCGGGAATGTCCCACCTGAAGTGGCGGAAGCGGACGGCTGACCATTTTCTGGCACGAAACCCGCTGCGCGAGCGAGGCTTTCGACACGGTCGGCGATCATCGACACCTGCTCACGCGCCGCCACCGCTTCGGCACGGGCATCGCGCAGGGCGGTCGCCTCCGTGACGAGCGCGGCCAGCCGGGCCCGGCGGCGGTCAACGGTCTGGTCGGCGCCCGCCGCGGTGCGCAGCCGTTCGGTGAGCTCGGCCAGGCGAGCCTCGCCGGAGACGATGGTGGCGGCGACCGCGCTGCGGCGGGCTTCGGATGCGCGCAGTTCCTCGTGCAAGCGTGCCTCGTCCTCGCGCAAGCGGTCGAGTTCGGTTTCGAGTCCCTCGGCGTTGGCGGCCAGCTCCGAGGTGTCCTCGTAGCGGTCGGTCGCGGCGCGCAGAGCGGCGGCGAGTTCGACTCGGTCGGTGTCGCCGCCGCGAGCGACGAGCGCTTCGATCTCGCGCTCGAGCCCGGCGATGCGGGCCAGCGCGCGGTCGCGTGTGTCCTCCGCGGCGCGCTCGGCCGCGACCGCCGCTTCCTCCTCGTCCTTGGACACCGCCATGGCCGTCGGCCGGGCGGGCGCGGGATGCTCGGCGGAACCGCAGACCGCGCAGGGGCTTCCGTCGACCAGCTCGGCTGCCAGTTCGGCGGCCATCCCGCTCACTCTGCGCTCCCGCAGATCGAGGACGAGTTCCCTGGCGTCCAGGTGCGCGATGCGGGCGGCGTCGAACTCGACGCGGGCGTGGTCGAGCGCGGTGCGGCGTGCGGCCAGTTCGACCGCCGCCGTCGCGGCGGCCTGCAGCCGTTCGGTCTCGGCGGTGATGCCCGGCAAGGCCGCGACCGCTTCGGCAGCCTCGCGCAGCCTGGCCTCGGCCAGGCTGCGGGCCGCGGGCAGTTCGTCCCGCCGGGTGGCGAGTGCGGTGACGCGGCGGACCAGCGTCGCGTCCTCGGTGCGCAACGCGTCGATCTCCCCGCCGAGCCGGGTGGCGCTGGCGGCGACGGCTTGCACTTCGTCCAGCGCGCCGATCTGCGCGCTCCAGCGCTGAATCGCCGCGTCCAGGTCGGCGTCGTCGCGCACCTGCGCACCGGCGGAAGTCACCAGCTCGGCGCCGCCGAGTTCGACGCTCGCAGGCTCACGCAGCCGCGACGCGAGACGCTCTGCCGCCGTGAGCTTTTCGCTGTCACGCCGACGCCGGTTCTGCACCGCCGCACGCGCTTCGTCGATGGCGGCGGCGACCGGCTCGGCCCGGCGGGCGAGGTCGAGCTCGGCTTGCAGTGCGGCCCGCCGCTCGGCGCCCGCGGCGTAGTCGTCCAGCTGCGCGCGCGCCGCGCTCATGCGCCGACGCAGTTCGTGCAGGCGACGCTGCTGTTCGGCCTGGTCCCGGACGCGCGCCGTCTCGCGCTGGCAGCGCTCCAGTTCCGTGCCCGCGACGGCCAGATCGGTGCGAGCGGTGGCCAGCAGGTCCTGCGACCAGGCGACGCACTCCGTGGCGCCGACCGAATCCGGCACTCCGGCAGCCATGCCCACCTGGGTGATCAACCGCTTGATCCCGTCGGTACGAGCATCCAGATCCGCTTCGGCGGTCCGGCGTTTGTCGGCCAGCCACTGTTCCGCGGTGCCGAAACGCCTGGTGTCGAAGAGCTTTTCGAGCAACTTCTCGCGATCTTCGTTGTCCGCGCGCAGGAAGCGGGCGAAATCGCCCTGCGGCAGCAGCACCACCTGGAAGAACTGATCGGCGCTCATGCCGAGCAGGCGCAACACCTCCTCGCCGATGTCCGGTATCCGGGACAGGTTTTCGCCGCGGCCGTCCAGCCAGGCCAGCGTCGCCCTCGGGTTGATGGTGCGCATGCCCGTGCCGTCCCGCTTGAGACGCTGGAACTCGGGGCTGCGGGTCAGGCGCAGCCGCCGCCCGCCGAGGGTCGCCTCCAGCACCACCTGCGGCGGAGTGTGCTCGGGGGCGTGGTCGGAGTGCAGTCGCTTGCTCTCACCCCGCGCGCCAGGAACCCGGCCGTAGAGGGCGAACGCGATGGCGTCCAGCACCGTGGTCTTGCCCGCGCCGGTCTGTCCGTGCAGGAGGAACAATCCGTCGGCGCCGAGGGCGTCGAAATCGACGACCGTGGTGGCCGCGAACGGACCGAAAGCGGTCATCTCCAGCTTGTGCAGCCTCATGCCGCCGCGCCTACGCCCGGCCTCGGCAGCACGCTCATGCGGTCAGTTCCCCGGCGACCGCTGACACCTGCTCCGGCTCCGCGACCGCGGCCGAGAGCGCCCGCTCCAGCCAGGTCAGCTCGCTCGGGCTGGGTGCGCCGCGGACGTCGCTGAGGAAGCTGCGGGCTACTTCGATGTCGCGGCGGCCGTGCACCCGCTCACGGTAGCGCAGTTCCGGGCTCCCCTCGGGCCGTGCCCATTCGACGTGGACCGCATGGGGAAACCGCTCGCGCAGTTTGCGCATGGCGTCGACGGGGCGGGCGATATCGGTGAGCACGGCGGACACGTAATGTTCTTCGGCCGCGCCGTACTCCGCGCCACTCAGCAGCTCGTCGAGGGTGCCGGTCAGTTTGCTCAGGCCCCGGACCGTCGGCAGGTCCCGGCGCCGCACTTCCCGCAGGCCGGACGCGTCCAGGTCGACGATCCAGACGGCTTTACCATGCGCGTTCTCGCCGAACGAATACGGCAGCGGCGATCCCGAGTAGCGGACCTGCTCGGCGAGCACCTGCGGCGAATGCAGGTGGCCGAGCGCCACGTAGTCGATGCCGTCGAAGGCGGCCAGCGGAACCGTCTCCACGCCGCCGACCGAGATGGAGCGCTCCGACCCGGTGGCTTCCCCGCCGACCACGAAGGCGTGGGCCAGCACCACCGTTCGCACCCCCGGCCGCCGCGCGATGTCGGCACGCACCCGGGCCATGGCCGCGTCCAGGATCTCGGCATGCGACCGCGCCTGCGGCACTTCGAGTTCGGCGCGGGTGATCTCCGGTTCCAGGTACGGGATGCCGTAGAACGCGACCGGACCGTGCGCGTCCTCCAGCAGGACGGGACGATCGGCGTCGGCCACGGTGGTGCGCAGGTGCAGCCCGCCCGCCGCCGCGAAACTCGCACCCGCCCCCAGACGGGCGGGCGAATCGTGATTTCCCGAGGTGGCGACGATCTGGGCGCCCGCGGCACGGAGAGCCTCGAATCCCCGGTTACACACCGCGATCGCGTCGGCGCTGGGGATGGACCGGTCGTAGACGTCGCCCGGTAGCACCACCACATCGACCGACTCCTCGGCCACCAGCTCCGCGATCGCGGTCAGTGAACGAGCCTGGTCGGCAAGCAGATCGACCCCGTGGAACGTGCGCCCGATGTGCCAGTCCGAGGTGTGCAGCATCCGCATGCCGCGAAACCGTAGGGCAAGCCACCGACAGAGTTCAATCGACCCGCCCGCTGCGCCGGGTTCGCCCAGCCAGGGCCCGGCGTGTCCCTCCGAGGGGGCGCACGTGTTCCGGGCCGGCCGGCCGAACCTGTCGAAACATCGCACAACCGTTGACCTCTACGCGTCCTGACCGGGGAAAGCCCGGATGCCAGACGCCGGACAGGTATGCGAAATCCGCGGCGATCCGCTGGCAGAGCCGGTGTGCGGCGCGATGCCGGGCAGTTGCTCGGTGCTCGTTCTTGTCGGTGACGTACGGCACTATCTGCGCTATGACCGCACCGATGCTCGTCGCACTGACGCTGGTGTTCGCCGCCGGATGCGGCCTCGGCTGGCTGGGCCACGCGGCGCGCGCCGGGCAGCGCACCGCGGCGGCGGAGGCGCGGCTGGCGGCCGCCGCGGACAACGAACGGCTGCTGCGGCAATCGCTCACCGCGGCGAACGAAGATGCCGCGCGCAGGCATTCGCACGCCGTCGGCGCGATGGTGGAACCGCTGCGCGCGGCCGTCGGCGCGTTGAACGAACAGATCCAGCAGGTCGAGCGGCAGCGGCTCACCGCGTATTCCGGCCTGCGCGAACAGGTCGCGAACATGCAGCGCACCTCCCACCAGCTCACCGGGCAGACCGGCCAGCTGGTCGCGGCGCTGCGCGCGCCGCAGGTCCGGGGCCGGTGGGGCGAGATCCAACTGGAGCGAGTGGTCGAGCTGGCCGGGATGACCAGGCATTGCGATTTCCGGACCCAGGTGAGCCGCACCGGCCCCGGCGCGGACGACCGCACGGTCCGGCCGGATCTGGTGGTGCGGCTGGCGGGCGGACGGCACATCGTGGTGGACGCGAAGGTGCCGTTCGCCGCCTACCTGGACGCCTGCGGCGCCGACGACCCCGACGTGCGCGCCGAGCTGCTCACCCGGCACGCCAAACATCTGCGCGCGCACGTCGACCAGCTGTCCGACAAGGCATACTGGGCCGCCTTCGATCCCGCACCCGAGTTCGTGGTGCTGTTCGTGCCCGGCGACCCGTTCCTGGACGCCGCCGTGACCACCGACTCGGCGCTGCTCGAGTACGCGTTCGGCCGCAACGTGATCCTCGCTACGCCGACCACCCTCATCGCGTTGCTGCGCACCATCGCCTTCGGCTGGCGGCAGGAGGCGCTGTCCAGAGACATGGCCACCGTGCAGCGACTGGGCCGTGAGCTGTATCACCGGCTCGGGATGACGGGCAAGCATCTGGACCGGCTGGGCGCGCAACTCGGCAAGGCCGTCGAGGCGTTCAACTACACCGTGGCGTCGGTGGAATCACGGGTGCTGGTCACCGCGCGCAAATTGCACGATCTGGAGATAGCCGACCAGGAAGTGCCCGAGATCGGGCGGGTGGACTCGCGGCCACGCGCGGTGGGCTTCGCCGACGCGGGCGAGTAACCAGGACTATGGCCGTGCCGCCACGCCGCCGTGAACGGCGGCAACTAGTGTGCATATCGTGGCTGCTTCCGAACGTGTGCGATCCCGGGTGCCCGCGCCGCAACGCTCGATCCTGCCGTCGGTGCCGGGGATCCCGGTCGGCGCGGCGATCGGGATCGCGGTCGCCTGCACGTTCCTGGGATTTCTGATCGATGCCGTCGGCGGTGGTGGCGAGCTGACCGGCACGTTCGCCGCGCTGTACATCCTCGGCTGTGTGGTGGCCGTCGCCGCCGTCCGGTACCGCGGCTTGTTCAGCACGATGGTGCTGCCGCCACTGCTGCTCTTCGTCGCCGTGCCGCTGGCCTATCAGCAGCTCACCGGCCGCGGCTCGACGTCGCTGAAGGACATTCTGCTCAACCTGGCGATCCCGCTGGTGAACCGGTTCCCGACCATGATGCTCGCCACGATCGTCGTCCTGCTGATCGGTGGCGCCCGAATCTATCTGCACCGCCGCGAACAGGAAACCGACCAGCCGCGCACGCCACGCCGCGGCGAGAGCTGGGGCAAGTCGCCGGCGAAGAAGAGCAGGCCGGGCCGTTCGTCCCGCGGGGTCACCGACTCGGCGCGCCGCAAAGCCCGCCGCCCGAAGGACGAGCCCGACGAGCCCGAGTCGGCCGACTCGGACGAGCCCGCGCCGCGACCGGGTCGCCGACCCGCCGCGCAGGTCGCCGACACCCCGCCGCGCGTCGCACCTTCTCGTCCACGGGAAGGACGCGCTCCCGCCCGCGGCGCCACCCGCCCGGCGGCGGCCATGCCGCGCCCCGAAGGCGAACCACCGCGCGGCGGCGCGGGCCGTCGCCGCGACGTCCCGCCGCATCCCCAGCCCAATGTGCGGTACCGCGAACGCGAATCGGGCCGACCGGAACGGCGCAGGCCGGAAAATCTGTAGGCGCGTTCGCCAGTTCAGCGAAGTCGGCCTCCGCGCCGTCGGCCCGGCGCCGTGCCACAAACGCGCCGACCGACCGGCGACTATAGACAATCCGGCGCGAGGACCCCTGATATCGCGTGACTGGCCAACGGCGCGGAGGACCGGAGCACCCAGAGGTCGGGGGAATCAGCGCGCTGAGACGCGGATACGACTTCGAGCGACCCACCCGGCTCGACAACAGGCCCGCTCGGCTCCGACGACGAAGCGACCGGTGCGGCGATCACCCATCCGCGCATCGTCGCGGGCCGGGCGACCGGCTGGGTTGCGACCGCAGCGCGGCATCGGATCCGAAGAGAAGCCGATGAGCAGGTAACCGAAGCCCGCGCCACCGGTACGGGCCCCGGCGTCAGCGACGGGCGTCGCGCAGTTCGCGGGGAAGCGAGAAGACGAGGGTCTCGTTGGCCGTGGTGACCGGCTGGACGTCGCCGTAGCCGTGCTCGGCCAGCATGTCCAAGACGCCGCGAACCAGGATGTCGGGCACCGAGGCGCCCGAGGTGATGCCGATCGTGCCGACGCCATCGAGCCAGGCCGGGTCGACCTCGCGGGCGAAGTCCACCAGATACGCCGCCTTGGCGCCCGCGCCGAGCGCCACTTCCACCAGGCGCACCGAGTTCGACGAGTTGCGCGAGCCGACCACGATCACCAGGTCGCATTCCGGCGCCATCGCCTTGACCGCCACCTGGCGGTTCTGCGTGGCGTAGCAGATGTCGTCACTCGGCGGGTCCTGCAAGCCGGGGAAGCGCTCACGCAGCCGCTGCACGGTCTCCATCGTCTCGTCCACGCTCAGGGTGGTCTGCGAGAGCCAGATCACCTTCGACTCGTCGCGCACGCTGACCTTGTCCACCGCATCGGGCCCGTCGACCAGCTGGACGTGGTCCGGCGCCTCACCGGCGGTGCCCTCGACCTCCTCGTGGCCCTCGTGACCGATCAGCAGGATGTCGTAGTCGTCGCGAGCGAACCGCTTCGCCTCCTGGTGCACCTTGGTGACCAGTGGGCAGGTGGCGTCGATGGTGTGCAGATTGCGGGCGGCGGCCGTCGCGTGCACCGTGGGGGCAACGCCGTGCGCCGAGAACACCACGACCGCGCCCTCGGGGACCTGGTCGGTCTCGTCGACGAAGACCACGCCGCGTTCGCGCAGCGTCTCCACGACGTGCCGGTTGTGCACGATCTCCTTGCGCACATAGATGGGCGCTCCATGCTTCTCCAGCGCCTTCTCGACGGTTTCCACCGCACGGTCCACGCCGGCGCAGTATCCGCGCGGCTCCGCGAGCAGCACGCGTTTTCCGCCCTCGGCGACGGCGTTTCCGGCGCCTGCCGAGCGGGCGATTCCGACGTTCAAGGGAATGGCCGAAGACATGCCCACAGGATACGTGCGGACCGGGATCACGCCACGTCCGGGAGTTGCCCGTCACATCCACGCGGGAACCGCCGCGTACGGCCGCGAACTGGGGCGGAAAGCCTGGGCCGGCCGGGTGGTCTACCGGGCCGCGGCGCATGTCACGGACACTCCCCGCCGGGACCTGGGTTTATTCTCCGCGTTATGAGCACAGTGCCGTGCAATTCCCGCCGAACGGCCGCGCGGCAACCGGCGAATATCCGAACCGCGCGCACGGCTTCTTTGCATGACACACCATTTCGGGCAGGCTAGGACCATGTTTCGACCACCCTTTCTGGCCCGGGTCGCCGCCGGAGCCGCCGTATACGCCCTCGAGGAATCGCGCCGCCTACCCACGGCGGCAATGAATTTCCCGATCACGGCCATCAGTCAGGTGCTGCAGACGACGATGCAC
The DNA here is from genome assembly GCF_001613465.1 of Nocardia niwae NBRC 108934 = DSM 45340. Lineage (GTDB taxonomy): Bacteria > Actinomycetota > Actinomycetes > Mycobacteriales > Mycobacteriaceae > Nocardia > Nocardia niwae. The sequence goes on along the minus strand of NZ_BDCK01000027.1, from coordinate 222,769 downwards.
GTCCAGCAGTTCGTGACGAGTCTGGCGCTGAAGGGCGACGCGGTCTTCGACCGCTTGTCCAACCGCCCGGTCGAACAGCCGGAGTGGGCCACATTCGACGAGGACATCGCCGACGACCCGAGCCCCACCACGCTCCGCGCCAGTCGGTTCGATCTCTACACCGCCGACGATCCCGAACCGTTCCGCGCGCCGGACTCCCCCGCCGACGACACCCGCACCGGTTCGACCAACGGCCACGTCGCCTCGGTGACGACGATCGCCGAGCCGCCGGCCGAGGAGCCCGACCCGGAACCGGCCGACCCGGACACCGACCCCGACCCTGTCGCGGAGGCCCCCGCCATCGCCGAGCCGGAAGTCGCCGTCCGCTACGACTACGCCAACATGACCCTGGCTCAGCTGCGCGCCCGGCTGCGCCTGCTGACGATCGACGACCTCACCGCGCTGCTGGAGTACGAGCAGCACACCCGCGCCAGGGCGCCGTTCGTGACCATGCTCACGAACCGGATCGCCACTGTGCGGGCCCAGTGACCGAACCCCGGACCCCCTCCCCGACGGCGGCTGGCCGGGAGACCTCCGGCCAACCCGCCGCACCGGCCAACTCCGCCGAGCACCCGTGGCCGGTGCGCTCGGTGTCCATCAAGGTCGCCCAGTGGATCGACCGGCTCGGCAGCATCTGGGTGGAGGGCCAGATCACGCAGATCAACCTCCGTCCGGGCACCCGCACCGCGTTTCTGGTGCTGCGCGACCCATCCGCCGACATGTCGCTGTCGGTGACCTGCGACCCGGACCTCATCCGCAATTCCCCCGTTCCCCTGCAAGAGGGCAGCCGGGTGGTCGTCTACGGCAAACTCTCCTTCTTCACCGGGCGCGGCACGATCTCGTTGCGCGTCTTGGAGATCCGGCCCGTCGGCATCGGCGAGCTGCTGGCGCGCATCGAACGGCTGAAGGCGCTGCTGGCCGCCGAGGGCCTGTTCGATCCCCGGCTCAAGCGCCCGATCCCGTTCCTGCCCGGAACCATCGGCCTGATCACCGGACGTGCGAGCGCCGCCGAGCGCGACGTGCTGAGCGTCGCCAGGAATCGTTGGCCCGCAGTGCGTTTCGAAATTCGCAACACAGCCGTGCAAGGACCGGCCGCGGTATCGCAGATGCTCACGGCGCTGGCCGAATTGGATCGGCATCCGGCCGTCGAGGTGATCGTGCTCGCGCGCGGCGGCGGCAGTGTGGAAGACCTGCTGCCGTTCTCCGACGAGGCGCTGTGCCGCGCCATCGTGGCCGCCACCACGCCGATCGTCAGCGCGATCGGCCACGAGCCGGACAACCCGCTCAGCGATTTCGTCGCCGACCTGCGCGCGGCCACCCCGACCGACGCCGCCAAGCGGATCGTCCCGGACGCCGCCGCCGAACTGGCCTGCATCCGTGAGCTGCGCGAACGCACCGCCGCCGCGCTGCGCGGGTGGGTCGACCGGGAGACCCGGGCGCTCACCCAGCTGCGCTCGCGGCCCGTGCTGGCCGACCCGCTGCGTGAGATCGATCGCCGTCAGGAGGACATCGATCACCTGCGCACGGCCGCGCACCGCTCCACCGAGCAGCTGATCCGCACCGAAGCCACCGCCGCACGGCACCTGCGCGAGAAACTCACCGCCGTTGGCCCCGCCGCCACGCTCGCCCGTGGCTACGCTGTCGTACAGCGCGTCACCGGCCGGGAGCGGGAGGTGGTGCGCTCGATCGAGGACGCGCCCGCGGGCAGCCAACTGCGCATCCGGGTCGCCGACGGAGCCGTCACCGCCGCCGCGCTCGGCACCCAGGCGCTCGGCGCGCGGAACACCGACACAGGGAGGAACTGATCTTGGCCGAGTCCGGCAAGTCCACGGACAAGAACGGGACGGGAGCCGATCCGGCCGACGACGCGGCCGAGATCGCCGGTTTCGGCTACGAACGCGCGCGCGACGAACTGGTCAACGTGGTCAAGATGCTCGAGCAAGGCGGCCTCGACCTGGACGAATCGCTGGCCCTGTGGGAGCGCGGCGAGGCGCTGGCCAATCGCTGCGAAGAGCACCTGGCGGGTGCGCGCAAACGCGTCGAGGACGCGTTGCACCGCACCGACCTGGAACGGCGGGAATGAAATGACGATCCGGCGCGCCACGCCCGACATCCGCACCACCGACCTGCCCGCTGCCCGCGAGTTCTACCGGCTGCTCGGCTTCGAGGAGGCGATGGACCTGGGCTGGGTCGTGACGATGGCCTCGCCGTCCAACCCGAGCGCCCAGGTCCTGCTCGTCGGCCCCGACGCCGGACAACTCCAGCCGGACATCAGCGTGGAGGTGGACGACGTCGACGCCGTGCACGCGGCGGTAACCGCCGCCGGGGCCGAGATCGTCTACCCCTTGCGCGACGAACCGTGGGGCGTGCGCCGCTTCTTCGTGCGCGACCCGAGCGGGACCGTCGTCAATGTGGTGAGCCACCGCTGACGACGGTCCCCGGGAGCGCCGTCAGCGCGATGTGACGCGGAAGCGCGCGATGCCGTCCGCGCTGCTCACCTGCTCGAATCCAGCTTTTTCCAGCACACGTACCGAGGGCGGATTGGACAGTTCCACCTCGGCGCGAACCACGCGTACGCCGGGCGCGGTGAACGCGTGCGCCGTCAACGCGACGGTGGCCTCGGTGGCGTAGCCGCGGCCGCGACGCGAGGCGACGATGCCGTAGCCGATCTCCAGTTCACCGTCGGCGGGCGGCCAGAACAGCCCGATCGATCCGACGACGAGCCGACTGTCACGCTCCACGACGAGCCGGTGCCCGTACGGCCCGAGCCAGTGCGGACGCGCGGGGAGCAGACCGGCGATGACGCGATCACCCTCGGCGGGGAAATCCGCCGCCCACGCGGCGTGCCGCCCCTCGTCGAGCACGGCGGCGGCCGCGGCGGCGGTCCAGGACCGCAGGATCAATCGGTCGGTGAGCAGATCGGAGGAAAGGGAAACAGACACGTGACACTCCTGGTCAACGAGAAGAAGACCGGTTCGCGTCGACGCGTCTGCGGAAGTATCAGTGGCGCGCGAACCGGTTGAGGGCATGCGGAATACAGCCGGCGACAGCCATATTCATCGACCTCCGAGATCCGGTTCGGCACGTGTCTCGTACCGCGGCAAACCTAACGGTCGCGCGCGGCCGGACGCAAGCGTGGTTCAGGGCTTCAGTGGCTGGGCGGCGGCGATCGCCTGCGCGAGCGTGGTGAACGCCGCTTGGTTGCCCGCGCCGGTGATCAGCACGCGGGACTGGCCGAGATCGGTGATCCAGGCGGTCTCCGAGCCCTGCTCGGCGTAGACGACCCACTTCTGCGCGCCGACCTGCTCGGTACCGCCGGCGTACCGGGAGCCGAGCACGAAACGGCCCAGCGCTTCCTCGGTCGCGCTGCTCTGGCTGAACCGCATGTAGGTGCCCTGCGGCGTGATGTAACCGACCGTGCTGACCGGTCCGCCGCCGGTGCCGCCGATGGACTCGCGACTACCCGAATTCGGCGTCCAGTCCGCGGGCAGATCCGGGTTGCGGATCGGGAACGGCAGGGAACGAGCGTCGGCGGTGAGCGCCGCCCGCGCGTCGAAGTGCGGGATCTGACCCTGCGTCGGACCGTTCGCGGCGAAACTACACTGGCTGGCCAGCCCCGCGAACACCAGCGCGATCAGGACCAACGGGATCAGCGACCAGAACAGATCCCGGTAGTCGTTCAGGATGCGCGGCTTTTGATACGACACGCTCCCAGTATCCACTCGCGCGGCGGCACCGCCCCGCGCACCCCGACACCTCGAGCAGGGGTGTACGGCCGTGCCACATCGAATGAGACAATTGACCGGTACGTACCGACGCACAGGAGGCACCCCGCAATGACGGCAACTTCTCCCACACCTAGCCGCCGCGAGGCGCCCGACCGCAACCTCGCACTCGAGCTGGTCCGCGTGACCGAGGCCGGGGCGATGGCCGCGGGCCGGTGGGTCGGACGCGGCGACAAGGAGGGGGGCGACGGCGCCGCCGTCGACGCCATGCGGCAGCTGGTCAGCTCGGTGTCCATGCGCGGCATCGTCGTGATCGGCGAGGGCGAGAAGGACGAGGCGCCCATGCTGTACAACGGCGAGGCCGTCGGCGACGGAACCGGGCCCGAAGTGGACTTCGCGGTGGATCCGATCGACGGCACCACGCTGATGTCCAAGGGCGTGCCCGGGGCGATCTCGGTGCTCGCGGTCGCCGAGCGCGGCGCCATGTTCGACCCCTCCGCGGTGTTCTACATGCACAAGATCGCCGTCGGCCCCGACGCGGCCCACGTGATCGATATCTCCGCCCCGATCGGCGAGAACATCAGCCGGGTCGCCAAGGCGAAGAACTCCGCGAAGTCCGACCTGACCGTCTGCATCCTGGACCGTCCCCGGCACGCCGAGCTGATCCAGCAGGTGCGCGACGCGGGCGCCCGCATCCGCCTGATCTCCGACGGCGACGTCGCGGGCGCGATCGCGGCGGCCCGTCCCGACTCCGGCACCGACATCCTGGTCGGCATCGGCGGCACCCCCGAGGGCATCATCGCCGCCGCCGCGATGCGCTGTATGGGCGGTGAGCTGCAGGGCATGCTCGCGCCGAAGGACGACGAGGAGCGGCAGAAGGCCATCGACGCGGGCCACGACCTCGACCGCGTGCTGACCACCGAGGACCTCGTCTCCGGCGAGAACGTCTTCTTCTGCGCCACCGGGGTGACCGACGGCGACCTGCTGCGCGGCGTGCGCTACTACGGCGGCGGCGCGTCCACCCAGTCGATCGTCATGCGCTCGAAGTCCGGCACGGTCCGCATGATCGACGCCTACCACCGCCTGACCAAGCTGCGCGAATACTCCTCGGTCGATTTCATCGGCGACGAACACGCGGTCCCGCCGCTGCCGTAATCTTGCAGCGCCTTCGGCGCTGGTGTTCGCTGCCCCTTCATGGCTCGCGTTTGCGCGGCCACCGCTGGCGACTTCTCGCGGACGCGGTGGCCGCGCAAACGCGAGCCGGGCCGCGACCGGCGCATGCTCGGTCTCGCTTCGCTCGAGACCGAGAGCTGGGGTCGGTGGTACCGCAGGGGAAATAGCGATCAGATGGCGAGCGGTAGGTGTACCCGCGCTTGTTCGTGGCGCGAGCGCAGCTTCGGGCCATGGGGCGCGGGCGCTCGAGCCAACGGTTCGTATTCCCGGCGAAGGCCGGCCGAGGTGTGCGAATGACCTCAGGCGTGGCTGCCCCATGGGAGGCGGCTGCGGCATAGGGTCGGGATCATGAGCGAGGAGACGCAGTACCGCATCGAGCACGACACCATGGGCGAAGTCCGTGTTCCGGTGGACGCTTTGTGGCGGGCGCAGACCCAGCGGGCCGTGGAGAACTTCCCGATCAGCGGACGCGGCTTGGAACGGGCGCAGATTCGCGCGCTCGGCCTGCTGAAGGCCGCGTGCGCCACGGTGAACCGCGATCTGGGTCTGCTCGATCCCGCGAAGGCCGATGCCGTCATCGCGGCGGCGAACGAGATCGCCGAGGGCAGGCACGACGACCAGTTCCCGATCGACGTCTTCCAAACCGGTTCCGGCACCAGCTCGAACATGAACGCCAACGAGGTGATCGCCTCGCTGGCCAAGGCGAAGGGCGTCACCGTCCATCCGAACGACGACGTGAACATGTCCCAGTCGTCCAACGACACCTTCCCCACCGCAACGCATCTCGCCGCCACCGAAGCGGTCATCACAGATCTGGTTCCCGCGCTGGAGCATCTGCGACTGGCGCTGCTGGACAAGTCGGCGGAATGGCGGACCGTGGTGAAGTCCGGCCGCACCCACCTGATGGACGCCGTCCCGGTGACGCTCGGCCAGGAATTCGGCGGCTACACCCGCCAGGTCGCCGCGGGCATCGACCGCATCATGGCGACGCTGCCCCGGCTGGGTGAACTGCCGATCGGCGGAACGGCGGTCGGCACCGGCCTGAACGCGCCGGAGGGCTTCGGCGCGAAGGTCGTCGCGGAACTGGTTCGCGCCACCGGCATCGACGCGCTGCGCGAGGCCGAGGATCACTTCGAGGCGCAGGCCGCGCGGGACGGCCTGGTCGAGGCGTCCGGCGCGCTCCGCACGATCGCGGTGAGCCTGACCAAGATCGCCAACGACATCCGCTGGATGGGCTCGGGCCCGCTCACCGGTCTGGCCGAGATCCAGCTGCCGGATCTGCAGCCGGGCAGCTCGATCATGCCCGGCAAAGTGAACCCGGTGCTCCCCGAGGCGGTGACCCAGGTCGGCGCGCAGGTGATCGGCAACGACGCCGCGGTCGCCTTCGCGGGCGCGAACGGCGCGTTCGAACTGAACGTGTACATCCCGGTGATGGCGCGCAACCTGCTGGAGTCGATTCGCCTGCTGGCCAACGTCTCCCGCCTGTTCGCCGACAAGTGCGTGCGCGGCCTGATCGCCAATGTCGAGCATCTGCGCACGCTCGCCGAGTCCTCCCCGTCGATCGTGACGCCGCTGAACTCGGCGATCGGCTACGAGGAGGCGGCCGCCGTGGCGAAGGAGGCGCTGAAGGAGAAGAAGACCATCCGCCAGACCGTCATCGACCGCGGGCTGCTGGGCGAGAAACTGACCGAGGAGGAACTCGACCGCCGCCTCGACGTCCTGGCCATGGCGAAGGTGGAAGACCAGCACTGACGAGGCCGCACGCCCGGTCGATCACCACGAACGACGAGCGTCATCGGCCGCCGGGAAGCCGGGCCGAAACGAACGCCACCTCGGCTACCGAGGTGGCGTTCGTTTCCAATATTGCGATCTCGGACCGGGCGGCCTGCCCGCGCAACGCGGCGGAACCTATGGGCAGGTCAGCCGCGCAGGTGCGCGAGTTCGTCGCGCGCCGCCTCCCCCTCCGGACCGAAATCGGTCCGGGTGAAGACGTTCCACCGCCGCAGCAAGGGGGCGAAGACCAGTTCCCCCTCCTTGGCACGGTCGTAGATGCCCGCCTCGGCGAGCACCGCGTCGCTGCTGCGGCCGTCCGGCAGCGCCACCGTGGGGACCTCGAAGCCGGCGACCCGGTCGGCGATGGCCCGCATGGTCTGGTCGGGCACCAGATCGAGCGCGGCGGCGATCAGGTCGGCGAAGAACACCGACTGCAGTTCGTCGTCCAGCGCGATCCGCTCGGCGATGGCGGTGACCAGGGGATTCTCACCGAGCGCGGCGGTGTTGCGATGCCGCACGGCGCTGGCGGCCTCCTCGAACGCGCAGTTGGCCAGCACGTCGAGCAGGTGCATCGCCGGGCGGCGGAAGCCCTTGGTCATGTGCTCCATACGCAACCGCTCCAGCTCCACCGGGTCGACGGCCCTGGTGACCATGAGGTAGTTGCGAATGGTGATCTCGTGGCGGTTCTCCTCGGCCGTCCAGCGGCCGACCCAGCGCCACCACGCACCGGTGCGCAGGTATTTGCCGATCTCGCGGTGATACGAGGGCAGGTTGTCGGCGATCAGCACCGAGACGGTCAACGCCAGTTTGGCGGTTTCGCCGAGCTCGGACTGCTCCGGCGTCCAGTCGCTACCGCCGAGGAAGGCGAAGTTGCGCCCGTCGTCCCACGGCACCAAGTCGTGAGGCTGCCACCCGTCGGCGACATCGACATGCTTACGCAGCAGCAGTTCTACGTCCACCGCGAGCGATTCGAGCAATTCGCGATCGGTCAGGAGAGTTTGCACCGAGACAACCTAGCGGCTTGGCCCGCGGAGCGGGAACGGATGGATGGGATTCACAGGCAACCGGGACCGCACCGCGACCCCGGACGCCGCATACCCAGATTACGACTTCGGCGTGACGGTGATCGTACCGTCCACCCAGGTGATGGTGCCGCCGGTGAAATCGCTCTGCTTACCGCCGGGGATGTCCTTCTCGTCGCTGACCGGGTAACCGAGCTTTCCCTGTGCGCCGCCGTTGTCTTCCCATGCCTTGCGGATCTCGCCCCAGACGACGTACGGCTCGCCGTCCTTGGCCTCGTAGATCGTGCCGCCCGCGAAGTCCTGGTATTCCCCGTCGTCGGGACCCTTCTCCTCTGCTTCCAGCGGGAGGCCGAGCGTGCCGGTCGGGCCACCGAGCTGCGTGTACTTCTCGTAGATGTCGCCGTCGACGCTGATCTCGCCGTTCGGCGTGGCGATCTTGGTGCCCTCGGCGCTCGCCCCAGTGGTGGCCGTGGCCCCCGTGGTGCCCGTCGGCTCCTCCCCGGTGCGGGTGGGGCTCCCGGTGGCGCTGCCGGGGCTGACCATCGAGGTGACCATGCCGGTCATACTGGCCATGCCGGTCTTGGCGCTGTCGCCGGTGTCGTCATCGTCGCCGCAGCCTGCCAGGACCAGCCCTGCCGCGGCGAGCACCGCGGTGAATCCAGCCGTTCGTCGAGCGAAGTGGTGCATGTCCATCCTCTCGCTGTGGGCTACCGGCACACCACGGACTCCGTGACGGCGCCACGGGTAGCCTCGGCCGATTGTCAGGCAATGACCCGGTGACCGACGGGCGGTCACCGGGTCATACCGAACAGCTATCGCGGCGGGTGATACCCACCGGATATGCCGTGAAACACAGCGATGGACGGCACTGCGGGGTCAGGCGTTGGGCCCGTACTCCTCCAGCATCTCGGTGACCAGCGCCGCGATCGGCGAGCGCTCGCTGCGGGTCAGCGTGATGTGCGCGAAAAGCGGGTGACCCTTGAGCTTCTCGACCACCGCCGCGACACCGTCGTGCCTGCCGACACGCAGATTGTCGCGCTGTGCCACGTCGTGGGTGAGCACCACCCGCGAACCGGTTCCCAGTCGGCTGAGCACCGTGAGCAGCACGTTGCGCTCCAGTGACTGGGCTTCGTCCACGATCACGAAGGAGTCGTGCAGCGACCGCCCGCGAATGTGGGTCAGCGGCAGCACCTCCAGCATGTCGCGGCTGAGCACCTCCTCCATCACCTCGCGGCTGGCCAGCCCGTCGAGGGTGTCGAAGACCGCCTGGGCCCATGGGCCCATCTTCTCGCTCTCGGTACCGGGCAGATAGCCCAGTTCCTGGCCACCCACCGCGTAGAGCGGACGGAAGACCACCACCTTGCGTTGCGTCCGCCGTTCCAGCACCGCCTCCAGACCCGCGGTCAACGCGAGCGCCGACTTGCCGGTACCCGCCCGGCCACCCAGCGAGACGATGCCGACGCTCTCGTCCAGCAGCAGGTCGAGCGCTATGCGCTGCTCGGCGGAACGGCCGTGCAGCCCGAACGCCTCGCGCTCGCGCACCAGCTGCACCCGCTTGTCCGGCGTGACCCGGCCCAGCGCACTCGAACTGACGCCGAGCAGCCGGATGCCGGTGTGGCAGGGCAGCTCTCGCGCTTCGTCGAGGTCGATCACCGACTCGGCGTAGAGCTGATCGATGCGCGCCGTGCTGACATCGAGTTCCACCATGCCGGACCAGCCCGAGGTCACCACGTCCTGGGCGTGGTACTCGTCGGCGTGCAGGCCGACCGCGCTCGCCTTGACCCGCAGCGGAATGTCCTTGGACACCAACACCACTTCGCGGCCCTCGGCCGCGAGGTTGAGCGCACAGGCCAGGATCCGGGAGTCGTTGGTGTCGGTGCGGAAGCCGACCGGAAGGACCGCGGGATCGGTGTGGTTCAGTTCCACCTGCAGCGTTCCGCCCTCGGCGCCGATCGGCACCTGCTGATCCAGCCTGCCGTGCTGCAAGCGCAGATCGTCCAGGTTACGCAGGGCTTCGCGCGCGAACCAGCCCAGTTCGTGATGGTGCCGTTTGGCTTCGAGTTCACTGATGACCACCAGGGGTAACACCACGTCGTGCTCACCGAACCGCGTGAAGGACCAGGGATCCGACAGCAGGACGGACGTGTCGATGACGAAGGTTTTGCCGGCTGATTGCGAGGGGCGGGCCCCCTTCGCGGCGGCTCCGCCTTTCGCGGAGCTGGAGTTCGCCGAGGGAGCGGAAACGGAGCGTGCAGCAGTCACGGTGGGCTCCTCTGTGTTCGCGCGGCAGTCGCACGAACGATCTCGCTGGACCGGTCCGTCCTGATGGACCCGACGTCGCCGTCAGGCGCCACGAGGGCCGGGTACCGGCCCCCTCGTACTGAGTAGCTCAGTCACGGCCAGGACCTCCCGTACGAGCCACACCGCCGCGGCCCGCACACTCGACGCTACCTCCGACTCCCGGGTCCGCGCTCAGGGACTGGGAGGCGTGTCCGTGAATTTGTCGTAAACCCGCATGTCGCGAGCGCTCGACGGAGCAGTTCGAGCAACACCGGAACATGGCTGCGCGCCGGATCCTGTACGGCCGTGAGCAATGTGACCGAACCTTCGGCGGCCAGAGCGCGCAAATCCCGCAAATCTGCCTGAACCTCCGGCACCGCGAGTTCGGCGCGGTAGCGCCGGGCGAATTCCGGGCCCCGCGCGTCCCGATCGGCATGGAACCAGCGCCGCAACTCGGTGGACGGAGTGAGCGCTTCGGGCCAGCGATCGACCCGCGCTTGCGCTTTGGTGATGCCCCTCGGCCACAACCGGTCGACGAGCACCCGGGTGCCGTCTTCGGGGTCGGGTTCGTCGTAGACGCGTTTGACATGGAAGCCGGGCCGCGGTTGCTGGGTCATGGCAGTCATCGCAGCACGGCGTGCGAGCGGCCCCGGGATTCGCCACGCCGTCGCTGCCGGCCGATTCGGCGGATAGAGTCGCAGGTATGTCCGGAAACGAGGATTTGGAGAAACTGTCGTCGAAGGAACTGCACGACCGGGCGATGAAGCTCGCCGTGCGACGTGGTGATGTGAAGTTCCTGTGGCGGCTGCTCACGTCGATCCCGGCGGCGGAGGCCGCCGCGGGCAATGTCGGCGAGAGCGAGGCGGACATCAAGTACGTGCTGCCCATGCTCGACGACTATGTCCACGCGGGTGACGGCGCGGTCGCCGAGGTGTTGCGGCCGGTCTATCTGGACTACCTCGCCCAGCACTCCTGAGGCCGGGTCAGCGACGGCCGGGCGCCGCACGCCAGAGACCGGCGGCTGTGCCGCGCAGGACGTTCCCCCAGCTGAAGTGGTCGTGCCACAGGATGATTCGGCCCTCGCGCAGTTCGAACGTGCCGGTCACCCAGAACCCGACGCGCACCGGCCCGAAGCGCAGGTAGTCGGTGCGGTCGGTGAGCACGATGTCGCCGTCGGCGGCGATGTGGTGCACATCCACCCCGAAGCCGAGCCAGTCGCGGCGTAGACCGCGCAGCACGCCGCCGACCCGCTGGATGCCTCGCACGTCGGGCAGCGAGGTGTTCTTCCAGACGATGTCCGGGTGCAACAGGTCGATCGCCTCCTCGGACGCGCCCAGCGCGAGCGCGGCGAAGAACTCCCGCACGGTGGTGATCGCGTCCTGTGCCAGGTCGGGTTCGTCGGTCATGGTCCGAGCGTAGGCCGCGCCGGTCACCGGCGGCGCGCGATGAGCACGGCCAGTCCGTCGAGAATCCGCCCGATGCCGAATTTCAGCGCACCCGCTCCGCCCGCGACCGCGCCTTCCTCGGCGAAAGCCGCCGCCGAGGCCGGGTATCGATCGGCCGCGGCGGCCACCATTTCGGCGAACTGTCCCGCGATCTGCTTCTCGAACTCGTCCGCGTCCATCGTTCGCACCTGCTGTGCCAGGCCGCGGGCGTGCCCGGTCAGCAGGACGATGGTGTCCAGGCGTTCGGCGGTGGTGAGCCCGGTCCCGGCGAGCGCGCCCAGCGCGGCTTCCATCCAGGCCAGTTCGTTCGGGCCGATCGGCCGCATGCCCACCGTCGCCTCCAGCGACCAGGGGTGGGCACAGAAGCGTTCGTAGATCGTCTCGCACCACACGCCCAGCAGGTCGCGCCAGCCGTCCTCGGGGAAATCCGTGGCGGTGCGCAACTCCGGCGGCGTGCCCAGAGCCGTGTCCAGCATCAGCGCGACGAGTTCGGCCTTGCCCGGCACGTAGCGATACAGCGACATCTTCGTGAAACCCAGTCGCTCGGCCAGCCGCTGCATGGACAGGTTCGCCAGCCCTTCGGCGTCGGCGATGGCGATGGCCTCCCCGACGATCCGTTCGAGTGAGAGCGCTGGTTTCGGACCCCGTTTGGGGCGCTGACCTGTGCCCCAGAGCAGCTCGAGTGCGGTCGGTGTCGGCATGCCCGAAATCCTTCCCGAGAACGTCTTGACCCAAAACTGTGTCTACCATACGCTAATCAGCGTCCATCAGATACAGTTTCCATTGGACACAGATTTCGGATCGAGGAGATCTCCATGCGCAACACCACCGTTCTCATCTCCGGCGCGAGCATCGCCGGACCCGCGCTGGCTTACTGGCTGCACCGTTACCGGTTCGCGGTCACCGTCGTCGAGCGCGCTCCGGCATTGCGCCCCGGCGGTCAGGCGATCGACTTCAAGGGCCGCACCCACCGCACCGTGCTGGAACGAATGAACATCGTGTACGACATCGAGCAGCGCAGGACCGGCACCACCGACACCGTCTTCGTGGACGAGCGGGGCGCACGGCTGGCGCTGATGTCGGGGGAATTCACCGGTGGCGACGTCGAGATCCTGCGCGGCGACTTGTCCGAGATCATCTACCGGCGCACGGCCGACCACTGTGAATACCTGTTCGGCGATTCGATCACCGCGCTCACCGAGACCGAGGCCGGCGTGCACGTCGAGTTCGAGCACGCACCCGCCCGGACCTTCGACCTCGTGTTCGGCGCCGACGGCATCCACTCGCGGGTCCGCAGACTGGCCTTCGGTCCCGAGCGCGACTTCGTGAAACACCTGGGCTACTACTACGCCGTCGCGGGCGCTAGCCCGTGGAACGGCAAGACCACCGGGCCACGCGAACGGGTGGTCGCGCACGGCCACAACGCGCCTGGACGACTCGCGATCAGCGGCGGCCCGAAAGCACAGCAGATGTACATGTTCGCCGCTCCCGAGCTGGACTACGCCCGCGACGACAGCGCGGCTCAGCGGCGCATCCTCGCCGAGACCTTCGACGGGGTCGGCTGGGAGGTGCCGCGGATGCTCGCCGAACTCGGCGAATTCGAGGATTTCTACATGGACTCGATCAGTCAGGTCGAAATGCCGGACGGATACACCAAGGGTCGAGTCGCGCTGGTCGGCGACTCGGGGTACGGGAACACGCTGGGCGGCTTCGGCACCGGGCTCGCCGTGGTGGGCGCATACGTCATCGCGGGCGAACTGGCCTTGGCCGACGGGGATCACACGGTCGCCTTCGCCCGCTACGACGAGATGATGAAGCGCTACGCGAAGATCGCGGGCAACAGCAACGCCGGTCGTTTCCTGGCGCCGAAGACCCCGCGCGGCATCAAGATGCGCAACTGGTTCCTCGAATCCCGCATGTTCGCGCTGATGACGAAATACGGCGACAACGCCGCCAACGACATCGATTTGCAGGACTACCCCGCGCTGGTCGGCGCCCGCTGATCCGCGCTGACCGTCCGTCAGCCGCCTTGACAGCCCCCGGACCGCGCGCATCCGCCGCGATTCGGCACAACATCCCAGCTCGAAACCGCCGCACCGGCGATCACGGCCGACGCGACAAGGCGCTCCGCGAAACCGGTTGTATTTCGATGGAACCGGAGTGCGGCGGGGCGCGTCTATAAGGTCAGACGGCACTGACGGAAGAGGCGGCGATGGCGGACAGCTCGTTTCCCGGGTATATCGAGGCTGCGAAAACCGGGGCCTTGCGGGTGCGGATGGACCCGCAAGGGTTCGTGGATATCGACCAGGCGTGCGGGGAGCTGATCGATGCGCTCGTGGCAGCCCAGACCGACGCGCGCGAACTGGGTGAGCGGGAGCACTGGGGTCTGGGCGAGGACAATCCCAAGCTGACCTCCGCCGTCGAACTGGTGCGCCTGTTCCGGGAGAAGGCCTTCGGCGGTCCGAACAACGCATTCGACGCGCTGACCGAGTACATCTGCGTGGCGCAGGAAATCCGGTCCCTGTTCCAAGCCATCCGCGATGACTACGTTCGGACCGATACGGAATTCGCGGCGGCGATGCGGGAGCTCAGCGTATGAAGGCCGGCACAGGTTTTCGGACAACCGGCTTCGTCGCCGGAGCAGCAGGACTGGTCCTGCTCGCCGGATGCGGCGACGAGACGACGCCGAGGGAGTCGGCGACGTCGACCCCCGGCGCGACCGGTTCCGGCCCGAGCACCCCGTCGGGGGCGAACGCCCAGCCAGCGTTCGATCCCTGCACCGCTCTTACGCCACAGTTCCTCGCGGAGCGCCAGTGGGACTCGCGACCACCGGAAGCCCGACAGGACAGCCAAGGCGGCATGAACTGGAAAGGCTGCCGCTACGTCGCGCGAGACGGGTACGGATTCGTCATCGAGACCACCAACGGCACCCTCGACCAGGTGCGCAGCAAATACCCCTCCGCCGTGGACATTCCGGCAGGCAATCGGAAAGCCGTGCGCTACGAAGCCCGTCCCGACGTCCCCGGCGGCTGCACGATCAACGTCGAGATGAGGTCCGGCTCGCTCTACATCCTGACGAACGTGCCGCAGACGTCGACGAACAAGCACCTTGTCGCTTGCGATATCGCCACCGATATCGCCAGCGCAGTCGCACCGCTGCTGCCCGCGGGCAGCTGAACACCGGGGGAAGCGATCATGAGACAAACCGACGGCCACGCGATCACCAATCCGGAGAACGCGCAGAGCTTCTCGCACGCCGAGATCAAGCAGGCGGCCGACGCGATGAATCCGGCCGGGCTCGACGGTGCGTTCGCCGCATGGTCGGCCATCGCGGCGACGGTCACGAACGCGGGGCAGCGCTTCGAGGACGCCGTCAAGAAAGCGGTGGAGCACCATTGGGAGGGCGCGGCGGCCGAAAGCGCGGTCGGCGGCGTGCGCGACTACGCCGCGCGGGTCGGCGAACTCGGCGAGGCCCTGAGCGCGCAGAGTCTGCCGCTGTCGGCGGCGGCGAACGCGGCATCCAAGTTCAAATCGTCGGTGCCGGAACTGGTGGACACCTCGACCGGCGCGGCGAATCCGGAACAGCGCAACTCGCGGGAAGAGCAGGCCCGCGACGAGATGAACACCCAGTACATCCAGCCGTACGGGGCCACCGCCCCCGCCATCCCCACGCTGCCACCGCCGGTCAGCCCCGCCGCCGCGCCGCCGGCGGGTGCCGGGACGAGCACCGAGACGGAAGTGAACCCGAGCGTCGTCGGATCGCAGCCGGTGGACGGCGCCCGCCCTGCCGATACCCCTTCCGCCGGTGGCAAGCCTTCACCCGAAGGCACCGCCTCACCCGGCGAGGGAGGCGAGGAGGGCACCCCGGACGAGCCGACGCAGCCGACAGCGGAGAGCACCTCGGAAACCACGACGTCACAGGCTGTTTCGCCGAGTCAGGACACCCCCGCGACCACACCGGCATCCACCACGAGGACACAGACGACGACTTCGGCTACGCCATTCGTCCCCACGACGACGCCCGCGGGCACACCCGCCACCGTCATCCCCGCCTCGTACGACAGCAGGCCGAACAGCGCGCAGGCCCGGCCGGGCACGCCGGGGGCGGCCGGAACTCCCAGCGCCGCGGACGACGAGGCGCGATCGGGCACGTCGCGTCCCGCTCAGCCCACCGCCCCGGCGGCGGCGAATCCCCAATCCACGGCGCCGGGACGTCCGTCGGCGCCGAGCGGCTCGGGCTATTCGGGCATGGTCCCACCGGGGCTGCGCGGTAGACGCACGGACGACGACGAGCACAAGTCGCCGAAATACCTGCGCACCGAGGAACACGCGAAGGAGTTGCTCGGCGAGGTGCAGCCGACCGTGCCGCCCGCACTGGGCGAGAAATGACGGCGCAGTGGTCGCTGTCGGCCGAACAGTTCGCCGCGGCGTGGTTCGGGACCGGACAGGATCGCATGCCGTTCCCGTTCCGGTTCACCAGCCGGTTCCCCGGTCTGCACGAGTACCAGGAGTATCAGCGGCGGTTCCGTGCCGAGCTGGGCCGGGACGAGCGGCTGCCGTTGCGCAGCGCGATCGCCACGCTGGCCGGTCCCGACTGGCGCATCGAACTCTTCGGCTACGACAACACGCACGAGGGCGTCGAACTGCGCATCGTCGCGTGCGCGACACGCGGCGGCTCCGGTGTACTCGCCGCGCAGTCTCCGGCACCGGACGGCGGGCGAGTCCTGCTGCGGCGTTACCGAACCGACCAGCTCGCCACCGAAGTCGTACGCTTGCTACCGGACACCGCGGCCGGGACTGTCGGCGAGAAGAGCTTTCTGCTCGACGATCTCAACGACGATCGCCCCGACTTGCTCGGGAACGCGCCGGCCAGCCAGGCCAAGGAACGCTACCGGCGTTTCTGGCGGCAGTCGTGCACCACCCGCGGCACCGCGGTAGTGCTGCTGGGCCCGCGCAACGCCGAACCGTTGCGCACCGGCCGCCTCCGCTGGATCGACACATCCGACGGCCGCTACTGCGAGGTCCCGGCGAACCGGGCTTTGATGATCCGTCCCGGCACCAGCGCCGACATCGCCCGCTATTTGGACGAGTCGATCGTGCGCGCCAAGGCGCGCATGGATCGCTAGTCCGCGTTCGACCGGGGCCCTCCTCACGCCGAAGGACACGACCCGCGGGGCATTCACCGGTGACGGCGCGCACACCAGCTTCGCCGACGCCCGAGTCCAGGCCGACACGGATACCCCGCAGCCACATCCGCCTGACCCGGGACGATATCGTCTCCGGCCCTGATCATGAAGATGATCGACGCCGCCGACCGCCGCACACCGGGCAATCGCTTCGACGTCCACAGTCTGCCGGGGCCACGCAAGTGTCGTTCTCCAGGGCGCGCGAGCCGGCAGCCGTCCTCGACGGGCTCGTAGGAAGCCGCCGCTGGACATACGGACGGGTAGCCGCCGCATCGTGCGCCCGGGCGGCGGACGCACGAAGCGGGAACCAGGCGTCAGCCCAGCAGGCGCCAGTCCTCCAGGCCGTCGTACAACGGGACGTCCTCGGCCAGCTTGCTCACCCGCGCGCGCAGGGCGTCCAGGTCGGCGCTACCGGCCAGCGCGCCCGCGATGATGTCGGCGACCTCGGTGAACTCGGCGTCGCCGAAGCCGCGGGTGGCCAGGGCGGCGGTGCCGATGCGCAGGCCGGAGGTGACCATCGGGGGACGCGGGTCGAACGGAACGGCATTGCGGTTGACGGTGATACCGATCTCGTGCAGCAGGTCCTCGCCCTGCTGGCCGTCGAGTTCGGAGTTGCGCAGGTCGACCAGCACCAGGTGCACGTCGGTACCGCCGGTGAGCACGCTGATGCCCTTGTCCTTGACGTCGGCGGCGGTGAGCCGCTCGGCCAGGATCTTCGCACCGGACAGGGTGCGCTCCTGACGGTTCTTGAACTCCTCGCCCGCGGCAATCTTGAACGCGACGGCCTTGGCGGCGATGGCGTGCATGAGCGGACCGCCCTGCTGGCCCGGGAACACCGAGCTGTTGAGCTTCTTCGCGTACTCCTGCTTGGCCAGGATCAGACCGGAGCGCGGACCGCCGAGGGTCTTGTGCACGGTCGAGGACACCACGTCGGCGTAGGGCACCGGCGAAGGGTGCAGACCGGCGGCGACCAGCCCGGCGAAGTGCGCCATGTCCACCCACAGGTAGGCGCCGACCTCGTCGGCGATCGAGCGGAACGCCGCGAAGTCCTGGTGACGCGGGTAGGCCGACCAGCCCGCCACGATCACCTTCGGGCGCGCCTGCAAGGCGATGTCGCGCACCTCGTCCATGTCGACGCGGTGGTCTTCCTTGCTCACCCCGTAGGAGTGCACCTCGTAGAGCTTGCCGGAGAAGTTCAGGCGCATGCCGTGGGTCAGGTGACCGCCGTGCGCGAGGTCGAGACCGAGCAGCTTGTCGCCCGGGTCCATCAGCGACATCAGCACCGCGGCGTTCGCCTGCGCGCCGGAATGCGGCTGCACGTTGGCGAATTCGGCGCCGAACAGCTCCTTGGCGCGGTCGCGCGCCAGGGTCTCCACCACGTCGACGTGCTCGCAACCGCCGTAGTAGCGCCGCCCGGGATAACCCTCGGCGTACTTGTTGGTCAGCACGCTGCCCTGCGCCTGCAGCACCGCGCGCGGCACGAAGTTCTCCGAGGCGATCATCTCGAGCGTGTCGCGTTCGCGGGCGAGCTCGCCTGCCATCGCGGCGGCGAGCTCCGGATCGAGCTCACCGAGAGACTGGGAATTGACAGAGGCGGTCGTCTGCGTCACGACCTCAGTCTATGGGCCGCGGGCCCGGCCCCGGAGCAGGGGGTTCACCCCTCCCGGTCACCGACGGCGCGCAGGGCGATCCGGAGTGACGCGCGACACGCCGAGGCCCGGGCAGTCCTTCGCCGAACAGCTTCGGCCGACACCCGCCGCCGTGCTGTTCGTCCCGTCCAACGCCTCGCAAATGATGTCGGCGTGCCCGGAGTGATGCGCGATCTCCCGCACGGTGGTGCGAGCTTCCAGCGGACAACCATCGCCAGGCATTCGACCGGCCCCGCCGAGCCTCCAACCAACCCGGCCCACCAGCGCCTCACCGGCCCCAATGCGCCAAGCCCCCCGCCAACCCGACCGCCACGCGCCTCACCGGCCCCAATCCCCCACCAATCCGACCGCCACGCGCCTCACCGGCCCCAATGCGCCAAACCTCCCACCAAACCGGACGCCAAGCGTCCAGCCAGCCCGGCGCGCCGAGCGGCCGAACAGCCCCCCAGGCCGGGATCGTTCACCCGACCCGGCCGCCACGCGTTCAATCGGATGCGTCCTCCGGCAGGTAGTTCTGCATCAGCACCGCCAGATGCCGCCGGGCGTCTTCCAGCGGCTGTGTCGACTTCATGGCCCGTGCCTGCACGATGGCGCCCTCCATCGCGCTGAATGCGAAGCTGCTGAACGAGCGCGCCTCCTCAGCGGGCAGGCCCGCGGCGACCAGCGCCGAGCCGAGTCGTTCGTGCCAGTTCACGAAGACCTCGCCCGCGGCCGCCTGCACCCGGGGCTCCGACTCGGCCAATGCCGCCCCGACGACGGGGCATCCGGCGCGATAGCCGGTCTTCTCCAGCGTGCCGACCCACCAACTGAGCAGCGAATCGAACCAGCGGTGCGGCGGCGCGGCGGTGACCTTGTCGATCACCTCGCCGATCCGCGCGCCCGCGACCCGGGTGGCGGTCTCGACCAGTTCGCTCTTGCCTGCGGGAAAGTGCTGATAGAGCGAGTTGCGCGAGGCGTTGCCGCGTTCCAGCAGAGTGGCCAGCCCCGCGGCGTGCACGCCCTGTTCGCGAACCAGCTCGATGGCGCTTTCGATCAGCCTGGTGCGCGGCCCTGCCGTCATGCGAACTCCTTGCCGAGGGTTGCGTGAACCGATCGGTCCATGTTGCAATCATGTCAGATGTGGACCGATCGGTTCATCGAAAGGATGGATATGTCCGAAGCCACCGTGGACCTGGCTCAGCTGTCCGGTCTCGAACTCCTGCGGACCGCGATGACCAGGACGGACCGTCCGCCGTTCATCGGTGACCTGCTCGGCATCGAGGTCGGCGAACTCGAGCACGGCAAGGTGGTCTTCACCCTGCGCACCAGGCCCGAGTTCGCCAACCCGCTCGGCACCACCCACGGCGGCATCTGCGCCACCCTGCTCGACTCGGTGATGGGCTGCGCGGTGCACACCACACTGGAGGCGGGCGTCGGGTACACGACGCTGGAACTGAAGATCAACTACATCCGGGCCGTGCCCACCGACGGGCAGCGCCTCACCGCCACCGGCACCACGATCCATCTCGGGCGCACCACCGCGACCGCCGAAGGACGCGTGGTCGACGAGCAGGGCCGCCTGGTCGCGCACGCCACCACCACCTGCGCCATTTTCCGCCCGCACCACCGACCCTGAGGAGCACTGCCATGGCGGGACGAACACCGAGCGCCGCGGTACGCAAATTCCGGCGCGAACGCCTGATCGGCCGCTACCTGGTCAACCCGGCTGTCGGGCTGCTCGACCAGCTCGGCGTCCGGTCGTCGCTGATCGCCGAATTGGAGACCGTCGGCGCGAAATCGGGCCGGCCGCGGCGCGTGCCGGTCACGGCGTCGATCGACGAGACCGGCGCGTGGCTGATCTCGCAGCACGGCCATCGGTCCGGCTGGGCCCGCAATATCGCCGCCGACCCGCACGTCCGGCTCCGCCAGGGCAGCCACTGGCGCACCGGCACGGCCGCCTTCGTGCCGCAGGACGACGTGGTGGCCCGCTCGCGCACGTTCGCCAAGGGGCGCGTCGCCGCCGCGGTCGCCGAGCGCACCATGAAAGCGCTGGAGAGCGATCCGATCTCGGTGCGCATCACTTTCGCGGCCGTCTGATCGCCGCATCCCGCGACCGCCCGGTCCGATGACAGACGCGTCGGTCGTGCGTGGCCGCGGCGCATCGCCGGGCGATCGATTCACGGGGCTCTACAAGCCGTAACGAGCGCCGGTGCACCGACCGGTTTCCTTGGTGACAGTTCACGAACACCTGACGAAGGAACGAACATGGTCGGCTCGGTCTCGGTGCCCACGTCTCCGGTCGAGGCGCTGTTGCGCACCCTCGCACTGCTGCTGTGCAGCATCTCGGCAGGCGGCCAGGGCTGCGCGGTGATCCAGTGACCCTCACGCCGCCGCGCGCACCGCGCCCGGTGTGAGCGGCTCGTCGAGCAGCCTGCGGAAACGATCGGCGCGGTCCTCGGCGTCGACCGCGCGATCGAGCCAGCCGCCCAGCAGCCGGTATCCCTCGACGTAGGTGGAGATGTAGGCCCGCCACAGCGGTGACGACAGGAAGCGCAGCGACTGGCGCGCCCGCTCCGGCGTGGTCAGGCTCCAGGTCTGCAGGAACTCCGCTACCTCGTCGGACGAGCGCCCGCGGTCGTGCAGCAGCAGGGCGGCGTCCTGGCGCACGCTCAGCAGCTCGGCCGAGGCGTTCGAAAGGCGTTCGGCTCGTTCGCCGTCGAAGCGCAGACCGAGATCCGCGTAGATCTCCTGCGCCCACTTGCCCCAGCCGGGCCCGACGATCGAACGCAACGCCAGATCGGCGAGCCCTTCGGCCATCAGGCACTGGGGCGTGTTCACCAAAAACAGCGTCTGCTCGGCCTGCCCGGCGGCGACCAACCCGGCCTCCTTGCGGCAGTGCTCGGTGTGGTGCCCCGGGTAGGACTCGTGCGCGATCAGCTGCGGCAGGTGCGCCATGTGCTGCTTCAGGTCGGAATTGATCGCCACTCGGGAGTGGTAGTTGCCCAGGTAGTAGTTGAACCCGGACCACGGCTTGTCGCCGACCACCTCGTAGGTGACGTGCTCGTGGTCGGGCAGCGGGTACCGGGCGCGGACCAGCTCACGCAGCGCGCTGGAGAACGCTTCGACGCACACCGGCAGACGCTCCGGCGGGATCTCGTCGGCCTTGCGATGCGCGGCCACCCGTTCGGCCAGCGGACCGTCCCCGGCGAGCACCTCGTCCATCTGCCGGTGCGCGTCCCGGTAGTCGTCCACGTCGCCGGGCTCGATGTCGACGTCGAAGTAGGCGCGAACCTCCTCGACGAACCCGATGTCGTCACCGGCGAACTTCCGTCCGGAACACTCCAGCGCGCGCAGGTGCACATCGAGGAATTCGGCGCGTTCCGGCGCCAACCCGGCCTCCGGCACCGCGGCACGCAGTTCGGCCGCGCGGCGAGCAAGCTCGCGCGGCTGCGGCGCGGGCGCGTTCTGTACCTCGCGGCGCAGTGCGGGGTCGCCGGTGTAGGCGTCGACGAAGCCCTCTTCCAGCCGGTCGAAGGCGAGGCCGAGCCGCAGGTATTCGGTCACGAGCGGATGCGCTTCCATGCCCGCCGACATTAGCGGCTCACACCCCGGTCATCGAGCGGGTTACCAACGGGTAGTGGTACCCCGCTCATCCCACGACGGTGACGCGGAGCAGAATTCGGCTATGCGGCGACAGCTAGACCGAATCTCACCGGATCCGCACCGTAACTGTGCGTGTTTGCCGAAACGGAGCGTCGGGTAAGTGGCACGAATGAGCGAGCCGAGTCCATACGTGGAATTCGACCGGAAACAGTGGCGGACCCTGCGTAAATCGACTCCCCTGGTGCTCACCGAGGAAGAACTGATCGGCCTGCGCGGTCTCGGGGAACAGATCGATCTCGAGGAAGTCGCGGAGGTCTATCTCCCGCTCGCTCGTCTCATCCACTTGCAAGTCGCCGCGCGTCAGCGGCTGTTCGCCGCGACCGCGACATTTCTCGGCGAAACCCATCCCGACCAGCAGGTACCGTTCGTCATCGGGGTGGCGGGCAGCGTCGCGGTGGGCAAGTCCACCACCGCGCGCGTGCTGCAGGCGCTGCTGGCCCGCTGGGACCACCACCCGCGGGTCGATCTGGTCACCACCGATGGATTCCTCTATCCCACCGCGGAACTCACCCGGCGCGGGATCATGCACCGCAAGGGATTTCCGGAGAGTTACGACCGCCGCAAGCTGCTGCGATTCGTCACCGAGGTGAAATCCGGAGCGGCCGAGGTCTGCGCCCCGGTGTATTCGCACATCTCCTACGACATCGTGCCGAGCAAGCTGCATTGCGTGCGCCAACCCGACATTCTGATCGTGGAGGGTTTGAACGTGCTGCAGACCGGTCCGCGCCTGATGGTCTCCGATCTGTTCGACTTCTCGATCTACGTCGACGCTCGCATCGAGGACATCGAGAAGTGGTACGTACAACGGTTTCTCACCTTGCGCAAGACCGCTTTCGCCGATCCGAACGCGCATTTCCACCACTACTCCGGATTCACCGACGAGCAGGCGACCGCCGCCGCGCAGGAGATCTGGAACAACACCAACCGGCCGAATCTGGTGGAGAACATTCTGCCCACCCGGCCGCGCGCGACCCTGGTGCTGCGCAAGGACGCCGACCACAGCATCAATCGGCTGCGGCTGCGGAAATTGTGATTCCGCTTACAATTTCCATGCCTCGTCCAGTCGGTGAGCGACGTCGATATCGCGGACCGCGGCGATGTGCGGCTTACGGATCTCGGCGGAGATATAGCGGGCGACGAAACGCTTGACCTCCTGATCGACGCTGGCGAGAAGGCGCAGCAACTGGCCGCGCTTGGTGGCGGCGGCGACATTGACGCGCACGTCACCCGGTCGCGGCTCGGCGATATCGATCACCACCCGCAGCGGCGCCGCGGTGCGTACCGTCAGCTGCAGATGCACGGTGCCCTCGACGTGGAACCGGTGGCGGTCGACCGCCAGATCCAGCAGCAGGTCGACCTCCAGCGGGATGATCAATTCGAACGCGATCGTCTCCTCGCCGCGGCGGCGCAGCCGCGACGCGCCGAGCTGGACCTCCGCCGTGACCTTGGCCAACCGCCCTGGACCCACCCCGATCGGGCCGAAATCGAAGGCGGTGCCGGTCAACTGAGCGAACGCGCCGGAGATGCGCTCCTCCGAGGCGGCGTAGTCGAGAAAACGCCTACCGAACTCCGCGTAGCTGATCGAGTCATCCGGTTCGCGCGATGCGGGTTCGGCGGGCCGGTGGTCGAACGAGCTCATGAGACCGCACGGTACGCGAGAAGGGCGACGGTGATGCCGGATTCAGCGGACCAAGATCGAATCAGACGCCGAAACGGCGATGGCGCGCGGCGAAGTCGCGCAACGCCCGCAGGAAGTCCACTCGGCGGAACTCCGGCCAGTAGGCCTCGGTGAACCATATCTCCGAGTATGCGCTCTGCCACAGCAGGAATCCGGACAGCCGCTGCTCACCGGAGGTGCGGATGACCAGATCGGGGTCCGGCTGACCGGAGGTGTAGAGGTGCTGGCCGATCGCGTTCACAGTGATCGACTGAACCAAGTCCTCGCCGGTCTCGCCCGCGGCGATCTCCTGGCGCACCAGCGAGCGCACCGCGTCGGTGATCTCCTGCCTGCCGCCGTAGCCGACCGCGACGTTGACGTGCACGCCGTTGCGGCCGTCGGTGCGCTCGGCGGCGGTACGCAACCGCTTGGCGATCAGCTCGGGAAAGCCGTCGAGCGAGCCGACGATGCGCACGCTCCAGTCCTGCTCCGGCGCCGACAGCTCCTCGACCACATCGGTGATCACCTCGAACAGCGTCTCCAACTCGTCCGGATCGCGCTGCAGGTTCTCGGTGGACAGCAGGTAGACGGTCACCATCTCGATGCCCTCGGCCGCGCACCAGCCGACCAGCTCGGCGATCTTCAGCGCGCCCACCCGGTGGCCGTGGCTGACGTCGGTGAAACCGTTCTCCCGCGCCCACCGGCGATTGCCGTCACACATCACCGCGACGTGCCGGGGATGCTGCTTGCCGGCCAGCTGCCTGGACAGCCGGGCCTCGTAGATGCGATACGGCAGACCCCGCACCTGACTCGGAAGTTCCACGCGGGCAACCCTACGCCTCGGGGACACGATCTCGGCATCGACCGCGATACGCCGGTACAGTAGCCGAGAGCACGCAAGTTACGGTTGCGTAGGTTACTGACGGGTTCAGCTGCTCCGCCCCGACCGCCCGTTTCCGGGCGGCACGGCGCCGGTCCGGCTGCCCATCGAGGAGGTACTCGTGTCCGAATCGGTCGGCACCGCCGACGCGGGACCGGCTGCACCGGTCCCCCGCTCGGCGGGCGAAGCGCTCGCGGAGGCGCTGGTCAAGCCGCGCATGCGCGGCTGGATCCACACCTGGGCCGTCGGCGTCGCGGCGATCGCGGCCGTCGTGCTGATCGCCACCGCCGCCACGATCTCGGCGACCGCGGGATGGTCGACGCTGATCTACGGGATCACCGTGTGCGGACTGTTCGGCGTCAGCGCGGTCTACCACCGGGTGACCTGGCCCACCGCACGCGCCCGTATCCGGATGAAACGAGCGGACCACTCGATGATCTTCCTGTTCATCGCGGGCAGCTATACCCCCTTCGCCCTGCTCGGTCTGCCCGGACGCACCGGGCAGACGCTGCTGGCGGTGGTCTGGGCGGGCGCGCTGGCCGGAGTGGCGCTGAAACTGCTGTGGCCCGCCGCTCCCCGTTGGGTCGGCGTTCCGCTGTATCTGCTCCTCGGCTGGGCCATCGTGCCGGTGGCCGGACAGCTGAACGGCCAAATCGGCATCGCGCCGCTGATCCTGCTGCTGATCGGCGGCCTGTTCTACAGCGGCGGCGCGATCCTCTACGCCACCAAATGGCCGAATCCGTGGCCGACGGTCTTCGGTCACCACGAGTTCTTCCACGCGGCCACGGTGCTCGCGGCACTGACCCACTACGCGGCGGTCTGGCTCGTCGTCTTGCGCTGAGCGCATAGAGTCGACAGGGAGGTCGGACGAGAGGGGCGGCGCAGGCGATGGAACAGCGGGCGTCCGAGAGCCGCGCGGCGATTCGGCGCCATGCGCGCCGGTACGCGCCCGGGCCCGGGTCCGGCCGGGCGGAGTTCGCCGGACTCGTCCGGTCGGCCGCATGCGGCACGACCTCTCGGGGGCGGTTTAAGGCCCGCGAGCGGCCGGATGGCGAGCCACCGACGGCGCTCCTGGGCGTCCGGTCGTCGTGCCTGCCCGGCGAAATGACCGGGAAACCGCCTGAGCCGGTCGCTGTCGCTCTATGCTGCTCGTTCGTGTTCCCCGTCGCCGCCACGGGCGGCATCGCCCCGCCGCACTCCGGACCTGCGCGCGGCGGCGAGAGTGTGCTCGGGGGTACACCTTCCGGGCCCGAACCGGCGTCGGCGCGAACGGGCACCGGGACCAGTGCGGCCATCGGCGTCGCGGACGCCCGTCCCGGAAGCCGCGAGCTCGCTCGAGCACGCGTGCGAACCCCGGCGGAGCCGACCGCATCGGAGTTGACCTCCACCGGCCGCCGGCGGCCACCGGGATCGCGAACCCGATGATCTCGAAGCTCGTCGTCTGGGCACTCAAAGCGCGGGGTGGTCTGGCCGTCTTGGTCACCACGGCGAATCTCAGCGGTCTCGCGGTGATCGTCACCCAGCTGTGGTTGAACGGATTCCTCGGCAGGCTGGGCGCGGATTGGCCGCGGGCGCTGGCCTTCGTCGGCATCTACCCGGCGGTCGGGTTCGTGGCAGGCATCGTGCTGGCGGTGCGCGACCGGAAGCTGTACTTCGGCTGGCTGGACGCCGCGCGGAAACCGACCGAGGTGGAGGCGCGACGTCTGCTGCAGCTGCCCGTCGCGATCAGCATGCGCGCGCTGGCGCTGTGGATCCCCGGCGTGATCGTGGCGACCGTGATCTTCGCGCGGCTGAGCCCGGACAACGACCCCGGCGTGACGGCGTCGCTGTTCACGATCGGCGCGTTCGAGTCCGCGGCGGTCACCTTCCTGATCGTGGACCGGCTGATCCGGCCGACCATCCCGGTGGTCGCCGGAGTGCTCGGCTGGACCATGCACTGGAGTGCGTCGGTGCTGGTGCGGGTCGTGCTGACCTGGGCCGTCGCGGCGGCGCTTCCGCTGCTCATGCTGATCGTCGTGCTGGCCGATCCGGCGGCGGCCGCACCCGACCGGGTCCGCACCGCCATCTACCTGTCCGCGGTCGGCATCGGCGTCGGCGCGCTGGCCACGGCGTTCCTCGCGCGCGCGGTCGCCGCGCCGATGCGCACCCTGCGTCGCGCCCTGGACCGGATCGCGCAAGGCGACCTCGGCGCCCGGGTGCCGATCGGCAGTACCAGCGAGATCGGCAGACTGGAACACTCGGTCAACGAGCTGGCGGCGAACCTGCGCGAACGACAGCGGATGCGCGAGGTGTTCGGCAGGCATGTCGGCGCGGAGGTGGCCGAGCGCGCGCTCGGCCGCGGCGCGGACCTCACCGGTGACGTGCGCGAGGTGTCGGCGCTGTTCGTCGACGTGACCGGATCGGTGGAACTGTCCACCGGGCTGCCGCCGCAGGAGTTCGTGGCCAAGCTCAACCGATTGCTCGCGATCGTCGTCGCGGCGACCGAGGAGAACAACGGCCTGGTCAACAAGTTCGAAGGCGACGCGGCGCTGTGCGTCTTCGGAGCGCCGATCGCGCTGGGCGACAACGCCACCCCGGCCCTGCGGGCGGCGCGCCGTATCCGTGACGAGGTGATCGCCACGGGGGAGCTCGACATCGGGATCGGCGTCGCGCGCGGACCCGTCTTCGCGGGCGACGTCGGATCCGACACCCGGCTCGAATTCACGGTGATCGGTGACGCCGTCAACGAGGCCGCACGCCTCACCACGGCGGCCAAGGAGGTGCCGCGGCGAATCCTGGTCAGCCAAGCCGTGATCGAGGCGGGCGCGGAACACGAACGCGCCAAATGGACGTGCTACGACACCATCGTGCTGCGCGGCATGAAAGAGCCGACGGTCTGCTGGACCGACATCGATACCTCCGCCGCCCGACCCGAAGACGCCGACAGCGATCAGCCCAGCCTTCCGGCGGACACCAATCCGGTCATCGAGATCCACACCGCCGAACCCCCGGCCGACGGCACCAGGACGCCGGATACCGAACTCGACGCCCCGAGCCGTTAGTGCAATTTCAGCTGGATAGCTGTGCGCATGGCCTGATGTCCCGGTTCGCCTCGCACAGAGGGTGATCGGGCGCCTCGCATCCGCGTCCGCCCCTCCACATCGGCAGTGAGGTCCGCGTCCGGCACAGTGTCGGCGCACCTCGAAAGCCGCCATGATCCAGCGGGGCGCCCCTGGATGCGTGTCTCGGCAACAAGCCGCTCGTCGCTCGGCCCCTCGGTGGGCGATCCAGCGGAGCGCACCCACGACGCCGACATCGACGTATCCCCGACATGTCACGGACCGATGGCGGGTTCGAGCCCGCGGCGGTGGACCGGCAGTCTTGCGCTAGTTCCGCTGGAGCGCCGCCCGGAGCTGGTCCGGAGTGGAGACCGGAAGGTCACAGATGGAGCCGCGGCAGACATAGGCGGCGGCTGCGTCGCGAACCAAGGGCCGGTCGGCCAGTAAGGGGACTGCATTCGGGGCGGCAGCGAGGACGACCGACCCACCCGGCGCGGCCGACCGAGCCGCGGCGAGCAATTCGGTCGGGTGGGCGGCCGGCTCGGTGGTGGCGATGGCGACCTGCAGCGGACCGCGCAGTGCCGCCTCGGCGACGGCGAGCCACTGCCCCGCCGATCGCGGCGCACGCGCCAGCACGATCGCGCCGCGGTCCAGGGTGCGGTCGGCGAGTTCGCGGTAGCGAACGGCCCGTTCCGGGTCGCTCGCGGCCGCGGCGGTGAGCAGCGCCTCGGCCAGTGCGGAGGCGCCCGCGGGGGTGGCTCCGTCGATCGGGTCGCGCGGACGGGCGACGAGAGTCTCGGCGTCGTCGGCGGTGTCGAACCAGCCGCCCGGCTGGTCCGGGTCGGCGAAGTGCTCGATCGCGATGTCCAGCAACCGTTGCGCGTCGTCCAGCCAGCCCAGTTCGCCGGTGGCCTGGTGCAGCGCGAGCAGCCCGATGACCAGCCAGGCGTGATCCTCCAGGATGCCGGGCGCTGAGCCAGCGGCACCGCCGAGCGAGGCGCGCCGCACTCGCCCGTCCACCACGTGCTCGGCCAGCAGGAAGCGCGCGCACCGGACGGCTGCGGCGGTCCACTCCGGCTCGTCCAGCGCCGCCGCGGCCTCGGCGAGCGCGGTGATCGCCATGCCGTTCCAGGCGGTCACCACCTTGTCGTCCCGATCCGGCTGGGGGCGGCGGTCGCGCGCGGCGATCAAGGCCGCGCGGGCCCGGTCCAAGCGCGCGGCGTCCTCCGCCGTGGCAGGCTCGGTGTACCTGGTCAGCACCGAGGTGCCCTGTTCGAAGTTTCCGGCGGTGGTGACGCCGAAGAACCCGGCCGCCCATGCGCCCTCGATCGGACCGAGCGCACCGGCCAGCTCGGCGGGCGTCCACACGTACGTCGCGCCTTCGACGCCGGGCTTACCGGGTTCCAGGTGGGTGTCGGCGTCCAGCGCCGAGGCGAAGCCACCCTGGGTGGTCCCCAGGTCGTCGAGCAGGAACCGTACGACCTCCCGGGTGACCCGGTGCGACAACGACTCGGGAAGCACCGACGTACCGCGCCGGGCCAGGTGGGCATAGGCGCGCAGCAACTGCGCGTTGTCGTAGAGCATCTTCTCGAAATGCGGCACCAGCCACGCGGCGTCGACCGAATACCGGGCGAAACCGCCGCGCAGCTGGTCGTAGATGCCGCCGCGCGCCATCGCCTCGGCGGTGCGTGCCACCACATCGAACACCGCCAGGTCTCCGGTCCGCTCCCAGTGCCGCAGCAAGCCCTCGAGCAGCGCCGACGGCGGGAACTTCGGGGCGCCGCCGAACCCGCCGTGCTCGGCGTCCTCGTCCCGCAGCACGGCGGCGACGGCATGGGCGAGCAACTCCGGGGTGATCGTCAGGTCCGCGTCGGGCAGTCCCGCCGCCTGGTCGCGCAGCGCTCCCGCCACCTGCGCGGACGCCTGGTTCACCTCGTCGCGCCGGGTGCGCCAGGTCTCGGTGATCGCGGTGAGCAGCTGGGTGAACGACGGCATGCCGCCACGCGGCAGCTTCGGGTAGTAGGTGCCGCAGTAGAACGGTTCGCCGTCGGGTGTCAGGAAGCAGGTCATCGGCCAGCCGCCCTGCCCCGTCATGGCGACCGTGGCGTTCATGTACACCGCGTCCAGGTCCGGTCGCTCCTCCCGGTCGACCTTCACGCAGACGAAATGCGCGTTCATCTGCTCGGCCGTGGCCGCGTCCTCGAACGACTCGTGCGCCATCACATGACACCAGTGACAGGACGCGTACCCGACCGAGAGCAGGATCGGCACGTCCCGCTCCCGCGCTTCGGCCAGTGCCTCGGCATCCCACTCCCGCCAGTGCACGGGATTGTCCGCGTGCTGGCGCAGGTACGGGGACGTCGCCTCTCCGAGCCGGTTCATGGCTCCACGGTACGACCCTTCCCTCCTGCGCGCGGGCAGTACGGCCGCGCGGTCGTCTCGTCGCGCCGGTCACGGGAGCGTCGACAGGGCGCACGACCTGGGCTACGCGAACGCTTCACCACGCCGCGTTCCGGGCGAAAGCGACCGGAAAAGGAAACGAAAATGAGCTGCGCGTCGTCGATTCGACCGTATACAGTCCTACCCGCGTCCGGTGCGCAGGCAACGGTTACTTCCGTATCAGTGGATGGGTTGCGGGTTCGAATCCCGTCCGGGTCGCTCGCGATCCGGTAGCTCAATCGGTGGAGCTATCCAAAGGCAGGGCCTTCCGGCCCGTCGGGCTCGATTCGGTCGAGCCGGTATTCCGTCGCCGCCCTGATCTCGGACGCCCATCGTGCCGTGCGGGAGCGGCAAGGCCAGTCCGGCCGCTCCCAACTCGTGCCGCCGACTATGACGTTCGGGCCAGCACCTCGCGTCCGACATAGGCCAACAGCCGGCGGTGCGGCGGTTCGTCGTCGGCGACGGCGATCTCGGGCCCGAAAATGCCGGGCGCGCGGAAAGAATCGATGCCGCCCATGGCGCGCATGGTGGCGAGCAGTTCGCCGCACAGTTCGTCGTCGGCCAGATCCGGCCGATCGATGGCGACCGCGATGTCGAGCCCGTGCACCAGAACCTCGGTGAGATGGACCAGTGCCGCCGCGGGGGCGGGCAGCTCGCCGAGCGAGATGCCCACCGTGCCGTCGAGCGCGTCGGGCCGGTGCCAGGCGGCGCGGTCGACCTCCGCCGCCGCGGCGTACGCGCCCTGCGGATCGCCGCCGAGCCAGTCGGACTCGTGGTCGGCGCCCGCGTCCATGCCGCTCAGGGCCGCCGCGAAGATGTGCATCCCGCCCACGGTGTGGTTGAGGACGGTGCGGACATCCCATTCCCGGCACGGCGTGGGCGCGGCCAGACCCGCTCCTCCCACGGCGGCGACGATCGCTCCGGTCGCGTCCAGTGCACGGTCGATCTGTCCGATCACGTTGTCCATGAGCTTCCTTCGGTCGAGCGGTTTGGCTGAATTGGTAACACAGGACACCGACCGGCGCGCGGCAATGCGAACTCCACCTTGCGCCGAAATAGTTGCCGGCGGTGTGCTTCTGATGACCGCTATGGGAAAAGGAGATGCGCGGGCCCGGACGGTCCCGCTACCCTCGGATGTGCACCCGGTGCGCAGGCAACGGATACTTCCACTTCTAATGGACAGGTTGCGGGTTCGAGTCCCGCCCGGACTCCCACGGTCCGGTAGCTCAATGGCAGAGCGGTACGTACCGTCGCCGACTTCGATCTCGGGTGCATTACAACAAGACTCACGCACGCGTGCACCGGCCCGGTGCGCGGACCACGGTTACTTCGGGACCCAAAAGTTCCGGCTCGAATCCGGACCGCCCACGCGGCGGTAGTGTAACGGCCAGCACATTGGGCATTATCCGTGGTCTATTCGTGATCTCGGGCCGGGTTCACTCGTACGAAGTCGCGGCGCGTGTCCGGTGCGCAGGCAACGGCTACTTCGGGTTCAACTCCTGCCGAAGCCATTTCGGTCGCTCGATTCGGCGAGCAGGCCGTCGCCACCTTTTCTCGGACACTCGCAAAAATAAGGTGCGGCAATCGGATTCGCCTCGCTACAGTTTCGACGCACCCGGATGAAACCGGGTGCGTCACAACTCCATCGCACCTCCCGGTGCGAAGTCGGCGGCTACTTCTCCACCACGACCTTCGGGGAATCGCCGTAGACGGAAATCCATCTCGGGGGGCATCGCGTGCACCGGCCCGGTGCGACTTCACGGCTACTTCCACGAGCAGGCCGACCATGCCTGCGTCGACTGGTGCGCCGCGGAGAAATCTTTCTCGGGCCGGGCGTCCGCGCCTGTCCCCGTGCACGACTGGGGGAATCCATGAGCAAGTTCAACCTCGCGCGCCCCGGCGCTACTTCACCGGTCACCAGCGAGGCCCGTCCGACCGGCCGCACCTTCGAGGGCGGCGCGGGATACGCGCGTACGCCGCAGAGCGAGTTGTTCCTGCTGGCCGTCACGAACATGGTCGGCGAGCACACCTTCTACGAGTCCGCGGGTCAGCGCGACGACCGCTACGCCGCGCTGGTACACCGGACGACGCTCGCCGACCCCGAGTGGACCGCCCGCTTCCTGCGCTGGCTGCGCACCGAGGCGAACATGCGCAGCGCCGCGCTCGTCGGCGCCGCCGAGTTCGCCAAGGCGCGGCTGGACGCGGACGCGGCGGGCATGTCGCGGCAGGTGATCGACTCGGTGCTGCAGCGCGCGGACGAGCCGGGGGAACTGCTCGCCTACTGGACCTCCGTACACGGGCGCGCGGTGCCCAAGCCGGTCAAGCGCGGCATCGCCGACGCCGTACGCCGCCTGTACGACGAGCGGGCTCTGCTCAAGTGGGACAGCACCGCGCGTGCTTTCCGCTTCGCCGACGTCCTCCAGCTGGCGCATCCCGCTCCCGCGGCCGACAAGCCGTGGCAGGGCGCGCTGTTCGCGCACGCACTGGACCGGCGATACGGACGAGAGACCGAACCGCCCACGGCGCTGCCCGTGCTGCGGGCGCGCGCGGAACTGATGGCGCGTCCGGTCGAGCAGCGCCGCGCGCTGTTCGACGACGCCGAGCGGGCCCGTGCCACGCTGCGCGCGGCCGGCATGACCTGGGAGGCGGTCGCCGGGTGGCTACAGGGCCCGATGGACGCGAAGGTCTGGGAAGCGCTGATCCCGGCCATGGGCTACATGGCCAAGCTGCGCAACCTGCGCAACTTCGACCAGGCCGGAGTGAGCGACGCCGTGGCCGCGCAGGTGGCCGCCGAACTCGCCGACCCGAACCAGGTGGCCCGCTCGCGGCAGCTGCCGATGCGGTTCCTGTCGGCCTACCGGGCCGCGCCGTCGCTGCGCTGGGGTCACGCGCTCGAGCAGGCGCTCGGTCATTCGCTGGCCGCCGTGCCCGCGCTGGCCGGGCGGACGCTGGTGCTGGTGGACACCTCGGGCTCGATGCAGGCCGGGTTCGCCAAGGACGGCTCGCTCGCGCGCTGGGACGCGGCGGCGCTGTTCGGCCTCGCGCTCGCCCGGCGCTGCGCGCACGCGGACGTGGTGTCGTACTCCAGCCTCGGCGGCGCCTGGAAGGGCCACGCCGGCCCCGCCAGCCTGGTGTTTCCGCAGCGGCGCGCCGAGCCGGTGCTCGCGGCGGTGCGGCGGTGGCGCGAGGAGGGCTATTTCATCGGCTGGGGAACCGACACGGTGGGCGCGGTACGCGAGCACTACGCGGGCCACGACCGGGTCGTCATCCTCACCGACGAGCAGGCGCACGACGGCGACGTCGGCCTGGCCGTGCCCGCCGAGGTGCCGCTGTACACCTGGAACCTGGCCGGGTACCGCTACGGGCACGCCCCCAGCGGCACACCGCACCGGCACGCCTTCGGCGGCCTGACCGACGCGGCGTTTCGGATGATCCCGCTGCTGGAAGCGGGCCGCGACACCGACTGGCCGTTCTGAACGGCGGCGGGGCCGAGACCGTGCTCCGGTCTCGGCCCGAGGTCGACCCGAGCACCGGCAACGGCCTGACCGACGCGGACCTCCTGAGCATGGCGCTGCTGGAAGCGGGCCGCGACGCGGGAGGCCGTTGCGCCTCATGTCCTACCCGAGTACCGGGTAGTTCGCCCGGATGACGCCGTGTGGGTCCCGGGCGCGCTTGATCTCACGCAGCCGGGTCAGCGTCGCGGGATCGAACGCGGCGGCGGCCGTCTCGCCGGGCGTGAGGAAGGTGTACGGCTTGCCGCCGCTGATCTGCCCGCTCACCGCGTCGACGATGGCGGTGCGCCGCGCCCGGACCGCATCGGCGAGGTGTGGCAACCCGAGTCCCAGGCAGTAGAGCAGGTACGGCTGCGCGATCGGGCCCCGCGCGCCGCCGTCCGTCCTGGCTTCGGCCAGCGCGCCGCCGAGGTGGCGGATCTGCACATTCGCCAGCGGCGCGACCGCCTCGTCGATCAGCGTCTTGACCACGGCGTCGCCCAGATCGGTCAGCTGCTCCGCGCGCGAGAGCGACGGGCTCGGATCCGTCGGTTCGCCGGTGACGGCACCGATGTCGGCGGGTCCGAAAACGCCGCGCTTGTCGAGGAGCGGATTCCCGATGGCGTCGAGCCGGGCGAGCATCGCGCGTCCTCGATCGGGGTCGCCCACGTAGACGGCGTCGATGCCGACCATGGGCGGCGAGTCCGGAATCTGCAGGCGCTGGAACCACACGCTCAGCTCGTCGGGCGCAACCGCGGTGATCTCCTGGAAGACCTCGAACACCTCCCGGATCCGGCTTTCCGGCCACAGCATGCGGCCGCCGAACAATTCCGGCGCGGGAAACAGGTCGAACTCCAGCGCCGTCACCACGGCGAAGTCGCCACCGCCGCCGCGCAGCGCCCAGAACAGCACCGGATCGTCCTCGGCCGTGACCCGGCGGCGAGCGCCCGCGG
Organism: Nocardia niwae NBRC 108934 = DSM 45340; assembly: GCF_001613465.1. Taxonomy (GTDB): domain Bacteria; phylum Actinomycetota; class Actinomycetes; order Mycobacteriales; family Mycobacteriaceae; genus Nocardia; species Nocardia niwae. The sequence goes on along the minus strand of NZ_BDCK01000027.1, from coordinate 188,377 downwards.
CGTCGACGACCTCGAACGCGCGCACCGCGTCGCAGGCCCAGCCGTGCTTGCGGCCGAACCAGCCCATGCCGCCGCCGAGGGTGTAGCCGGTGACGCCGACGACCGGGTTGCTGCCGGCCAGGCCGGTCAACCCGTGCCGGGCAGCGGCGGCCTGCACCCGGCCCCACGCCGCCCCGGCGCCGACGCGCGCCACTCGGCGCTCGGCATCGATCTCGATGTCGTCCAATTGCCCGGTGCGCAGCAGGATCGCGTCCGGCACCCCGCCGGAGGCGCCGTGCCCGGTCGGCTGGGTGACCACCGGTACGCCGGCGCCGCCCGCGTACCGCACCACGGTCGCGACGTCCGCCGCGTCGCCGGCCCGCACCACGGCGGCCACCGGCTGAGCGACTGTCGTCGTCCACGGGCGGGCCGCATCCTCGAATCCGTCGTCACCCGCCACCAGCACACGGCCGGGCAGCGCAGCGCGCAGTTCGTCGAATGTCATCGCTCTTCCTGACTCTCAGCGGTCGATAGGAGACGCGAGCAACGAATCCGGAAGGCCGTCCGGGAGGACGCCGTGGTTCGCGCCGCGACTATCGCATTGACGAAAGAGCGTGCGGAAAGGTAACAAACAGCAGGTCAGGAGGGCTTCTCGCCCTGTCGGCCGGGTTCGGCGCGTCCCTCGTGGTCGGCGCCCTCCGACCCTTCGGCCCGGCGCGTGATGCCGTGCTCGGTCCCTTCGTCTGCCTCCTGGTCCGGTTCGGGGTGCTCGGGCTCGAAGGTCGCGGGCAGACCCTTGATGTGCCGGTTCATCGATCGGATCAGCAGGAACGTGCCCGCCAGCAGGAGCAGGACGATGACCAGACCGAGCGGCGACGCCTTGCCGAACTCGGGGCCGGTCGGCGTGCCGGGCGTCTGGGCGAGCAGGACCAGCGTCACGACCGCTCGTCCTCGATGCCCGCGAACAGGTCGGTCTCCGGCAGCTCGGTACGCACCCGGGTCTTGGCCAGCTCGAACTCCTCGGTGGGCCACAACCGCTGCTGCATCTCCAGCGGAATGGCGAAGAACGCGCCGTTCGGGTCGATCTGCGTCGCGTGCGCGCGCAGGGCGTCGTCGCGCTGCGGGAAGTACTTGGCGCAGTCGATCTGCGTGGTGATCCGGGCCATCATGTCACCGCGCTCCGCGGCGTATTTGCGCATCCGGTCCAGCCACTCCTGCAGTGGGAACGGTTCGCCGAGACGCTCGTACTCCGCGGCGAACACCTCCATCCGCCGCATGCTGAACCCGTGGTCGTAGTACAGCTTGAGCGGCGTCCACGGCTCACCCGCGTCGGGGAAGCGCTCGGGGTCGCCCGCCGCGTCGAACGCCGCCATCGACACCTCGTGGCAGCGGATGTGGTCGGGATGCGGATAACCGCCGGTCTCGTCGTAGGTGGTCATCACGTGCGGCTTGAACTCGCGCACCACGCGGACCAAGGCCTCGGTGGCCTCCTCCAGCGGAACCAGCGCGAAGCTGCCCTCGGGCAGCGGCGGCAGCGGATCGCCCTCGGGCAGGCCCGAGTCGACGAACCCGAGCCAGTGCTGGCGCACGCCGAGCGCGCGGGCGGCGGCGGCCATCTCCTCGCGACGGATCTCGTGGATGCGCTCCAGGACGCCGGGGGTGTCCATGGCCGGATTCAGGATGCTTCCGCGCTCTCCGCCGGTCAGCGTCACGACGAGGACGTCGTGTCCTTCGTCGGCGTAACGGGCGGTCGTCGCGGCACCCTTGCTGGACTCGTCGTCTGGGTGGGCGTGCACCGCCATGAGGCGAAGGCCACTCACGTCTCGTTCTCCGTCGCTCTCGGTCGCGGGTGTCGGGGCTTCGTTACCTATAGTTCCATTCGACCCACATTTGTTCCGACGTACCCCCCGGGAGCGACCACCATGAGCCAGCCCGCGCCGGAGAGCGGCGGCGCCGCCGAAGCTGCGGCGTCGCCGAGCGGCCCCCTGGCCGACCGGTACGGCACGCGGCCCCGTAAGCCGCGCCGTTGGCTCATGCCGGTGCTCGGTGTGGTGGTGGTGCTCGCCGGGCTCGGTGTGGCCTACCTCGGGTATCAGAAGTACGGGCCGGAGGACATCGAGGCCGAGCAGCTCGGCTATGTCGTCGTCGACGACTCGACCATGACCATCCGGCTCAAGGTGACCCGGGCGGACCCGGAGCGGCCGGTGGTGTGTTTCGTCCGCGCGATGGCGCGCGACGGCTCCGAGCTCGGTCGTCGCGAGGTGCTGATCGAACCGTCGAGCAGCGGGACCGTCGAGCTGACCACCGTCGTGCGCTCGTCCGCGCGGCCCGCGTCGGGCAGCGTGTACGCGTGCAGCGATCGGGTACCCGCCTATCTACGGGTTGGCTGATTTCCGCGCATTTACCGGCGACCTGCCCAGGAAATCAACTCCGACCAGCACATTTGTGATTCATGCTAAAATGGCGTGATACACGGTTCCGGGGCTCGGAGCCGTGTTTGCTGCATTGGCGGCCAGCGCTGACGGTTCGGGCTTGCGAGCTTGCCCGCGACCAGGGCCTGTCGGGGTTCGATGAACTTCCCAGGATCGCTCTAGCCGTCGACTGGTGCGTGCCCGCTTCCGGGTGGGCGCACGCCGGTGCTCAGGGAATCCCGGCCTGCCGGGAACAACTACTAGGGAGTGATCGAGATGACTGAGACGCAAGTGACCTGGCTGACCCCGGAGTCGCACGACAGGCTCAAGAGCGAACTCGACGCGCTCATCGCCAACCGTCCGGTCATCGCCGCCGAGATCAACGAGCGCCGGGAAGAGGGCGACCTCAAGGAGAACGGCGGGTACCACGCCGCCCGCGAGGAGCAGGGTCAGCAGGAGGCGCGCATTCGCCAGCTGCAGGAGCTGCTGAACAACGCCAAGGTCGGCGTCGCACCGACCAAGTCCGGCGTCGCGCTTCCCGGGTCGGTCGTCAAGGTCTACTACGACGGCGACGAGACGGACACCGAGACCTTCCTGATCGCCACCCGGGAGGAGGGCCTCCGCGATTCGAAGCTGGAGACCTACTCGCCGAACTCCCCGCTCGGTGGCGCGCTCATCGACGCCAAGGTGGGCGAGACCAGGGAATACACGCTGCCCAACGGCAACACGATGAAGGTCACCCTGATCAGCGCCGAGCCCTACCACAGCTGATGGTCCGGGCCGCGCCCCCAGGGCCGGCCGACACCCCCGCGGACACGAGCGGCCGCGCCCGATCATCGGGTGCGGCCGCTTCCTCATGTCCGTGAACCTAGCTCAATGCCTGCTCGATGTCCGCGAGCAGGTCGCTGACATCCTCGATACCGACCGACAGCCGCACCAGATCCGCGGGCACCTCCAGCTCGGAGCCTTCGGTGGAGGCGTGCGTCATCGCGGCCGGATGCTCGATCAGCGACTCGATACCGCCCAGCGACTCGGCGAGGGTGAACACCTCGGTCCGCGAGCAGAACTTGCGCGCGGCCTCGACGTCGCCGTGCAGCCGCACCGAGATCATCCCGCCGAACCGCCGCATCTGCTTGCCCGCGACAGCATGGCCCGGATGCTCGGGCAGGCCGGGGTAGATCACCTGCGAGATCGCCGAATGCCCGGACAGGAACTCGGCGAGGGTTTCGGCATTGTCGCAGTGGCGTTCCATCCGCAGGGCCAGGGTTTTGATGCCGCGCAGCGTGAGGAAGGCGTCGAACGGGCCGGGGACCGCGCCCGCGCCGTTCTGCAGGAACGCGAACGCCGCGTCGAGCTCCGGATCGTTGGTGATCAGCGCGCCGCCGATGACGTCGGAGTGGCCGCCGAGGTACTTGGTGGTGGAGTGCACCACGATGTCGGCGCCGAGCTGGAGCGGCTGCTGCAGGTAGGGGGTCGCGAAGGTGTTGTCGACGACGAGCTTCGCCCCCGCCGCGTGCGCGACGTCGGCCAACGCCGGGATGTCACCGATGCTCAGCAACGGGTTGGTCGGGGTCTCGATCCACACCAGCTTGGTGTTCGGCCGGATCGCGGCGCGCATCTCGTCCACGTTGAACACGTGCGCGGGCGAATGCTCGATGCCCCACTGGCTGAAGACCTTGTCGATCAGCCGGAAGGTGCCGCCGTAGGCGTCGTCGGGGATCACGATGTGGTCGCCCGGTCGCAGCGTGGCGCGCAGCGCACAGTCGGTCGCGGCCATGCCGGACGCGAACGCCCGGCCGTAGCGGCCCGATTCCAGCGCGGCGAGGTTCGCCTCCAGCACCGACCGCGTCGGGTTGCCGGTGCGCGCGTACTCGAAACCGCTGCGCAACCCGCCCACGCCGTCCTGGGCGAACGTCGAACTCGCGTAGATGGGCACATTCACCGCGCCGGTCTGCGGATCGGGTTCATACCCGGCGTGCACGGCCCGTGTGGAGAATCCCAGCTCGCTCATGAGGGTCAGCCTAATCGGGGCGATTCCGAGGCAACTTCCCGGTGCGGGCATATCGCGGCGGCGCGCGCAGGCGAATCGGGCAAATCCGCACAAACGAGTCGGCACGGCGAGATCTCGCCCTGCGATCCGATCGAATTACGCGGATCTCGGGCACGCGCCGGAAATACTGCGCCTATCGGTCATGCGTGAGTTCGGTCTCACCCGAACCGCCCACCTCTAGTCTGAATCCATGGTCACCGTGGAAGAACTGTTCGCCACCGATGCACTGCTATCCGAGGACGAGCGCGAGATCCGGGATACCGTCGCGGCCTACGCCGCCCGGCGGCTGCGCCCGCACGTCGCGGAGTGGTTCGAGGCGGGCACCTTCCCAGCCCGCGAACTCGCCCCCGAACTCGGCGAACTGGGGCTGCTCGGCATGTATCTGGAGGGCTACGGCTGCGCAGGCATGTCGGCGACCGCGTATGGGCTGGCCTGCCAAGAGCTGGAGGCGGTCGACTCCGGCATCCGCAGCATGGTCTCGGTCCAGGGTTCGCTCGCGATGACCGCGATCCACAAATTCGGCTCGGAGGACCAGAAGCAGCAGTGGCTGCCGGAGCTGGCCGCGGGACGCGCGATCGGCTGCTTCGGATTGACCGAACCGGACTTCGGCTCGAATCCGGGCGGGATGCGGACCCGCGCGAAGCGCGACGGCGCCGACTGGGTGCTCAACGGCTCGAAGATGTGGATCACCAACGGGTCGGTGAGCGACGTCGCGGTGGTCTGGGCGCAGACCGAGGACGAGGGGCGGCAGGTGATCCGCGGGTTCCTGGTGCCGGCCGGGACGCCCGGGTTCACCGCGCGGGAGATGCATCGCAAGCTGTCGCTGCGCGCGTCGGTCACCGCGGAGCTGGGCTTCGACGACGTTCGCCTGCCCGCCGACGCGGTGCTGCCGGGGTCGCGGGGGTTGGCCGCGCCGCTGGCATGCCTGAGCGAGGCGCGCTTCGGCATCGTGTTCGGCGCGCTCGGCGCGGCGCGCGAGTGCCTTGCGGCCACCATCGAGTACGCCAGGACCCGCGAGGTGTTCGACAAACCGCTGGCCGCCTACCAGCTCACCCAGGCCAAGCTGGCCGACATGGCGCTGGAGTTCGGCAAGGGCCAGCTGCTCGCGCTGCACATCGGACGGCTGAAGGACCGCGGCGTGGTCACACCGGAGCAAGTGAGCGCGGGCAAACTGAACAGCACGCGGGAAGCCATCGCCATCGCCCGCGAATGCCGCACGATCCTCGGCGCCAACGGCATCACGCTGGACTACCCGGTGCTGCGCCACGCGAACAATCTGGAGTCGGTGCTCACCTACGAAGGCACGGCGGAGGTGCACCAACTGGTGCTCGGGCGGGCCTTGACCGATGCGAATGCCTTTCGCTGACACGACGATTCACGCCAAGGCCCGCTAGTCGCAGCGCACCGCAGGCCGCCGTTCGACGCCGCGCCCCGGTGTCGGCTCGGCCGCACTCCAGGTGATCGGCGTCGAGCCCGGCTCGTACCGGCAGTCGGGCACGGCCGGACACCGCCGCGCTCGGCGGGACGATCCCGCTTCCATGGACGTGGCTGCGGGCGGCCGTTGAGCGGGGATGACGAGGAACCGGCTCGCGCACGAACGGTGCTGATGAATTGCCGGAGTGCGTCCCTCGACAGCCTCCCGGCGAATCTGCCCTGCCGGAGCCGGACGACCGCCCGTCAGCCGATCGGACGCCGGTCCGTTCCGGGCGCGGATCGTCCTCGCGCAGAACCGATTCGAGGCTGCGCGAGCAACCGGCGAACACTACTGTCGGTGCATGTCGTCGATCCGCGCCGCCGAAGTTCTCGCGGCACTGTCGCTGACCACCGACCTCGCCACCGGGAGCCCGTTCGAGACGGGGCTGGCCACCTGCCTGGTCGCCACCGACCTCGCCGAGCGGATCGGGCTGCCGGACGCCGAGCGCCGCGCGGTCTTCCACGCCGCGCTGCTCGCCGCCCTCGGGTGCACCGGCCGCGCCTGCGAGAACGCGGAGTCGTATGCCGACGACATCGCCTTCCAGCGCGCGTGCCGGGTGCTCGATCCGGGCGATCCCGCCGTCTACACCGCGCAGCTGCGCCGATTCGGCAGTTGGTCGCCCGCCGCCCAATCGGCGCTGCGCAATCGGTTCGTCACGCAGTCGCGGAGCGCGGCGCAACCCGCGCTGCGCTCCTCGGGTGAGATCGTCCGGGCGCTCGGGCCGCGGCTCGACCTGACCGAGCCCGTCATTCGCGCGGTGGCCGAGGCGGAGGAGCGCTGGGACGGGCTCGGTGCGCCGAACCGGCTGCGGGGGGACGCCATCTCGCTCCCGGGCCGGATTCTGCATCTGGCCGAACAGGCGGTGCTCGCGCTCGCCGCGGATTCGACGCTGGTGGGCGGCCGCCTCCGGCACTTCGAAGCCCCTGTCGACAGCGCCGCCGAGCACGACCGGGCGCATCCTGCCCTGGGCATCACGGCGCGGCCGGACGTCGTCCTCGACGAGTTGCGACGACGGGCCGGCGGGCACCTCGACCCCGACTTGGTCGCCGTCTGCGACGCCGAGGCCATCCGGGCTGTGCTCGACGTCCCGGATCTGCTCGCTGCCGTCCTCGCCGCGGAGCCGGGAACGCCCTCGACGCTTCCGGCCGCCGAACTCGACCGCCCCGGACTGGCGCTGGCGATGGTCGTCGACTTGAAAGGCCGCTACCTGCTGGGGCACTCGGCGCACGTGGCCGGATTGGCCGACGCCGCGGCGGCCGGGATGGGCTTGGCCGACGACGATCGGGCGGCACTGCGCGCCGCCGCCCTGCTGCACGATCTGGGCCGCGCCGCGGTGTCCAGCACGGTCTGGGACCGCGGTGGCCCGCTCGGCCCGCGAGACAGGGAACGTGTCCGGCTGCACAGTTATTGGACCGAACGTATCCTGCGCCGCTGCCCCGGTCTGGCGAGCCTGGCCGACCTCGCCGCAGGTCACCACGAACGGCTCGACGGCAGCGGTTACCCCCGGGGCAGGCGAGACGCCGCACCGGGGGCGCGATTGCTCGCGGCGGCGGACGTTTTCGCTGCCTGCACCGAAGCGCGGCCCTATCGTCCGGCCGCCCGTCCCGCGGAAGCCGCCGCCCACCTCGGCGCCGAAGTCGCCGCGGGCCGGCTCGACGGCGAGGCATGCGCCGCCGTGATCGCGGCCGCCGAAGGCCGCTCCCGCCCCGAGGGCCACGACCTCACGGAGCTCGAGATCGACGTGCTGCGCCTGGCGGCCCGTGGCCGCTGCGGCCGGGAGATCGCCGCCGAACTACTCCTGCACGAACGCACCGTCGCGCATCACCTCACCGAACTGCGCGCGAAGACCGGCCACCGCACCCGAGCGGGCGCCGCCGTCTTCGCCATGTCCCACCGCCTGCTTCCCGGCTGAGCCGGTAGCCATCCGAATTCCGCTCTCGCCAAGTCTGATCGGCGCCAGCCCGGGCCCGGTTCCACGGCCGCCGCCTCACACGGCTCGGTATGGCGGCGGGTAGAGGATTGTTACCTCTTGTCATTCAGGTGCCATACGGGTGTCACCACCAGGCCAATGGAAACGCGGAAGATGTTGGAGGAACCGGGCATTGGGGCGATGCCTCCACCGCCACACCTTTGGAGGTGCACAGATGCACACGTTGACGATCGACCCCCGCGCGCTGCGGTCGGTTCCGGATGCGCTGGGAGCCGGCCATGTTCGTGCGTGACCATCTGCCGCGACGCTCACGCGGCGCCCGGCCGCTGCCGGATCAACGCGAACTGGTGGCCGCCTTCGGTGGCCATGAAGGCGATCCGGAGGATGACCGCCCGCTGCTCGGCTGGGCCGGGGCCCTGGCCGCGCTGCACCGGCGGCGCCACCGCGACCCGCTTGCCGCAGCCGAAATAGATTGCCGCCGAGCCGAACTCGTGGCAGCCATCGACGCGTGGGTGATCGACAAGCTACCGAGGAAGCGCGCGAACGAGCACCTGCGCGCGGAATCCGTCGGCGCCACGGTCGACCGCATGGCCGCCGCCCACGTCCACGCCAGCCACCTGTTGCACACCGCCGAGAAGGTGTCCGACGCCCGGGTGCACGCCGCCTGGTATCGGCTGGCCCTGCTGGCCGACGAGTGGACCGACCTGATCACCGGCGGCGTGCGCGAAACGCAGCGCGGCAGGCGCCCGGCGTAGGTCCCGCTCGCACTCGCCGCACCGTGCGGTACGGCGAGTGGGCGCCGGGAATCGGTGTCTACTTTCCGATGCTGCCCGTGCTGAGGAAGCCGAGCAGGTCGTGGCGGGTGATCACGCCGACGGGCTTGCCGTCCTCGACGACCATCAGCGCGTCGGTGTCCGAGAGCGCCTTCGTCGCGGCGGAGATGGGCTCGCCCGAACCGATCAGCGGGAACGACGGGCTCATGTGCTGGGCCACCGAATCGGTCAGGTGCGCCCGGCCCTCGAAGACCGCCGACAGTAGATCGCGTTCGGACACGCTGCCCGCGACCTCGCCCGCCATGACCGGCGGCTCCGCGCCGACCACGGGCATCTGCGACACGCCGTACTCGCGCAGGATCTCGATCGCGTCGCGCAGCGTCTCCGACGGGTGGGTGTGCACCAGGTCCGGCAGCTCGCCGGACTTGCCGCGCAGCACGTCGCCGACGAGCGGCTCGGCTGTGCCGTCCAGCCGCTCGCGCAGGAAGCCGTAGGAGCTCATCCACTCGTCGTTGAAGATCTTCGACAGGTAGCCGCGACCGCCGTCGGGCAGCAACACCACGACCACCGCGTCCGGATCGCGCCGCGCCACCTCGACGGCGGCGACGACGGCCATGCCGCACGAACCGCCGACCAGCAGGCCCTCCTCGCGGGCGAGCCTGCGGGTCATGTCGAAGGAATCCGCGTCCGAGACCGCGATGATCTCGTCCGGCACGGCGGGGTCGTAAGCGGACGGCCAGAAGTCCTCGCCGACGCCCTCGACCAGGTACGGCCGCCCGGTGCCGCCGGAGTACACCGACCCCTCCGGGTCGGCGCCGATGATCTGGACCTTCCCGCCGGAGACCTCCTTGAGGTAGCGGCCGGTGCCGGTGATCGTGCCGCCGGTGCCGACGCCGGCCACGAAGTGGGTGACCTTGCCGTCGGTGTCGCGCCAGATCTCCGGGCCGGTGGTCTCGTAGTGACTGGCCGGACCGCCAGGGTTGGAGTACTGGTCGGGCTTCCACGCGCCGTCGATCTCCCGGACCAGGCGGTCGGAGACGCTGTAGTAGCTGTCCGGGTGATCCGGCGGCACCGCGGTCGGGCAGACCACGACCTCGGCGCCGTAGGCGCGCAGCACGTTGCGCTTGTCCTCGCTGACCTTGTCGGGGCAGACGAACACGCAGTTGTAGCCGCGCTGCTGCGCGACCAGGGCGAGGCCGACGCCGGTGTTGCCGGAGGTGGGCTCGACGATGGTGCCGCCGGGGCGCAGCTTCCCGGACTGCTCGGCGGCATCGATCATCTTCACCGCGATCCGGTCCTTCGAGCTGCCGCCCGGGTTCAGGTATTCGACCTTGGCCGCGACCAGTCCCGCGTTCGGTCCCACGACCGAGTTCAACCGGACCAGCGGCGTGTTGCCGATGAGATCCACGACATGATCCGCGATGCGCATGGCCCCATAGTTGCAGACGCACCAACTGTGAGTTCGCGCACGCCACGTGCGACGGGGCCGGACTACCGGCGAACCGGCGCCCGCGGCCTTAGGATCGCTGCCATGAGGCAGCCGAACATCGCCCGCGCCGCAACGCTTCTGGCCGGATCGGCGGTGGCCCTGGTGATCGGATCCGGCGCGCACGCGGAGGCGGCGACCGTCGAATTCCCGCAGGTGCCGACGCTCGCGCGCGGTGGTCTGTGCTGGACCAGCATCCGCACCTGGGCCGACACCGGTCCCGAATGGCCCGGGCGCGCCATCCTCAATGTCCGGGCGCTCCCCGTCAGCGGCATCGGGCCCGGCATCTATCCCCTGGCGCCACTGTGCGAGGTCCGCACCACCGTGGCCTGGCGCAATGTCACCACCGGCGCCACGGGCAGCTACGACAACATCGTGGTCACCGGCATCTACGGCAGCATCCAGTACGCGCTGTTCCAGGACACCGGGCCCGGCCTGGTGGAGGTCACCATCTCCACCGACGCGGCGAGCATTCCCGCTCGCGGCAGCTTCGTGGTCCCGGGCTGAGGCCGGCCCGGACGCCTCGCCGAGCGGTCCCGGACAGCGCATCCGCCTGAGCACCACGGCGATCTCCGGCGCCACGTCGAAGGGTCTCGCCGGTCAGGTGGACGCGATGTTCGTCGCGGGCCCGCCGCCGGATGCCGCGTCATCCCCGTCGGCGCCGACGACGTCACCAAGAAGCACTCCATCCGCGCCTCCGCGTACCGGATCGCCGCCGCGGTCGCCCGGCTGCGCCGCGCCGACGCGGTGGCGGTGGTCGGCACGTGCCCGAATCTCGGCACGGTAACGGCCATTCTCCAGCCGCTGCGCACCGTCGTGCAGAACCGGAGCGTGCGACTGGCCAAGGCGCAGCACGTGGCGACGACGGTCGCGGGCGGTCATCCGGTGCGCATGGGGTACCTGCTCGCACCCGAGTTCCGCGCCGCACCCGAGCTGCTGTTCGCCGCCGACGGTTTCCACCCGTCGGCCGCGGGTTACGAACTGGCTGCCGCGCAATTGCTCCCGGTACTGCTGGAGGCACTGGGCGGGACGCACGCTTCCGGTACTCGGCCACTGGACGTAGATTCGGTACGAACCCGCGAGTAACAACTCCGGTTCGCCAGAATCGTCCGACCCAAGGAGTCCTCATGCCTGAGGCCGTCATCGTTTCGACCGCCCGCTCCCCGATCGGCCGGGCCCGCAAGGGTTCGCTGGTCGACCTGCGGCCCGACGATCTGACCACACAGATCGTGCGGGCAGCGCTCGACAAGGTGCCTGCCCTGGACCCCGCCCAGATCGACGACCTGATCCTGGGCTGCGGCTCGCCGGGCGGTGAGCAGGGCTTCAACATCGCCCGCGTCGTCGCCGTCCAGCTTGGCTACGACTTCGTGCCGGGCACCACCGTGCACCGCTACTGCGCGTCGTCGCTGCAGTCCACCCGGATGGCCTTCCATGCGATCAAGGCGGGTGAAGGCGATGTGTTCATCTCCGCGGGCGTGGAGACCGTGTCCCGGTATGTGAACGGTTCCGCCGACAGCTGGCCGAACACGCAGAACCCGCTGTTCGCCGAGGCGCAGCAGCGCACCGCGAAGACCGCCGAGGGCGGCGCGGGCATCTGGCACGATCCGCGCGAGGACGGCCTGATCCCCGACGTCTACATCGCGATGGGGCAGACCGCCGAGAACGTGGCGACCTCCACCGGCATCACCCGCGAGGACCAGGACCGCTGGGGCGTGCGCTCGCAGAACCGCGCCGAGGAGGCCATCGAGAACGGCTTCTTCGAGCGGGAGATCACCCCGGTGACGCTGCCGGACGGCACCGTGGTCAGCAAGGACGACGGCCCCCGCGCCGGTGTCACCTACGAGGCGGTCTCCGCGCTGAAGCCGGTGTTCCGCCCCGACGGCACCATCACCGCGGGCAACTGCTGCCCGCTCAACGACGGCGCCGCGGCGCTGGTCGTCATGAGCGACACCAAGGCCAAGGAACTGGGCCTGACGCCGCTGGCGCGGATCGTGTCCACCGGCGTGTCCGGCCTGTCGCCGGAGATCATGGGGCTGGGCCCGATCGAAGCGTGTAAGCGCGCGCTGGCGCTGGCGGGCAAGACCATCGACGACATCGATCTGGTCGAGATCAACGAGGCGTTCGCGGTCCAGGTGCTCGGCTCGGCCCGGGAGCTGAAGATCGACGAGGACAAGCTGAACGTCTCCGGCGGCGCGATCGCGCTGGGCCACCCGTTCGGCATGACCGGCGCCCGGATCACCACCACGCTGATCAACAACCTGCAGACCCATGACAAGCAGTTCGGTCTGGAGACCATGTGCGTCGGCGGCGGCCAGGGCATGGCGATGGTCATCGAGCGTTTGAGCTGACCCGCAGACAAAGGGCGGTCGCCGGGATACCCGGCGACCGCCCTTTTGCCGTTATGACTAGTCGTTCTGGAAGTAGCTCAGCAGCCGCAGGATCTCCACGTACAGCCACACCAGGGTGACGGTGAGGCCGAGGGCGACACCCCAGGCCGCCCGCTCCGGAGCCTGCGCGCGGATCAGCTGATCGGCGGCGTCGAAGTCGAGCAGGAAGCTGAACGCGGCGATGGCGATGACCACCAGGCTGAACACGATCGCCAGCGGGCCGCCGTCACGCAGGCCGAGGCCGCCGTCGATGAAGAAGCTCGCGACAAGGTTGCCCAGCATCAGCACCAGGATGCCGATCATGGCGCCGACGATGATCCTGGTGAACCGCGGCGTCACCCGGATGGCGCCGGTCTTGTAGACCACCAGCATGCCCGCGAAGACACCGAACGTGCCGAGCACCGCCTGACCGATCAGGGCGCTACCGCCGACCCCGCCGAACTCGACGTTGGTGAACATGAACGACAGCGCACCGAGGAACAGGCCCTCGGCCACGGCGTAGGACAACACGAGCACCGGGTTGTCCATCTTGTTCGCGAACGTCGCGACCAGTACCAGCACCAGGCCGACCAGACCGCCCGCGATCACGAACAGCGGCGCGAGCGAGGTGTTCGCGTTGGTGAGGCCGTAGGACACGATCGCGGACAAGGCCAGCACCGCGAGGGTGATGCCCGTCTTCGTCACCACGTCGTCGATGGTCATCGAGCGCGTGGTGGGGGGAGCCTGCTGGTAAGGCTGCGGGTACTGGCCGTACTGCTGGGGGTGCTGGCCGTACTGGTTGCCGAACTGTCCCGCGGAGGTCACGCCGGAACCGAAGCTGGCGTATCCACCGCCCTCCTGCCTGGGCAGGTTCCTGAAAACCGGATTGCTCGTGGTACGCATGAACGGCGTCCCTTTCTGGAGTCGTTGCCGCTGTTCATCGAGTTGGTTCACTCGATATCCAACTGCCCTGTCCAACGTTTGTCATCCGTCGCGAGTTCCCGGAGAGTCTCGCGGAGCCGGACAATTCGGACTCTACCGCTGGTGCGGGTCACGCAAGCCACGCACCGACCGGGTCACGGTGAATTTCCGGTTGCGGCCCATCACGTCGGTCCGGCCCACCATCCGTTCGACCACGGCCCGATAGTTCAGGTGTGAGTTGTATACCGTCCACAGCTCACCGCCCGGGCGCAGCACCCGCCCGGTCTCGGCGAACATCTTGATCGCCGATCCGGTGTGCACGGCCGCGCCGACATGGAACGGCGGATTGCACAGCACGAGGTCGGCGCTGTTGTCCGCGGCCGAGGACATGGCGTCGTCGCGCACCACGCACACCCGGTCGGCGACCCCGTTCGCCTCGGTGGTGGCCCGCGCCGACGCGACCGCCGCGGCGGATTGATCGGTGGCGATCACCTTGATTCCCGGCCGCGCCGTGGCCAGCGCGACGGCGAGGATGCCGGTGCCGCAGCCGAGGTCGATGGCATCGCGCGCGTCCGGCTTCATCAGTCTCAGGTGCTCGAGCAGGAACCTGGTGCCGATGTCCAAGCGGGCGCCGGAGAAGGCCGCACCGTGCGCGACGACCTCGAAACCGAGTTCGTCCAGCCGCTCGCGCACCGGAAAGGGGTGGTCCGCAACGGGTCTGGGCCGGGCCACCAGCAGCGTCCGCGACTTCTGCTTGCCACGGCTGGCACGCACCTCGGAGAACGATTGCGCCAGAACGTCGTTCATCGACTTGGTCAGATACTTGTCCCGCCCGCCCGCGAACACCTCGACCGCCGGATCCGCGTAGCGCGCGATGGCGTCGGCGACCTCGGCCAACCCAGCCAGCACCCGGGGCAGGCGAAGCAACACCACCCGGGCATCACGCAGCAACCCGGGGCCGAGCGGATGTGCCGTGTAGCGATCCGACAGTCCCGCCGCCCGGGCGTTGTTGGCCAGGGCGAGTTCGCCGGTGAGCAGGTCTTGATGCACCCGGACGTCGCGCAGATCGTGCCCCGCGATGGCGCCGAGAGTCAGCGCACCATAGGCGTCACCGATTACGGCTACCTTCCCGCTATCGACAGTCGCCAGGGCGTCGGCCGCGACGTCGAGGATCAGCCGATCGGCGGCGTCCACCGCGTAGAGGTTCAGCGCCTCCACGTCCGGATACCGCCGCAGCCGGCTCAGTACGTCCTCGACATCTCCCACACCTCAAGTGTGCTAGATCGTTGCCGAATGGTCGCGCCCACCCCGGCCAATCGATCGCGCCGCATTCCCGGCATCGCGGCTCGCGCGCGGAACCACGGCGGGACAGGCGGTTTCGCCGGCGCCTCGAGCGGCCGTCGCGTGACGAGGTCGACCGCTTGCGGACCGCACCGGCCCGGCAGCCGGAATCGGGAAGTGCTCGCGCGGCGCCGGGCCGGTGACAGGGCGCGGTGCCGGCCCGGGCCCGCAGAGGTGGCCGCAGTTTCGAATACGCCACCCCCAGCGCTCAGATGCGATCGCTGCGCGGAGCACGGGAGCTGGTCCGCACGAACGGTATTGCGCGGACCCCGGTAACAGCGACCGCAGCCCGCGGTGGACGCCGGCTTCCCCGGGTCGCCGAACGAACGATCCGGCTCCGGCGCTCACCTCATCCGTGCACTGCGACCCCTACGCGCCCACACGAGTCATCGCAATTGGATAGCAATCCGATCTGGTCGAAGGGCGACCGGCCGGCTTCACGATTGTCCGCATCCGTGGCGGATGTCATCGCCGACCGAAGGCGAATCGGCCGCAACGCGCTCCGGTTACGCCATCCGACGCGTTCCGCTGAGTAGCATCGGCCCATGCGCAACAGGATGGTGCTCCTGGCCGTGGCCGCGGCGGCACTGCTCGCGGGCTGCGGTAACGGCGAGTCGGGGCCGGGTCTCCCAGTGGCCTCGACGACCCGGACGCCGGCCGCGGCGGCGCAGGTCCCGGTTCCGGGGGACGCCGCGCCGAAGCAGGGCAAGCCCTCCGGTGACGCGGCGCTCACGGTGACCGGCGTCCGCCTCGGGCGTCAGCCCGGCGCCGATCGCGTGGTCTACGACCTCGGCGGCGTCGGCACGCCCGGCTGGATCGTCCGGTACACCGACCGCGCCGTGCAGGATGGCAGCGGCAATCCGGTGGACGTGGCGGGCCGGTCGATTCTGGAAGTGCGAATCCTCGGCTCCGCCTATCCGTTCGACAGTGGCGTGACGCCGTACGAAGGCCCCGACCCCGCCGTCGATCCGGAGGTCCCCGGCATCGCGGGCGTGTACCGGACGACGGTGTACGAGGGCGTCACGCAGTCGTTCATCGGCGTGCAGGCCGACCGGCCCGCCTTCACCGTCACCGTGCTGGCCAACCCGACCCGGCTGGTCGTCGACATCGCCAGCCCGTAGATACCGATACCGCCAACGGGTATCTCGGGACCGGCCGCTAGACTCGGCACTCGTGGTCGATCACCGCAGACTCCGCGCCGCCGGGATGGCCCGGCTGCTCGGCGTGCTGGCGCTCCTCGCCGGGGTGGTCGCCATGCATTCGGTGGTCTTCGGGGCCGCCGGCCATACCCACGCTGGTCCGCACACCGCCTCCGCTTTCGAGGCAACCTCCGCCGTGCCCGAACGGGCCGCCGCTGCTCGACACACCTCCGGTCACGACTCGGCCGGTCGGCGAGCCCCTGGCGCGTTCGCGGCCGACACCGCAGCGCCGCGCGGCGCCGGGCACGAGCTCACGACCAAGCTCCTCCGGTGCGACGGCGGCGGGTGCGACGGCGCGCACAGCGCGCTGCACAGCTGCGTGTTCATCCTGGTCGCCTCGCTCGCGGTGGCCGCACTGGTGCTGCTCTACCGGATGGCGGCCGACCGTCCCGGCGGCGGTGCGGCGCGACCGCGGCACTGGCGGGCGCGGCGGGAACGACCGCCGCCGTGGACCGTGCTCACCTTGGCCGAACTGGCGATTCTGCGAATCTGACAGGTCCGCCGCGGCCGTGTGTCCGAACCACGGTCGCGGGCCTCGTCGACCCATCCGCAGACCTCGCCTTCGCAAGGAGCACCTCATGTTCATCACTCGTACCCGCTCGATCCTCGTGCTCGCCGCGGTCGCCGCGCTGAGTCTCGCCGGATGCGGCGACTCCGACACCGGGCACACCGCCGAGCACGGCACTTCGACGACCACCTCGGCCGGCCCGAGCGCAACCGCACGCGCCGAGTTCGACGACGCCGACGTGACGTTCTTGCAGATGATGTATCCGCATCACGCCCAGGCCGTCGAGATGGCGCGGCTGGTGCCGAGTCACACCGACAACGCGCAGTTGCGGGCGCTGGCGACGCAGGTCGAACAAGCACAGGCCCCGGAGATGCAGCAGATCACCGCCCTGTTGCAGAGCTTCGGCAAGCCCGCGCCCACGACGAGCGAAGGGCACGGCGGCCACGGCATGCCCGGCATGATGTCCGCCGAGCAGATGGCTGCGCTGCGGGCGGCGTCCGGCCCCGACTTCGACCGCCAGTGGCTGACCATGATGATCGAGCACCACCAAGGCGCGATCGACATGTCCGAAACCGAACTGTCCAACGGCCGCAATGCCGACGCCAAGGCGCTCGCCGAGGCCATCATCGCCGCCCAGCGGGCCGAGATCGAGCAGATGCGGACCATGCTCGGCCAGAGCTGAACGTGTCACCGCGCCGATATCGGTTGACCATCGATATCGGCGCGGGCGGGCGTGTCCCGTCCGCACGACGTACGGTCGGATGGTCCGGCGCTGTCCAGCCGTCCCGGCCGGACGTCCGAGGGGAGTGAGGGACCGACCATGCGACGACTCGAACGCGCGGGCCTGCTGGCATCCGCGGTGGCCACCACGGCGGGCGTACTGCTCATCGGCGCCTGCGCACAGCAAGTCTCCGGTACCGCGGAGGTCAACCGGACCGACCTGGCCGCGTACGCCTCCGAGGTCACTTCCTCCTCGGCCGCCGCCTCGTCGTCCAGGGCCGCCGCGGTCGAACGCGCGACCGGCTCGGCGTGCGACGCCTTCCTGGCCGCCAACGGGAGCTCGGTACGGGCGTTCAACGACTACATCGATGCCAGCAACACCAAGGGCCGTGGCGATCCCGATACCAACGGCAAAGCCGATACCGCTGTTTCGACGCTGCGCGACAACGCGCGCTCGGTCGACCAGAACGTGACCAGAGAAGTGCCCTCCGCGATCGCCACCCCGCTGCGCGCCTACCGCGACGACACCAACGCCCTGGCCGACACGCTGGCCCGCCGCGCCGACACCGACACGCTGAACGCGGTGATCGATCGATTCAACGCCACCAAGAACAACGCGCTGACCGCCTGCCAGGGGCACGGCACGCGCTGACCGGCACCCGTTGCGGCCGGTAGCCGACGCAGCGTGCCGGTCAGCGCGTCGACCGGGTCGCCGTCCAGTGAACCGTGCCCGCTCGTGACAGGCTCCTTCTCATCGGTGAGGAATCCCCCTGTGCGGCTATAGCATCTGGCGCGTTTACTGCCACGCGGACGGGACAAGATATGACCAGCGGTATCCGGAATCCTCGTCCACCCGCCCGGAACGGCCGTCGCCGCAGGTCGACCGACCCGGCCGCACCGACATTCGCCGCGCTGCTGGCCGCGGCGGCGGAGCACGATCCCGACGGCATCGCGGTGCTGTCCGACGACACCGAGATCACCTATCGCGACCTCGACGCCCAGTCGTCCCGCCTGGCACGCACGTTGCTGGCGGCGGGCGCGGGGCCCGAGACAGCGGTCGCGGTGACCCTGCCGCGTTCGATCGATTCGGTGCTCGCGGTATGGGCCATCGCGAAGACCGGCGCCGCCTTCGTCCCCATCGATCCAGCGCTTCCATTGTCCCGCATAAGATTTCAATTGTCGGACAGCGGCGCCGCGCTGGGCGTGACGCGCGCCGAATACGCGGCCGCGCTGCCCGCCGAGGTGCGTTGGCTCGCGTTGGACGAGGCCGAGGTGACCGCCCAGGTGGCGGCGAACCCCGCGAGCCCGATCGCGTATTTCGAACGCCCGGTCCGGCTCAGGCCTACGCACCCGGCCTACGTGATCTATACGTCCGGATCGACCGGACGCCCGAAAGGCGTCAGCGTCACCCACGCCGGGCTCGCTCCGCTGTGCGCCGAACTGGCCGCGCGGCACGAGCTGGACAAAAACGCGCGGGTGCTGCACTTCGCGTCGCCGAGTTTCGACGCCTCGATCCTGGAGTTGCTGCTCGCGATCTCCTCCGCCGCCACGCTGGTGATCGCCCCGCCGACCCTCTACGGTGGCGCCGCACTGGTGGAGCTGCTCGCGCGGCAGGCCATCACCCATGCCTTCCTCACCCCGTCGGCACTGGCCACCATCGAGCCGGCCGGACTGCCCGCCCTTCGCTCGGTCATGGTCGGCGGCGAGCCCTGTGCCCCGATGTTGCTGCGGCACTGGGCAACCGACGGACGCCTGTTCCACAACGCCTACGGCCCGACCGAGTCCACCATCGTGGCGACGCTCAGCCCGGCCCTGTCGCCGGACGCGCCGGTCACCATCGGCTCGGCCGTGCCGGGCATGCGCTGCCAGGTGCTCGATCACCGGCTGCGACCGGTCGGCATCGGCGTCGTCGGCGAGCTGTACGTGTCGGGCCCCGGGGTGGCCAGGGGATATCACGGACGACCCGATCTGACCGCGCAACAGTTCCTCGCCGATCCGTTCGGGCCGCCCGGGACCCGGATGTACCGCACCGGCGATCTCGTCCGCCGCACCAGCACCGGCGCTCTCGACTATTTCGGCCGGGCCGATGACCAGGTCAAGATCCGGGGCTTCCGGATCGAACTCGGCGAGATCGACGCGATCCTCTCGACCCAGCCCGGCGTCCGGCTGGCGGTGACCGTCGACCGCAGAACCGCCGCGGGCGAGACCACGCTGGCGGCCTTCGTGCAGCCCGAGCCGGGGCACGCTCCCGACACCGCCGCCTTGGCCGACGCACTCGCCGCGCTGCTGCCGAAGTACATGGTGCCCAACACGATCACGGTCGTGGACCGGATCCCGCGCACCCCGACGGGCAAGGCCGACCGGCCCGCGCTGCGCGTGCGCGCCCTGGACGAACCGGACTATCGGCCCGCCGCCGACCTCGGTGAGGAAACGGTCGCCGAGGTGTTCGCCCGCGTGCTGGGCCGCGAGCGGTTCAGCGCCGACGCCGACTTCTTCGCGGCCGGCGGCAATTCGCTGCTCGCGACACAGGTCGCCGCGCGCCTGAGCGACACCTGGCGGCTGCGCATACCGCCGCGGCTGGTGTTCGACCATCCGACGGTCACCACGTTGGCTCGAGCCATCCGCTCGCAGCAGCTGGACGCGGCTCGCCCGGTGCTACGCGCGCGGACCAGGCCGCCACGCGTCCCGCTGTCGCCCGCCCAATTGCGGTTCTGGCTGCGCAACCAGTTCGACACGACGTCCTCGGTGGACAACATCGGCTTCGCGCTGCGGCTGTCGGAGCTGGATGTCCCCGCCCTGCGCGCGGCGTTCGCCGACACCGTCGAGCGGCACGAGGCGTTGCGCACCAA
This sequence comes from Nocardia niwae NBRC 108934 = DSM 45340, assembly GCF_001613465.1. Classification (GTDB taxonomy): domain Bacteria; phylum Actinomycetota; class Actinomycetes; order Mycobacteriales; family Mycobacteriaceae; genus Nocardia; species Nocardia niwae. Next base: position 168,370 of record NZ_BDCK01000027.1, on the reverse strand, counting down.
GTATCCGGCCGACGAGACCGGGCCCCGGCAGCTGATCCTCGACACCGAACGTGTGGTGGACGATTTCGCGGTGGAGGAACTGCCCGACGAGGCGGTCCCCGACCGGGTACGGGCGATCCTGCGGCACGGGTTCGACGTGTCGGCCGAGGTGCCGCTACGGCTCCGGCTACTGCGCACCCCCACCGAATACGTCCTGGTCTGCGCCCTGCACCACATCTGCGCGGACGGGTCGTCGCTCGCGCCGCTGGCCCGTGACGTCGCCATTGCCTACGCCGCACGGAGCGGGGGCGCCGCACCGGCCTGGCAGCCGCCGGATGTTCAGTACGCCGATTACGCACTGTGGCAGCGGGAATTGCTCGGTTCCCGCGATGATCCGGATTCGCCGCTGTCGCGGCAACTGGCGTACTGGACCGCGGAACTGGCCGGCCTGCCCGACGAACTCGATCTGCCCGCCGACCGGCCCCGCCCGCCGGTGGCCACGCTGCGCGGCTCGGCCACCCAGCGGTCGGTACCCGCTGCTGTGCACGGTGACCTGCTCACGCTCGCCCGAGCGCACCGGGCGACGCTGTTCATGGTGATGCGTTCGGCGCTGGCCGTGCTGCTGGCCCGCCTGTCCGGCAGCACCGACATCGCGATCGGCGTGCCGATGACCAACCGGGCCGAGCCCGCGCTCGCCGATGTCGTCGGTATGTTCGTCAACACGACCGTCTCCCGGACCAGGATCGAGCCCGCGGAGAGCTTCACCGCTCTGCTGCGGCGCACCAGGGAGCGGGACCTGGTCAACTTCGCACACTCCGAAGTGCCCTTCGAGCATGTGGTCGACGCGGTCGATCCGACCCGCTCGCCCGGACGCCACCCGCTCTACCAGGTCGGTTTCGCGTTCCAGAACTTCACCCAGGCCACCCTCGAACTGTCCGGGCCGAGCGTGTCGTTCCTCGACGTGGATGCCGACACGGCGAAGACCGACCTGCACATCGGTGTAGTGGACACCCGCGACGACGACGGCGAGCCCGCCGAGATCATCATTCGATTCGGTTACAGCACCGACCTGTTCGACGAGCACACCGTGCAGCGTTTCCTGGACGGCTACATCCGCATTCTGCTCCAGATCGCGGCCGAACCGGGCGCCGCGGTCGGGGACATCGACATCATGGACCCGGTCGAGCACAAGCGCATCCGGTCATGGGGCGCCGGAGCCGAGCACGATGTCCCGGCCGAGCCGCTCTGTGCCGCGACGGCGCGACAGGCCGCGGCGACGCCGGACGCGATCGCCGTGGTGTGCGGGCCGGAGACACTCACCTACGCGCAACTGTGCGAGCGGTCCGCGCGCCTGGCCCGCTGGCTGATCGGCCAGGGCGTAGGACCGGAGACCGTCGTGGCGGTGGCGATGCGACGGTCGATTCACCAAGTCGTCGCGCTGCAGGCGATCGTGGCGGCGGGCGCGGCCTGGGTGCCGATCGATCCCGGCCATCCGGCCGAACGCATCCGGTACGTGCTCGAGTCGGCGGCGCCTCGGTGTGTGCTGACCACCGCCGCGGACGGTTTCACGGTTACCGAGGCCCACGACGTCGACACCTTGGACCTCGAGCGCTTCGGCTCCGGGCCCGTGCTCGACGCCGAGCGCCGGGCGTCGTGGCACGCCGACCACCCCGCCTACCTCATCTACACCTCCGGCTCGACCGGCCGCCCCAAAGGCGTGGCGGTCAGCCATCGGGCGATCGTGCACCAGCTCGCCTGGATGCAGGACGAATACGGCGTCGAGGCCACCGACGTGTATCTGCACAAGACCCCCGCGACGTTCGATGTGTCGCTGTGGGGCTACTTCCTGCCGTTGCGCGCGGGGGCACGACTGGTCCTGGCCGGGCCGGAGGAGCATCGCGACCCGGCGGCGCTGGGGCGACTGATCGCCGAGCACCGGGTGACGCTCACCGATTTCGTTCCCGCGATGCTCACCGTCTTCGCTCAGCACTCGACGACCGACCAGTTGTCCTCGCTGCGTGCGGTTTTCGTCATCGGCGAGGCACTGCCCCCGGAGACCGCGCGCGCATTCGCGAACCTGACCGGCGCCGGACTGCACAACCTGTACGGACCGACCGAAGCCGCGGTGAGCATCACCCGGCACGCCGTCTCGGCCGCCGACCACACCGCCGCGGGAGTCTCCATCGGTGTGCCGGAATGGAATTCGCGGTGCCAGGTCCTGGACGACCGTCTGCGGCCGGTTCCGGTGGGCGTGACGGGCGAGCTGTACCTGGGCGGCGTTCAGCTGGCCCGCGGTTATCACGGCGCACCGGGCTCGACCGCGGCCCGGTTCGTCGCCGATCCGTCGCATCCCGGCGAGCGGATGTATCGGACCGGTGACCTCGTGCGCTGGAACCGCGGCGGCACCCTGGACTATCTGGGGCGCACCGACTTCCAGGTCAAGGTCCGCGGCCATCGCATCGAACTCGGCGAGATCGAAGCCGCCCTGCTGGCCGATCCGTCGGTGGGCCGGGCCGCGGTGGCGGTCAAGGGCTCCGACGCCGGAGACCGGCTGGTCGGCTACGTGGTCGCCGCGCCGGGAGCCACGGTCGACCCGGACGCGGTGCGTCACTCGGTCGCTCGGGTGCTGCCCGGGTACATGGTGCCGTCGGCGGTGCTGGCGCTCGACGCCTTCCCGGTGAACACCAGCGGCAAGCTCGACCGAGCGGCGCTGCCCCAGCCCGTGTTCGCCGCACGCACCGGAGAACGCCCCGGCACCCCGCTGGAGCGCGCGATCGCGGAGGTCTTCGCCGAGGTGCTCGCGGTGTCCCCGATCGGGGTCGGCGACGACTTCTTCGAGTTGGGTGGATCGTCGCTGCTCACCTTCACGCTGCACCAGCGGCTGTCGGACCGGCTGGGGCGCGACGTGCCGATGTCGGCGATCCTCGCCGCGCCGACCGTCGGCGGCTTGGCGGCGCGACTGACCGGTGAGCGCGTCCCCACCGCTCCCACGCCGGAACGCGACGCCGTGCTGGAGCCGGAGATCGGCATCGGCGGGTGCCAACCGGCGCACACCGGGCCGCCACAGGAGGTGCTGCTGACCGGCGCGACCGGATTCCTGGGCGCCCACTTGCTGCAAGAGCTGCTGGATCGCACCGATGCGCGGGTGTGGTGCGTGGTGCGCGCCGACGATGCTGAAGAAGGCATCGACCGAATCCTCGCCGCGCTGAGCCACTACCGGCTCGCCGGGACGACCGCCGCGGAACGGATCGTCGTCGTCGCGGGCGACCTCACCGCGCCGCGCCTGGGCCTGGGCCCCGCCGACTACGAGTGCTTGGCCGACAGCATCGACGCGATCTACCACAACGGCGCGCGCGTCAATCACGTCGACCCCTACGCCCGGCTACGGCAGGCCAACGTCGAGGGCACGCGAGAACTGTTGCGGCTGGCGACGACTCGGCGCGTGAAGCCGTTCCACCTGGTCTCCACCATGGGCGCGGCCGTCGCCGCGGCGCCGGAGTCGCCGGTGGTCACCGAAGACGTCCGGCTCGGCGCCGATCAGGTGTCCGGCAACGGCTACCTCGCGTCCAAGTGGGTCGCCGAGGAACTCGTCCGCCAAGCCGGCGACCGCGGCGTGCCGATCGCCATCTACCGGCCGGGGACCATCTGCGGGTGCCCCGAGGTCGGCGTGAACAGCTCGCAGGATTCGCTGTGGAACATGGTGCGAGCCGCCGCGATGCTCGGCATGGCGCCCGATGTCGGCGACGCGACCGTCTCGTTGGTTCCGGTGAGTTACGTAGCGGGCGCGATCGTGGAGATCTCCGTCCGTCCCCGCTCACAGACCGTCTATCACCTGGTCAACCGGGCCCCGGTGGCAGTCGGCGAGATCCTCGACAGTCTGCGTGCGCACGGGCTGCCGGTGGCGACCATGCCGGAGGACGCGGTGCGCGCGGGCCTGGCCAGGGAAGCGCGGCGGCGCGATGCGCTCGGCGACGATTCACTGGTGCGTGCGGCCCTGCTGAGCAATGACTTCGCCCGGCTCGCCGGTCATCTCGACTGGGCCGACGAGCACGCCCGCGCCGCGTTGACGGGCACCGGCGTGGACTGCCCGCAGGTGGATCGCGCGGTGGTGGACACCTTCGTGCGGGAGTTCATCGAGTCCGGTTTCCTGCCCTTGGACTGAGGACTCTCAGTATCCCGGCGGCACGGTGGCGGGTTGTTCGGCGCCCCTGCGGGCCTGGGCTCGTGCGCGCGCCTGCTCCAGCACGATCATGCCTACACCGGCCAGCAGGAAGACGGCCGCGATGATCGCGGCGACGACGGACGAACGGTTCAGCCCCCAGCCCGCCAGCACCGCGGCGGCTATCGCGCCCGCCGCCGCGAGCAGCAGCACCCCGTAGCCCGCCCAGTTCCTGGCGTCGGCCATCGTCGCTCCCGGCGGCGGCGCGGGGTCGCGCGCGATGTCCGGAGCGTCATCGATCGGAGGTATCTCCCATGGCCCCTCGTCCGCTGTCACTGGTATCTCCTCCCGCCGCGATACCGGCCGCTGCCGCGGTATCTGATGCGAGGAGGATGCCCGCAACGCCTGCACCGAAACGCGAGCGCGGCCACACCCGGACCGCGCCGTGGCTTCAGTTGTAGGTCTTGGTGACTCCGTCGAGCAGGTGCTCGAGGGTGTCGGAGGTCGGGGTGGCGACGACGTCCAGCAGATCCGCGGCCACCGGGGCGTTGCGTTCGGCGGCGACCTTCGCGAACTGCGCGCCGTCGCTGGTACGGAAACCGTGCTCGGCGGCCAGCCGCTGCAACTCCGGATCCGTGGACAGCAGGCGGCCGAGCCGGTCGCCCGTCACGCCGAGCGGCACCAGCGTGTGCCGGGACAGCACTGTCGGTGACGGGTACAGCAACGTCATCTCGGGCTTGATCTGGCCGCGCACGATCGCCTCGACGTACTGCGCCTCGTAGATCCACGCCATCGGGGTCGGGCCCATACCCGTGGCGAGGTAGTTGTTGAACGGGCCGTCGGTGGTGTTCTCGGTGTAACCCTGGCCCACGAACAGGCGGGATACGGCGGGCAGGACGGCCTGCTCCGCGGTCTGCCCCTGCACGATCGTGTTGTTGTTCGCGGCATAGCTCGCCGCGGCCAGATACATGGCGGCCGAATTCGAGCTCCGTGGATCGGTGGTGGAGATCAGGATTTTCTTGCCCACCGGATACGCGGCATTGCCGGGCAGTTCGTCCCAGCGGGTGCCGTTGCGGACCAGTTCGAGGTAGCGGCGCAGGTCCAGCGTCGGCACCGGGCCGGGGCGCACCGCTCCCGCCCTGGTGAGCAGTTCGGTGATCGGCGTGAACGTCGCGATGGCCATCGGCGAGGAGAAGGGGGTGTATTTCGTGGTCACGTTGCGCTGCCGCTGGATTCGCTCGGCCGCCTGTTCACTGGACGGGAAGGCGAAATCGAATGTCGAGAGATCGATGGACGTGGCGATCTGGCGCGACCCGGCGGGCTCGACCTCGACGCGCACGCCGTTGCGCGCCAGCGCGTCGATCACCTTCCGGTCCTGGAAGAACCCCATCTTCTCCGAGCCGACCACCCCGTGGACGACGGTGAGCGGCGCGACGGGAGCCGGCGCGGCAGCGGGCGCCTCGGGCGCGGGTTGCCGCACGGAGAGGACGACGGCGATCACCGTCAGGAGGACGACCGCGCCCACGGCGTACGGCGCGAAACGCTTCTTCGACGACCACACCGCGCGCAGCTGCGACAGTGTTCCCGGAGAGGTCGCGGAGGGCTCCTTCGCCTCGTCCATCGGGACCGTGGCGGACTGGACTTCCGTCTCCTGAGACCTCTCCAATTCCCGTCGCACCACCCGCTCGACCAGAATGGGAACGAATTGCCGCACCGGGTGGCCCTCGAATTTCTTTCGCGCCGCACCCACGGTGCTCTCGATATGCTCCGAAGAATAGGTCTCGGTGTAGTTTTCGACCAGCCGCTCCGTCATCTGACGAATCGCCTGTTCCTCTCGGACGGTATCGACAACCACCACATTCTCCTCGGCGTCGGGGTAACGCGGCAGCGTCTCCGGCCTGCACCGCGCCGGCCAACCCTAGCCTCATCCCCGCACCGCCGACATCCGGGCGAGCTTCCCGCCGGTGAACGATTTCGCCTGCGCCGGTGCATATCTCACGCCGCCCCCACACGTCCGTCCGCCCAGCTCACGGGCCCGCCGAGCCGCTCGAGCGCGGCGCACGCGACAGCAGCCGACGCGGGATTCGAGCCGGAACTCGCCATGCAGAATTCAATGGGCAATCTCCGAGCCGCCACCACGTGTTGTACTCCCGTTTCCCACCGCCGCGGGACCTCACGGTCGCCGTCGCCGGGAGAACCGTTGCGCACGACCGAGGGGCAGGGGCGGGCATCGAAGTTACTTCCCGGTAGCGCGAACCGGGAAGTTGACGATATCGTCAGCGTATTCGCTGTCGAAAGGAGCGTCATGTCTCGCGTCGCCGTGGTCACCGGTGCGTCGTCCGGAATCGGAAAGGCTACGGCCGCCGCCCTGGCCGGGCGGGGGTACCGGGTGATCGGCACCAGCCGCAATCCCGGCGCCATCGGTTCGGACGCCGAAGCGCCGGGCGTCGAGTACCGGGCGCTCGACCTCACCGATCCGGCCTCTATCGCGGCCTTCGCCGCCGGCCTGGACCAGGTCGACGTGCTGGTCAACAACGCGGGCGAAAGTCAGGCGGGCCCGCTGGCCGAGCTGCCCACCGACGCCGTCGAGCGACTGTTCCAGCTCAACGTGCTCGGTCCGGTCGCGTTGACCAAAGCGGTGCTGCCCGGCATGCGGGAACGCCGGTACGGGCGCATCGTCATGGTCGGCTCGATGCTCGCCAGCTTCCCCATGCCCTACCGCTCCTCCTACGTCGAAACCAAGGCGGCACTGCGCGGCTTCGCGGTCGCCGCCCGCTTCGAGGAATCCCCCTTCGGCGTCTGGATCACCGCGGTCGAACCCGGCCAGATCGACACCGGCCTCCGCGAACGACGCACCAAATACCTCACCGAAGGCTCCCCCCACACCGCCGACTTCACCACCTTCATGGCGAAACTCGACGAGAAGCAGGCCGAAGGCATCACCCCCGAAAAGGTCGCCACCACGATCGTGAGAGCGATAGAAGCCGGCCGCCCCCAACCCCTCTACGCCGTAGGCAGCAACGCCCCCGCCCTCTTCACCCTCCGCCGCCTCCTCCCCCGCACGGCGATGGAACGCATCATCGCCCGCGCCCACGGGTTATCGCGTTGACGTGTTGCGGGCCGGGTGGCCCGCAACCCACCGCCGTTGCAGCTACGTCATGTCGCGATCGCCCACCGGCCGTGCCGTGAAGCCGGTAGGTCCGATCACAAAGACACAGGGCTTGCCGATCTTGTCCATCTCGTACAGATGGGTCGACATCAACGTCACCGAATCCGGCACCGACGAGCTGGCACCTCCACCTCCTGGGAACGCCGCGATATTTCGACTTACTCATTACCCGAGACGCCAGAGGTCATTTTGATACCGCACAAGCGGCGATGATGCGATTTCCATGGTGGCGCTCATAGTTGGACGCCGAGCCACGAGGCGAACCCGGTCAGGCTGTTGGTCTGTCTGCGCTGCGTTGCCGCGATGCCATACACCGTTTTGGCCGATCGCCGGGCCCGGACCGGTCGTCACCGCCTCCACCACCGCGATCCAGGGGAGCACAGCCGACGATGTCACCGAGCGAGCGCACAACCAATCGCGTCCTGGCTGTGTGGGCACCGCCGGAATTCGTGTCCGATGGCAGCAACGGGGTTCTGAGCTGGGTCGGACCGGCGCTGCGTACGCCCACCGGGTTGCGGCTGTCCCTCGCGGCGGAAGCGGTCGGCGATACCGCGCCGTCGTTGCGTAGTTACCAGGTCGGGGTGTCGGCACTGGTCAACGGTGTGGCCACCGAGGTGGGTTGGGGCAGCAGCTCGTCCGACACCCACGCCGGTACCACCTTCACGTTGCCGGATCTCGGCCCGGATACGACACCGGTCGACATCGAGTTGACCATCGAGGACGTCACCACCGCCGGTCGCTGGGCGAGGCGACTGTCTTGGCCGAACGACACCGGCTACTCAGCGCCGCTCGGCGATCCGCGAGGCCGATTGGCCATGCTGACCGATCCGGCCTTCGTCACCGACGATGACGGCCCGATCGAGGCTTGGATCGGGCCGATTACGCTCGATCCCAACGGAATCGAGTTCGTCTACACCGCGACCGCGCTCGACGAACGCGCACCATCGATCTGGGACTACGAGGTCGACGCCGTCCTGCGCGCCACCTTCGGGACCTCAGCGGTGGTGGCCGGTGAATCGACCTCGGCGACACGAACGATCAGAACTTTCCAGGCCCCGATCCCGGAGGACATCGCAGACACGCCTTGGGATTTCGAGCTGATTCTTACCGATCACACGGCAGGGCTCACCTGGTCGACCGAGTTCTCCTGGAACGGGCCGACGTCCTAGCGCTCGCACTGCGAGCTTCCTGGTACAGGTCGGCACAATAGCGCCGCCCCGAGGAGCGCTCGGAGGCCAACGGCGACCGTCCCACCTCCTACGCCGAGTCAGGATGGTCTCCTGTCGAACCGCCCGCCACCCCCGCATGGGTTCGCGCAGTGTTCGCGCTGAGCCGCTGGCGGCGAGATTCGGCACGCTACGTGGTGCACCTGTGACGTTCGAGAGCCGCACCGCTAAGGAGCTGTGTGAGCGTGACCTGGACCCGTCGCGAACGCGATGCACCAGGCAGCGCTCACCACTGCTGCGGACACACTGCGGACCGAGGGCTTGTACGCAGGTGAGCAAGGCGATGAGGAAGTGCGACCTACCTGCGACTCAGTGAGTGCCCCCAGTCGGACTCGAACCGACACTGGGCGGATTTTAAGTCCGCTGCCTCTGCCAATTGGGCTATAGGGGCGTCCGGGACAGCGTACCGAGTCGTACGGCTGTACCGGAATTCCGACAATTCGTCGGGGTGGCGGAACGTCGGCCGTGCCGGGTGCCGGACGGGGCGGTCGGGTGACCGGCGCCGATGGCGGTAGTTTCCAGCCCGGGGTTGGCAGGCGTCCCAGAGAACTAGATCGGTGGCGGCGGGCTGGTGTTAGCGTCCGCGCGTCATCTCGGCGTGGCGAATATGTCAGCGGCGGGGCGGCACGGGAATCCGGGCGAGGTCGGTGGCGATGTGGATCTCGCCGGTGAAGTACTTCGCCGCTTCGGCCAGGTGCTCGTCGAGGTCGCGGTAGCGCTGGGAGAAGTGGGTGAGCACCAGGGATCGAACGCCCGCGTCGGCGGCCACCCGCGCGGCTTGGCCCGCGGTGAGATGGCCGTATTCGATCGCCAGGTGCTCGTCGGCGTCCAGGAACGTGGCTTCGATGACGAGCATGTCGACCTCGGCGGCGAGTTCCCGGACACCGGGGCACAGCCGGGTGTCCATCACGAAGGCGAAGCTCTGACCGGACCGGGGTTCGCTGATGTCCGCCAAACTGATTGTGCGGCCTTCGAACTCGACGCTGCCGTGCTGTTGCAGTTCGGAGATGACCGGGCCGCGTAACCCCAAGGCACGCAATCGGTCCGGCAGGATGCGGCGGCCGGGTGGCTCGCTGAGCCGATAGCCGAAGGTGTCCACCGGATGCGACAGCGGCACCGCCGTCACCGTGAACGGCGCCCCGGGCAGGTCGACGGGCCCTGGACCGGTCACCGGACGCGGCCGCAGCTCGGCGCGGTGGTAGTAGGACGTCGCGTTGACCAGGCGGTCGTAGTACACCGCGCCGGAGGCGGGAAACCAGACGTCGACCGGGTGCGGCACCCGGTCCAGGTTGATCCGCTGCACCACCCCGGCCAGCCCGAGGCTGTGGTCGCCGTGGAAATGGGTGATGGCGATCCGGGTGAGCCCGGTGACGGTCACACCGGCATAGGTCATCTGCCGCTGCGTCCCCTCACCGGGGTCGAACAGGATCGCCTCGTCGTCCCACCGGAGCAGGTACCCGTTGTGGTTTCGCTGTTTCGTCGGCACCTGACTCGCGGTACCGAGAACAACCAACTCACGCTGCGACACGGCGTCAGGCTATCCGCCCACCTCCGAGGAGCCGAACAGGGCCGCGCTACTCGGTGGCAGGAGCCTTCCGAAGCAGGGAGTTGCGCCGGGAGTAGGTGAAGTAGACGACGAACCCGATCAGCATCCACACCAGGAACCGCAGCCAGGTCTCCACCGACAGGTTCAGCATCAGCCACAGACACGCCAGCACGGCCAGGATCGGAACGACCGGCACGAGCGGAACCCGGAAACCGCGCGGCAGGTCCGGGCGGGTGCGCCGCAGGATGAGCACGCCGATCGACACCAGCACGAACGCGAACAGCGTCCCGATGTTGACCATCTCCTCCAGCGTGCCGAAGTCCACGAACCCGGCCAGCAGCGCGCACGCCACGCCGACGATGACGGTGACGCGCACCGGCGTGCCGTTCGCGCCGGTGTGCGCGAGTTTGCGCGGCATCAGCCCGTCGCGCGACATCGCGAACAGCACCCGGGTCTGTCCGAGGTACATCACCATGACCACCGTGGTCAGCCCGGCGAGGGCGCCGATGGAGATGATGTTCTTCGCCCAGGTGACGCCGTGGATGCCGAACGCCGTCGCGAGGGTCGCGTCGTCACCGGCCAGTTCGGTGTAGGGCACCATGCCGGTGAGCACGAGCGACACCGCAACGTACAGGATCGTGACGATGATCAGCGACCCGAGGATGCCGCGCGGCACCGCCTTCTGCGGGTTGCGCGTCTCCTCGGCGGTCGTGGCGACCACGTCGAAGCCGATGAACGCGAAGAACACCAGGCTGGCCGCGGCGAGCAGGCCGTACCAGCCGAAGTTGCTGTCCCCGGCGCCGGTCAGATAGGAGAACAGCGACTGCCGCAGGCCCTCGCCGCGCTCACCCGCCTGCGACGGCGGAATGTAGGGCGAGAGGTTCGAGGACTTGAAGTAGGTGGCGCCGACGACCAGCACCAGCGCGATCACGCCCAGCTTGATGGCGACCGCCACCGCCGACACCCGCGAGGACACCTTGGTGCCGGTCGCGAGCAGCACGCCGAGCACGGTGATCAGCAGCACCGCGCCCCAGTCGAAGGTCACCGGGCCCAGGTGCACGATCGGGGAGGTGGTGCCGAGTACCTCGCCGAGGTACTGCGACCAGCCCTTGGCCACCACCGCGGCGGCGAGCGCGAACTCGAGGATCAGGTCCCAGCCGATGATCCAGGCGACGAGTTCGCCGAAGGTGGCGTAGGAGTAGGTGTAGGCGCTGCCCGCCACCGGCACGGTGGAGGCGAACTCGGCGTAGCAGAGGGCGGTCAGCCCGCAGGCGATCGCGGCGAACACGAAGGCCAGCGAGACCGACGGCCCCGCGACATTGCCCGCCGTGCGCGCGGTGAGGGTGAAGATACCCGCCCCGACCACGACGGCCACGCCGAAGACGGTGAGGTCCCAGGCGGTCAGGTCCTTGCGGAGTTTCGAGTCGGGTTCGTCGGTGTCGCGGATCGACTGTTCGATGGACTTGGTGCGGAACAGGCCGCCCCACCGAGACGAGACATCACCCGCCGGATCGGCTTGTGGCCCGGGGTTAGTCACGCGTTCTCCTTAATTCGTGCTGCTGTGCTTGGTGTTCTGTACCCATGCGGCGAGCCGATGCACGCCGGCCATGAATTTGCTGGTCGATGGCGGGATAGCGGCGACGATCAGCCCCGCACACACCACGGCCGTCCCGGTGATTCCGGAGAACGCGAACTCGTGACCTGGGTCATAGAACCGAGCCAAACTACCCGACACCCACGTTCCGAGACCAACCGGGAAGAAGATACCGGTGCCGAACTTGCCCCTTCGACCATCTCCCGAAGATCGCATCCCGCGCGGCGTCGCGGGGGATTCGTTTGTTGTGTTCAGCCGGGTGGCGGCAATCGGATCTGGACACGTGGTTTGCGCACCGGACGACCGGGCACCCCGCAATCGACAGGCAAACCAGCCCCGGCCCACACCCAGGAAGCGTTGAGCTGATGGTCCACGTGGAAATCTCCGTGCCGACGACACCGGAAGACGTTTTCGCCGTCCTCGCCGACGGATGGCTGTTCTGCGCCTGGGTGGTCGGCGCCACCCACATCCGCGACGTCGACGACGAGTGGCCCGGCGTCGGCTCCCAGCTGCACTACAGCGCCGGCGTGTGGCCGTTCACCGTGAACGACACCACGCAGGTCGTGTCGGTGGATCCGCCGCACATGCTCGAACTCGAGGCCAAGCTCTCGCCGCTGGGCGCCGCGTGGATCCGGCTGGAACTCGTCGAGACCGTGCCCGGCGAAACCCAGATCCGGATGTACGAGCACGCCGAACGCGGGCTGGGGAGAATGGTGCCCAATGTGCTGCAAGAGCTCATGTTGGTGCCGCGGAACATGGAGTCGCTTTCCCGGCTCGCCGACATCGCGGTCGGCAAAGCACGCCGCAGCCGCACCGAGCTGGGAGTTCGTGCCGGAGCCGACACCCACGCCGAGGTGAAACTCGACGGCCACCCGCTGCAGACCTGACCGGACGCGCGAACCCGAACGAAATCAGGCGATCGACAAGGCGATGCCGTCGAGAATGTCGTGCTCGCTGACGACGAGTTCGGCGATGCCCGCGCGCCGGGACAACTCCTCGGCGAGCACTTCGGTGATGACCGCGCCGCCGCCGATCACGTCGACCCGGCCGGGGTGCATCGGCCCGAGCGCGGCGCGCTGATCGTGGTCCATGCCGATCAGGCGGTCGCAGACCTGGTGGACCTGGTCCAGGGTCAATCGGGTGAGGTGCACCCGTTCGGAGTCGTATTCGGGCAGGTCGAGCGCGACCGCGGCCAAGGTGGTCATCGTGCCCGCGACGCCGACCCAGGTGTGCGCCCCCTCCACGGGAACGTGCGTGAACGCTTCGGTCAACCGCTCGGTGGCGAAGGCGCGGGCGGCGTCGATCTCCTGCGCGGTCGGCGGGTTGCCCGCCAGGCACCGCTCGGTGATCCGCACGCAGCCGATGTCGGCGGAGAACGCGGCCCGCACTCCCGCACTGTCGCCGAACACCAGCTCGGTGGACCCGCCGCCCAGGTCCACCACGACGAAAGGCCCTGACGCGCTGGACAATTCGCCGATCGCACCGGCGAACGACAGGCGCGCCTCCTCGTCGCCGGTGATCACCTCGGCTTCCGCGCCCGCGACCACGGCGCCGAGTTCGGCCCGCGCCATGGCGAAGAAATCCTCCCGGTTGGCGGCGTCGCGGGTGGCGGATGTGGCCACCATTCGCACCCGGCCGACACCCGCCTCGCGCATCAGCGCGGCGTAGTCGGCCAGGGCGGCGCGGGTGCGCTCGATCGCCTCCGGCGCCAGCGAGCCGGTCGCGTCGACCCCTTGGCCGAGCCGGACTATGCGCATTTCCCGGTGCACGTCGGCCAGGCGTCCATCGCCGAGCACGTCGGCGATCAGCAGGCGGATGGAGTTCGTGCCGCAATCCACGGCGGCTACCCGGTCACTCATCGCTGTGCTCCAGTCTCTCGCGGGCCGGTCGGAGGCGCGGGCCAGTCGGCCGGTATAGCGGTGCCACGCAGGCCGTGCTCGGCGGCCAGCGCCACGGACTCGTCACCGAGCGGGTTCACCCCTGGCCCCTTGGCCAATGCGTGAGCGATCAGGACGTGCAGGCACTTGACCCGCTCCGGCATCCCGCCACCGGTGAAATCGGTACCGAGCGACTCGATCTCGTCGCGTTCGGCCAGATAGCTCTCGTGCGCGGCGCGATAGGCGGCGGCCAGCTCCGGGTCGGCGACGAGTCGCTCGGTCATCTCCCGCATCACACCGGCGGATTCCTGCCTGCTCGCCTCCGCGGTGAGCCGGGGATCGGTCAGATAGTAGAGCGTCGGGAAGGGGGTGCCGTCCGGCAGCCGGGGCGCGGTCTTCACAACGGCCGGGATCCCGTCCGGGGTGCGGTAGGCGATGGCGAGCACGCCGCGCGGCGCACGACCCAGCTGCTCGGCGATGATCGCGAGATCCTGGTCGGTGGGTGCGGTCACCTATGTCCTTCCGGTGCTTGCGGTGGTGGCGCGGCGGCCGCGGGCGTCGGCTGCGGCTCGGCGATACTGCGCCACATTTCGGTGTACCAGGGATCGGGTTCTCTGGCTCTGGTCGGCGCGGGCGGCGGCGCGGGCGCCTCGATGCCGGGCACCTGCACGATGTACGGCGTCTCGCCGGGCATCACCAGGCGCAGACGGTCCCGGGCCTCGGTCCGGATATAGGCCGGATCCTGTTGCTGCGCACGGCGGTCGCGCAGCCGGGCGAGATCCGCCTCGAGTTCCTCGCGCTGCTGCGCCAGCTGCGCGGCCTCCGCGCGCTGGGTGAAGTACGTGCGCATCGGCACGGCGAGGGTGAGCGCGAGCCCGCACACCACCATCGCGAGGATCACCGCCTTGCCGGTGGAGAGTCCGAGGAAGGTGTGGTCGTGCCTGTCGCCCGCCGAACCGGACGCGATCCGGCGCGGTTTCGGCTTCTCCGCGGTCTCCGATCGCCTGCGGCCGCGTTTGGCCGCGGCATCGGCCGGGCGCGATCCGGCGGCACGCGACGTGCGGCGGTCCCCACGTCCGGCCGGACTGGTCCCACGCGCACGTCGCTCCGTCATCTCACGCCTCGGTCTCTACTTCGCGGTGCTCCCGGCGCCCTGCGTGGTCACGCGCGCCACCCCCGTCGCTCGCACCGCAGGTCAGCCTTCGAACGCGAAACGGGGGAACGCCACCTCGCCGGCGTAGCGCGCCGAATCGCCGAGCGCGTCCTCGATGCGCAGCAGCTGGTTGTACTTGGCGACGCGCTCGCTGCGGGCGGGGGCGCCGGTCTTGATCTGACCGCTGCCCACCGCGACGGCGAGATCGGCGATGGTGGTGTCCTCGGTCTCGCCGGACCGGTGCGACATCATCGTCTTGTAGCCGTTGCGGTGCGCCAGCTCCACCGCGTCCAGGGTCTCGGTGAGCGTGCCGATCTGATTCACCTTCACCAGCAGCGCGTTGGCCGCGCCCTTGGCGATGCCCTCCTCCAGGCGCTCCGGGTTGGTGACGAACAGGTCGTCGCCGACGAGCTGGATCTTCTCGCCGATCTGGTCGGTCAGGGTCACCCAGCCGTCCCAGTCGTCCTCCGACAGCGGGTCCTCGATGGACACCAGCGGGTAGGCGCCGATCAGGTCGGCGTAGAACTGCGCCATCTCCTCGGCCGAGCGCACCACGCCCTCGAACTTGTAGCCGCTGCCGGTGGTGTAGAACTCCGTGGCCGCGACGTCCAGCGCGAGCGCCACGTCACTGCCCAGCTTCAGGCCGGTCTTGCCGATGGCCTCGCTGATCAGGTCGAGCGCGGCCTTGGTGCCCGCCACGTCGGGGGCGAAACCGCCCTCGTCGCCGAGGCCGGTGGACAGGCCCTTGGCCTTCAGCACCGCCTTGAGGGCGTGGTAGACCTCCGCGCCCCAGCGCAGCGACTCCTTGAAGGTCGGCGCGCCGATCGGGGCGACCATGAATTCCTGCACGTCTACGCCGGTGTCGGCATGCGCGCCGCCGTTGAGGATGTTCATCATCGGGACGGGCAGCACGTGCGCGTTCGGGCCGCCGAGGTAGCGGAACAGCTCGAGCCCCGAGGACTCGGCGGCGGCGCGGGCCACGGCCAGCGAGACGCCGAGCAAGGCATTGGCGCCGAGCCGGGACTTGTCCTGGGTGCCGTCCAGGTCGAGCAGGACCTGGTCGACGGTGCGCTGCTCCACGGCGTCGAGGCCGATGACGGCGGGCGCGATCTCGTCGAGCACACCCTCGACCGCCTTGCGCACGCCCTTGCCGCCGTAGCGCTCGCCACCGTCGCGCAACTCCACGGCCTCGTGTTCGCCGGTGGACGCGCCGGAGGGCACGGCAGCCCGGGTCAGGGTGCCGTCGTCGAGAGCGATCTCGACCTCGACGGTGGGGTTACCGCGGGAATCCAGGATCTCGCGAGCTCCGACCTGTTCGATGATGGCCACGAAAACGACACTCCTTCGGCTGCTGACACGGTTGGTCTCACGGGATGGGCCGTGCGCTGCGAGCCTATCGTCCCGGCGGCGGCGCGGGTAACCGGCACTCCGGGGACCGGAGGATCACACGCGGCGGCCGATGCTGTAGCTCGCGGCCCGATCGCGCACCGTCAGCAGGTATGCGTGCGACTGGTTGTAGGTGAGCAACGCCCGCTGCCAGCCGTGCTCGGAGGTGAGGTCGCCGCCGCTGACGCACAGGTACCTGGCGGCGGTGAGCGCGGCGTCGTCGATGTTCTGCGGATCGGCGACGCCGTCGCCGTTGGCGTCGACGCCCCAGCGCTTCCAGGTCTCCGGGATGAACTGCAGCGGGCCGACGGCGCGGTCGTGCACCGGATCGCCGTCGAGCGCGCCGCCATCGGTGTCCTCCACCAGCGCCACGCCGGGCGAGCCGTCCAGCGGGACGCCGATGATCGGCGGGCGGACCGAGCCGTCCGCGCCCAGGTCCGCGCCGCGATGGGTGCCGTGCTTGCTCTCCACGCTCGCGATGCCCGCGAGCGTCGTCCACGCGACGCCGCAGCCGGGACGCGCCCTCGTCATCACGGCCGCCGCGTATCCGTACGCCTGCAGCGCGATCGACGGGATGCCCAGCCGGCCGGCCTGCTCGTCGGCCCAGTCGCGCAGTTGGACGGCCGTGCGGCCGGGGGCGTCCAGGTCGATCACCGGCAGCGGGGTGCCCGGTCCGGGCGGAATGCCCTCCGGGATCGGGGTGCGGTCGATCCCGCAACCGGCGAGCCCGAGGAGCACCACGACGGCGGCCGAGACGCCGGTCTTTCGCAACACCCCTTCCATCATCCAGATGACGGCGAACAGCGGCGGCAAGCCGGTGACGAAGCGCACTGCGTGTCGGATGCGCGAATGACCCGCACCGGTCGCCGGTTCAGACGAGCAGTGCGCTGGTCGCGTTGTGCGCGGGCGCGGCGAGAACCGTTCGGGTGTCACCGGATTCGACGACGCGCCCCTGGTCGAGAACGAGCAGCCGCGGACAGTATTCGGCGACCAAGGCCATGTCGTGGGTGATCACCAGCAGGCCGGTGCCGCGTTCGGCTCGGATCCGGTCCAGCAGCGCCATGATCGCCGCCGCGGTGGTGTGGTCCAGTGCGGAGGTGATCTCGTCGCACAGCAGCACGGCGGGTTCGGCGGCGAGGGCGCGGGCCAGGGCGACGCGCTGGCGTTGCCCGCCGGACAGCTCGTGCGGATAGCGGGCGGCCAGGTCGGCGGACAGCTCGACCGCGGCGAGCAGGTCGGCGATCCGGCGCGCGAGGTCCCGGCGCGCCACGCCCCCGATCCGCCGCAGCGGGCGGCCGAGCGTCTGGGCCACGGTGCGGCGCGGGTTGAGCGCGGAGCGGGGATTCTGGGTGACCAGTTGAATACCGCCCGCGCCGTAACGGATTCGGCGGTCAGCGCCCACGGCGATCGGGTCGCCGCGCAGTTCGAGCGATCCGGTCGCCGCATGGTGCAAACCCGCGATGACGCGTGCCAGCGTGGTCTTGCCCGCGCCCGAGGCGCCCACGACCGCGAGCGCCGAGCCCGCCTCGAGCGTGAGGCCGATGTCCGCGAGCACCTGATGTCCGTCGATCGAGGCCCTGATTCCCTCGGCACGCAGCACGACCTCCGGCGGCCGGTTGTCCGTCGCGACGGCCGCGGGCTGGTGACCGTTGCGCGTCCGCACTCGCTCTCCGGCCGAGGCGACGTCCGGCGGCGGCGAAGACGCCGGACGGACGACGCCGAGCTCGACGATGTCGTCGGCGATCGAGTGCACGAGCGCGGTGTCGTGCCCGGACAGCAGGATCGCCGCCGACCGCTCGCGGGCGAGTGTCGCTAGCTGCCCGGCGATGTCGGTGCGCAGCGCGCCGTGCAGCCCGGCGAGCGGCTCGTCGAGCACCAGCACGCCGGGCCTGCGGATCAGCGCCCTGGCCAGGGCGACGCGACGCTGCTGGCCGCCGGACAATTCACCGGGGCGGCGGCGCAGATAGTCCGGCGACAGGCCGACCAGCGCGAGCGTGTCGGTCAGAACGGACTCCGGCGTGTGCGGCGCGACCTCGCGCAGCAGGGCGCGCACGCGCAGCAGCGGGTTCAGCGCCGAGCCCGGATCCTGCCCGACGTAGGCGATGTGGCGTCGCCGAAAGCGGTGCAGCGCCGCGCGATCGAGCGCGAGCACGTCGTGCCCGGCGACCGACACCGAACCCGTCGCGCGCGCCGCGGCCGACGGCAGCTGCCCGAGCAGGACGCGCATCACCGTGGTCTTGCCCGACCCGGACGGACCGGTGAGGGCCGTGACCGTGCCCGCGGGGATGCGGAAGGTCGCCGGACCGGCCAGCTCCCGGCCGTCCGGGCCCAGCACGCTCAGGCCCTCGACCGCGACCAGATCGCGCCCGGCCGCCACCGCCTCGGTCGACCGGCTCTCACGTTTGATGACGTGCGTGTTCATTCCCGCTCCCCTCGCCCGAACGCCGACACCGCCAGGTTCACGCTCACCGCGACGATGGCGATCGCGAGGCTCGGGGCCAGCACGGCCCAGGGGTTGAGCAGCATGCCGGAAGCGTTCTCACGCACCATGACCGCCCAGTTGCTCGCGCCGAGCGTCGTCGGCAATTGCAGGAAGGAGGCCGTGCTCACGAGGTAGACCCCCGCCACGAAACGCAGGCCGAGCTGAGTCGTCGACACCGCGCGCAGATTCGGGATCACCTCCCGGAACACCAGGTGCCCGAGCGACTCGCCCGCGGCTCGCGCGCTCTCGACATATCCGGATGCCGCGACCCCGGCGGCGGCAGCGGTGAAGATGCGCGCGCAATAGGGGACGCCGAACAGCAACGCCAGAACGATCAGTCCCGCGGTGCCCGCGTCCGGCCACGAGGTCAGTACGAGCAGGATCCCCAGCACCGCGGGCAACAGGATGAACAGGTCGGTGCCCAGCTCGATCCACTCGCCGATCCGCGGACGCAGCGCGGCGACCGCCCCGAGCACACACGACAATCCGGTCACCAGCACCGCGATGACCGCGGCCACCAGCAGCAATCCCCAACCGCCGTAGAGCAGGTGGCTGAGCACGTCGCGGCCGAGCCGGTCGGTGCCCAGCGGCGCGCCCGCGCCGGGAGCACCGAACGGGATGCCGAGCGCCTCCTCCGCCGGATGCGGCGCCAGCGTCGGTCCCAGCGCCGCCAGCAGTGTGACCAGCAGCGCGGGCGCGACCGTCAGCCGGCCGAGCCCCCGCCTCGCCCGGCTCGCGACCTGCGTGACGGCGTTCATCGCCGCCCCCGCAACGACCAGGCGCGGATACCGTCGGCGACCGCGAGCACGACCATGATGACCACCCCGGACAGCGCCACCACCGCGGCGACCACCGAGGTGTCGCGATCGGCCACCGAACCGGCCAGGACCGCTCCGAGACCCGGGTAGTTGAAGACCGTCTCCACCACCAAGGCCCCGCCGAGCAACATCCCCACCGTGGTGGCGAAACTGGCG
Organism: Nocardia niwae NBRC 108934 = DSM 45340; assembly: GCF_001613465.1. Classification (GTDB taxonomy): domain Bacteria; phylum Actinomycetota; class Actinomycetes; order Mycobacteriales; family Mycobacteriaceae; genus Nocardia; species Nocardia niwae. The sequence continues at coordinate 148,825 of NZ_BDCK01000027.1, read as the reverse complement.
ACGATCGTCGGCAACGCGAACGGCAGCACGTGCCGCACCAGCACCGCCGGACGCGAAAGACCGTCCAGCACTGCACTTTCCACATGCGGCGCGAGAGCGGCATCGGACAGGGCCGCGCGCACCACCCTGGTGTTCCACCCGATCTGGGGCAACGCCAGCGCGAACACCGGTAGCACCAGCATCTCCGGTCCGGCGGGCATCCCCGAGGGGCCGGTGATGGTGACCGCGGGCAGCCAGCCCAGCGCCAGTGCGAACACCAGGATCAGCACGGTGGCGACCACGAACTCGGGAACGGCCACCACGGTGGTCGTCGTCGGCTGCAACACCCGCGCGCCCACACTCTCCGGACGCGTCGCCCACCACGCACCGAACGCGAGCGACGCCAGCACCGTCACTGTGAGCGCGAGTCCACCGAGCAGCAACGTCGGCGGGAACTTGTCGACGAGCAGGTCGTTGACCGGCCGTCCGCGCGCGGTGCGCCCGAAATCGCCGGTGGCGACACCGGATATCCACTGCCAGAACCGCACCGCGAGCGGACGGTCCAGCCCGAGTTCGCGTTCTTTGGCCGCGATCTGCTCCGGCGTCGCCTCTCGGCCGAGAACCGCGCGGGCGGTGTTGCCCGGCAGCAGGTCCACGGCGACGAAGACGCAGGCCAGCAGCGTCATCAGCAGGATGACGCGCCGAAGCAGCAGTCGGGCGAACGAGATCACCCGGCCAGCCAGGCCTTTTCCAGCTGGACCCGGGCGAACCCGCCGAGCGTGGGCAGGTCACGCACCCGGGAGGCGGCGATGTCGATGCCGTCGGCCATGCCCCAGACCAGGTAACCGCCGCGCTCGTACTGGATGCGCTGCAGTTCCGCAGCGGCCTGCCGGTATTCGTCGTCGCTGTGCGCGGCGAGCGCCTTGGCCGTGGCCGCGTCGAACGCCGCGTCCTTGAAGCCGGTCTCGTTGCGGTTCGATCCGCTGGACAGCAATTTGCTCGCGAAGAACAGCGTGGAATCGTTCGTGCCCCAGGAGATCGTGTACAGCGGCGCCTTCAGCCAGGTCTGGTCGTAGAAGGTGTTCGGCTCCTGGGTGAGAACCTCCAGCCGGACGCCGATCTCGGCGAGCTGGGTGGCGATCACCTTCGCCGATTCCACCTCGCCGGGCGCCTCGGCCTTGGTGACGAACGGGTAGCCGCGCCCGGTGTCGAAATTCGCCTCGCGCAGCAGTGCTTTCGCACGGTCCACGTCCCGGGCGCGCTGAGCGAGAGAGGTGTCGTAGAGCGGGTCACCGGTGCCGAGGATGTCGTTGGCGACCGTCCCGTATCCGGAATGCACCTGGTTGACCAGGGCTTTGCGGTCGACGCCGAGCCGCAGGGCGGTGCGCACCCGCGCGTCGGCGAACGGTCCGTCGGAGGTGCGCATGGCGACGCCGACCACCGTGTCGTTCGGGCGGCGCACGACGGTCAGGTCGCCGCGTCCCTCGGCGGTGCGGCCCGCGATGGCGCCGACGTTGGAAGCCAAGTCGATCTGTCCACCGAGCACCGCGTTGCCCAGCGCGGTCACGCTCTCGAACATGGTGACCTCGATGGCGTCCAGCGGGGGCGGCCCGCCGTGCCACCGCTCGTTGCGTACCAACCGGGCGTTGCCGCCCTGATAGGACTCCAACCGGAACGGTCCGCTGCCGACCGCCCTGGTGAAGTCGGTGGTGTCCCTCTTGACGGTGAAGGTCATCAACCGGACCAGCAGCGGCAGTTGGGTGTTCGGCTCGGGCACGGCGAGGACCACCCGGCTCGGGCCGTCGGCGGTGATGTCCTCCACGGCCACCGGGATCTTCGATGCGCCGCCGACCGTGCGCAGCCTGCGCAGCGACCACACGACGTCCTCGGAGGTCACCGGTGACCCGTCGTGGAAGACCGCGTTCTCGGCGAGGACGAAGCTCCAGCGCCGCCGATCGGCGTCCGGTTCCCAGCGGGTTGCCAGTCGCGGCAACACGTTCGGGTTCGCCCCCGGCACCGTCAGCGCGTCGTAGACCAGGGACGTGATCAGGAAGTCGCTGTCGTTGCTGAGGTTGGCGTGCGGGTCGCGTTCGATGCGGGCCGCGGTGCCGAGCGCGCCCACCCGCAGTGTGCCGCCGCGCCGCGCCGGTCCGGACGTGTCGGCGCCGTCGGAGCACGCGGCGGCCAGCAGCACCGCCCCCGCCCCGAGACTCGACCGCAGCAGTTGCCGTCGATTCAAAACCATTGCGCTGCCCCTCTTCCTGAACCGAACCCACCGCGATACCGCCCGCACGGCGCGATCAGGACAGGCTAGCCTAATCCGTTGCGCGACTCACCGATACCGGCATCAAAACGGCAGCGCAAGGGCGTACCTCCCGCAAATTCCGTGGCGGTCCCGGATGTACCCACCGACGGCGCCCTGCTCAACCGAGTCGCAATCATGCAGTTCTGCTATATTTTCCTCAACGCGCTTAGGTAAGGCTTGCTTCACTAAGCACGAAGGGCTACCTTCGCATATTAACTCGTGACCCCTGCTTTTCGAATCGATGCGAAGAAGGGATACCCGGTGAAAAGCGTTCTCTCCGAACGTAAGACGCTTCACCCCCAAGACCTCGAACGACGGGAGTTGTCCCCCGGAGCCGGCCGCGCGGTGCGCGCACTCGCCCGAGAGATCTCCGCCACACTCGACTTCGCGCTCCCCGATCCCGCCGCCGCCGCGCGCACCCTCACGGACCCGGCGCTCATCGAACGGATCGATGCGGGCGTCGCGACCCTCCCTGCCGAGGTGCGCCACGCCATGCGACCGCCGGCCACCACGTCCGGCGCCGCCGTCGTCGGCGGTCTTCCTCTGGCGGACAACGAATTCGGTCCGACGCCACCGAACTGGCGGGAAGCGGCGCGCTGGAGCGGTGATCCGGAGCGGCGCGCGCACTCGTTCGAACTCGACGTGGTGATGCTGTTGCTGGCGCGCAGCGCGGGTGAGCCGTTCGGCTGGCAGGGCCAGCAGGACGGGCGGCTGGTCAACAACATCGTCCCCGCGGCCGGTCACGAGCACGAACAGTCCGGCGCGAGCAGCAGAGTGCTGCTGAGCCCGCACACCGAGGACGCCTTCCATCCGCGGCGCGCCAACCTCCTGATGCTCGGCTGCCTGCGCAATCCGGATCTGGTCGGCACCACCGTGTCGTCGGTGCGGCGGGTCGAACTGTCCACCGCGCAGCGCGCACTGCTCAGCGCTCCCGCGCTGCCGATCCTGCCGGATGTCTCCTACGGCGACGGGCACGAAACCTTCACCGCCGCGCCGATTCCGACGCTGTGGAGCGCCGACGGCCCCGAAGGGCAGACCCTGCGCTACGACCCGGCGTACACCCCGCTCGCCGACGCCGACCCCGAGTTCCGTTCCGCCTACCAGCATCTCGCCGCCGAGCTCGAACGCGTCTGCGTGACCGCCGCGCTCTCCCCCGGTGAGCTGCTGCTGGTGGACAACGACGTCGCGGTGCACGGCCGGGTGCCGTTCACCGCGCGGTACGACGGCACCGACCGCTGGCTCAAGCGAGTGAACATCCGGCTTCCGGAACGTCGGCGGCGAGCCGAGGAAGCCGACGAGAATGGCTACGGGCAACAAATCGTGGCCCCGTTCCGAGCGGCGGACACCCCGCCGGTCGAGAGCGGCACTCAGGAGCGGGATGCAGTACGACATGATCGAGGACCCCTTGAGCACGCGTGACCGAAGCACACCCTTGCGGGTGTTGAGCCGCAGCGACCTCGCCGACGTGCCGATCACACCGGCCGCGGTGGTGCGCGCGGTGGAAGAGGCGTATCTCGCCTTGGCGGCGGGTGATTCGGACAACCCGCGCAAGCTCAGCGTGGCGAATCCGGACGGCTGGTCGGTCGCCTACGCCATGCTCGGCCGGGACGGCCGCAGGCGCGTGGTGGCGATGAAGACCTCCTACAAGTTCGATCCGGGTCACGATCGCAGCACCAAGCGGTACTACACGACCATCACGCTCTACGACGACAGCACCGGTGCGCCGATCGCGATGATGGACTGCGCGCGGGTCGGCGCGCTGCGCACGCCCGCCGTGTCGGCTCTGCTGGTGCGCGAGACCATCCGCCGCGGCGCGGAGAGCGTCCTGCTGATCGGCACCGGAACCCAAGGTCGCAACGCCCTGCCGCATCTGCTCGCCGCGAACCCCCAACTGCGCAAACTGATGGTGTACGGCACGCACCCGGAGGGGCTGGCAGCGGTGCACCGCGTCCTCGCCGAGCACCACCCGCACGCGCTGCTCGAGACCGTCACCGATCCACGCGCCGCGGCGGCCACGGCCGACGTCGTGCTGGCCACGGCGGGCCCTGCCACCGAGGTCGCGCTCGAATCCGACGATCTGGCACCGGGTTCGGTGGCGGTGCTGGTCGGTTACGGGCTCGCGCCCTCGACGCTGAACAAGGCCGACCGCGTCATCGCGACCAGCGCCGAGCAGATGGCGCTGACCGGCACCGACATGGCAGGCCCCGACGGCACGCTGCGCCCGGTGGACGCCGAGCTGCCGCAGATCCTGAATCGCCGTGCGGTCGCGCGCCGCTCGGACGAGGAGCGCGTCTTCGTCTACAACAGCGGACTGGTGCTGACCGACATCGCCGTGGCCCACGCGCTGGCCGAACGGGCGATCGCGGAAGGCCGCGGCACGGAGGTACCGCTGTGGGACTAGCGCGCGGAGGTACCCGGTGGGTCTAGAGCACACGAGTGTCACCGTGGAACCGGGGGCCGAGGCGAACGAGTCGATCAGCGCGGTTCCGATGCCCGCGCATCTCGACCCATGGGAGCGCCGCCTGCTCGCCGATCCGGACCTCCTCGCGGACTTGGCTTTCGCGATGGGCGGCCCGTTCCACGTCATGTATCCGCCGCGCGTCGGCCACAACATCCGGGCCTTCCACGCCGCTTTCACGCAGGCCGGCGTGCACGGCACGGTCTATTACGGCAAGAAGGCGAACAAAGCCGGGTGTGTCGCGCGGGCGTGTGCGGAAAACGGCGCGGGCGTCGACGTCGCCAGCGTCGGCGAGTTGACCGCCGCGCTGGCGCAGGGCGTGCGCGGCGCCGAGCTCATGGTGACCGGTCCCGTCAAAGCGGACGAACTGCTGTGGCTGGCCGCCCGGCACGGCGCGCTGATCGCGGTGGACGACCTCGGAGAGCTCGATCGGCTCGCCGCGCTGGCCACTGTGAGCGAGCCCGCGCGCGTGCTGATCCGAGTGCTGCCCACCGCGTCGGCCAGCCGGTTCGGCATGACGCCCGGCGAAATCGATGACGCGCTGGCGATCGCGAGCGGGCACGATTCGATCCGGCTGGAGGGCTTCAGTTTCCACCTGTCCGGCTACGACGCGGTGGCGCGGGCGGAACTGGCGGGCGAGCTGATCGCCCACTGCCTGCACGCGCGCGCCCTGGGACATCCGGCCACCACGGTGTCGATCGGCGGGGGTTTCGGCGTCGACTACGTCGCGGCGGACGCCGCGCTGGAGTTCACCGCACGGGTGGGCAGGCAGTGGTTCCACTCCGGAAAGTCCTTCGATTCGTACTACCCGTACCACTTTCCCGTGCCGGGGGCCGCCATGCTCGCGCAGATTCTCGAACACGAGGATCTCGCCGGACGACTGCGCGACAACGCCGTGCGCCTGGCGATCGAACCGGGACGCGCGCTGCTCGCGCACGCGGGGTGCACCGTCTTCCGCGTCCAGGGCAGCAAGACCAGGCACGCGCACGGCCGCCCCTACCGGTTGCTCACCGTCGACGGCACCAGCCTCAGTCTCTCGGAGCAATGGTTCGACAGCGAGTACCTGCCCGATCCGGTGCTGTGGCCCGAACGGCCCGGCGCCGTGACACCGACCAGCGTCGGCGCGGCCACCTGTCTGGATTCGGACATGCTGAGCTGGCGGCGAGTGCCCCTGCCGCGCGCCGCCGAGGCCGGTGACCTGCTGATCTACCCGAATACCGCTGGTTACCAGATGGATTCGAACGAATCCGCCTTCCACGAACTCCCCATCCCACCGAAAGTCGTGCTGCACGATGCCCCCGGCGACCGCTTCCGCTGGACCCGCGACGGCAGCTGACCCGACTTCCCGACCCGAACCAGGAGACACCGATGCCGCTCGTCACGCGCGTGACGGATCTGATCGGCCGCACGCCGCTGTTCGAGCTCGCGGCCACCGCGACCGGCACCCGACTACTGCTCAAACTGGAGCAGTTCAACCCGACCGGCGCGGCCAAGATCAGGATGGCGCGCGAAATGGTGCTCGACGCCGAGCGACGCGGTTTGCTGCGCAGTGGCGGACATATCATCGAATCCACGTCCGGGAACACCGGGCTCGGCCTCGCGGTAGTTGCCGCCGAACGTGGGTATCGCTTCACCGCAGTGGTCGACCATCACGCATGTAAGGACAAACTGCGCGCGATGCGGGCAATGGGTGCGGAACTGGTGTACGTCGCCGACGAGGGCGACGACAACCTCGCCACCTCGGCACGAGAGGACCTGGCCGAGGCGATGGCGGCCGAGCGGGACGACGCGTTCTTCACCGAACAGCACAACAACGACGCCAACGCGGTGGGGTACTACGCGGTGGCGGAGGAATTGCTGGAGGACGTCGAACGGGTTGACATCCTGCTGTCCGCGGTGGGCACCGGAGGTTCGCTGTTCGGCACCGCGGCCCGGCTGCGCCAGTTGGGCTGCACTCCCCACGTGATCGGCGTGGAGCCGGTCGGTTCGATCGCCTTCGGCGGGCCGGGCGGCCCGTACTGGCAGTCGGGCACCGGCACCCCGCCGGGCGCGACCATCGGCACCGCCGTCGACTACTCCCTATTGGACGAGGGCGTGAAGGTCACCGATGTGGCGGCCTTCGCGACCGCCCGCGCGGTGGCAGCCGAGCTGGGCCTGATGATCGGCGGGTCGGCGGGCGGCTCGGTGCACGCCGCGCTCACCCGCCTCGAGGAGTTCCCGCCGGGCTCCACGGTGGTCACCATCGTGTGCGACGGCGGGGAGAAGTACCTGGACACGGTGTTCGACGACGACTGGATGACCGAGCGCGACCTGCTCGACCCCGGCACCGAACGCGAGGTCGCCGTGCTGCTGCGGCGCTACGCTCCCGCCGCCCGCAACACGCTGGTGCAAGCGCGGTGAGGTCCGGCCGCCCGCGCAAGACGACGCTCCCGCCCGCTGCGAAGGAGAGCCGGTGATCGTGACGAGTTTCCGCGGCGACGGCGGTCGGCTGACCGCGCTCGCGACGCCGATCGCGCTGACCCAGCTGGCCCAGATCGCGGTCTCCACCACCAACATCGCGCTGATGGGCACGCTCGGCGTGCGCCAGGTGGCCGCGGGCGGGCTGGCGATCGTGCTGTTCAACCAGATCCGCACCATGTGTGTCGGACTGATCACCGCCAGCGGCAACCAGATCGCCACCGCGGTCAGCGCGGCGGGCAAGCGCGGCGATTCACCCGATCGAGAGATCCGCGACCTGCTGCGCTCGAGCTTCGCGATCGCCACGGTGGCCGGGCTGCTCGGCGGCGCGGTGCTGATCGGGCTCGGCTGGGTGCTGCCCTGGCTCGGGCAGGATCCGGGCGTGCTCGCCGACGCCCGTCCGCTGATGGTGGCGCTCGCGCCCGGCCTCCTGCCCTGCCTGTGGTTCCAAGTCCTGCGCCAGTACACGGTCGGCATGCAGCGTCCGCAGGCGCTACTGCTGGTCACGCTCGGCTCGGTGGTGCTCAACCTGGTGCTGGCGCTCGGCCTCATCCACGGCAAGGGCGGGCTGCCCGCCCTTGGGCTGACCGGCATCGGGGTCGCGACCTCACTGGTCTTCCTGATCACCTTCGGCGTGTTCTGGGCGATGGTGTGGCGCGACCACGACCTCGGCCGCAACCTGCCCAGGACGCCGCTGCCGGTGCGGCTCCCGACGGTCCGCGCCGAGTTGAAGCTGGGCACGCCGATCGCGCTGACCTACGGTTCGGAAGCGGGCATGTTCTCGGTGCTCGCCCTGGTCATGGGCAGCATCGGCCCCGCGGCGCTGGCGGCGCACAACGTCGTCTACCAGATCATCTACATCGTCTTCCAAGTGGCGATCGGTCTCTCGCACGGTGCCTCGATCCTGGTCAGCCACGCGGTCGCGCGCGACGAGCACGCGCACGCTCGCGCGCTGGCCTGGCTGGCGCTGCGGCACGCCGCCGTGATCGCCGCTCTGACCGGCGCGGTGTACGTGGTGGCCCCCGATCTGGTGCTGCGCCCCTTCCTCGACTCCTCGGATGCCGACACCATCCGCGTCGCGCACACCCTGCTGCTGATCGGCATCGTGTTGCAGTTCTTCGACGCCGCGCAGAACATCGGCACCGGCCTGCTGCGCGGGCTCGGGGCGACCGACGCGGGCTTCCGGCTCTCGCTGATCGGCTATTGGGGCGTCGGCCTGCCCGTCGCCCTGCTCTCGGCCTACCCCGCCGGACTCGGCGCGGCCGGCGTCTGGTGGGGCCTCACCGCAGGCCTGGCCACCACCGCGATCCTCATGCTGCGCCGCTACTTCGCGCTGCTCGGCGAGCGGGAAAGCGACCGGCCCCGCCTGCTCCCGGAGACTCTCACCACGCAGAGCTGATCGGTTTGGGCCGAAGCGCTCACAATCGCCCCGGCCCTGGTCCACCGGCTTCAGGTCGAATCTCCTTCGGCGTCCGAGCGGTGCGCGAGGGGTGCTTTGCCGTCTCCGAGACTGCCCCGGACAACGCCGCAAGAGGGAGGACGGCCGAGACCGAGTTCCCGCGTCGGAGGACTGCCGTGCCGCAACATGCGATCCCGCGCAACGTGGGCGCCGCGCCGTTGCCTGCACTGACGGGGGTTTTGCACTGGCGAGGGTTTCCAGCCTCCCACCGACGGTGCCGTTCGCAGGAGCCCACTCCAGCGCTGCCGAACGACGCGACCTGCACTCCGCGGGGGTGTGCGGCGAGTTCGTCGATCATCATCGTGGAAAGGGGGCCTCGCGTAGCGTTGAGGCGTCGTCGGTCGGGCTGAATGCGAGCGCGCGGCCCGGGAGCGGGAGGTGCCGGATGCTCAGCGTGTTCTCCTCGCCGGGGCACTATGTGCAGGGCCGGGACGCCACCGCGGCGCTCGGCACGGAGATGACGCGGCTCGGCATCGACGGTCCGGTGCTGATCGTGGCCGGGTCCAGCGCCTTCCGGCTGCTCGCCGACACCTGGGAGCGCTCGCTGACGGACGCGAAGATCGCCTATTCGATCCATCCGTCCGGCGGTGAATGCAGCCGGGCAGAGATCGCGCGGATCGCCCACGCCGTCGAGGAGACCGGCAGCACGGTCGTGCTCGGTGCGGGCGGCGGCAAGGTGCTCGACGCGGCGCGCGCGGTCGCCGAGGATCTCGACCTGCCGATGATCAGCTGCCCCAGCACCGCGTCCAGCGACGCGCCGTGCAGCGCGCTGTCGGTGATCTACACCGAGGCGGGCGAATTCGAGGCGTATCAGCTGGTCCGGCGGAATCCGGCACTGGTGCTGGTGGACACCTCCGTGGTCGCCCGAGCTCCGGCTCGGCTGCTCGCCGCGGGGATGGGCGACGCCCTCGCCACCTGGTTCGAGGCGCGCACGTGCAGCGCCGCGCAGGTGCGCAATATGCGCGGCGGGGCCTCCACGCGCAGCGCCACCGCGTTGGCGGAACTCTGCTACCGCACGCTGCTCGCCGACGGTGCGCAGGCGCTGACCGCCGTCCGTACGCACAGCGTCACACCGGCGCTGGAGCGCGTCGTGGAGGCCAACACCCTGCTGTCCGGGCTCGGTTTCGAATCGTCGGGGCTGGCCGCGGCGCACGCCGTGCACAACGGTCTCACCGCCGCCGCACGGACGCGCCCGTTCCTGCACGGCGAGAAGGTCGCCTTCGGGACGCTGACCCAACTGGTGCTCGAGGGCGCGCCCGCCTCCGAGATCGGCACGGTGCTCGATTTCTGCGCCGAGGTGGGCTTGCCGACCACCCTCGCCGCACTCGGGCTGGCCGACGCCGACCAGGAGACGCTGGCGGCCGTCGCGACCCGGGCGACCGCCCCGGGCGAGACCATCCACAACGAACCTTTCGCGGTGGACGCCGCGATGGTCGTGGACGCGCTGCGGGCCGCCGACGCTCTCGGTCGGTGACGAATCGCACACCGTCGAGCGTTTCCGCAGCGTCCGACACCGAAAACTCACCTTCCCGCCAGCGTGTCTTCACCAACCGCCGGGAAACCTGTCCGTAACCGACGCTATCGTTGCGACGGAGCCAAGCCAATGGCGGGCAACCGCCAGGAGGGATTCGGTCCGGTGGCTATCACCAGAGTCGCGGAGTATCCGCGTCCGGATCACGTGTTGTTCCACTTCAGCGACACGCATCTCATCGCCGGCGACGATCCCCTGTACGGCGATGTCGACGCCGACCTGCGGTTACGGCAGCTGCTCGAGCAGGCTGCGGCGAGCCGGATCCGCCCGACCGCGATCGTGTTCACCGGCGACCTCACCGATCGAGGTGAGCCAGCCGCGTACGCCAAATTGAAGTCGATCGTCGAGCCATTCGCCAGAAGTTTGCAGGCCCCGCTCGTGTGGGTCACCGGCAACCATGACGACCGTGCCGCCCTGCGCGCCCGCCTGCTCGGCGAGTACCCCAGCCCGTCCCCGCTGGATCGCGTCCATCTGATCGACGGGCTGCGCATCGTCGCCCTGGACACGTCGGTCCCCGGGCACCACTACGGCGAGATCTCCGACGACCAACTGGAGTGGTTGCGCTCGGTGCTGGCCGAACCCGCGCCGTTCGGCACCATCCTCGCCATGCACCACCCGCCGGTGCCGTGCGTGGTCGACCTCGCCGTCACCGTGGAACTGCGGGATCAGCGCCGACTGGCCGACGTGCTGGACGGCAGCGATGTGCGCGCGATCCTCGCCGGGCACCTGCACTTCTCCACCAGCGCCACCTTCGCGGGCATCCCGGTCTCGGTGGCCTCGGCCACCTGCTACAGCCAGGATCTCGGCGTGGCGCAAGGCGGTCTGCGCGGCCGCGACGGCGCGCAGGCCTTCAACTACGTGCACATCTATCCGGACACCGTCGTGCACTCGGTGGTGCCCATCGAACGCGGCGGCACGGTGGGCGTTCCGGCCACGCCGGAGGAGGCGCGGCAGCGGCTGGACCAGGAGGGCATCGTGATTCCGCCCGCCGCGCGCATCCCGCACGTCATGCGGCGCCCTGCGTCGACTCCGGAAGCGGATGACGAGGCGGTGTGCTGAGCCGCTCCCACGGCGCCGCTTCGGGGTAGTACCCCTTCAGGAACTCCGACACGATCCGCACCCGCTCGCACTCGGCGACCTCCGGGAAACTGCCGTCGTTGAGGCAGAAGAAATCGACGTCGCGATGCCGCGCCAGCCCGTCCAACAGCGTCAGGCCGCTGTAGCTGGTCGTGTCCACGTACCGCACCTTCGCCGTCTCCTGCGGCACCGCCCGCCCGGTCAGCATGGCGTAGTAGTGGTACAGCGAATTCGTGACCGAGATGTCGGTGGCCGCCCGGAACCGGCTCGCGCTCGTGCGCGCGAAATCGGCGGCGAACTCCTCCTCCATCTCGAGCAGCACGCTGCGCCGCAGCGGCACGGGCGTGTGCTCCAGGTGCCGGGTGATGACATAACCGAAGCGATCGGCCAGCAACGCCCGGTTCACCCGCGCCGCGTTCTCGAAACCGCTGCGCCGCTCGTTGTTGCTGCCCGGACCGATCCTGGTGTCCGCTTCGATGAACCGGCTCACGCCGCCCGGGGTGAAGAACATCGACGGACGCACCGGCCGCGCGAAGAACATGTCGTCGTTGGAGTACAGGAAGTGCTCGCTGAGCCCGTCGATGTGCTGCAACTGGCATTCCACGGCGTGCGAATTGAACACCGGCAGACCACTGACGTCCCGGAAGTGGTCCACCGCTCGCACCACGGTCACCTTCGGATGCGCGGTCAACCACTCCGGCGGCGTGGAGTCGGTCGCGATGAAGATCCGGCGGATCCACGGCGCGTTCTTGTGCACCGACCGCAGCGCGTACTTCAGCTCGTCGATCTGCCGGATCCTGGCGTCCGCGTCGTCCCCCTCGCCGACCACGACCTGGGCGAGCATCCCCGCGCGGCGGGCGCGGAATTCCGGATCGGAGCCGTCGACCCAGGAGAACACCAGGTCGATGTCGAAGCCGACGTCGCCGGTCTGCGGCGCGAACATGTCGGCCAGGGTGGGCCAGGTCCGGTCGAACAGCCGCACCTGCGTGCGCTGGACGTCGGCGAGGTCGAAGACCGGGCGGGTCAGCGCGTTCGGGCGCGGACAGGTCACCGTGTCGCCGTGGTACTCCCACAGCTCCAGTTCGACGTGATGCGCCGGATCATGGTCGCGTCCGAGCCGGAAGACGTTGTGCCGCAGCTCCACACAGCAGAATCCGACCGCCATCGCCGCGGCGGTCACCCGGCGCACCATCGGGCGATGCGCCGCGTCGGCCGCGAGCACGAGCCGGTGCCCGCTGTCGCGCACGAGCAGGAAGGGCACCTCCGCCGCCGCCAGCTCCCCGCGCAGATAGCCGAGATCCTCGATCATCGCCGCGGATACGGCGAGATTGCTCGCCATGGTCCGCGTCACCATTTCCACCGCCCCCGCGTTCACTGCTCCCCTGTCCACCATGACTGTCTCCACATCCGTCGATCCACCGGTTTCCGACTGCGGGGCACCGCGCCGAGCCGCGATTCCGCCGACGCGGGACATCGGCGAGAGAGGACCGCGCCCGGCGCGGTGACATTCAGACGTGGGGAAGGGAGCCGAAGCGGGCGTACGAATTGACCACCTGGCGTGCAGACGACTGGTAGACCATTTCGTTTTCACCTCACTCACGGCCGGACGCGCGAAGCGTCATGAATGGAAGCGCTGCACTCGTGCGAGAACTCGAAGGGCACGGGCGGCAGCCGCGGAGCCGGACAGTCATCGGCCGGCGGGAAGGTCGGCCCGGAGAACACCGGGCACCTCTAGGAATGATGCAACGCGCTGGGGATTCCGTCAATCGGTGCAGTTGAACCGCCCGCGCTCCGCCCCCCGTCCCCGATACCGATCCTGCGTCGGCGGCCCAGCGCACTTTCCGCTATAATTAGGTTAGCCTCACCATATTGACAGAAGGGTTGCTCCGGTGCGTGTCGTCATTCTGTTCGGAACCGAGATGGGCACCGCGGAGTCCGCCGCGTACCGCATCGCCGAGGAGCTACGCGGCGCGCACGACGTCTCGGTGCACGACATGACGGACTTCGCCGTCGACGAACTGGACGTCCGCGACTTCCACATCGTCGTGTGCTCGACCTACGGCGACGGCGACCTGCCGACCGGCGCCGAACCCTTCGCCGACGCGCTCGACCGGGAGGCGCCGGACCTGAACGGCCTGCGGTTCGCCGTCTTCGGGCTCGGCGACACCGTGTACGGCGACACGTTCAACCGCGGCGGCGAGATCATCGCCGAGAAGCTGACCGACCGCGGCGCCGTCCAGGTCGGCGAGCACGCGCGGCACGACGCGTCGACCGAGGTCCGCGTCGAGGACATGGCACGGCGGTGGGCCGCCGCGCTGGACATCCCCGCGCTGGTCTCGGCCTGACCGGCTGCGGCCGCGGCGCGGTGGTCACCGGAGTGCGGTCCGGACAAAGTGCACAGCGTCAGCGCGCAAGGCGCACAGCACCTTAGACTGCTATCAAGCGCGGACAGCCCGCCGCGCTCGACGATCCATGAGGTGACGAAGATGGCAGCCGGAGCGAGCCCCGCCCAACGTCAGCACAACTCGACAGATCATCCCGAGCTGGACGTGCTCCCGGAATGGCCTCTGGAGACGATCGGCGTGCTGGTGACGACCGATCCTGCGCCGCACGCGATTCCGGTGTCCTGGCCGGTGCGGGCGGGCGACCGGCGCATCCTGCTCAGCCTGAAGTACGACCGCGGTTCGCTGGCCCGGCTGCGCGACCATCCCGAGGTGGCCCTGCTGATCCTCGGCGGAGGCAATGTGGCGATGTGCGCCAGGGGCACCGCGCATGTGGTCGCCGAGCAGATGCCCGGCGCCGACGACTACGTCGCCGTCCGCATCGACGTGGACGTCATCGATGATCATCGCCAGTCGGCCTTCGCGGTCGTGCAAGGCATCCAGCGCACGGTGCTCGACGACGAGAGCGAACTGCGCGCGCTGAAGGGCCGGGTCAGCACCCTGCAATCCTGGGCCGACCACCAGAACTGAATCCGCCCGACGTTTTCCGGGCGCAGAGCAAGAGGCGGCACCGGCCGTGCCGCGCGGAAGGGGATCATGAGCGTCACTCTGGCCAAAGGCGGCAACGTCTCGCTGTCGAAGCAGGCCGCGAATCTCACCAAGGTGTCGGTGGGGCTCGGCTGGGACGTGCGCACCACCACCGGCTCCGACTACGACCTGGACGCCAGTGCGCTCGCCTGCGGACCGAACCTGAAAGTGCTTTCCGACCAGCACTTCATCTTTTACAACAACCTGCGCTCACCCGACGGATCGATCGAGCACACCGGCGACAACCTCACCGGCGAGGGTGAAGGCGACGACGAGGTGATCAACGTCGACCTCACCGCCACGCCGCCGAGCATCACCAACATCTTCTTCCCGGTGTCCATTCACGACGCCGACGCCCGCGGCCAGTCGTTCGGCCAGATCCGCAACGCCTTCATCCGCGTCGTCGACGCCGCCACCGGCGTCGAGCTGGCGCGCTACGACCTCACCGAGGATGCGTCCACCGAAACGGCCATGATCTTCGGCGAGCTGTACCGCCACAACAACGAGTGGAAGTTCCGCGCGATCGGCCAGGGGTACGCGTCGGGTCTGGCGGGCATCGCGCGCGATTACGGCGTCAACGTCTGACTGCGTAGAACTACTACGGCCGCCGCGCCGGGCCTTCCGCTCGACGGTGCGCACAGCACCCGAGTCGAGTTCGTGGAGACTCGCGTGGCGAACCCGCGGCCAGATCGTGCCCCGATTCCCCCGCGCCCGAGCAGGCAGGGCAGCGACGTCCAAGGCCATGCGGACCTGAATTCTCGCCGATCATCGGCGGCCGCACGTCGACGCCACCGATCCGGATAACGCCGTCGCCGGCGTCCGAAACCATGGCACGACCGAGCCGGGTGATGCGCGGGGCCCGAAGCCGACACCGACAGCACTATCGCCACGACCGGATCGACTGATAGCACTTTGCTTTCGCCGGAAATGTCCAATTCGAGACGAATCGGCCGGTCCAATACTCCCAGAGGTGGTAAGCCAGAGATTTGCAGGATGGCAGGTAACTGCTCAAGACTGCCGCGCGGGACAATTGGAACGCGTTACATATTGCTCACTACCGGCAGGTAGCGTTGCGCGCGGATTCATGTAGTCTACTGATCGGTAGCTTTGTTCGTAGCGCTGCCGCGCAGTCCGCAGATGATCGACATGCCATGAGGGACAACAGCTTTGAACCAGGCGAGCGGGCCGGTCGTGCGTCCGGCGACGCGTGACGATGTGGCCGATATGGTGCGCGTGCTGAGCGCCGCATTCGCCCATGACGATCCGATCGAGGACTTCGTCTTCCCGGACGAGAGAGTGCGTCATCGTCGTGCTGCGCGGATGCTGCGGCTGATGATCGACTACCGTTTCCTGCCTGCGGGCGGCGCCGAGGTCGCCATCGTCGACGACAAGGTGGCCGGTGTACTGCTGTGGTATCCGGCCGGATACCGGAAAGACTTCTGGCGCGAACTCGTCTCGGGAATTCTGCTGCTGTTCGCGATGGGCACCGCCGCACGACGCGGAGTCGTCGTGGACAGCGCCATCGAGGGGGCCGCACCCGCCGAGCCGAATCTGTGTTGTGTCTACCTCGGGTGCGACCCCGGGCTGCAGCGCAGCGGTGTCGGTCGCGCGCTGTTCGGCTCACTCGTGGACAAGGCCGACGCGCAATCGGTTCCGCTGTACGGACTCTGCAAGGACGCGAATGTCGACTACTACCGCGCCTTCGGCCTCGAACCGGTGGCCAAGACGGTTCTGGGCAAAAAAGGTCCGCAAATGAACGTAGTGGCTCGCCTGCCACCGCGCCACGCCGACGCGTAGCTGGGACCGGCAGCGCGATTCGTAATTCCCATTCTCGTCGGGAAAAATTTCGAGTTCGATTCAGGGAGTTGTTGTGTCCGACATTGCAATTATCGGTATCGGCTGCCGGTACGCCGGTGGAATAGATTCCCCCGAATCCTTCTGGGAATTCATCGTCGGCAAAGGCGACGGTGTCATGGATATCCCGGAGAGCCGTTGGGATTACCGGCGTTTCTACGACCCGGATCGGACGACGCCGGGCCGGATGTACACCAAGCGCGCGGCTTTCATGACCGGCGACCCGTGGGCGTTAGACCCGGACTTCTTCGGCATCTCGCCGCGCGAGGCGGCGGCGATGGACCCGCAGCAGCGCCTCGTTCTGGAGGTCACCTGGGAGGCTTTCGACGACGCCGGCATCGCCGGGCGGGTCAACGGCGCACCGCTGGGCGTGTACGTCGGCGCGTTCACCATGGACCAGCTGGGTGTTTCGGTCGGCGGCCCGGCACTGCCGTTCGTCGACATGCACACTGCGGCCGGCGCCTCCTACACGATGATCTCGAACCGGATCGCGTACGCCCTCAACCTGGTCGGCCCCGCGATCACCGTGGACACCGCATGCTCGTCCTCGCTGGTCGCGGTGCACCTGGCCTGCCAGGCCCTGGACAACGGCGACTGCGAGGTCGCCGTCGCGGGTGGTGTGACCGTGCTGGCCGAGCCCGAGCCGTTCGTCTCCATGTGCAAGGGCGGCTTCCTCGCCGCGGACGGCCGCAGCAAGCCGTTCGACGCCGCCGCGGACGGCTACGGTCGTGGTGAGGGCGCCGGGATGGTGGTGCTGAAGAAGCTGGCCGACGCCGAACGCGATGGTGATCGGGTCTACGCCGTGATCAAGGCGACGGGATCCAACCAGGACGGCCGCACCACGGCGATCACGGTACCCAACGCTGATTCGCAGGAGGCGCTGGCGCGGATGGTGACCCGCCGCGCGGGCATCCAGCCGCACGAGGTCACCTATGTGGAGGCACACGGTACCGGAACCCCCGTCGGAGATCCCTTGGAGCTACGAGCGATCGGCCGTGCGTATGGTGCTGTCGACGGCCGCACGACACCGCTGGGCGTCGGCTCGGTCAAAGCTCAGCTCGGCCACACCGAGGCCGCGTCCGGTGTCGCGAGTGTCATCAAGTCGGCGCTGGCCGTGTCCAAACGGACCATCGCACCGCAGGGTTGGCTGGAAACGCCGAACCCGGACATCCCCTTCGACGAGCTCGGGCTCCGGTTGCAGCTGGAGGCCGAGGAGGTCGGCCCCGAGGTCGAGCGGATGACAGTCGCCGTCAACGGATTCGGCTACGGCGGCACGAACGCGCATGCGATCCTGCAGGAGTACCGCCCCTCGATCACGGCCGAACGCCCGCCGAAACACTTCGGCGTGCTGCCGATATCCGCGCGCAGCGAGCAGGCCGCACGAGATCTGGCGCGAGGTTTCGCCGAGCGCATTGCCGATGGCGCCGACCCGGGCCGCCTCGCCGAGGCCGCCTGGACCCGCCGCAATCACCATCTGCTTCGCGCCGGGATAGCCTTCGGCGACGACACCGAATTGGTTCGCGCATTGATCGAATTCGCCGGCGGCGCGGGACGTGTGAACCGGACCGTCGCTCGCAACGTGCCCGAACCGGTGTTCGTATTCACGGGTATGGGCCCGCAATGGTGGGCGATGGGCCGTGAACTATTGCAGACCGGTGGCACTTTCGCGGCTGAGGCCGAGCGCATCGACGCGGTGTTCCAGGAGATCGCGGGGTGGTCGATCGTTGCGGAACTGCTGCGACCCGAGGAAGAGTCACGCGTAACGACGACCGCTGTGGCGCAGCCCGCGAATTTCCTCGTGCAGGTCTCCCTGTACGCCGTGCTGGACGAGCTCGGCATCAAGCCGGCGGCGATCGTCGGTCACAGCGTCGGCGAGGTGTCCGCCGCCTATGTGACCGGCATGCTGTCGCTGCGCGACGCCCTTCTGGTCAGCTACCACCGCGCCCGGCTGCAGGCCACGACCGCCGGATCCGGCGGGATGCTCGCGGTCGGCCTGGCGCTCGCCGACGTGCGGGAACTGATCGCGGGCGATGCGCGAGTGGATGTCGCGGCGGTCAACAGTCCGTCGGCCGTCACTCTCGCCGGTGATGCCCTGCGCCTGGACGAAATCGCCGAAGCACTCACCGAACAAGGTGTTTTCGCCCGTCGACTACAGGTCGAGGTGCCCTACCACAGCCACCTGATGGAGCCCATCCTGGATGAGCTGCGCTCCGTACTGTCCGATCTGGAACTGCGACCGCCTCGCATCCCGCTGTTCTCCACCGTCACCGGTGCGCGCGTCACCGAACCGGATTGGGATGCCGAGTACTGGTGCGGGAACGTCCGGCAGGCGGTTCGCTTCCACGATGCGATCATCGAACTCGTGCGCGCGGGCAGCCGGGTGTTCCTCGAGGTCGGCCCGCATCCGGTACTCGGCGCCAACATCCGCGAAATCCTGATCGCCGCGGGGGAGACGGGAGCGTCCGTCGCGACGCTCAACCGCAAGCAGTCCGATGCCGACAGCATCAGGCAGACCATCGCGGGACTGTACAACGCCGGAGCCCTCGATATCGACGCGCTGTTCGCCGATTCGACCTCCCCGACACGGCATATCGATCTGCCCGCCTACCCGTGGCAGCGAACCCATCTGCGCAACGACATCCCGGCATATCAGCGCAAGCGGCACGGCACTCCCGAGGCATATCCGATGCTGGGCGACCAGGATCCGGACAACGCCTCGACCTGGCGGCTCGAGCTGGGCATCGAATCGCTGCCGTGGTTGGCCGACCATGTCGTCGGCGGATCGCGGATCCTGCCCGGTGCAGCCTATCTGGACGCCGCGCTGAGCGCGGCGGTGCTGCGGACCGAGTCCGCGTCCGTGGCGGTCGAAGACGTACGCTTCGTCGCACCGCTGGTCATCGATGAGGGCGAGACGCCGATCATGGAGTTCGACCTCGAGGAGTCGACCCGGCGCTTCACCATTCGCTCGCGCGGTGTGGCGGGTTCGGTATGGACGATCAATGCCGTCGGACGGCTCGTGGAGGGCGCGTACGAATCGGCCAAGATCGACGTGCCCGATGACGACTCCATGCTCGAAATCGATCCCGTCGACTTCTACACCGGCCTCGCGGCGCATGGACTCGATTACGGGCCCACCTTCCGCCGGGCGACCTCGATTCGGATCTCCGGCTCCACGGTCGTCAGCACCCTCGACGGCACCATCGCCCGCAAGGCCCGGCATCCAGCGCACCCAGCGGTCGTCGATGCGGCGTTGCAGAGCGTTGCCGCCCTGCTCACGGGCGCGAGCAGCAAGCAGGACGGCGCGATGGTCCCGGTCGCGGTCGGCGCGGTGCGGTTGTTCGCATCGCTGCCCGAAGAGGTCACCGTGGTGGCTCGGCTGGATACTTCCGACGAGCCGACGGCGGACATCGACCTGCTCGACGCCGACCACAACCTGCGCATGCAAATCGTCGGGATGAAGTTCGGATCGATCGCGCCGCGCCCCGGCCCGATGCAGCGGATGGTCGACTTCTTCTACGAGGACCGCTGGGAGATGCGCGACCCCATCGACCGCGCCGCGCTACCGGGGACGGACGATCTGTTCACCGTGGTCGTCGCGATGGACCGCGCGGTGACAGAGCGGGCCGAGCACA
This sequence comes from Nocardia niwae NBRC 108934 = DSM 45340, assembly GCF_001613465.1. GTDB lineage: Bacteria > Actinomycetota > Actinomycetes > Mycobacteriales > Mycobacteriaceae > Nocardia > Nocardia niwae. Next base: position 129,044 of record NZ_BDCK01000027.1, on the reverse strand, counting down.
TCGTCCGCATCACCACTCCTGTTGTCTCGGGTGAGGTTTCGCCCCTGATCGTGACCGGTGACCCGGCCCGTGACGATTTGGAATCCGTGGTGACCGAACGGCTGCGGGCTGCTCGGACGCAACCAGGCGTCGGCCGCGTGCATCTGGTGGTGGTCGCCGGATCGAGCTACAACGACATGGACAACCTCTGGACACTGCGGCGGATCGCCCTGGCCGCCGAACAGTTCCTCGACTCGACGGCACAGGACTTCCTCGACAGCTGGCTGGTAGAGCAAGGTTCCGACCGGGATGTCCTCGGTGACGACACCTTCTACGCGTCCCTGATCACCGAGCACGCCTACACCCACCCGGAGGGCGATGCCGCGCCGAATCCGAGCCATGCCGCACTGGCCGGTGCCCGTCGTGCGCTGCTCAACGAGCAGACCCGGCTGCGGTGGCGGCTGATCGACGTCGAAGCCGACGTCGCCGACGCGGATCTGCGCGCGGAACTGACCATTCCGGGAGCATTCGGTTTCGACCACGCCGACGAGGTGTTCCTGCGCAACGGCTTGCGCTGGACCACCGTGGTGAGCCGGACGCTGCAGGATCGCCTGGACGCTCTCGACGAGACCGAGCCGCTGACCGATCCGGAAGCCGATTTCCGGCTGGAGATTCCCAAGACCAAGACCTTCGCGCGGCTGGGCTGGCGGCGTAGCGAGCGGCGGGAGCCCGGTGCGGGTGAGGTCGAGGTGCGCATGGCGGCCATCGGCCTCAACTACAAGGACTCCCTGCGGGTCATCGGGCTGCTCGGTGATCGCGAACTCGGCGACACTTTCTTCGGCACCGCGCCGGGCATGGAGGGCGATGGGACCGTCGTCCGCGTCGGCCCCGGTGTCACCGGATTCGAGATCGGTGACCAGGTCAGCTTGGCGTGCAAGGGGATGATCGGCCGATTCAACACCTTGAGCACGGATCTGGTCTGGCGCGTCGGCGACGGTTTCGAACCCGGCCGATGCAGCAGTTCGACCTCGTTCGTCGCCGCGGAGTACGCGCTGCTGGAACTGGCCCGGCTACAGCCGGGCGAGACGGTGCTCGTGCACGGCGCGGCAGGCGGTGTCGGTTCGGCGGCGGTGCAGATCGCGAAACTCCACGGCGCCGTGGTGATCGGCACCGCGAGTACCGCCGAGCGCCGTGCCTACGTGCTGGATCAAGGCGCGGACCACGCGCTGCACTCGCGGTCGCTGAACTTCGTGGATGACGTCCTCGAACTCACCGGCGGTCGCGGCGCGGATGTGGTGATCAGCTCGGCGCCCGGCGAGATCGTGGTGCAGAACTTCGCCGTGGTCGCGGAATTCGGGCGCATCATCGAGGTCGGCAAGGCGGACATCTACTTCGGCGGCGTCCTCGAGCTGCGGCACTTCGACAAGAACGTGACGTACTCCTCGTTCGACCTGGACCGGATGATGAAGCTGCGGCAGCACAAGGTCTTCGACTTCGTCAAAGCGGTCAACGGCAGACTCGACGACGGCACCTACCGGCCGTTGCCCTTCGACACGTTCGGCACTGCCGAGGTGGCCCAGGCGTTCGAGGAAGTGGCGCGATCCACGCGGATCGGCCGCGTCGTGTTGCGCATGGACGAGCAGGCGCCACAGGTGCGGCCGCAGATTCCCGATGTCGTGCTCCACCCCGGCGCGCAGTACCTGATCACCGGCGGTTTCGGTGGATTCGGGCTGGCGATCGGCCGCTGGCTGGTCGGCAAGGGCGCTCGGCGCCTGACTCTGCTCGGGCGCGGCGGCGCGACCACCGAGGAGGCCAGGAAACAACTGGCCGTCTGGGAGCAGCAAGGCGTCGAAGTGACCACCGAGCTGGTGGACGTGACCGACCCGGAGGCCGTCGGCGCGGTGATAGCGCGGGCGCACCAGCCCGAGCATCCGCTCAAGGGCATCTTCCACACGGCGGGCGCGGTGGACGACAAGCGGATCCACGCCATGGATCGCAACAGCCTGGCCAAGGTGTTCCGGCCCAAGCTCGACGGCGCGCGTGCCCTGTATGCCGCGGTCGTGGCAGCCGGTGCGCAGCTCGACCAATTCGTCCTGTTCTCCTCGGGTAGTGCCATCTTCGGCGGGATCGGCCACTACTCCTACACCGCGGCCAACATCGCGGTGAACGCGTATGCGCAAGCCCTCGCCCGCGAGGGAGTCAACGCGCTGGCGGTGGGCTGGGGCCACATGGCCGGAGCCGGAATGGCGGCGGCCGACGAAAATCTCGCCCGCTACCTGGTCAACACGGGATTCGACACGATCGAAATGGACGAGGGACCGGAATATCTGGAGGAGGCGCTGCGGCTCGGCGTCACGAGAGTCGACATCTTCCCGATCAACTGGACCCGGGTCGCCGCCACCGGACCGCAGCTGGCCCTGACCGGTCGGATCGAGTCCATGATCGCGGCGGCGGCGCAGAACGATTCCGCCGCCAGCCGCCTCCGTTCCGAGCTCGCCGCCCTCGACGAGGCCAAACGCAACGAGGTGGTCGCGCACATGCTGGCCGAGCAGCTGGCGTCGGTGATGGGGGTGTCCGCTGAGTCGATCGACCTGACCCTGCCCTTGCCGGAACTGGGCCTGGACTCGCTCATGGCGGTGGAATTCGGTTCGCTGGTCACGCAATCCCTGGGTGTCGAACTGATCTCACTGAAGCTCGGGCGGTCGTTCAGTCTGGAGCAAGCGGGCGCCAAGGCCGCCGAGGCGATCGTCGAGGGCGTCGGCTCGCATGGAGCACCGATCGGCGCGGCGACGGTGCAGGCATGACCGAGTCGGCGCGCGACTTGGCGCGCAAACTGCTGGCGGACAACAGTTCTGGGAGTACCGCGACGGCACAGACGCCGGTGCGGTCGGTGCCGCGGTCGCGGCCACGCCGCGGCCCGGGACGCCAGTTCGCCGATCATCCGGATGTGGCGGCGGCCGTGCAGAAGCGCGCGATGATCGCGTCGCTGTATGAGCAGACCCAGCTGGTGAACCCGTTGTTCCTGCCCCGGACGGGGCCCAACGACACGGTTATCCACGTCACGGAGCCGCGGCTGGCGGGCATGGATCTGGTGAACTTCAGTGCCTACAACTACCTCGGCCTGGGCAACCATCCGCAGGTGGTCGACGGCGCGAAGAAGGCTCTGGATCGGTTCGGGGCCTCAGCGTCGGCCAGCCGCATCGTCGCCGGTGAGATCCCGCTCTACGAAGAGCTGGAACGCCGCCTCGCCGGTATCTACGGTGTCGGCGACGCCATGGTGACCACCAGCGGTTACCTCACCAATGCCGGTGTGATCGGCTTTCTGCTCGGTGAGGGTGACGTCGCTGTCTGCGACTCGCTCATTCATGGCAGCGTCATCTCCGGCGTTCAGTGGTCCGGGGCGCGGCGCATCAATTTCCGGCACAACGACCCCGAGTCGCTGCGGTCCGTGCTGCGTACCTCGCGCAGTGGGTTCGATCGTGCGCTGGTGGTGCTCGAGGGCCACTACAGCATGGACGGCACCGTCGGCCGCATCGAGGAATTGGCCGCCGTCGCACGGGAATACGACTGTGCGGTGATGGTCGACGAAGCCCACTCGTTCGGGGTCTTCGGCGATAAGGGGCATGGCATCCGTGAGCACTACGGTCTGCCGGGTGACGCTGTCGACATCTGGATGGCGACATTGTCCAAAGCGCTGGGTAGCACCGGCGGATTCGTCGCGGCCGACGCGGATCTCATCGGCGCGATGAAGTCGTCCGCGCCGGGCGTCGCCATGCTCACCGGTGCACCCGCGCCCGCGGCGATCGGCGCCGCACTGGCGGCGCTCGACGTGCTCGAGCAGGAGCCGGAACGCCTGACGCGGCTGTGGGCGAATGCCGGCCTGTTCCACGGTGCGCTGTCCGAACGCGGCGTGAATCTCGGCGTCTCCCATGGCACGCCGATCGTGCCCGTCATCGTTCCCGGTGAGATCCGCGCCGGGTACGTCTCCTCCACCCTGCTGGAGAACGGCATCTACTCGGGCCTGATCTCCTCGCCCGCGGTCCCTGCCGGACAGGAACGCCTTCGCTTCTTCATCACCTCTGAGCACACCGAGGAGCAACTGACGAGAACGGTCGATCTGCTCACCGAAACAATTGCCCGAGCCGAGCAGATCCCCGACAGCACGGTCGACAGATGATCTGCACGGGCCGTGGTGTCAGCGGCCTGTCGACTGCGCATCGTCGAACCGAGCCTTGCGAATCCGGGTTGATTTCGGCCGGAATTCGAATGGAAGTATGCGCACCTCCACATTGTCGCGAGTACTCTCGCCGGCACTTCACGACTGGCTGATCACCGGCATCGGTGCGCTCGCACGTGCCTGCGCACGTCCGTCAACCGCAGCAGAACGGGTCGTCGCAAGGTTTTCCTGCTTCACTGCCGTAGGCCAGGAAGCCCTTGATACCCGACAAGATCTGTTCGGCTGCGTCGGGCTCGAGCGGCGGTAGGGATCGGGCGCTCGGGCTGCCCCAGGTGGCCGGGGTGTCGTCGAGGTCGAAACGCGGTGCGCCGTCGATGAACAGTGTCCACAGCGGATGGTCGGGAAAACCGTTCAGCCGCAGGACCCACCACCGGCCGTCGACGTGGGCGGCGACGGGAAACTTGCCGTTCCCGGTCGATTGCCATCGCGGGCGTGCGTTCAGCTCGGGGTACGGCATTGTCTCAGTGTCCCTGATCCGGACGGCCGCGCGGATTGCACTATGTTCCGAGTCGGGTGGTCTTCCTACTCGTCTTCCTCCGGCCAGAAAGCCCGCCAGTCCGCGGCGGTCAGCGGAAGGCGGTCGCCGCGGTCCTTTTCCGCCGCGTCCTCCGTCGCACGAATGGCGGCGGCGAACGTCAGCGTCGCTTTGCGCAGCCGTTCCTCGGCGCTTTCCGGACCGCCGAGGTGCACCACCCTGAGCGCTTCGGGGACGAGATCGGCCGGTAGACCGGCTTTGGTGCTGCGGGAGATGATCTTCTCGGCGAGCGCCAGGGCGGGCTGGGCCATCGCGATGCCGTCCAGGCACGAGCGGCGGGACTTCTCGGCGGACTTGCGTTCCTCCCACGCTCGTTCCTGGGCGGCGATCTTCTCCGTCACGGACGCGGACGGATCGATCGCGGCACCTCCCAGGTGCGGGCTGCGGTTGACCAGCTTGGCGACCAAGGCGGCGGCGACATCGTCGACCGTGAATTCGCCTGCCGCCTCAGCGATCCGGGAATGGAACAGCACTTGCAGCAGCAGGTCGCCGAGTTCCTCCTTGATCGTCTCGGCATCGCTGTGCTGGATGGCGTCGAGCAGCTCGTAGGTCTCCTCGAGCAGATACGGCCGCAGGGAGTCGTGGGTCTGGGTGACCTCCCACCCGCCGAAATGCCAGAGGCGGTCCATCACCTCGACGGCGCCGGCCAGCCCTGCCGCCACCACCGCCGTGTCCGTGCGCGACAGCGAGCCGCCGCCCGGCGCACTACCGGACGGCACGCCTTCGGCGGCACGATGCCGAGCGGCCCGCAGGACGGACTCGTCGCGACCCGTCGAACTCATCGCGGCGCCATCTCGGCGGCGACGGTGAGATCGACCGCCCCCTGTGCCTTCCCGTCCAACGCCAGCAGCAGGTCGGCGACGAACTGCAGCAGCACCACGTCCCGGACGCGCTCGGCCCCGACGCTGTCCTCGACACGCGGCAACGGAAGCTGCACCACGCCGGACGCGGCGCGGTACCCCGCACTCGGATAGAGCCGCTTCAAGCGCATCTGCTTGGAGTCGGGCAGGTGCAGGGGCGAGATCTTCAACGTCGTCCCGGTGACCGCGATCTCGGTGACCTCGTACTCGCGGGCCAGCAGCCGCAACTTGGCCACCGAGACCAGGCGGCCGACTTCCACGGGCAGCGGGCCGTAGCGGTCGACGAGTTCCTCCACGACCTGCGCCAGCGCCGAATCGTCCTGCGCGGCGGCCAGTTTGCGGTACGCCTCCAAGCGGAGCCGGTCACTGGCGATGTAGTCCGGCGGAATGTGCGCGTCGACGGGCAGGTCGATGCGCACCTCCTTGACCTCCTCGGTGGTGATCGGCTTGCCGTCCGCGGCGGCGCGATACGCCTCGACGGCCTCGCCGACCAGCCGCACATAGAGATCGAAGCCGACGCCCGCGACATGGCCGGACTGCTCGGCGCCGAGCACGTTGCCCGCGCCGCGGATCTCCAGGTCCTTCATCGCGACCGCCATGCCCGCGCCGAGGTCGGAGTTCTGCGAGATGGTGGCCAGGCGGTCGTAGGCCGTCTCGGTGAGCGGCTTCTCCGGCGGGTACAGGAAGTAGGCGTAACCGCGTTCCCGGCTGCGCCCGACCCGGCCGCGCAACTGATGCAACTGCGAAAGGCCCAGCGCGTCGGCACGTTCCACGATCAACGTGTTGGCATTCGAGATGTCCAGGCCGGTCTCGATGATCGTGGTGCACACCAGCACGTCGTATTCGCGCTGCCAGAAGCCCTGCACGGTGGACTCCAGCGCGTCCTCGTTCATCTGACCGTGCGCGACCACCACCCGCGCCTCCGGTACCAGGTCGCGAATCCGCTTGGCCGCCTTGTCGATCGACGACACCCGATTGTGCACGTAGAAGACCTGGCCGTCACGCAGCAGCTCGCGGCGGATGGCGGCGGTGACCTGCTTGTCGTTGTACGCGCCCACATAGGTGAGCACCGGGTGGCGCTCCTCCGGCGGGGTCAGGATGGTCGACATCTCGCGAATCCCGGCCAGGCTCATCTCCAGGGTGCGCGGGATCGGGGTGGCCGACATGGTGAGCACGTCGACGTGCGTGCGCAGCGCCTTGATGTGCTCCTTGTGCTCGACACCGAACCGCTGCTCCTCGTCGACCACGACCAGACCGAGGTCCTTCCAGCGCACGCCGGTCTGCAGGAGCCGGTGCGTGCCGACCACGATGTCGACGCTGCCGTCGGCCATTCCCTCCAGCACGGCGCGGGCGTCGCCCGGATCGGTGAAGCGGGACAGGCCTCTGACGGTGATCGGGAAGCCCGCGACTCGCTCGGTGAACGTCTGCAGATGCTGTTGCGCCAGCAGCGTGGTCGGCACCAGCACGACGACCTGCTTGCCGTCCTGCACCGCCTTGAACGCCGCGCGCACCGCGATCTCGGTCTTGCCGTAGCCGACGTCACCGCAGACCACGCGGTCCATCGGGACCGGCTTCTCCATGTCCGACTTCACCTCGGCGATGGCCGTCATCTGGTCGACGGTCTCGGTGAACGCGAACGCGTCCTCCATCTCCTTCTGCCACGGCGTGTCCGGCCCGAAGGCGTGTCCGGGCGCCGCCTGACGGGCCGCGTACAGCTGCACGAGCTCGCCCGCGATCTCGCGCACGGCCTTGCGCGCCTTGCGTTTGGTGTTGGCCCAGTCGGAGCCGCCGAGCTTGGACAGGCTGGGCATCTCGCCGCCGACGTAGCGGGACAGTTGGTCGAGCGACTCCATCGGGACGAACAGCCGGTCGCCGGGCTGGCCGCGCTTGCCCGGCGCGTACTCGATCACCAGGTACTCGCGTCGCGCGCCGCCGACGGTGCGCTCGATCATCTCGACGAACTTGCCGATGCCGTGCTGGTCGTGCACCACCATGTCGCCCGCGTTCAACGCGAGCGGGTCGACCTGGTTGCGGCGCTTGGCCGGCATCCGCTTGCCCTCGGTCGGCGCGGTGACCCGGTTGCCGGTGAGGTCGGACTCGGCGACGACCACCAGGCCCGCGTCCTCGAATACCAGACCGTCGTGCAGCGAGCCGCACAGCACGCCCACCACGCCCTCGTTCGGCTCGGCGCCCGCCGCCAGCGCCGCGGCGGGCACGTCGGCATCGGCCAGCCGTTCCAGGATGCGCTGCGCGGTGCCGTGGCCCGCGACCACCACCACGGCCCTGCCGCCGGTGGTGACGTGGGCGCGCAGCGAGGCGAACAGGGTCGCCACCAGTTCGTCGGACCCACGCGCGGTGGGGCCGGGCAGCACCCGCAGGACGACCTCGGACGAATCCCCGGAGGCCAGCGGGCTCAGCGTCCACCAGGGCAGACCCTGCCGGTCGGCGCTGGCGTGGACGCCGGACAGCGGCTGGTAGGCCGACGCGGCGAGGTCGAGCCCGTGGCCGCCGAGTGGCGCGGCGCCACCGAAGGAGGCAGCGGTCCAGGACGCCTCCAAGAATTCCTCACCGGTGCGCACCAGGTCGGCGGCGCGAGTGCGGATCTTCTCCGGATCGCACAGCAGCACGTGGGTGCCTTCCGGCAGCACCTCGGTGAGCAACCGCAGTTGCCCGGGTCGCAACACCGGCAACAGCGCTTCCATGCCCTCGACCGGGATGCCCTGCGCCAGTTTCTCCAGCATCTCCACCAGCGCCGCGTCGGCCGCGTTGGCGGCGGCGACCTCGGCGGCGCGCTCGCGCACCTCGGGGGTGAGCAGCAACTCCCGGCACGGCGGCGCGACCACCACGTCCACCGCGACGTCCGGCAGCGAGCGTTGGTCGGCGACGGCGAACGGCCGCAGTTCGGTGACCTCGTCACCCCAGAACTCCACGCGCACCGGGTGGTCGGCGGTGGGCGGGAACACGTCCAGGATGCCGCCGCGCACCGCGAACTCGCCGCGCTTGCCCACCATGTCGACCCGGGTGTAGGCGAATTCGACCAGCCGTAGGAGCAGTTCGTCGAAGTCCAGCTCGACGCCGACCCGCAGCACGATCGGCTCGATGTCGCCGAGCCCGCCCGCCATCGGCTGCATCAGCGACCGCACCGTGGTCACCACCACGCGCAGCGGCGCGGGGAAGTGCGGGTCGCCGGGATGGGCGATCCGGCGCAGCACCTCCAGCCTGCGCCCTACCGTGTCCGCGCCGGGTGAGAGCCGCTCGTGCGGCAGCGTCTCCCAGGACGGGAACTGCGCGACCGCCGGGCCGAGCATCTCCGCCAGCTCGACGGTCAGGTCGTCGGCCTCCCGCCCGGTGGCGGTGACCACCACCAGCGGCCGCTCGGCGGCCAGCCGCGCCGCGACGAACGGCCGCACCGCCGACGGTGCGACCAACTCGACCGACGAGGTGCCGATCAGCTCCGTGACGGTCCGTAGCGAGGTATCGGCGCCGGCCGCGGCGGCCAGTCCCGCCAGCGGCGGACGGTGGGTGGACATCGACAACTCCTGAGCGCAGGCGACACGTTTCGAGCGGCCAACCGAGTCTAGTTAAGCGGGCATCTCGTTTTTGCAGCGCCCGCACCGTGACGCGGCGGCGGTCCAGCGCCCGAGCACCCGTCCGCGGGCGCGTCCGTCACACGTCACGACCGTCATCCGGCCGCTGGCGGCGGAACCAGGATCGCGCCGCACCGAGAAGCACGGCCGCCGGCGACCCGCACCCACCGTCCCGCGCCCCGACCCGCGTTCGACCGACCACCACCTACCCGGCGAAGACCCAACCGCCCGCAGACTCCGACCGACAAGAGCAAGCCACCCCAACCCGCGCCCACCTTGATAGCGAGTTGCGGCACCGACGCGCCCAGCGCACCGCAACTCCCGGTTTCGAGCGAAGCGAGACCGACCATCCGCCGTTCGCGGCGCCGCAGGCGCTGCCAAACGTTACGGCACGTATCGCCGTAGCCGCCTGGCCGCGAACTCCCTGAAGTACGAGAGCTTTTCGGGCGGCACGATGGCCGGGAGCAGGAAATACCAGGCGCGCTCCATCCGGACCGCCATCTGGTCGATGGACTCGGTGCCGACGGCGATGATGTGCACGCCCGCGGCCATCTCCTGCCACAGCAGGCCGATGACCTCCGCGTCCAGGTCGGCGATGAGGTCGCCCTGGGCGATGGCTCGCTCGGCCAGCAGGCGGTAGGTGTCGCCCCAGTTCTTGGCGATGTTGTCGCCCTGGGCGCCGCGGTAGTCGCCGATCTGATGGGTCAGCTTCAGCATGGCGCCGACCATCGGATCGTTCATCGATAGATCGGCGACGACGTAGGTGATGCCGATGCACGCTTCCAACGCGGGCACCCGGGGATCGAAGAAGCCCTGACACGAGCTGGTCAGTCGCTCGTTGCCCTGGTCGACCACGGCGCGCGCCAGTTCTTCCTTCGAGCCGAAGTGAAAATACAAGGCGCCCTTGGTCACATTGGACTGCGCGATGATCTCGCTCAGGCTCGCATTCGCATATCCCAAGCGCAGAAAGACATCGGCAGCGCCTGCCAGGACGGAGTCGCGGGTGATCTCCGCGCGCGCTTGCCTAGCCATCAGATCCGCCTGTCATCCCAAAACCAGCCATCCTGAAGTAGACCGACATCCCGAAGTTGACCGACTTACCGCCCGAACAGCACCCAAAGGATGGGTGAACCGTACCACCAGGTGCGCGCCCAGCAGCCAATTCGAGCATTCGACAAGACCTGTCGCGCAATTTGCTGGTTAACAATCCGGGTCACTCACCGGCGCCCGCGCGCCATTCCGAACTCAACTGTGGTTCGGCTTCCAGATGACTGAGCCCGTTCCAGCACAGGTTCACCAAGTGGGCCGCCACAACCTCTTTCGACGGTTTGCGCTCGTCCAACCACCAGGTGGCGGCGGTGGCGACCTGCCCGACGAGCGCCTGCGCGTACAGGGTGGAAAGACTCGTGTCGAACCCGCGCCGCTCGAAATCTCCGGCCAGGATATGCGCCACCTGATTGGTCGCTTCGTTGAGCAAACTGGAGTACCGGCCTTCCGCGGCCGCGGCGGGCTGATCGCGCACCAGAATTCGAAACCCGTCGGTTCGTTCTTCGATGTAGGTCAGCAGCGCCAGCGCGACCTGTTCGAGCCGGATCCGCGACCGGTTACGGGTGAGCGAGGAGGTGATCATGTCCAGCAGCATCGACATCTCCCGGTCGACGACCACCGCGTACAGCCCCTCCTTCCCGCCGAAGTGTTCGTACACCACGGGTTTGGAGACCTGGGCGCGTTGCGCGATCTCCTCGATCGAGGTCGCGTCGTAGCCGCGTTCGGCGAACAGCGCGCGCCCGATCTCGATCAGTTGCTGACGCCGCTGGGTGCCGGTCATCCGTGGCCGGGACACTCGATGCGACTCACCCGAAGACACCCCTGCTCCTCCGCCCTCTCCGCGTTGTTGCCGGTCGTGCGTGCCTCGACGGTTCCCTCCGAGCCGACGATCGCATGCCGGGGGCGCGTCTGCGGGCGAGTCCGGCGAGTTGCCCGCGTGCGTGCCGAGTCAGCCGTCGCGACGGGGCTCCGACGCGCGACACCGACATTCGGATACCACTGTCCCAGACCGGTCGGCGGTGCGCCCGACCGGCCCGGCGTTCTCCCGCGAGGGATGACCGGGTCCGGGGACCCGGCTCGAACACATGGTCGCATCGCCGTCGACGAGGCAACCGACCCCGCGGAAGAGGCACAACCCATGAGCGCGGGCCGCCCCGAGGGCATGAGCGCGTGTTCCTCGCTGGTCCGGCGCGAATACCAGATGCGGCGGGCGGAAGAATTCGCGGGGAGGCGGGCGAGTGTGCGAGGATTCATCCCGTGCCATGGCACAGCGGCGGGGGTTTCGCCAACCGCCGGTGTGGCAATCCGCCGTGGTGTAATGGCAGCACATCTGATTTTGGTTCAGAGAGTTCAGGTTCGAGTCCTGGCGGCGGAGCTCGAGAGCACGATGACTTATCGTTGGCCCGCATATCGCTGACCAAGCACGACGACAGCCCCGCACGAGGACAGGCAGCCGAGGGAGATTCATGCCACAGCAGACCGCCGTCGTCGTTCTCGCAGCCGGTGCCGGGACACGAATGCGGTCGAAGACCCCCAAGGTACTGCATTCGCTGGCCGGTCGGAGCATGCTCGCGCACGCGCTGCATGCGGCGAACGAGATCGACCCCGCGTATCTCATCACCGTGGTGGGGCACGATCGCGAGCAGGTCGGCGCGGCGGTGGCCGCGGTGGCCGGCGATCTGGGCCGGGAGATCACCCCGGCGATCCAGGAACAGCAGCTCGGCACCGGGCACGCGGTGCAGTGCGCGCTGGCCGCCCTGCCGGTCGGATTCACCGGCGATGTGCTGGTCACCTCCGCCGACGTGCCGCTGCTGGACGGGCACACCCTGTCCGCGCTGCTGGACGAGCACCGCAGCTACGCCGAACGCCCGGCGGTCACCGTGCTCACCTTCGTCCCGGAGGACCCGAACGGCTACGGCCGCATCGTGCGCGACGCGGACGGTCAGCTGGCCGAGATCGTCGAGCACGCCGACGCCACGCCGGAGCAGAGCGCGATCACCGAGGTGAACTCCGGCGTCTACGCGTTCGACGCCGCGATCCTGCGCACCATGATCAGCCGGCTGTCCACCGCCAATGCCCAGCACGAGCTGTACCTGACCGACGTGCTGCGCCTGGCCCGCGAGGCCGGTCACCCGGTGCACGGCGCCCGGCTGGTCGACGCGGCCAAGGTCACCGGCGTCAATGACCGGGTGCAGCTGGCCTCGGCGGCGGGCAGGCTCAACCGCTACATCCTGGAACGCCACATGCGGGCGGGCGTCACGATCATGGATCCCGCCTCGACCTGGGTGGACGCCAGTGTGCGCATCGGGAGGGACGCGGTGCTGCGCCCCGGTGTGCAACTGCTCGGCAACACGGTTGTCGGTGAGGACGCCGAGGTGGGCCCGGACAGCACGCTCACCGACGTGGTCGTCGGTGAAGGGGCGAAGGTGGTCCGAACCCACGGCGAGGGCGCCACCATCGGCCCGCAGGCCACCATCGGCCCGTTCGCCTATTTGCGTCCCGGCACCATCGTCGGCGACGCGGGCAAGCTCGGCGCTTTCGTCGAGACCAAGAACGCCTCGATCGGCGCGCATTCGAAGGTCCCGCACCTCACCTACGTCGGCGACGCCACCATCGGCGAGCACAGCAACATCGGTGCGTCCAGCGTCTTCGTCAACTACGACGGCGTGACCAAGCACCACACCGTCGTCGGATCGCACGTGCGCACCGGCAGCGACACCATGTTCGTCGCGCCCGTGACGGTGGGTGACGGAGCCTATACGGCGGCGGGTACTGTACTGCGCAGAAACGTTCCGCCCGGAGCTCTCGCGGTGTCCGGTGGACCGCAGAAGAACATCGAGGGCTGGGTGCAGCGACACCGTCCAGGGACGGACGCGGCGCGCGCGGCGGCGGAAGCCGTCGCGGCCAAGGAGATCTCGGGTCAGGCAATAGAGCAAAAGGATGGCAAACAGCAGTGACCGCGTCATGGATCGACAACCAGAAGAACCTGATGCTCTTCTCGGGACGCGCCCATCCTGAGCTGGCCGAGCAGGTCGCCAAGGAACTCGACGTCCACGTCACCCCGCAGGTCGCGCGGGACTTCGCCAACGGCGAGATCTTCGTGCGATTCGAGGAGTCGGTCCGCGGTTCCGACGCCTTCGTCCTGCAGAGCTTCCCGGCGCCGCTGAACCAGTGGCTGATGGAGCAGCTCATCATGATCGACGCGCTCAAGCGCGGCTCGGCCAAGCGGATCACCGCGGTGCTGCCCTTCTACCCTTACGCCCGCCAGGACAAGAAGCACCGCGGCCGCGAGCCCATCTCCGCCCGCCTGGTCGCTGATCTGCTGAAGACCGCGGGCGCGGACCGGATCATCACCGTCGACCTGCACACCGACCAGATCCAGGGCTTCTTCGACGGGCCCGTCGACCACATGCACGCCCAGGTGCAGCTGGCGGAATACATCCGCACCAACTACAGCCTCGAGCACATCACCGTCGTGTCCCCGGACTCGGGTCGCGTGCGCGTCGCCGAGAAGTGGGCCGACTCGCTGGGCGGCTCGCCGCTGGCGTTCATCCACAAGACCCGCGACCCCTTGGTGCCCAACCAGGTGAAGTCCAACCGCGTGGTCGGTGAGGTCGAGGGCCGCACCTGCATCCTGATCGACGACATGATCGACACCGGTGGCACCATCGCGGGCGCGGTCAAGGTGCTCGAGGCGGCAGGCGCGGGCGACGTGGTCATCGCCGCGACCCATGGCGTCCTGAGCCCGCCCGCCGCCGAGCGCCTCGCCAATTGTGGCGCCAAGGAGGTCGTGGTGACCAACACCCTGCCGCTGGCGGAGGAGAAGAAGTTCCCGCAGCTCACCGTGTTGTCCATCGCGCCGCTGCTGGCGCGTACCATCCGCGAGGTCTTCGAGAACGGCTCGGTCACCGGTCTTTTCAACGGCAACGCCTGACCGGCGCTCCGAGTATTCAGGCCGCACCGGTCAGCTGACGCCGGATTCGTGTTCGATTCGGCGTCGAATGCCGCCCGGGTTGCCGGGGGCGTACCCGGTGGGTCTCCCATTGGTCGTTCGAAGTCGGCCGGTACGTCGGCCGTGGCCGAACGGCTGTCGCGTCGAACAGGCCGAGTTGTTCGTGTGCTCCCGTTAGTCCTGACGTTCTGCGGGGATACTGGGCGTATGGACCGTGACCCGTTGGAGACCGAGATGGGGGACGACGACCAAGAGGACGAGATCCGCGAGTATCAGCGCAACATCGAGGATCCGCCCGACGACCTGCGCATTCGCTACCACGAGGACGAGGACGACGGCAGACTCGGCATCGGCGAGGAGCTGGATCAGGAGTGGACTTCGCGCGACGGCCGCATCGAGGACGAGCAGGACGACAACCGGTCCGCCGAAGTGGCCGCCATCGAGATCGTCGACGACGAGGACCTCTAGAGACCCGACGCGCCACGAGATAGCAATCTGCTATCACGAAGCGTCCGCCGTGGTAGGCATGGTTGCGTGACCGGGACGAATGAGGAGGGTGCGATGAGCACGCCGAACGAGCCGGACCACGATGAGCAACGGCCGTCGGAGCCACCGGCACCGTCGAAGCAGGCCGGGGAGACCCCCGGTGACGAGCCCGCCCCGCCGCTGACCGGCGCCGCTCCGGCCCAGACACCGGGCGGACAACCCACCGGGCACGATCCCGCCGCCGCGCGGCCGCCAGAAGGCGAACCGGGGCGGGCGGACCAATGGTGGCAGTCGAGCGGCGCGCCGCCCGCGGAACCGATGGGCGGCCAGTGGGGCGCCGAGCCCAGCGGGCAGCCCGCCGAGCCCCGCCCTTGGGGCGCCAACGGCGGAGGCGATCAGCAGTCCTGGGGCGCCGAACCCGCGGCGCCGGGTTCCCCGCTGTCGGGTTCCGCGCCCCAACCCCCCAGCGATGACCCGACGCACCGGTTCACGCCCGACGAGCATGCGCAGTACGGGTCGGGCGGGCAGCCGCCCTACCCTCCGGGGCAACCCGCCGACGCTCAGCAGCCGTATCCACCGGGCGGGCAATCCCAGTATCCGACAGGCGGCATGTACGGCTACCCGGGGTCCGGACAGCAGCAGCCACAGTACGGCTACCCCTCCTATCCGCAGCAAGGGTACGAGCCGTACGGCATCCCGCCGAAGCAGCCGGGCAGCCAGGTGTACTCGATCATCGGGTTCGTCTGCGCGGTCACCGCCGTGCTGTTCTGCCCGATCTTGTTCGGCCCGGCCGGGATAATCCTCGGCATCATCGGACACAACAAGGGTGAATCGCTCGGCAAATGGGCAGCGATCGCGGCTGCCGTCGGTATGGTGATCGGCTTGATCGTGGGATTCGCCGTGTTCGGCGGAGACTTCACCACGTAGATTTTCGGTATGCGTCTTTTCGGTGACACCAGCGCGGCGGGTGCGCGAGCATGACCGGATTCGCGGGCTTCCCGCTGGCCGGGCTGGACTTCTACGAAGATCTGGAGGCCGACAACTCCAAGGCGTTCTGGACCGCGCACAAGAAGATCTACGACGAATCGGTGCTCGCACCGATGAAGTCGCTGGTGACCGAGTTGGAGCCGGACTTCGGGACGGCCAAGATCTTCCGGCCCTACCGGGACGTGCGGTTCGCCAAGGACAAGTCGCCGTACAAGACCGCGCAGGGCGCGGTGGTGCGCGCCGGAGCGGGAGTGGGCTGGTACGTGCAGATCAACGCCGCGGGCCTGTTCGTCGGCGGCGGCTTCTACCAGGGCTCACCCGACCAGCTCGCACAGCTGCGCGCCACCATCGATGACGAGGTGCGCGGACCAGAGCTGGCGGCGATCCTCGCGAAACTCGCCGGCGCGGGGTTCACCATCGGCGGCGAGAAGCTGAAGACCAGGCCCAAGGGCTACGACGCCGATCACCCGCGCATAGACCTGCTGCGACACAAATCCATCACCTGCGGTCGCGAATTCGGCGCACCCGCCTGGTTGGACACGCCCCGGACGGCGAAGGAAGTCCGCGCCGCGTGGGAGACGATGCGGCCGCTGGTCGAGTGGCTCGCGGCGGTGGTCGGCGGCGCACCGTCCTGGTGACCGCCGACCGCCGCGTGGTCAGCGTCGTCCGGCGAGGACCAGGGCGAAGCGGTCGTCCGGATCGGTCCACACCCGTCCGGTGGCGAAGCCCGCGGCCGCGAGTTCGGCGTCGAGGCCCGCGACCCGGAACTTCGCGGAGATCTCGGTGCGCATCTGATCGCCGCGGCCGAAGCGCACGGTGAGGCCGAGACCGCCGACCGTGACGGTCATGTCCTCGACCGCCTCCAGCCGCATCTCGATCCATTCCCGCTCCGCGTCCCAGACCGCGACGTGCCGGAACCTGTCCGGCGCGAAGTCGGCGCCCAGGCGCGCGTTCAGCACGTGCAGGACGTTGCGATTGAACTCGGCGGTGACGCCCGCCGCGTCGTCGTAGGCGGGGACGAGCACCGCCGGGTCGGTGACCAGTCCCGCCCCGAGCAGCAGTTGCTCGCCCGGCTCGAGCACGTCGTGGATCCGGGCGAGGAATTCGGCGCGTTCCTCGGGAACGAGGTTGCCGATGGTGCCGCCGAGGAAGGCGATCATCCGGCGTCCACCGCGCGGGAGGTTGTCCAGGGTGTCGGTGAAATCGCTGACCACGCCGTGCACGGCGAGACCAGGGAACTCTGCCGCGACCTGGTCGGCCGCCGCCCGCAGCGCCGCGGACGAGACGTCCTGCGGCACATACTTCTTCAGGGGCCCACGCGCGCCGAGCGCGGACAGCAGCAGGCGGGTCTTGGCTGCCGATCCGGCGCCCAGTTCGACCAGCACCTCGGCCTGGGCGGCGTCGGCGATCTCGCCGACCACCCGCTCGAGCAGCGCGCGCTCGGTGCGGGTCGGGTAGTACTCGGGCAACTCGGTGATCCGCTCGAACAGCTCGCTTCCCCTGGCGTCGTAGAACCACTTGGGCGGCAACCACTTCGGGTCAGCGGTGAGGCCGAGGCGGGCATCGGAGCGGAGCGCCGTGTCGAGGTCGTCGTCGGTGAGGTGGATGTCCAGCGTGGCTGCGGTCATGGCACGGCCTTTCGGGTCACAGGAGGGCGTCGACGGACAGCGCACCGGGCCTGGCGCTCACCAGGCTGCGGTCCGGGATCGACTGCCAACGGGGATCGTCGTCGAAGGGTTCGGAGGACATCAGCGCGAAATCGTCGGTGACCAGCACCGACAACGAGTGGTGGCAGGTGGTCGCCCACAGCTGCGCGCCATCGGAGAGCAGAAGATTCAGGCGTGCTTGCGGGGCCCGGTCGAGGATCGCGGAGACGAGCAGCCGCAGCGCCGCCGGAGCGGCCGACCATTCGCCGTCCGGTGAGCCGGTCGACAGCAGATCGCACAGCAGCACCCACAGCGTGGCGGCGTCGGTGGCCGACTCCGCCTCCAGCAGCCGTGCCGGGGTGAACAGATCTTCCGCGCCCAGCTCGGCAGCGATGAGGGCGAACTCGGCTGCCACGCCGGTCAGGGTGCGCCGCCAGTCGGGCACCACGCCGTTGTGGCTGAACGCCCAGCGGTCGCGGGTGAACGGCGCACACGCGGACCGCTCCACGGGCATCCCGACCGTCGCCGAGCGCACCGCCCCCAGCACCGCGACCGACTCCAGTTGCGGAAGCACCTCCTCCACGGCCGGGTCGGTCCAGATCGGCGCCGCGTTGCGGTAACGGCTGACGGTGACCGTGTCGTCCTCGCCGACGCGCCACCAGGCGACGCCGAAACCGTCGGCGTTGATGGTGCCGCCGTGGCGCATGTCGCGCGGCGCCCACGCCTGGGTGCGCAGCGAATGGGAGCCGAGGGTCAACATGTCGCCTACCCGCACCGGCGGGCCGACGTAACCCAGGTGTCTACACATCCGCACCCACCGGTGCCGCCGTCGCCGGGCGCGGGCCGCTCGCCGTATAACCGCGGCCGCTCCGCCGCCCGGCCGGACGGGCGTGGCTCACTCCCCTTCTCCCGGCCGCAGATCCCGCGCCAAGCGGAACCCGGCGAAGATCTGGCGGCGGATGGGGTGGTCCCAGTTGCGGAAGGTGCTGCGGCAGGCCACCGGATCGGTGCCGAAGGAACCGCCGCGCAGCACGCGGTAGTCGCCGCCGAAGAAGACCTCGGAGTATTCGCGGTAGGGGAACGCGCGGAACCCGGGATACGGCTCGAAACCCGAAGCGGTCCATTCCCACACGTCACCGATCAGCTGGTGCACCCCCGCGGGAGACGCGCCGGCCGGATAGGCGCCGACCTCGGCGGGTTCCAGATGCCGCTGCCCGAGGTTCGCGGTGGAGTCGCCGGGATCGGTATCGCCCCAGGGGAATCGGCGCGACGCGCCGGTGTCGGGATCGAACCTGGCCGCCTTCTCCCATTCCGCTTCGGTGGGCAGGCGCTTACCCGCCCAGTTCGCATATGCCTCGGCCTCGAACCAGCACACGTGGACGACCGGTTGGTGCGGCCGCAGCGGGGTCATCACCCCGAACACCCGCCGCCACCAGCGCCCGGACGGGTCGCGCTCCCAGAACTGCGGCGCGACCAGGCCCGCCTCGACGCGATGCGCCCAGCCGCGTTCGGACCAGAGCTCGGGTCGCTCGTAGCCGCCGTCGTCGACGAAGGCCAGGTATTGCTCATTGGTCACCGGCGCCGCGTCGATCGCGAAACCCGGCACCCGGACCTGGTGGGCGGGGCGCTCGTTGTCCAGCGCCCACGCCTCGGTCGAGGTGCCCATGGTGAATTCGCCCGCGGGGATGACGACTTCACCGGTGACCGCCGCGGTGGCGGCCGGTGCGGCCGCCGCGGAGAGCACGGCGGCCCCAGTGCGCAACTGATGGGTGGCCAGCATGGTCTCGTCGTGCTGCTGTTCGTGCTGGGCGATCATGCCGAAGGCGAAGCCGTCGTCGATCAGCGGACCACCTCGTAGCTCGCTGCGCTCCAGCACATCCCAGACCTTGTCGCGCACGGTGCCGACGTAATCGCGGGCCTGACCGGGGTCGAGCAGCGGCAGGCCGGGCCGGTTTGCGCGGGCGTGTTTGAAGGCGTCGTAGAGTTCGTCGATGTCGGCGCGCACCGGGTCGCGTCCGCCGACGTCGCGCACCAGCCAGAGTTCCTCCTGGTTGCCGATGTGCGCGAGGTCCCAGACCAGCGGGCTCATCAGGCGCGAATGCTGGGCCACGAGTTCTGCCTCGTCGACGCAGTCGGTGAGGGTGCGGGTGCGCTGCCGGGCGCGCGTGAGTACGGCGGCGATCCGGTCGCGGAGCTGCTCGGTGCCGGAGTGGTCGGTGAAGGCTGGGTGGGAAGTGGTCACGGGAAACGTCTCCGAGATTCGTGATGATCGGCGTCGGCGCGGCCGCGGACGGTTCGGCGCTCGCCCGTCCGGTCGCGCGGGGCGCCGTCGGGGAAGTGCGGCTGGTTGCTGGTCACGGGGCGGCCTCCGAAGGCTCCGGGTCGAGGCCGTGCTCGGTGTCGTCGTCGGTCGGGGTGCGGCCGTGGCGACATCGTTCGGCGGCGGCTTCCACGGCACGGGCCGCGTCGTCGGTCGCGGTGTGCTCGGCCGCGAGGCGCAGCAGGGCGACCGCGCCTGCTCGGATGTCCGGATCGGCCAATCCGTAACGGGCGGCGTCGACCCACCGGCCGGCCAGGGGCGCGGCGATCGAAGTCGCCTCCGCGGCGACCGACGGGCTGGACATGAGCGCATCGATCACGTGCACCGGGACGGTCCACGCGTCGCCGGGCTGGGCGTCGAGATAGCGGACCTCCAGATGGCCCGAGGCGCGTACCGGGGGGAACAGCGTGGTCAAGTGATAGTCGAGGTCGCCGAGGCCGGGGCGGCGGCCGACCTCGTCGTCCAAGGCGCCGGACAGCCAATCGGCGAACGTCGCACCGGGCGGCGCGGACCATCCATCACCGTCACCGCGTTCGGCGGCCCCGTCGGGTCGGCGCACGCACAGCAGCGGCACGTCCAGCGCCCATCTGCCGTACGCGGCGATCGGGTCGGTCCAGTCCAGCACCGGCGGGCGAGTGCGCGTGTTGTCCAGCCGCAGCCAGGCCCGCATTCGCTGGGATGCCCACCCGCCGGGCGGCGCGCCACGCAGGACGGGTGAACAGGCGAAGGCGGCCAGCAGCGCCGGGCCGACGGCGTACAGGGCGGTCCAGCGGGCGGTGACCTCGGCGCGGTCGGCGCCGGCGTCGACGCTGACCTGGGTGGCCGCGGTATTGCACATCATCAGCTTGCCGAACGGACCGATGCCGCCGAAGGAGCGCTCCATCGCGCGATAGCGCGGAAGCTGGAGCAAGCGTTTGGGACGACGGTCCGCGTCCGCGGCGAGGGAAACGGTGCGGATGGACCGGGATTCGAGAAGTTCCCGCAACAGGCGGGCATCGTCGCGCAGGCGATCACACAACTGCGCGGCAGCGCCATAGGGGGCGCTGGAGAGTTCGATCTGACCACCGGGTTCGAGAGTGACCCGGCTGCCCCCCGGCAGTGCGAGCGCCGGCGAATGAGGGGCGATGGACCGTGGTGCATACGGTCCGAGTGCGTCCGCGAAGGCGGACAGCTGGGGGCGCGGAGCCGCGGATGGACCGGACGCCGAACACTCACCCTGCACGGTGAGCCATTCGAGTTCGGCGCCGATCAGCGCGGGTGGTCCGAGTTTGAAGCACACCCCGCCGATGTATGCCTCCGCCGCCGCGCGGGAGGACAGTTCTCCCTGCTCGGTGGCACAACCGGCCGACTCCGGACTCTCGAGCGTGACCGCCATGCCAACCTCCAGTGGGCTCCGGGACGTAGTCCGCTGCTCTTCGGTTATCGCCATTCTGCTCGGTGATATTCCACTCCCCGGCCGAAATTCGCGTGCGGCGATCCATCCAGCGTAGCCACGCGGACCGACAAGAAAACGACACGAAGCCGAACAATTCACCCGATAAGGTCGGCTCATGCTGGACGACGATCGTGTACGAGCCGACACTCCCGGATGCGTGGACGGGCCCCGCCCCGGCCCGGTCTTCCTCGACAGCGCCGGATCTTCGCTGCCGCCGCGGGTCGTCACCGACACCGTGATCGCGCATCTGCGGCGGGAAGCGGAGATCGGTGGCTATCGCGCGGCGAACGAGCGGCTCGACGATCTCGCCGACGTCAAGACCGCGATCGGCGCGCTGATCAACGCCGAACCGGAGAGCATCGCGCTCAGCGACAGCGCCACGCGTTCCTGGGCGGACTTCTTCTACTCGGTCCCGCTCGCCGCGGGCGACCGCATCCTGATCTCCGAGGCGGACTACGCCAGCAATGCCATCGCCGCCCTGCAGCGCGCCCGCGCCACCGGCGCCACGGTGGAGAAGATCCCCAGCGACGGCAGCGGGCAGATCGATCTCGACGCGCTGGCGGCGCTGGTGGACGAGCGGGTCAAGCTGGTCTCGGTGCTGCACGCGCCGACCAACGGCGGGCTGGTGAACCCGGCCGCCGAGGCCACCCGGATCGCGCACTCGGTCGGCGCGCTGGTCCTGCTGGACGCCTGCCAGTCCGCCGGGCAGCTGCCCTTGGACGTGGCCGAACTCGGCGTCGACGCCTTGTCTGCCACAGGTCGCAAGTGGCTGCGCGGCCCGCGCGGCACCGGGTTCCTCTACCTGCGGCCGGAACTGGCGCGCTCGATGGAACCCGCACGGCTCGACCTGCACAGCGCGGAATGGACCGGCCCGCACGACTACCGGCTCGCGCCCGGCGCGGGCCGCTTCGAGTTCTGGGAGTGCGACGTCGCGGCCCGGCTCGGCCTGGGCGCGGCCGTGCGATACCTGCTGGAATTGGGCCCGGAGAACGTCTACGCCGCGATCGCGGCCCGCGCGGAGCACCTGCGCAAGGCGCTGCCGGAGATCCCGGGTGTGACCGTGCGCGATCTCGGCATCCGGCACAGCGGCATCGTGTCGTTCACCGTCGACGGCATCGACTCCGCCGAGGTGCGCGACCGGCTGCTGGCGCAGGACATCACGGTCACCGTCAGCCATGCCGGTTCGACCCTGCTGGACATGACCGGCCGCGGCCTCGGCTCCGTGGTGCGGGCCTCGCCGCATTGCTTCGTAGGTTTCGACGAACTCGATCGTTTCGTCGCCGCGGTGGCGGCACTGCGAGCCTGAGCCACCGGCAGCGCCCGGGAGCGGTCAGGCCAGGTGCACGGCGAGCGCCCTGGCCACCAGCGCCCCCGCGTCGGCGCCCGGCCCGACAAGGCGGAGACTGCGATTTGCCTGCGCGGTCGCGATGCCGTGCAGGTTGGTCCACAGGGCGATCGCGCGGTCGCGCGGGTCGATCGTGTCCGAGGCCGCTGCCGCGCCGACCAGCTGGGCGAACCGCGCGAACAGCGGCAGGCTGACCGACCGCAGATTCTCGCCGGACCCTTCGAGCAGGTCGTGCCGGAACATCAGGGTGAACATCTCCGGACGCCGCACGGCGAACTCGAGATATTCGGCGCTCATGCGCGCGAGACGGTCGCGTGCCGATCGGGCCTCCACCGCCGCGAACCGTTCCTCGAGGTCGGCGAACCCGCGCGCGGCGATGGCGGCGAGCAGTGCGCGGTGCGTCGGGAAGTATCGCCGCGGCGCGCCGTGCGAGACGCCCGCCGCCCGGGTGATCGCGCGTAATCCCAGGTGCGCGGACCCCACCTCTTCGAGCAGATCGACGCCGACGTCGACCAGTCGATCCCGCAACGACTCGCTCCCGGCCATGCGGACATTGTCTACGCCTGCCGCCGGGCGGGGGCACCCCGGGTGTAGACACTGTCTACAAGATCGGGTAGACAATGTCTACGCACTCGGCTCCCGGAGGTCCCCATGTGGTACGCATTGTTCAAACACGTCTTGCTCGGCCCCCTGCTGCGACTGCTCGGCAGGCCCGATGTCGCAGGGCTGGAGAACATTCCGCGTACCGGGCCGGTGATCATCGCGGCCAATCACCTCGCCGTGATCGACTCGCTGTACCTCGCGCTGGTCGTGCCCCGGCGCGTGACGTTCCTGGCGAAGCGGGAGTACTTCACCGGCACGGGTCTGCGCGGACGATTCAACCGGTGGTTCTACTCGGTCTCCGGACAGGTGCCGGTCGACCGGACGGGCGGCGACGCGGCCGCGAGCGCGCTGGCCGCCGCCACCCGAATCCTGGAAGCAGGCGGAGTCTGGGCCATTCATCCCGAGGGCACCCGCTCCCCCGACGGGCGCGTCTACCGCGGCCGCACCGGCACTTTGCGGGTCGCCATGGCCACCGGCGCGCCCGTCGTCCCGGTGACGCTGTCGGGCACCGACCGGGTGAATCCGCGCGGCAGCCGTCTGCTGCGTTTCGCCAAAGTGCGCATCGAGTTCGGCGCGCCCCGCCGCTACCCGCCCGCCGAGCAGCGTCATCTCGTGCGCGCCGCGACCGACGAACTGATGCGCGAACTCGCCGCACGCTCGGGCCGCCGCTACGTCGATCGCTACGCCGCTACCTTCCATACCTCCGCGCCGGCGCGCTGACCTGGGCCCCTGGAAAGGGGGTTAACGCCCTGCCGCGATGACGGGATAGTGGTGGGAGGCCGGTTCCCGGCGACGGCTGGTGATGGAGGAGTTGAACGTTGAGCAGATTCACCGACGAAATGTATGCCACGGCGCGGACCTCCGAACGTGGACTGGTGACCGGCGAGCCGGGCGCCCCGCTGCGTCGCACCTGGGCCGAAATCCACCGGCTCGCCCGGCGCATGGCGGGCGGGCTGGCCGAAGCGGGCATCGGGCACGGCGACGCGGTGGGCGTACTGGCGGGCATGCCCGCCGACATCGCGCCGGCCTGCCAGGCCGTCTGGATGCGCGGCGCGTCGATCACCATGCTGCACCAGCCGACTCCGCGTACCGATCTGGTGGTGTGGGCGCGTGACACCGAGACCGTGCTGACCATGATCGAAGCGCGCGCGGTCGTGCTCGGCGCGCCGTTCGAGGCGGCCGAACCGCTGCTGCGCGAACGCGGCATCACCGTGGTGCGCATCGATCAGCTGCCCGAGGGCCCCGACATCGATCCGGTGCCCACCTCCGAGGGCGATATCGCGTTGCAGCAGTTGACTTCCGGCTCGACCGGCTCGCCCAAGGCGGTCCGGATCACGCACGAGAACTTCTACGTCAACGCCTACGCCATGTTCGACCGGGTGAAATTTCAGCTCGACGACGACGTGATGGTCAGTTGGCTGCCCCTGTTCCACGACATGGGTATGGTCGGATTCCTCAGCGTCCCCATGCAATTCGGAGCCGAAGTGGTGTGCGTGACACCGCTGGACTTCCTCACCAGACCACTGCTGTGGGCCGAGCTGATCAGCAAGTACCGCGGAACCGTCACCGCCGCACCGAATTTCGCCTATTCACTGCTGGCGCGGCGGCTGCGGCAGGCCGACGACGGCGCGTTCGACCTCAGCAGCGTGCGCTACATGTGGAACGGCGCCGAACCGGTGGATCCGGACACCATGGACGCCTTGGCCGAAGCGGGCAAGCGCTTCGGGCTCAACCCGATGGCGCTCACGCCGGTCTACGGCATGGCCGAGACCACGCTGGCCGTGTCGATTCCCGACCCCGGGCACGGACAGGTGGTCGACGTGATCGATGCCGATCTGCTCGAGGCGATCGGCAAGGCGGTGCCCGTGCCGGAGGAGCACGGCCATCCCGCCAACATCCGCAGGTTGCCCACGCTCGGCTACCTGGTCGACCACCTGGAGGGCCGGATCGTCGACAGCGAACGTCAACCGCTGCCCGCACGCTCGGTGGGCGTGATCGAACTGCGCGGTCCCGCGGTCACTTCCGGCTATGTGACGGTGAACGGATTCCAATCGGCCCAGGACGCCGAGGGCTGGCTGGACACCGGCGACATCGGCTACTTCACCGACGAGGGACTTATCGTGGTGTGCGGCCGGATCAAAGACGTGATCATCATGGGCGGCCGCAACATCTACCCCACCGATATCGAGCGCGCGGCGACCAGGGTGCGCGGCGTCCGGCCGGGCAACGCCGTGGCGGTGCGCCTGGACGCGGGGCATCAGCGGGAGAGTTTCGCCGTGGTGGTGGAAAGCGGCAGTCACCAGGACCACGAGGAGGTCAAGCGGATCGAGCGCGAGATCGTCCATTCGGTGTTCGCGGAGGTCGGCGCGCGGCCGCGCACCGTCACCGTGCTCGGCCCCGGCGCACTGCCGAAGACGTCCTCCGGCAAGCTGCGCAGGGCCGCGACCGCGATGCATCTGCCCCGTGGCTGACCGCCCTGCGCCGCGCGGCCTGAATCAGGTCGCGTCTCAGTGCAGTTGGTTCTGCGCGGTCTCCAGACCCACGCGCAGCAGCAGTTCCACCGCGTCGGCGGCCTGCTCGACGATCACCGGGACCTCTTTGCGCTCCGGCGCCGAGAACGGCTTCAACACGTAATCGGCCGGATCCTGGCGGCCCGGCGGGCGGCCGATGCCGATGCGGGTGCGCAGGTAGTCCTTGGTGGTCAGGGCGCTGGACACGGAGCGAAGACCGTTGTGCCCGCCCTCGCCGCCGCCGCGCTTGAGCCGGATCGCGCCGAACGGCAGGTCGAGTTCGTCGTGCACGACGATCACCTCGGTCGGCGGCACGGAGAAGAACTTCGCCAGCGCGGCCACCGGCCGCCCGGACAGGTTCATGAACGACCGCGGCTTGGCGATCAGCACCTGGCGGCCGTCCAGCCGCGCCTGCAGCAGGTCGGCGCCGGACTTCTTGTGCACACCGAAACGGCCGCCGACGCGCTCCGCGAGCACGTCGGCGACCAGGAATCCCACATTGTGCCGGGTGCGCTCGTATTCGGGACCGGGGTTGCCCAGTCCGACGACGAGCGCGGGCCCGGCGGACGAATCGCTGTTATTCAGCGCTCTCGCCCTCGGCCGATTCCTCGCCCTCGACGGGCTCGGCGGCCGGGGCGGCGATCACGTTGACGATCAGGGTCTCCGCATCGGCAGCCAGGTCGACACCCTCGGGCAGCTGCAGCGCGCCCGCGGTGATCTGGGTGCCCGCCTCGACGCCCTCGACGGAGACCTCGATGGCCTCGGGCAGCTTCAGCGCGTCGGCCTCGATGGAGACGGTGGTGGCCTCCTGGGTGACCAGGGTGCCGGGGGCGGCGTCGCCGGTGACGGTGACGTTCACGTCGGCGGTGACCTTCTCACCACGCTTGATGATCAGCAGGTCGGCATGCTCGATGTAGCGGCGGATCGGGTGCACCACCACGGACTTGGTCAGCGCGAGCTGCTTCTTGCCGTCGATGACCAGGTTCAGCACCGCGTTGGTACCGTGCTCACGCAGGATGGCGGCGAAGGCCTGGGCGTTCACCGAGAGATGCTGCGGGTCGGCCTGGTGGCCGTACAGCACGGCCGGGACGTTGCCCGCACGACGGGTACGGCGGGCGGCGCCCTTGCCGAACTCGGTGCGTACGGCTGCTTCGAGAAGGTTGACGTCGGACATGACTGGATCTACTCCTACGGCTCTTCCGGGCTGTCAGTTACACGTCAGGGGTTCCGCACACCTGACGGGAGGGTCTATTCGTCGGGGCGAAGACCGAACGGGGACGGCCGGAAGCCGCGCCGCGTCGATCACGGTGTCGCAAAACTGGTCTGCGGTCACCCTCGCCGAGACAACCCGAACACCATACCCCAGCGCCGGGGCCCTCTTTGAATCGGGTGGTCACCGGCGGTTCGGCTCGCGCTCACGCGCGTCGCGTACGCTGGCGTGGTTGCCGATCGGTCGTCTGCGAAAGGTTGTCTTGCGTTGAGCGCCTCCCCTGAGGGTGTTGTCGCGCCCGCACCCCGCGGGTTGCCCGCCGAGGTAGCCCGCCGGCGCACGTTCGCGGTGATCTCCCACCCCGACGCGGGAAAGTCCACGCTCACCGAGGCGTTGGCCCTGCACGCCAGGATGATCTCCGAGGCGGGCGCGATCCACGGCAAGGCCGGGCGCAAGTCCACCGTCTCGGACTGGATGGAGATGGAGAAGGCGCGCGGCATCTCGGTCAGCTCGACCGCGCTGCAGTTCAACTACCGCGCCGCGGGCTCGGATGTGGACAGCGTCATCAATCTGGTCGACACCCCCGGCCACTCCGACTTCTCCGAGGACACCTACCGGGTGCTCACCGCCGTCGACGCCGCGGTGATGCTGATCGACGCGGCCAAGGGTCTGGAGCCGCAGACGCTGAAGCTGTTCCAGGTCTGCCGCCACCGGGGCATCCCGGTGATCACCGTGATCAACAAGTGGGACCGGCCGGGCCGGGCGCCCCTGGAACTGCTCGACGAGATCAACGAGCGGATCGGCCTCACCCCCACGCCGCTGTTCCTCCCCGTCGGCATCGCGGGCGACTTCCGCGGCCTGCTTCGCCGCGGCCCGGACGGCGCGGCGCTCGAATACATCCACTTCACCCGCACCGCGGGCGGCGCGACCATCGCGCCGGAGGAGTCGCTCACTCCCGAGGCCGCGCAGGCGCGCGAAGGCGAACCGTGGACCACGGCCGCGGAGGAGAGCGAGCTGCTCTCTGCCACCGGCCAGGACCACGACCAGGAGTTGTTCCTCGCCGGGCAGACCTCACCGGTCATCTACGCCTCCGCGATGCTGAACTTCGGCGTGCGGCAGCTGCTGGAGACCCTGGTGGCGCTCGCGCCAGCACCGGGGCCGCGGCCCGACATCGAAGGCAAGCCGCGCGCGACCGGCGACCCGTTCAGCGCGGTGGTGTTCAAGGTGCAGGCGGGCATGGACGCCGCACACCGCGACCGCCTCGCGTTCATGCGAATCGTGTCCGGCGAGTTCGAGCGCGGCATGGTGGTCACCCACGCCCAGACGGGGCGGCCGTTCGCCACCAAGTACGCCCTGACGGTGTTCGGCCGCGAGCGCGCCACCGTGGACACCGCCTATCCCGGTGACGTCGTGGGCCTGGTGAACGCGACGGCACTGGCTCCCGGGCACACGCTGTTCGTGGACAAGAAGGTGGAGTTCCCGCCGATCCCGTCGTTCGCGCCGGAACATTTCGCCGTGCTGCGGGCCCGCACGGCGGGCAAGTACAAGCAGTTCCGCAAGGCGGTGGATCAGCTCGACTCCGAGGGCGTCGTGCAGGTGCTGCGCAACGACATCCGTGGCGACGCCTCCCCGGTTCTGGCGGCCGTCGGCCCGATGCAGTTCGAAGTGGTGACCGCGCGCATGCTCACGGAGTTCAACGTGGAGACCACGATGGAGCACCTCGGCTACACGCTGGCCCGGCGCACCGATGCCGCGTCGGCGGAGGAACTCGGCCGGCAGCGCGGGGTGGAGGTCTTCACCCGCTCAGACGGTGCGCTGCTCGCGCTGTTCAGCGACAAATGGCGGCTGCAATACATCGAGAAGGAGCACCCGGCGCTCACCTTGGAGCCCCTGGTGGCCACGGCCGACTGAGTCAGCCCGCTTCGGACTCCGGCCGCAGCGGCGCGGTGCCGGGGTCGCGTTGGATCGAGGCGATCCCGTCTTCTTTCGCGATCAGCCCCCAGCGACTGGAGGTCAGGCGCAGGCTGGGCAGGTCGCTCAGGGAGAGCACCACCTCGTAGGTGCGTTCGTAGCCGGTGTGCGAGATCCGCCAGTGCCGGTCGTCGCAGCGGACGTAGCGGTCGGTGTAGAAGGCCGCGCCACGCAGCAGCATGTTGTGGCCCGGGATGAGGACCGTGTCGGCGAGGTACCACGTGCCGGTGGCGGTGTCGCCCTCGACATCGATCTCCGGATGGTCACAGCGGTGCTCGGTGATCACGTGCGGCCCGAGCGTGTTGCGCATGAACGCGATGAACGCCTCGCGCGATTCGAACTGCAGATATTCGCTGTAGGTCGCGGTGGCCTCCGGTATCATGGTGTCGGCAAATTCATCCCACGATTTTGTGTCGAGGGTGCGCAGGTACCGGTACTTGAGCCGGGAGATCGCCGCGACGTCGTCCGGCTCGGGCTCCGCAGCGCGGCCGCGCGGCCGCGGATCGTCGCGCACCTGCCCGAAGTCGATGGGTCCCGCATCGAAGCGCAGCCGGTCGTCCGGATCGCGCTCACCCGTGCTCGTGGCCCGCTGGCCGCGCGTGCGGTCCGGACCGACCGGGTCGAGGTCCCGCTCGTCCTGCTCGGAGCCGCCCGCGTCGAGATCCACGCCACCGCGCTCGCCCTGGGGGAAGGCCGGGTCGTCGCGCTGCTGCGCACCGGAGCCCGTGTCCCGCTCACTACGCGCTTGCCCAGCGATACCCACACCCGGGTCGCCGCGCCCCTGCCCGCCGTTTCGCTGATCCATACCCTCAACAATCCCATCCCGAGTGCCGGATTGGGAGAGTTGTATCAGATTGCTATCACGGCGACGCGAATCTCCCGGCGAAGATCAACTCCGCGGCGTCAGCTCCCGATCGTGAAGCAGGTGCGGCAGAAGTCCTCGCCGAACTCGGTCAGCCGGAGGCTTTTGCGCACGATCTTCGGCGCCCGGCCCGCTTTCTTCAGCGCCGCCTCCACCACCGGCTGCACCTCGAGCACCATGTACCGGCTCAAGACCACCGGATCGTCCGAGGTCAGCGTCAGCCCGAGGCGGTTGAGGTTGATCAGGTAGGAGCGCGCCCGGTCCGGGTAGCGCACGCCGGCCTGCTCAGGCACCGAGGTGAGATCGCCCTGCACCAATTCCGAGCCGATCCCCAGCGGACGGTTGGTGCGCACGTCGACCGACGGCTGCGGTCCGTTGAGCGCCATGAAGCGCAGGATGCGCGCCTCGTCGGGCGCGATCTCGTCGAGGATGCGGTCGTAGGCGGGGTGCACGTCCTCGGTGAAGTAGACGTCGGCGGACCTGGCCAGCAGCGCGTCGCCGCGGCGGCGCAGCTCCTCGGTGCTGGCCGAGCGCAGGTACGGGCCGACGGCCAGCGCCTGCTGCGACGAGGTCGGGCCGTTGGACGTCGGGACGTAGCTGACGATTTCCCGGACCGAGCCCTCGGTGACGCCGAGCGCGCTGCGGGCGATGGAGCGCAACGCGTTTCCGGTCCGCTCGGCGATCTCGGCCGAGGACTCCCCGTCCAGCGCCGCCTGGGTGATCTCCCTGGTGACCTCGTAGGTCGTGCCAACCGCCCATTGGCTTCCGCGCACGACGGTGCCCGCCGCCACTCCGGCCGCCCGGAACACGCCGCGGATCAGCCGTGCCTCGTTGCTGATCTGCCGCTGTTCGACATCCGAACTGCGCTCGACGGCGCGGGAACCTGGCCGGGCCACGTCCTGTGCGGTCCTGTCGTCTGCCACGTTTTCTCCGATATCGCCGGGGGAACGAATCCGTTCCACAGATTACTTCCCCTTGTGTCGCGGGTCATTCGCACCGCCTGACTCGGACAGTGCGACCGGCACGCGGCGCGCAATAGGGTTCCTTCGCCGAGGGGGTGCTAGTTTTGGGTGCCGGTGAGGCGGCGATCACCGGTGTATCGGCAGGAGGGTGTCGTGTTAGAGAGCGTATTCGGAATCCACCCCACGATCCTCCTCGAGCTCGTGACCATACCGCTTTTCACCGGGGTGATCGGCTACATCACCAACTGGACCGGCGTGCTGATGCTGTTCAAGCCCGTCGCCTTCCACGGCATCCGAGTTCCCGGCCTGCGTGCGCTGTATCCCTTCCTTCCCAAGCGAATTCAAGTCCTCCCGTTGCTCAGCTATGACGGCCGGTTCGGCTGGCAGGGCATCGTTCCCTCGCGTGCGGACAAGATGGCCAGCATCGCCGTCGACAAGGGCCTGGCCAAACTCGGCAGCGTCGCCGACTTCTACCGGGAACTCGAGCCGGACAAGCTGGCCGAGCACCTCGCGAGCATCGCCGACTCGCAGATCAAGGACATCGTCGAGGAGATCCTGCGCCGCGAGCATCCGCAGCTCTGGTACAACCTGCCCGCCCAAGTGCGCGACATGGTGCACGCGAGGGTGCGCCAGCAGCTGCCGGAGATCCTGCGCGAGCTGACCGAGGAATTGGGCGCGAATATCGATCAGCTGCTCGATGTGAAGCAGATGGTGATCCGGTACTTCCAGGCCCGGCCGCATCTGCTCAACACCCTGTTCCAGGTGCTCGGCGCGAAGGAACTGCGATTCATGCAGAACTTCGGTTTCTACTTCGGCGCGCCGATGGGCGTGCTGCTGGTCGCCGTCCTGCATCTGACCGGCTGGTCCAGCCTGGTCGTGCTGCCGATCGGCGGCGTGATCATCGGATGGGTGGTCAACTGGATCGGCATCAATATGATCTTCGCGCCCGCATATCCGAAGTGGTGGGTTCCGTGGCGGCAGGGCCTGCTGATCAAACGCAAGTCCGAAATCACCGACGGATATGCGGAATTGGTTTCCAGCCAGGTGATCACCGTGGCGAATATCGGTGACGAGTTGCTCAACGGCCCCCGCTCGGATCGCACCATGCAGATGCTGGAGGACACGCTGCGCCCGGCCGCCGATCGCGCGCTCGGCCCCGCGCGCCCCGCGGTCAAGTTCGTGCTCGGCAGCCGCGAATACGATTCGCTGCAATCGACGTTCACCAGCGAAGCCATGGCCATCGCGCCGATCGCGTTCGCCGACCCGGAGTTCAACGTCCGCCAGGGCAGGCAGATCAACGAGTACATCGCCAGGCAGATGGCGATGTTGTCGCCGCCGGACTTCGTCGACATGCTCCGCGCCGCCATCAAACAAGATGAATGGCTTCTTTTCGTCCATGGCGGCGTGCTTGGGCTGTTCGCCGGATACGCTCATATCCTGATCTTCGGAACGGGAGTGGCGACATCATGGCTGTAGCGGGTCCGGACGACGGCGATATCGAGGCCGTCGAGCACCTCGACGCGACGGCGGCGAATGCCGAGCCATCGCAGGAGATCGCCCGGCGGCCGGCTTCGGACCTCGCCCACTCCGACGAGTTATCCAGACGAGTAACGGTTCCCGTGGCTACCGTGCGTGCCGCGACGGGCGTCGCACGGGTCGCGTGGACCGCCGTCGCCGGGGTGACGACGTGGGGAGTCGGCACCGCGGTCGGCGTCACCTCGACGGTGGTGCGGCGCAGCATCGAGGGAGCGCCGCCGCGAGAAGTATTGGCGGAGGCGGAATCCGAGGTCCGCGACGCGATGCGCAAGGCGCTCGGCCTGCCCGCCGCCGCGCAGCCGCCCACGCAGGAAGCCGTGCCCACACTGCGGGAACAGGGCGCCGCGCTGCTGCGGTTGTCGGCCAGCCCGCACGGCGAGGACGACAACCACCCGGCTTTCGCGGGCATGCTCGCCGAACTCACCCCGGACGAGGCGCGCATCCTGCGTTTTCTGCATCTGGACGGGGCGCAGCCCTCGATCGACATCCGCACCGGACGTCCGCGCGCACTCGGCTCCGAACGCCTCGGCTCGATGCTCACGCTGATCGGCGAGCACGCCGGATTGCGCTTCCCGAATCGGATCCAGCAGTACCTGACCAATCTGCGCAGGCTGGGGTTGATCGAGCACGCGCGTGAGCCGGTCGGCAACCCGAACCGGTACCAGCTGCTGGAAGCGCAGTCACCGGTGCGAGAGATGCTGAAGCGCTCCGGCTTCGGCACCAAGGTGATCTACCGCAGCGTGGTGCTCACCGATTTCGGCGCGGATTTCGTGCGCACCTGCCTGCCGGTGGTG
The DNA here is from genome assembly GCF_001613465.1 of Nocardia niwae NBRC 108934 = DSM 45340. GTDB lineage: Bacteria > Actinomycetota > Actinomycetes > Mycobacteriales > Mycobacteriaceae > Nocardia > Nocardia niwae. The sequence goes on along the minus strand of NZ_BDCK01000027.1, from coordinate 96,180 downwards.
GTGCAGGACGGACGCGCCTCGGGCCACTAGGCTCCCCAGCCGCGCAGCGCGAGTTCGGCCACCCGCTCGAGTTCGGCCCGGCTCGCGCCATCGCGCGCCGCCTGGGACATGCCTTGCATGACCGTCCCGACGTAGCGGGCCAGCGTGCGCGCGTCCAGCTGGTCGGGCAGCAGGCCCGCGTCGATGTCGTCCTGGATGCGCGCGGCGAACGTGTCGATGTTCCGGTTGCGCAGCTCGCGTAGGAATTCGGCGATCTCGGCGCTGGTGGTGTTGACGCCCGCGCTGATCACCAGGCACCCGTGCGGGCAGTCCGGCCGCGTGTACTCCGTCGCCGCCTCGCGCAGGATGCGCCGGACCGCCGCCTCCGCGGTGTCCTCCTCGGCGAGCGCCCGCGCGACGAATCCGCCGTAGCGCGTGCCGAAAGTCGCGACGACCTCACCGAACAGCGTCTTCTTGTCGCCGAACGCCGCGTACAGGCTCGGCGCGCCGATCCCCATGGCCGCGGTCAGGTCGCCGATCGAGGTGGCTTCGTACCCGCGCGCCCAGAACAGCCACATGGCCTTCTCCAGCGCCGCGTCCCGGTCGAAGGAGCGCGGCCGTCCGCGGGTCGTCGTGCTCATGCCGGGAATTCTATAGCGGCCACTAGATAATGTGCTACCTTTCTTTCTGTAGCGAGCACTAGAGAAAAGGATTCCACGATGGGCGCACTGACCGGCAAGACAGCACTGGTGACCGGAAGCAGCCGGGGCATCGGCCGGGCGATAGCCGAACGACTCGGGCGCGATGGCGCACGCGTGGCGGTCCACTACAACGCCGACGAGCAGGCGGCGAAGGCGACCGTGGCCGCGATCGAGGCGGCGGGCGGCACGGCGTTCGCCATCCGGGCCGAGCTGGGCGTGCCGGGTGACGCGCAGGCGCTGTGGGCGGCGTTCGACGCGCACGCCGACGGGCTGGACATCCTGGTGAACAACGCGGGAACCGACGGCATCCGCGAACCCATCGCCGGAACCGACGAGGCGGCGTTCGACCGGGTCTTCGCGATCAACGCCAAGGCACCCTTCTTCATCACCCGCCTCGGGCTGGAGCGGCTGCGCACGGGCGGCCGGATCGTCAACATCTCCACCGGGCTCACCCACGGCGCGTACATGCCGCAACTGATCGCCTACACCATGACCAAGGCCGCGATAGACAGCTTCACCAGCGTGCTCGCCAAGGAGGTCGGCGGCCGCGGCATCACCGTGAACGCGGTGGCGCCGGGCATCATCGACACCGACATGAACGCCCACTGGCTGCGCAACGCCGAGACCCAGGCGGCGGTGGCGGCGATGTCCCCGCTGCAGCGGGTGGGGCAGGCCGCCGACGTGGCCGACGTGGTCGGTTTCCTCGCCTCGGACGATGCGCGGTGGGTGACCGGGCAGTGGATCGACGCCACCGGCGGCGGACTGCTGTAACCCGCCGAGGATCGCCCCTCCTCCGGTTCCTTTTCGCGGCTCCGGCTACGGTCCGGCGTCGCCCGGCCGCTCCCATTAGGCTTGAGCACCGTGCTGTCAGTTGTGCCGAGTCCCGTCACCGTGCGGGCGCCGTCGAAGGTGAACCTCCATCTCGGAGTGGGCGACCTGCGTGCCGACGGTTACCACGACCTGACCACGGTGTTCCAAGCACTGTCCCTGAGCGACGATCTGGAGATCTCGCCGTCGGGTTCGCTGACCGTCCGGGTCACCGGCGAGGGGGCCGCGGAAGTGCCGACCGACCGGGCGAACCTGGTCTGGAAGGCTGCCGTCCGGCTCGCGCACCTCGGCGGCCGCGCTCCCCTGGTCGAAATCGCCATCGCCAAAGGCATTCCGGTGGCCGGGGGCATGGCGGGCGGCAGCGCCGACGCCGCCGCCGCGCTGGTCGGCCTGAACGAGCTGTGGGACCTGGGACTGTCCAGGGAGGAACTGGGCGCGGTGGCGGCCGAACTGGGCAGCGACGTGCCGTTCGCCCTGCACGGCGGCACCGCGCTGGGCACCGGCCGCGGCGAGCGCCTGCTGCCGGTGCTGTCGCGCAATACCTTTCACTGGGTGCTCGCCTTCGCCAAAGGCGGCCTGTCCACTCCCGCGGTGTTCGCCGAACTCGACCGATTGCGCGAGCACGGTGACCCGCCCCGGCTCGGCGAGCCCCAGCAACTGATGCAAGCGCTGGCCTCCGGCGACCCACACCAGCTCGCGCCCTTACTCGGCAACGATCTCCAGGCGGCGGCGGTGTCGCTGAAGCCGGAACTGCGCCGCACGCTGCGGGCGGGCGTCGCCGCGGGCGCGCTGGCCGGGCTGGTCTCCGGCTCCGGGCCCACCTGCGCCTTCCTGTGCGACAGCGAGGAATCGGCGATCTCGGTGGCCGCCGAACTCGCGGGCGCGGGCGTCTGCCGCAGCGTGCGGACGGCCAGTGGGCCGGTGCCGGGCGCGCGCATCCTCAGCGCCGACCCGTCCGGCAAGCACTGACCGCCTCGAACTGGCCTGCCACGGCGAGCAACGGCGGCGTGGTTGTCGGGGCACAGCCCGCGAACGGCCGGTCGGACGGGGATACCCCACACGTCCGCCCCGGCTCGACCATGCCGCCGCGATCGCCCGCCGCCGGATAGAGCGCATCTCGACCGCGATGAAAGCGACCACCCCAACGGCGGCGCGCAGGCGACCACGACGAAGACGGCCGGCCACAGCGGCCGCGCAGACGATCGCGACCGGCGCGGGGATCAGCCGTTCCCGCGCCGATCGCAATCGCGCGACCGCTGGGACGCGTCGCTCAGGGCAGCGCGTCGGCGAGGCGATCGATCTGATCGGCGTCGCGCCCGTAGCAATAGAACATCACCTCGTCCGCGCCGAGGTCACCGAATTCGGCGATGGTGGTGCGGATCTGCGCGGGCGTGGTGAGCATTCCGGCGAGGATGCCCTCGGTGTAGTCGCTGAACCCGTAGTAGGCGCCCATCGAGGCGCGGGCGTCCTCGATCACGTGATCGGGACCGAGGGCGACATTGACCTGGGCGACGATCCTCGGCTCACCCGCTCGGCCGTGGTCGGTCCAGGAACGACGCGCGGTATCGAAGAGTTTGCCCGCCCACGACGGCGCAACGGCGGCGAGGAACCCGCCGCCCCACCGCCCGACGCGGTCGAGCGCGGCGGGTTGGAAACCACCGAACAGGATCTCGGGTCCTTCCGGACGCAGCGGGGCGGGGCCGATCGGTCCGCACTCCGCGTCGTACGGCTCGCCCGCCCACAGGCGGCGCATGAGCGTGAGGTGCGCGTCGAGGCGGCGGCCCCGGGTGCGCAGCTCGGTGCCCGAAGCTCGGTGATCGTCGGCGCGACCGCCGACGCCGAGACCGAGCACCAAACGTCCCCCGGACATCCGGTCCAGGGTGGCGACCTCCTTGGCGAGCAGGACCGGGTCGCGCAGCGGCGCGAGCAGCACTTCGGTCTGGACTTTGACGCGGCTGGTCGCACCGGCGAGCGTGGCCAGCGCGATCAAAGGTTCCGGGTTGTCGTACACCAGCCGGTCGAGCAGGCCGAGCGTGCGGAACGGCCCCGCGTCGGCGCGCCGGGCCCAGTCGAGCAGGGCGACAGGATCGGAAATGGGCAGGCCGAGGCCGACGTGCATGGAATTCCTCCAGGGAAACGATGCGGAATGGGGTGCCGCCCGCCGACACCTCGAGACGAGGTGGGCGTCCCACTCTGCGGCTGTATTTCTGGGGAACGCCGGATCGGTCAGATGGAACGAACAATGTTCGTTCGCGGATGAATCTAAACGAACATTGTTCGTCACGCAAGGTCCCCGCCGCTCGCCGGGCGGACGGACGCCCCGCCCGGGTCGGTACGCTGGCCCGGGGCGATCATCGGCCCGCCCCCGCAAGACACGGAAGGATCCATGTCCAACCTGATCAACCTCGAACAGGTCCACAAGAGCTTCGGGATCAAGCCACTGCTGGACAACGTCTCGCTCGGCGTGCACGCGGGCGAGCGGATCGGAGTCGTCGGCCTGAACGGCGGCGGCAAGACCACCCTGCTCGAGGTGCTCACCGGCATCGAGGAACCGGACAGCGGCCGGGTCAGCCGGCTCGGCGGCCTGCGGATGGCGGTGGTGACCCAGCGCGGCGTGCTGCCCCCGGGCGCGACGGTCGGTTCGGTGGTGTTGGCCGGCCTGGCCGACGACGCGATGACCGATGAGGTCGCCGAACACGAATGGGCCGCCGACCCGCGCATCCGCTCGGTGATGGACGGCATCGGCATCGCCGATCTCGGCATGGACACCCAGGTGGACAATCTCTCCGGCGGCGAGCGCCGCCGGGTCGCGCTCGCCGCCGCGCTGGTGCGCGAACTGGACCTGCTGGTGCTCGACGAGCCGACCAACCACCTGGACGTGGAGGGCGTGCAGTGGCTGGCCGCGCATTTGCTCGGCCGCCGCAGCGCGCTGGTCGTGGTGACCCACGACCGCTGGTTCCTCGACACTGTCGCCACCAACACCTGGGAAGTGGTCGGCGGCAAGGTCGAAAGCTACGAGGGCGGCTACGGCGACTGGATCTTCGCCCGCGCCGAGCGCGCCCGCCAGGCGGACGCGTCCGAGGCCCGGCGGCGCAATCTGGCCCGCAAGGAACTGGCCTGGCTGCGGCGCGGCCCGCAGGCGCGCACCTCCAAACCGCGCTACCGGGTCGAGGCCGCCGAAGCCCTGATCGCCGACGTGCCGCCGCCGCGCGACAGCGTCTCACTGGCGGCGTTCGCCCGTAAACGCCTCGGCCGCGTCGTCGTGGAACTGGAAGACGCCACGCTCACCACCCCCGACGGCCGGGAACTGGTGCGCGACCTCACCTGGCGGCTGGCGCCGGGCGAGCGCGTCGGTCTTGTGGGCGTCAACGGATCGGGCAAGACGACGCTGCTGCGCGCCTTGGCAGGCGACAGCGCCGCGGGCTTGGCCGCGGGCAAGCGCGTCCAAGGCCAAACCGTCCAGATCGGCTGGCTGCGCCAGGAACTCGACGACCTGCCGACCGACCTGCGCGTGCTGGAGGCGGTGCAGCAGGTCGCGCAGCGAATCATGCTCGGCGACAAGGAGATCTCGGCGGGGCAGCTGGCCGAGCGGCTCGGCTTCACCCCCGCCCGCCAGCGCACGCCGGTCGGCGACCTGTCCGGCGGCGAGCGTCGGCGCCTGCAGCTCACTCGCATCCTGATGTCCGAGCCGAACGTGCTGCTGCTCGACGAGCCGACCAACGACCTGGACATCGACACCCTGCAACAGCTGGAGGACCTGCTCGACAACTGGGCGGGCACGCTGGTCGTGATCAGCCACGACCGGTATCTCATCGAGCGGATCTGTGACTCCACCTGGGCACTGTTCGGCGACGGCAAGCTGACGAACCTGCCCGGGGGCATCGAGGAGTATCTCGCCAAGCGCGCGGTCCTCGCGGCGAGCCGGACCCGCGCCGCCGCGCCGGAGAGCAAGCCGGCGGACGCGCCCGCCACCGACGCCGCCGCCTACCGCGCGGCCCGCAAGGAGCTGACCCGGCTGGAACGCGCCATCGACAAGCTGTCCGAACGCGAGCAGCGCTTGCACTCGGCGCTGGCGGACGCGGCCACCGAGCCGGACAAGCTCGTCACCTTGGGCGCGGAACTCAAGCAGGTGCTGGCGGAGAAGGAGACGGCTGAAGAGCGCTGGCTGGAACTGGCCGAGGGCGTGTGAGTTCACCCCTTGCGCACACATACCCTTAGGGGGTATGTTTCGGAGGTCGGGATACCCCCCGGTCGTATGAGAATCTGGATGCGAAGGAGTCGGACATGCCCACCACCACCTACACCGTCACGGGGATGACCTGCGGGCATTGCGTCAGCTCCGTCAAGAGCGAGATCGGCAAGATCGATGGCGTGACCGGCGTGGACGTCGACCTCGCCAGCGGGGCCGTCCGCGTCGACAGCACCGCGCCGATCGCCGACGCCGACATCGTCGCCGCCGTGGACGAAGCGGGCTACGAAGTCGCCGTCTGATCCTCCGCGTGGCTCCTCGCACCGGCCGATCCGGCGCGGGGAGCCACTGTTTCGCGCGGCGCTATGCCTGCGCGGCCAAGCGGACGAAGGCGGCGGTGTCCAGGGTTTCGCCGCGAGCCGTGGGGGCGATGCCCGCGGCGAGCAGACGACGCTCGGCTTCGGCGGGCGAACCGGCCCAGGCGGCGAGCGCGGCACGCAGAGTCTTGCGGCGCTGCGCGAAAGCGGCGTCGACGACCTCGAAGACGCGGCGGCGGTGCTCGGCGTCCATCGGCCACGGCGACTGGGCGAAGCGATCGATCCGCACCAGCCCCGACTCGACCCGCGGAACCGGCCAGAACACCTGGGTGCCCACCGCTCCGGCACGCCGGATCGTCCCGAAGAAGCCCGCCTTGACGCTGGGCACGCCGTAGGTGCGGTTGCCCGGCTCGGCGGCCAGCCGATCGGCCACTTCGGCCTGCACCATCACCAAAGCGACCGCGAGGCCGGGCAATTCGGCGAGCAGATGCAGCAGCACCGGCACCGCCACGTTGTACGGGAGGTTGGCCACCAGCGCGGTCGGCGCGGCGGGCAGATCCGCGGCGGTGACACGCAGCGCGTCCGCCTCGACCACCGACAGTCGCGCCGCCAGTTCCGGCGCCCGGTCCGCGACAGTCTTCGGAAGGTGGCGCGCCAGCACGGGATCGATCTCGACCGCGACCACCGAGTCCACCACGTCCAGCAGCGCGAGGGTCAGCGAACCGAGACCGGGGCCGACCTCGAGCACCACGTCCTCGCGCCCCACCCCCGCGGCCGCGACGATCCGCCGCACCGTGTTCGCGTCGTGCACGAAGTTCTGCCCGAGTTGCTTGGTCGGCCGCACCCCGAACCGTTCGGCGAGCACCCGCACCTCGGCGGGCCCGAGCAGCGCCGCACTCCCACGAGCGGAAATTTCAGGTTCGGACACCTCGAGAATCTATCAACCGCGCCGGGAAGCTCCCGAGGTCCGGTGAGTGTCAGCTGATGCCGAGCCGGCCGGTGCACGCGGGCCACGCGCCCCAGCCCTGCCGCTGACGGGTGATCTCGGCGATGGCGATCTGCTCTTCCCTGGTGGCCAGATCGGCGCGCGGGGCGTACCGCAGCCCGCCCTGCCGCTCCCAGGTGCCCTGGTCGAACTGCACGCCGCCGTAGTAACCGTTGCCGGTGTTGATCGACCAGTTGCCGGTCGACTCGCAACGGGCCAGCGCGTCCCAGATCGCGCCGTCGCGCACCGGGGGCACCTCGGTGCCCGGCTTGGCGCCCTTGCGGACGGTCTTCGGCTGCGCCGCCACGGTGACGGTCGAAGCGACCGGCTTGCGGTCGACTTCCTGACCGTTGACCATGGTGACCGCGAACGTGACGTTCTGCACGCCGGGAGCGCCGGGGGTCTCCACCACCGTGCGGCTCATGTTCATGGTCGGGTCTTCGATGACGTTCTCCGGCGGATCCAGCGGCAGCGTCTCGGTCTGCTGTTCGACCCGCTTGCGCGTCACGGTGACGCGCAGGCCGTTCGTCAGCGGGGTGGACGCGGCGGGCTCGACGGAGTCCTGCTCGAGCAGCGGAATGCCGGTCACCTCGAGGAACTTGCCGACGGTGGGCGCGGCGGCGCGCACGTCCACCGGATTGCCGATGCCGTCCACCAGCGACACCACGCGCGGGGTCGCGATCATCAGCGTGGCGCCCTGCAGCGGGAGCCGCTCGTCGCGGGCGGGCGAGACGTAGACCTCTTTCGGGATCTTCAGCTGCTCGAGCGCCTCCCCCGCGGTCACCCCGGTGGTCCAGACCTTCTGCGTCATGCCGTCGACCGACAGATCGACCTCACGGCCGCGGTTGAGCGTGATGGTCGCACCGTCGCCGATGTGCGCGGCCAGCGCGGGAGCCACCTTGTCCCGGTCGGTGACGATGAAGCCCGCCGCCTTCAGCACGCCGCGCACGTCCCGCGACATGGTGGTCTGGAAGAGCTTCTCGCCGTCCACGACGACCGTCACCGTCTTGCGATTCATGATCGCGAGACCGGCGCCGACGATCAGCGTCAGCAGCAGCGCGCCGACCGCCAGGTGCAGCAGCGGCGAACGCGACTGGTTGATCCGCGTGAAGGGGGACATGGTCACAGCACGATAACGAGGGGGCCGGGCGCCGACAACAGCAAGCTCCGGAACAGCACCTTTTCAATATCACGATCAAATCTCGACCCCGCAGGTAAATCACAAAACGAAACGCCGAAAGTGACATAGGACACATTTCGCATACACCGATGCATTCCGGGCATCCGTGACGCCGCGCGGTCAGGCGGACGCGCCGCTCAGATCCGATACACGCGGCGTGCGTTGTCGGTGGTGATCTTCGCCAACTCCAGCGGGTCCTGCTCGCGCAACTCGGCCAGCGCCCGGACGGTGTACGGCAGGCAATACGGCTCGTTGGGCGCCCCACGGAACGGGTGCGGGGTCAGATACGGAGCGTCCGTCTCGACCAGGATCTGGTCGTCCGGCACCACCTTGGCCGCCTCCCGCAACTCGTGCGCGTTCTTGAAGCTCACCGTCCCGGAGAAACTCAGGATGTAACCCTCGGCCACGCACGACAGCGCCATGTTCGTGTCCGAGGAGAAGCAGTGGAAGATCACGCGGTCCGGCGCGCCCTCGTCCAGCAGCACGGTCAGCAGGTCGTGATCGGCCTCACGGTTGTGGATCATCAGCGGCTTGCGGACCCGCTTGGCCAGGTCGATGTGCCAGCGGAAACCCTCGATCTGCGTCTCGATGTCGGCACAGCCGTCCAGCTTGCCCGGCCAGTAGTAGTCGAGGCCGGTCTCGCCGACGGCGACCACCCTCGGGTCGTCGGCCAAGCGCTCCAGCTCGGCCTTCGTGTCGTCATCGAGCGCGTTCGCCCTGGTCGGGTGCAGTGCGACGGCGGCGAACACGCGATCGTCCCAGTGCGCGGCCCGCACCGCCCACTGCGCGGCGGCCAGGTCGTCGGCGACGGTGACCACCCGGCCGACACCGACCGAGGCGGCGCGGTCGACGATCGCCGCGGTGAACACCGCGTCGGTCGCGCCGCAGGCGTCCAGATGGGTGTGCGCGTCCACGATCGGCGACAGCGGCTCGGGCAGCTCCGGCGCGGGCCGTGTGGCGCTCATCGGCGATCCCCACGCGGCGCGAACGCATCGATCAGGGGGATATTCACGCGAGCGAAAGAATGCACGCGCATTACAGTAGACACACCATGAGCGAAGCTGACCGCCCCGCCTTCTACATCACCACGGCCATCGCCTATCCGAACGGCGCGCCGCATATCGGGCATGCCTACGAGTACATCTCGGCCGACGCGATCGCCCGCTTCAAGCGCCTCGACGGCTACGACGTGTTCTTCATGACCGGCACCGACGAGCACGGCCAGAAGATGCAGCAGACCGCGGCCGCCGAGGGCATCCCGGTGGACGAGCTCGCGGCGCGCAACTCCGACGTGTTCGAGGCGATGGACAAGACGCTCGACATCTCCTTCGACCGGTTCATCCGAACCACCGACGACGACCACCGGGCCGCCTGCGCCGCCATCTGGGAGCGGATGCTGGCCAACGGCGACATCTACCTGGGTAACTACTCGGGCTGGTACTCGGTGCGGGACGAGGCGTTCTACACCGACGAGGAGACCACGGTGCTGGAGGACGGCACCCGCGTCTCGTCCGAGTCCCGGACGCCGGTCACCTGGACCGAGGAGTCGAACTACTTCTTCCGGCTCTCGGCCTACCAGGACAAGCTGCTGGCGCTCTACGAAGAGCACCCCGATTTCATCGCACCCGCCACCCGGCGCAACGAGATCGTCAGCTACGTCAAGGCCGGGCTGAAGGACCTGTCCATCTCACGCACCACCTTCGACTGGGGCGTACCGGTGCCCGGCCACCCCGACCACGTCATGTACGTGTGGGTGGACGCGCTGACGAACTACATCACCGGCGTCGGCTTCCCCGACACCGAGTCCGCCGCCTTCGGCAAGTTCTGGCCCGCCGACGTGCACATCATCGGCAAGGACATCTCGCGGTTCCACACGGTGTATTGGCCCGCTTTCCTGATGTCGGCCGGTGTGGAGCTGCCCAAACGCGTTTTCGTGCACGGGTTCCTGTACAACAAGGGCGAGAAGATGTCCAAGTCGGTGGGCAACGTGGTCGACCCGCTGGAGCTGGTCGAGAACTACGGCTTGGACGCGGTGCGCTTCTTCCTGCTGCGCGAGATCTCCTACGGCCAGGACGGCAGCTACAGCCACGAGGCCATCGTGAGCCGGATCAACAGCGACCTGGCCAACGAGTTCGGCAATCTGGTGCAGCGCAGCACCAAGCTGCTCGCCCGCGACTGCGGCGGCGTGGTGCCGACGCCCGGTGAGTTCACCGCCGACGACCGCGCCTTGCTGGATCTGGCGGGCGGTCTGCTGGAGCGCTGCCGGGCCGAATTCGACGCACAGCAGATGCATCTGGCGCTGGAGGCGATCTGGCTGACGCTGGGCGAGACGAACCGGTACTTCTCCGCACAGGCGCCGTGGGCGCTGGCGAAGTCCGGCACGCCGGAGGACCTCGCCCGCGAGGCCACCGTGCTGTACGTGACACTGGAAGTACTGCGCATCGTCGCGATCCTGGTGCAGCCGGTCCTGCCGGGATCGGCGGGCCGCATCCTCGACCAGCTGGGCCAGCAGAGCCGGACGTTCGCCGATATCGCGACGCCGATCGAACCGGGGCTGGCGCTGCCCGCGCCGGAACCGGTTTTCCCCAAGTACGTCGAACCGAAGGACTGACCCGGTTCCGGCCCACCTCCTGGCGGGCCGGAATGGCAAGGCGCACAACCCTTTACCCGCATTCCGCAGTGGTCTGCCCACGGGTGGATCCACCTGCCTACCCGGTGTGGAATGCGTTGTCGGATAATGAAACACCGGTTCGCGGCCTGGCGACGCCCCCGGACCGTGTGCGATCGGTACGACAACGTTCCGTTCGGAATCGGTTCCGGCACAGAGAGGGCACCCATGGGCCAGCAGCATGCGACGGCTTCCGTTCAGCGGTCCGGTTTCGCCGAGCGGCATCGGGCGGCACGCGAAGCCGTGCTCACCTCGCAACGCGGCAGGCTGGTCGAGGCGATGGTGGAGTCCGTGGACAACAAGGGCTATCCGGCCACCACGCTCACCGACATCGTCGCCAGGGCCAGGGTCTCGCGCACCACGTTCTACGACCATTTCGCGAACAAAGAGGAGTGCTTCGCCGAAGCGGTGCACACCGGCGTCGACATCATGGCGACCCGCATCGCGGACGAACTCGCCCAATTGCCGCCGGACGCCGACGCCTACGCGAAGATCGAGTCCATCGTGGTCACCTTCTGCCGGACCGTCGCCACCGAACCGGATTTCGCCCGGCTGGTCCTCGTGGAGTCGTTCAAGGTGAACCAGGAGGCCGTCGGCTACCGCGACCTGGCCGTGGACCGTTTCGCCCAGCTGTACCGAGTGTTCTACGACCAGGCTCGCGCGGCGGACCCGACGCTGCCCGAGCTCTCCGATGGACTGATCGCCCTGATCCCGGACGCGATCGGAGAGCGCACGCGGCGGGTCATCGTCTCCGACGGACCCGCGCGCGTGCCGGAGATGGCGCCGCTGTTCGTCCAGTTCGTCATGAGCGCCCTGGGACTACCCGTCCCCTCCTGACGACGCGTTCGCGGGTGCGCTGCGGCCGCCCCGAGTCACCCGCCGGGCTCGGCCACAGCGCGGCGGCCGATAACGCGCATCGGCAAACGGCTTTCGCCGCCGGTCTCACTTCCAGCGGTCGAGCAGCGTGTTGATCTGCTTGGTCAGCGCGCCCTGCAGGAACGGACCGAAGGTGATCCGCGCGACGCCCTGGTCGGCGAGCGCGGCCTTGTCGGCCTGATCGGGGAGAACGGTCGCGCTGATCGGCAGCGGCAGTTCACCGGTCAGGCGGCGCATGTCGGCGTCGGCGTGGCGGCCAACCGGGAACAGCACGTCCGCGCCCGCTTCGGCGGCCAGCTTCAGTCGCTCGATGGCGCGGTCCAGCCGGTCGGCCTCGTCGCCGTCCTGGCGCAGGAGAAGGTCGGTGCGCGCGTTGATCACCAGATGCACGCCCGCCGCGTCGGCGGCCTTGCGCAGGCCGTGCACGAGGTCGGCGTGTTCCTGCGCCGTCCGCAGGCGCTTGCCTTCGCTGTGCACGGTGTCCTCGATGTTCAGTCCGATCGCCCCTGCCTCGAGCAGGCCCTCGACCAGCCGCGCCGGATCCTGCCCGTAGCCCGATTCGATGTCCACCGACACCGGAACGTCCACCGCCGCCGTGATCTGCCGGACCTTGGTCAGCGACTCGTCGAACGTCATCCCCTCGCCATCCGCCCGCCCGATCGAGTCGGCCAGCGGGTGGCTACCGACCGTCAGTGCCGAAAAGCCAGCCGCCACAGCAACTTTCGCGGACCATGCATCCCACACCGTCGGAAACACCCCCGGATCCCCCGGCACGTGCAACCCGAGAAACGTCGTGGCCTTGCTCTCCAGAGAAGTCATACCGATGATCATGCCCGGCGGCGCACCCCGGGTCGACCACCCGCGCGGAGTGAAGCCGCGCGCCCGGGGCTAGGAGCCACGGCGCGCGGTGAGAACCGCGTCGTAGAGCTCGCGGCGGGAGACGGCGTTGGCGGCGGCGACCTCGGCGCAGGCGTCCTTGAGACGCAGGCCGGTGGCGGTCAGCGATTCGACGGCGCCCACCAGGTCCGCGGGGTCGGCGGAGGCGGGCTGGGCGCCCGCGAGTACCACGGTGATCTCGCCGCGCGCCCCCTCGACCGCCCACTCGGCGACTTCGGCCAGGGTGCCGCGGACGACTTCCTCGTAGGTCTTGGTCAACTCCCGGCAGACAGCGGCGCGACGGTCCGGGCCGAGGATCTCGACCGCGTCGGCGAGACAGTCGGCGAGCCGATGCGGCGCCTCGAAGAAGACACAGGCACGCGCTTCCGAAGCCAAAGTGCGTAACCATTCCCGGCGCTGGCCGGATTTACGCGGCGCGAATCCGTCGAAGCAGAACCGTTCCACCGGCACGGCCGACAGCGCCAGCGCCGTGGTCACCGCCGACGGGCCGGGCAGGCAGGTCACCGGCAGGTCCCGCTCGACGCACGCCACCACCATGCGATAGCCGGGATCGCTCACCGACGGCATGCCCGCATCGGTCACCAGCAGCACCGTGCGGCCGTCGGCGATCTCGTCGAGCAGCATCGGGATCCTGGCGGTCTCGACGTGATCGTAGAAACTGACCACCCGGCCGGAGATCTCCACGCCGAGCGCCTTGGCCAGCGCCCTGGTGCGGCGGGTGTCCTCGGCGGCCACCACGTCGGCGGTCGCCAGTCCCTCGCGCAGGCGCTGCGAGGCATCCCCGATGTCGCCCATCGGTGTCGCCGCGAGCACCAGCCTGCCCGTCGTCACTGTCGCTGTCCCGCCTCTCCGGGTATTCCGGCCATACCGGTCGGTTGTCGAAAAATCTTCGTCAGGCCCTGCGTTGAGCGCTGCTCGCGGTCCGGGCGTACGGGCGATGAGTTACCCGAGTACTTACGAGATCGGTTCGTAGCGTATTCCGCTGTCGGCGACGACCACGGGCGGGTGTCCGGTCCTGGCCGGGTTCGTCCCGGCAACTACACCGACGCCACAGCTGATCTCGCACGTACCTGCCCCCCGGTACGCCCGGATCGCGAGCGGAACCCGGCGCAGGACCTGAACGCAACTCGTTCAACCACCCAACGCGTATGGCCTGAATACCCGGAGAGGCGGCACAGCATACGATCGGGGCGTGACCCAGGTGACCGACCAGCGCGCGACCGCACGGTTCGGAACCGTGCCCTCTTGGTCGAGCCCGGGACCGCTGCGGCCGCCATCCGACTGCGGGCCGACCGACCGCCTGCGCGGCTGGCTGGTGACGGCATTCCTCACCGCGATCGCCGCGGTGACGCGCTTCACGATGCTCAACTACCCGACCGATGCGGGCACCCCCGTGTTCGACGAGAAGCACTACGCCCCGCAGGCCTGGCAGATGCTCACCGGCGGCTGGGTGGAGGACAATCCCGGCTACGGACTGATCGTGCACCCCCCGGTGGGCAAGCAGTTCATCGCGATCGGCGAGGCGATGTTCGGCTACAACGGCTGGGGCTGGCGCTTCACCGCCGCACTCGCCGGAACAGTGCTGGTGCTGCTGGTGATCCGGATCGTGCGCCGGCTGGCGCGCTCCACCCTGATCGGCGCGATCGCGGGCATCCTGCTGATCGCCGACGGACTCACCTTCGTCTCCTCACGCATCGGCATGCTGGACATCTTCATGGCGCTGTTCGTGACCGCCGCCTTCGGCTGCCTGATCGTCGACCGCGACGAGACCCGCGCCAGGTTCGCGCGCGCGGACGCGCAGGGCCGGATCGGCGTGACGGACTGGGGACCGCGCCTCGGCGTGCGCTGGTGGCGCTTCGGCGCGGGCGTGCTGCTCGGCCTCGCCTGCGGAACCAAATGGTCCGGCATCTATTTCATCGCCGCGTTCGGCTTGATGAGCGTCTACTTCGACCTCGCGGCGCGGCGGATGTACGGGGTGCGTCGCCCGTGGCTCGGTGTCGCGCTGCGCGATGTCGGGCCCGCGCTCTACGCGCTGGTGCTGGTGCCCCTCGGCGTCTATCTGGCCAGCTATTGGGCCTGGTTCGCGAGCGAGACGGGCGTCTACCGGTACATGCCGGGCAATCCGTCGGCGCCCACCGACCCGATCGGTACCGGCGGATTCTGGTCGCATGTGGCGCCGGGTGCGCTGCGTTCGCTGTGGTACTTCAACGCCAGGTCGCTGGAATTCCACACGGAACTGACCAATTCGGCGGGCAACCATCATCCCTGGGAGTCCAAGCCGTGGACCTGGCCCATGGGCCTGCGGCCGATGCTGTACTACTACGCCGACAGCGGCGTCACCGGTTGCGGCCAGACCCAGTGCGTGAAGGCCGTGATGCTGATCGGGACACCCGCCATCTGGTGGATCGCGTTTCCGGTCCTGGCCTGGATGCTGTGGCGCGCGGTGGTCCGTCGCGACTGGCGCTACGGCGTGGTGCTGGTCGGCTACGGCGCCGCGCTGCTGCCCTGGTTCGCCACGCTCGATCGGCAGATGTACTACTTCTACGCCGTGCCGATGGCCCCGTTCCTGGCGATGGGCGTGGCGCTGGCGCTGGGCGACCTGCTGGGCCCGGCGCGCCCGAGCACCATTCCGCGCAGCCCCGCCGGCACCTACCTGCCCACCCCGCCGAACGAACGACGCAGCCTCGGACTGCTCGCGGTCTGTCTGTACCTCGGCCTGGTGATCGCCAACTTCATCTGGCTGTGGCCGATTCTCACCGCCCTGCCGATCACGCCGGGCAACTGGCACGACCATCTCTGGCTGCCCAGCTGGAGATAGGCTCAACCTTCCAGTGCCGCCTGTACATAACGCAGGGCGGCCGCGTCGTCCAGGCCCAGCCTGCGTACCGTCGCGACGTAGGCGGTGGCCGCGCGGCCTGCCACGTCGCGAGTCGGGTCGCCGGACGAGGCGATGAACGAGCCTTGTCTGCCGCGGGTTTCGACCACGCCGTCGGCCTCCAGTTCGCGGTAGGCGCGTGCCACCGTGTTGGGGGCCAAACCCAGTTGCGCGGCCAGAGCGCGGACGGTCGGGATCTTGGTTCCGGCCGTGAGCTCGCCGGAGCGCACCTGGGCGATGATGCCGAGGCGCAGCTGCTCATAGGGCGGCACAGCGGAATCGTGGGAGACGGTGATGGTGAACATGCCCGCGCTCACAAATCGTCTCGGGACAGCGGGCAGGACAGGCAACGCGGTCCGCCACGGCCGGAACCCAGCTCGGAGCCGGGAATGCGCAGCACCTCGATGCCCGCGTCCTCCAATCTGGCGTTGGTCATCTCGTTGCGCTCGTAGGCGACCACCACGCCGGGAGCGAGGGCGAGGGTGTTGTTGCCGTCGTCCCACTGCTCGCGTTCGGCGGTGACCCCGTCCAGTCCCGTGTCGATCACCCGCAGCTTGCCGATGCCCATCGCCTCGGCGGCCGCGGGCAGGAACGGGTCGGGGCCGCTGATGCCGACCCGGCCGCTGCCCAGCCGTCCGCCGTAGTCGTCCTCCTTGCGGATCGTGAAGGCGCACAGCGATTCGCGCACAGCGGGATACATCACGACAGCATCCGCGTCGACCATGGTGCACACCGTGTCCAGGTGCATGGTCGCGCGGGTCTGCGCGATCGGGACCACGAGCACGGTGTGTGCGAGATCGTCGTCGAACAGGCTGCGCGCCAATGCTTCCGCGCCCGCGGGCGAGGTGCGCTCGCCGACGCCCACCGCGACCACGCCCTCCGACAACAGCAGGACGTCACCCCCTTCGATGGGAGCGGTATGCGATTCGTAGGCGCGGCGCACTCCGAGGAATCGGGGATGGAAGGCGTAGATGAGGTCGGTCAGCGAGGTCTCCCTGCCGCGGGCGGGCAGCGCGAGGGAGGTGATCGCGACGCGCGGACCGACCCAGAACGAGGAGTCCCTGGTGAACAGCAGATTCGGCAGCGGATCGATGACGAAGTCGCCGCCGTGGTGCATGCGGCGGACCAGCGAGGTGGTGTCGGGCCCGAATGGCAGTTCGTCGAAGGTCATCCCGGCCATGAGGATCTCGGCCAGTTCCCTGGCCGGCACGCCGCGCAGGAAGCCCGCCAGTTCGTCGGCCAGCGCGTGGCCGAGCCTGCGCGCGTCCACCGCGGCGGAGATGCCCTGGATGCGGGCGGCGCCGCTGACCGCGATGGTCTCCGCGAGCAGGTCCGACAGCAGCAGCACCTCGGTACCACGGCTGCGCAGCACCTCGGCGAACGCGTCGTGCTCCTGCTGTGCGCGCTCCACCCACGGGATGCCGTCGAACAGCAGCTGATCGTTGTTGCGCGGGGTCAGCCTGCGCAGCTCGTTGCCCGGCCGGTGCAGCAGCACCGTACGCAGCGCGCCGACCTCGGACGTCACGGCCAAACGCGCACCCTCCCGCGCGGACACAGCATCTGCTCCCATGATCGAACCGTAGTGCGCCGCGGCCCGGAGAGCACGGAAATCCCGGCTTCGGATGCCGATCGGCGCGCGATCACCGAATCCGGTCCCGGCACACCCTAACCTAAAGTATTGTTGAGGTGATTGGGAGGAGCGTGCATGTCGACAGCAGCCGATTGGCGGGCGAAGGAGCTGACCCCGGGGCAGCTCTCCGAGCGTAGTGGAGTCGCGGTATCCGCGTTGCACTTCTACGAACGCGAAGGGCTCATCACGAGCAGACGCACCAGCGGGAACCAGCGCAGATATGCCCGCGAGACCTTGCGCCGCGTAGCGTTCATCCGCATCTCCCAGCGTGTCGGCATACCGCTGAGCGAGATCCGGGCCGCCCTGGATCAACTGCCCGAAGGCCGCACCCCCACCCGGCGCGACTGGGAGACCTTGTCCACCACCTGGCGCGCCGACCTGGACGACCGGATCACCCAGCTGATCCGGTTGCGCGACAGCCTCACCGGCTGCATCGGCTGCGGCTGCCTGTCCCTCGGCACCTGCCGCCTGGTGAACGAGCACGACCGGCTCGGCGCCGACGGTCCCGGCGCCCGCGTGCTCGACGTGCAGCTCAATTGCCCGTCGAAGCCAGCAGCCTGCTGAATCGCGCGCTGGTGCGCCGCATCACGATCTCGTAGGGAAGGGCGAATTTGCGCGCCCACCAGTAGCCGAAGCGGATGTCGAAGGAGCTGTAGACCAGGAACGGGTTGCGTTCGATGCCGCGCAGGATCGCCGTGGCCACTCGCTCCGGCGGCACCGCGTGCTCGGCGAAGGCCGCGGTGAGCCGCTTGATCTTCGGGTCCTCTTTGTTCACCCCGGCCAGCTCGACGCTCTGCACCAGGGGCGTGTTCACCGCGCCCGGCGCCACCAGATGCACGGTGATGCCGTGTTGCGCCAAGTCGAACCGCAGCACCTCCGACACGCCGCGAATGCCGTATTTGGCCGCGCTGTAGGCCGCGTGCCAGGGTAGCGCGAGCAGGCCCGCCGCCGACGACACGTTCACCAGCGCGCCGCCCCTGCCCGCGCGCACCATGGGCGGCACGAAGGTCTCGATGACGTGGATCGGCCCCATCAGGTTGACCTCGACCATGCGCCGCCAATGCTTGTGCTCCAGGTTCTCCACGGTCCCCCAGACCGAGGTGCCTGCGATGTTCATGACGACGTCCAGGCTGCCCAGTTCGGCGTGCACGCGGTCGGCGAAGGCGCGCACGACGTCGTAGTCGGTGATGTCCAGCGCTTCCGCCAGGGTGACGCGGCCGCCCGCGGCGCGGATGTCGGTCACCGTGGCGTCCAGGCCCTCGGCGTTGATGTCGGTGAGCACCAGTTCGGCGCCGTTCGCGGCGGCCGCCAGCGCGGTGGCCCGGCCGATGCCGCTCGCCGCACCGGTGATCAGAACCTTCGCCTCGCGCATCGTCGTGCGTCCGCGACCTCTACCCAGCACTGCGCATCCCATCTCGAATCGCCGAATCGGTTCCCCGCAGGGTAGTCCAGCCGTCGGCCGCCGCCGGCGAGGCCGCTAACCACCCAGGACCGCCAGCATGCCCGCGACGGCCCGCGGCCAGGTGAACTGCTCGGCGCGGCTGCGCGCGGCGCTGCGGCGCCCGGCCTGCGGCATGGCCAGCACGTCGCGGACCGCCCGCGCGAACGCGGAGGGGTGGTCG
Organism: Nocardia niwae NBRC 108934 = DSM 45340; assembly: GCF_001613465.1. Taxonomy (GTDB): domain Bacteria; phylum Actinomycetota; class Actinomycetes; order Mycobacteriales; family Mycobacteriaceae; genus Nocardia; species Nocardia niwae. Next base: position 77,433 of record NZ_BDCK01000027.1, on the reverse strand, counting down.
GCGGCCACCGCGCCGCAATCGGCGGTCAGGATGTCGGCCAGCGCGGAGGAGCGGCTGGCCACCACGGGCGTGCCCGCGGCGAGCGCTTCCAGCGCCGCGAGGCCGAAGGTCTCGTGCGGGCCGGGCGCCAGCGAGACGTCCGCGGTGGCGAGCAGTTTGGCGACCATCGCGCGTTCGGAGATGAATCCGGTGAAGTACACGGCGGGCACGCCGCCGGGCAGCGGGGCCAGCGCGCGGGCCCGCCGCTGCAGCGCGTCGCGGCGCGGACCGTCCCCGGCGACCACCAGCCGTGCCTCGATACCCGCCGCACGCAACGCACCGACCGCCTCGATACTGCGATCCACCCGCTTCTCGACCGACAACCGGCCGCAGTGCACCAGCAGCGGATGACCGGGCACGCCGAGATCGGCGCGCAGCCTGCGATCGCGCCGGTGCGGGCTGAACAGGTCGAGGTCCACGCCGAGCGGAACCAGCTCCACGTTCCGCGCGCCGATCCGCAGGAACTCCTCGCGAGCGAACCGGGTGGTGCACACGACCATGTCGTAGTCGGTGGCGGTACGCCGGTTGGCCACGTCGGCGCAGCGCCGGGCCAGCGGACCGGGCAGCACCTGGCCCAGCAGGCGGTCGAGCCGCTCGTGCGAGATCATCACGCCGGTGACGTCGCGCCGCCGCGCCCAACGACCGAAACCGCGCAGCGTCAGCCGGTCGGAGACCTCGAGTACGTCGGGCCGCAGGCCGTCCAGGACGTCGGCCATCCGGCGGGGATCCGCGGCGCGGTAACCGCCGGTCCACGGAATGGCCAACGCGGGCAGCGTGATCCGCGCGACCCCGGTGGGCAGGATCTCCTCCGACCGGCGCGGACCCGGCACGATCAGCACCACCTCGTGTCCGGCGGCGACATACCCCTCGCCCAGATGGTGCAGCGCCGTGCGCAGCCCACCCGAACGCGGGCCGTAGAAGTTCGCAAGCTGAACTATGCGCACGTGGCCGATCGTGCAGCGGATCGGGTTACCCGCGCCCAACGGTGCGTGAACGGCCGTGAAAGAACCGGATAACCGGTGGCTGCGGCCGCGATCTCAGTGCGCGGGCAGCCCGCGCCCGGCCCGGGGCAGATCGAGATCGAGCGGAATCCGGCCCTCGGTGAGGTGCGCCTCGACCTGCTCGGCGGGCATCGGCTTCGCGATCAGGAAGCCTTGCGCGCGGTAGCAACCGAGGCCGACCAGGGTGCGCGCGGCGACCGCCGTCTCCACGCCCTCGCCGACCACACCGAGGCCGAACGAACCGGCCAGGCCGATGATGGATTTCACGATGGCCAGATCGTCGGTGCTCGCGCCGAGCCGCTGCACGAATCCCCGGTCGATCTTCACCGCGTCCACCGGCAGCGCCTTCAGATGCGACAGCGAGCTGTAGCCGGTGCCGAAGTCGTCGATGGCGATCTGCACGCCCATCCGCTTCAGCCCGCGCAACGTCACCTGGGTCCGGGCCAGGTCCTGCACGACGACGTGCTCGGTGATCTCCAGGCACACCGAGCTGCCGTCGATGCCGAACAGGCGCAGGATGTCCTCGATACGTTCGACGAAATCGAGACTGACCAGTTGCACCGGCGACACGTTGATCCGCATCACCACGTTGCCCGCCAGGCCGCGCCTGCGCCATTCGGCGAACTGCGCGCACGCCGACCGGATCACCCAGCGCCCCAGCTCACCGGCCAGGTTGGTGGCCTCGGCGACGGTGACGAACGCGGCGGGCGGCAACAGCCCCCTGGTCGGGTGCAGCCAGCGAACCAGCGCCTCCAACGCGACGATGCGGCCGGTGCGCAGGTCCACCTCGGGCTGGTAGTGCAGCAGCAGCGAGCCGTCGGAGACCGCGCCGCGCAGGTTGAGCTCCACGTCGTCCTGGAGTTCGAATTGCGCGCGCATGGTGTCGGTGAACACCGCGACGCCGTTGCCGCCGCCCGATTTCGCCGACAGCAGGGCGTGATCGGCGCGGCGCAGCACGTCGGCGACGGTGGTCTCGCCCGGGAAGCCGAGCGCCACGCCGACGCTGGCGCCCCGGCTGACCGACTCGCCGCCGACCGTGACGCGCCGGGCGATCAACTGCTGGATCCGGTTCGCCTCGTATTCGGCGGCCACCGCGTCCATCGGCTTCGCGGGCACGATGACGAATTCGTCGCCCCCTAGCCGGGCGATCATGTCGTTCGGATCCAGGTTCTCCCGCAATCGCGTCGACAACGTGCGGATGAAGTTGTCCCCCGCGGTGTGACCGAGGAAATCGTTGAGTGCTTTCAAGCGATCCAAGTCGAGGAAGAAGGCGGCTACCGGACCGGGGCTGCCCGCGCGTAATCGCTCCTCCATGTGTTCGAGCAGCGCGCGCCGGTTCGCCAGGCCGGTCAGGTCGTCGTGCAGCGCGATATATCGGAGCCGTTCCTCCGCGACCACCCGGGCTTGCAGTTGCGCGAACAGCGCAGCGATGGCTTTGAGCACGTTGAGTTCGCGATTGCTCCACTCGCGATCGCCCGACTTGACGAAGCCGAGCACGCCGGTCGGCTCACCCCGCGACATCAGCGGCACGGCAGCCGAGGTCACCCCAACGATGCCGGATCCGCGGCGGACGGTTTCCTGGTAGTCGGCGAACTCCGGGGTCGGGCGGGCGACCATCGGTTCGGTCGCGTTCTCCAAGGCACGGAACACCGGGTCGGCGCCGTCGAAGTAGATCACGCCGAGCGGGTCGGGATCCGGAATGTTCTGCCGGTGTGGCCACTCCGCGACGAGCACGGTTGCCCGTCGTTCGCGGTCGGTGTGCCGCACGTAGCTGAAGTCCACGTCGAAGTACTCGACCAGCTGCGCGAGCACCCGCTCGGTGGCGGCAACCATGGTCGTAGCGTCCACACCCATGAGCTCAGAGGCGACCTGGGTCACCAACGAGTCGAGTGTCCGCCGTGGCACATTGTCTCCGATCGCGCTAACTACTGGTGTCCACACCGAGCACCGGACGCCGCCTGCTGCGTACGGTGGCGGCAGAGGCGTAGCTCAGGCGAAGCACCAACGCCATGGTCTCATGCTCGGGCACTTCCAGCAGGTCCAGGAAACGGCCCTGAAGTGACGCTAGTGTATCCGCGAAGTCGGGGGAAATCGCAGCAAGTTCGCCACGGCGTCGGGCGTAGAGGTATACGGGGGAAATCGGTTGGACACACAATCCGAGGCGTTCGGCCCCCACCCAAACCCGCGCGACCGCGGCGCCCGCCTCCGCGTAGCCGGTCAATCCGGGTCCGGTCGCGTCGAATGTCACCGCCAGAATGGCGGAACCGGACCGCACCCGGTCACCGGTGTATTTCCCCAGCGCCGCGCCGCCCGACCAGGACCGCAACTGCGCCATGACGTCCGCGCGGGTCGTGATCTGAAATGCCGCCCACTCGTCGTCGGTCAGTTCCAGGCTGCGCGCATCGATTCCGGTATCCGGATCGTCGTCCGCCCAGCGCACTTCGGCGAGCATTTCCTCGTATAACCGGGGCGTGAGATATCGGATGCGATCGGAATCGCCCAGCAAACGCGCAGCTTCTTCGATGCCCTGCCGATCCGCGACCGCACGCACATGCGCACCCGAGGATTCGGCGGCCGCCTCGAGCGTGTCGAGGACCCCCTCGGCCAGCCCCGCCCCGGTGCCGACCCTGCGGTTGGTCTCGCGGCGCAAGACGGCGGGATAGTCGGCGGCCAGCTCGGCACTCCGGTCGTTTCCCAGCCGCAGGCGGGCGAGGAGGCGACCGGACCCCGGCGCCCCCTCGATGAACTCGTGCGGCCCGAGCATTCCGTGCGCGGCCGCGGCTACCCGCGCGTTGTACACGGCGGCGCCGAGGGCGACGGCACTGCCGCGATAGCCGATGTCCATCGCCGTGCTGTACTGCGGCGCCAGCTCGATGACGATGCCGTCCGGTTCGGCACGCAGCGACCATGGCTGCATATTTCCCCCGGAGGGCGCCCGTTGCGCGCAGGCCAGGACGTTTTCCACGGGGCTTCCGACAGACTCGGGCGGCGCCTCGGCCCACGCCTGCTCGCTGTTCGGCGGCGGGTCGGCGAGCTCGTCCAGGTGCCGTTCCACATCGATCCGGACGCGCCCGGAGGTCAGCTTCGTCCCCAGGCCGATGCGGCGCACGGCGGCCACCACGCTCGCGGCGCCGAGCGAGACGTCGCCGGCCAGCTGCGGCCAGCTGGTCACCGTCTCGCCGACTTCCACCAGGCTCGCGCCCAGCCGCGGCGACAGCCCCGCGGCGCCGAGCAACTGGACCACGAACGGCGCTTTCTCCCTCGACGTCAGCCCGCGCAGATCCGCCGCGCGGACCTCGCCCAGCAATCCGTGGAACGCCGGGCGCTGCGGTTCGAGATCGAAACGCTCGACGTCCAGCAAACCGCGGTCACTGGTTTCCATCAGAACCGGAATGCGATGACGGGCCGCCGCCTCCCTCAGCACCAGCTTCATATCGAGCGAATCACATTCCTCGACGAGGATCGCGAGGCCGGACAGGAATTCGTCCACCGTATTCTCGTCGATACCGGATTCGAAGATCCGCACCGGCAGATAAGGGTCCAACTCGGCGATACGACGCGCGGTTACCACCGCCTTGTTGACGCCGACGTCGAACAGAGTTCCCGCCACCCGATTGAGGTTCGAGAATTCTATTTCGTCCAGATCGGCCAAGCGCAATTCCCCGCAAACGCCCTCGAGCGCGAGCAGATGCGCGATCGCATTCCCCGCGCTTTGCCCCACGATCCCGATCGCTCCTTCGGCCAGCCGATCCTGTTCGGCTCTGGTCAATTTGTTCCGATTGCGATCCAGCCGAATCAGCCGGAAAGTACGCGGGCCCGGCAATCCGATCACCGCCGCGCGCCACGGGTAGTAGATCCAGCGGTCCGCTTCCGGGCCCTCCGGAATATCCGGTGCGGCAACCATTTTGCCGAGTTCGGCGCGCAACGACGAACGCAGGTCGCGGAATTCGAGGCGAGGGTCGTCACGCAGCGCGGTGAGTGTCCGCGCGTCCTCCGGATCGGCGGGGTCGAGGATCTGCGGCCGGTGGCCGGCCGCACGCGGTCGGTCATCGCCCATGGCGGCGCAGGCCCTCCGTCACCCGGCCGATCCCGCATCGCAGGTCGGACGCACGCGCGGCAGGCAACCCGAGCGCTTCCTGTTCCGCGTGCGTCAGAGTCCGCTGCAATTCCTCGGCGAACGCGGCGTGGCTCCGGGTGTCCCACCACAGCGGCACGGTTCGATAGCGCTCGTCCGGATACGGCACCGCGGGGATGCCCTCGGCTGGAACCGCCCCGCACGCCTCGTGCCTGGACACGGTGAATGAGGCCACCGTCGCGAAGCCGTAGCGTGCGCCGAGCAGGCGCGCGCCGTGCAGCACAGTGCGCGAGATCGCCGCGCCGAGTTGGTCGCGGTTGACCGCGTCGCGCGCGACCCACGCTCCCTTGGCCTCGATCACGCCTTGCGGTATCCGCTCGGCAATCATCCGCCGCAAGTCCTCGGCGCCCGGATGACCGGTCCATTCGACCAGTGCGTGCGCCTGCCGCGCCTCGCGGTAGGGACCCTGCATCCGCACCCCCGCGACCACCTCGCCGCCGGCGTCGAGCGCGGCGAAGAACAACGACGTCGATCCGCCGTCGGCGACCGCGTCGTATTCCAGTGCCTGTTCCACCCCGAAGCGCCGATAGACCGCACGCGCTCCGTTCAGATACCGGCGCCAGAGTTCCGGCTGCGCATCCGGTTCGGAGACAAAGAACGCACACTCGGATTGCGCGTCGTAATACCGCCGCACTCCCCGCCCACGGGAGTTACTCGGCACGACTGCAATCAGATCCACAGTCATGTTTTCCTACTCCATCGCCGCGCTGCCCTGCGCGATAGTCCAGCCCGATGCAGCCCCCCACGGCGCCGAGCCGAGACGAAGTTGCCCAGGGCAGTATCCGTCATCGGACAGAAATTCACCAGCCGTCCGGCTAATCTTCCGAAAACTCTGCGGTACACACGATATTTTCGCAGGTCAAACCCGGTGCAGTCGATATCGGAAATAAGATGGAGACCAGTCGGTTCTAGGTTAGTTACTTCCCGGCAAGCTAAACGAGGATGGAAATGAACAACTCGACCGACTCCGGGCCGTGCCAGATCTCGATTTCTTCACGGTAAGCGCGGGTGATCTCGGCCGACGCCGTCGCATCGTCGACCTGCGCCCAGACGTCCTCTACCGGATCGTGATAGTCGCCGTTCGGCGCGAAACGGGCATACACGCCTTTCGGCACCCGCACCAAGACGTCGCCGACCGGCACGGCGTCCGGGGACGGGTACTCGAAGCACACCACGGCGTTGTAGTTCCCGGCCGGATCCGGCACGTACACCGTGTACATAGGCCCCTCGCCGCCCTGGCGGTCGCGCAATCGGTCTTTGAGGAACTCGATCAGGTCGCTGTTGCTGACCTTGAAGCTCGGGCGCACGCGCGGGACGACCAGCCCGCCGTAGACCGCCTCGGCACGCACCACGATCGCGTAGCTCATCGCGCGTCGACCGCCAGGTACAGATCGATCTTGTAGGCGTGCGGATAGCACTCGAAGTCGCCGGTATAGGTCCGTTTGATCTGGTTGTGTTCCTCGGCGTAGGCGATCTGCGTCCACAGGTCGGTCATCACCTGCGGGAAGTTGCCGACCGAGGAGAACCGGGCGTAGGCCCCGCGCGGCAGGCGCGCGACCAGGTGACCGCGGGTGACGTCGTCGAACGACGCGCACTGATAGCCGACGATCTGGGTGTTGTACGTGCCCAGCTCACCGGTGTAATCGGTGTAGGCGCTGGCCAGCGGGCCGCCGAGTTCCTGGTGCAGCACCGCCGCCCAGGCCGCCTCCAGATCGCGGTCACGCAGTTCTCCGAGCGCACGCTTGGGGCTGCGTACCGGCAGCCCGGCAACCCACGTCTCGTCCCGCTCGACGATCTCAAACTGCATGGAAAGACTCTTTCGAAGGAAGCCGGAGGTGAATCACCGCGTCCGGTCGGTCGGAATCGCCATGCTACCAACCCGGACCGGGTGGTACCGATCACATAGCACGCTCGGCAACCGCGCGATCACCGCGCTGAACTGGACAGACGTCCGAAGCGGCGCCCTCGGCGGCGAACCGGCCGGCGGGCGGCGACGGACGGCCGCGCTGAGGCATAGTGGACATGATCGTCCGGTTCGCCCCTCCGCGGCACCACCGAACGGAGTCCTGATGAACGAGACGCCGGTCGCCGACCGACACCGCCCCACCAGCCCGCGATGACCACACCGCCCACCCCGGCCCCCCGAACCGACGGGTGCCGGTCCATCGCCGAACTCGACGCGGCGGTCGCCGACTGCTTCGCCTGTCCGCGCCTGGTCGCCTGGCGTGAACTCGTCGCGCGACAGAAACGCGCTGCCTTTCGCGACCAGACCTACTGGGGCCGTCCGGTGCCCGGATTCGGCCCGGCGGACGCGCGAATGCTGATCGTGGGACTCGCGCCCGCCGCGCACGGCGGCAACCGGACCGGCCGGATGTTCACCGGCGACCGCAGCGGGGATGTGCTCTACGCGGCGCTGTACGCGGTCGGCCTCGCCAACCAGCCGACCGCGGTCGGCCTCGACGACGGCCTGCGGCTCCACGGCGTACGGATCACCGCCCCGGTGCACTGCGCGCCACCGGACAACAAGCCGACGCCTGAGGAACGCGACCGCTGCGGCCACTGGCTGGACACCGAACTGCGTCTGCTGACGCCCACCGTCCGCGCGGTGGTGGTGCTCGGCGCATTCGGCTGGCAGGCGTTGCTGCCGGTGCTCGCGCGCGCACGCTGGGTGGTGCCGCGCCCGCGACCGCGGTTCGGCCACGGCGCGCACGTGGAACTGGCCGCTGCCGACGCCGGCCGCGAGCCGCTGCATCTGTTCGGCTGTTATCACGTCAGCCAGCAGAACACCTTCACCGGACGACTCACGCCGGCCATGCTGGAGGCGGTACTCGCCGACGCGGCCCAGACCGCCGGGCTCGAGGTGCGGCGAAGCCACGCGCCGCGCGGGTGATCGCTCGCGCATCGCCGCTCGGCAGCCGGTTCAGACGTGGTCGACCAGAGCCGGGTGGCCTGCTTCGTGGGCGCAGTGCGCGCAGCAGAAGTAGTCCCCGCGCGCCTCGACGCCGTGGCCGAGGATCCGGCAGGAACAGTGCGTGCACGTCGGGGCCATGGCGTTGATCGCGCATTCGAAGCTGTCGAAGGTGGCGGACTGACCGTCGCGGGTGATGGTGAACGTCTTGTCGTATTCGTTTCCGCAGGTGTCGCAGGTGGCCATGAGGTGTCACCGGTCCTCTCGGGTCGATGGACTAGAGCGTCGCAGTTCGCGGTACCCAGCGCCGAAGACGCAAAACGGACCGGCGGAGCTCAGGCCAGGCGCAGCGCCTGGACCGGGCAGCTGTCGACGACGAGCTCGATCACGTCCCGATCGGAGGAGGGGACCGTGTCGGCCGGCACGACGATCCCGTCCCCGCCGACCCGGAACAGATCGGGCGCCAGAGCTTCGCACATGCCATGGCCCGCGCACAGGGTGCGGTCGGCGACGATTCTCATCGGTCGATCCGCTCCAACCGGATGGGCAGACCGTCGGCGGGCACCGGCCCGGTCCCGGCGACCAGCGGCACCTGGTAGTCCTCCGGCACGCTCCAGCGGTACCGCAGCAGCATCTGGTGCACAACGGCTTTCACCGTCATGCCGCCGAAGTAGAGGCCGATGCACTTGTGTGCCCCGCCACCGAAGGGCGCCCACGCGAAGCGGTGCGATCGGTCCTCGCGGCGGTGCTCGGCGAAGCGTTCCGGGTCGAAGGTGTCGGGGTCGTGCCAGTACTCCTCGTTGCGCATGAGCCCGTACGTGCCGCACAGGATGAACGTCCCCTTCGGCAGGTAGTAACCGAGGATGTCGGTGTCGGCGATGGTTTCGCGAACCTGCTGAGCCACCGGCGAGTAGACCCGCAGCGCCTCTTTGAACGCGAGGTCGAGCGAGGGCAGGCGGTCGAGATCCTCGTAGTCCAGCGCTGGCTTGCCCAGCGCGACGGATTCCGCCCGCAGCCGCTCCTGCCATTCCGGATGCCTGCCGAGTTCGTATACCAGCATGGACGCGGCGATGGTGCTGGTGTCGTGGGCGGCCATCATCACGAAGATCATGTGCTCGACCACCTCCGCGTCGGTGAAGGTCTCGCCGTCGGCGGTGCTCGCGCGGCACAGCACGCTGAACAGATCCTGGCCGCCGCCCGCGCGCTTGGCGGGCAACTCGCGGCGGAAGTGCTCCTCGAGCACCCGGCGCCCGCGCACGCCACGGGCCCACACACCGCCCGGCACGTTCGCCCGGATCAGCGCGGCCCCGCCGCGCACCGCGTCCTCGAAGGCGCGCTCCAGCCGTGCGGCGTCCGCGCTGGGTTCGGCGCCCGCGAAGACTTCGGTGGCCTGCTGGAGCAGCAGTTTCTTGATGGCGCGGTAGACGCGGAAGTCGTCGGCGGGCTCCCACTGCGCGAGGCCGCGGGTGATTCGCGGCGTGGTCATATCGAGGTAGCCGATCAACCGCGGACGGGTGAAGGCCTGCTGCATGACGCGCCGGTGCAAAAGGTGGTCGTCGAAATCGCGCAGCAACAAGCCGCCGCGGAAGAACGGGCCGATCAGCCACTCCCAGCCGCGCTGCGCCGACAGCACCTTGTTCCGGTCCAGCATCACCGCCTCGTACCCTTCGGGGCTGCCGAAGGTGACCATCCGGCGGCCGAGCATGCCGAACCACTGGACGGGCCCGAGGCGATCGAATCGAGCTCGCGCGAATCCGATCGGGTCGGCCAGTGCGTGCACGGTGTATCCGATCCCGGGGAGCCCGAAGTCGCCGAGCACGGGTCTCAGCCCGCTCCCCGGCGGCGGATCGGCCAGCGGCCGCACCGGCGCCGGATAGCGCGCGACCGCCCGCGCGGCCGCGCGCTGCGCGTGCCACGCCCAGGTGGTCCGCGCCTGGCGGATCGTGCCGGAAACCTCGTCGAACGACTGGGGCACAAGCAGACTCATGACCGTCTTCCCTTCGCGACACTGCGATAGTCCGACGATAGAGGAAACCATCGTTTCCGTAAACGTTTGTTTCCCAATTTTGGCTGTGCCAAGCTGACGTGGTGACCCGTACCGTCCGCGGCACCTATCGCGGGGCCTCCACGGCCGAGCGCCGCGAAGACCGGCGCAGGCGGTTGCTCGACGCGGCCCTCGACATCATGGGCACCCAGGGCCTATCGGCATTGACCGTGCGCGGGGTATGTGAACAGGCCAAGGTCGGCCCGCGCTTCTTCTACGAAGCCTTCCCCGACCGCGACGCGCTCGCCTCCGGCGTGCTGATGGAGATCCAGCAAGCGGCCCTCGACCGGGCGAAGGCGGCGATCGCCGAGACCACGGGCACGCCCGCCGACCGGATCCGCGCCGGGGTGGCGGCCCTCATCGTCGAACTCACCGACGACCCGCGGCGCGCGAAGGTGGCCTTCGCCCAGACCTACGGCGACGAGGCGCTCATGCGCAGCCGCTTCGCGGGCATGCGCCAGGTCGCCGACGTCATCATCGAGCAGACGCGCTTGGTCCTCGAGCTGCCCGAGGGACAGGACACCGCGATCGCCGCGACCTCCCAGCTGATCACCGGCGGCGCGGCCGAACTGGTCCTGGTCTGGCTGGACGGCGGCCTCGACGTCGACCGGGACGGGCTCATCGCCCTGCTCGCCGATTTCACCGTGGCCATGCTCGACCGGCTGCCCGCGGTCGCCGGGCGACTGTCCGGCCTCACACCAGATTCCTGATCAGCGCGGACATCAGCGGCTCGCGCAGCCCGGGCAGGGCGGCGAAATCGCCGGCGACGACGCGATTGGTCGCCAACGAGACCACCGCGCCGATCACCGCCTCCCCCGCCAGCCGCTGATGCGGGCGGGTCGCGCCGAGGGTCGCGGCGAATCCGTCGACCAACGCGGCCTGGGTCGCCAGCCGCCGCTCCAGCACCGGCCTACCCGCCGCGTACACCTCCACCAGGAAGACCTTCGCGACCTGCGGTTCCTGCGCCAGGGTGGAGAAGTACGCGTCGAGTGCGCGGTCTATCCGCTCGAGCGGCGTGCCCGCTGCCGCGAGTGCTCCCGCGATCCGGGTCATCACGATCTCCACGGCCATGTCGTAGGCGGCGAGGAAACATGCCTCCTTGTTCGCGAAGTGCTGGTAGAAGGTCATCCGCGACACCTCGGCCCGCTTCAGCACGTCCGCCACCGTCGCCGCCGCGTAGCCCCGGTCCGCGGCCGCCTCGATCATCGCCACCAGCATGCGGGCCCGCTGCGCGGCCACCACCTGTTCCGGCGCGATGCCGTGATTGCCGCCGTGCAATTTGCCGCTTGCCCGCGCCTTCAGCAACGATCCTCGCTCCACATTGCCGATGCTAGGTTCACGCGCTCATCGCCCGTCCGCGAATACGGCCGCGACTCTGCGCGAATCGGACCGCGATTGGGGCGAAACGGGGCACAATGGGCCGTCCGAGAGTGCTCGATTCGAAAGAAGGAGCGTGATCGACAGTGGAAGGCAGGCAGCTGGCGGGACGAAGCGCCCTGGTCGCGACGCTGTGTGCAGGCGCGTTCGCGGCGGCGGCCCCGGCGACGGCGGGCGAACCGGCGTTCGTGAACATCGGGGTCATCCCCACCTTCGGTGACACCTGCTACGGCGAAGGTCAAGCGGGCGTCTCCGCGCCCACCGGCACTTCCGGCGCAGCCCGTTTCGGCATCAGCTTCGTCAACCAGACCCCCACGGACCTGCCCTGCACCTTCACCGCGTTCGCCAACTGGCGCAACCTCGACACCGGCGCCGCGGGCACAGCGACTGTCCCCGTCACCACCAAGACGGCTACGAACCAGCCCTCCGCGACAGTCTTCGCCGCCTTACCCACGGGCCGTGGACGCGTGCAGGTCGACGTGACCACCGATTATCCGCATGTGCCCGCACCGCCGGTCGAGATTCGGATCAGCTGAGCGCCTGCGCGCCCGGATCTCGGGCCGTTGCGGACCTCGGCATCCGGGCCACCCCGGCATCTCCGCACCGGCACGGCGAATCCACGCGAACGCCCGCGGCAGGTCGCGGTAATTGGCGGGTGATGGCGATGCGCCGACTGTGCCCGGCTCCTAGACTGGGGAACTGCGGCACGGTCGACCGTCGAAGCGCCGCGGCGCGTCCGCGGTCGGCACAACCAGAAGTCCCGACTCAGCGAGGGCCGCTCGGACACGGCCCGTTCCCATGCAGGAGGGCCGCATGCCCGAGCCGTTCCATATGCGAGTCTGCCTGATCGGCCGAGGTTGCCTCTGCCCCACGGTCACCCTCTTCCTCGCCCCCGAACCGCTGATCCCCGGCGGCAACATGCTGCACGTGGTCGAACAGGATCCCCTCACCGCCGACACCGGCACACCGACACCCGACGCCGAAGTGATCGACCTGGTAGAGGGCGGCCCGGCCGCCGCAGGCCCGCAATGGCGGCCCGAGCTGCACGAGTTCCGATCCGGACGCCCCGACCCGCACCGAATCCACGACATCCTGCACGACCACCACATCACCGACGCCGCCCCGGTCGGCCTCGATGTCGGCGATCCCGCCGAACTCGCCCGCCTTGACCTACTCCCCGAACACCCCATCGGCTACCGCCGCATCGACGACTTCCAACAGGAAGCGACCGCCCGCGCGATGCTCGCGGTCTACCGCCTCTTCGAAGTGGACCAGCGAGTTCGCCTGATGTACCACGGCTTCGCCGATCCGGAGACGGGCTGGTTCGCGCTACGGACCGCGACCGCCTGAGCGATCGGGGCGTTGCCCCACCTGTAGGCGCCTCCACGCCCACTCGGCCTGGTGGGCGCCTCGTCGGCCGACGAGCGAGGACAGTGGCTCGCGCGCAGCGGTCGGCACCGATCGGCGCCCAGGAGTCGAATCCGCGGTGACATTCACGCGGCAGCGCGTTCGAGACTCGGCCGAATAATCGCGATTGCAGCAACATTCGAATTGCTGGGACCGCTCACTGCACCCGACTACCTGGACGTCGTCATGCGGCACCGGTCGTGACCGCCGGTCCGCCGCAGCCTCCATTGAAGCGACTCGACCTGAAACCCATACCCCGGAACAGGGTTTCGACACGCTGCGACGGTCGCCACACATCAGGCCTCTGGACGAGCGATCTCGGCTGCGGCACCGATGAGACCTTCGAACGGCAGTTTGTGGAGCGGATCACCAAGGCCCGTTCCGAGTGGTGGCTTCCCGTACCCCTTGGTAGGTTTCGGCTTGTTCGCGCAGCGTCGCGCATCACCATCAGCTTCGACTCGCGAAACATTCCTTCGATCCACAGTTCGTGCGCCTTTCCGTCATGGAACGAGGCGGGAATCGTCATACCCACACAGCCGCTTTCGCCGTTCTCGACGGCCGAATCGTCGGTGGCACGCTGCACGCCCCTGATCGCTGCGGGCGTAGCTGTTCTATCTCATCGAGCCTTCTGGAGTACCGGTGGTAACTGCACTATCTCACCAGCCCGCGGAACTCGACGCGGTCATCTTCGACTACAACGGCGTCATCGGCCTGCAACCCACCGTTCCCATGTGGAGCGGGCTCGCCGAACTCGCCGGATGGCACGCGGACCAGCTCGCTCTCTTCCAGAACGCGTTCTGGAGCGCCCGCGAACCCTACGACTCCGGTGAATTCGACGACGCGGCCTTCTGGACCGCCGTACTCGGCCGTTGCCCGGACCCGGAACTGCTCACCCGGTTGCGCGCCGTCGACACGGAGCTGTGGACCCGGACCGACGACCGCGTCGTCGCACTCCTCCACCGTGCCCGGCAAGCGAATCTCCCGATGGTGCTGCTGTCCAACGCACCCCACCCGGTCAGCGACGCACTCGACGCTTCCGACTGGCGCACCCTGATGACCGACGCCCTCTATTCGGCCCGGCTCGGCCTGAACAAGCCCCACCCCGACACCTACCGAAACGCGTTCGCCGCGACCGGAGTCCGCGATCCCGGCCGCGTCCTGTTCATCGACGACCGTGCCGACAACTGCCGAGCGGCCGCCCACCTCGGCCTGCGCACTCTGCACTACACCGGCTCACCCGCCGACATCGAGGTCTACTTCGGCCCCACAACCGTCGCCGCGTAGATCCCCCCGCGTCGTCACAGAATCCCGCGGTCAGCACCGCCACCAGTCGGTGGTGGGCATGAGCCTGACGGACGCTCGGCTTGGAGTATCCAGCCGAGCGTTTCGCGTGAGCGCAAGTGAGCACGAGCCTCCGATGCGTGGAGTCAGGGGGATCGAACCCCTTGAAATTCCCTGGTTTCTGGCCTCTGAACTGCGGTTGGATATTTTCGGACAACTTTCGAAGAGTTGTGGTGACCTGCGGGTTCACATCCAAGTGTTGATGGCATCAACACCGATCAACTGGGCGATCACGACCTGCGGTGGGTATGGAACCGGGGCGGCATGACACCTGAATTGCGTCCTGAGCCAAATCCTGAACCGCCGCTGGGCGGCACCCTCCTGCCGAGGCTGCCCAGATATGGACCGCATTCCTCACCGTGTGGCCCGGCGACCGTACTGGATCTTCCGCGCCGTCGCTCAACGCCGACGCGCTGGCCTCACAGCCGGTCAAGTCGAACGACGTCGAGTAGCCGGGACCTCTGGCAAGATGGCGCCGTGACCGACTCACTTGCAGCTGATTTGGCAATCGAGTGGAAAGTCTACGGTCCGTTCGTCCAAGGAACTGCGACAGTGGTCGGGGTACTAGTCAGTGGCGCTCTCGGCGGCTACTTCGTTACGCGCACCTCCAAGAAGACGCCGTACGAACACCTTGCCCTTCTGGTCGACGCCAGGTCGGATTGGCCCGAGGAGCTCGCAAGCGTCAGCACGATTGACCGTTCGATCGCACGGGCGCTTGCGCAGATCCGGGCGGTTGAGGGGCGCAGTATGCATGCAGACGCCACTGACGCCGAGTTGGCGGCCGATTGGCGCGTTGCCCGGGAGCGGAGCCGGGATGCGTGGCTGAAAGTTGGCCTCGTTGTGTTCTTCATCGGATACCTGCTGACGACTTTTGCGGCTCTGTCGGGTAAAGCCTGGTTGCTCTATTCGGCCGTCGCAGTTCTCGTCATCGGAGTCGTGATCCTGACCTTCCGCGCACAGATCAGCGGACGCCAGTTCGCCGAACGGAAGAAGATCTTGGATTTGATGGAACAACGACTGGCGCAGCGTGAGAAAGAGGCAGCGGATCTCTCCAAGGAGTACGTGCCTCCGGAGTTATTCGACTACTAAGTATCCGCCTCGGCCAACACCGGCGCGTCCGTCGGATCCACCAAACCGGTACAGAACACGTGTTCGAATGAAGGTAGGTTCGGTCATGCCCGAACTTAACCGACTCGACTTCGCCCAGATGCAGGTAGGAGACGTGCGGCGGTTGCTCGACGCCGCCGCTTTCGGGAAGACCGTCGCCCCCGAACAGCTCGAAATTATGGCGCTCGGCGAAGGGCTTCGCATCTGCGTCGACGCCACCCGAGGAACAGAATGACCGACCACGCCGACGATGCCCTCATGACCGCCGACCAACAGGCGCTACTCCGTTCCGTCGTCGACGCCATCAACGAGGCACAGAGGCCGGTTGCTCCCGTCGAGATCACCCGCTTTCTGTCCACCCGGATCCACCCGGCGCCCGCGCTCAACGACATCACCGCGGTGGTGAACATCTTGGAGTTGCCGAGCGTCGCCTTCCAGCGCGGCGAGGCGAGCGGCATCGTGCTCGCACGAGTCCTCGATGCGTTGGAGTCGGCCACCGCGGGCGAAGAGTACCGCCGTCCTACGCCAGACGTTGACGACGGGTACTGAGCAGCGCTACTGCTGACCCAGCAGATAGTCCCTCATCCGCGGCGAGCCTGTGCGTGAAGTCTCGACGATGTTCACGGCCTCGCGCCCGGTCAGTCCAAGACGCTGCGCCAGCTCGACCGGCACGACATCGTCGTCGCCGACGAGTTCGACGAGCAAGCGATTACGCGCCTGCTCGGCAGCATGCACTTCTTCGCGGGCCTGCTTGAACCGGTCGGACCGCGACGGGGGGCGGCCGCCTTCGCTACGCGCGAATACTTCGCCGGTGCCCATAAGCGCGGCCTTGGCGCGCTCGATCTGCGCCAGCACCACTGCTTCACGGTCCGCGCTCATACCATCACGATATCCCGAGCCGCGAGGCGCGCGTCCAACTCGCGGACCGGCTGTGACCCCGCCCACGGCGAGAGGACTCGGCGGCCGTCTCGGATCGCGGCAGCCAGGCGAGGTGACCGGCATTGCCCGGTGAGGTCGGCCGCATCGCCGACGGCGGCCGCGGCCGCATCCACCTCCCCGAGTTGGATGAGTGACCGCTCCAGTTCGAGCAGCGATATCGCGCGGTCGCGTACGTACTGCGGCTGCATGAGGGTCAGCGCCTGGCGGGTCGCCGCGGCGGCGGCCGTAGCCTCGCCGAGGATCGAGAGGCAGTTGCCGCGGTAGGAGTGCATCATCGCCTCGGACACGAAGTAGGCGCGAGACTGCGAAGGATGGCAGGGCTCCACTCCGGCGATGGCCTGGCCGGCCTCGTCCAGCGCAACAAGGCACGCCTGCCGCTGCCCGGCGACGGCCGCAGCCTCGGCCGCGCGCATCGCGACATATGCACGAAGCGGCGCGTCCTCACTCTGGGCGACCCAGCTTCGCGCGGCCACGGCGTGATCTACCGCGCCGCGCGGGCGACGCTGCCAGATCGCGAGCTGGGACAGATGGCACAGCATGTACGCGCCGAGGTCCGCATCCTCGGCGTCGTGCGCCGTTTCGCGAGCGAGCTTGTACAGCCGCGCGGCGGTGTCATAGTCATCGGAGTCCCACGCCAGGCACCCTGCGAACCCGGTCCATTCGGCGTGCAGCGACAGGACGGCGGGCCGCAGCGGGGCAGGACAATCGCGCAGCATCGCCTCAGTGAGTTGCTGCTGAGCGATTACGACGCCTTGCGCAGCAGGGGATCCGAGCGTGTCGTCGAGCTGCATCGCCGCGTAGAGAGTGTTCCGCACCACCTCGACAGCCGCGGCGTCCGGCTGGCCGGTACCGGACATCAGCCAACGCGCACGATCGGCGTCGGCGATACCGAGCATTGCCAGCCCACCGGCACCGAGCGCACCCACCTTGAACAACTGCCGCCGATCCACGTCGTCCTCCTGTGTCGGGTGTAGCCGCGCACGGAACGCTGCTACGACTTCCTCCGGGGCCATGGACAGCGTCGTGTCGAGCACGGCTTGATATGCCGGGCGGATAGATCGACCGGCTTCCCAGTGCTTGACGGTGCGCTCGTGCGCACCCAACTTGCGTGCCCAAGCTGCCTGGCTCATTCGGAAGGCGTCACGCAGGGCGCGGCTTTCCTTGCCAGTCCACTCTCTGACGCTAACCATGCTGTCTCCCAGGACGTAGTGGCTGAGGCCCACTGTGCACCACAACGCCCCCGCTGGTCCATCGAAACGCCACCGAAGCGCCACCACCCGCCCAGCGAAGCTACTTTCAGCCCCGGCGCCGGGAGACGCCGCCTGCCCCACAGATCCCCGGCGTCGGGTGCTCACCAATAGCCCCCGGCAGCGAGGACGGTATGACCGCAAAGGCGATCGGGTTCCTGCGAATGGACTTGGCAGCAGACCCCCAGCAAGACGAGGTGACGATCCGCGAACTGGCCGGCCAAGTCGGCTCCACGCTCGTCGAAATGTTGAAACCTGGAGAGAAGATCGAGCCCGACCCCGGCACATGGTTACTCGCGCGGATCCACGGGCACCGCGCGGCGGACGTAGTGATCGCGGACGGGCGCCACATGTCCGAGACCATGGTGGACGCGGTCACCGCGGTGTGCAGCGTGGTCACCCCAGTCCGGATCATCCCCGGACGCGTCCGGTATCCGGAGGGATGACATGGAACCGCAGTCCTCGGCCGAGCTGGAGGCCGTGCGTGCCACCTTCACAGCCGACAATGCCGTCAAACTCGCCATCGCCCGCAAGGACGGCCCGATGTGGATGGCTGTGGACAAACCGCAGACATGGGCGTTGGTCGATGAAGACGGCGTGCCGGGTGACGAGTTCACCGTCATCAGCCCGGCCTTCGGCGCGCCGGAACTACGCGAGGGTGGTGCCGAATGAACGGGTGGATCACCTTCGCAATCGGTCTTGGCGCCGCGCTCCTGGTGATGGTGCCCGTGGTCACAGCTTCGATGTGGTGGCAGGTCCCTGTCGACCCCGATACGGCTCAGGCGCGCGTAGCGGAGCGCCGGATGGACAACACGTTGTGGACCGCAGGGTTCCCGCACGATGCGCCGGATCACGAGCTCAGCGTCCAGGAGGCGCACCAAACGATGCAGCGGCATCGCGGGTGCCGCGCAGACGAGTGCCGGCGTAAGGCGGCGGCACGGCAAACCCTGATCAGCGCGGGCCGGATGAAGCCCGATACGTCACGGGAGTACTGAGCATCCGCCGCAGGGGGCGGTTCTGATCTCCCGTGGGTTGCGGGAGCAGTAGGTAATGGAGGATATCCATGAGATACAACGTGATTCGGGCAACCGTCACGGTTGTCGCTGTCAGCGCCGCATTGCTCGCAGGGCAGACGCTCACCACCGCGCCACGCGCGCAGGCAACTGAGCGTTCCTGCACCTTCGCGTTCAACAAGGAGCCCTACCTGTTGCACAAAGCCGTCGTGGTCGGCGGAACAGTGAAATGCGATCCCGCGCCGCTCGCATTCCGCATCGAGTTGCAGCTGTGGCATCGGTCGGGCACCAGCAACCCGAAGCCGAAAGGGGATCCCGGCATTTCCACGCAGATCCCCAACCCCACTATTCACATCGCCACAATGGCGTTGGACTGCGTACCCGGCATGTGGCAGGGCAAGATCGTCATGCGGGCTACCTGGGACACCGGGACGAACGAGGTCCGCAAGGAGACCATACCGGCCATCATCCAATGCTAGGTTGACCCCGTGAAGCTGCTCTATCTCAGTAGCGGCCCTGTCACATGGTCGACTCGCTGGCTCTGGTTGCGCCAAACGCTGTACCTCTGGGTTAGGGGTGTCTCCCGCGCGCCTGGCTACACCGGCGAGAACCAGTGGCACGCTCGCCGGGAATACGGCGGTTGGGTGATCCGTCCGGCCAGTGGGTGGCGTCGGCTCCGGTGGATAACCCCACCGCTGCACTACACGCGCGCCATCGCCGCTGACGACATGGACGCCGTCGGCAGTTGGATGCTGGAGAAGCTGGAGAAGTAGTACGACACCTACGGAAACGCATTCGCCGCGATCCCGGCCGCGTCCTGTTCATCGACGACCGCGCCGACAACTGCCGAGCCGCCGCCCACCTCGGCCTGCACACCCTCCACTACACCGGCTCACCCGCCGACATCGAGATCCACCTCCGCTCCACGACCGTCGCCGCGTAGATCCCGTCGCGTCGTTACGAGCCTCCGGGCGGCACAACAACCGCCGTCGGTCGGTGGTGGACACGAGCCAGACGCTCGGCTGGGGGCTGCCCTAGCCGAGCTATGGTGTTATGCGGCCTGTAGTTCGGCTGGGCGGTGACCAAGGCAAGACTCTCGTGTACCTACCCAAATTCGCCGAAGGGCAGTTCGACATTCTCGACGTCCTCCCTCTGCGTACCAGACTGTGCGGCCTTCTTCGGCGTCTGAGTCCAATTCAGGTCGTAGACCCACTCCGCCCGGCGCAGTTCGTCGGACTTTCCAGGCTTCCAGAACTCAACCGGAGCCTTGCGCATTCGCTTCCCCACGAGCGCCGCAAAGTCCACCATGAAGACGACCGTGTCCACTCCACGCCACGAACCAGTGTTTGGCCTGGTCGTCATAATCCGATGCACGAACCGTAGATCTTCGAGTTCCACTATCTCCTGACCCCAAGAGGTGTCCAAGTACTCACGACGAATCAAAAAGAAGAATGTGTCGCGGTTACGAACGAACTTCACGAGGTCATCGAACCGCTTCTCCAGAGCTGGAGCTTCCCGCCCGGCATCGTTGCGAAGGTCGGTCTGTTTTCTCTGGAGCCGGAGACCGGCTGCCGCCTGAACATGCTCGGCTCCGATCGTGAACGAACCTGCCTTCTTGTCACTGCGCTGCGTCGCCTCCCACCCCGCATCCGCCGCCGCAATAAGAAGGTCGAAGTAGTCGCGGGCGACGGCACCGCCGGCGACCAGCACAGCCCGCTCCCGAGCAGTATCAGTCAGAACGTCCCGAATCTTGAACCCTGCGGGCCCGAGTACGCCATTCGCAACCTCTTCGAGGAAGGTCTTCGCCGTCGCGAAGTCGGCGAGGCCAACGTCGAGTGAAAGATGCTGGAGATCATGCGGCGGCTGCATCCCGAGAGGTGGGTCGCCGTCGACGAATGACTGCGTTCTGGAGTGAACGCTGCCGATCTTCAGCCAGACATTGCTGCGCTTGGTGATGCCATGAAGGTGGTCGAGAACGAGTGGCTGGGTCTCCTTGGCGATGAAGTAGAAGTCGTCTAGGACTACTAGGAGCGACTTGCGCCCGTCGAGCTTGGCGGCGTCCTCCAACGCATGCGAGATTGCCGGGGCGAGGTCTCTCAGGAAGTCCTCTTTTCGCCGCGTCTGAGTGGACGTCCGAGAGGTCTTCGTCCGCTTCGCTCTGGCCCCGCCTGCTGTAGCGCTCAACTTCACGTACTGCCTGGCGACGCCGCCGTGGAGCGCTACGCCGACATCACTCGTCTTGGTGGTGTCCGTCTCTGTGCTCGTGGTTACCTCGGATCCCGCGTCACGTAATGCGGCAAGCACCGTGAGAAGCTGCCCCACTTCCCTGCGCAACAGACGCTGCGGCTTCCTCCACCCTCTCGGCTGAATCGCCCTCAAGACGTCCATGATGATCTCGATGAGTACGTCAGGGTACTCCCGCGACTTGTGCTGCTCGACGTCCACGAAGATGACCCTCGCCCCGGCCTGCTCGGCGCGACGTTGAAGAACGGCGAGTGTGGTGGACTTACCGACACCACGACGCCCGGTGACGAGGTGGTTTACGGCCGACTCCAGCGTGGCGACCGTGCCCGGACGTAGCTCGACAAAGCGATCACTCAATGCGTCGTCGGCATGATTCGTCGTCCGCAGTGCAGCAGACAACGCCGCCTTGAACAACTGGAGGTTGTCTCTGGTCAGCAACGGTTCTCCGTGATCGACTGCTCGGAAACAGCGTGGCCACCTGCGAACAGGTGGCCACGCCGATCTTCAGACATTGAGCGCCTTGACTCAAGGCCCCCCAATCTAGGCAATTATTCAGTCCCCCGAGAGTGGAGCTAAGGGGAATCGAACCCCTGACCTTCTCGATGCGAACGAGACGCGCTACCAACTGCGCTATAGCCCCGTGCGGTTCCGGGGAACCGCGCTGTGACACTGTATCAGGCCAGCCCCTCAGACTCCGAATCGGTACCCTGAGCTGCGGAAACAGGCGGGTGCTATGCGCCGGCCGCGCGGCGAATGTCGCCACCGGCGCGGGTGCGCAGGGCACGGGCGGTGGCGGGGTCGAAGGGGTCGAGGTGGGCGAAGGCGGGGTCTTCGTCATCGGACTCGACCAGGGTGGAGCGGCGGCGCAGGGCGCGGGCGGTGTCGCGGTCCATGGTGCCGCGCGGGGCGCGGGTACGGCGGCCATGCGGCTCGGCTTCGCTCTGCTGGCCACGGTTGAGGCGGGCGGCGCGCCTGCGGCGGATCTCCTCCTCCATCCGCACCTGCTTGCGCAGGTACGCCAGGTAGGTCACCAGAACGGTGGCGGCGAGCCCGCAGGCCCACCACAGCAACGGGGTGAACACGAACGCGAGGGCGCCGGACAGGATGGCGCTGAGCATCAGGCCGAGCACCGCACGCTGACGGAAGGTGTAGCGGGCCGCGCGGGCGATGGCGTCGGCTTCGGGGTCGAAGCCGCCGCGGCCGCGGCGGTTCGGAACGAAATCCGGCTCGGCCGAGTGCATCTCGTCGTAGTCGTCGTAGTCGTCGTAGTCCACGACGGCGGGCACGGTGGAACGCGCAGGCGGGATTCTGGCCGCGATCGGCTCGGGGTGGTGTGCGCCCACGCCGTCATCATCGGTCTCCGCCTCGACCTTCGCAGCGACTTCGACAGCTTCGTCGGCGTCCGTTTCGTCCTCGTCCGGCGCGGCGGGCGAGTAGTCGTCGTCGACCTCGACGTCGTCCGTTTCGGCGTCAGCGATGTCGGATGCCGCGGCGTCGTCGGCCTCGGGCAGGTTCTCCTCGTCGGTCTCGGTGACGGGCTCGTCGGCCGGTGTCGTCATCCGGTCCTCCGCATCATCGCTGTGGGAATACTCTCTCGGTACGCGGCGTCCATCGTGTCGCCCACGGGGCCGCCAGTTCGGATCGGTTTCGTGCCCGGCGGCCGGGCCTTTCCTGAGACGCCGTTTGCCGCCGCCGCGATGCAGGACCCTGGTCGCCAGCGCGGCGTCGGTGGTCCGGCGGATTCTCGGGTGACGGTCGGCGAGGATAGGGAAAAGGACGAAGACCCAGAGCACGACCAGCCCGATCCACAGGATCGAATTCGGCATCGCGTCAGCACCTCCGTCCCGCCTGGATTTTGTCCGGCTCGGCCCGCGAGCGGTGCGTCACACGCCCCGCGCTCGGCCGGCCCCCGTCCGACGCAGCGGCGCGGACGCCGGTCCCCTCGCAGGCTCTGTGCCGATGACGCAAGACGCACCATCGACGTCCGTAGGCTAATTCCGGGTAGCACCAAGTTCCGGCAGGCGCGCCGTGCACATCCGCCACACCTGTCACATTTCCACCAATGTCACCGCGGCTCGGTGGCCGGTTCTACTGCAGGGTGGCGCGCCCCTCTCGCACCAGCCGGTCCACAACCGTCCCGGCCAGTTCCTCGACGGTCATGCCGACAAGCAAGTGATCCCGCCAGGCGCCGTCCACGTCGAGGTAGCGCCGCAGCAGCCCCTCCTCCCGGAAACCGACATTGCGCAGCACTGCCTGGCTGGCCAGATTCTCCGGCCGCACGGTCGCTTCGACCCGATGCAGACCGACCGGCCCGAAGCAGTGGTCCAGACCGAGCGCCAACGCCGCCGTCGCGACGCCTTGTCCGCTGAGATCCTTGGCCACCCAATAGCCGATCCAGGCCGAACGCAGGGCGCCGCGCACGATATTGCCGACGGTCAACTGCCCGCTGAACGCACCGTCGACCTCGATCACCAACGGGATCATCGCGCCGCGCCTGGCCTCCGCCTTGAGGCTCGACCACAGCGAGGGCCAGTTGGACGCGTGGTTTCGCGCCTCCCACGACCCGCGACCGGTCGGCTCCCACGGCTCGAGATGCGCTCTGTCCCGCAACCGGATACGGCTCCAGCTCGCCGCGTCACGCAACCGCACCGGTCGCAAGGTCACCTGACCGGCGGCCACCCGGACCGGGCCCAACCGCGCGGGCCATCCCGGATGCTGGGTTGCCCGGAAGACATTCATGGCTTCCACGTCTCAGCCACGCTGCGCGAGAAAGGCGACCCGGACTTCGTCGCCGGTGCGGATCTCGGTGTCGTCCGGGTCGATCACGATCAGGCTGTTCGCCTCGGCGAGCGTGGCGAGCAGGTGGGAGGACGAGTTGCCGTTACCGAGGGGCTGCACGAGGTATTCGCCGGTCGCTTCGTCCCGCATCAGCTGCGCGCGCAGGTAACCCTTGCGACCGTCCATGGAACTGATCGGCGTGATCGTCCGCGCGCTGATGATCCGGCGCATGGGGTGCCTGCGGCCCAACGCGATTCGGATCAAAGGCCGCACCATCACCTCGAACACCACCAGCGCGCTCACGGGGTTGGAGGGCAGCAGGAAAGTCGGCACCTCGTCGCGGCCGAGCCGGCCGAAGCCCTGCACGGAGCCGGGATGCATGGCCACCCGGGTGATTTCGAGCTCGCCGAGCCCTTCCAACGCCTCCTGGACCTGTTCGGAGGCCCATCCGCCGACCGCGCCTGCGATGACGACAACCTCGGAGCGCACCAGCTGTCCCTCCACCGCGTCGCGCAAGCGGCGCGGATCGGAACTGACGATGCCGACGCGGTTGACGTCCGCGCCGGCATCCCGCGCGGCCGCGGCCAGCGCGTAGGAGTTCACGTCGTAGACCTGGCCGGGGCCGGGTGTGCGATCGATATCGATCAGCTCACCGCCCAGCGAGAGCACCGATAGTCGCGGACGCGGATGCACCAGCACTTTGTCCTGACCGACGGCGGCGAGCAGACCCACCTGCGCCGCGCCGATGATGGTCCCCGCGCGCACCGCGACATCGCCCGGCTGAACGTCGTCCCCGACCCGCCGCACGTAGTCGCCGGAGCGCACCGGCTCGTACACCTTGATCCTGGCCCGCCCGCCGTCGGTGAAGTCCAAGGGGAGTACCGCGTCGGCGAGGGTCGGCATCGGCGCGCCGGTGTCCACCCGGACGGTCTGGCGCGGCTGTAAGCGGATCGGCTGACGCGAACCGGCGACCACCTCGCCGACCACCGGGAGGGTCAGGTCGACGAGATTTCCCTCTTCGTCCCGAATGTCGGCACCGGCCGAGGCCACGTCGACGCTGCGCACGGCGTAGCCATCGATGGCGGCCTGGTCGAAACCGGGCAACGGCCGCTCGGTGACGACGTCCTCGGCGCACAGCAGGCCCTGTGCCTCGGAGATCGCGACCCGGACCGGCCGGGGCGCGACCGCCGCGGCGGTCACCTTGATCTGCTGATCCTCAACCGAGCGCATCCAGCCCTTCCTGATCCTCTCCGCACTCATCCGACCGCGCCCGCACGGGCGCGCGATCCCGCCGCGGCGCAGGCGCATTCGCGCACGCACCGCGGTGAACCATCATTCGTACCCGACGGTCCACTCTCGGCGAAACCCCGGCCGGATCCGTCAGTCGCCGGTCGTCAGCTGCGGATCCCAGTCCGGACCGAGGCGGTGCTGCAGCCACTCCCGCAGGGCGGGACCGTATTCCTCCCGTTCCAGTGCGAAATCGACCGCAGCACGAAGATAACCGCCCGGGTTGCCCAAGTCGTGGCGCGACCCACGGTGCACCACGACATGAACCGGATGTCCCTCGGCGATCAGCAGTGCGATCGCGTCGGTGAGTTGCAGTTCGCCGCCCGCGCCGGGCTCGATGCGGCGCAGCGCGTCGAAGATCGCGCGATCCAGCAGGTACCGGCCCGCGGCCGCGAAGGTCGAAGGCGCGTCGGCGAGCGCGGGCTTCTCCACCATTCCCTTGACGCGCAGCACATTCGGGTTCACCGCGTCCGGCACCGGCGCGACGTCGAACACACCGTAGGCGCTGACCTCGTCCTTGGGGACGTCGATGGCGCACAGCACCGTTCCGCCGCGCTTGCGGCGCACCCGGCACATCACGTCGAGCACACCGCGGGGCAGCACGAGGTCGTCGGGCAGCAGGACGGCGATGACGTCCTCGTCGGCGTCGAGGGCCTGCTCGGCCTGTGCCACGGCATGCCCGAGCCCGAGCGGCTCCTCCTGCACCACCGAGGTGACATCGAGCAGCCCCGGCGCCTTGCGCACCTTCTCGAGCAGCTTGAACTTGCCGCGCTCGGCCAGCGTGCTCTCCAGCACCAGGTCCTCGACGAAGTGCGCGACCACGCCGTCCTTACCCGGAGACGTGACGATCACCAGCCGCTCGGCGCCGGATCCGGCCGCCTCGGCGGCGACCAGTTCGATGCCGGGGGTGTCCACCACCGGAAGAAGTTCTTTGGGCACGGTCTTGGTCGCGGGCAGGAACCGTGTCCCGAGCCCGGCCGCGGGGACCACGGCCGTGCGGAAGCACGAGTCCACCGCCGCGGCACCGGACTGTCCGGCCTTTGCTGTCATACGCATACCCTATCCATCCATCACGCCGCCGGGTCGGCGTCGCGCCGACCCGGTTCCGGGGTGAGCCTATGGTGATCACTGTGAAGATGCCCGGCGAGCGCGATAAACATGCATGGCGCATCGAACTGCTCGCCCGTCGGGCTGTGATGCCTGCCACGGAGCGCGAAATAGAAGCGTCCGCCCTGGCCACGGCGGTCGATGCGATGGGCGCTCGCGGGTGGGTCTGCGCGTATGTCCCGGTGGCCGGGGAGCCGGGATCAATGGCGATGCTGGACGCGCTGCGCGCCGGTGGCGCCCGGGTGCTGGTGCCGGTCACCGGGCCGCCGGGGCCGCTGAGCTGGGCCGAGTACACCGGTGCGGACGCCCTGCGCCGAGCCCGCTACGGGTTGCTGGAACCTGCCGGAGCCCCGCTGCCGCCGGAAGCCCTCGCCCGGGCCGATCTGATCCTGGTTCCTGCTCTCGCGGTGGACCTGCGCGGCGTGCGGCTGGGCCGCGGCGCCGGTTACTACGACCGCACATTGCCCGCCGCTCGGCCGGACGCCCGCCTGATCGCAGTGGTCCGGGACGACGAGCTGGTCGACCGGCTCCCCGAGGAACCGCACGACCTGCGCATGGGCTGGGCGCTCACGCCGCGCGGCGGACTGCGCCGGTTGGGCGACGTTTACCCTGGGGAATGAAACACCGATTGGCGGTGTTGGCACTGTCGGCTGTAGAGTGCCAGATCGACGAACACCGCGGAGGATCCTGTGCCTACTTACTCGTATGCGTGCACCCAGTGTGACAACCGCTTCGACATCGTTCAGTCCTTCACGGACGAGGCGCTGACCGTGTGCTCGGAGTGCTCCGGGAAGCTGCGCAAGCTGTTCAATTCGGTCGGCATCGTGTTCAAGGGCAGTGGCTTCTACCGCACCGACAGCCGCGGCGGTTCCACCACCGCCAGCGAGCCTGCCAAGTCCGAGAGCAGCAAGCCGGACAGCAGCTCGAGTTCGTCGTCGGATTCCGGCTCGTCGAGCGGCTCCACCGCCGCCGCGAGCACGGCCGTGGCCGGCTGATTCGACGGTTTTCCACAGCCGATCACCTATCCACAGCCCCCCGTGATCCGGGCCGGATGAGTGCACGTCCGGCCATAGGATCCGGCCATGACTCGCGCACTCTCCGACCTCGGCCGCGGCGGTTGGAATCCTTTGGGCCGGCAACGACCGCACTGGGCCGACGCCGTGCTCGCCCGGCGGCTGCTGGCCGTCGCTCTCGCCGCACTCGCGGCGTTCCTCTTCCTCCGTGGCGACCCGGACACCGAACGCACGACCGTCCTCGTGGCCGGTCGGGATCTGGCGCCGGGACGCCTGCTCGAGGCGGGTGATCTCCGCTCCGCACCCCGCGCAGCGGGCACGCTGCCCGCGGGCGCGGTCGCCGATCCCGCCGAACTCGTCGGCGCGACGCTGACCGGCGCCATGCGGCAGGGCGAGGTCTTCACCGATCTGCGCGTGGTCGGTCCCCGCCTGGCGGCCGCGGCGACCGGTGCGCGCGAGGCGCGCATCGTGCCCATCCGTCTCGCCGACACGGCGGTCGCCGATATCCTGCGCGCGGGCGATCGCGTCGACGTGATCGGCGCGGAGGACGCGAACGGAGCCGGTACCCGGCCTGCCCGCACCCTGGCCGCCGACGCCGCCGTCATCCTGGTGTCCCGTGCCGGGGAAGGGCGGCAACCCGCGGAACGCGTGGTCTTGGTCGCGATGGACGCCGAGTACGCCGCCGCCGTGGCCGGGGCTTCTCTGCGCACCGCGCTCACGGTCGTCTTCCACTGACCCGCCGATCAGGCTTCGCCGAATATCGGGCGACGGCTCATTAGCATCGGGGTCTACCGGCGCGCGGATACCGCCGAGCCTGACTGCTCAGCTCCACGGAAAAGAGGAGACACGGCCATGCTCAAAGAATTCAGAGATTTTCTGTTTCGCGGGAACGTGATCGACCTGGCGGTCGCCGTGGTCATCGGTACGGCGTTCGTCGCGATCGTCACCGCGTTCACCGACGGCATCATCAATCCGCTTCTCGCCGTCTTCGGCGGCCCCGGCGATATCGGCCTTGGTTTCCGCTTGGTCGCCGACAAGCCGGCGACGTTCGTCCAGGTCGGTCCCATCATCACGGCCGCGATCAATTTCCTGATCATCGCCGCTGTCCTGTTCTTCGTGGTCGTGCTGCCGGCCACACGGCTGAAGAAGCGTTTCCGCCCAGACAAAACCACACTCACCGATTCGGAGGTGCTGATCCAGATCCGGGACCTGCTCGCCGAGGGCCAGACCAGCGCGGGCGGGCGGCACGAATTCTGAGCCCATTCCGCACATGCGAAACGGGCCCGGCATCGACGGGCCCGTTCGCGTTGTGCGAGTGGTTGTCCGGCTCAGCCGAGGCTGAACGGCGATCCCCACAGCGTCACCCAGGTGATCACGTTATCGGTCTCGACCTCGACACTGATGAAAGCGCGCGCCTGGGCGTAACCCCCGCAGCCGTTCAGGCCGATGGTCTCGTCCGACCACGTCACCGAACCGCTCGTGCCCTTGAACGCGTTGCGGGTCTTATGCGTTTCATTACCGAAATCGTCGGCCTGCTCCAGATCCAGCACATAGAACGACTTCGCCTGCCCGGGACCGAGCGAAAGGTTGCCGCCGGAGTTGGCGCCCACACCACCGGTGACGTTCTGGCCGTCACTCCAGTCCACATTGCCGTCCACACCACCGGTAGCACCACCACCGGCGATGTTCACCTGGCAACCCACGGTGTAACCCGGGAAGATCTTCCCCCCGGCCGTGCCCGACAGTTCCACTTGCGCACTGCCGGACACCCACGCGTTGCGATGCAAGGGCGTCGCACCCATGGACGGACTGATCGTCGCCGACTCGCCGACCAGACGAATAGTCACAACAGTGCCGTCCGACAGCGTCTTGGTGAGCTCCCCGCCCGGCAGCGGAACGAACGTATCGGCATTCGCCGCACCGGTCGAGAACAAGCCCATGGCGATGGTCGCGGACGCGCACAGCCCGGCCGCGCGCGCCAGTTTCTTACGATCGAACATGATGGTAATTCCCCTAAAGAATCGAGTTCGCCTCGGCGAAAAGAGATTTGACAGATCCGGCCCGAGTCAGCCGATGCTGAACGGCATGCCGTAGAGGGTGGTCTTCGAGTAGTGATCGCCGATGATCTCGACGACCGTGTACGAACGCGCCTGCGCGTAACCCGCACACCCTTGGATCTGAATCTCGGCATCCTGATACTCCACCGAGTACACACCCGGCTTCAGAATGTCCTTGTAATCGATCTGAACGAACTTGACCTCGCCGGGGCCGAGGTTGACACCGATCGAACCACCCGCGCTCGCGCCGCTGAGGTTCACGCTGCCCGACACGCCCGCGGAAATGGCATCGTCGGCGATGCTGACTTGGCAGCCGACGATGTAACCGGTACTCAATTGCGACGCACCGTGCGTCGAGGAATTGTTGGTTCCAGGGTTTCCGGTCGGACCGTTGTTGGGGCCGATCTCACCTTCCGGCGTCACGGCGACATCGGCGATGGCGTTCCCCGATACCCACACGACACGGCCGGCACCGTTCGCTGCGAGGGACGGGGAGATCAGGGCGCGCTCACCGGTACGGGCGATGTTCACGCCGGGGCCTGCCTTGTGACCGTCCGGCAACGGCACGAAGACATCGGCATTGGCTGCACCGGTCGACAGCAGACCGGTGGCTACGGCCGCCACAGCGGCGGCGCCCGCGACGCGGACGCCCCGAGACAGACCGTTGATGCGGTACTTGCTCATGTTTTTCCTCATCAGGTTGCATCCGCCCGCCCCAGGGTGTCGAGGCGGGACGTGTCCCTCCAAAGCCGGCGGGGCGCGTGATGGAATGTGCTGTCCATCAAGTGATCCGCCGACCATCGCGTCATCGAGCGATCTCGGACGAAACAATGCTATTCGGTATCAACCAGACTTTTCCGGAAATTAGGGCAATTCGTCTCGGAAAGTAAGCGATCCGATTAAGATCGCATACCGCTTGTGCGGCAGTGGAATTCATGACGAAATGGACCCACCGCGATGCGAGGGGTCCATTTCATCCGCAGCTACGGGTTTTTCACCCGCAGTTCACTCAGCCGAGGCTGAAAGGCTGTCCCCACAACGTCACCCAGGTGATGACATTGTCGGTTTCGACTTCCACACTGATGAAAGCGCGCGCCTGGGCGTAGCCCGCGCAGCCGTTCAGGCCGATGGTCTCGTCCGACCACGTCACCGAACCGCTCGTGCCCTTGAACGCGTTGCGGGTCTTGTGCGATTCATTGCCGTAATCGTCGGCCTGCTCCAAATCCAGCACATAGAACGACTTCGCCTGGCCCGGTCCCAGAGACAAGTTGCCGCCGGAGTTGGCTCCCACACCACCGGTGACGTTCTGGCCGTCGCTCCAGTCCACATTGCCGTCCACGCCGCCCGTGGCACCGCCACCGGCGATGTTGACCTGGCAACCGACGGTGTAGCCCGGGAAGATCTTGCCGCCCGCCGCGCCGGAGAGTTCGACCTGCGCGCTACCGGAGACCCACGCGTTGCGGTGCAGCGGCGTCGCGCCCATCGACGGGCTGATGTTCGCCGACTCGCCGACCAGACGGATGGTCACGACGGTGCCGTCCGACAGCGTCTTGGTGAGCTCGCCGCCCGGCAGCGGAACGAACGTGTCGGCATTGGCCGCACCGGTCGAGAACAGGCCCATGGCGATGGTGGCAGCGGCGCCGAGGCCGGCCATCCGCGCCAGGTTCTTACGGTTGATCATGGTTGATATCCCTCGAGGGTTGAGTCCGCTTCAGCGGGAAGATGGTTCGTTGGATTCGACAGACGTCAGCCGATGCTGAACGGCATCCCGTAGAGGGTGGTCTTCGAGTAGTGATCGCCGATGATCTCGACGACCGTGTACGAACGCGCCTGCGCGTAACCCGCGCAGCCCTGGATCTGAATCTCGGCATCCTGGTACTCGACGGAGTACACACCCGGCTTGAGGATGTCCTTGTAATCGATCTGAACGAACTTCACTTCGCCGGGACCGAGGTTGACACCGATCGAACCGCCCGCGCTCGCGCCGCTGAGGTTCACGCTGCCCGACACACCCGCGGAGATCGCGTCGTCGGCGATGCTGATCTGGCAGCCGACGATGTAGCCGGTGCTCAGCTGCGACGCACC
Source organism: Nocardia niwae NBRC 108934 = DSM 45340 (assembly GCF_001613465.1). GTDB lineage: Bacteria > Actinomycetota > Actinomycetes > Mycobacteriales > Mycobacteriaceae > Nocardia > Nocardia niwae. Next base: position 46,304 of record NZ_BDCK01000027.1, on the reverse strand, counting down.
GTGCGTCGAGGAATTGTTGGTTCCGGGATTCCCGGACGGACCGTTGTTGGGGCCGATCTCACCTTCCGGCGTCACGGTGACATCGGCGACCGCGTTGCCCGATACCCAGACCACGCGACCGGCGCCGTTGGCAGCCAGCGACGGCGAGATCAGGGCCCGCTCTCCGTTCCGGGTGATCGTCACGCCGGCTCCCACCTTCTGGCCGTCCGGCAACGGCACGAAGGTATCGGCATTGGCGGCACCGGTCGAAAGCAGGCCCATGGCAACAGCCGCGGCAGCGCCGACGCCCGCGACGCGGGCACCGCGGCGCAGACCATTGGTGCGGTTCTCGCTCATACTTCCCCTCATCAGGTTCAAACAGTCAACCTCGACCATCGAGGCTGGACAGTGGTCCTCTCAGGCCCAGCTCAGTGTGTCGCCTATTTGTTGCCGACGTGTAACCGGCCGTTATTTCGGCGCAACGAACCAGCTGGCGACGGAACCGAGCCGAGTTCCGCCGTTTCGGTTTGGAGCGGGCCGGTGCCCGCGACTGCGGGCCCGATTGCGAGTGGCTCGATGGGGAGATTAAACGGTTTATAACGACGCCCGCAACGTAACGTTTCGTAAAGTTCAAGGTGAGCTATGTCACAGTTGCGAACATCTGAATATGGCGTGACGTGCATAAATACCGGATCGCTACAGCCGCCGAAAGGGGATCGGCCGAGCTGGCGGCACAGGAGCGCCAGGGATCGGGTACGAGACAGGGCCGTAGCGAAGGCGCCCGAATTACTTCCGCGCGGAATTGATCACGGGTGGATCTCGAACGCTGTGAGAATGATTACGTAGCTACTACGTAGATAACGGTCTAGCCGTGATGCGGGGGGACCTGCCCGCGCAACCAGTCGTCCGCGGACCGGGCGTCGTCGCGATCGTCGCGCTCGTCGGCGGTTGTGTCGGGCAGCGTGTCGCCGAAGATCTTCGCCAAGCGCGCGGCATCCCTCGCCCGGCGCTCGGCCGGGCGAGGGTTCTCAGCGGGGGTGGGCGGGGTGATTATTCGACCAATCCGGAGAGTTCACCGATCACTCGGCTGGCGAGCGGGCCGAGCGTCGCCATGCCGTCCCGGATGGCGGAACGGGTGCCGGGCAGGTTGACCACCAGGGTGCTGCCGGACACGCCTGCCACACCGCGGGACAGTCCCGCGTCCAGTGAGCCCGCCACCCGGCCGGAGGAACGAAGGGCCTCGCTGATGCCCGGCAACTCGCGGTCGAGCACCTGCGAGGTGGCTTCCGGCGTGACGTCGCGTGGGGACATACCCGTGCCGCCGACGGAGATCACCAGATCGACACCGCCGATCACCGCCGTGTTGAGCGCGTTGCGGATCTCCACCTCGTCGGCCTGGACCGACACGGACGCGTCCACGAGGAAACCCGCCTCGGTAAGCAGCTCGGTGACCAGCGGACCGAGCGAGTCAATACCTCCATGCGCCGTTCGATCGTCGACGACAACCACCAGAGCGCGCCCCGCCACAGGAGCATCGATTTCCATGCTGCTCACCGTAGCGCCTGCGTCCAGCAACTCTGCGGCCGCGCCGAGAACGTCGGCGTCGACATCGATCACCGGGCCGCGTCCGCCGGGCACCGCGCGCATCATCGGCCGCCGTCCGCGGGCGCGCCGGAGAGGGTCACCTCGACGGTCTTGAGGTTGTTGCCTTGATCATCGGTGTAGGTGACTTTCACCTTGTCTCCTGGTTGATGGGAACGGACCGCGGCGACGAGCGCGTTCCCGGAGTCGATCGGGCGGTCGTCGAGCTTCGTCACCACCGCTCCCGGCGGAACGCCCGCGCGCGCGGCGGGACCGTCGGGTGTGACGTCGCGGACCTTCGCGCCGGAAACCTGCTGCGCCGGGTCCTGCTGACGCGACACCGTGATCCCGACCTGCGCGTAGGTGGCCTTGCCGGTCTTGATCAGTTCGTCGGCCACCCGGCGCGCCTGGTCGACGGGAATCGCGAACCCGAGCCCGATCGACCCGGTCTGGCCGCCGGTGGTCTCGGTGGGCCCGAGCGTCGCGATGGCCGTGTTGATCCCGATGAGCTTGCCGCTGCCGTCGACCAGCGCGCCACCGGAGTTGCCCGGGTTGATCGCGGCATCGGTCTGGATCGCGTCGATCACCGGGCTGACCGCGGCACCGGCCTCGCTTCCGTCACCGCTGGTCACAACCGGACGATTCAGCGACGACACGATGCCCGTGGTGACCGTGCCCGCCAGTCCCAGCGGCGAGCCGATCGCGACCACCGGCTGGCCGACCTGCAGGTTCGCCGAGGTGCCCAGCTCGATGGGGGTCAAGCCGCTCTTTCCGGAGACCTTGATGACGGCCAGGTCGGAGACCGGATCGGCGCCGACCAGCGTCGCGGGCGCGCTGCTGCCGTCGGAGAACACGACCTCCATCTTGGCGCTCGGCCCGCCGCCCGCCGCGACGTGATTGTTGGTCAGGATCAGGCCGTCGGAGGACAGCACCACACCGGAGCCCTCGCCCTCGGCCTTGCTGCTGGCCACTTTGATCATCACCACGCTGGGCAGCACCTTCTGCGCGACCGCCTGGGTGGAGCCGGCGGGAGCGTTCACGGCGTTACTCACGTTCGGCTTCGGCGCGTCCAGGGCATTGGTCACCGGGGCTCGACCGTCACCGCCCTGTGCGACCAGCGCGCCGACCGCCCCGCCGACGCCACCGCTGACCAGCGCGAGCGCGACGGCGCCCGCGGCCAGGCCCGCGCGGAAGGGGCGCCGGGCCGGTGCGGGCGGGGCGCCGAAGGCCGGGCCGTGCGGTTGCGTGGCGTCGTTCGGGGGAGCGAAGGACGCCGGATATCCCGGGAACGGTGCGGCCGGAGGGTGCTGCGGCGGGAACTGCGCGGTGGGATGCTGGGCCCCCTGCGGGCCGTAACCCGGGGTGTGCGCCTCCCCTGGCCTGAACGCGCCCGCCTCCGGCGGACCCGGCTCTCGGCGATCCTTCGAATCCTCGGTCATGGACTCCTCGTTTCTGCTCCGTCTCGACCAGGGTGGCCATGGCGACTGAGAGCGGACTGAGACCGTGCTTTCAGTTTTCCGAGAGCTGCGCAGTCCGGTGCGCAATAGAACCACCGACAACTTGATGTCTCAAATTCTGCGGCAAACCACTCGGAGCATTGTGCGAAATACCCCACCGGCGATGAATATTCCGCACAGAACTCGACATTGTGTCGGAAATGGAGTTCCGTCGCCCGGTATTGCCTCAATCCGACACCGGCGCGCCCGGCTCGCCGGGCAACACGATGCGGACCACGGTACCGCCGCGCTGCGAGGTATCGATGGCGATGGTGCCGCCGTGTTTGGTCACCACCTGCTTGACGATCGCCAGCCCGAGACCCGAGCCCGGCATCGACCGCGACGACATCACCCGATAGAAACGCTCGAACACCAACTCGCGCTCCGCCGCCGGAATACCGGGACCGGCGTCGTCGATGGACAGCTCCAGCAGCCCCGGACCGCTCTCCCGCATGAGAATGCGGACCTGCGCGCCCGCCGGGCTCCACTTGGCCGCGTTGTCCAGCACGTTCAGCACCGCCCGAGCCAAGCCCGCCTCGTGCCCGTAGACGAACCACGGGCGCAGATCGGCGACGAATTCGATGCCGGCACGGCGGCGGCGAGCACGCTCGAGGGCACGCTCGACGACCTCCCCCAGATCCACCCGCTCATAGACGGTCTCCGGCGCGTCCTCCCTGGCCAGATCGACCAGATCGCCCACAAGCGTCGACAACTCTTCGATCTGTGCCATCACGTCGGCACGCAAGCCGGCCATGTCCTCGTCCGGTATGCGGGGAGCGCCGGGGCGGCTGGACGCGATGAGCAGCTCCATGTTGGTCCGCAGCGAGGTCAGCGGCGTGCGCAGTTCGTGCCCGGCGTCGGCGACGAGCCTGCGCTGCCGATCGCGCGACTCGGTCAGCGCGCGCAGCATCGTATTGAAACTCTCTGTGAGCCTTGCCAGTTCGTCGTCACCGGTGACCGGGATCGGGGTCAGGTCGTCGGTGCGGGCGATCCGCTCGGTGGCCGCCGTCAGCCGAGCGATGGGGCGCAGCCCCGTCCGGCCGACCGCCGTGCCCGCCGCGGCGGCCAGCACGACGCCGCAGCCGCCGACGACGAACAACAGCCAGGCGAGCCGGTCGAGCACCTCCCGGGTGCGGTCCAGCCGCTGCGAGATGACCAGCGTGGCACCCGAGTTGGTGTAGACCGCGAGCACGCGCTGATTGCCGTCGGTGCGCAGCGACGAACTGCGCTCGCCGCGCGCCACGGCCAGCTCCTGAGGGCCGACCGGCGGATCGGTGGATTGCGGCGGCAGCCAGCGCCGGAGGTCGGGATAGATCAGCGCGATGCCGGTGTCGTCGTAGAAGGCGGCGGCGACCATCAGATTGAGGTTGTTGAAGCCGTACGGGTTGCTGGCGATCACCGCCGTGGACCGGCTGCGCAGCTGGGCGTCCACGTCGTCGTACAGCGCGCGAGCCACCAGTGCGTAGGCCGCGATCGAGGTGACCGCCACCGCGATCGCCACGACGGAGGCGGCCAGCAGCGTCACGCGCCACCGCAGCGAGACCGACCGCGTCAGCGGCATGGGCGGCCGCATGTCCGCGGGCTCGGGCGGCCGCTGGCCGAGTGCGGCGACGACGGGGCGCCTGGGCGGGTTTCGTGCCATGACCGCGGGCCTACGGCGGCGTTTCACGCAGCACATAGCCCACGCCGCGCACCGTGTGGATCAGCCGCGGCTCACCCTCGGCCTCGGTTTTGCGGCGCAGATAACCGATGTAGACCTCGAGCGCGTTTCCCGAGGTCGGGAAATCGTAGCCCCAGACCTCCTCGAGAATGCGGCTGCGGGTCAGCACACGACGCGGATTCGCCATCAGCATTTCCAGCAGTGAGAACTCGGTGCGGGTGAGACTGATCTGCCGCGTGCCGCGGGACACCTCGCGGGTCATCGGATCCAGCGACAAATCGGCGAACTTCATTGCCTCCGATGCGTCACCCGGGCCCGCCGCCGTGCGCCGCAGCAGCGCGCGCAATCTGGCCAGCAGTTCCTCCAGCGCGAAAGGCTTCGGCAAATAGTCGTCCGCCCCCGCGTCGAGGCCCGCGACCCGCTCTGATACCGAATCTCGAGCGGTGAGAACCAAAATCGGCAAATCGTCCCCGGTGCTGCGGAGCCGACGGCAGACCTCGAGCCCGTCGAGCCGGGGCATCATCACGTCCAACACGAGCGCGTCGGGTCGCTGGACGGTTGCCTTCTCCAGCGCGTCCACACCGTCCACCGCGAGATCGACGGAGTAGCCGTTGAAGGTGAGCGACCGGCGCAGCGATTCCCGGACCGCCCGGTCGTCGTCGACCACCAGAATGCGCATGCCACCAGTTTGACCGCACCGACTGAGAGGTAACTGAGAGGGCGCTCTCGACACGCCGTGGCGCGGACCCGCAGCAACCCTCGGCGCGTCGCCGCGTCAACCCCGGGTGACCAGGGTCTTCCATGGCCGCACCGAGAAGTTGACGCGTCCCTTACACATTCCACCGCGAAACATGTTCTCTATAGCCATATTCGGTAAATTGCGCACAGGCTCCCCCGGATTGCCGATGACCCCTCTGCACGGTATGTTCCGTGCGGTAAAAAGAAGACCTCTAGTTGGTTCTTTGCGGGTTGAATCAATACCGAACAGCCACGCGCGCCCGAGGTCACTGGTGAAGCGGAGGCGACGGAAGCGGATGGAAGCTGCACCGCGGTCCTGGCAATTCAGCCTGTCGAACTGGTCGGTCACCCGCAAGGTTGGCGTGGTGCTGGTGCTTCCGGTGCTGCTGGCCACCGTCTTCGCCGTGCTCCGCATCAACAACGAACTGCGCACGATGGCGCAGTTGGACGCGGCGACCGAACAAGCCATCATCATCCGGCCGATCGTCAAGTTCGGTTCGGCCACCGAGCAACTGGGCGTCACCGCGACCGCCACCTGGGGCAACACCGCGGACCCGCAGACCGACGCCGCGCTCACGAAGTTCGACCAGGCGCTGGCCGAACTGGAAGCCGCCTTGCAGACCACCAAGGTCAGCGGCCGGGTCACCTCCGAACTCGCCTCGGCCATCGCCACCGGCACCACGATGCGCAACAGCCTGCGCAACGGCTCGCCTGCCATGGTCGGCGAGCAGTCCGACGAGATCATGGTCCGCATCGGCAACGCGCTCGCGCTGTCGCCCTCGGTGGACGACCTGGTCATCCAGCGTTATTTCCTGCAGCTGGCGTCGGTGCAGACCGCCCGCCGCGTGCTCACCCAGCAGCGCATGCTGATCGGCTCGCCCGACGCGGGCCGCAACCCGAGCGTGCGGCCCCGCGTGCTGGTCGCGGCGGGCGCCGAGATCACGATGATCTACCAGTACGCGCAGATCCTGCCGGACTACGCGGGCAACATGCGCCCGCTGCTGGACGCGGTGCAGACCCGTCTGGGCACGTTCAGCCAGAACGTCGCCGACCCGGCGTCCAACCCGGCCGTCCTCGACTCACTGCTGGTCAGCTCGGACACCTATGAGAAGACCACGGCGCAGCTGATCGACACCATCGACGGCGCCCTCGCCGCCCGCACCACCGAAGCGCAGGCGGGCGCGCTGCGCGAGACGACCATCGTCATCGGCATGCTGCTCGCCGGCCTTGCTCTGGCCCTGTCGGTCGCGCGCACCCTGGTCGTCCCGGTCCGCCGCCTGCGGCGAGACGCGCTCGAGGTCGCGCACATCAAGCTGCCCGACGAACTCGCCGTGGTGCGCGCGGGCGGAACCACACCGGAGATCACCCCGGTCGCGGTGCACACCACCGACGAGATCGGCCAGCTGGCCCGCGCCGTGGACGAGATCCACGAGCAAGCGCTCAACCTCGCCGCCGACCAGGCCCGCTTGCGCCTGCAGATCGGCAACATGTTCGAGACGCTGTCGCGCCGCAGCCAATCGCTGGTCGAGCAGCAGCTGGCGCTGATCGAGGACCTCGAACACGACGAGGACGACACCGACCGGCTGCAGAGCCTGTTCCGTCTCGACCACCTGGCCACCCGCATGCGCCGCAACGGCGACAACCTGCTGGTGCTCGCCGGTACCGCGCTGCGCCGCGGCCAGCTGCACCCGGTGCCGCTGTCGGACATGCTGTGGAGCGCGGTCTCCCAGGTCGAGGACTACCAGCGGGTCGAGATCGGCGCGGTGCCCGACGGCATCGTCGCGGGCGAGCCCGCCGTCGACATCGAGCACCTGCTCGCCGAGTTGATCGACAACGCGCTGCGTTACTCGCCGCCGACCACGCCGGTCACCGTGATGGTGTCGCGCGCCGTCGACGGCGGCTATCTGATCGAGATCACCGACCGCGGCCTCGGCATGTCCCTGGAAGACCTCCAGACCACCAACGACCGGCTGGCCTCCGGTGGTGAGGTCACCGTCGAGACCGCGCGCCGCATGGGCCTGTTCGTCGTCGGCCGTCTGGCCAAGCGCCACACCATCACGGTGAGCCTGCGCCGCACGTCCACGATGGCGCAGCAGCCGGGCATCACCGCCAGCGTGCACCTGCCCGGTGCGCTGGTCGCGCCGCCGATGGACGCCACCGACCCGGCGGGCAAGCCGCTCGACCTCACCGCCGAGCACCAGCTACCCTCGCTCGTCACGTCGCCCACCGGTGGGCAGCCGCGCAACCTGGTTCCGGTCCCGAGCCTGCCGCAGCGCGACACCGCGCGTTTCGGCGTGACGAGTTCCGGCCTGCCGCAGCGCCGCCCGGCCATCCGCGTCGCCGACGCCCCGGACCAGCCCTCGGTCTCCACGCCGGTCGGCCGGTCGGTCAGCCCAGCCGACCAGCCCGCCACCCAGCCGTGGCCGGTGCTCACGCCCCGCTCGGACGACCGCACCCCGACCGGACCGTTCGCCCCCGTGAAGCCCACCACCGGCGAGCAGCCCGTCGAGCGGGAACAGCCGCCCGCGCGCACCGATCTGTGGACCGAGGTCAAGGACGACGAGCCGACGACCGGTCCCACGACCATCGTGCCGAGCCAGGCGCCCGCGCCGCAGACCACCGCGCGATCCGGTCTTCCGATCCGGAAGCCGATCGCTCCCGCCGACCCACCGCAGGAGGCGGCGCCGGATCCCGCGACGGTGACCTCCTCCCGGCTGCAGCCGGTCGCCGGTTCCTCCCCCACCCCCATCTATCAGCGCATGGTCTCGGAATGGCTGGTCGAGCCCTCGACCTCGCAATCGCCGGAAAGTTCGTGGTCCTCGCCTGGTGACGCGGGCTGGCTGGCCGCCGAAGACGCCAGCCATCCGACCACCACCGCGCGCACCGTCGGCGGGCTGCCGATCCGCAGGCCGGGCGCCCAGCTGGTGCCCGGCGGCCTGGCACCGGCGGAAGACGCGGGCACGCGCGATCCGGAAGAAATCCGCAACAATCTGACCAGGCATCTCAGTGGGGTCCGCAGCGGGCGGGCCAATGCGCAGTACAACGACGGAGGGCTTGCATGACCAACGCGAACAACAGCACCACAGACGAGAATCTGAACTGGCTGGTCGCCCGCTTCACCCGCGATGTGCCCGGCGTGTCCCATGCGGTGCTGGTATCGGCGGACGGCCTGTTGCAGGCCACCAGTCCGCATCTGCCCAGCGACCGCGCCGAGCAGCTCTCCGCCGTAACCGCGGGACTCGCCAGCCTGTCCATGGGCGCGGCCTCGCTGTTCGACGGCGGCAAGGTGATGCAATCGGTCGTCGAGATGCAGCGCGGCTACCTGCTGGTGATGAGCGTCGGCAACGGCTCGCATCTGGCCGTGCTGGCGAACAAGTCGCACGACATCGGCCGCATCGGTTACGAGATGGCGCTGCTGGTCGATCGGGTGGGTTCGGTGGTCACCGCGACCGCGCGCACCGCTGTCTGAGTGTGAGATGTCCAACCCATACGGCCCCGGACCACGGCCGACGACGCGCGTCCGGCCCTATGCCCTGACCTCGGGGCGCACCGAACCGGCGATCGACCTGCCTTTGGAGGCGGTCATCGAAACCTTGTCGTACACTGCACATCTCGACTGGCCGACCGGCGACATCCGCACCGAGATACTGCGACTCGGCACGCATCGGCTGTCGGTCGCGGAGATCGCGGCACATCTGGACCGGCCGCTCGGCATGGTTCGAGTGGTGATCGGCGACCTGGTCGTCGACGGCACCATGCGCGTGCATTCGACTTTGACCGAAGAGGCGAGCTATGACGAGCGACGTTCGTTGATGGAGAGGACATTGCGTGGACTCCGCGCCCTATAGGAATCTGGGGCCCAGTGGACATCCCGGGCCAAATGGGAACGCCGGACCGGGAAACACCCCCGGGCCGGACGGCTTCGAGAATCGGGTCGCTTCGACGAAGATCGTCGTCGCCGGCGGCTTCGGCGCGGGTAAGACCACGTTCGTCGGCGCCGTGTCGGAGATCGTTCCGTTGCGCACCGAGGCGATGGTGACCCGCTACTCCGACGGTATCGACGATCTCGCCGAGACGCCGGAGAAAGAGACCACCACGGTCGCCATGGACTTCGGCCGGATCATCCTGCCGGGCAACCTGGTGCTCTATCTGTTCGGCACGCCGGGTCAGCGCCGGTTCTGGTTCATGTGGGACGACCTGATCCGCGGCGCGATCGGCGCGGTGGTGCTGATCGACACCCGGCGGCTGGAGGACAGCTTCGCGGCGGTCGACTTCTTCGAAGCGCGGAAGCTGCCGTTCCTGATCGCGGTCAATCGTTTCCCCGACGCGCCGCGCTTCCCCATCGCGGAGCTGCGCGAGGCGCTCTCGGTGCGCGAGGGCGTGCCGATCGTGGACATCGACGCGCGCAACGCGATCGAGGTGCGCCAGGCGCTGGCCGCGGTCACCGAGTACGCGATCGCCCAGCTGAAGGCGAGCGAGCTGGAAGGAACCGCCCGCCATGCGTGAGGTCGCGGTGCTGGCCGCAGGCAGTGCGTCCGTCGACCAGTTCGCCCTCGGCTATTGGCTGATCGCGCTGTCGCTCGGCATCTCTGTGCTCGGCGCGGTGGTCGGCCTGGCCTGCATCGTGCACGGCGCGCGCTCGGTCCAGTTCCGGCTCGTGTGGCTGGTCTCGGCGGCGATTTCGCTCGGCGGCGTCGGGGTGTGGCTGGCCACGTCGGTGGCCATGCTCGGTCTGAAGGTGCCCGGTAGCGCCATGCGCTACGACCCGGGCCGGCTGGTCGCGGCACTGGTGGTGTCCATCGTGGCCGTCTTGGCGGCGCTGCTGATCATCGGGCGCACCCCGCGGCTCGCGCTGCTGCTGCCCGGCGGCGCGGTGCTCGGTCTCGGCATCGGTGTCACGCATTACCTCGGTATCGGTTCACTCGAGATCCAGGGATCGGTCGGCGTGACGGTCTGGCTGGCCGCGGTCTCCGCCGTGATCGGGGTGATCACCGCGACCGCGACGCTGTGGCTGTTCCAGACGATGCGCTTCCCGCTGGCCCGCGCCGCGACGGTGCTGCTGTTCGGCGTCGGCGTGTCCGCCACCTACTACCTGGCGCTGGCCGCACTGCATTTCGACGTCAACCGGACGGCGAAGGTGCCCGGCGGCATGGAACTGTTCGACTTCGTGTTCCCGATGTTCGTCATCGGCCTGCTGGCGCTGACCGTGCCGATCTCCGCGGTGCTGATCGCGCCGGACCGCCGGGAGCTGGCCGCCCCGCCGAAGCCGCGGCGGCCGAAGCTGGAGCCCGCCCGCTGATCCGGAAACCGGGCTCCCTACCCGGCTTCCGGCGCTGATTCGCGGCCCGCCACCGGGCTGTTCAGCCGTTTCTCGCTGACCCATCCCCGTGGGCGGCCCGGATTCGGCGATGCCACGGATTCACCCGCCCGTCCCACTTACAGTGGAAGCCATGCGTTTCGGTCTCGACTACGCCGCGGGACGTCCAGGGGGCGCGGCTGTCCGGTCGGCGGGGTACGACTTCGTGGTGCGGTATCTGTCCGACGGTGGCCCGAGCCTGCCCGGCAAGCTGCTCACCCCGGCCGAGGCGAATGATCTTCGGACGCACGGGGTCTCGATCGTCTCGAATTGGGAGACCACGGCCGCGCGGATGCTCGACGGCTACGGCGCGGGCATCGTGGACGCGCGCGCGGCCCTGGCCCAGGTGCTGCGCTGCGGCGGCCGGGTGGACCGGCCGATCTACTTCTCCGCGGATTTCGATGCCACGCAGCAGGACCAGTTGCGGATCAACGCCTACCTGGACGGTGCCGCCACCGTGCTCGGCCGCGCGAACATCGGTATCTACGGCGGGTACTGGACGGTCAGCCGCGCGCTGGACGCCGGGTACGCGACGTGGGCTTGGCAGACCGACGCATGGTCCGGCGCGAACGTGGAGACCAGACGGGCCATTCATCAGACGCGACGCCAGGTGACCGTCGGCGGCGTGCGCTGTGACGTGAACGAGGCCGAGACGATCGATTTCGGCCAGTGGGACTTCGTCGAACGGGAGGATCCGGACGTGACGCCGGAACAAGAGGCAGTGCTGCGCGACATCCAGATCCAGTTGCGCGGTCCCGACTTGTCGGGCTGGCCGCAACTGGGCGCCGATGCCGACGGCCGGAATCGGACGCTGGTGGACGGACTGGCCGCGGCGCTGGCCCGAATCGCGGCGCTGGAGCGCGAATCCGTCGAGTTGCGAACGCAAGTCGGCGAATTGCGCACCGAGATCAGCGAACTGGAGGCGACGACGGCCGAGCTGACCGCACAGGTGCAGCACTGGAACGGGCGGCACTGGCCGTGGCCGCTCTCACTGATCGAGGGCCCCGCGGCGCTGGTCGGTGAACAACTGGCGCGGCTGGAGGCCCTGCTGCCAGCCCTTCCCGGTCTGCCGGGACACGACGGCGACGCGCGGCGGACACCGGGCGGCGACGACGGACCCGCGGCGTTGACCTCGAAGAACTGAGTCTCGCATCGGCGCGAGGGATCGGCGTCCGCGCCTCGGTTGGCGCAAGCGCCACGCGCAGAGCGGAACCGGAGAGACAGGGCCCGAAATTGGCGATGGACGGGTTCTCTTGGGAACCAAGAGAACCCGCCCTCGACGACGAGGGTACCGGTATCGGGCCGCGAGCGCATCATTTTCGGCGAACTTTTCGTCGGCCAAAAACCAACCGCCCATCCGGAATTCACAGCCTGGCTACTCGATCGCAATCGACCGTCGCGCAATAGTGCGACGTGATGCAGGCCACATAGGTAGCTGATGATTAGCTACGCTGTCCTATTTGACCCGAAAAATTTTCGCCGGAGAGCGCTGAAGTGCCCATTTCCGGACGATTTACCAGCATCCGCGTCGTTCGGCGCCCCAGCGGCACCACCCGAGCAATCACCGGCCGGCACCAGGGACCCGGGCGTCCGGCGTGGGATTCCGCGTGACTACTCCTTCGCCCTTGGCGCTCAGAGTTTCTCGATGTCGATCAAACCACGCCGCACGGCCGCGACCAACCGGCGCGGGACCTGACGCGCGACGCCCCCGACGGTCACCGGCACCAAGTCCACCGGCGCCGCCTTCCAGTTCGCCCGGCGGCTACGGGTATTGGACCGCGACATCTTTCGCTTCGGTACCGCCATCTCAGGATTCCTTCCGTGCGCGCTTGCCGTATTTGCGTTCGAACTTCTCCACCCGGCCCTGGGCGTCCAGCACCCGGTGCGCGCCGGTCCAGAACGGGTGGGAGTCAGCGGTGACGTCCACCGTCAACAACGGGTAGGTGTTGCCGTCGGTCCACTCCACCGTGCGGGCGCCGGTGGCCGTGGATCGGGTGAGGAACCGCTTGCCGGTGCTCGCGTCCTCGAAGACCACCGGGCGGTAGTCCGGATGGATACCTTTCTTCACTTCGCCTCTCCTCTCGGGCTTTTCGCTTCTTGCGCGGGTTGCCCCGCCTCCTCGTCGCTCGCGCACGGGTCGGCGTGCCATTCGCCGAACGGGTCCTCCCACTGGGCGACCCGCTCCGGCGCACGCTCGACCAGGCGCAACTCGTCGTCCTCGACCAGCGCCCAGTGCAGCGCTTCGCGGATCTCCGCCGGATCGGCGTCGTGCACCAGGATCGACAGCGAGATGTCCCGGTCACCGAACCGCTCGTCCCAGCGCAGGGCGGCCATCGCGCGCCGCTCCGGGTCCGCCGCGGCCAGCTCGGCTTCCGGCATCGCGGCCAGCCAGCGCCCCGCGCCGCCCACCCGCAGACCGCCCCCGGCGGATTCGAGCCACACCACCTCGTCGGGCTGGGTAGCCAGCCATACCCGCCCGCGCGCGGTCACGACGCCCTCCAGCAACACGTCGAGCGCCTCGTGCAGGCGGGCGGGATGGAAGGGCCGCGCCGCGGCGAATTCCACCAGCTCCACGCCGTAATCACCGGTCAGCGGCGGCCGGCCGCGCAGCAGCGGTGCGTGCGCGTCGAACACGCGGCCGCGTCGCGAATCGGCGGGCACGCGCGTGAGCAGCGTTTCCACCAGGGCGGGCGTGATCGAGCCCGGTTCCTCCACCCAGGCGACAGGCGCGCCGGGGACCAGCCGGGCCAGTACGGCTGCGAGCTTGCCGCGCTCGGCCGCCGCGTCGCCGAGTAGCGCGGTGTGCGCGGTAGCAGCCCCGAGGGCGATCACGACGTCGGCGAAATCGACCTGCCCGACGGCGACCTGCGCCACCGTGCGGTCGTCGTCGGCGGCGGCGAGTCCGCGTTCGGCGAGCGGCTCGTCCCCGGTCGCGTCGGCGAGCCAGGTTCCGGCATCCAGGCAGCTCAGCACCGCGTCCACCCGCACGTCGCGCCCGGCCGGGCCGTCGACGCGGCCGTGCACGCCGGCGACTACGACATGCTCGACGGCTTGGCACACCGCTTCGGCCTCGAACGCCGGGTCCAGCGCGAGCACGATGCGGTCCACCGAGTCGCGCCGGGAGAGGGTGCACAGCAGCGGAAGCAGGTCCGTCCGCAGGGTGCAGGAGACGCAGCCGTGCGCGAGCTCGAGCACGGCCGAAGTCTCCCGCGTCGCGGTGCGCACCGTGCGGTGCACGATGCCTTCCCGCAGTTGGGACAGGTCGTGGCGGACGACGACGGTGCCCGGAGCCATGCCCAGCACCGCGGCCGCGCGATCCACGCCTGCCGCGGCGAGTCCGGCGAAACCGGTGAGCACCACCACGGGCGTTCTGCGGTCGGACTCGGGTGGAACCAGGGTGGAATCTGCCGCAGCCACCGGCAACCCCTTTCGGTAACGATTTTCATTTGCTGTCACGCCACGGTACATTGCCGGACAAGCATTGTCGAAAACGATTGTCATCTACTGGAGGGAGTCCGGATGTCGGCCCATTGCCAGGTCACCGGGCGCAAGCCCGGATTCGGCAAGTCCGTGTCGCACTCACACAGGCGGACCGGCCGCCGCTGGAACCCGAACGTCCAGCGCAAGACCTACTACCTGCCCAGCGAAGGCCGGCGCGTCACGCTGACCGTCTCCGCGAAGGGCATCAAGACCATCGACCGGGACGGAATCGAGGCCGTGGTGGCCCGGATCCGGGCGCGCGGCGACAAGATCTGAGGAGCGACCCATGGCGTCGAAATCGACCGACATCCGCCCGATCGTCAAGCTGAAGTCCACGGCGGGCACCGGGTACACCTATGTGACACGCAAGAATCGCCGCAACGATCCGGACCGGCTCGTGCTGCGCAAGTACGATCCGGTGGTGCGCAAGCACGTCGACTTCCGCGAGGAGCGCTGAGATGGCCAAGAAGTCGAAGATCGCCCGCGATCAGCAGCGCAGGGCGATCGTGGCCCGCTACGCCGAACGCCGCGCCGAACTGAAGGAGCTCATCCGGAAGCCGGGCACACCGGAGTCCGAACGCGCGGCCGCCGAGGCCGAACTGCGGCGGCAGCCGCGCGACGCCAGTCCGGTACGATTGCGCAATCGGGACGCCGCCGACGGACGACCGCGCGGTCATCTCCGGAAGTTCGGACTCTCCCGTGTGCGTGTGCGCGAGATGGCCCACCGGGGCGAGTTGCCCGGTGTGCACAAATCGAGCTGGTAGACAACCACTGATCTCGTGAGAAGGAACTCGTCATATGGCAGTCAAGCGAGCACCGTCGAAGAAGGTTCGCGCCGAGCAGGCCCGCCGTCCGAAGAAGAACCCGCTCATCGCCGCCGGCATCGAGACGGTCGACTACAAAGACGTGAACCTGCTGCGTACGTTCATCTCCGATCGCGGCAAGATCCGCAGCCGCCGGGTTACCGGGCTCACCCCGCAGCAGCAGCGTCAGGTCGCTGTCGCGGTGAAGAACGCCCGTGAGATGGCACTGCTGCCGTTCACCAGCCGGTAGGCGCACTCCGCCCACGAACGAGCCAGAAAGACCCCCGATGCGCGAGCACCGGGGGTCTTCGTCGTTGCTACCGAATCCGGGTCACGGAATGGTCAGCACCTGGCCGGGGTTGATCGCGTCCGGGTTCGGGACACCGCTGGCGTCCGCGATCTCCTGGTAGCGGTTGCCGTCGCCGTAGAAGCGCTCGGCGATCGCCCACAGGGTGTCACCCGGCTCGACGGTGTAGGTGCGCGGCTCGGGGGCGGGCGGCGCAGGCGGCACCTCCTCGGCGGCGGGGGCCGCGACCTGCTCGTGCACCGGCTCCGGCTCCGGGGCGGGCAGCGGAGTATCGGTATGGGTGCCCGAGGCCCACAGCGCACCGCCGTCGCTGCCGTACAGCACGACATTGCGATCCGCCTGTACGACCAGCCGATCGGCCGCCTGGCCGTTGGTCTCGGTCGCCCACGCGGCGCTGTCACTCTTGTAGAGCACGAAATTGCCGTCGTCCTGCAGCACGGCTCGCTCCACACCCTGATCGTGCGTCTGGGTGGCCCACACTACATTCCCGCCCGGCTCGGACAGCACTAGATTGCCGTCGTCCTGCAGGGTGAGGGTGTAAGCCCCGCCCTGGAGGGACTGTCCCCGCCCGAGTTCTTCGCCTACGCGCAGCGTGTCGACCACGATACTTCCTTTCCGGAAAAAGCTGGTAGAGCATCCGACATGATCCGCGCCGCAACAGCTTCGGCGCGCATCCTCGCAGAACTTACTGCCCGAGAACGTTTTTCGGAGCTATTACGCGCAGGGTTCGCGGAACGTTCACTGTGGGGTTCGTCCCAGTGCACGACGCACCCGCCGTGGCGATAGGCGAACCGGCCCCGGGACTAGGGTGTCGGTATGGATCGGATCCAGGCCGGACGCGCCGCCACAGCTGTCGCCGTAGTGCTCGCCTGTCTCGCCTCCGCGGGCTGCGGAGGCTCGGACGACGAGGCGAAACCGCCGAGCACGACTGCGACGCCGAGCGCGGCGCCTCGCACGCCGGTCGAGGACCCGCGCGGGAACCAGGGCAACGAGTTCACCGCCGATCCAACCATCGTCGGCGCGCATCCGATCCCATTCCAATCGTGGACTCGGTTGGCAGACAACAAGATAGCGGTCAACTTCGAAACCGGATCGCCGGAGTGCTACGGCGTGGACGCCGCGGTCACCGAGACCGCGTCCACGGTCACCGTCGAACTGCGTTCGGGCAGCCGCGCCGAGGCGGTCGGCCGGATGTGCACCATGATCGCGGTATTCGGCACCCTGGAGGTGCCGCTGAAAGAACCGCTCGGCAACCGCACCGTGCTCAGCGCGGCCTAGGACGACCTACGGCACGGCCGGGGACTCCGCGCCGCACGGATCCGCCTCCACCTTCTCGCACGGGAGGTCAGGTAGCTACCGGCTTGCGCCGATGCTCTGTTCGAGCTGTGCGGACCACCCGCGTTGCCACACAACGTGGTTCACGTTCCCAGAACCGGCGCCAACGCCGAAACGGCTTGCCGTGCGCGCAATCAGCGGCCGCGTCGTCTCCGCTGAAACGAAACGCCGCGTCGGACCTTCGATCCGACGCGGCGTTCCAGGACTACGGATCTCAGTGGGCGAAGTGACGGGCCCCGGTGAGATAGAGGGTGACGCCCGCCTCGCGGGCGATGTCGATGGTCTCCTGGTCACGCACCGAACCGCCCGGCTGGACGATGGCGCGGACACCGGCCTGGATCAGGGTCTGCGGACCGTCCGGGAAGGGGAAGTAGGCGTCGGAGGCCGCCACCGAGCCCTTGGCGCGATCCCCTGCCCGCTGGACGGCGAGACCGACCGCGTCCACGCGGTTGACCTGCCCCATGCCGACACCGACCGACGCGCCTTCGTGCGCGAGCAGAATCGCGTTGGACTTCACGGCCCGGCACGCGCGCCAGGCGAACGCCAAGTCGGCGAGCGTCTCCGCGTCGGCCGGCTCACCCGCGGCCAGCGTCCAATCGGCCGGGTCGTCGCCCGGCGCGTCCAGCACGTCACGCTGTTGCAGCAGCGCGCCGCCGCTGATCGGGCGCAGTTCGGCGCCCGCGCGCCGCGGCGGCTCGGCGACCAGGATGCGCACGTTCTTCTTGCGCTGCAACACTTCCACCGCGCCGTCCGCGTAGGACGGCGCGACAATGACCTCGGTGAAGATCTCGGCGACCTGCTCGGCCAGCTCCACGGTGACCTCGCGGTTGGCGGCGATCACTCCGCCGAACGCGCTCACCGGGTCGCAGGCGTGCGCCTTGCGGTGCGCCTCGGCGATGTCGGCGCCCAGTGCGATCCCGCACGGATTGGCGTGCTTGATGATCGCTACGGCCGGGGCCTCGTGGTCGTAGGCGGCGCGCCAGGCGGCGTCGGCGTCGACGTAGTTGTTGTACGACATCTCCTTGCCGTGCAACTGCCGCGCCTGCGCCAGTCCCAGGCTGCCGTCGCCGTTGGTGTACAGGGCGGCGGACTGGTGCGGGTTCTCGCCGTAGCGCAGCACCGCCGACCGCTCCCAGGTGCCGCCGAGCCATTCGGGGAACCGGATCGCCGTGTCCTCGGCCGCGTCACCGGCGCCCAGTACGTTGGTCATCCAGCTCGCGACCGCCACGTCGTAACTCGCGGTGTGCTGGAACGCCTTGGCCGCCAAGGCCGTACGCTCGGCCAAGGTGAAACCGCCGGACTTCACCGCGGCCAGCACGTCGTCGTAGTCGCCGCTGTCCACGACCACCGCGACCGACGGATGGTTCTTCGCCGCGGCGCGCACCATGGACGGGCCGCCGATATCGATCTGCTCCACGCACTCGTCGGGGGTCGCCCCACTCGCCACGGTCTGCGTGAACGGGTAGAGATTGACCACCACCAGCTGGAACGCCTCGACGCCGAGCTCGACGAGCTGGTCGACGTGCTCCTGTTTGCGCGAGTCCGCCAGGATGCCCGCGTGCACCCGGGGATGCAGGGTCTTCACCCTGCCGTCGAGGGTCTCCGGAAACCCGGTCAGGTCCTCGACCTTGGTCACCGGGATGCCCGCGTCCGCGATCCGGCCCGCGGTGGACCCGGTCGAGACCAGCTCGATGCCCGCGGCGTGCAGACCGGTCGCGAGTTCCACGAGACCCGTCTTGTCGTAGACGCTCACCAGCGCCCTGCTGATCGGCTTGCGTTCACTCACCGGAGAACTCGCTCATCTGGGATAACTGCCTTTCGTCCGTCGGAGACAATGCCTCGCGTCGCGACGGCGGCGACGACCTCCGCCAGCAACCGTCGCTCGACAACCTTGATGCGCTCGTGCAGTGCGGCCTCGTCGTCACCCGGCAGCACCGCCACCGCCTCCTGTGCGAGGATCGGCCCGGTGTCCACGCCCTCGTCGACCAGGTGCACGGTGCAGCCGGTGACCCGCGCTCCGTAGGCGAGCGCGTCACGCACGCCGTGCGCGCCCGGGAAGGCGGGCAGCAGGGCGGGGTGGGTGTTGATGATGCGGCCGCCGAACCGGTCCAGGAAGGCGGGGCCGAGCAATTTCATGAAGCCCGCCGACACCACCAGATCCGGGTGGTGCCCGCCGACCGCTTCGGTGAGCTCGGCGTCCCAGGCGGCGCGGTCCGGGAAGTCCTTCAGCGACACCCGGAAATGCGGCACGCCCGCCGCGTCGGCGTGCGTGGTGGCCGCGCAGAGCCGGTCGACGCCGACCGCGACCACCTTCGCCGGGTAATCGGGCGCGGCCGTGGCGTCGAGCAGGGCGCGCAGCAGCGAGCCGGCACCCGACGCCAGCACGACGACGGTGGCCGGCGTAGTTGCGGGCTTCCACGAGGCGTGCGGGGACGTCAGCGCTCTACTCCCTGATCGTTCGGATGGCGGACGGATGCGGCACCGCCGGGTTAGAGCCTAACGACCGTCCATCCGGTCACTGTCCGGCAGGTCCGCCTCGACCACCTCGGCGTCCACGATGTCGCCCGCCGCGTGGTCGTGGTACCGGCCGCGGGTCTCGATCGCGGGCGGCTCATCGACGAGTTCGGCGTCCAGCGGGGCCTCCAGCTCCGGCCGGTCGTAGTCGTTCCGGTCGTCCTCGTAGCCCTCGTCGCCGTAGCCGTCGTCGTGGTAGCCGTCGTCGCCGTAGTAGTCGTCGTCCTCGTAGTAGTCCTGGTCGTCCTCGTAGTCGTCGTAGTCCGCCTCGTCCTCGTCGGAGTAGTCGTCGTACGGGTCGGTGTAGCCGACCGGCGGGACGCCGACCGGCACGAGGAACCAGCGCGCGAAAGCCAGCCCCGCGTAACCGGTGACAGCCAGCCAGGCGAACAGGACAAGAGTGAAGATCGGCAGGTCCAGGCCGACCCGGCCGATCTCGCCGAGTTCTCCGCCCGCGACTACTCCGGCCACCGTCAGCGCGAGCGCGGCGAGCGCGGCGGAGGTGAGCGTGGCCCACGGTGCGGTGATCCGATCGGTGGTGGTGCGCGCGAGGTCGAGCCCGCCGAGCACGCCGACCGCCGCGGGGATCAGCAGTAACACCGGCCACCATCCCGCCGCGGGGCCGGTCGGCACCGCGGCGAGCAACGGAAACGCCGGAATCGGGCCACCGACCACGGAGAACACCCCGAAGGACGCGGCGCCGATCTGCGTGCTGGTACCGACCAGCACGCCGACGGTCTGGATAACCAGGTTCGGCAGATATGCCAACGAGAGCAGGGTCAACCCGACGACGCCACCGAAATCGCCCGCCGACCGGTACATCTCGCCGAGCCGTGGAATGTGCGCTAGGAATGAGAGCACCGCCACGGCCGTCGCGCCGACCAGCAGGCGCAGTGTGGAGCGGCCGGCGCCGTAGAGGCCGGAGACCGCCCAATCGGGCAGGCGCAGCAGCGCGAACAACTGTTGCCGGAGGCGGACCGCGATGCCGATGGCGGCGGCGAGCAGATACAGCGCCGCGACCCACGCGAACGCGGCGAGGGTGTTCGGCGGTTGCAGCGCGATGACCCCGGAAGCGTCCTCCGTGACCGCGAGGCAGACGGAGGTGACCAGCAGCGGACCGCCCACCGCGGCGCCCACGATCCATCCGAGATCCGCCCGGGTGCAGTGCGGTTCGACGGCGCGTGCGCATTCCCGCGCGGCCAGCCAGACCAGCAGGGCGGTCGGCAACAGCGGCAGCAGCCCGAGTGAGGTCTTGCCGATCACCAGCGGCACCTGATGCGCGCCCAGCCAGGAGGCGGCGATCGCGCCGGACGCGCCGTCCAGATCGCTGCCTGCCGCCAAGAGCGTGGCGAGCACGAGGACGACGAGGGTGGTCAGCCCGAAGGCCGACGGGCGGCCAGCGACGGCGATGAGCACCCTGGACCGCTCCGGGGTGAGGGACAGAAACCCGGCTTCGTCCGCGTCGGGGTGCGGCTGCGACGCGCGCGACCCGCCGATCCGGCGGGTCGAGGAGTTTCTGGAGGAGCTCATGGCATTTCAGCGTGGCATCCTCCCCGGCGCGAACGGGTCAGGCGCGCCGCAGGCACGCTACCGCCGCCGGGGAGGACGCCGCTGAGTTCCTACTTGTTGTTGTTGTCGTCCGAGGGGCGGAACGCCTGGGTGGCGTCCGACGAGGGATCACCGCTCTGTTCGCCGCCGAACGGCTTGTTCTGCTGGCTCGGCTGCGCCTGCTGCTGACCGTAGCCCGGCGAACCGTAGGGCGACTGCTGGCCGGACTGCTGCTGGCCGCCGAAGTGCTGGGTCACGCTCTCGTCCGGACGCGGCTGCGCGCCGTAGGGCGAACCCGGCTGCTGGGCCGCGCCGTAGGCCGTGGTCGGCTGCTGGCTCTGACCGTAAGGCGACTGCGGCTGGCCGTAGGACTGCCCCTGCTGGGCTTGCTGAGCCTGGCCGTAGCCGGGCTGGCTCTGCCCGTAGGGCGACTGCTGCCCCGCCTGGGACGGGAACTGCGGCGGCGCGGCCTGGGCGCCGTAGCCGGCCTGCCCGTAGGGGCTGGCTCCGTAACCGGGCTGACCCTGACCGTAGGCCTGCTGCTGTCCCGGTCCGTACGACGGCTGCTGCTGCCCGTAGCCGCCCTGACCGAAGCCGCTCGGCGCGGTGGCCGGGCGCGGTGCGGGCGCCTTGAGGATGCCTGCCTCGAACAGCGTCGCGGCGATCGCCACGGCGGCCTGCACGAACGCCAGCACGAGCAGGACGTAGGCTCCCGCCTTCAGTTCACTGCCCTCGCCGAAGTTGAACGACTGGAACAGCAGCGCGATGAAACCAGCGGTCGAAGCCGCGGCGGCCGCGCCGATCCAGTTCTGCTTGGGCAGCAGCGACAGCCCGGCGAGCAGACCGCCGAGCAGCAGCAGGCCCAGCAGCGGCGTACCGGAGGCCACTTCGAAGAAGTTGGCCGTCTCCGGCGCGCTGACCCGGCGGCCGCCGATATCGACCGGCTTGCTACCGAGGAACGGCAGGAAGCCGAGCAGGAAGTTGATCACGCCGAGTGCCGCTACGCCGACCACCAGGAAGAACGGCAGACCCTTGGCATCGGAACCGGTAGCGCTCGAACCTGAAGTGGCACCACCCGTGGCCGGGCTCTGGCTGGATGGCGCTGAGGGCGAGGGTGTGTTGTACCCGGAGCCCCCGGTCGGGTAGGACATGTCGTCGTCTCCTAAATCGAGTCGTACATGGTCTTCACGGCTGGATTACTTCTGACGCTACTGCACTCCCTCGCCGAGGTCATCCCGCCGCGACGGCCGGGAGGAGCGGATTCGTTCACATCCCGGCAGGTCGCGGCGGGTGTCCGGCCCGGAGCCCCTAGCGAGACCACCTACCGCTCTGTAGAGACTGTTGCCCGCCATGGCACTTTTCACACCACGAGGATTCTCAATAGCGGGGAATTCCCGGGGACGAGTCGATGAACCATCCGACCGGTTGCCTCGTGTAGTGAGCGAAGGGGATGACGCAACCCCTGGCAGATCGCATAGTTCCGCGCGTGGCTGGTCCGGACGCTCGGCTGCTGCCCAAGCCTGAGCCCACCGCCACACATGACGAAGGCCGCCCCCCGAATTCGGAGGCGGCCTTCGTGCGCGGGGAAGATCAGGCGCTGATGCTGGCCTTCTCCAGGATCTCGCGAGCCAGCGCGGCGGTCTCGGACGGCGTCTTGCCGACCTTCACGCCCGCGGCCTCCAGCGCGTCCTTCTTCGCCTGGGCGGTGCCCGACGAGCCGGACACGATGGCGCCCGCGTGGCCCATCGTCTTGCCCTCGGGGGCGGTGAAGCCCGCCACGTAGCCGACGACCGGCTTGGTGACGTTGGCCTTGATGTAGGCCGCGGCCCGCTCCTCGGCGTCGCCGCCGATCTCGCCGATCATCACGATCAGCTTGGTCTCCGGGTCCTTCTCGAACGCCTCGATGGCGTCGATGTGGGTGGTGCCGATGACCGGGTCGCCGCCGATGCCGATGGAGGTCGAGAAGCCGAAGTCACGCAGTTCGTACATCATCTGGTAGGTCAGCGTGCCGGACTTGGAGACCAAGCCGATCGGGCCCTTGCCGGTGATGTTGGCCGGGGTGATGCCGACCAGCGACTCGCCCGGGGTGATGATGCCGGGGCAGTTCGGGCCGATGATCCGGGTCTTGCTGCCCTTCTCCACGTTGTAGGCCCAGGCGTAGGCGGTGTCCTGCACCGGGATGCCCTCGGTGATGACCACCAGCAGCGGGATCTCCGCGTCGATGGCCTCGATGATGGCGTCCTTGGCGAACTTCGGCGGCACGAACGCGATGGACACGTCGGCGCCGGTCTCCTTGATGGCCTCGGCGACGGTGCCGAACACCGGCAGCTCGACCGCGTTGCCGTCCTTGTCGGTGTGCGCGACGGTGGTGCCCGCCTTGCGCGCGTTCACACCGCCCACGATCTGGGTGCCCGCCTTCAGCATCAGCGCGGTGTGCTTGGTGCCCTCGCCGCCGGTGATGCCCTGGACGATGACCTTGGAGTCCTTGTTCAGGAAGATAGACATTCTTTTCGTCCTTACTCGGCCGTCGTTATCGGGCGGCTGCCAGTTCGGCGGCCTTGTCGGCGCCTTCGTCCATTGTCTGCGCCAGCGTCACCAGCGGGTGCGCGGCGTCGGCCAGAATCTTGCGGCCCTCCTCGACGCGGTTGCCGTCCAGGCGGACGACCAGCGGCTTGTTGGCCTCGTCGCCGAGGATCTCCAGCGCCTTCACGATGCCGTTGGCGACCGCGTCACACGCGGTGATGCCACCGAACACGTTCACGAACACACTCTTGACCTGGCTGTCGTTCAGGATGACGTCCAGACCGGCGGCCATCACCTCGGCCGAGGCGCCACCACCGATGTCCAGGAAGTTGGCCGGCTTCACGCCGCCGTGGCCCTCGCCCGCGTAGGCGACGACGTCCAGGGTCGACATGACCAGACCGGCGCCGTTGCCGATGATGCCGACCTCACCGTCGAGCTTGACGTAGTTGAGGTCGTTCTCCTTGGCCTTGAGCTCGAGCGGGTCGGTCGCGTCCTTGTCCGCGAACGCCTCGTGCTCCGGGTGGCGGAATCCGGCGTTCTCGTCGAGGGTGACCTTGCCGTCCAGCGCGAGGATCTCGTCCTGCGGGGTGCGCACCAGCGGGTTGACCTCCACCAGGGTGGCGTCCTCCGCGACGAACACCTCCCACAGCTTCTGGATGGTCACGGCCGCGGCGTCCAGCACGTCGGCGGGCAGGTGGCCCTGCTCGGCGATCGAACGCGCGAACGCCAGGTCGACGCCCTTGACCGCGTCGACGGGGACCTTCGCCAGCCGCTCCGGCTTGGTCGCGGCGACCTCTTCGATCTCCATGCCGCCCTCGACCGAGCACATGGCCAGGTAGGTCCGGTTGGCCCGGTCCAGCAGGAAGGAGATGTAGTACTCCTCCGCGATGTCCTTGGCCTCGGCGACAAGGATCTTCTTGGTGATGTGGCCCTTGATGTCCAGGCCGATGATGTTCTGCGCGTGCGTCAGCGCGTCGTCCGGGGTCGCGGCGTACTTCACGCCACCGGCCTTACCGCGGCCACCGGCCTTCACCTGGGCCTTGATCATCACCGGCTTGCCGATTTCCTCCGCGATGGCGCGGGCGTCCTCGGCCGTGTCCGTGACGCGGCCCTCGGACGAAGGCACTCCGTGCTTAACGAAGAGCTCCTTCGCCTGATATTCGAAGAGATCCATGTACTCACCGTCTCGTCTGCGTTGCGATGACAACGTCTTTGTTGGCGGCCCGACGTCGGAAGCGGGTCGGGTCGGACTCTAACCAGTCACATGGAGGGCCAATCGGCCACGTTCATCCTAAGTGGCGCAGGTCACCCGGCTGCGCCCGGACCGGCAAAACCGCTGGCCAACGCTACTGGCGAGTAGGTTGCTGACACCGCGCCAGGTAGAGCGGGCGAAGCCGGAGCGCGCCGGTATCTACTACAAATCGTCGTTGGAAAACCTCTCGAGGGTGCCCATACAACAGTGAGATATTCCGCGGGCTAAGCGTGATGAATCTCACATGTTTGTTACGGAGCTGGCGCACCGCTTGTCGCCGCTCAATCATTTCGTTACCGTCAGTGCGGTCGATGTCACAACACGGTCACGACTAGGAGGACGGCAAGCTTTGACGCAGCACAGCGCTCCGCAGACGGAGAGCCGCTCCGCATTCGACCGATCGACGCCGCTGGTCAGGCGGCTTCCGAGTTCCACCAGCTTCACGATGTGGCACCGCCGATGAACCACAGCTCCACCTTCGCTTCCCCTGATCGCTTGCGCACGGGACATCGTTACCGTCCCGACGACGAGCCCTTCGCCCCCGCGGGCCGGCAGGACGAGCACTCGTTCGACCAGCACCACGCCGGGTACGAGGCGCCGCAGGCGCAGTACGACTACTTCCACGCCGCCGGCGCCCAGTACGGCTACGACACCGAGCCGCCCGTCCACGAGCAACCGGCCTACCAGAACGCGGTATCCGACGACTCCTGGGCCGCGAACAACGCGTGGGTGCAACAGGATTGGACCGCCCAGCAGCAGACCTGGTCCGATGGCGGCGCTTGGAACTCCGGCGACGCTTGGAACTCCGGCGACGCTTGGAACTCCGGCGACGCTTGGAACTCCGGCGACGCTTGGAACTCCGGCGACGCTTGGAACTCCGGCGACGCGTGGGCCGAAGCGGAGAACCGGGCGCCCGACGAGCAATCCTGGGTGTCCGACACCGGTTGCTGGGCCCCCGAGGAGTCCTGGGCGACCGAGGCCGACGAGCCCGAGGCCGACGAGGAGCCCGGCACGCCCGCCCTCCCGACCGTCATCCCCGGACGCCGCGCCACGAACAAGCGCGGTGGCGCGCACCGGGTGGCGGCGCCCCCCGCCGCGCTGAAGGGGCGCGCCGCGGTCGCGGCCGTGGCCGCGGGCGCGGTCGTCGCGGCCGGGCAGGCCGCGTTCGCCTCGCCCGAACAGCCGTCGCAGGCGGTCGACTACGAAGCCGCGGGTCAGATCCACGAGATCGCCGCGCAGTCGATGAACGTGGCCGATCCGACAGCCGCGCCGGACTCCCCCCAGGTGCTGAACGTCTCCTCGCCGGCCCATCTCGATCAGTTCAACGACATCCTGCAGAAGGGCCAGAAGTACGCCGAGGACCTCGCTTCCCAGGAGGCCTCGAAGCTCCGCCCGCTCTTCACCAAGTTCGCCGCGGGCACCTTCACCTCGGGCTTCGGCGCCCGCTGGGGCGTGCAGCATCTCGGCATCGACATCGCGGGCCCGATCGGCACCCCGATCTACGCCGTCGCGGACGGCACCGTGATCGAGGCGGGCCCCGCGTCGGGCTTCGGTATGTGGGTCCGCCTGCTACACGACGACGGCACCGTCACCATCTACGGCCACATCGACACCGCCACGGTGTCCCAGGGCCAGCGCGTGCTCGCCGGAGACCAGATCGCCACGATCGGCAACCGGGGATTCTCCACCGGTCCGCACTGCCACTTCGAGGTCTGGCTGAACGGCACCGACAAGGTCGACCCGCTGCCCTGGCTGGCCACCCGCGGCATCAGCTTGGGCCCGCAGCGCGACTGAACGGCGCGCCGTGGTCACACGCTAGCGGTGGCTCCGGCGCACGAAGCGCGGATGCCGTACCGTCACGCCGTTTCGCGTAGATCCCACGTGTCGTGCACAGCCGCCGCCGATCCGGCGTCGCCGGTTTCAGCACGGGGTTCGCCGCCACCACGTTCGCGGAGTACGAATACCGGGCCCTGCACGCGGCGATGCCAGCGGGGCACCGCCCGCTCCGGCCGCAAGTGACTCGCCCGGCCCGCACCGTGGTCCATCCCCGGCGTGGGCCGCATCCTCGACGTGCTGACCGATGAATTCTCGTGTGCTCGTTGTCCATTGCTCGGCCGGGCATTCTCGTCCCCGCACCGCACATGCGGTACATGACGATGCACACGGTTCCGCCGGGCCCGTCAGCGGGTTAGCGTCGGGCTCATGGCACGACGTACAACGACGTACACGCAATTCATCGCGTTGCCTGCCGAGCGGCTCTGGAGTGTGCTCGGCGATCCGGCGCGATGGCCTGAGTGGAACCCGGGTATCGCCGCCGTGCGCTTGGACAGTCCGGTCGCGGTGGGCAGTACGGGTACCTACGTGCCGCACCACCGCGCATCGCACGGGCGCACGACGCTGCCGTTCATCGTCGCCGCCGTTCGGCCGGAACGAGAGCTGCGCGTGGAACAGCCCGAGCCGCTCGGACGGATGCGGCTGACCTGGACGCTGACGCCCCGCGACGGCGGCACCGAAATCACCCAGCGGCTCACCTTCCTCGGGGCGTCGGCCGGTGTGGCCCGGCTGCTCGCCACGAGGTTCCTGGAATCCGATGTGCGGGTGCGCTTCGCGCGCTTGGCCCGTTCGGCCGGACTGGAACCCGCGGCGGACGCGCTCACGGTCGTCATCCCGGGCGGCACCGGTGGACTCGGCAGGCACGTCGCCGCCGACCTGACCTGTCGTGGTCATCGTGTCGTCATCCTCACTCGTCGTCGCGATACCGGACTACCGTTCGACCAAGTGGAATGGGATGGCCGATCGGTCGGCGAATGGGCTGCGGCACTGCGCAATCCGACACGCACGGCAATCGTCAACCTCGCCGGAAAGCTGGTCGACTGCCGTCCGACGCCGGAGAACATCGCCGAATTACGCGACAGCCGAGTCGATTCCACCCGCGCGCTGGTCGCCGCCGCCGCGACCCTGGACACGCCGATCGACTACTGGGTGCAGGCGAGCACCACCGCGATCTGGTCGGACGCGGGCGAAACCCGGTGCACGGAAAACACTCCCCTGCCGGTCGGTCTGCCGCAGATGACCGGCGTGGCCGAACCGTGGGAGCGCGCCTTCGACCCCGTCCGGGCCGCGCACTGGACCATCCTGCGCACCTCGATCGTGCTCGACCCGCAAGCACCCGCCTTGCGACGCCTCACCCAGCTCACCCGAGCGGGGTTGGGCGGTCGAGTCGGCTCCGGCGAACAGTGGTTCAGCTGGATCCACATCGACGACTGGCTCGCGATCGTCCGCGCAGCCCTCGGCCTCGATCCCGCACTCGAGCTGCCGAACGGAATCCTGGTGGCCGCCACCGATACACCTGTCCGCAATCGCGAGCTGATGCGCGTCCTGCGCAAGCGCCTGCACCGGCCGCCTGCACCGCCGACCCCGGAGTTTCTGCTCGCGCTCGGCGCGATCCTGCTCCGCTCCGATCCGGCCCTCGGCCTCACCGGCCGCCACGCCACCTCGCAGGTGCTGGCGAAGGCGGGCTTCACCTTCCGCTACCCCACCCTCGACGAGGCGTTGACGGACCTGCTGCCGCAGTGACACCGCGGCCGGACGGACCGGTCAAGCGGGCGAGCCGGGAGTGGCCGAGACAGCGGGGGTCGGACCGCACTACTCACCGTGCGCAACGTAGCAGCGCCGGATCGCTCGCGTGCAACGTGCCATCGGGCTGAACAGCACAGTGCTACGAGGATTCGGCTGTCGGCCATTTTTCCGTGCCGGTGAATATTTCCGGGGCGACCTTCCGCACCTTCCGCATAACCTTCGATGCACGATCGGAGGATACGCTGGACAGAATGGGCAGTGCGGGCCGCCAAATTTTCGCCGCGTCTTCATGCCGTCCCAGAAGCCACCGAATCAGTCCGGTTTCCACTGCGGAGAGCGCATGAATCCTGGTGTGGGTCGCGGGATGCCACATCGAATGCGACAGGAAGAGGTAGCGCTCGGCTTCGGCGTAATCACCCAAGGCAGCGAACGCTTTCGACGTCTGCCTGGCTACGCTCGCTTTGTTCGGGCACCAGAGAGCCGCCCAGCGGGGTAACTCGGTGGTGATTTCCGTGTCTATCCACGGCTCCGCCTCCCGCAGAGTATTCCGCGCTGCTCGATGTTGCCCCGTTTCGGCATAGCAGCGCGCCAGGCCGACCAGGAACAAGGACATGGTGTCCGGACCTACTTTGTCGCGCGCCGCTGCCACTCCACGTTCGGCAAGCTCGTCCGCGTGCTGTGGCTGTCGTACGTCGGTGGCGTGTAACCCGAGCATGCGAAAGCAGAACCCGTCCTGTCCCGGAACACCGGACTCCTGCGCCAGACGCAATGCCGAGAGGAAATACCGCTGCGCGATACCGTCCTCCCCCGCGTCGTGCGCTTTGAAACCCGCCAAATAGGCCAGTTCGGCGGCGGCGCTGAACGCGGCGGAGCGGACTGTCGAATCGGTGAATCGCGACCGCAGCAGTGACGCGACATCCGTACTCAGGAACTCGGCGACAGCGGTTCGGCCGATGCCGCCGCCTTTGACCTCGTCCAAGCCGAGAAACGCGTCTGTGATTCTCTGGACGGCACGGACTTCCGGCATACCGATATGCGCCGATTCATCGACCCGGACCAACCGTGCCATATCCGACTGCGATACCAGCGCCGTCGCGGAGAGCGCCGCGCTGTAGACCGACGTGCGCAGGAACGAGCGCCGGTCGACATCCGCTCGGCCCAACATACTGACCAGTGTGACAGGGTCGCATGTCATTTCGCCGCATGCACGCAGGTATGCCGCAACCACATCGACCGAGGCGATGCGCGTTCCCGTCTCCACATGACCCAGGTAGCTGCGCGAGAACGGTATTCGCGCCGCTAGCTCGGCCAGTGAGAGCCCCGCCGCCTGCCTGGCGGCTCGCAGACGTTCCCCGATGTCAGGAGGAAACCCCCCGTCCGTCCCCATGCGGGAATCTTAGGCGGCCCAGTAGACGCGCTGTAGCCGTTTTCCCAGTCCGAAGCGAGGTTTTCCGCGCGACGTTTGCAGCCGCACCCACCCGGCGGGCGCGTCCCTCCCGCCCGGAGCGGACGCACCGCCGGACGTGAGCGGCCTGCGGTGACCACCACCCCGCCGGGTGGCGTGCACCCAGGGGAAAGCGACGACAGCAGGGGTGAAACGCGATGGGATTCAACTGGTGGCGAGACGGCGAGCAAGACGACATGTCCGCACAAGCGATCATCGACCGGGTGACCGCCGAGTGGCGTGCCGCACGCGAACGGATGGGCACCGAGCAGCCCGACGCCGCGCTGTGGCCGACCGGCTGGCCGCACGAAGCTCCGGAAACTCCATTGAGCGTTACCGAAGCACACCTGACCATGCAGCGGCACCGGACATGCCGAGCCGATCAATGCCCACGTAAGGCGGCGGCCCGGCAGACACTCATCGACGCCGGGCGCATGAAGCCGGACACTTCGCGCGAGCCACGCTGAACGGCTGAGAGCGGCACCGGCAGGTGCCCGCCGCCGTGTAGCGGTGGTGGTCGCGTCTAGGGTGCCGCGGCGATCGCGAGTCCGATCAGCGCGACGACCTTGGCGATCTCCAGGCCGATGTACCAGTAGTGCGCATGCGAGCGCGGCAGTTGCTCGCCTGCCAGCACGCGATCGGACCGGCGGGTCAGCGGTGGGCGCACCACCGCCATCTGAACGGCGAGCACCACCGCGGCGACACCCAACCACATCCAGGTCGCTGTACCGGGGCCGACGATCAGTGCCGCGAGCACCAGCAGCGCGGCGAGCACCGCCTCGGCGATGTTCAGCGCGCGGAACACCAAGCGGCCGATGCCGAGACCCAATGCCAGCGTGACGCCGGGGGCACGGAACTTCAGCGGCGCTTCCAGGAACGAGATTGCCAGCACCATGCCGAGCCAGAGCATGGGCAGAAACCACAGGAGATGCTGTGCGATCGTATCCACGTCGCGGACCCTACCGGCGCGAGGCGGACGCGGGCAGGGTCCAAAGGCCCGCGCGGGTCAGAGTTTGACCAGGGTCCGGCTGTACTGCGGGATCAATCGGATCTTGCCCGCCGTGCCGAAATCGATGGTCACCGTGGCCAGCGGCCCGAAGCCCTCCGCGGCGATCACGCGGCCCAGACCGTACTTGTCGTCGCTGACCCGATCACCTACCGCGAGTACCAAGTTCGTGTTGTTGCGGTTCGCACCGCCGGGAGCAGGTCTGCGCGGTCCGCGATCACGCAAGCCTGGACGCGGCTCCGACCACCCGTCGCCGCGCGTCCAGTCCCGCTCCAACCCGTCGTCATCCCCGCCGCGCCGCCGGATGCCCCGCGTCGCGGGCGACCCGGCGGGCTCGAGCCGCCGCCAATCGATGAGATGGCCCGGAATTTCCTGCAAGAACCGCGATTCCGGGTTCGACACCGGCTGCCCCCAGCCGGAACGCACCACCGCGCGCGTCAGATACAGGCGGCGCCGGGCCCGGGTGATGCCCACGTAGGCGAGGCGTCGTTCCTCGGCCAGCTCGGTGGGATCGCCGAGCGCCCGCATGTGCGGGAACTGCCCGTCCTCCCAGCCCGTCACGAATACCACGGGAAATTCCAGGCCCTTGGCGGTGTGCAGCGTCATCATCGTCACCACGCCGGAGCCCTCGTCCGGAATCTGATCGGTATCCGCCACCAGCGACACCCGCTCCAGGAACGCGGCGAGCGAACCGGGATCCGGCTCGCCTTCGCCCACCTCGGGCAACAGCCCTTCCTGCCGGGCAGCTTCCGCGTTGTTGTGCGCCTCCGAGCTGAATTCCCGCGCGACGCT
This sequence comes from Nocardia niwae NBRC 108934 = DSM 45340, assembly GCF_001613465.1. GTDB lineage: Bacteria > Actinomycetota > Actinomycetes > Mycobacteriales > Mycobacteriaceae > Nocardia > Nocardia niwae. The sequence goes on along the minus strand of NZ_BDCK01000027.1, from coordinate 14,911 downwards.
GACCAACTCGTTGAGGTTGTCCAGCCGGGCGCCGTCCTGCGGGTCGTCGGACGCTTCCAGTCCGGCGCGATAACCGGTTCGCTCGAGCACCGCCTCCACGACATTGCCCACGTCGGGGAAGTCGGAGTCGGCTCGTTCGCCCGCGGCCCGGATGTCGTCGAGCAGATCGAGGAAACCCGCGATGGCCCGCTGCGCGCGCGTGTTCAGCAGCGCCACCTTGCCCTCGCCTGCGTCGCGCAGCGCGGCGGCGAATCCGATCCCGCGCTGCTCGGCATGGACGGCCACGCAGGCCTCGGCGCGGTCGCCGATGCCGCGGCGTGGGGTGTTCAGGATGCGGCGCATGCTCACCGCGTCCTCCGGGTTCTCCAGCACCCGCAGGTAGGCGACGATGTCGCGCACCTCTTTGCGCTCGTAGAAGCGGACGCCGCCGACCACCTTGTAGGGCAGGCCCATCCGGATGAAGATCTCTTCCAGCGCACGAGAATTGTTGTTGGTGCGGTAGAACACCGCGACGTCGCCGTAGTTGGCCTCGCCCTGGTCGACCAGCCGGTCGATCTCGCGGGCGACGAACGACGCCTCGTCGTGCTCGTTGTCGGCGACGTAGCCGGTGATCAGATCGCCCTCGCCGGAATCGGTCCACAGCTTCTTGTCGCGCCGGTTCTCATTGCGCGAGATCACCGCGTTGGCGGCGGAGAGGATGTGCTGGGTGGAGCGATAGTTCTGCTCCAGCAGAATGGTCTCGGCGTCGGGGAAGTCGCGCTCGAACTCCTCGATATTGCGGATGGTCGCGCCGCGGAAGGCGTAGATGGACTGGTCGGCGTCGCCGACCACGCACAGTTCGCTCGGCGGCACCCGGTCCTCGGCGCCGTCTTCCACGTGGTGACCGACCAGCTCGCGGACCAGGACGTACTGCGCGTGGTTGGTGTCCTGGTACTCGTCCACCAGCACGTGCCGGAACCGGCGGCGGTAGTACTCGGCGACCTGCGGGTGGTGCTGCAGCAGCGCCACCGTCTCGCCGATGAGATCGTCGAAGTCGAGCGCGTTCGCCGAGCGCAGCCTGCGCTGATACTCGGTGTAGACCTTGGCCACCAGGCCGGGCAGCTCCGTGTCGTCCGATTCCGCGTCCGCGGTGGCCCGGGCCGGGTCGATGAGTTCGTTCTTCAGATTCGAGATCGCGGTCGCGAGCAAGCGTGCCGAGTACTTCTTGGTGTCGATGTCCAGGTCGCGGCTGATCATGGTGAGCAGACGCCGCGAATCGTCCGCGTCGTAGATCGAGAAGTTCGAATTCAGCCCGGGCAGCAGCGCGGCCTGCGTGCGCAGGATGCGCACGCAACTGGAGTGGAACGTCGACACCCACATGTTGTTCGCACGCGGGCCGACCAGTCCGGTCACTCGCTCCCGCATCTCCGCGGCGGCCTTGTTGGTGAATGTGATGGCCAGCACCTGACCCGGGGTGACGCCCCGGGCGGCCAGCAGATAGGCGATGCGGCGGGTGAGCACGGCCGTCTTGCCCGAGCCCGCGCCCGCCACGATGAGCAGCGGGGACCCGGTATGCACGACCGCCGCGCGCTGCTGCGGATTCAGGTTGTCGAGCAGGCGTTCGGCCTCCTCGGCGCGGCGCTGCTCCCGCTCGGCGCGCTGCCGCTCGCGCTCGGCATCCGTCGACGGCGCCTCGGGAATGGCGGCAGGCTGCGACCCCTCCGCTGCGTTACCGCCGGCGAACTGCGGTTTCGATGTCGGATCCGGGTGCACGACCCGACCGGCCTGCGTCTTGGGAGCCACCGTGATGTCCATCGCCCATCCACGCTACCGGCGGCCACCGACAGAGATGAAGCCCCGGGTGAGATCGGTATCGGTTCGGCTCCGGAGCACTGAACGCCGGGTGAACTCCCCCTGGTGGGAAGCATCGGCGAAACGACCAGCGTTTCTCGCGCGATTCCCAAACGTATACGTTTTGCATACCCCCCAGCCCGTGGCACACTGGCGACATGCTCAGCGCTTTCGCAAGACGTCCGATTCGGCTGCCAGCCGGACGCCGGGATCGCGGAGCCTGTACCTGAGCACGCCGTCCTGGGGGGACAATACAAGGCCCCACCAGGTCTGTTTCACGGTGAAAGAACTGATCGGTAACGAGCCGCGAGCACGTGCCGATCGATGTTCTGACACGAGGAGATGAATGATGAGCACCCCTGCCACGACGACCGGATCCGAATCCGCGCTGCCGCAGACCGAGGCCGAGATCGACAAGCTCCGCAAGGAGATCGACCGTCTCGACGCGGAGATCCTGGCCGCGATCAAGCGCCGGACGGAGATTTCCCGGATCATCGGCCGGACGCGCATGGCGTCGGGCGGGCCGCGCCTCGTGCACAGTCGCGAGATGAAGGTGCTGGAGCGTTTCAGCGAACTCGGCCAGGAAGGCCACACCCTCGCCATGCTGCTGCTTCGCCTCGGCCGCGGCCGGCTCGGCCACTGAGCTGAGAGCCACGCGGCGCGCTCGCGAGACCGTCGCTTCCGAATAGGCCGCCCCGGGTGTCATACACCCCGGGGCGGTCGCTTCATGTCCGCCCCGGGCCGCCTACCGCCCGGGGCGGAAGGTTTTCAGGCCGTGGTGCCCCACCGCGCTATCCGGGGTTTGCGGCCGGTCCATCACCCGCGATGGAATCGCTCAGGACACGCAGGTCGGCCCTCAGCTCGGCTTCCAGCGGTTCGGCATGCGAGCGCATAACGGGATGCACATGGCGAAGATGCTCGAGGTCTTGACTCGTCCGTTCGATCGCGGCCGCTCGTTCCGCGGGGCTGCCCTCCGCCGCGATCGTGCGATTGGACAGCACACGCCAATCCAGTCCGGATTGGTCCAGCGCCTGTCGCAATGCCGCGCTGGGTGGCTGGTGCAACCCGATGAAATCTATGTCCGCGGTGGTGAGATCGAACATCTGGGCTTCGATGAAATGGTTGGCGCGAAAATCTGCTCCGAGATAATCGCGGCCGACAGGAGCGAGATCGTGCACTCCGACGCCATAGGAATATTCCGACGCATTGTCCAGGGGGGAGGGTATCGCCCGTTCCCTTTCCACCAGCGAGTCACCGAATGTGACGGTCGTTCGTGACCGCACCTCCGGCTTCAGGTAGATCTGATTGTCGCCGTAGTTCAGCTCCGACAACGCATCGATCATGCCGTCTTGTGACGGGCGCACTCCATCCACGGCGATGTAGCCGTAGACGGGTGGGTTGTCGTGGACATGCGGGCCGAACCACTCTTCTTCGGCATGGGCGCGAACGCCGACGGGGTTGCGTGCACCCCTGATTCGCCCTTCCCGGAGGATGGCCAGGAGTTCGTTGTCGCGGACACGGATAGCGATCGGTTTTCCGCTGAGCGCTTCCTTCAGTTCGCGGCGCATCTGCGCACGTAACTCGGCGCTGTCCCGGCCGAGAGAAGCCGCTGTTTCCTCGATTCTCCGGTCGATCATGGCGTATTGCTCCAGCCGGGACAGTCGACGGTTGGCTATGAAGTCATACAATTCCTCGTTGGTCGGTCCATTCTCGCCGAAACGTCGAGTCAATTCGGCGTCGAGTCGCTGTCCGGCCCGATCCAGCGACGCTCGGTCCGGCGGCGGGGGGCACAAATCCCGCCTGGTGTCGGCATCGCCGCCGGCCGAGGACCATCGACGCCGGATCGTGAGCGCATTGTCAGCGTCGCCGTGCGTATGCACCTCGCTGACTTCACGGGAAACGCGGGCTGCGCCTGTTTTCATACCGGCCAGGCCCTCGGATTCCCTGCCGGTCAGCCGTTTCAGATCGTCCACGACCCGCAAAAAGGCTTTGATGATGCCATTGCTCAAGCGGGCATCACCGGCACCCGCACCTTCTCATCATCAGCCCTTCGCCCTCATCGAAACCCAGGTCGAGGCTAGTATCGATGATTGGCGAAGTCGCCCCCCGAAAGCAGGGGGGCAGTCGCCACCGACAGGTCGAGTTCGACCCTCAGATGCGCGACCGTTCGCCTTCGGTGATGCGGAACCCGCGGCACTCGCTCACGTGAGCGCGATGTACTTGGTGGACAGGTACTCCTCGATCCCCTCGGTGCCGCCCTCCCGGCCGAAGCCGGACTCCTTGACGCCGCCGAACGGGGCGGCGGGGTCGGAGATGACGCCGCGGTTGACACCCACCATGCCGGATTCCAGGCCCTCGGCGATCCGCAGCGCGCGGTCGAGGTCGCGAGTGTAGACGTAGCTGACCAGACCGAATTCGGTGTCGTTCGCGGCGGCGAGCCCCTGCTCCTCGGTGTCGAAGCCGACGATCGGGGCGACCGGGCCGAACACCTCCTCGCGCAGAATCCTGGCCTGCGGCGGGACGTCGCTCAGGACCGTCGCCGGGTAGAACCAGCCGGGGCCGTCGGGCGCCTTGCCGCCGATCCGCACGCGCGCGCCCTTCGCGACCGCGTCGTCCACCAGGTCACCGACCGTACGCAGTTGCTCCTCGTTGATGAGCGGGCCGAGCGTCGTATCCGGATCGGCACCCGGCCCGAGCCGCACGCTGCTCTCCATCGCCTCGACCAGCTTGGTGGTGAACTCCTCGAGCACGCTGTTGTGCACATGGAAGCGGTTGGCGGCGGTGCACGCCTCTCCGCCGTTGCGCAGTTTGGCCAGCATCGCGCCCTGCACGGCGGCGTCGACGTCGGCGTCGGCGAACACCACGAACGGCGCGTTGCCGCCGAGTTCCATCGAGGTGCGCAGCAGCCGGTTCGCGGATTTCTCCACCAGCTTCTTGCCCACCTCGGTGGAACCGGTGAAGGTGAGCTTGCGCAGCCGGGAGTCGTCGAGCAGCGGTTGGGTCACCGCGCCGGAGTGGCTGGAGGTGAGTACCGACAGGACGCCGTCGGGCAAGCCCGCCTCGCTGCACAGCTGCGCCAGCAGCAGCATGGTCAGCGGCGTCGCCGAGGCCGGCTTGACGATCATCGTGCAGCCCGCGGCCAGCGCGGGACCGATCTTGCGCGTGCCCATGGCGAGCGGGAAGTTCCACGGCGTGATCGCCAAGCAGGGCCCGACCGGCTGCTTGTGCACCATGATCCGGCCGGTGCCCGACGGCGCGTGCAGGTAGCGCCCGTGTACCCGGGCGGCCTCCTCGCTGAACCAGCGGAAGAATTCGGCGCCGTAGCGCACCTCGTTGCGGCTCTCCGGCAGCGCCTTGCCCATTTCCAGGGTCATCAGCAGCGCGAATTCCTCCGCCCGGGCGGTGATCCGCTCGAATACCGCGCGCAGGATCTCTCCGCGTTCCCGGGCGGGCGTGGCCGCCCACGCGTCCTGCGCCGCGACGGCCGCGTCGAGCGCGCGCAGCGCGTCTTCCGGCGTCGCGTCGGCGACATGCGTCAGCACCTCGCCCGTCGCGGGATTGTGCACCGGGAAGGTACCCGCCCCGGTGGCGTCGACCGGACGCCCGCCGATCCACAACTGCGTCGGCACGGATTCGAGAAGTTCACGTTCGGACACCATGACGCCAGCCTATGCCTCCCGGCGGAAGCGCACGGGGAACGCGCGCCGCCGTGACGCGGCGCTGGTACGGCGTGTCGCCCACGCGGCGAGACCGGTGTGGCACAGAGGGTTTTCACCTCGGCATCGGCGCAGGTCCGGCCGACGCTCCGCGCACGCGCCCGTGCGCGCGGCGGTGCCTGCTTGTACTCTCGGCGAACGTGAGCAGCGACATCACCGCGACGGCGGCATGGCGGAAACTGCACGATCACCACGGCACCGTCGCGGGACGACACCTCAGGGAGTTCTTCGCCGACGATCCGGCCCGGGGCGGGGAGCTGACCGTCCAGGTTGCGGACCTGCACATCGACTACAGCAAGCACCGCGTGAACCGGGAAACGCTGCATCTGCTGGTGGAATTGGCGCGTGAGGCACGCGTGCCCGAGCGGCGCGACGCGATGTTCCGTGGCGAGCACATCAACACCTCCGAGAACCGCGCGGTCGGCCATGTGGCGCTGCGGCTGCCCGAAGGCTCGACCATGATCATCGACGGCGTCGACGCGGGCGCCGAGGTGCACCGGGTGCTGCGGCGAATGGGCGAGTTCACCGACGCGCTGCGCTCCGGTGCATGGCGGGGGGCGACCGGCGAGCGCATCACGACGGTGGTGAACATCGGCATCGGCGGGTCGGACCTGGGTCCGGTCATGGTGCACCAGGCGCTGCGGCACTACGAGGACGCGGGCATCGGCGCGCGGTTCGTCTCCAACGTCGATCCCGCCGACCTGGTCGCGAAGCTGGACGGGCTGGATCCGGCCACCACGTTGTTCATCGTCGCGTCCAAGACCTTCTCCACCCTGGAGACGCTCACCAACGCGACCGCGGCCCGGCGCTGGCTGGTCGCCGCGCTCGGCGAGGACGCCGTGGCCAAGCACTTCGTCGCGGTGTCCACCAACGCCGAGCGGGTCGCGAAATTCGGGATCGACACCGAGAACATGTTCGGCTTCTGGGATTGGGTCGGCGGCCGGTACTCGGTGGCCTCGGCGATCGGCCTGTCGGTGATGGCGACCATCGGCAAGGAACGCTTTTCCGAGTTCCTCGCCGGTATGCACGCGGTGGATCGGCATTTCGCCGAGGCGCCGCTGGAGGCGAACGCACCGGTGCTGCTCGGCCTGCTCGGCGTCTGGTATTCGAACTTCTTCGGCGCGGAATCCCACGCGGTGCTGCCGTATTCGAACGATCTGGCCCGGTTCCCCGCCTACCTGCAGCAGTTGACCATGGAATCCAATGGGAAGTCGGTCCGGGCCGACGGCACTCCGGTCACCACCGCCACCGGCGAGATCTTCTGGGGCGAACCGGGCACCAACGGCCAGCACGCCTTCTACCAATTGCTGCACCAGGGCACCCGGCTCGTCCCGGCCGACTTCATCGGATTCGCGCAGCCCACCGACGATCTGGCGACCAGCGACGGCACCGGCAGCATGCACGACATCCTGATGAGCAACCTGTTCGCGCAGACCAAGGTGCTCGCGTTCGGCAAGACCGCCGAGGAGATCGCCGCGGAGGGCACCGATCCGGCGATCGTGCCGCACAAGGTGATGCCCGGCAACCGTCCGTCCACCACCATCCTCGCGCCGCGGCTCACCCCATCCGTCGTCGGTCAGCTCATCGCGCTCTACGAGCACCAAGTCTTCGTGGAGGGCACGATCTGGGGCATCGATAGTTTCGACCAGTGGGGGGTCGAACTGGGCAAACAGCAGGCGCTCGCGTTGGCCCCGCTGCTCACGGCCACGGAAGAGCCGCAGGCGCAGGACGATTCGTCGACCGACTCGCTGATTCGCTGGTACCGCGCGCACCGCTGAGTTCGTTCCGCGTCCGCGCCGTCATTCGCCGCCGGCCGGACGGCCGCGCTGCGCTTCGCTCAACCGCTGAATGATGTGCGAGGTCGAGATCGCGATCAGGATGCCGATCACGCCGAGATCGAAGGCGACCTGCACCATGGTGGCCACTTTGGCGGCGGCGCCGACCGCGTGCACGTCGCCGTAACCGACCGTGCCCAGCGTGACAATCGTGTAGTAGAGCGCGTCGGTCCTGGTGTGCAGGCCCTCGAACTGGCCGGGTGAGCGCAGTTCCAGCACGTAGTAGTAGAGGGCGAAGAATGTCACGACGACGCAGACCACGAGCAGCACGTCGTTGATACGCCCTACGGTCGCGCGGGGATCCAAGATGTACCGCCGGATACGCCACCGGGCCAGCCAGATGAGCCCGGCGACGCCGATGACGAACGCGAGCAGCGCCGGTACGCCGGACAGTCGGCCCACCGGCACCGCGTCCAGCGGCAGGAAGTAATAGAAGAGCAGAGCGCACGTCACGGCCAGCAAATTGTGCAGGGCCCGCGATAGTCTGCCGACTGCGCGATTCTCCTTCATTCCCCCATCATCAGCCCAGGTAGATCACTGAGCCGTGGCACGCGCCGAAGATGCGAGGTCATCCTTCGGATGCGGCGGACGCAGAGCTACGCGAGTGACCTACATCACATCAAGTCACGGCGGTAGCTCCCCCGGTGTCTTGTGCTCGACCCCTCGAAGCGAAGGAGACACCATGACCGGCACTACCGATGTGGTCGTGGTCGGCGGCGGTTACGCAGGCGTCTTGGCAGCAAATCGCCTGACGCAACGGGACGACGTAACGGTCACCCTGATCAACCCGCGCCCGCGGTTCGTCGAGCGGGTTCGCCTGCACCAACTGGTGGGCGGGTCGCACGAGGCGATGGTCGACTATCGGGAAATCTTGGGCGCCCGCGTCCGGCTGGTGGTCGACACCGCGACCCGGATCGATGCGGCCGGGCGCCGGGTGCGGTTGGCGTCCGGCGGCACGATCGGCTACGACTATCTGATCTACGCGGTGGGCAGTGGCAGTGCGGACCCGAGCGTGCCCGGAGCGGCCGAGTTCGCCTACCCGGTCGCCACCCTGGAGGAGGCGCAGCGGCTGCGGCCCGAGCTCGACGCCACGCCCGCGACCGCCCCGCTGACGGTCGTCGGAGCCGGTGCTACGGGCATCGAGACGGCCGCCGAGCTGGCGGAGCAAGGCCGCCGGGCGACAGTGCATCGGCCTCGGCCGGCGCGCCGCCACGGTGCAGATCGCCTCCCGGGACGACATCGCGACCAGGTTCTACCTCGACGGTCGCCTCGCGGCGAAGATCAAGGAACTCGCCTGCCGGAACGTCCTCGGAGAATTGGCGGACGAAGCACGTGATCCGGGTTCGTTCACTTGGGGATTCAACAACGACAAGCGCGGGCAGCTGCTCCGGGCCCGACGCCGCGACGCACTCGCCGCCACCTGAACGGCCTTGCGATGTGTGCCGACGTCGGCTCGGCGCCCGCCGGGCGGTGTCCTGCGCTCGACCGCACCGACTCGGTGCGGCGGATCGAATGGCTCGCGACGAAAGGGACCTTGCCGGTGGATGCGACGTGTGCAAGCGGACGGCAGCTGCGCCCGGCCGCGCGGGAGAGGTAGAACGATGACCGGCCATGCCACCGACCCGGCGACCGAGGCTTTCGTCGCCCACCGCAACCTGCTGTTCACCGTCGCCTACGAAATGCTGGGGTCCGCGGCCGACGCCGAGGACGTCCTGCAGGAGACCTGGCTGCGGTGGGTCGAGGTCGACTCCGAACAGGTGCGCGACGAGCGCGCGTATCTGGTCCGGATCGCGACCCGGCAGTCGCTCAACCGGCTGCGCACGATGCGGCGGCGCAAGGAGGCGTACGTCGGCCCCTGGTTGCCCGAGCCGCTGCTCACCACGCCGGACGTGGCCGAGGACGTGGAACTCGCCGAAAGCATGTCGATGGCGCTGATGCTCGTGCTCGAGACGCTGTCGCCGACCGAGCGCGCCGTCTTCGTGCTGCGCGAGGCGTTCGGCATCGGCTACGAGGAGATCGCGGCCGCCGTCGACAAGACCCCGGCGGCCGTGCGCCAGATCGCGCATCGCGCCCGCAAGCACGTGGACGCCCGTCGCCCGCGGTCGGTGGTCTCCGTGAGCGAGACCCGGGCGGTTCTGGAGTCGTTCCAGCGGGCGCTGGAGACCAGGGACCTGCAGGGCCTGCTGGACGTGCTCGCTCCCGATGTCGTCATCGTCAGCGACGGCGGAGGCGTCAAGCAGGCGGCGCTGCGGCCGATCGTCGGCGCGGACAAGGTGGTTCGCTTCGTGTCGGGCGGTCTGGGCAAGACCACCGCTGCCCTCACCGTCGGCCCGGGCGTGGTCAACGGCAACCCTGCACTCCTGTTCCACCTCGACGGCGAACTCGACGGTGTGATGGCGGCCCGTGTCGAGAACGGCCGCATCGCCGGCCTCTACTACGTCCGCAACCCGGAGAAGCTGACCCGCGTCGGATCCGAAACCGCCCTCACTCTGCGCTGAATCGCGGTGAAGCGGCTACCGCATAGCCTCCCGCGCGCCCCCGCAACACCAGATCGGCGCGATCACTGGTGGCGGCGACGAGATCCGCGTTGCGCAAGTCGCTGCCGTGCACTTTGTCGCGCGCCGCCGCGCGCGTGCGCCCGCCGCGAAGGTGCCTGCGCAGCAGGCGATCCTCGATCACCTCGCGCGCGGCGTCCAGGTACCAGCACTCGTCCAAAAGCGCGCGGACCGCCGACCACCGCCGCGTTCCGAAGTCGTCGAGCAGCAGATAGTTGCCCTCGGTGAGGACGATGGACTGACGGTCGAACACCACCCCGCCGGGCACCGGGGCATCGATGGACCGGTCGAACGTGGGCCACGGCACCGGCTCGCCCACCGGCGTGGTCCGCAGGCGGCGCAGCCCCGAAATGTAGCCCTCGACGTCGAAGGTGTCCGGCTCCCCCTTGCGCGCAAGGCTTTCCGTCGCTCGCAGGACGTCGTTGTCCAGGTGATATCCGTCCATGGGCGCGATCTCGGCGATCACGCCGCCCGCCTCGGCGTTGATCGCGTCGCGCAACGCGACCGACAACCTGGATTTGCCCGCGCCCGGTGGCCCCGCGATGCCCAGCAGATACCGCCCTCGCTCGGCCCGGTCCCGCACTCGCCGGACCAGCCAGCTCAACGGTCTGTCGACGAACTCCCCTGCCACCGCTGCCACACTACCGGTGCTGCCCCGCCGCCACCGATGCCCGCGAAGGTATCCACACTCGTCCACAGGGTGGCAACTCCCGCGCGTCCGGAGACGGCTTCGTGCTACGCGACAGCGCGGCCACGGAGGTCCCGCTGGGCGGCTGGTTCGAGACGACCGCTGGCTGTCCGCACCCGGCGCGCATCGAACAGGAACACCCGGGACGAGCTTCATGGGGGCCGGGCGAGAAGCGGTGCCCGAAACCACGGCGGCCGGTCATCGCCGCGGCGCTGTTATGGACCAGTCCGAAGGCGCTGACGCACATGAGCGGTCAGTTCGGCCGCCTGGTCGCGCAGCGCTTCGGCGAACACGGCGCGCGCTTCGGCGGTGCCGTGGTCGCCGCGATGGGCGATGACCGTTCGCCGGACCGCGGAGGGGTGATCCACTCGCAGCAGCGCGATGGTCGGCGGCAGGACCGGGACGGCGATACCGGGCACCACCGTGCTGCCCTGTCCCGCCGCGACGAGGCCGAGTTTGGCGAACCAGTCGCGTGCGACGAACGCGATGTCCGGCTCACGCCCTGGGTCGCGCCACGCACCGAGGAGGGTGGCGGAGGCGTCCTGGCTGCCCGCGATCCATCGTTCCGCCCGCAGCTGCTCCGGCGTCGCGCTGGTGGCGCCGGCGAGCGGATGCGTTGCGGCGACCGCGACGAGCAACGGATCGTCCACCAGCGGCTCGAGCTGGACACCGGCGGGCGGGGTGTCGGGCGCGGTGACCACCGCGAGGTCGAGGCGTCCGCGTGCGACGGCGGTGAGCAGTCTGGGACTGAGGCCCTCCCGCAGCGAGATCCGCACCTGCCGGTCGCGGGTGCCGGTGGCGGTGATCGCTCGGGGCACCAGGGCGGCCATGGCGGTCGAGAACGCGCCGACGCGCAGGCGGCCCGCCGGACGGGCCGTGAGCTGATGGATGTCGTGCCTGGCCTGATCCAGTTCGCCGAGGATCACCTCCGCGTGTCGCAGCACGACGCGTCCCGCCTCGGTGGGCTGCACTCCGCGCGCGTGCCGCTCGAACAGAGCGCGACCCGCCGCCCGCTCCATGAGCGCGATCTGCCTGGACACCGCGGACTGGGTGTAGCCGAGGTGCTCCGCGGCGGTCGAGAACGATCCGCGGGCGGCGGCCTCCCGCACCACGCGCAGACCGGCCACGGTGAACTCTTCCATGTGTATTGCTCATACCAGATATGTGAGACAGTCGCTTGTCGCATGGGTCCGGCCACCCTAACGTCGTCGTCATGACCGCCATCGAGAACAAGAAGCTGCTCATGGAGATCTTCGAGCAGATGTCACTCGGCAACACCCGTGCGTTCAGCGACGCCATGGCCGACGATTTCCGCTGGATCTTCCCCGGCGACTGGTCCTGGAGCGGCACTTGGGAGCCGAAATCCGTGGTGCTGGACCACCTGCTGCGGCCACTGATGACGCAATTCACCGAGTACCGCAGCGCCGCGGAGAGGATCGTCGCCGAGGACGATCACGTCGTCGTGCGGGCCCGCGCCCAGGCCGTGACCACGCGCGGGGAGAGCTACGACCAGACCTACTGCTTCGTCTTCCGGGTCGCCGACGGGAAGTTGCGCGAGGTGGTCGAGTACTGCAACACCGCGTTGGTCGAACGCGTACTCACCCGGCCCGCCTGACCACGGAGCGCGAGCGGGCGAGCACCGGCAGTACCCGCCCACCCGGCCCCCGGTACCGGACCGCCGGAAGTCTCGGCTTCGGTGCGCCGAACCGGGACTCAGACGAACGCGCGCTCGATGATCGCGCCGGTGTCGACGCCGGTGGGCAGCGTGCCGAACGCGATGCCCCAGTCGTCGCCGAGCCGCGTGGCGCAGAAGGCGTCGGCGACGGCGGGATGGCCGTGGCGAACCAGCTGCGCGCCTTGCAGCACGAGCGCCATCAGCTCGACGACCCGCCGCGCGCGGTACTCGATGTCGTTCAGATCGGACAGTTCCTTGCCGACCCTGGCGATCGCGTCGTCCAGCCGCGGGTTCTCACCCTTCGCCAGCGACACTTCGTTGAAGTACGCCTCGACCGTCTCCGGCTGGCGCCCCATCGCCCGCAACGCGTCCAGCGCGGCGACGTTGCCCGAGCCCTCCCAGATCGACATCAGCGGCGCCTCCCGGTACAGCCGTGGCATGCCGGATTCCTCCGCGTATCCGTTGCCGCCCAGGCATTCCAGCGCCTCGGCCGCGTGGGCGGGGGCCCGCTTGCACACCCAGTACTTGGTGACGGCCAAGGCGATGCGCCGCAGCGCCGCCTCGGCCGGATCCTGGCCGGCCCGGTCGGTGGCCCCGGCCAGCCGCATCATGACGGTGGTCGCGGCGTCGGACTCGATCACCAGGTCGGCCAGCACATTGCGCATGGCGGGCTGGTCGATCAGCTTCGCGCCGAACACTTTCCGGTGCCGCGCGTGGTGCACCGCGTAGACGGCGCCCGCCCTGATACCGGTGGCGGAGCCGATCACGCAGTCCAGCCTGGTCATGTTGACCATCTCGATGATGGTCTTGACGCCCGCGCCCTCCGCGCCGACCAGCCAGCCCGTGGCGTTCTCGTACTCGATCTCCGACGAGGCGTTGGACTTGTTGCCCAGCTTGTCCTTGAGCCGCTGGATGCGGATCGGGTTACGGGTGCCGTCGGGCAGCACCCGGGGCAGCAGGAAGCAGGACAGGCCACTGGGCGCCTGCGCCAAGGTGAGGAACATGTCCGACATCGGCGCGGAGGTGAACCATTTGTGCCCGACGATCCGGTACGAGCCGTCCGGCTGCGGTGTCGCGGTGGTGGTGTTGGCGCGCACGTCCGAGCCGCCCTGCTTCTCGGTCATCGACATGCCCGCGATGAGCCCTGCCTTCGTGGACGGCTCCCGCAGCCCGTAGTCGTAGACGCGGGAGCCGAGCAGCGGTTCGTACTTCGCCGCCAGGTCGCGGTTGTGCCGCAACGCGGGGACCACGGCGTAGGTCATCGAGATCGGGCACATATGGCCCGCGTCGGCGACGCCCCAGGTGTAGAACTTCGCCGCGCGCGCCACGTGCGCGCCGGGGCGGTCGTCCAGCCAGGGCGCGCCGTGCAATCCGTGCTCGACGGCGACGCGCATCAGCTCATGCCAGTGCGGGTGGAACTCGACTTCGTCGACACGATGGCCGTAACGGTCGTGGGTGCGCAGCACCGGCGGGTATTCGTTGGCCAGCCGGCCCCACTCCTGCGCCTGCGCGCCGCCCGCGAGCGCGCCCAGCTCCCGCACTTCGGCTTCGGCCCAGCCCGCGCCCTCGCGGTGCAGGCCGTCGAGCAGCGCCGGATTGCGTGAGACGTCGAAGGGCACGATGTCGGGCACCTGGTTGAACACTTCATGCGTCTGCATCTGACACTCCTGATTCCAGCCGGGCGCCATTCGCGCCATGGTCGCCGCGCACGCCCAGCGCGCGGATCGCGAAAGCGATGAGTTCGGGGACGACGGATTCGCCGTGCGGCGCGTCGGCGAGCGGGCCGACCAGCACCTCGCCGATCGCGCCGACCAGCGCGGCCGCACTGATCCTCGGGTCCTGCGCCGGGAGTTCGCCCCGCGCGATGCCTTCGGCCACCGCCGATTCGAAGGTCTCGGCGAACGCCCGCCGGAAGCGCAGGCGCTCGCTGTCCACCGCCGCGTCGACCGGTTCGGCGAGCAGCACGTAGGCCAGATTCGGGTTCTTCAGCGCGCGGCCCGCGAAGGTCTCCACCGCCGCGGTGACCCGTTCGACGGCCGTGCCGCGCGCGCCCGCCGCCGCCACGGCCGCGACCTCGCGGGCGACCACCTTGCGGAACACCGCGCGCACCAAGGCGGACTTGCCGTCGAAGTTCTTGTAGACGGTGCCGGTGGCGACGCCCGCCTCGGCGGCGACGGCCGCCATGGACAGCGCCGCATACCCGCCGCGGGACAGCACCTTGGTGGCGGCCTGCACGATCAGCCCCGCCTGAGCGTCGAGGCGGGCCTGTACTGCGGGGGTTCTGCGGTAGGCCACCCAAGAAGTGAAGCATGAATTCATTTCTTCACACAAGGGTGCTTTTACGGCGTATGGTCGAGCGCGTGACCGTACTGATCGAACGCAACGGCCCCGTGACCACCGTGATCCTGCACCGGCCCGAAGCGCGCAACGCGGTGGACGGACCCACCGCGGCGGCGCTCGCCGACGCCTTCCGTGAGTTCGACGCCGACCCCGAGGCCGCGGTCGCGGTGCTGTGGGGCGACGGCGGCACGTTCTGCGCGGGCGCCGATCTGAAGGCACTCGGCACCGAGCGCTCCAACCGGGCCGCCGAAGACGGTGACGGACCGATGGGA
>NZ_BDCK01000026.1 GCF_001613465.1 Nocardia niwae NBRC 108934 = DSM 45340 | reverse complement strand
ACCTAGCCGGCCGCGATCGTGAACGCCCACCGCTTCATCTTCGACAGCCGCGACGAAGGCGCCCGCGAACGCCTCGACATCCTCAACGACGTCGAAGGCGTCTGGCGCTGCCGCACCACCTTCAACTGCACCGACGCCTGCCCGCGTGGCATGGAGGTCACCAAGGCCATCCAAGAGGTCAAGCGAGCCTTGCTCTTCACCCGCTGACCCCAGGCACCGAACCACGAAGGCCGCCGCCATCACGAAGATGGTGGCGGCCTTTCGCCATTCGCGACCGCAGCCGAAGTGAGCGGCCGCCACGTTCCCGCCGACGGGAACACCGGCGAGCGTCGCTTATGCTCGGGTCGGCCTGGCGCGCGGCGGTTCGCCGATGCGCGACGTTCCGTTCAGCAGCCGGAGACGGCGGGGCCGTCTCGATATCGACCCAGGGGGTTGCGTGGCCGAATCACTGGCGGTCGACCCGGCCCAGCTGCGCGCATCGGCGGCGGAGTTGCGACAGGCGGCCGAAGACGCCGAACGGATGGCGAACGAGCTGAAGGCGGCACTCGCCGACGAGGGTGAGTTCTGGGGCGCCGACGAAGCCGGCGAGACGTTCGCCCATACCTACAGGCCCGGTGCCGACCGTACGTTGGAGGGGTTCGACGACCTCGTCGCGGACATGCGGGCGATGAGTTCCGCGATGAAGGATGCGGCCGATGCGTTCGAGGACGGGGACCACCACGGCAGACAGAACATCCGAAACTCGGCCGACGACGGCATGCCGTACACGAACGCACCGAGCCAGAACCGGCCGGTAGGACCCATTCCGCAGGCGACAGCCAGCGAATCGCCCGGCTACACAGACAATTCCGCACAGGCGCCGGGCACGTTCGATCGCCCGGCGAATGGAGACTCCGCCCGTCCGCAGCCGAACGTCCCGAACGACCGCGGCAGCGTCGATATACAACAACCCTCGGCATCCGTCCAGCAACCTGTGGCATCGGGACAGCAGCCCGCAGAGTCCGGACAGCGACCTCCGGAATCCGGACAGCCGGACGATTCGACGAGCAATCCCCCAGAAACGCAATCGCCCGAGGACAAATCCGGCGACCAACCCCCGGCAGCCGGAACCGGATCGCCGACGACACCTGGTATCGGCGCGGAGCGACAGGGAGCGCCGGCGAATACACCGACGAGGCAACAGTCGGGCCCACGGACGATGCCGGGCGACCCCAACAAATCTGGCAAGCCGTCGGCGAATACGCCGTGGACGCGGGACGGGTCCGGCACGCCTTGGGCGAAGGCTCCGAGGCCATCCGGTGCGCCGGTGAACGAAATCCCGCCTCGGGTGTCTCCTCCACGCACCCCGGACCGCCCGCCCGCGAGCAAGAAGCCGCAGCCGGCTCCGAAACGTCCCGAGCAGAAGCGGACCCCGAAACCCGCGGGTGTGCGGGCCCTCCGGGCCACCGATGCCGAGGCCATGCGCATCGCTCGGGAGATGGCCGCTAGGCACGACATCGAGATCGTCGGATTCGACGCGGCGGGTATCACCGCGGCAACGGTCCAGGACATCGCCGATGCCGTCGACACCGTCCTCCCGCGGATGCCGGCCGTGCTGCGCGGAATCGAGATCCGGGATGTGACGGGTTCGCTCTCTGCCGTCGAGAATCGCAGCACGGCAGAGCACTCGGGAGAAGTGGCGCCATGGATCGTGCTGGCTCACACTGCTGTGATCGATCCTCGGATGTTGGCAGGCCGTTCCCGGGCGACGACTCGATCCGAAACCCCACAGCGGCCGATGTATGCCGCCATCCTGCGGGAACTCGGAGCCGCGATCGACCTCACCGGCGGGTTCCGGGCACGCAAGGAGGCGCAACGCGCGCTCATCACCGAATACGTGCGGATCAACGATCCCCGAGGCGAGACGCTGAGCCGGGTGGTCGCCGGCTATAAGCGATGGCGGGCGCAGCTCGGCGACCACTGTTTCGAGCATGGTCTGTTCGTTCCGGGCAGAGCGCTGGCCGAGGGATTCGCCGCGGTCGAATCGAGCGAGGACGAAGCCAACGGCCCGCAGAAGGCGCTGAGCCGGCTGCTGGTGGCGATGTCGCGTGCGGCGTTGCCGGACCGGCAATGAGACCCGTCGCCTGCGCGGACGGCGTCTGACCCTTCCCACCAGCGGTAAAAGTCGCCACGCACCTGTCGGTCATCATTATGGGCACGTTCGGAGGTCCGCGGTCGTCGCTGCCCGCTGACGATTTCGAGGCGGAAGGTTGTGGCATGGATCGATGGGAGCGCGAAGGCCTACGCTCGGCCAACAGCGGCATGCGCAACCAGCTCGAACATCTCCTCAACTCGTTCGAACGTCAGCAGGGCCGACTCGCCGATGTGTTCGGAGAACTGGAAAATGCTCGCACGCAGGCGAGTTCTCCCGACCAATCGGTAGAGGTGACCGTGGACGCCGCCGGCGTGCTGACGGACCTGCGCCTCACGGCCGCGGCAATGCGCCAGACGCCGGAGCAGCTGAGCAGGGCGATCGTGGACGCTACTCGGGCCGCGGCGCACCGGGCGCAGCAGCATGCCGAAGCCCTCGCCGCACCCCTCGACGACGACTTGGACGACCTGCCCGACCTGCCCGACATCTCCCCGGGCGCCCCCAGCCTCAACGAGATTCGCGCCTTCTTCCGCGGGGACAACGAAGGCTCCCCGAGATAGTACCGGCGTAGTGCAGACGATGCTGCGTACCTGCCGACAACCGGAGCGGAACTTCTCGCCGGCGCAAGGGAATGGGATCCGGGGGCGACTGTGCGATGCAGGCAGCGATAGCGTGCACGGAGCCGCTCGCCGGATCCGCGTCGACGAACGCGAGCGCACATGACGCTGCGTTTGCCGGACTGGCTGCCCCCGGCGGTAGTGATGTGTGTCGCCGGGCACTTCCCGCTGGGTGACGAGGACGCGGAAAGACGCGCCGCCGATGCCTGGTCGGATAAGGCCGAATGGTGTCGTGCGCAGGCTGAATATCACGAAGCCAAGGCAAAGCCGCCCGAGGGCTCACACGGCCGGACCGTCGCCGCGATCGCCGAGAAGCACCAGCACATGGCCGAACGCTTCCGACAGCAGGCCACCAATTGCGACAGCCTCGCCAGGCAGCTCTACGAGAGCGCCAACGCCACCGAACTGCAGAAAATGGTCATCATCAGCATGGCCGTGATCCTGGCCATCCAGCTGGCTCGGTGCGCACTGATGTTCGCGGCCGGTGGTTGGGTCCAGGCCGCCATAGAAAAGATGGCGACCCGAACCGCGGCGCAGCGCGCGTGGATGAGATTCGTGGCATTCCTTTCCGGACGCGGCGCCGAACTGGCCGCGGAACGCGGCTCGATGGTGGTGCTGCGCAACGGAATCGTGATCGGGGTAGCACTGGGAGGCGGCACCCAAGCAGGCGCCCAGGCGATTCAGGTTGCCGAGGGTAACCGCGAACAGATGGATTGGACGTCGGTCGGCGTGGCAACGGCCGCCGGCGGTGTCGGAGGCCTTTTCGGCATGCTGTTCGGACTCTGGGCCGGGCCGAAGGTCGCCACCATCGGCGCAAACGCCAACAGCACGGCGGGACGGATGGCCCTGCAGCTCGCCGGCACCACCATGGTCGGAGCCGGAGCCGGAGCCGTCGGCGCTCTCGGCGGCACCGCCGTCTCGCTCATGCTGTCGGACCAGCCGTTCAGCCGCAAGGCCTTCACCGAGGGCCTGATCCCCGGTATGGGTAGCGGATTCATCGGCGCGGCGGGCTTTGCGGCACAGGGTATGCGCAGCCGGGCACCGCTTCCTGGCACGACTGCCGAGCCAGCTGCCGCACCGGATGTCACCAAGGCCGAAGCATCGCCTGGTGCGCTGGTCGACACACTGCGCGAACATGGCATCGTCACCACCGACTTCGATCCGAACAACCCCTCCCACACCCATCAGCAACAGCAGATCGACAATCTTCTGGCGCTGCTGCACCAAGCGGGGGCCACCGCGGACGCCCCGGTCCGTCCCACACTCCCACTGAACAACGCCGACTGGCAGCCCGCGAATCCGCCGAATGTGTCGATCGACAACCTCAACCCGGTCAAGTCAGCGAAGCCCCCCTCCGATGCCGTCGCCGCACCCGCGGATCCGGCCCCCGCGGCCCCCACACGGACGACGCCGAAGGCTGATGGTGGCCATCAACCACCCGGCATATCGCCGCCGAAAGAGTACAAGCCGCGCCCGGAGCAGCCCTTCTCCGTGCCGAACAACAGCATGGACTGGGAAGCGCCCGCAGGCATGCCCGGCGCCCTGATCGACAATGTCAATCCCGTCAAGACCGTCACCTACCCCGCAGCCGCCATCGCGTCCGCCGTCAACCCGGTCGGCGTGCCGAGCATCGGGACGGATCCGACATCGGCGGAGGCGCCCGGGGCACGGAACGGTCCTGCCGCACGACCGGAATCCGAGGCCGTCGGCGCCGCCGAAGCTCCTGTCGACGGGGAACTGCGTCCGGCACCGCACGACTCGGATAACAGCACCGCCGACAATGCGGGCACAGCACGGCAGATCACCGAACATGATCATCCTGTAGCCGGGCCCGACCACTCGGTGCGGCCACGCCTCGCGGACACCGGCGAAGGCAGTGCTCGACCGGCCGATGCCGCGCCCGGCCACTCGGTGCGGCCACTCCCCGCGGATACCGGCGAAGGCAGTGCTCGACCGGCCGATGCCGCGCCCGGGGCGGCTCATGACAACCGGGCGGGCTCCGCAAATGCCTCGTCGGCGCCGCATTCCACGCCGGAGCACGCCGCGGTGCCGGACAACGCCGCCGCCACGGCCCGACCGCACCCCGGGGGCCGGGACACGGCGAGCGAGGGGCAGGCCGGGCGAGGCCGCGCCGTCGCGGATGGCCGCGGCGCCGATCCGGCGGCGGGGCTGTCGTCATCGGTGCGGCAACCAAGCGTCGCAGCGGGCGAGGAGGCCGGTCCCCGCCCCGTCACGGCCGACCCGCACGACGCATCGGCGCAACAGAGCCCGACCGTGTCGGCGACCGAGCGTGAGGGGGCGCAGCGGGTTCCTGACGGCGCCACCGATCCCGAACCGGCCGTGCCCGAGCTGGTACCGGCGGCGGCGCACAAGGAGTCGGCCGACGTCCTGTCATCGGACCACGACGTGACCCCGAGTATGACGATCACCACCGACCCGTCGCCCGCTCCACAACGCGCTGATTCCGGTCCGCGCTCCCCCGGCGGGGACAGGTTCGCGGACGCGGCCGGACAGCAGCGGCAGACCGCCCAGCCCTCGGGCGGCCCGGCGCGACCGGCCGCAGGGGTCCAGCCCGGCACACCCGCTGCCGGTGGTTCGCCCACTGCTGCCGGAGGCAATCGGCCGCCACGTGTGTCGGCCCCGAAGGCTGCTGCCGCGGAGCGCCCTCCTGCCGTCGAACCGGTCGAAGGAGCGCGCGGGCAGGCCGAGGACGGCCGTGCCCCGTCAGGGCCGGCGACCGCCCACGCCACCGACAATGACCTCCGGAACACACCGCCCGCGGCCGCCGAGCCGGAGTCGGAGCACGGTCGCGCGACAGGTGACGAGACCGCGCGAGCCACGCAGCCGGATGAGGCGAATGCACCGGAGCAGCCACGCGCGGCCGACGACAACGCGGACGCGCCATCACCCGAGCCCGAACACGTTCGCGCACAAGATGAGTCGGATGCGCCCACCGCTCGCGTTGAGGATCCCGCCGCAGACGCGCGTGCGAGCGCGAGAGCCGAAGTAGAGCAGCGCAATGCGGCCGAGCGGCAGCAGAACGAGCTGGTGCGCGAACATCACCGGCAGCGTGTCGAAGCGGCGGCCGAGCGCGAGCGGGCCGCCCTTGCCGAGCTGCAGCGGCAGGAGAAGGCCGTACGGGTGGCGCAGGAGCATGAGCGGGCCACCCGCGTCGGCTTCGGCGACAAGATGCGCGATCTGTTCGGGCGGGGCACGGCGGAGGATCGGGTGGCCGTCGAAGCCGGGCAGGCCGCTCAGGAACAGCTCCGGCAGGCTCAGGCGAAGTTGGCCGAGTGCCGGGAGACGTACGAGGCCGCGGTAGCCCACCATGACGCCGCAGCCCGGGCCAGAGCCCATGACCTGGTCGAAATCTCGGACAACGCGGGTGTTTCGCTGATGAACGATTACGAGGCCGGGGTGCTCACCGATCGCGACGCCGTGTTCGAGGTGGTTGCCCAAGAGCGGGTACGCACGGCCCTGGATGCCGGTCGCGCGATCGGGGAATTGCGGAAGCCGGGCAGCACGGCCGACGGTACGAGCCCGTTGGCGAACGCGTCACCGGAGTCGTTGGCCGACACGATGGTGCGGGGGTCCAGGGAGGAGCGCGTCGCGGCGATGACGGAATGGATTCGCCGGGGCGACGACCGGCATCGGCTGGTGCGGGAGACCCAGGCCGCGGCGTTCCTGCTGCTCGAGCACGGTCCGGTCGATATGAAGACCGGTGAGGGCAAGACCATCGTCATGGTGATGAAGAAGGTGTCCGATGCCATCGATCACGGCACCGCACATGCGTGGACAAGCAGTGATCTGCTCGCCGGTGAGCTGGCCGGTGAGTTGCAGGCATTCGTCGCGCGGCCGGAGTCGGATACCGGGATCGATGTGGTCCGGATGGACCAGGACGGTCCGCTGCCGGATCCGATACCCGGCCGTAGCCGGATCGTCGTGGGCACGAAGGAGGACTACCTGTTCCGCGCGTTGAAGGTCGCGGATTCGATGATGAACGAGCTCGCGGCCAGTGGCATGGCACACCAGGAGGTGACGGCACTGCGGGACTTCCTCAACACGAAACCGTCGATCGACCTGATCAAGGAAAGGCTGGACACCGCGGCATCCGACCACGGCCTGGACCTCCGGTACGACCCGTTCCCGGCGGGCAAGCTCACCGTCGACGAATTCGACACCATCTTCGACGGCAATTCCGAATGCGTACTATCCCCGGGGGCGGCGGAGGAGGCCACACCCGAGGTGGTCGCCGAACTGCAGGGGATCTGGGATCGGCTGACGATCGCAGAGCGCGAACACGGTTTGACGGCAGCGGATTTCAAGCGGCCGGAGCACACCCGGGGAATGTGGGCCGCGGAAACGACCCCGGCGGCGGTCGCCAAGCTGGAGAAGGTGGCGGGTGGACCGGTCACCGACTCGCAGCTGAAGCTGTTCGCCGATGCCGCCAACGCCCGCTGGGGGCTGGAGAAGGGCACGCACTACATCACCCGGGCGGACGAAGGCGAGGGCGCGAAGATCGGCATCCTCGCTCACGAAACCAACGACAAGGCGATGTGGGACAGGACGAAGTCGACCGAGGTGCGCTGGCAGGACGTCGGTCAGTTCGTCGACGTCAAGGAAGGGCTGCCGGTCCGGGCGAATCAGGAACATTCGCTGCGCATGTCGGATCAGCAGTTGATCGGCAGCAAATTGCTGTTCGATCCGTCCGGTTTGTCCGGGACGATGAAGGGCGTCGAGGGCATCACCTACGACCTGTACGGCGTCGGGCCGGTGCCGGAGCTTCCGACCTTCTATACCTCGCAACGGGTCGTGGAACCGCCGAAATTCTACGAGAACACGCATTCGAAACTCACGCAGCTGGCCCGTGACATCGTGCGGGACGCGCATGTGGTCGACGGGGAGCAGACCGGCCGCGCGCAGTGGGTGGTGTGCATGGACAACGGCGAAATCCGGGGCGATGCGGATGCCGGGCGGATCGGACTGATCGACCTGCTCCGCACAGCGGCGAAGGAAGAACACGGCGAGGGATTCGAGCTGAAGTTCGAGGTGGTCGACGCGGAATTCTATGCCGAGCACGGCGGTAGCAATGCCGCCGCCGAGGCCCTGGTCCGGCAGAAGATCGAGGAATTCGGGGACAAGGGCACCATCTATATCACCAACAAGGACGGAGGCCGCGGGGCCGACCCGACACCATCGCAGGAGGTGATCGATCTCGGCGGCGTCGACGTGAAAGTCAGCGGTGGGCCGTCGTACTCCGAGCGGGTGAACGACCAGGTGGATGGTCGTGGCGCCCGTGGCGGATCCGGCGACGACCGGGAGCACGGTGGCACCCCGGGTTCGGCGGTGCACTACGTCTCCCCCGAGGACTTTCTGGGCCGGGTCACCGACCACGGCGTCACGCAGCAGATCGTCCAGTACACCGAAGCCGTCAAGGCCCACCGGGCCGCCCAGGAACAGCACGAAGCCCTCGGCACCGAGGCCACCCGCGTCGAACTCGACAACGCCGAAGCGGCGCTGCGAAACGCCGAGTCCGACCTGTGGAAGCGTGCCGTCCCGGCGATGAAGGACGCCGTCGAACGGAATCAGCTCGCCTCCAAGTACGCGAGCGCCAACCAAGCCAACGCCCCGCCCACGGACGCACATCACACCGCGACCCAGCAACCCCAGCACCCCCCTCCCCGATCCGCGGGGACCGCGGCTTCGCATGCGACACCGCACGCCCCTGCCGCCACCCATAACGGCACCTTCGTCCCGACCGCCGCCGGACTCGCCGCCGGGGCAGCGTCCAACCTGGCTTCCGGTAACCCACCGGCCGCACCCGACCTGCGTGACGAGCACGGCGACAGCACCCTCCGCCACCTCCTGGAGGCGCTCGACGCACCCGGCGGCCAGGCGGCCGCACCGTTGCTGCCGGTGGCGCAGGCCGTCCGCGACGCGGCATTCGATCAGGTCGAGTCGCAAGGGCTCCCCATCGGCGCCGACGCCGCCGACCACGTGCGCGAAACCGCACGAAATCTATTGCACATCAGCCTGAATCAACTCGATCCGGCGCAGCGCCAACTCGTCGCCGACGCCGGGACGATGCTGCGACAAGGACACCGGCTCGAAGACGCGCACACCGCAGCCGTCGCCCAGTTGGTCGCGCAGGTGCCGACCGCGCAGCCCGTCCTCGCGGCCGCCGCGGGTGCCACCGTCCCGTTCGACCAGCTGTCCGCCGGCGACCGCACCGAGACACTGCAGCGGGCGCAGCAGGGCGACCGGTCCGCCGCGCAGGCCTTGGACCGCCATTTCGGCCCCGCCACCGCCCAGGCCATGTCTGCCGTACTCAGCGGGGATGCCGAGCACGGCACCCCACCCACGCGGATCCAGCTCCTGGCGCACGCCGTCGCCCGGGCAACGCTCGGCGACGCCGAAGCCGGTGGCTGGCAGGTCCCCCCTGGCGTCGACATCGGCGACTGGCTACTCGGCCGAGCGCGGGACACGTGGCTCGACAGCCTCAATCACCTGAATCCCGCCGTACGCCGACTCGTCGCCGAAGCGCTCGATCCCAGATCCCGCGGCGACGATCTCACCGACGCTCAGGTCGCCCTGTTCGGGTGGGTCGCGCAGGAGATCGCGGGAGGGGCGGCCGATTCGACGGCCCGGCAACGGAAACCCTCGGCCGAGAACCGCGACCGCGCGGACGCCGCGCGGACGGCCGAGGCCGATCGAAACACCAAGCAGGCCATCGCCCGGCAGTTGTTCGAGACGTTCGGCATCGAGGTGCTCGGATTGGACAAGCCGGGCATCCCCGTCGACACGGCTCTGTCGATCAGGAATGCGATAGTCGACGGTTTCGCGGCGGGGCAGGAGATCAAGCTCGACGTCGTACTGGTCGCCCCCATGGTCGGCAATACCGGTGCCTGTATCTGGACTCCCGAAGGCATCGGAAAGGACGCCCCGACCTTCATGGTCCTGAACGAGAACCTCTTCGGTGCCCCGGAGAGATTCCGGAACGCCATGCGGAAGGCGGTGCGGGCAGGCCACCTGATGGCCCCGACCGGTGATCCCGCGTACGACGCCGTCAGTCACGAGATGGGCCATCTGCAGGATCGAGCAGCGCGGAAGGGGCTCTACGACGAAAAGCCGATTGCCCATCTACGAGACGGAGCCGTCGAGGGGAAAGACTACGAAGACTCCAAAGAGGCACGAGCATTCGGATTCCTGTACACGCACTTCGCCGAGTTCAAAAAGGTCGGCATGCTACCAGCCGACCTGGATTTCGACGACTGGCTGGGGCAGCTCGATTCGTACAGCAGCAGCAGGAAGAAGCTGAAGGAAGAGGAATACAACCGAATACTTGCGGACGAAGAGTCGCAGGGTACGAAAATGGGCACTTACGAGCCCAAAATGGGTGACCTCGCGGTATTCAATCCGGCAGAAGCACTGGCCGAGGCGAACAATGCGTTCGGCAGGACCGCACCGGCCGATCGCACACATCCCGCCTACGTCCTGCAAGCCCTGCTTCGAGACATTCCGTATTTTCAGGTGTTGCGGGAAGCAGAACAGCGCAATGCCCTGGTGCAGGCGGACTATCGCGGTCCGGTCCCGGCTGCGTCCGAGTCCGGCACGAGCATCGCCTCCAACGGCCCGTCCGCATCCCTGGCGGCGAGATGGCGCGCTATGTCCTCCGCCGCCCGCGCCGACTACGCGGAACAACAAGTCGCATACTTGAACCCCGACACCGGTTTCGTGCTCGACGAGTTGGCCCGGCTCCAGGCCGAGCACCGCGCCACGGTCGCATCGATCTCGGATCGCACCGCGCAGACGTCCGAACCGCGAGCAGCCGAGAACAATTCCTCACGTGCGGTGCCCGGACGACCTGGCGACAGGTCGGCGTTCCCACCGGAGTTCTGGCAGCAGCTCGATGAGTCCCGCGCGCGGGCGGCTGCCCCGGCCCCGATCCACCTCGGCGACCCCGACGATGCGCAGCCGGATCCGACGCCACCCGTCCCGGACTCGCCTCGCTCGGTCCAGGCGTCGAGGCGCGCTGCTTTCGACAGCTTCCGGCGCCAGATCTTGGCGATCTACGTCGCAGGCCCGTCGATCGAACGGAGCGATGCGGTAGCCCGCGCCCTGGCCGATGCCGAGCCGGAGGATCTGCGGCACGCTCTCCGCGAGGCTGGGCTCGACCCGAATCAGCAGCGGGTACTCCGCCAGTTCTGGCCGGGCCAGTCGGCCCGGACGGCCGCGGCGGTGCTACCGGCTCCCGGTGAGGACATGGACCCTCTGCTGTGGGCTCCGATTCGCACATTCGCCTCGGCGGTCGCTCGCGTCCGGGCACCCGCGGAATCTCCCGCAGGGGTGGTTCCGGAATCGGATCGGACCGAATCCGACGCTCCGATCCCCGGCAGAGGCGGGCTGACCCCCCGGGAGCTCGAGGTGTTGCGCCTGAGTGCGCGCGGCCTGTCGTACCCCGAAATCGGCTCTCGGATGGGAATCTCGCCCAAAACCGTCCAGAGTTACGCCCGGCACGCGTGTGCCAAACTCCGCTGCCCGAGTGTGATTCCCGCGGTCCTCGCTGCAGATCGGGAGGGATGGCTGGACGAACCATCCGGCCCGCACATCGACGTCGAATTCTCGACGGACGAGGTCGCCATCCTCCAGCTGGCGGCCAACGGCCTGGACAACCGTGACATCGCCACCGAGCTGGGGATGACCCGGTATCGAGTGCGGACGTTCATGGCCGCGTTGCCCGTCCGTTGGGATGTCGAGGGCAGGCTGCCCGGCCTGCTGGCGGCACAACGGCAAGGGGCGTTCCAGCCTGGTGATCCCCAGTCCGCGGCAACGCGGAAGCACATCGATCTGTCTCCCCGCGAACGCGAGGTTCTCGACCTGGTCGCGGCCGGTCTCACGGATCAGGCGATAGGTGACCGGCTGGGAGTTACGGCATCGACGGCGCGGGGCTACCGGATCCAGCTACAGGCCAAGCTGGGCACCTCGGATCACGAGGAACTAGCGGCCCTGGCGCCCAGCCTGGAGTCGTCGGCCGCGACGGCACGGACTGTCGAGCTGACCGAATCCGAGGCGCTGCTGCTGCACCTGGTCACGAAGGGTGTGCCGCACGAGACCCTCGCGACAGCGCTCGGCGTGCCGAACAGTGGATTGGGTCCCGTACTGGCACAGCTGGCCGACAAGATCGGCACGCGCGGCACGATTCGGGTGTCGGCGCAGCGGCAGGAACCGGCATCGCGACTCGAGACACTCGCCGAGTCGCTGCCGGGCGCGAGCGGTGATCCGACAACGGTGTCCTGGGCTACGGTGCGCGCCTTCCATTCTCGGATCGCCACCCAACCCTCCGAATTGACCGGGCGTGAACCCGAGGTGCTGCGGCTGGCCGCACAAGGCTTGTCACTCAAAGCGATCGCCCGCGCGTTGGGCGGATCGCACGCCACCGTGATCAACGAACTCGAAAGCATCGCGGTGAAGCTCGGCACCCCTGACCGGGCCGTGCTCCTGATGGCGGCCCAGCGGGCATGGTCGGCCGACCACCCGGAACCGATACCCGAACCAACAGCCGACGTCGATCTGACGGCGCGGGAAACCGCAGTCCTGCGCCTGGTGGCCCAGCGGTTGACGAATCCGGCTATCGCGGCAGAGCTGAGCATCCCGGTGTCGTTGGTGAAGCACATCCGGCGCGGACTACGCACCGGACTCGGTATCGATGACACCGCCGGGCTGGTCGCCTGGGCACTGCACAGCGGTATAGCCGTCGACGATCCGGCGGACGTCCCGGACCCGGAGTTGCAGGCGCGCGTCACGGACGCGCTGCGGCGGGCAACGGATAACGACAACGACCGAGACGAGTCCGCACCCGGCTCGTACGAGACCTCGCCCGCCCCCGCCGACATCGACGCATCCGGCGAGGCACGATCGGCCGAGCCCGCCGAACCGGCCTCGGACCCGGCCCAGACCGCGCTGGCCGAGCACCTCGGGCTGCCACCCAGGGCGGTGAC
Organism: Nocardia niwae NBRC 108934 = DSM 45340; assembly: GCF_001613465.1. Lineage (GTDB taxonomy): Bacteria > Actinomycetota > Actinomycetes > Mycobacteriales > Mycobacteriaceae > Nocardia > Nocardia niwae. The sequence continues at coordinate 148,522 of NZ_BDCK01000026.1, read as the reverse complement.
GCGGGGCGCCGTACGTCTGGCCCTCGCCCTCGTCGCGGAACAGACACAGGCCATGCCCACCGCCGTGACGGTCGACGCTCAGGCGCTGACTCGATGGATCCGGTCCCAGCTCGAACTGCACGCGGATCAGGAAGCGGCCACTCGCGAGGGCGCGCGCGCCGAGCTGGAGCGGCGCGAAGGCGAAGATTCCGGTCTCCGGGATGCGGCCGATCCTGAGGCTGATCCGCTGAACCAGCAAGGTTTCGACAACCGGCGTCGGACCCTCGACCAAAAATTGCGGGCACTGCTGGGGTTGCAAGACCTGACCCCACCCAAGCCGATGACCACAGGCGAGGTGCTGGCCGAGCTGTACTGGATCACGAGCCTGACGGACTCGCCGGAGCTGGAACACTTTGTCGCCGCGAGTGAGACCTTCCTGTGTGCCACTTCCGAACCGCTGGAGGCAGTCCCGCTGGACCCGGTCCGGATCCACACGCTGCGCAACCAGCTTGCGCGGCAGATGGGCGTCGCCGACGACGAACTGACCCGCACGCACGCCGAAGTGCTGGCCGCCGACGCGACCGTTGCGCCACAGACGCGCCGTCTGGCGGAGCGCTACCTCACCCTGCGCCCGAGCCGAACCGAGCAGAAACCGACCCGAGCCGATATCGCCCGGCTCGCGGGTGTGGGCGACTCGTACGTCAGCAGTGTGTTCAACGGACGGTTCGGCGTGAAGAAGCCGTGGCACGGCGAGACCACGCAACGCGTCCTGGCCGCGGCTCACCGGTTGGGTGTACCGCCGGACCGTGCGGACATCGCGGCCCTCACCGATCCGAACTTCGTGACGCGTCGCGTTCGTCCGGCGCGCTGGATCGGTGACGAGTTCGTTCCCGCGCGGATCAAGCCGCAGCCATCCCGCGACAGGTTGACCGAAGCAGCGCGCACGGCCAAGGCCACGGCCCGTGATGTGGTGAAAGGCTCGGGCACACACGATGACCTGCGGCTGGTGCGCGATGCGGCCGACGAGATCGGGTTCTGGTATCACCCGGACGGGCCGATGGGGACGGTCGACGCGATCACACTGTCGGAGGGCGAATTCTACGTTCTGCGCCTGATCGCCGACGGCATCGCCGAAGATTCCCTCGCCGCCGTGCTCGGGATGACGCCGGACCAGTCGAACCGGTTGCTCGCCCGGCTGGCCGAGAAGGTGGGTTTCGAGGGGCCGGTTCTCATGCCCTCGTCATCTTCGGAACCACCCGGCCTGTCACCTCAGCAGCTCCAAACTATGCGGCTGTTGATGGCGGACTTGCCGAATACCCCTATCACCGGCACGGTCCCCGCGGACACCGTTCAGGCGTTCCGTTCCGCCCTCGCGGAGCGGAACCCCACCGCGCTCACCGGCAGGGAGAGGGAAGTACTCGCGCTACTGGCCGACGGCCTGACAGCCGGACAGATCGCGTCCAGGCTGGGATTGTCCCGCAACACGGTGAACGGGTACATCGCGCGCGCGGAAATCAAGCTGCACACCGACGGGCTGCACCCCACCGTCCAGGCGGCACAGCAGCATGGATTCGTCGGAGATGCCGATACCGGTAGCAAGCAGGCGATTGCGGCGCAGCTGTTCACAATCTTCGGCATCGAGGTACTGGGGCTGGACAATCCCGGAATCTCGGTCGAGACGGCGCTGTCGGTCCGGAACGCGGTGGTCGATGCCTTTGCCGAGGATCCCACTATTCGGCCCGCGGCGATCGTCGTCACGCCCATGTCGGACGGAGCCATCGCCGCCGCCGATTGGATGCTCGGCGAGCAGGAGTTCATCCTGTTCCTCAACGAGAATTTCTTCACCAACAGGGAATACTTCACCGCTGCGATGGAGGCGAGTTTCCGGCGCGGCACGAAGACATCGCCGACCGGTGACCAGGTATACGATCGTCTCCGGCACGAGCTGGCGCACCTGCGCGACCCGGCCGAATTGCTGTCGCAACACGCTCCACCACTCAGCGCACCTCGTTACGCCCGGCTTGCGGAGTTGCGAGCCGCGGGCGAACTTCCCGCGGACGCCCGCTTCGATCGGCGGCAAGACTACCGATACCTGCTGGCCCCCAGAGTGTTCGGCTATCTCCGTGACTACTTCGTGGGATTGCGCGCCAAGGGCGACCTGCCTTCGGACGCACGGTTCGATGAATGGCTGAAACTACTCAATAGTGACAGCCGCGAGCGAAAGCAGGAACCCGCGGAGAAACCGGGAGAGCCCAGGGTCGCTTTTCTCCCCGAGGACGAAGTCGACCCGGATTGGGATTGGTGGGGTGCGGAGGCCGTACTCAATCCGGCGGAGGCGCTGGCCGAAGCGAACAATTCGTTCGGCCGCAGCGCGCCCGCGGATCCCACGCATCCGGTGTACGCCCTGCGGGGATTGCTGAACGGCCTCACGGTGACGCAGGCGCTGGAAACCGACGGGCCCGCGAGTGCCGCGGCCCGGCCGTACCAGCGTGGTACTGTCCCCGCCCCTTCCGGATTCGTCGCAAGCATCGCGCCGAACGGTCTGGTCGCCACGCTGGCACGAAAGTGGCGCGGGATGAGCGCCGAGGCCCGAGCGACCTACCGGGGACAGCTCGAGGCGGAACTGACATACGTCACCGCAGACGGCTCGGCACACTTCGTTCTCGACGGGTTGACCGCACTGGTTGACCAGCAGCAGGCCAGAATGCCACGCGCCGAGGGCAATACCGAAGACGACCCTCCGTACCTCCCCGACGGCAACCGTGGCACCGCGAGATACTCCAAGGTCGATCCTTCGGGCCAGGCATTGCGGCGCGCCCGGCCGGGGCACCCGGATGCCGCACCACCCCGCGCCGCACTGACCGGCCGTCAGCGAGAGATACTCGTCCTGGTCGCCGCTGGACGAACGAACCAAGAAATCGCGACACTCCTCGGCATCTCGGTGCGGACCGTCGAAAAACACCTGGACAACCTCCGCACCGTCTACGGGCCAGGATCGCGGTGGCACCTGGTCTCGGCCGCCGAACAGGACGGCGCCATTCCTGTCACCGCACGACCCACGCATTCCGCTACCCAGGATCATCGAGGGTCGCAGCCCGCGTCGCCCGCGGCCGACCCCAGTGCGCCGACGGCCCGCCAGCAGCAGATACTCGCCCTCGTCGACGCAGGCCTGACGAACCACGAAATCGCCGCCACCCTCGACATATCGAAGCGGACCGTGGAAAAGCATCTGGACAACCTCCGCAAGCTGTACGGGTCCGGTTCCCGGGCGCGGCTTGTCGCCGTCGCCGAAAAGGAAGGCGCCCTTCCCCGAGCCGGGGACTCCGCAGAGCAACACAGATGGACCGCTAACGATCCGAACGACAAGCGTTCGGAGGAGCCGAGAGCGCGGCCGTCCGCACCGACAGCCCGCCAGCTGGACATACTGGCGCTGGTGGCCGCCGGCCGAACGACTCGGGAGATCGCGGCGATCCTCGGCATCACGGGGCAGACCGTGAAAGCACATCTGGATAATGCACGCGAGGTGTACGGTCCTGGTTCGCGCGCCCAGCTCGCCGCAATTGCCGCAAAGAATGGTGACCTTCCGTGGGTCGCCCTCTCCGGCAGCGAACACGAGTTCCTGGAATGGTATCGAGCACGGCGTGCCGACAGGTCTGGTCGACCGATCCAAAGTCTCGCCGATTACGCCGAGATGAATTTCCTCGAGCCGGCCCAGCTGCACCGCTGGCTCGAATATGCCGGAATCGACCCGAACGACAACGACACAGCGCCGGTGGAAGCTGTTCCGCGACCCGATGGGGACGCCACAACCTGGCACATCGAGTTGCGTCGGTTCCTTGCGACGACACCGGCCTGGATGGACGAGTTGGTGGGCGCCGCCCCCGGCACCTGGGAGGCGGTGGAACGAGGCGAACGCGACCTCGAAGTCCGGCATGTTCGAGCAGCCCTTCGCCGGATTCCCGGCGCTCGCGCACTGTACCGCGATGCCGCCCGCCTCTATCCGGCTCTGCTCACCACTGATGGCGCGCCCGCGTATCCCGAGGGGTATTCCCGCATCGGCGACTATCTAGAATTCCGTCGGAAATCCCACGATCTGAAGCGGTCACAGCTTGCCGGCCGACTGAAGAAGGGGAAAAACACGATCTCCCGTTGGGAATCCGGAGAGAGCAGACCAGCAAAGGATGACGTAGCTGCACTACTCGAGGCCACAGCGACCGAAGACGATATCTTCTATGACGATATCTCGGAGTGCTACTCACATCTGCCCAGAGGTACAATTCTTTATCCTAGCCCCTTCGACTCGGAATCGCTCGGCGCGTATTTGCGACATTTCCGACACGTGAACAAGCTGTCCTGGTCGGAAGTCGGGAATGCATTCGGCGTCTCCGCCGGTGCGGTCCAGAGCCTGGAGACCGGGGTGCGAGATCCGCTCGACCTCACCGTGGTGCGAATTTACCGTCAAGCCTTGCATCGCGCCGGCAGGTGGAATGACCTCGCCACCGCATGGGGATTGCACCACCTTCCAGACCTCGACAGCGTATCGGTTCCCCACCCCACCGACTTCTATTCCATACATGACTGGATTCGAAGCGTCCGAATCTTTCGAGGAATCCCACCGCTGGAGTTGGCCAGGAGAATTGGAAAATCCGACGCCTGGGTCGGCTTCACCGAAGATAACCACAAGCCCGGCGTCGAAGATCTCCGGCGAATTCGGGACGCACTCGAAATACCCAATGACACACTCGTATCAGCACTGCTGACCCACTACTCGCGCACGGACGTCGAGGAGCGCGATCCGGAGGAAGAGCGGCTTTTCTGGGATCTGATCGCAACGCGACCGGGTTCCGCCGAGGAAAAGCATATCCGAAACAAAATATTCGAACGATACGCACGGCTCGCGGACGAGGTCGCTACCCGCCGGTCCATCCCGGCCGAGCACCGCAACGAGTATGCCCAACAGGCAGCCATAGCAATTCTGCTGACCACCCGGAACTTCGTCCCGCCCGGCAGTTTCTTTCCAGCCGCCTTGATGGCCGCTCATTACTCCGTCATCAGGACGCGACTGGAGCTGCGGTATCCGGGCATGAAGCCGCAAGTGCAGAGCATTCTCGCGAAGGTGGACAAATACATTCGCACGAATCGCGTCGGGACCAGCACTCCCGGCATCGCCGAGATCAGCTCGGCATTGAATCTCACCCGGGAGGAGGTGATCACCGCCCTTCCGCTCCTCCGACAGGTATCGAAGGATGCTGCGGTCGAGGGCAGGTCCGGACCAGGCGATATAAATCAGACGGATGAATCCCAGTTCACCGATGTGGAATTCGCAGACAAATTCGACCGAGCATTGTCGGGTCTCGAGGATCCCGGACTGGCCAAACGCATTGTATTCATGGTCCGCTCGGCCGATTTGTCGACCGAGCAGGCTGCCGCCCGATTGGGGATCACGACCCAGCTCGTCGATAAATATCTGGCCGAGACCGAGGAAAGGATCCGAGCAGCATTCGCCGACGAATTCGGCATGCCTGACGGTCTCCGTCCCACTGTGCAGGCGGCACAGCAGGCAGAGCAGTCACAAGCGGCCGGTGAACAGCACCCGACCAGCGATCGTGCGGCGACATCCGGAACCCGCATCGACCCTGTCGCGATCGACCTCGGCGATTCCGATGAGCCGGACACCGCTGTGCAGCGCGCACGGCAGGGGGATACGACGGCGTTCAACGAGCTGCGCGAGCGATACGGCCGGGCCTCACTCCGGGAAGTGCTTGCCCGGCTCGGGGTTCCGGCCTCGCCGGTCGGCCGCGACATGCGGCCGCTCCTGCAGGTGGCACAGGAGCTCAACCGCATGGCATTTCGAGTAGCGGAGGCGCACCGATGGCGTGCCGATGCGGGCACGGATCCCAGCGTATGGCTGCACAGCATCGTGGAAGGTCTGGTAGACGGCTGGTTCGAGCTGAATGCCACCCAGCGCAAATACGTCACCGAGGCGGTCGACGCAATGCGGCGTGGTGCAACGATCAGCTTGGTGCAAAGAGGTGCGCTCAACAGATTGGTCGACGCCGGCGAGCGGGTTCTAGCAGACGCCGAAACGCACGCGACCGACTCGTCACAGCAGACGGATAGTGGGCTCACCAACCGTCAGTTCACGGTGCTCGAGTTGATGGCCGCGGGAATGACGAGCCCCGAGATCGCCGAGGAGCTGCGGTTGTCCCCGGGGACCGTGAGCATCTACGCGACCCAGATTCGCCAGAAACTCGGTGCTCGTACCCGGGCGGAAGCGGTGTACATCGCGCTGAGCACAGGCATCCTCCCCGGCAGCCACCGCGCCGACGACGAGACACCTGGTCGCGAAGATCTCCATCTGACCAGTCACGAAATCCTCGTACTCGGTCGGATCGCGAACGGAGACACCAGCGATGACATCGCTCAAGATCTCGAGATCTCTCCGAGAAGCGTGGACCAATTGGTGGGTCGAGTCGGCCGCAAACTGGGCGCTCGCAACCGTCCCGGAATCGTGGCTGCCGCCGTGAGAACCGGCGACCTCCCGCTCGCCGACCCTGCCGACGCCGTCCCGGGCACCGGCCGAATGTGGCTGGCCGATTACGAAATCAACGTGGTCACGCGGATCGCAAACGGTGAGACCAGCAAAGACATCGCGCAGGCGCTGGGCCTGTCCTCGCTCACAGTGGACGAGTACCTTATGCGTGTCTGCCGAAAGCTCCGCGTGCACAACCGGGCGGCGATGATAGCCGTCGCCATCCGCACCGGACTCTTGCCGGGGACCACCCGAACCGCCGTGGAAGTTCCCGAATTGAGCACCGTCGACATCGATCTGCTCACGCGGATCGCAAACGGCGAAACGAACACCGATATCGCGGGGGACCTCCAGATTTCGGCGAGCGCGGTCGATAAGGCGCTCGCCCGTGTTCGCGAGAAACTCGGCACCCGCAACCGGCCGCAGACGGTGGCGGTGGCTATCCATGCCGGCATTCTGCCCGGCGCTGAAACGGCCGAAGCGGGTGCCGCCCCTCCCGCAAACCCGGCGGAACTGAGGGAACAGCACGGACTCGACACGTTCGGATACGTCCTATCGCTGCTCGGGGTATCAGCGAAGGGCGGGCGGCGAAGCGAACGGCTTGCGCGCGCCGTGCAGCTGGCATTGGAAATCAATGACAAGGTATTCCGGCTCTCGGACTCGAGCTCGGGCGACGACGTCGTCCGACGATTGCGCGAGTCTGCGCGGGAAATACTGGAGCACAGCTGGTTCCACCCTCTGCGGGCCAAGATGCTGGCAGTGCTTCGTTCTGATGGCATCACCGAATCGGATCCCAGGTACGGCCGGCTCGCCGAATTGACCGTCACCGATCTCCGTGGGTATCTCGACCAGATCGGTGTCACCACGCGTTGGGTGTTTCTCGAGCTGGCCGACAGTCTGCATCACGGCCGGGACATAGGTTCGTTGTCGCGGCAGGAAAAGAACAGTGTGCTGCGGATCGCAGATATACCGCGTGTGGAGGAAGTCCCGACACCGGACGCTTCGCCGCACACCGTCTTCGGTGCCTCGCGGACCGGCCGGCAGGAACCCGAACCGACCGTGCCCGATCAAACGCACTCTGGTACAGCGCATCCCGGCATTACCGATCGCGAGACCACCGTGCTCGCACTCGTTGCGAAAGGTCATTCCCACCGCGACATCGCCACCGCGCTGGCACTTTCGGATCGCGAGGTCGGCGCCGCCGTCCGTTCGATGGCGATCAAGTTGGGGACCCCGCACTGGGCGGAGATGCTGGAGGTGGCACGGCGCCGAGGGATCGAGGTGAATGTCGGCGGTCCGGCCACTCCCGGGCGGGACCGGCCCCGAGACGACGCTGCCGCACGATTCAACGCCTACCGCTCCGCACTGGCACATGCCTTGGCGGCAAGGACCGGGGAGCTGGGTGCTGCCGCCGTGCTGGCCGACGCCACCGCAGAACAGATCGTGCGCGCCAGTCACCAGCTATCCACCGCCGAACAGCAGTCTCTGGCGAAACTTCCATGGAGACAACCGATTCCGCGGGACGCCGCCATTCGCTCGGCCGTCGCCGCCGCTCGACGTCTGACTTCGATTGTCGTTGTCGAGCAACACATGTCGGACATCCAGCTGGCACAGGTGCTCGCCGAAGCCACCCCCGACCAACTGGAGGAAGCGCTCGGCGCGCTCACGGACCGGCAACAAAAGATCATCCGCGCTGTCTTCACGCGCAGGCTGTCCCTCGAAACCATGGTGTCCGGTCTCGGTTACCGGGATGAGGCGACAGCCAAGTCGTTCGTGATGAACACAGTCCGCCAACTCGGAATGCTCCTGGCCGGAGTAGCCGTCTCCACACCGCTGATCAACGCACAGTCGAGTGGCGCGATGCCATTCGGGCGTGAGCAGCATAGAGCTGGACGCAGCGCAGTCACCCAGGCACCACCCGGCGAAACGGCCTTCGAGCGCGGTCGTCGTGAGGCCGAGGAGGAACGAAGGGCCGCCGCCTCAGGCATCAGCGAAGCCGAAATCGACCTGCTCGACGAGGTTCTGTCCCGCCTGGATCAACTCGCGCCCACCACCGGTCGTGCGTCCGGTCCCGACCCTGTAGCCATCGACCTCGGTGACCCCGACGGCCTCGACTCGGGATCGGCGGAATCCCGGACAGATGGGCACGGCGTCACCGAATCCTCCATGCAACGGTCGAGCCGGGATTCGGCGAGCGTGATCGACGAAAACGCGCCGGCCGCAACGCATACCCCCGCGGATGTCGCCGCGGTCCTGCACAACAGCCTGCCCGGCGCGGTCACGCAGGTCCTCGACCAGATCGATGTCGAGCTGCGCTCCATGAGCGATGCCGAGCGCAGCGACGCCGACACTCGAGCCGACCTCACCCGTCTTCCCGGCTGGGTGGTCGACCGCCTCGCCCATGAAGCCAAGGCTCAGGAGCTCGCCCGCGACACAACCACCCCAGAGCAGCGCGCCGAATGGCAAGCCCGGGCGGAACGACTCGACTACGAACTCGCTCATATCCTCGGCTTGCCCCAGCCGGGAACCGGATGGACCGACCGCATCAGCAGCGACCCGCTGCACCACCTCCGCGCACTCGCACGCCGCCCGGACGCCCCCGCCGAACTCCGTCACCTGGTCGACACCGCCACCCGACGCCTGAATCTCGAGGACGTCGCCGCGGCCGTCGAACCGCTGCACCGGGCGCTGGCCGACTGGCCCATCGCCGAACACACCGAACGGGCCGCCGCCATCGCCTGGGAACTCGCGTCGCAAGCCCGCTCCGACGGCGGCGGGGCACCCGAGATCTCCGCTGCCATCCACGGACAACCAGGCCGACGCTGGATCGAGATCCACGTCAGCGACGACAGCCGCACCCTGCCCGCGCGCGAGAGCGGCGACCGCCCTGGGTGGCGCGCCGTCGACCTCCTCGACACGCACACCGAAACCTGGGGATGGGTGCTTGCTCGCAACAGCGGAAAACAGCTCTGGTTCAAGCTTTTCGAAACCGCCGACACCAGCGACCCCTCGCAATCACCCCACGAACTCATCCTCGATCTGCCCATACCGCAGGACTCTCTGCAACAGGGCCCGAGCCTCGCGCGGCGAGCAGTACGACAGCGCTTGCGGCAGGCCGGTCACCCCGATCCCTCCGATCTGACCGTCCTCGTATCCGGCCTCGTCCAAAACGTCTACCGCTACGCCGACCAAGGCGACGCGCGGGTGCGAATCCGGCTCGACGGAAACACAGTTCGCATCGGGATCACGGATACCAGCCGTGGCCTACCCGCACGACACGAGGCAACTACCCAGGGCACCGTCAGCGCCGCCGCTTTCACCGATGACCACGCCGCCGAATGGGCCGAAACCGGGATCGTCGCCCACACCCACGGTTTCTTCCTCGGCATGCTCGAAGCAATGGCCTCGTCCTGGGGCGTGATCCTGGAACGCGCCGGCGGCAAAACCATCTGGTTCGAGGTGCCGATGCCGCCACCTAGGGGATCCGGTACCACCACCGATCGACCACCGAACACACCCGCATCGATCGGCATCGACCGCAGCGCCGGCGACCGGACCGGACTCGGCCAGGCCCCTTCGACCACCAGCTCGGACCCCGATCCCGCCCACCCGAACGATGGGGCGCAGCACCGGTCGACCCCACCCACGGACACCGACCGCCAACGCCCGCCCACGCCCGGCAACCGAATCGACCCTGTCGCACTCGCCCTCGAACCCGACGAACCGGAAACGCCCGAATCGACGGCTGCTACCCACCGGGCACCGTCCGACCTGAACGAACACGACCCCGCCCCGCTGCCCACAACCCGGGAACTGGTCACGGATTCCGGAAAACTGAAGACGTTGCGGCAGGACGTCGACGCACTGCGGCGGCAACTGCTCGAGCTCAGCAACGGGCGCGCGGATCTGTCGAGCGCAGCGGCGGTGGACAGGTTGCTCGGGGCGCTGCTGCAACTCGGGCGAGAAGGCAAGCTGAACCCCCGCCAGGCTCGCGCGCTCCCGCTGGTCGAGGAGTATCGCGTGAAGTCCGGTCTCCTCGACGACGCCGAGCAAGTCCGCCGCCAAAACCGCGAATACAAGGGCAATGCCGCTCTCCAGACGGATCAGCCGGAAGACGCCAGGCCGACCGGACCCGACCCCGTCCCTATCGACCTCGGCCCCGACGAAAACGCACCGGCAGACCGGCAGACCGGCAACGCGGAATCCTCCGACACCGAACAGCTGCAAGCGCTGCGTGCCGCGGTCGCCGGGAGACTCGCAGGCACAGCGGAGGTTTCGAACGATCCCGTCCTGAATCGCGCGCCCGCTCTGATCGATGAGCTGGTGGCCGCGCGGCGTCGCCCGGAAGCGCAGGTCCCGGCGGAACGGCTGCGGTTGCTGGAGCAGTTCGCGCACCAGCTGTCGGCATGGCTGGCCCGCGCCGACGAAGCCGCCGAGGCGAACGCCGCCTACGAGCAGGGTTTGCGGGAGGGGACGCCGGCCGTCCTGCGGGCCCGGCAGGACGCCGCGGAGATCCGGCTCGGATCGGCTCTCGCCGCCGTCGCGGAAGTCCGGGCGCAAACCCGCCCCCGAACGGACACGACGATCGTGACCCGGCCCGCGGACCACCTCCGGCCGGGAGAGACCGAACGGCTGGGCGACGTGGCCGAAACGATCTTCGGAGAGATGGTGGCCGAGGGCGCAGCGCTCGACGCGGTGAACACCAACGACCGCCAGCAGCTCGCCGAGGCCACTCGGCGCTATGACGAGCTGCGAGATATGTCGCAGTGGCTGGAGGAGTTGCTGACCTTCGCGGAGCAACCGAATACGACACGGATAGGGCGGGAGCGCCTCTCGTTCCTGCTCGACCACTTCCGCGCGATCTCAGATCTCTTGGCGGCGACGGAGTTTCGTAACGCGGCGGCCGCCGCGCTCGCCGATGCGGCCGATCGAGAACGACGACTCGCGCAAGCCGCCGAGAACTACGGCATGGCCGACCACGCGGTCCGCAATATCGCGGAGATGCTGGGCGAACCGCGGCATCGCGCGACGGTCGCTCCCCCGGCGGCGCTACCCGGCGCACCCGTCGTCTGGCCCGGCGCGGACGGGCAACCCGACTTCATCACACAGACCCGGCCCAGGCAGCCCGATCTCACCGAGCCCGGACCCGGCGATTCGGTGTCGCCCGATCGAACCCCCGAGGACCGCGCGGCGCAGTCCGGATCGGAACACCCACGGGGACATCATGTCGAGCAGCCCCGCCGCTCCGATGAGACCGCACCGCGGCGCTATGTCGAGCAGAACCTGACGGTGGAGGATCTGGGTACGGTTGCGGCAGCGAGCGATCGCGGCGGGCACGCGCACAACGAAGACGCCTTCGCCCTGATCCGGGTGCAGGTCGGTGGCGAAGAGGCCACCGCGCTGATCGTGAACGACGGTCTCTCCCGGCCGAAGGGCGGTCACCGCGCCTCCGCCGCCGCCAACGCGGCCGCCCGCGACTTCGTGGTGGCGGCGCTGCGGCGGGCCGACCGCGACGGCCGGATCGATCCGGTGGCCGTAGTGGAGGGTGCCGTGGCCGCCGCCCAGGAGGCGGTGCTCGCCTTGCCCCCGGAGTCTTCCGCGGACAAGCCGCCCGCCACCACCATCGTGGTCGCGTTGATGGAGTCGGGGCGGCTCACCGTCGACTGGGTGGGCGACAGCCGGGCGTACTGGATTCCACTGGACGGCGGCCCGCCGATACAGCTGACCAGGGACGACTCGAAGGTCCAGGATGTGCTGGACGTCTTCGAGGACACCACTCGCGAAGAAGCCGAACACTCGGCGATCGGCGGCCCTGGTCTCACTCACAACCTGGGCCGGTCCCTGGACGGGCTGAAACCGCGCGAGAAGGTCCGCGACCTACGCGGCGACGGTGTCGTCCTCGCGCTGACGGACGGCGTGTGGGAACCGATCAGTCCCGACGATCCCGACCCCGTCGCGGCCATCGTCCGGCGATCGCTCGCCGAGTCTCCGGGCGATCTCGGCGCCGTCACGCGCGCACTGGTCCGGGCAGGCATCGAAGCGGGCACAGCCGACGATGTGACCGCCGCGGCGGGATTGCTGTCGGCCGCGAAGATCGACACCCCCGCGAATACGGCGGCAGATCACGACGGATCCGCGACCCTTGCCGATCGCGGCGCTGACCCCGTCGCGATCGACCTCGATCCGGACGAAGCCGATCCCACGCCGGTCGGGGCACGACAGCCCGAAACCACTCCGCCGCGGAACCCGCCGGATTCCACCGGAGCACCGCCGAGCCCACAGCGCGGCACGACTGACGAGGCGAACACCGCCGACAGAGTCGGCACCCCGTGGGACAGCGAGCCACTGCTGCGGCAGGTGCTCGAGCAACATGTCGCGAATGGACGGCCTGAGCTCGCCACTGCACTGCTGCGGCAACGTTTCGAGACCGATATGCCGCGCCTGGCAGATAATTTCGGGCAGGAGGCAGCGCACCGCATTGCCGACGAAGTATGCGCGACGGCGATCGCACGCCTCGGGCAGCTCGGTAACCGAAATATCGAGCTGTGGTTGAACAACATCGCGCGAGAGATAATCTGGATCCATCGCCAAATCGCGGGCCCATGGTCCAGGATTCGGGACTTCGTTTTCGAATGCGCGCGGCTCCAGCGATCGGACCCACTGGCCCGTCTGCTGACCGAAGCCGGACTCGTGGATGTTCACCGAGAACTCACGGCGTTGCCCAGCCACCGGCGTGACCGTTTGATCCGAACATTCTGGCCTGCGGGTTCCAGCGCATCACCGACAACGGCCGATCGCATCGAATTCGATCGTGATGTGCTCTGGATCGCAGCGCGCCAATTGGCCGCAGCGGTGGCGGCCGCGGCGAACTTCCCTGCCCAGCTACCGGATCGGGCCGCAAGCAGCGCACCTCTGATCGACCGCCTCAGCAGCCCCACCCCGACGACGTCCTCGCCCTGGCTCACCAGCAGGGAACTCGAGGTGCTCAACCTGATCTACCAGGGTCTGACCTATGCGGAGATCGGGCGACGGCTGGCTGTCGACACGAAGGCGGTCACGAACTACCAGCGGAGTGCGGCCAAGAAGTTCGGAACCGCCGGCGCGATCCGGACGGTCCTCGAGGCCAAGCGGCAAGGGTTCGTCCACGACGGGGATCGACCACCGGCCGGTACCGTTCGCCTGTCCCGTGAGCAGCGACAACTCCTCCAGTTGATGGCCGACGGCCGCACGGATCAAGCCATCGCCGAGGTGCTGGGCGTGGCCACGCTCACCGTCAAACGCCGCCGAGCCCAGATCGGTGCCGTACTCGGTGAGACGAAGCGAACTCTGATGCTGATGAAAGCCGTGCGGCTCGGAGCCTTCGAACCTGCGAGCGACGACACCGCGCCGAGCGCACCCCGCAGACCGGACACCGTCGCCATCGAGCTCGGAGCCCCCGACGAACCTGCGCCCGTCACACCCCGAGCGTCGCGCGCCGCTGGACCGGCGGAGCGATCAGCGCAGGGCATCGCGAGGCCCGGGGCCACCCCGTGGGCTCAACCCATACAGAGCGAGACACCGCCGGGAGCCGCAGCGCCCGATCGGCCGGCACGGACACCGTGGCAGCCATCCGAATCTTCCAACAATGCTCGGCCCAATCCGGCCGCATCGGCCCCCCGAACAGACGGCTGGACACCCTGGACCTCCGCCCGCCGCCAACCCCCCGAGGCACTGCACCGCAGACATCCGGTCCAACTCCGGGGGCGACCCGACGAGGACACTGCGGCCAGAAGCACTGACTCGACCAGACCTGCCCCCCAGTCCAGCCCGGGAACGGACACCTCCACCCGTGCAGCCACGGCCGCGAGGACTGGTCGTGATAAGGATCTGCTTCATCGGATGGCACAGTCCGAGACCGTCGATCCGCCGCGGAGCGAAGCCGATCCGATCGAAGATCCGGCCATGGCGCACATCGCGCGAGCGCAGGGATCCGACTCCCTGCCAGTGCAAGGCACGTCCGTCGCCGCCGAGCCGACACCGCAATCCGCTACCACGGAGGCGAAACCGGCCCAATCCGGCAACCGCATCGACCCCGTCGCCATCGACCTCGGCGATCCGGACGAGCCAGCGGGCAACGAGCCCGCTGAGGTGCCCGCCGCCCCACAGCAACCGACAGATCCGCCCGCCGAAAAGTCGTTGTCGACGCGAGAGCTGCTCGTTGTCAACAAAACTTTCGCACACCTGTTGCTGGGCAGGTGGTATCTCCCGGCAGAGGTCGGCAACATTTTCGGCACCAGTCTCGCAACGACTGCCGCCCCCTATGCGCTGATGAACGCAGGCCAATCACCGGCGGCCGCCGCCATCGCCGCTGCAGCGGGGTGGCTCGCGAAGGGCGCAGAGCCACTGGCCGGTCGCACCGCCGACCGTTCCGATCGGCGGAGAATAATGCTCCGGGCCCAAGCCATCGGCGCGGCGGCTGCCGCCACCACCACCGGTTTGATCCTCTTCGATGCGCCGAATCTGGCCCTTACGGTGGCCGCGGCATCACTGGTCGAGGGCACTGCGGCAACCTACTATTTCCGCGCCTTCCAAGCAGTGAACGGAGACCTTTTACTCACCGACGCACAGAAGCGAACCGGCAACGATCTGAGGAACGTCACCGGATCCACGGCATCTGTCACCGGACAGGCCCTGGGCCCGGGCCTGGCCGGCATCGCGCCCGCGGCGCCATTCGGCCTGAACACCCTTTCTTATCTGACGAACTGGGTAAACATAAGAAGCTTGTCGTTGCCGCCCCAGACCTTCAGCGCGCCGCAGTCCCTGTTCCGTGATATTGCCGTCGGCGCACGGACACTGTGGGACGACAAATTTCTCCGTGACTACACCGTGATCTCCGCGATAAACAATGCCGCGTTCGCGATGATGGGCTTCCGCACCGCCACGGTAGTGGAAGGCTCTGACCTGGGCTGGGCAGGTGGAGCGGTGGTCGCGGCGCCTGCCATCGGTGGGATAATGAGCGGCGTTCTCTCGAAGGTGACTCGTAATGTAAAGACCACCACCTTTTACCCGTTAGCACTGGCCAATATGGCGGGCGGCTTCGCGGTCCAGGCCACGACCACCGACCCCGCAGTGATCGCGGCTGCGACCTTCGTGGACTCGATGGTGATGTGGACCATGGTCGCCCGCGCCGGCACGCATGAGCAAAAGGTCATCCCGTCGGAGATGCGAGGCCGAGTAGGAGGTGTGAAGGGCGGGATCTTGAATGTCCCCGCCGGTGCCGGTCTGTTCGTGGCCAGCGCCCTCATCGGCGGCGCCGCGGCGAACGCGCAGAGCGGTGACACGGTTGCCGCGCTGGCGGCGACCATCAGCGCCATCACCGCGGCAGGCTACGGCGTTGTCCTTTTCGTCAGACAGGGCCGCGTCTTCTACCGGATCGTCAGCAAAAGCGGCCGCGGGTTGTTCGGACGACGCGAACACCCCACCGAGCCCGAAACTCCAGCCGAGCCAACGCAGATCCGGGCAGAGGCGAGCGCGGGCTCGCCCGCGCAGGCAGCTCCGGATGCGCCCACCCCGGCACCCGAGGTCATCGGCAACTGCGCCATCCACATGAGCCGCGTCCACCGGGCGCTGGGCGATGACACCGCGCCGGAACCCGCCGACACCGATCCGCGATGGAAGGCCGAAGACAATTGGCGCATCACCGAAGAGACCCTCGGCGCCCAACTCCGCCCGATGAAGACCAGGGGTCTCGACCCTATCGGTATAGCCGTCGAAACCATCCGTAACAAACGCAACAACATAGACCGGGCCGCCGTCACCGTCGCTGGGCACATCCACTACATCGTCGAAGTGGAGGGCGAGATTCTTGTCTTCGACACTCTCATCGATGACACCGACGACGACACCCTCCACGTCCGCAACTACGACGGCGACGATAACGGTCAGAACAAATGGAAACCTTCGTACGACACCTTCGAAGAGGCCTTCGTCGCCTACTTCAAGAGCACCGACGGCACTCCCACCCCCGCCCGCCGCCAACTTCCCGAGCTACTGCACCGCAAACATCCGGTCCAACTCCGGGGGCGACCCGACGAGGAAACTGCGGCCGGAAGCACGGATTCGACCAAATCTGCCCCCCGATCGAGCCCAGGAACGGACACGTCAGCCCGCGCAGTCGCGGCCGCGAGGACTGGTCGTGGCGAGGATCTGCTTCATCGGTTGGACTATCGGATGGCACAGTCCGAGATCGTCGATCCGCCGCGGAGCGAAGCCGATCCGATCGAAGATCCGGCCATGGCGTACATCGCGCGAGCCCAGGGATTCGACTCCCTGCCAGTGCATGCCACGCCCGAGGAGATCGATGCCCTCGTTGCTGCGGGTGATCATGAGTTGTTCCGCGGCGTCCGCGACCCACGTTATGCCGTAGAACTCAGGTCGGGTCGATACCTGACGGGTGTCCCCGGAAGCTCGTCCTTCGGCATCGGAATCTATGCGAGCACCGACAGCGAAGTCGCGCTCGGCTATTCCGACGACCGATCCGACGGTGTGATCCGGATGGCGCTGCCGAGGAGTGCACGAACGATCGACTTCTCCCGGCTGCAAGAGGAGATGAACGCGGAAATTTCTGCCCTCGACGACGAAGAGCAGACGCTGGCCGCAGGCGAACAGAACCCCGAAGTGCGCGCCCGTCGTGGGGAACTCGCCGTCAAGCGTGAAATACTCTCGGACGCAGGCCGATACGCGGCCGTCCGCGGATACGACGCCTACTACGTGCGCGAGGACGGCGCCGCCGACGTCTGGGTCATTCTGAACCGGTCGGCAGTGGTCGTCGCCGCCGAACCGACACCGCAATCCGCTACCACGGAGGCGAAGCCGACCCCATCCGGCAACCGCATCGACCCCGTAGCGATCGACCTCGGCTATCCGGACGAGACGACGCCGACGAGGGAAGCGGGCTTGACGCATACCAGACGACTCGCGGACGCAGAGCTCGTCAGGCTGCGCGCGAAACGAGATCTCGCCGCCCGACTGCTGAAACTGGACCCCGGGATGAGTGACAGCGCATTGCTGCGCGAGATCGAGGCCACCCATCCGTTCGACGACGCCTACACGCTGCGCACCGGACCCCGAGGCAAGGAACTGATCGGCGACATCCAGAGACACATCGTCGCCGAGGACCGGATCCGCCGCCTGGACGGCGCCGCCACCGACCTGCTGCACGCCCAAGTCCACGCGGCGCTCTATGGCGGAAGCGCCAGCAGACAGACGGCCCGGGTCACGGCAATCCCGGACGCGAAGTCGACTGCGCCCGGAACTCGGGCAGCCACTGCCGCCGCGCGGAACCACTCTGGCGACAGATCACCGGCCGCCGAGGTGCTGGCCCGGCATGTGGATGCCACAGGCGTCGAGCGAGTCCTGGTGGTCAAGGGGTTCGACGACAACGGTCGGCCGGACTTGTGGCGGCTGCCTTCCGCGCACGAGGCGACCGCATTGAATGTGCGGGCCATGGATGCGTCGACCATCACCCGCGCCGGCATTGCGGTGGTCGAGGTGTCAGAGCGGTTCGGTGCCGGTGCTGTCGGCGACACGCGGCTCCACGATGTTCAGTGGCTGACCCGTGATGAGCTGGACCTCAGGCAAACCAATCGACGCGTAGCCAGGGGATTCACAACATCTGTGTCCGCCGCACTGGAGGCGTTCGATCGAGCGCCCGCACCAGCGGACGCGACCGCGGAACTCGCCCAGTTGGGCTCCCGTCTTTCATTGAGTACGGACACCGTCGCACGTCTCGTGCAAGAACTTGCCGGACGACCAGCCGACGCGCAGGAAGCGATCGTCGGCTACTTCCGTGACCTCACGGCGGAGTTCGAGCTGACAAAAGTGGCGGTCGAGTCCTACGCCGACAGCGGGACCAAAGACCGGCTCGACAATAGTCTGAATCTCCAGCAGATTCGAATGCGCGTCGCCGCCCACGCCCATATCCAGGACGCGATCCTGAATCCGATGGCGTACGAGATACTGTACGAAATGGTGCGAGATCGGAATTGGAACGTCGGCACCGTCGCAGACGGAATCGATCTTCTCTCGAGACCCCAGATTGCTGCCGCGTTACGTGAGATTCATCAGAGAAATGCTCACTTCGCGCCCTATATTATCGCGGGAATGCCGATCAGAATTGCAGACCCGGCGAGCTTCGAACGGGAATTGCACCGGATTGCCGAGATATCGCCGGGAAGCGTGGACTCACGACTTCTCGACACGCTCGACAAATGTTTCAGCGATGGAAAGAATGGCAGAGATATTGGATGGGATTTCCTGTCGTCTCTAAAGGATTTCTCCCCCGACTCTGTCCGGCAGGAGTTCGCGGACAGACTCCTGAAGTCCGGTCAGCTGTCGCACCTCCCGGACGATGTGAGCGCAGAGGTGAAGTTCAGTGCGCAGCAACTGCGTGCAGTGGAGGACCTCTACGTCGATGGGCCGCCCGGTCGGGATTTCAGTTGCTATATCGAGAAGGTAGGTGGGCTACCTTCCGCCAAGCGACCGCCAACGATCCGTGCGGCGATGGAGGTCATACGGGACGTAACACCGGGATTTGCTCGATGCATTCGCGATCTGATATCGGACAACGTCTCCGAAACCGAGCGGAATACCCTCGGCTTGCGACGCACCGGCGACGCAGTAGTTCATGAGTTGATAGAAATCGCACGCCCGTTCGTGACCGAGGTCAAAAGCGCAAATATCTCGCCCGAGAATTTGGCAAAGGTGCAGTCCTCGGAATTCCTGGGACAGTTGCTGATCATCGTCACCCGATATGACTCGTCCGACTGGGGACCCCAAAGCCTGACGTCCCTGCGTGAATTGCTCCGCTACCATGAGCAGGCATCGGCGGAAGGCAGAATCGCACCGATCCCCGCGGAATATCAACCCAGCAGCGTCCTCGAAATTGCCAAACTGCGGTCTCGCGACAGTGGGTCCGGATCGCAATGGACGGAGGACCTGCTGACCCGCTTCGAGAGACTGGCGAAGAATCTGCTCGATGCGCGCTCGGCTCTGACAAGCGCGCATCGACCGCTGACCTATCTACTCGGCAAGATCGGCCGCGATATTGTCGAGTATATCGAGGAATTGGACCGCTGCATCGTTTCGGACACGCTGGCCGACGGTTCGCCCATGAACGACAAAGCACGTCGGAATATGGTAGCGCGAGTGCATGAACTGAAGGAACTCATTACATCGGAGGCAGGGGGGTCACAACAGTTCCCGGCGCTGCGGTCACTGGAGAATTTCGAGCAGAATTTTCAGCGATTGGTGCACGTCGGTAAACTGCACGACGATCTCCGAACCATATGCTTCGCATGGGCGATGCAGCAACATCCGGTGTGGATCGATCGTTTGAAAAGCCTCCGACCCGGAGAACCAACGCTGGAGGACGTGGTTCTTGTCCGGGATTTTGTCGATCACACCACCAATCAAGAAGTATTCGGCCGCTACTTCTCCAGTCGCAAGATTGCGAGCAAGTTCCGCCGGATGACAAATATCTCGGCGTTGGAAGAAGCAATTCTGCGAGTGCAGGGTGTCGGGGTCTCGAGCGATACCACTCGACTTCAGTTCGTTCCGACACGGGGACAACTGCTCGAACTGTCCGGTAATATCGCCAGCGCCTGCTGGGCCGGCAGATATCCTTCGGTCGCCGAGGCGATGCAGAATATGACGGCCGTCATCATGGTCCGGAATCCGGACGACCCGGTCCGTACCGCGTTCGCCGGGGCCTGCCTCCTCCTCGAGACCCGTAGCGAAACCGGCGAACCCATCTTGCTGATACGCGGTCTCAATCCCGTCGAGAACTACATCAACCACGTCTCGGTCGCCGATTTCTATCGAAAGTTCATGGACTGGGCACAAGAAGTTGCTACGGCCCGCGGGTGTCGGCTCGCCATCGTCATCGACGATCACTCGGGCGGTGCCGCGACAAATCGTCCCGTCCTGTTCGACCACCTGACCGCAGAGCGCAAGAAAATGAAGCGGATCCGGATCGATTCGGGGAACACGACATTCAACGGCTACAACGTCGCCGACTGCACATACCTCTTCGAGCCACCCGAGCCCCCGAGCACGAAGCCGGCGACGGTATCCATTCCTACTGGTGAGCAACCGCGGTCGACCGATGACCGCACCGACCCCGTCGCCATCGACCTCGGCGGCGAAGAATCCGAGGCTCTGGACCCCACTTCAGAAACGACAGCCTCGTCCTCAGGTCCGAGCCGGACCACCTACGACACGGTGCCACTGCCGGGAACCCTGGTCGAGCCTGCGGACGACATCGCACTGCTGTGGCCCGAGGTGGATTCGCGCGGCTGGATCGTGCTGCCCGGGACGGGGCCCGACAAGCAGCCTTATCACACCAGCGACCCCGAAATCGGCGACCCTTTCATCCTGCTCGCCGACGGAAAGTTCGTCACCGCCGACGCGTCGCATGAGGATCTGCTCAGCGCGCTCCTCGCGCAGGGCGTATCGCTGGAGGACATCAGCGGCTTCGGATGGTGGCGGGTCAGCGGCCGGGTGAAGGGTCTCGATGCATTCAGCCAAGGTTTCGAGGAATGGAACGGGGATCCGATGAACCCCGCGCAGATCCTCGACGCCTTGGCGAACAGCCGAGCCGATCTCAGCGTGTGTGAATTCGACACACAGTTCGGTTCCGAGCACCAAGGCCTGATGTGGCGAGGCGCGGCAGCCGAGATGCCTCTCGGACCGATGCTCCGCCACGAAGGCGACGCGTACAAGCTGCTGTCCGGCTACTCGTCCGCCGACGACGGCGCGGGTAACCGCGTTGTCTTCTGGATCGACCTCGTCGCCTGGGAAGCGACCGCGGAAGGCCACTCGTTCACCATCCGGGTCAACGCGGCCAGAAGTGAACCTGCCGAGGGCACGATCACCGTGCACACCGACGGAGACTCTGTCGCAGCGCATTACACCGCCTTCCGGTCCGGACGGGATCGAGCGCGAGCAGCGGCCGCGTGGTCGGTCGTGCACGACAAGTTCACCTCCTGGCTCACCGATTCCGGCGCGTCCTGGGCGATGGGCAGCGAAACGGCTCCCACCGAAGATATTCCCGTAGCGTCCACCCGACCCGCGACAGTGGCGGAGTCGGCCCAACGGTCCGAGCGAATCATTCGTGCCGAGCCGGAGGGCCGATACAGCCCGAACGCAGCCTCGGAAGCCGCGTCCTGGCTGGCCGGACAGCTCGACGGCTGGCCTGTCGAACAAGTGAACCTCGCGTGCGCCGAACTCACGGCAATGGTGACGGACGCCGCCGAACACCGCCGCGGCAGGATCCATCTCGTGGCGGAGACAACCGATGACCGGCTGCGCGTGACGCTGCTCGACACGCACGCCGCCTCGATGCCGCGGAACGCGCGAGGCGGCATCCCGACCCGCTCCGGTCTCGCTGTCCTTCCCGGACCTGCTGCCGCAGGGCATGATTCGACGCCGATGCGCGCCGGCGTCGAGCTGTTCAAACGCCATGAGGACGGCTGGCGCCAAGCCATATGGTTCGAACTGCGCAGCGCCGCGGACCAGAAGTCGTAAAGTTCGCCGGAATCCGGAATATCCTCGAGCGCATCGCGTACCGGGGAGACACACCCCGCGACCCCGTCGCGAACGACCTCGGCCCCGACGACGAAGACCCCGAGGGCCGCGATGTCGTTGTTCCCGGACACACTACCGGTCCCCCGGCCCGCACAGCGCGCCCGTACTCGACGGCCTCGTCCGTGACCGCAACGACGTCGAAGCCTTCGGGCGCTGCCGCACCATCTTCACCTGCACCGACGCCTGCCCCCGCGGCATCGAGGTCCCCAAGGCGATCCGAGAAGTCACGCGAGCGCTGCTGTTCACCCGCTGATTCCTCGGCCCGAAGACCGGCTACGCGGTTGGTCCGACGTCGGTCATCGGTGCGCTAGGGAGTCATCGCGGGGCCGGGCGCGGCTTCTGATCCGGCCGTTTCCCGAGCATTTCCACCAGGGCCGAGGCGATGAGGGCCACGGCACGATCCTCGTCGCGAGCCAGTCGCCGCAAGGTATCCAGCGCGATGGTCCCCGGCATCTCGGCAAGTGCTTGGGTCAGTCGTATGCGCACCGCCGAGTCCGCTGCGTGTGCGACGAGTTCGTCGGCCAGGGCACTCATGATCCGGTCCGCCCACTCCGCTTCCCGCGCCAACGTTCCCAAGAACTCCGCCGCCTCGACGTCGTTCGGGCCCTCGACCACCGTACGGACCAGCGCCGGCACAGCCCGGGTCACGCCCCGCGCACCCAGTGCGAGCGCGGCATGCCTGCGGACCGTCGCGTCCGCGTCGTCGAGCGCGTCCGTGAGCACCGCGGTCGCCGCGTCGCCCGGTAGCTCGGCGAGCGCGAGGACCGCGCGGCGCCGGACGTCGACGTCCTCGGAGGCCAGGCCGGATGCCACGCGCGCCACCCCGTCACCACCGGCCCGTGCCAGCGCCCACCGCAGGGCCCCGGCAACGTACGGGTCGGATTCGGTGAGCACCGCCTCGGCCAGCAGGTCGGCGGGCATCGACAGGTCCTCGGCCGGGGCCAGGACGACCTGCTGCCGCCGGGCGGCGTTCTGCGAACCGAGTCCGTGCAGGAGCTCGACGATGCGCAGGACGTCCTGCCAGCCGGAGGGCTCGGCCGAATCGACCGTGCGAAGCCGCTCCAGGAGTTCCCGCTCCCGGTTCAGTCGTTCTTCGGTCTTCCGGATCAAGTCCCCCACCAGCGCGGACGGGGCGAATCCGGAATCATCGAGAGCGCGTCCGATCTGGCTCAGTGACAGCCCCAGCGATCGCAGCCCCTCCACGTGGAAGATCCGCCGGATGTCGTCCGGGGAGTACTCCCGGTAGCCGCCCACAGTGCGGCCGGTCGGTCGCACCAGCCCGAGGGAGTCGTAATGCCGGAGCATTCGCGCACTCACCCCCGAGCGGCGGGCCACCTCACCGATCAGCACGCGGTTGTCTCCTCCTGGTCCGGACCGAGCGCGACGACCCTGCGCGCCGCATCGACGGCGAGGTCGAATCCGGCATCCGGGTCGCGCAGAAGCCGCTCCGTGGCGCGCGCGTGCGCCCGCACCGTCGGGTCGGGACTTGCCATCGCGGTCCGGAGGACCGGCTCCACCAGCTCACCGAGCGCGACGAGAGCGCGGCTCAGGCTCAAACGTACCTCCCGGTCGCCCCGGCCGAATTGCGTGGCCAGTTCAGCGGCCAGCCATTCTTTCTCCCCCTCGGGCACGAGAACGACAGCAGCACGCCACGCACTTCGGGCGACGTCGTCGTCGGCCTCGTGCAGCAACGACCGGGTGATCGCCGACCATGCGGTCGGGTCCCCGATCTTGGACAACGTGTGCAGCGCTTGGCTGCGGGCCTGCGCACGCTCGGAACGCAGCTCTCTGCGGAGCCTCGGAACCGCGATCTCCGACGGCATACGCGTCAGCGCCCAGGTGAGCATGTCGCGAACGAAGAAGTCGGGCTCGATCGCGCACCGTTCTATCAGCGCATCGACAAAGCCCGGCTCGGCGCGCGTACCGGCCGCGAGAGCCGCCTCGAGCCGCGTCGACGAGTTCCCGGCCGCCAATGCGGCGAGCAGGCGCATGTCCTGTGGATTCCTGTGGGTCGAAGTCATGGGGACCACCTCCGACAGCCAGTGAAGGCGTTGACACAGTGAGAAGGTCAAGAGCGCATCGGCCGCAGGAAGTAACCCGTACGGCACCGTTTCCGCACGGCATGTGCAGTGCGCCGGTCTACTCGCCGGCAACTCCGAAGCTCGGGGCACTCGCCCACTTCTCCCCCGCGAGCACGACGTGGTCGAGGAAGCGCAGGCCGACCGTTCGGGCGGCTTCGCTGAGGAGCGTGGTGGTGCGGCGGTCGTCGGGGCTGGGAGCCGGATTGCCGGAGGGGTGGTTGTGCACGATGGCGAAGGCTCGGCCGTCGTGGCGGAGGACGGTGTTCAGGATTTCCCGGACGGGGACGGCGACCTGGTCGACGGCGCCTTCGGCGACGAAGACCTTCTGACGGAGGCGGTTCTGCGCGTCGCAGACCAGCACGAGCAGACGTTCGACCCGGCAGCCCGCGAACAACGGGAGGGCGGCGGCGGCCACGTCGGCGGAGCCGGTGAGCCGGATCGACGTGTCCGGCCTGCCGCGTGCCCGTGCGCCGAGGTGGAAGGCGGCGATGATCGCGGCGGCCTTCGCCACGCCGATGCCTGCCCGGCGCGACAGCTCCTCCGGACGCGCCGACGCCAGCCCGGCGAGCCCGCCGTGCTCGACCAGCAGTTCCACCGCCAGGTCCAGCGCGCTCGCACCGCGCCTGCCCTGCCGTAACAGCAGGGCCAGCAACTCCGCGTCGCTCAGCGCGTGCGGCCCGAGTGCCAGCAACCGTTCCCGCGGCCGCTGCGATACCGGCACGTCGACTAGAGAGACCGCCATGACTCCCCCACCCCTCGGTCACGCCAACAGTGCCCGCGATTCTGCCAAGGGCCACCGACAGCTCGGCAGCGGGATGCCGCGCCCATATGCTTGCTGAGGTGCGGTTCGGTAGCCGAGTCGGTCACGAACTGGGGAGTTGATGGCGATGTGGTACCTGAAGGCGCAGTGGCACCACGATTTCGACGACGAGCCGGTCGAGCTGTTCAGCGAGATCGGCGACGACGGTTTCGAGGTGCGCAAGGTCGAGGTGTTCCGCGACGGGCACCGCGACTGGGCCGATTCGGGCCGGGGCACCGGCAGCACCGAACTCGGGCAGATCCCGGTCCCGACGCCGGACGAGCTGAGCGCGGAGACCGAGTTCACCGCACTCCAGATCGACGCCACGGAGTTCGACGAGGTCTGGCGGCACGCTCTCGACGAGCAACGGCCCAGCTCGCCCCGATAGGCCTCCCCGAAGGCAGGGCCGTCTAGCGGTCCGCCACCGCGACGTCCGGTAGCCCGACGAACGCCTTCGCGGCGAGCCGCGCCAGATTGTGCAGCTGGCGCTCGTGCACGACGATCCGGCGCAAGGCCTCGTTGATGGTGGCGTTGCTGGTCGACGTGCCCATGATGGCGGCGGCCGCGGCGAGCAAGTCCTGGTCGAGATCGATCCGCACGGATTTCATGCGCCCTCCTTCGTACTTTCGCCATCTTGCGGCATGGCGCCCGCTCATGTCCGGCAAATCGGGAACTCAGGGTTGCGTAAATACCCTACGGGGGTATAGTTCCGTCTATGGAACACAGGCACCACCCGTCGGCCGAGCATGTCTCGCACGCCACGCACACCGCACAGCACGCCGGTCTCCGCTCCCCCGCTACCTGGCGGATGGCGGCCATGGCGACGCTGCACTGCCTCACCGGCTGCGCCATCGGCGAAATCCTCGGCATGGTGGTCGGCACCGCGCTGGGCTGGAACAACACCTCGACGATGGTGCTGGCCATCGTGCTGGCGTTCGTGTTCGGTTACGCCTTCACCATGCGCGGCGTGCTGCGGGCGGGCCTGCCGTTGGCCGCCGCGGTCGGTACCGCGCTGGCCGCCGATACGGTGTCCATCACGGTCATGGAGATCGTGGACAACGCCGTGATTCTGGCGGTTCCGGGCGCCATGGACGCCCACCTGGACACCGTGCTGTTCTGGGCCACCCTCGCCGTCGCCTTCGCGGTGGCCTTCGCGGTGACCACGCCGGTCAACAAGTGGATGATCGGGCGCGGCAAAGGCCACGCGGTGGTGCATTCGCTGCACGGCGCGCACTGATCAGCATGCCGCCGGATCCGCGCCCCACGGTGCCGGGATTGCTGCTGGAACACCCGTTCAGCTAGGCAGATTGCCCAGCTGAACGGGTGTTTGTTGTCGGCGGGTTCCGGCGGTGCTTGCATCGAGATATGTTCACCGAGGCGCAGCTGTACTCGCCGGTGACCCGCACCGGCGACGGCGACGTGACCGTGCACCTGAGCGAGGAGCACCCCGGCGTGCACGACCCGGTATATCGGGCCCGGCGCAACGCCATCGCCGCACTGGCGCTGGACTACGCTCCGGGCAAACCGCTCCCGCACATCGCCTACACCGACGAGGAGCAGCAGGTGTGGCGGATCGTGTCGGCCGAACTCGCGCGCAAACATCGCAGGCATGCCTGCGCGGAGGTACTCGCGGCGGCCGAGGCGCTGGCGTTGCCGACCGATCACATCCCGCAACTGGACGAGGTCTCCGCCGCGCTGGCGCCGCTGACCGGGTTCCGTTACGCCCCGGCCGCGGGCCTGGTGCCGCTGCGGGAGTTCTTCGGCTCGTTCGCCGATCGGATCTTCCATTCCACGCAGTACATCCGGCATCACTCCGCGCCGTTGTACACCCCCGAGCCGGACGCCATCCACGAGATCATCGGTCACGCCAACCAGATCGCCAGCCCGCGCTTCGCGGCGATCTACGCGACGGTCGGTGCGGCGGTCGCGCGCCTGACCACCGAGCGCGCCTTGAAATTCCTCGCCGACGTCTTCTGGTTCTCGATGGAGTTCGGTGTCGTCCGGGAGCACGGCGAGGTCCGCTGTTACGGCGCGGGCCTGCTGTCGTCCTACGGCGAGATCGAGGAGTTCCGGCACGCCGAGCTGCGCCCGCTCGACATCGCCCAGATGGGCACCGCGACCTACGACATCACCCACTACCAGCCGATTCTGTATTGCGCGGACTCGATCGCCGAGATCGAGGATGTGATCGGCGGCTTCTTCGCGACGATGGACGACGAAACCCCGGATCGCCTGCGGCATGCGGGCACCGCCAAGGCGCGGTAGCGCGGGGTCTCGACCTCAGGACTCGGGCCGCGGGGCGAGCGGCATACCCGCGTCCAGAAAATCCAAGGTGCGGGTGATGTTCTCGACGTTCAACGGCGTCATCGTCGCCATGCCGAGGGCCGCGCCCGCCATCGCGCCCGCCGCCACTCGCACCTCGAAGTCGTCGGCGGCCCGGCCGAGATGATCGGCCAACAGGGTCGCGATGAGGTCGATGCTGCGGATGATCTCCAGGCCGATGGCCGACCGCAGCTCCGGCACGTGATACAGCAGTGCCTGCCGCTCCTGCTCGAACGCCAGCTCGGGGGCGGGCAGATTGCCGAAGACCTCGAGCACCGCGTTGCGGAAAGCCGCCATCGGCCCGATATCGCGCGGCTGACGCCGCAGCGCTTCGATCAGCACCGGATCCAGGTCGTCGGCGAGCACCAGCTGTTCCTTGGACGGGAAGTAGCGGAAGAAGGTGCTCGGCGAGACCTCGGCGGCCGCGGCGATCTGCTCGACGGTCGTCTCGTTGTAACCCTGCTCACGGAACAGCCGGAAAGCCTCGAGGCGAATCGTCCGGCGGGTCCGTTCCTTCTTCCGCTCGCGCAAACCCTGCGCCGTCCCGTTCGCGGGTGGCTCAACCGACATGGATCGATTCTGCCGCACCCGGCTCCGGCGCTCGGGTGCGTAGCCGCGCACGCACCACGGTCGCCGCGAGCACAGCCGCCAGCAGGCACAGCCCGGCGCAGGCCCAGAGCATCGCGCTCATGCCGCCGAGGAAGGCCACCTGCACCTGGTGCAGCATCGACGGATCACCCAGCTTGCGCGCCGCGGCGACGCCCGCGTTCACGCCGTCGTCGATCGGTTCGCGGTTCAGCGGGCCGAGTTCGGATCGGTACCGGGTGGACAGCACGGTGCCCAGCACCGCGACGCCGATGGTGCCACCGGCCTGGCGCAGCGCCTGCAGCAGCGCGGAACCGGATCCGGAGCGCTCCGCGTCCAGCTCACCCATCGCCATGCCCATCGCGGCGGGCATCACCACTCCCATTCCGGCGCCGAGCAGTGTCAGCCACAAGGCCGTGAACCCGTAGCCGCTGTCCACGGTGGTGAGCGCGCCCAGCACCAGGGAACCGGCCAAGAGCGTGAATCCGGCGGTGATCACGACGCGAACGCCCAGTTTCGGCAGCACCTTGTCGACCAGCCTGCTGCCGACCAGCAATCCGCCGATCAGCGGAAGCAACCGCAGGCCGCTGCCCAGCGCGTCCACGCCGAGCACCGCTTGGAAGTACTGCGGAACGGTGAAGAACATGCCGAACATGGCGAAGTTCACCACGATGGAAAACGCTGTGCCCCAACGGAAACCGTCTGCCGCGAACAGCCCGAGGTCGACCAGCGGATGCGCGGTCTTGCGCTGCCAGGCCAAGAACGCGCCGAACAGCAGCACACCGACGGCGACGGTCGCCCAGGCCGGGCCGTCGCCCCAGCCTTGCTCACCGATCCGGATGAAGCCGTAGGTGAGTGCGAGCATGCCCGCCGCCGACAGTGCCACTCCGGGCAGATCGATCCGGAAATGGTGCGCGCTACGCGATTCGGGCACGAGGACGGCGACGGCGAGCGCGCCGATCACGACCATCGGCACGTTGATCAGGAACACCGACCCCCACCAGAAGTTGCGCAGCAACCAGCCGCCCACGATCGGGCCCAGGGGCAAGCCGATCGCGGTCGAGGTGATCCAGATCGTCAGCGCGCGCTGGAGCTCGGCGGGCTCGGGGAACATCGCGGGCAGCACCGACATCGACAGCGGCATCATCGCCGCCGCCGCGATCCCGAGCGCGACCCGCGCCGCGATGAGTTCGCCGGGCGAGGTGGCCACGGCGCACGCGACGGACGCGACGCCGAACAGCGCCAGGGCGGCCAGCAGGAACTTCTTACGGCCGTAGCGGTCGCCGAGCGCGCCCGCCGGCAGCATCACGGCGGCCAGCGCCAGCGTGTAGGCGCTGCTGAACCATTGCAGCGCGGCGGTATTCGCGTTCAGGTCGACCGCGAGCGTGGGCAGCGCCACGGTCAGCACGGTGACATCGAGCCCGATGGTCAGCATCGCCACGGCCAGCGCGCCGAGGGCGAGCCAGCGCCGGGGCGAGTCGTTCTTCATGACGCCTCCAAAATGGTAGTTACAACTTTTTGATAGTAACTCTCATTAAGTAGACGCTGTCAATATCGGGTTCCGATGCGCCGAGCATGTGCGGCCGATCACCGGACCGCTCGCTAGGCTCATCGGCGATGAAGATCACTCGCCGTGCCTTGCTCTGCGTGGGCGTCGTGCTGGCCGTCGCCGCGATCGGAGCGACGGCCGCGCCGTCGCTCGCCGAACCCGGCACCACTACGCCGTTCACCACCCCGAATACCGACGGCTGCCCACAGAAGACGGTGCCGCCCGCGCCGATCGACGCCTCCGAAGTGCCCGCGCCCGGTCAGCCGACGCCGGCTCCACTGCCGATCCCTTCCCCGCCCATCGGCGGCGCCCGCCTCGGCGAGTGCGGGGTCGTGCTCCCCAAAGCCGCGCCGCCCGCCCCGCAGGACATCTCGGCGACGGCTTGGCTGGTAGCGGATCTGGACACCGGCGAAGTGCTGGCCGCGAAAGATCCGCACGGGCGTTACCGGCCCGCCAGCACGATCAAAGTGCTGCTGGCCACGTTGGCGCTGCGCACGCTGAAGCTGGACAAAGTGGTCGTCGGCACCCGGGACGACGCCGACGTCGACGGCACCCGGGTGGGCATCGGCCCCGGCGGCCGGTACACCAACCGGCAGCTCATGCAGGCGCTGATCATGGCTTCGGGCAACGACGCGGCGCATGCCCTCGCCGCGCAGCTCGGCGGCGACGACGCGACCGTCGCGAAGA
Source organism: Nocardia niwae NBRC 108934 = DSM 45340 (assembly GCF_001613465.1). GTDB lineage: Bacteria > Actinomycetota > Actinomycetes > Mycobacteriales > Mycobacteriaceae > Nocardia > Nocardia niwae. The sequence goes on along the minus strand of NZ_BDCK01000026.1, from coordinate 118,364 downwards.
TGAACGACCTGGCGAAATCGTTGCGCGCCATGGACACTCGCGCGGCGACTCCGTCCGGGCTGGACGGGCCCGGGATGAGCACCTCGGCCTACGACCTCGCCGTGCTGTTCCGCGAGGCCATGAGCATTCCGCTGTTCGCCGAGCTGATCCACACCGAGCAGGTCGACTTCCCCGGCTACCCGGCCGACCCGGCGATCCCCGGCGACACCGACCGTCCCGGCTACCCGATCGGCAACGACAACCAGCTGCTCTACAACTACGACGGCGCGCTCGGCGGCAAGACCGGCTTCACCGACGACGCGCGCCAGACCTTCGTCGCCGCCGCCCAGCGCGGCGGCCGCAGACTCGCGGTCACCCTGCTCAAGGCCGACGTGCAGCCGCTGCGTCCGTGGGAGCAGGCCGCCCGCCTGCTCGACTACGGGTTCGCGCTGCCCCGCGGCGCCTCGGTCGGCAATCTGCCCGGCGCGGTGGTAGCCCAGCGCGACCAGGGCGCGGCCACCCTGGCCGCGCCGCCCATGGCGGGCAGCGACCGGGCCGCGTCTTCGGCGCCCGGCAGCGACCCCTCCGCGATGCCCGCAGCCGAGAATCGCCGCACCGGCGTCAGAACCCTGCTGATCGTCGGCGGTGTCCTCTTGGTCGCCGCGCTGCTGCTAGGCGCGCGACAGGCCAACCGGCGACGCTGACGGACGATCACCGACGGCCCGGCAACTTGCGCAAGCCGGAGAGCGCGAGGGCCGCGAGCGCGCCCGCGCCGAAGTAGGCGGCGCCCACGCCCACCGATATGTCGCGTGCGCTGACCCGCGGCGCGATCACGGCGGGCCCGGGTGCGGGTATCTCCGCTTCCGGCTCGTTCTCCGAGGCGGTGGCGGCCCAAGCGGTGGCGAACAGGACGATGCGGTAGGTCACGTAGGTGAACACCATCAGGCCGATGATCGAGCCGAAGGTGGCGCCCGCCGGGCTGCTCAGCACCGATTGCAGGTAGATCGAGGCGACGATCTTGAAGATCTCGAACACCAGCGCGGCCAGGCCGGCCGCCTTGGCCGCACTTGTCAACGTCACCGGTTCCCGCGGCAGCCTCGCGATGACCCACGCGAATACCGCCCACGAGGCGAGGAAGCCGAGCGCGATGGACAGCAGCGACAGCAGTACGCCCGCACCGGGCAGCTCGCCCAGCCCGACTTTGTCGAGCAGTTGCTCCCCGAGCGTGCTCGACGCCAACGCCGACAACCCCAGCGACACGGTGAACGCGAGCCCGAGCCCGACCAGCGCCCCGAGATCGGAGAGTTTGGTCATCAGCCAGTTGCCGTCGGGGCTCTTCTGGTCCCATTGCTCGGTCAGCGCGGCGCGCAGGTTCGCCATCCAGCCGAGCCCGCTGTAGACGCCGGTGAGCAAACCCAGGGCACCGACCGTGCGCCGGGAATCGACCGCCTGATTCACCAGGTCGTTCAGCTGGGTGCCGAACGTACCGGGAATGTTCTCGATGATCTTGGCCTGTAACTCCTGGAGCAGTTCCGGATTGCTGGACAAGACCACGCCCGCGACCGCGAAAGCGACCATCAGCAGCGGAAACAACGACAGCACAGTGAAATACGTGATACCCGCCGCGTAGTAGTTGCCCCGTTGCCGCTGATAACGTCCCGCGGTGCGGACCAAGTGGTCCAGCCACGGTTGCGCCTGCACCCGGCGTTCGATCCCGGCTTTGACATTGTCGATCACCTGCACCATTCGCCCCTTCGACCGAGAGACCTCACACCGGTGTTACCCGGCCGGGCGCGCGACAACCGCCCAGCGAAGACCGGGCAGCCTAGCGACTCAGCAAGCCGACCCGGTCATAGACCTGCGCGAGTGTGTTGCCGGCGATCTCTCGCGCTCGCTCGGCTCCGGCGGCGAGTACACGGTCGAGTTCACCTTGATCCGACATGTACTCTTGCACCTTCGCCCGCAACGGCGTGACGAATTCGACCAGCGCGTCCGCCACGTCGGCCTTCAGCTCGCCGTAACCCTTGCCCTCGAAATCCTTCTCCAAGGTGACAATCGGCGCACCGGTCAGCGAGCTCAGGATCACCAGCAGGTTGCTGACGCCCGGCTTACGCTCCGGGTCGTACCGGATGTCGCGTTCGGTGTCGGTGACCGCGGATTTCACCTTCTTCGCGGTGACCTTCGGGTCGTCGAGCAGGTTGATCAGGCCCGCGTCGGTGGAGGCGGACTTGCTCATCTTCGCGGTCGGGTCCTGTAGATCGTAGATCTTCGCCGTGCCCTTGACGATGTGCGCCTCCGGCACCACGAACGTCTTCTTGAACCGAGTGTTGAAGCGCTGGGCCAGGTTCCGGGTCAGCTCCAGGTGCTGGCGCTGGTCCTCGCCGACGGGCACCTGATGGGCGCGGTAGAGCAGGATGTCCGCGGCCATCAGCACCGGGTAGGTGAACAGGCCGACGGTCGCGTTCTCCGCGCCCTGTTTCACCGATTTGTCCTTGAACTGGGTCATCCGGCTCGCCTCGCCGAAACCGGTGAGACAGCTCAGCACCCAGGCCAGCTCGGCATGCTCGGGCACCTGGCTCTGCACGAACAGGGTCGACTTCTTGGGGTCGATGCCCAGCGCGAGCAGCTGCGCGGCGGCGGCCTTGGTGCGGAGTCTCAGCTCCTTGGGTTCCTGCGGCACCGTGATCGCGTGCAAGTCCGGGATGAAATACAGCGCGTCGTAGTCGTCCTGCATGGTCACCCAGTACTGCAGCGCGCCAAGGTAGTTCCCGAGATGGAACGAGGAGCTGGTCGGCTGGATCCCGGACAGAACCCGCTGCTTGCGTTCGGCGGCCGGGGTGGGCGCAGGACTGGACATACCCCCGATCTTCCCATGCGGCTCAAGCGGAATTTCGCTGCACCCAGTTGCGTGGGTCCACCCCGGGCATGCTCGGCCGTCCGCCGCTCACCAGTTCGTGTTCACGCTGGGACAGCATCTTGTAGACCGGGGCGCTGGGACCGGCGAGTGTGTTGCGCAGCACCGGGGGCACCAGCGGAACCGACACGTGCGCCGTGCGAACCGCGCGCGAAAGCCCCTGGTAGGCGACCTCCTCGGGCGCACCCCAGCGCATGCCGTACATCCGCCGGATCCGCGGCGGCAGGCTGCCCTGCACCAGCAGATAGAACGCGGAGGTGACCTGCTGCAACGGCACGCCCTGCGTGTAGGGGACGCGCTGCCCGGCCAAGTAGGAGCCGACCAGCCGCGCCTCGTCGGTGAGGAAGAGCTCGTCGGAGGCGAGGTAGCCGTCGAAGAACGCGCGGAACTCGCGGTAGCCGCCCGGCGCCGCGTCCGCGGGCATGCCGAACAGCTCCCCCCAGCGCACGTAGTCCTGGTAGAGCCCCTCGCGCTCCCCGTCGGTCATGGTGCGCACCAGCAGGTCGTACATCACCTCGGCCGAGTCGAAGGTGAAGGCCATCGTCATGAACATCAGATGCGGGTCGAGCGCGGAGTACCCCGTCCCCGCCGGGTGGCGGGCTCCGGCGTCCTCCGGCAGCGCGCCCCGCACCCTGACGTGCCGCTTCCTGGTGAACGCCAGCGCCCGATCGGCCTCGGCCTTGCTGCCGAGGAACACCGCCTCGAACAGCCGGCCGGTCAGCGCGAGCCGGGTGTAGGGCGTCGTCCGGTGCTCGGTGTTCTCCGCGGTGCCGACGTAGAGCAGCGGGTGCACCGCGCCGATCACCAGGGCGCGCAGGCCGTAGGTCAGCCCCACCGCGCGCTTGCTCATCACCCGCCGGACCATCGAGTGGTCACTGAAATAACCGGGCTCGGACATCGCCGCCTCCTCGTCGAGCACATCTGGCAATAGCATCCACCAGAAAAGTTACTTCTGGCAAGACTTCCTGCCAAAATGTTCCGGGTCCGAAATGCTGGGGCGACGACCGTGCCACCGGAGTCCTGCGCACCTGTAAGAATCGAACTGTGACGGCGCAACGGACTTATGGAGGCGTCTCCGCCGAGGAGCGCCGGGCGCAGCGTCGTGCGGCGTTGCTGGAGGCCGCGCTCGAGATCATCGGCACCGAAGGGCTGGGGAAGCTGACCGTCTCGGGGCTGTGCGCACGGGCGGGTCTCAACGAGCGGTACTACTACGAGAACTTCGACAGCCGCGACGCGGTACTCGTCGCCCTGATCGACGGGATCGCCGAGGAACTCGCTGCGGCCATCCTCGCGGCCGTGCGCACCGCCGCGCCGGACACGCGCGCGACCGCGCACGCCGCGATCACCGCGGGCGTGCACCTGCTCACCGACGACCCGCGCAAGGCGAAGGCGGCGCTGATCGCGGGCATGGCGACGCCGGAGCTGCGCGCCCGCACCACCGAGACGGTCCGCGCGTTCGCGCAGATGGTGGCCGCCGAGGGCACCGACTTCTACCGGATGCCCGACTCCGCCCCGCCCTCGGCGGTCGACTTCCGCGCCCTCTACCTGGTCGGGGGGCTGGTGCAGACGCTGACCGCCTGGCTCCAGGGCGATCTGCACCTCACGCGCGACGAACTGATCGAGCACACGGTGGACGTATTCGTCCTGCTCGGCGAGGACCTGGCCGACAGATTGCGGTAACGGCCCCGGTCACAGCCGCAGCGATACGTCCCGCAGATCGGGTGCGTCACCTTGCAGGACGACCCGGAACAGCACATCCCGCCGCGACCAGTAGGCGGCGCAGTCGCGCATGGCCTCGGCGAACCAGTCGCGCTCGATCGGCTCCTCGGCCAGCAATCCGGCCGACTCGCGCACCACCGCAATGTATCCGGCGCCTTCGCCGAGGAAATCGTCCAGGTCACGCAGGCATTCGTCGAACGCGTCCTTGTTCTCGCCGAAGTAGTACGGAAACTGGAACGCGGCCGCGAACTCGTCGAACAGCCGTGCGGTGGTGGGCATCTTCGCGCCACGCAACTCGCGCACGAGGTAGCCGGAGGGCGCCTTGTCCCGCACCCCGCTGAACTCGGCGGCGTCGACCGGGAGGGCGCCGAAGGTGACGCGCGGCGGGGCGAGTTCGACACTGGGCGGCGCGTCCTCCGCGTCGGGCCGGGCCAGGAACTGCGAGAGCGTGACGGTCTTTGTCATCAGCGCATCCTCGTGAAGGTCTGGTAGTGGTCGCCGGTGTACCAGGCCGAGCCGTCGCTGCCGGTGACGATGCGTTCGGCGTCGCGGGATCGGCCGGGCTGCTTGGGATTGACGTCCCATTCCTGATAGGTGATCGGCTTACCGGAGCCGTCGGTGGCGGGCAGGTCGCGGCCGCGGTTCTGCCAGCGCTCGCCCCCTTTGGTGCCCGGGGCGTTCGCCGAATCCGGCCACCGGCCCGCGTCGATCTCCCGGAGGGTGACATACGCGCGCTCCGGGACGCCGGCCGCCTGCGTGACCGGCGACGCGGCGTCCCCACCGCGCGGGGCGGCGGCAGTCGGGGTGACCACGACGGTCGTCGCGCGACTCGTCGGCGCGGCCGTGGTGGTGTCGCCGCCGTCGTACAGCGCGAGCACCGCGGCGAGCAGCACCAGAGCGACCGCGCCCAGGAGGCCGAGACCGCGCTTGACCAATCGCGCCCGGTTCATCGGTACTGCACCGTGACGGGCGCGTGATCGGACCAGCGCTGGTCATAGGCGGCGGCCCGCTCCACCACCGCGGCTTTGGCGCGGGCGGCCAGATCGCCTCGGGCCAGGTGATAGTCGATGCGCCAGCCGCTGTCGTTGTCGAAGGCGCGGCCCCGGTAGGACCACCAGCTGTACGGACCGTCGACCTCGGGATGCAGCCTGCGTACCACGTCGACGTATCCGGCGGCGAGCAGCTCATCGATCCACGCCCGCTCCTGCGGCAGGAACCCGGCCGACTTCAGGTTGCCTTTCCAGTTCTTCAGATCACGCTCGGTGTGCGCGATGTTCCAGTCCCCGGCGACCACGAAATCCCCGGTCCGCGCCGCGAGGTACGCGCCGAGTTCGGCCATGAAGCGATACTTCTCGTCTTGGCGCACCGTGCCCGCGTCACCGGAGTGCACGTAGACGCTCGCCACGGTAACATCGTCGAAGTCGGCCTCGAGATAGCGTCCGGCGGCCGCGAACTCACCGCTGCCGAAGCCGACTCGCACCGCGCTCGGCGCCCGCCGGGACAGGATGCCGACACCGGCGCGCCCCTTGGACTCCGGCTCGGCGTGTGACAGCTGCCATCCCGCGTCGAGCGCGGGCGCCAGCGCGGCCCTGACCTGCTCGTCGGTGGCGCGGGTCTCCTGCACGCACACGACATCGGCCTCGGTGGCCGCGAGCCAGGCCAGCAGCCCCTTGCCCGCGGCCGCGCGGACACCGTTCACGTTCACTGTCGAGATATACGGCACCTCACGACCGTACAATGCTGGTCAGATGAATTCCCCCGGACACTGCCGTCCAGGAAGGGGTGATGACGATGTCGTCCTACACCTCCCAGTCCTCCTCCGCCACCGCGCGCGGCTCCACCCGGGCGAAACAGCCCCAGCCGATCAAGGCATTGCACGTGGGTTCCGGCGATCCCCTGCTGTTGCTGCACGGATTCATGATGTCGCCGCACTGCTGGGAGCAGACCGCGGCGCGGCTGTCGACGCACTGCGAGGTATTCGCGCCCGCGTTCGCGGGCCACTGGGGCGGCGCGCCCGCCGAGGGCCCGGCGGTGAACGTCTCGACGCTGGCCGACCGGATCTGCGCGCAGCTCGACGAATTGGGCTGGCGCACCTGCCATATCGCGGGCAACTCACTCGGCGGCCTGGTCGGCGTCGAACTCGCCCGCCGCGGCCGTGCCCGCACATTGACGCTCATCGCGCCCGCGGGCGGCTGGCACGCGCCCTCGCTGACCCAGTGGCGGGTCAACCTGAAGTTCCTCTCCCTGGTGCCGATCGTGGAAATCGGCAAGCGCCTGGGCGGATTCGCGATCGGCAACCCGCTCGCCCAGCGGATCGCGCTGCTCGCGCTGAGCAAGCACGCCTCCGCAGTGCCCCGGCGCGACGCGGCCGCCGCCCTCGCCGCCGCACTGCACTGCCCGGTGATGGTGCCGATGATCCTCGGCGCGATGCGAGCGCCGGCCCAGGAGGACCTGTCCACCCTGCGCACGCCGGTGCGGCTGCTGCTCTCGGAATACGACCGGGTCATCCCCAACCGCGTCTATGCCCGCCGCTACCTGAAGGAACTGCCCGAATCCGCCGACCGCATCCTGGTCAACGGCGTCGGCCACGTACCCATGCTGGAAGCGCCCGACCGCATCGCCACCCTCATCGCCGAGCATGTGTACGCCAGCCGCACACGGTTGCGGGCTGTGTAGTTTTTCCAGCGCCTGCGGCGCTGGGTGTTCGCGAGCCGGGCCGCGAACGGCGCATGCTCGGTCTCGCTTCGCTCGAAACTCGTCGTCGAGGTCGAGCTGGGCGCGTTGGTGTGTGAATTCGCGACCGAGTGCACGCGGTCGACCGGATGCCGCCTCGAACTCGACCGCGGGCACGGGCACGGGCACGGGCACGGGCACGGGCACGCTAGGCCGGCATGGACGGTCCAGGACCGACGTCGGCAGGCCGCTGAAGGCCGAGGCGCCTGCCAGGTGATCGCTTCGGGTCCGGTAGAAGCCGGGGCGACGCGGAATCTAGGTCGCCAGTAGTCCTTTCGCGATGTGGGTCACCTGGATCTCGTTGCTGCCCGCATAGATCATCAGCGACTTGGCGTCCCGGGCGAGTTGCTCGACGCGGTACTCGGTCATGTAGCCGTTGCCGCCGAAGAGCTGGACCGCTTCCATGGCCACCTCGGTAGCGGCCTCGGAGGCGTACAGCTTCATCGCGGAGGCCTCGGCCAGCGTCGGGGGTTTGCCCGCCCGGCCGCGCTCGAGCGTGTTGAACACCATGTTCTGCACGTTGATCCGCGCGATCTCCATCTTCGCCAGCTTCAACTGGACCAGCTGGAACCGCCCGATCTCCTGGCCCCAGAGCTTGCGGCTCTTGGCGTACTCCACGCACAGCCGATGACACTCGTTGATGATGCCCAGCGCCATGAAGGCCACGCCGACGCGCTCGGCGGTGAAGCTCGACCGCGCGCTCTCCCTGCCGTCGCCGCCCTTGTGCTCCTCGGTCTCGCCGAGCAGCCGGTCCCGGCCGACGCGCACGTTGTCGAAGAACAGCTCACCGGTCGGCGAGGAATGCAGGCCCATCTTCTTGAACGGCTTGCCCTGGGTGAGACCGGGCATGCCTTTGTCCAGCACGAAGGCGAGCACCTTGCGGTCGCGCTTGTCACCGCCCGCACCGTCGTCGAGCTTCGCGTAGACGATCATCACGTCGGCGTACGGGCCGTTGGTGATGAAGGTCTTCTGGCCGTTGAGCAGATAATCCTCTCCGTCGCGCTTGACGTAGGTCTTCATGCCGCCGAACGCGTCGGAACCGGAGTCCGGTTCGGTGATCGCCCAGGACGCCACCTTGCGCATGGTGACGATGTCCTCCAGCCAGCGGCGCTTCTGCGCCAGGGTGCCCCGCGACATGATCGTGGTGGCGCCGAGGCCGATGCTCACGCCCATCGCCGAGACCAGGCCCATGCACACCCCGGACAACTCGCCGATGAGCACCGCCATCAGCGATTCCTGTCCGGCGAACGGGCTCGCGCCGGAGGCCTTCTTCTCCGGCCTCTCCTGCTTCGGCTCCCCCGCCGCCGCGGCGGCCTCCCGCGCCTCCTGCTTGGCCAGCATCTTCTGCACGGCCTCACCACCCAGCGCGTCGATACCGAACTCGCGGAACAATTTCCGGATGACGGGATAGGGCGGCAGTTCGCCGCTGTCGAGCGCGTCCAGGTTGGGACGGATCTCCTTGTCGATGAACCCGCGGACGGCATCGCGGATCAGCACATCGGTCTCGGACCATTCGAACATCGTCGTTCTCCTCACATTCCCCGAGATCAGGGCAGCCGGGCGGCGATGTCGTCGATCAGCCAGGGACCCTCGGTCTCGATGGTCTTCACATCGTGCCAACCGGCCAGCTCGGAGATCGCGCCGCCCTGCACCGCGAACACCTTCCCGGTGATGGGGCACATCTCGGCGGCCAGGTAGGCGACCAGCGGTGCGATATTCGCCGGGGCGAACGCGTCGAAACCACCCTCGGACGATTCCGCCTCCGCCGCCAGCATCTCCCCCATACCGGGAGTGGCCAGGGTGAGCCGGGTGCGCGCGATCGGCGCGATCGCGTTGACCCGCACGCCGTAGCGCGCCAGCTCTTCGGCGGCCACCAGGGTCAACGCGGCGATCCCGGCCTTGGCCGCGCCGTAATTGGCCTGCCCCGCGTTGGGCAGCGTGGTGCCCGACGCCGAGGCGGTGTTGATCACCGCGGCCTTGGGCTGGTTGCCCGCCTTCGACTGCTGCTTCCAGTACGCGGCGGCATGGTGCAGCACCGCGGCGTGGCCTTTGAGGTGCACGGCGATCACCGCGTCCCATTGCGCCTCGGACATGCCCGCGAGGAAGGCGTCGCGCAGAATGCCCGCGTTGTTGACCACGACGTCGAGCCCGCCGAATTCGGCGACCGCTTGGTCGACCAGCTTCTGCGCGCCGTCCCAGGTGGCGACGTCGTCGGTGTTGGCCACCGCCTTGCCGCCCGTGGCGACGATCTCGCGCACCACTTCCTGGGCGGGCCCGGTGTCGGTCCCCTCGCCCGCGTTGCTGCCGCCCAGGTCGTTGACGACCACCGCGGCCCCTTCCTGCGCGAACAGCAGCGCGTGCTCGCGGCCGATGCCGCGACCCGCGCCGGTGATGACGGCGACCCGTCCGGCCAGTGCGCCCATATGTTGTCTCCTGAATTCGCGCCGATTCGGCGATGAAACGAACGCGGCCGGTGTCCTTGCCGCCGCGCGATGGTCAGTCGGCGATCTCGGCCAGTCCGTCGCTGAGTACGACATCGCCGCCGCGCACGGTCTCGAAGGCGTATCGAGTGACGCCGTCGGCGGAGTCCGCCTTCCAGATGCGGGTCTCCAGATCGTCACCGGGGAAGACGAGTTTGGCGAAGCGCACCGCGAATCGCCTGAGCCGGTGCACATCCGACGCCGCGACTTCGGTGAGCACCGCCCAGGACGCGAACGCCATGGTGCACAACCCGTGCGCGATGATGCCGGGCAGACCGGCGTCCTCGGCGACCTGCTCGTCCAGGTGCAGCGGTACCGGATCGCCGGACGCCGGTGCGTAGCGGAAGGTCTGGTCGAGGTCGACGTGCTGCGCGACCACGGCGAGCGGATCCCGCTCGCGCAGCCGCTCGTCGAATTTGTGCGCCGGAGCGGCCTCGCCGACTGTGCCGCCCGCGTCGATGTTGCGGAAGAAGGCGGTCAGGTACTGGTCGTTGACCGGTTCGCCCGCCTCGGTGCGGCATTCGATGCGGATGGTGATCGTCGTCCCGTTGGGACGGCTGGTGTAGCCGATCGCCTTGGCCCGCGACACCAGCCGGTCGCCGGGCCGGATCGCGCGGTGGAAGTGGAAGTCCTGCTCCCCGTGTACCACCCGGCCGAAGATGTCCATCGGCGCGACATCGATGACGGGCATCATCATGGCCTCGAAGACCGGGACGATGGCGAAGACCGGCCCGGCCACCGTGCCGGCCAGATGCGCGGGGATCGGATCGTTGGTCGCGGCCGCGTATTCCGCGACGCGCTCGGCGGTGACCTCGAATCGTTCCTCGTCGGACCAGCTCCCCAAGCCGCTGTCGTCGAACTCGACGACCCGGGCGGTCGTCTCCGGACTCATGCCGGGTCCTTACCGGCCTGAGCGGGGCCCTGCGTGGTCACGCTTCGCTGCCGCCTCCTGGCCTGACCGCTCATGCTCTGTCCGCTCTCGGCCTGAGCGGGGCCCTGCGTGATCACGCTTCGCTGCCGCCTCCTGGCCTGACCGCTCATGCTCTGTCCGCTCTCGGCCTGAGCGGGGCCCTGCGTGGTCACGCTTCGCTGCCGCCTCCTGGCCTGACCGCTCATGCCGTAGCCAGGGCGTCGAGTTGTTCGAGGGATCGGTCCAGCTGCTTGATGCCGTCCTTCTCCACCGCTTTGCCGAGCGCGCCCTTGATCAGCGCGCCCTCGAAGTCGCCGGACACCACAATGGTGCTTCCCTCCCCGTTGGGCCGGATGTCGAAGGTGAACTCGGTCTTCACGCCCGCCATGCCTGCGCCGCCGAGGGTCAGTTTGTGCGGCGCGTCCACCGAGATGATGGTCCATTCCAGCTTGTTCGCCATGCCGAGCATCACGATCTTGGCGACCAGCTTGGCGCCCTCGCTCAGCACGGCGGGCGGCTCCTCCATGAAGCGTTCGTGGATGGTGAACCACTTGTCCCAGGTCTGCGGGTCTGCGACGACCGCCCACAGCGCCTCCGGGGCAGCGTTGACGTCTTTGGTGGCTTCGATGTGTCCCATGTGTCGATTCCTCGTCGAGTTCGTCCGCGGCCGGGCCGCGTTCAGCGATCGGCGCGCTGGTAGGCGGTGACGACAGCCGCGCCGCCGAGGCCGATGTTGTGTTGCAGGGCGGCGGTGACGCCTTGCACCTGCCGCTTGTCCGCGGCGCCGCGCAGCTGCCAGGTCAGCTCCGAGCACTGGGCGAGACCCGTCGCGCCGAGCGGGTGCCCCTTCGAGATCGGGCCGCCGGAGGGGTTGACCACCCATTTGCCGCCGTAGGTGGTCCGACCGTCGTCGACCAGCTGACCGGCCTCGCCCTCGCCGCACAGTCCGAGCGCTTCGTAGAGCAGCAGTTCGTTGGCCGAGAAGCAGTCGTGCAGCTCGATGACCTGGAAGTCCTCCGGGCCGAGCCCCGACTGCTGGTACACCTTCCGCGCGGCCTGGACATTCATGTCGTAGCCGATCAGGTTCTTGGCGGTCTCGTCGAAGGTCGAGGCGAAGTCGGTGGTCATCGCCTGGCCGACGATCTCCACTGCCTGCCCGGCGAGATCGTGGGCGTCGACGAAGGCCTCGCTCGCCAGGATCACCGCACCGGACCCGTCGGAGGTCGGCGAGCACTGCAGTTTGGTGAGCGGGTCGTAGATCATTCGCGAGGCGAGGATGTCTTCGAGCGTGTACTCGTCCTGGAACTGCGAGTACGGGTTGTTCACCGAGTGCTTGTGGTTCTTGTAGCCGATCTTGGCAAAGTGCTCGGCGGTGGTGCCGTACTGCTTCATGTGCTCGCGCCCCGCCGCGCCGAACATCCACGGCGCCACCGGGAAAAGCACCTCGGAGATCTCGGCCAGCGCCATGACGTGCTTGGCCATGGGCTGCTCGCGGTCGTCCCACGTGGACCCGAGCGAGCCGGGCTGCATCTTTTCGAAGCCCAGCGCCAGCGTGCAGTCCGCCAGACCGCCCCGGATCGCCTGCGCAGCCAGGTACAGCGCCGTCGAGCCGGTGGAGCAGTTGTTGTTCACATTGATCACCGGGATGCCGGTCATGCCGAGTTCGTAGACGGCGCGCTGGCCCGAGGTGGATTCGCCGTAGACATAGCCGACGTAGGCCTGCTCCACCAGGTCGTAGGCGATGCCCGCGTCCGCGAGCGCCTTGCTGCCCGATTCCCTGGCCATGTCCGGGTAGTCCCAGGCACGGGTGGTGCCGTCGGCTTCCTCGACCGTGCGGCGGCCCGGCTTCTCGAACTTCGTCATGCCGACACCGACGACGTAGACCTTGTTCGCCATCGAACTCCTCACATCTTGCGTACGCCGCGCGGCGGCCGAACGAGTAAAACAAACATACAAGGTTGTATGTAAATAGGACAAGAGGCCCTCAGTTCACCCGGTCTACGAGTAGGTCGACCAGCAGATTGCGTCTTGCCTGGTACATACAGTGAGACATGCATGTTCTTCGGCCGCCGCTCCCGAGAAGCGAGGCCCCTGCGCATAGGGAGGCATTTCAGGGAGACGGTTACCGAAGACCGAAGCGGTGCCTGTTGGATTCACGAAACCCACACCCAGGGCCGTCCAGAACGATTCCCGAGCCCCCTGAGATCCCCTTGGCCGCACAGAACATACAGAAGTGTATGTAAGTGTACGATCGAGCGATGACCAGGAGCGCAGTCGGCAAGCAGCGCCGAACGCAGGAGCAACGCAGCACCGAGATGCGCACCCGCCTACTGGACGCGACGGTGGACTGCCTGGTCGAGTACGGATACTCCGGCACCACCACGCCGCGGGTAGCCGAACGCGCCGGGGTGACCCGTGGGGCGCAGGTGCATCACTTCGGCTCGAAGACCGATCTGGTGGTGGCCGCGATCAGCCATCTCGCGCAGCTGCGCGCCGAAACCGCCATGCGCGAGATGTCGCGGGTCGAAACCGGCGACGATCCGGTGACGGCGGCACTGGAGTTCCTGTGGGACCTGCATCAAGGCCCGCTGTTCATCGCGACCGTCGAACTATGGGTGGCGGGACGGACCGACCCGGTGCTCGCCGCGGCGATGGAGAAGGTCGAGCCGTTCGTCAACAACGCCGTCTTGCTGGCGGTCGCCCGATTCGTCCCGGACGATGTACGCCGCAAGGAGGCGCGCGACTTCATCTACACAGCCATGGACGCGCTGCGCGGCATCCTGATCTCGAATTTCATCGATCCCGACGACGAGCGCGCCCGGCGCAGGTGGCGGCGCGCCTCGGTACACCTGCACGAGATCGCCGGCCGCGCTCTGGTCGCCCGCTCCGACCAGTCCTCCCCCGGCCCGGCGAGCCCGGATTCCGACGGGCACGGCCGATAGTCACGCGCTGAGGGCCGCAGGCAGCCGAGGCGCTACCCCGTCGCTCACTCCGTGCGCTCGGCCGGGCTCGATTCGCGCGCGGTCCAGACGGTCGCCGCGAACAACAAGACGCCGATCGCGGCCAAGGTTGCGCCGACCACGGCGGGGGCCGTGTAACCCAGGCCCGCGGCGATGACCAGACCGCCGAGCCAGGCGCCCGCGGCGTTGGCGATGTTCAGAGCGGCGTGGTTGAGGGCGGCGGCGAGGGTCTGGGCGTCGGCCGCCACGTCCATCAAGCGGGTTTGCAGTCCGGGCGCCAGCGCGGCGCCGGACGCGCCGACCAGCAGCGCGCCGAAGGCGGCGGTGTACGGGTTGTGCGCGGCGGCGACGAAGCCGCCGAGGATGACGGTCATCGCGACCATCGACACCGAGATGGCACGGTCCACGCCGCGATCGGCGAGCACGCCGCCCGCGATGTTCCCGATCACCATGCCCACGCCGAACAGCGCCAACACCACCGGGACCGCCCCGGCGCGCAGACCGGCGACATCGGTGAGCGTGGTCGCGATGTAGGTGTAGACCGCGAACATGCCGCCGAATCCGACGGCGCCCACCAGCAGCGTCAACAGCACCTGCGGACGGCGCAGCGCGCCGAGTTCGGTCATCGGATTGGTCACCGTGACGCCGGTGAGTTCCGGAACGAAGCGCAGCAGCGCGGCCACGGTGCTCGCCCCGATCAGCGCGACCACCACGAACGCGTCGCGCCAGCCGAGATGCTGGCCGAGCCAGGTAGCTGCGGGAACGCCGACGACATTGGCGGCGCTCAACCCCAGCATAACTCCAGCAACCGCCTTGGCCCGCTGTCCGACCGGGGCGAGAGTGGCGGCGGCCAGCGAGGCGACACCGAAGTAGGCACCATGCGGCAATCCGGAGACGAATCGCGCCAGGACCAGCGTCCCGAACGTGGGCGCCAGCACGGTCGCCGCGTTTCCCACCGTGAACGCCACCATGAGCGCGACAAGCAGCCGCTTGCGCGGCACCCGCGCGCACAGCGCCGCGATCAGGGGCGCGCCGATCACCACACCGAGCGCGTAAGCCGACACCGCGTGCCCCGCCGTCGGCTCGGAGACGTGCACGGCGGACGCGATATCGGGCAGCAAACCCATGGTGACGAATTCGGTCGTTCCGATTCCGAATCCGCCGAGGGCCAGCGCCAGCATGGCCGGTACGTGCCAATCGGTGCGTCCGGGCGGAGCGGCGGTACTGGCGATCACGGGGCTGGTCACGTGTTCATGTAACCGGCCCCGGCCCGCATTCGCTTCCCGGGCGAACGTGAGTTCGCCCACCGCGCGGACCATGAACGCCACGGGTCGAGCCTGGATCGGCGCGATACGGACGAATACTCGGCGAGCCGGTCACCCGCCGACGCCCCTACGAAACAGTCCGGGCACCCGTTCCACCGAGCGGTGGGGCGGGTGCCCGATCTTCGGCCCGGCGCTGGGCGAGCGGAGTGCCCAGCGCCGGAGTCGGCCGAGCGACACGGCTCGGCCCCGTGGTCAGCGCAGTGCGCGCGCCAGGTTGGCGTCCAGCGCGCCGAGGAACTCCTCGGTACTCAGGTAGCCCTGGTCACCGCCGACGAGCAGCGCGAGGTCCTTGGTCATCTGGCCGCCCTCGACGGTCTTGATGACGACGTCCTCCAGGGTCTGCGCGAAGCCGATCACCTCGGGGGTGTTGTCCAGCTTGCCGCGGTGCTCGAGCCCGCGGGTCCAGGCGAAGATGGACGCGATCGGGTTGGTCGAGGTGGGCTTGCCCTGCTGGTGCTGACGGTAGTGCCGGGTGACGGTGCCGTGCGCGGCCTCGGCCTCACAGGTCTGCCCGTCCGGGGTGAGCAGCACCGACGTCATCAGGCCGAGCGAACCGAAGCCCTGGGCCACGGTGTCGGACTGCACGTCGCCGTCGTAGTTCTTGCACGCCCAGACGTAGCCGCCCTCCCACTTCATGGAGGAGGCGACCATGTCGTCGATGAGACGGTGCTCGTAGGTCAGGCCCGCGGCGTCGAACTGGCTTTTGAACTCGGCGTCGAAGATGTCCTGGAAGGTGTCCTTGAACATGCCGTCGTAGGCCTTGAGGATGGTGTTCTTCGTCGACATGTACACCGGGTAGTTCTGCTGCAGGCCGTAGTTGAACGACGCCCGCGCGAAATCTTCGATGGACTTGCGGAAGTTGTACATGCCCATGACGACGCCGCCGTCCTCGGGCATCTTCACGACCTCGTGCACGATCGGCTCGCTGCCGTCGTCCGGGGTGAAGGTCAAGGTGACGGTGCCGCCCTGGAACACCTTGAAGTCGGTGGCGCGGTACTGGTCGCCGAACGCGTGGCGGCCGATGATGATCGGCTTGGTCCAGCCGGGAACGAGGCGCGGAACGTTCGAGATGATGATCGGGGCACGGAAGATGGTGCCGCCCAGAATGTTGCGAATGGTGCCGTTGGGCGAACGCCACATCTTCTTGAGGCCGAATTCCTTGACCCGCGCCTCGTCCGGGGTGATGGTGGCGCACTTCACACCGACACCGTGCCGCTTGATGGCCTCGGCGGCGTCGACGGTGACCTGGTCGTCTGTCTTGTCGCGGTACTCGATGCCCAGGTCGTAATACTCCAGGTTCACATCGAGGTAGGGGTGGATCAGCTTGTCCTTGATGAACTGCCAGATGATCCGGGTCATCTCGTCGCCGTCGAGTTCTACGACGGTGCCTTCAACCTTGATCTTGGACATGGATCTTCGTGTCCTCCTAGGATGGTGCCCTCATTGCACGGCCAGGCGAACACGCTTGTGAGCGGACCCCAGCTGTTCCAACAGACAACGTATATGTCCCGCGTTGTCGGCGAGACGTGTGGTGCAAACAAGACAAGCGTACTGCTGCCCGAGTCCTCACCGCACGGGCAGCCCCCGGAGTGAGCTGCGCGACCTTTGTTACCGATTGGTAGGCCAACGACGACTCTCGGGGCGTCCGCGCAACCGCTGTCGCCGCCATGATCCGCCTTCCTTCCGTGCCCGGCAACCGTCCGGCACACGATGAGGTCCGCGCAACGCCGTGACGTTGCGCGGACCTCTCGGGCGATGGCTCAGACCGCGACCGGGATACGGGTTCCTTCCTCGGAACCCTCGATGAGATTCTCCGGCCGGTCCCGGATCATCAGGGCGATGATCGGGATGGCGGCGAGGAAGAACCCGGCGCCCGCATAGAAGGCGACGTCGTAGCTGTGGATCGCCGCCCGCGCCGCCAGATTGTCGATGCCCGGGTTGTCCTGCGCGAAGGACTTGGCGACCTGCACCGAGATCGTGGTCAGCAGCGCCGTCCCGACCGCACCGCCGACCTGCTGCGCCGCGTTCAACAGCGCGGAGGCGACGCCGGAGTCCTCTTCCTCCACCTGATGCAGCGCGACCGTCTGCATCCCGACGAACAGCGGACCCATACCGAGGGCGATGAGCACCTGAGCGGGCAGCACTCCGGCCAGGAAGCTGTCGCCGTAGCCGAGCTGGGCCAGCAGCAGCAGGCCGATGACCCCCAGCACGGCGCCGGCCAGCATCAGCGGACGCGGGCCGAGCTTCGGCAGCAGGGCACTGGTGACGCCCGCCGAGATCGCGATACCCGCCGGGAACGGAAGGAACGCGAAGCCCGCCTTCAACGCGGAGTAGCCCAGCGTGATCTGGAAGTAGTAGCTCAGGAACAGGAACATCGCGAACATCGCGATCGGGATGAGCAGCGCGGCGAGGAACGCGCCGCCCCGGTTGATCTCACCGGGGATGTGCAGCGGCAGCAGCGGGTTCGACGAGCGCCGTTCGATCGCGACGAAGGCGACGAGCAGGACCAGCCCGGCGACGAGCAGCGCCAGGGTGCTGCCTGCCAGCCAGCCGTCGTCGGCGGCGCGGCTGAAGCCGTACACGATGGCGATCAGGCCGAGCGTCACGGTGACGGCACCGGGGACGTCGTATCCCCCGCTGCGCGGCGCGGGCACGTCCTTGGCCACCCAGGCCAGCGCCCCGAACAGGGCGATCAGCGCGATCGGCGTGTTGACCAGCAGGCACCAGCGCCACGACGCGTACTCGGTGAGCGCGCCGCCCGCGATCAGGCCGAGCGCCGCGCCACCCGCGGAGATGCCCGCGAACACGCCGAACGCGGTGGCCCGCTCGCCGGGCTCGGTGAAGGTCACCGACAGCAGCGAGAGCGCGGCCGGGGCCAGCAGCGCGGCGAACGCGCCTTGCAGCGCGCGCCCGGCGAACAGTTCCGCGCCGGTCTGCGCGAGACCGGCCAGCGCCGAGGCGCCCGCGAAACCGATCAGGCCGACGATGAAGATCCGGCGGCGGCCGAGGTAGTCGGCCAACCTGCCGCCCAGTAGCAGCAAGCCGCCGAAGATCAGCGTGTAGGCGGTGAGCATCCATTGCCGGTTGCCGTCGCTGATGTCGAGATCCCGCTGCGCGAACGGCAGCGAGATGGTCACGATGGTGGCGTCCAGCACCACCATGAGCTGGGCCAATGCGATCACTGCCAGCGCGAGCCAGCGCGCCGAACTGCCCGCTTTCCGCGGCGCGTGCACCGCCGTTTCCGTTTCCGTCACGGTCATCTCCTCGTCTTCGTCGTCCGAGCCATCCTGTCATTGAGCGACATTTGTCGTCAAGTGAAAAATGTCGTACTACGACATTTGACCGTTAAGGACAGGAAAACAGCAGGTTGCGTTAGCATGGGCACATGCTCGAGTCATCGGCGCCGATGGGCGCGAGCGCAGCGGCCGGCCGCGCCGACGGCGGCCCGGCGACCCAAGGCCTGCGCGAACGCAAGAAGGAACAGACCAGGCTGCGGATCATCGCCGCAGCCCTCGACCTGTGCGACACACAGGGCTTCGACGCGACCACGATCGAGCAGATCGCCAACGCGGCGGACGTCTCGCCGCGCACGATCAACCGCTATTTCGACAGCAAAGAGGACATCATCCTGGCCCCGGTCCAGGATTTCGGCCGCACCATCGCCGAAACGCTGCGCGAACTGCCCCGCACGGGCGACGAGCTCGGCGCGCTGCGCGCGGCCTTCCTGCACGTGGTCGATCGAGCCACCGAGGCGGGTGAGGCGGATCCACTGTCGTTCCGGCAGTACCAGAAGATTCAGCGGATCCTGCGCAGCAGTCCTTCGGTCAGCGCGCGCAGCATGGAAAGCGCCGACGCGAAGAACACCGCGATCGCGGCGGTGGTCGCCGAGCGCCTCGGCACCACACCGGACGCGCGCCCGGTGCGGCTCATCGTCGGTACGTGGCAACTGATCGGCCACATCGGCATGGAGTGCTCCGGCGAAATATTCCTCGACGACGACTTGGCGACCGCGGCCAGGGCGGGACGCGCCGCGTTCACCGAGACCTACGACGAGTTCGTCCGCGCCTGCTGCGGGGTGCCGAACGCCGCGGACCAGTGAGTTCGATGGAGGATTTCGGGCGCTGACCGACCGCCGGTTATGATGCCGGGCAGGTCATGAGTACCAGCGCCAAGCCCCGGCTCGCTGGTCGGCAACCCTCCAGCCGCGGTGGGGTGCTCCGGGTGATGACCTGGCTCCCGAGAGCCGGGAGCAAGCGCGTAACAGGAGGTCGCCGACATGTGTTGTTGTTCGTCACCCACACACCGCTAACCCCTGCTGTACCGGCGAACACCTTCTTGGGAGCAAACCATGAGTGAATTCACCGCGCCCGGGGCCGAGCAGGACCCCGCGCAGTGGTCTTTCCGCACTGTGGGCATTCCGGATGCGCGCGCCGGTTTCGCGACGGCAGCGACGTGACCGTGGGTACCGAAGAGAGCACCCGGACCTCCGGCGCCGCCCTGCCGCCCCCGGATGGGCGGCTCGGCACCATCGCCATCGGCGATGTGCGGCTGGAGAACGGCGCGGTGATCCCGGACGTCCACTTGGCGGTACAGCGCTGGGGTGAGCTCTCGCCCGGACTGGACAACGTCGTGCTGGTCGAACACGCGCTGACCGGCGACTCGCACGTCGTCGGCAAGCCCGATGACGTGCACCCGATGCCCGGCTGGTGGGACGGCATGGTCGGGCCCGGCGCGCCGCTGGACACCGACGAATGGTGCGTGATCGCGACGAACGTGCTCGGCGGCTGCATGGGCAGCACCGGGCCCTCCAGTCCCGCCCCGGACGGAAAACCTTGGGGCGCAAGGTTTCCGGAGATCTCCATCCGCGATCAGGTGACCGCCGAGGCCGTTCTGCTCGACCTGCTCGGCATCGAGCGGCTGGCCGCCGTCGTCGGCGGGTCGATGGGCGGCATGCGGGTGCTCGAGTGGATGGTGGGCGAGCCGGAACGCGTCGCCGCGGCGCTCGTGCTGGCGGTCGGCGCCCGCGCCACCGCCGACCAGATCGGCACCCAGACCACTCAGATCGCGGCGATCAAGGCCGATCCGGACTGGCAGGGCGGCGACTATCACGGCACCGGCCGCGCCCCGACCACGGGCATGGCCCTGGCCCGCCGGATCGCGCACCTGACCTACCGCACCGAATTCGAGCTGGATCACCGGTTCGAGAACAAGCCCCAGGACGACGAGGACCCATGGAACGGCGGCCGCTACGCCGTGCAGAGCTACCTGGACCATCAGGCCGAAAAGCTCTGTAAGCGCTTCGATCCCGCCACCTACGTGCTGCTGACCGAGGCGATGAACCGCCACGACGTCGGGCGCGGCCGGGGCGGCATCGAGGCGGCGCTCGCGGCGACGCCGGTGCCGTGCGTGGTCGGCGGCGTCGACTCCGACCGGCTGTACCCGCTGCGGACCCAACAGGAACTCGCCGATCTGCTGCCCGGCTGCGACGGACTGGACGTGGTGCATTCACGCGACGGGCACGACGGATTCCTCACCGAGGCGGCGGCGGTATCGAAACTGCTGACCGAGACCATGCGGCTCGCCCGGGCCGTGGTGCGGCCCGAACACTGAACGGTTCGGCCGCCTGTCAGTGCTGAACAGTGTCTGGTGACGATCAGAGCGCCGTGCCTCGCCGCGCGGCTTCGATTCGGTTGATATTGGTTTCGATCCACTCCCGCAGTGCGGCGATCGGCGTGCGCAGGCTGTGGCCGAGTTCGGTGAGGGTGTAGTCCACCCGTGGCGGGATAGTGGGATGCACTGTGCGGCTGACGAATCCATCGTTCTCGAGTTGCCGCAACGTCTGCGTCAGCATCTTCTGGGAGATGCCGTCGATGCGGTGGCGCAGATCGGTGTAGCGCAGGGTGCCGTCGGCGAGCGCGTCGATGATGAGCACCGTCCACTTGCCAGCGATGTGGTCGAGAATCTCCCGTGTCGGGCACTTCGCGGAGTACACGTCGGCGGGCAGGCCGGAACTTTCGACGTAGGTGGACACCCATCGGAGTGTAGCGCACAAATTAGTGCCTACTTCCCATTGGAGTGTGACTCTCCGATAGTTAGAAATATGGAAATACAGACACTTTCGGTGGCCGACGCGATCCGTGGACGTCGCACGGTGCGGCACTATTCCTCCGACCCGGTGGCGCCCGAGCTGATCGAGGAGTTGCTCGAACTGGCGATGCAAGCGCCGAGCGCGTGGAATATGCAGGACCGATCGATCGTGGTGGTGACGAGTGAATCCGGCCGCGCCGCGCTGTCCGAGGCGGCGTTCGGCCAGCCGCAGCCGCAGGAAGCGCCGGTGGTGCTGGTCTTCGTCGCCGATGCCGCCGCTTGGCGAGCGGCCAACGCCGATATCGCCGAACTGGCCGGCCGCAACGGCGCGTGGAACGCCGAGTTCACCGCCTTGTTCGACGCACGCGCCGAGTACCTGACGCTGGAGCGGCACGGGCTGCTGCGGGAGAACGCCGTCAAGAACGCCATGATCGCCGCCACCTACGCGATGCTCGCCGCCACCGGACTCGGCCTGGCCTCGGCGCCGATGAACGGCTGGGATCCCGAGCTGGTGAAAAAAGCCATCGGCATCGGCGACCGCGAAGATCTCGCCATCGCGGTGCTGGTCACCATCGGCTACAGCGACATCGCCCCGCCCCATCCCGGACGCCGTCCGCGCGAGCAAACGGTTTTCGCCGAGCGATACCCCGCTGCCCGCTGACGCGAGGGCGGCCCGGCCGACGCCGGGTCGCCCAGCCCTCAGCCGACGCCGAGTGTGTTGATCGTGGCCGCGAGGAACAAGATGCTCGAGCCGAGCAGGGTCAGCGCGCCGACGTCGAACGGCTTGCTGCGCACCGCGAGCAACCCCACCCGAGCCGTCGGCAGGCACAGCCGGAACGCCGCCGCCAGCAACGTCGCCCCACCGAAGAAGAACGCCCCCCGCCGCCACCGATCGGACGCGACGAACACCACCGCCACCAGGATGACCAGCGTCACAACCACCATCGGCAGATGGGAACGCAAGAACTCCGTCCCCGGACTGCGTCGCCCGGCAACAGGCGTGTCGGCATCGGTCACCCCCCAATTCTTGCAGACTCCTCGCCCCCGGTCCGCCGGAGGACCTCCCCGTCTCCCGTGGTAACGAGTGGCACATTGCTGCGGCGAAACGCGGGTAGACGCCTCAGCGGTGTGCCACTCGGCGGGGCGCTCAGGTGGCTGGCCGAGAGACTTCGGCGTCGGTAGCGCGCGGCCGACCGGAGCGCTGCCTCGATCTCCCCGAGACCCGCTCCCGGCGACCGCCTGATTGACTAACACTCGTGTTTCATCTGATGTTCCACGAGCCGTGCATTCCGCCGAATACCGGCAACGCGATCCGGTTGGTCGCGGGGACCGGGTGTCATCTGCATCTGATCGAGCCGTTGGGATTCGATCTGTCGGAGCCGAAGTTGCGCCGGGCCGGGTTGGATTACCATGATCTGGCGGCGGTGACGGTGCACGCGAATCTGGCGGCGGCGTGGGAGACGTTGCGGCCGGAGCGGGTTTTCGCGTTCACCACGCAGGCCACCACCAGGTTCACGGACGTGGCCTACCGGGAGAACGACGTGCTGCTGTTCGGCACCGAACCCACCGGCCTGCCCGCGGAGGTGCTGGCGGACCCGCACGTCACCGACCGGCTGCGCATCCCGATGCTGCCCGGCCGCCGTTCGATGAACCTCTCCAACGCGGCCGCGGTCACCGTCTACGAAGCATGGCGCCAACTGGGCTTTCCCGGCGGCGTGTAGGCGTCGCCGTCAGGGCAGGTCGATCTCGAAGCGCTTGAAGCGCGAGGTCGCGCCCGCGACCAGCCGGACGGCGGACCTGGGAACTCCGTAGTGCTCGGCGAGCAATTCGATGGCCGCCCTGTTGGCTTTCCCCTCGACGGCGGGAGCCCGCACGTACAGGTGCAGACTACCGTCGTCGAGGGTTTCCACCAGTGGGCCCTTACGGCTGTTCGGCTTGATCGTCGCCCTTACCACCGTCGGCATTCTCGCCTCCTGCGCTGGTCTTCGCACCTTCCGCGGCGCTGCTCGCGGGCTCGGCGGGAGCCGGCGCCGATTCTTCCCTGCGCGGCACGGGCTTCCGACGCCGCACCAGCCGTACGGCACCCCACAACACAGCGGCCACCACCGCGAGGAAGCCGAGCCACGGAATCGCCTTGCCGCTGAACACGACCGCGTCCTGCAGCCAGTCCACCAGGGAGTTCCAGCCGGCGACGATGCCGTCCCAGAAATTGTCCGGGTCGTCGCCGGACCCCTTGTGATCGGTGGTGATCTCGATGGTCAGCGTGGATAAGGCGACCTGGTCGTCGAGGCGCCGCTTCTGCGCGGTGAGGCTGTCGAGTTCACCTTGGCGGCCCGACAGCGCCTGCTCGGCGGCGAGCAGGTCGGAGGTGCTGGTGGCGCCCGCGATGAGCGCGCGCAACCGGTCCACCGAGGCTTGCAGGGCCTTGATCCGCGCGTCCAGGTCCTCCCACTGCATGGTGACGTCGTCGCGGTTGGTGGTGATCCGGGTGACCTGCCCGACCCCGCCGAGGCCCGAGATGAACGCGTCTGTCTTGTCCGCGGGCAGGCGGACGACGAGCGTGGCAGTGGGTTCGGTGTCATCGGTGCCCGGCTGCTCGGTGCGGCTGTCGACCCGGCCACCCGCGGCGCGCACCTGGTCGAGGACCGTGCCCGCCGCGGCGACCGGCGCGTCGGCGGTGATCTCGATGCTGCCGGTGACCACCTCCTTGCGCGTGGTCACCGGTTCGCCGCCGGAGTTGTCCCGCTTCGGGGGCGCCAGCTCGTGCGCCCCCGGCGGCACGATCGCGGGGGCGGCGGGCCCGGTCATCACCGTCGAAGACCGGTCCCGAGCGGGTGTCGCGCGATCGTCACCGCACCCGGCGAGCAGAACCAACCCCAGCACGCCGACACACAGCACAGCAAGCTTCCTCATGCCTGGCACAGTAGCCGTTTACGCTGCGCGGACGGCCCCGCATAACGGTTTCCTAGAGCGCTTCTAACACTTCCTTAAAGCAACCGGCTCAACGGAAGTCGCGCGATTTGGACGTCATCCGCAGATCCATGCGCTGCAGATGTTCGGCGACCACGCTGACCACACCCTCGGCATTCTGCACCCGGCCGCGAATGAGCAGGGCGGCCGCGCCCTGGGCGAGGCGCCGGTAACGCCGCCACAGCCCCAGCGAACAGACGATGTTCACCATGCCGGTCTCGTCTTCCAGATTGAGGAAGGTGACGCCTTCCGCGGTGGCGGGACGCTGCCGGTGGGTCACCGCGCCGCCCACCAGTACCCGGGAGCCGTCGGGCACCGTGAGCAGGCCGGAGGCCGGTACGACGCCGAGCGCGTCCAGCTGCGGGCGCAGGAACTCCGTCGGATAGCTGCCCGGCGAGACGCCGGTGGCCCACACGTCGGCGGCCGCCAGCTCGAGATCGCTCATCCCGGGCAGAGCGGGTGCGGTGGTGGCCGCGCCGGTACCGGGCAACCGGTCCGGGCGCTCGCCCGCGGCGGCGCCCGCCGCCCAGAGCGCTTCGCGGCGGGTGATGCCGAGGCTGCCGAGCGCGCCCGCCGTGGCGAGCGATTCCGCCTGCGCGACAGTGAGTTCCACCCGGCCGGTCAGGTCGAGGAAGGACGTGTAGGGCCGCTCGCCCCTGGCGGCGACAATGCGTTCGGCGAGGTCGTCGCCGATCTGGCGGATCGCGGCGAGACCCAGGCGCACCTCGGTGCCCTTCGCCTCGAGCGTTGGCTCGGCCCGGCTGGCATTGACGTCCGGACCGTGCACCGCGACCGCGTGCCTGCGCGCGTCGGCGACCAGCGACTGCGGCGAGTAGAACCCCATCGGCTGGGCGCGCAGCAGACCCGCGCAGAAGGCGGCGGGATGATGCAGTTTGAACCAGGCCGAGTAGTACACGATCGCGGCGAAACTCTGCGAATGACTCTCCGGGAAGCCGAAATTCGCGAAGGCGTAGAGCTTCTCGTAGATCCGGTCGGCGACTTCGCCGGTGATCCCGTGCCGCTCGCGCATGCCCCGGTAGAGCCGGGCCTTGAGACGCTCCATGCGCTCCGGAGACCGCTTGGAACCCATGGCCCGGCGCAGCTGATCGGCCTCGACGGCGGTGAATCCGGCCACGTCGACGGCCATCTGCATGAGCTGCTCCTGAAACAGCGGCACGCCGAGCGTGCGCTCCAGCGAATTCTTCAGCGCCGGATGGTCGTAGACGACGTCCTCCACGCCGTTGCGCCTGCGGATGTAGGGATGCACCGACCCGCCCTGGATCGGGCCTGGACGGATCAGCGCCACCTCGACCACCAGGTCGTAGAAGCTGCGCGGGCGCAGCCGGGGCAGGGTGGCCATCTGCGCGCGCGACTCGACCTGGAAGACGCCGACCGAGTCCGCGCGCGAGAGCATCTCGTAGACTTCGGGCTCGGCCAGGTCCAGCGCGTGCAGTTCGACGGTCTGCCCTTTGTGCTCGCGCACCAGGTCGATCATGTAGTGCAGCGCGGAGAGCATGCCGAGGCCGAGCAGGTCGAACTTCACCAGATCGATGGCTGCGCAATCGTCCTTGTCCCACTGCAGGACGCTGCGGCCGGGCATGCGCGCCCATTCCACCGGGCAGACGTCGGCGATCGGCCGGTCGCAGATCACCATGCCGCCGGAATGGATGCCCAGATGCCTCGGCAGGCCCTCGATATCGGCGGCCAGTTCCAGCACCTCGGCGGGGATGTCGGTGTTCGTCTCGGCGCCGACGCCCGTCCAGCGGCTCACCTGCTTGCTCCACGCGTCCTGCTGGCCGGGGGAAAACCCCAGCGCCCGTGCGGCATCCCGGACCGCCGACTTGCCGCGGTAGGTGATCACGTTGGCCACCTGCGCGGCGTATTCGCGGCCGTACTTGCGGTAGACGTGCTGGATGGCCTCTTCCCGGCGGTCGGATTCGATGTCGACGTCGATGTCGGGCGGACCGTCGCGCTCCGGGGAGAGAAAACGCTCGAACAGCAATTGGTTGCGAACCGGGTCGACATTGGTGATGCCGATGGCGTAGCAGACCGCCGAGTTGGCCGCTGAACCGCGACCCTGGCACAGGATGTCGTTGTCCTTGCAGAAGCTGACGATGTCGTGCACCACCAGGAAGTAGCCGGGGAACTCCAGCTTGTCGATCACCGCGAGTTCGTGCTCGATCTGCCGGTAGGCCTCCGGGTTCTGCTCCGGGGTCCCGTAGCGCGCCGCGGCGCCTGCCATGGTGAGCTCGCGCAGCCAGGACTGTTCGTCGTGCCCGGCGGGCACGTCGAAGGGCGGCAGGTGCGGGGCGATCAGCTTCAGGTCGAAGGCGCATTCGCGGGCCAGGGCCGCCGCGTTCGCCACCGCTTGCGGGCAGTCGGCGAACAACCGCGCCATCTCCGCCCCGGACCGCAGATGAGCGCCGCCCACCGGGGCCAGCCAGCCCGCTATCTCGTCCAGGCTCCGTCTGGCCCGGATCGCCGCGAGCGCCATGGCTCGGCGACGCCGGCTCGGTGCGGCGAAATGCGCTCCGGTGGTGGCGAGCACGGGCAGGCCGACGCGATCGGCCAAGGCGATGAGGCGCGCGTTGCGCTCGTCGTCCTCCGGGATGCCGTGCTGAGTGAGTTCCACGCTCACCCGATCGGCGCCGAAGCGGTCGGTCAGCTCACGCAGCGCCGATTCCGCCTGTTCGAGGCGGGTGCTGCCGGCGCGCAAGTCGCGTTCGAGCGCCTGGCGCAGGTGTCCCTTCCGGCACCCGGTCAGGATCTGCCAGTGCCCCTCGGCCGCCGCGGTGAGCGTGTCCAGGTCGTAGCGCAGAATGCCTTTCTCTCCGGCGGCCATGTGCGCGGCGGCGATCTCGCGGGAGAGCCTGCGATAGCCCTCCTGACCGCGCGCCAGCACCAGCAGATGCGGTCCTGCCGGGTCCGGCGCGCCGGTGCGGGGCGCCGAGTCGGGGGCGACGGCGTGCCCGCGCGCGGCGCCGGGGACGTGCGGTTCGGGTGCCGCGCCGAGGGACAGTTCGGCTCCGAAGACGGTGGGCATCCCCCATTCCTTGGCCGCCTCGGCGAAGCGGACGGTGCCGTAGAAGCCGTCGTGGTCGGTGAGCGCGATCGCCGTCAGGCCGAGCCGCACCGCCTCCTCGACCAGTTCCTCCGGCGGGCTGGCGCCGTCCAGGAAGCTGTAGGCCGAATGCGCGTGCAGCTCCGCGTATGGCACCGGCGGCTCTTCTGCGCGCCGCACCGGCTCGGCGTGGTATTCGCCGCGCTTACGCGACCACGCCGGGCTGTCGCCGCCGTCGCCCGGATACATCGCGTCGGGGTTCGTCCGCCCGGGCCGCCCGGACAGCACCCGCTCCATCTCCGCCCAGCGGGGCGGACCGTTGCCCCAGCCCACAACTCACCTCCTCGCCTCGAACATACATTCGAAGTGTGGCGATGTACAGGCAGGTCAGGCCACCGAGAGGCGTTCGACGGAACCGGCCGCCAGCGCGGCCTCGATGCCCTTCAGCCGAGTGCGGATCAGCGCGCCGTAGGCGTCGGAGGCGAGGACGTCGAGATGCCCGCGGGCGATCGCCAGCTGCATCCTGGCCACTTCGAATTCGCCGACCCGGCGATGACTGTCGGCCAGGTTGAGATAGAGCGAGGGCAAGAAGCCGCGCAGGCCTTCGTCCAGCGGCACGCCGGGCCCGAATACCGCGGCCAACGCGCGCTGATCCCAGCGCAGCGCCTCGGCGGGCTCCTTTTGGAGATCGGCGAGATGATGGGCGACCACGCAGCGCTGCAACGCTCCGCCGTGTTCGCCGAGTTCGTCCCAGAGCTTTTCCAACGCCCGTCGCCCCGCCGCGGGGTCGACGCCACCGAGCCGCACCGCGGCAAACACCTCCGCCATCCGATCGTCCGACATGCGCCGAGTATCGCACATATGTTCGAACGTTTCGAGAGTTGTTCGACGCGTTTCGCGGCCCCGAAAACCCCATGCCCGTGCGGTTCTCGAACACGCCGGCACGACGCTCCGCCGGAGGGTGGAGCGTCCCGGGTGTGATCGAGGCCACTTGGCACCGAACTTACTTCGGAGTAAGTTCATGGCCACCAGACCTGCAAAGGAGCAGCGATGACCGACGCATCCGCTGAGCCCACCCGGCGCCACAACCGCGATCTCACCGGACGGCACGTCCTCATCACCGGAGCATCCTCCGGCATCGGCCGGGCATCGGCGGCGGCGGTCGCGGGCAAGGGCGCCACCGTCTTCCTGCTCGCGCGCCGGGGCGAGGAACTCGCCGCCGTCGTCGACGAGATCCGGGCGGCGGGCGGCTCGGCCTACGGATATTCCTGCGACGTCACCGATTCCGAATCGGTCGACCACGTGGTCGAGACCATCCTGGACGAACACGGCCACGTGGACATGCTGGTGAACAACGCGGGCCGCTCGATCCGCCGTGCCATCCACCGCTCCACCGACCGGCTGCACGACTTCGAACGCACCATGGCCGTCAACTACTTCGGCGCGCTGCGGCTGACGCTGGCCCTGCTGCCGCAGATGCGGGAACGCAAGTTCGGGCACATCGTCAACATCAGCAGCGCGGGCGTGCAGATGGCCATGCCGCGATTCTCGGCCTATCTGGCCAGCAAGGCGGCGCTGGACAAGTTCACCGAGGTGGCGGCCGTCGAGACCATGGCCGACGGCGTCACGTTCACCACCATCCACATGCCGCTGGTGCGTACCCCGATGATCACCCCGAGCGGGGAACAAGGCCCCGCCGAGTCACCCGAGTGGGCGGCCGCGACCATCGTGCGCGCGCTGACCGAACGGCCCAAACGCATCGACGTGCCGCTGGGCACCATCGCCGAGTACGGCGCGCTGCTCACCCCGAAGATCCGCGACCGCGTCCTGCACCGCTACTACCGCGCCCTACCCGACTCCCCCGCGGCCAAGGGCGAACCGAAACCGCCTTACGAACCAGTCGAACCAGCCGCTGCGCTCCCCGCACCCCGCACCCGGTCGACCGCACGCCGCGTCACGGGTACCGCATTACGGCGCGCCGCCCGCTGGGTGCCCGGCACCCATTGGTGAACCCCGCGGAATCACGCCCGCCGTCCCCGTGCAGACGGCGCTTTCGTCGCGCGACTGCGGGGGCGCGACGTGGTCAGCCCGCCAGGAACGGACGGACGGCGGCGGCGAATTCCCAGTAGCGGTCGCGGTGGATGCTGTGGCCGCAGGTGAAGGTGGTCACCGTGCAGTCAGCGAGGCCGGCTTGCAGGACGGTGAGCTTCTCCGGGTCGACCATGCCGCCCGGGCCGCCGCACAACACGAGGGTGGGCGCGGTGATGTCGGAGAGCCGGTCCCACCATTCGGGGTTCGGCTTGCGGAACTGTTCGAGCGCCGTCTTCGTCATGGATCGGTCGAACGCGAGCACCGCGCGCGGATGCCGGACCAGGCTCGATGTGGCGTGCCACAGTTCGGGCACGGTGGGAAAACGGCGGGTCAGGTGGACTTCCTCGGCGCCGGACTGCAGGGGCAGCGGGCACTCCTCCATGACCAGCCTGCGCACCAGTTCCGGCCGGTCCTGCGCCACGCGCGAGACCGCGTAACCGCCGAGCGAATGCCCGACCAGGTCCACCGCGGGCAGCTCCAGCTGGTCGCACAGGCGGAGCAGATCGTCGCCGAAGTCGTCGAAGAGGTAGGAATCGGTGTGTGAGCTATGGCCGTGTCCGCGGAGATCGGGGATGATCACCCGGCGCCCGGACCGCACGAGAACGCGCGCGAACCGGTCCCACGTATGCCCGTCGCCGCCCATACCGTGCACCAGCATCACGGGGATGTCGCTGACCGCGCCAACCCCCGAATCCCGGTAGGCGATCCGCACGTCTCCGAATGTCACCTGGCCAAGCCTCAGATCCACGACCAACGAGGATACCGGCAGTCATGCACCGACTCCGCACGGTGTAGCGCTGATCACCCACCGTAAAAGCGCAGTTCCAGCGGCACTTACCGAGACCGGGCATCGATACGTCGCGAACTGGGTTGTCCACGTCCGCTTTTCGAGCAGCACGGTAAATGCCTGGCGCGGGCGCGAACTCGGAACAATACTCGCGGCATGCCCTCCTTCGCCGATTTCGACCGCCGCGACTACCGCACCGTCGACGTGGCCACGGGGTACGACGGCTGGGCGCCCACCTACGAGCAGACGGTCCTGGACGAGATGGATCTCGCTCTGCTCGGGCGGTTGCGCCTCGACCTCGGCCGAGTGCGGCGCGCGGCCGACCTCGGCTGCGGCACCGGCCGGACCGGAACGTGGCTGCGGGAGCGCGGGATAACGCACATCGATGGGGTCGACGTGAGCCAGGGGATGCTGGCGCTGGCCGCCGAACGCGGCGCCCACACCACGCTGACCCGCGCGGACGTGCGGGACACCGGCCTGCCCGACGGCGCCTACGACTTGGTGATCGCCTCGCTGATCGATGAGCACCTACCGGAGCTGACGCCGTTCTACGCGGAAGCAGGGCGCCTGGCCGCACCGGGCGCGCGATGCGTCCTGGTCAGCTACCACCCGCAGTTCATCATGGTCTCCGGAATGCCGACGCACTACACCGATCCGTCGGGTGAACCGGTGGCGATCAGCACCCACTTGCACTTGATCAGCGACCACCTGTCGGCCGGCTTGGCCGCAGGCTGGGTGCTCACCGAAGTAGCCGAGGCCCTGGTGGACGACGCCTGGCTGGCCCGCAAGCCGAAATGGGCCGCCCTGCGCGGGCATCCGTTCACGCTGGCGACAGTGTGGTCGCGCCCGGAGTGAATCCGCTTCCATGCCGGTGTCCCGGCGGAGGATCGCGAGGTACTCGTGCCGCTCGTGCAGAAGAGCCGCCGGACCGGGGCGCGGCGACGGCGGCAGCACCTGATCTTTCCAGTCGAACAGAGCCGGTGCCGATTGATCACGCTGTTCTGCCGTGGCGTACCGCGGGTCATCAGTCGTAAAGTCCTTCGGCGCGCCAAGTTTCGTCGTGATAGACCAGCAGCAGCACTTTGCCTGCCGCTGGAGCGTCATCGAGTTGGACCTGTGCGCGGGCGGTGAACTCCGTGTCGTCCGAATCGGGTGCCCACCAGCGTTCGTCCATCGGCCAGGGGCCCGCCCAGCCGGTCAGCCGCCACTGTTTGCTCCCCCAGCGCAGCAGTGCCGGGTCGGCGTCGAACAGGGCACGGTCGGTGACTTTGACGAGCGCGCCGTCGGCGGTTTCCAGCCGCACCGGCGGACGGTTCAGCAGGATCACGGCGGGGGCGGGCTCGGGCAGGCGTCCCGGCCAGGGTTGTGCGGGGTCGGCCACGGGGACGAGTTCGTCACCCAATGTGACCATGGTGATGCGGTCGGCGGGTCCGCGTCCGCCGCTCAGCACGCCGACGCGCACCGATTCCCCGCCGAGCAGCCCCTGCACCCGGATCAGCGCGCGCCGGGCACGCTCGTCCTCTTCGCCGTCTCCACCCCACAACCCGAGTTGCAGCGCGCCCGCCGTGACCACCTCGACGGGTTCCAGCCGCAGCACGATGATCGGCGCGGTGGGTCGCGCACCGTCGCGCCGGGTGAGCCAGCCGTCGAGCTGCCAGCGCACCCGATCGGCCGTACCCTCCGGGGTGAGCGGCTCGGCGCAGCGCCAGATCCGCGAAAGGTCCTCCCCCGCCGCTGTTTCCGCGTGCACCGAAAGCCTGGTGCAGGCCAGCCCGGCATCCGCTAGCGCGCTGTGCAGCCGGGTGGCGAGCAGGCGTCCGGCGAAGGCGGCCGCATCGACCCGCTCGATCGGCGGATCACAGCGGTACTCCACCACCAGATCCGGCGGCGGCTGCCGCGCGGACGGCGGACGCTCCGGCTCGGCCCTGGCACAGCGATGCGCGAGCACGGCGTCGGTCCCGAACCTGGAGGTGACCTCCGCCGCGGAGAGCGCGGCGAAATCCCCGATCCGGCGCAAACCCAAGCGGTGCAGCAGATCGACCAGATCGGCGCGTTCCGGGGCGGCCAGGCTCGGCTCGACCGCGAGCTCCCCGACCGGCAGCGGCGCGAGAAAGCGCGCTCCCGCCCCCGCGGGCACGATCGCGGCGCGCCGGGCGGCGATCACCGCCGTGGACAGCTCGTCGGCGATCCCGATCTGCGCCTCCGCACCGGCCACGGCCACCGCGTCGACCAGACGCTCGGCCGCCGCCTCCTCGGACCCGAAGAACCGCGCCGCACCGCGCGCGGCGAGCACGAGCAAGCCGGGGCGTAGCACCTCGACTCCCGGCACCGTCGCGGCCACCGCCGCCACCACCGGCTCGAACAGTCGCGCGTCGCGATCCTGATCCTGTTGCGCGAGAAACAACTCGGGACACCGCGCCTGCGCTTCTCGGCGTTTCAAGCCGCGACGCACCCCTTCGGCTCGCGCGATCGCCGAACAGGCCACCACCCGGTTGGCGAACAACACCGCCACCGGCCGCGTCGCGGGCAGTCCCGCCACCGCCGCCGCGGCGACCGCTGGCCAGTCCGGGCACCACAGGGCCAGCACCCGCTTCGACCCAGGCCGGATCACGGCGCCGCACGGCCTTCCATCCACGGTTCCCGGCGGCAGGGGGGAATCGAGTCACCGGAGAAAGCAGGCGCGCTCACGACACCGCCTCCTGGGTGTCGATGGCTTCGACTGTGCGAGCTGCTTTTTCGCGCAGCACCCATTCCACGCGCCCGGCATTCGGGCACAGATCCAGCCGTCCGCGCCGCGGCGGGCCCGCCTTGCCACGCACCTCGACCGTCAAGCCGAGCGAACGCAAGCGCCCGCGCCCGCGGCCGAGCCCGGTGTAACCCGAGACCCTGGCGTCGAGCCGGAGGGACGCGCCGGGCCAGCGACCGTCGGCGACCACGAGGGTGGCGCCCTTGTTGCGGGCGCGGGCCGCGATCACCCGGCTGCGCGCGGGAGCGACGGCGCCGCCGCCGAGGCCGAGCACGACCAGATCGAGCCCGTCGAGCAATACCGCGGCCACCTCTACCGGGTCGGGGCCGGGATCGGCGATTACGGCCAGCCGCCGCAGCTGCGCACCCATCTCCACCGCGGCGAGCAGACCGAGCCGGGGCATGCCGACCACCGCGGCATGCCCGCCGCCCTCGGTCACCGCGGCGAGCAGACCGGCCAGCAGCGAACTCGCGCCCGTGTACGCCACGACGGAACCCTTGACCAGGCCACCATCGGGCAACAGCGGCGCGAGTGCGGCGGGCACGGGCAGCGCCGCCCCTCGGGCTCCGACGCCGAGCGGAGCCCGCTGCGCCGCGGATTCCCCGCGCCCTGGCACCGCGGCCATGCGTCTGCGCAGTTCAGCCAGGGAGGGGGCGTCACCCCGCCCCCCACCGCGCGACAGCGCGCCCCGATTCACCCCTCCCTGCGATATCGCATCCGAACCCATCCCAACCACCTACTTCCCACGATGGACCCGAGGCGAAGCATGCGGAGCGACCCTCGATTCGAGCGTCAGCACCGATCCAGCTATCGATTCGTATCGAATATACGTTCGATACGGACCCAGTAGAAACCGACCCCTGGGTTTCGTCAAGGGTTCCGGGCTCGTGTCTGCGTCGGGCCGGGTTTTCGCCCTGGCCGGGCGCGCGTACGGCTCGACGCGCGTGTGGCCCCCTCCGGCGGACCACCGTCCAATCCGACGGCGAAAGCGATCCGGTCGGCAAACCGCGATCTCAACCGCTGCCCCCGCAGCGAAGCCCTCCGGCAACCACTCGATGGGGACGGATCCGGCGTATGTCCGGCCACAGCCCCCGGTACCCGTTCGACGGTATGGTGTGGGGCACACATCCGAACCGGCGTCATCAGACGGCCCCGGCGCGCACCGCCGCGCCTCCCGTCTCGCCTATGCGCGAACACGAATCAGGCCAGCTAGCCTCATTTTCCGCTACCCTGCACCCGTGACCGAACGCGCTCGTCCCACTGTCGGCCCCCAATATCTCGTCGCAGGCCGCTACCGCCTCCAGTCGAAGCTGGGAGGCGGCGGTATGGGCGCGGTATGGCTGGCGCACGACCGGCTGCTCGACCGGGACGTCGCGATCAAGCAGGTGCTCACCACAGCCGGGCTGGGCGAGGAAGAAGCGACCGCCGTCCGCAACCAGATCATGCACGAGGGCCGGGTCGCCGCGAAGCTCTCGCACGACCACGCGATCGCCGTCTACGACGTGGTGCTCGAAGCAGGAGAGCCCTGGCTGGTGATGGAGCATCTGCCCTCACGCAGCGTCGCGAAGGCGCTCGCGCTGGTCGACACGCTGCCGCCGGTCGAGGTCGCGCAGATCGGCGCCCAAGTCGCCGACGCGCTGGCCGCCGCGCACGCGGTCGGCATCGTGCACCGGGATATCAAGCCGGGCAACATCCTCGTCGCCGACCGCGGCCCCGGAGTGGGTATGGCCAAACTCAGCGACTTCGGCATCTCCCGCGGTGCGGGCGATCTGTTCGACGAACCGGACGGCGTGATCACCGGCACCCCCTCCTACCTGCCGCCCGAGGTGGCGCGCGGGGCCCAGCCGACCAAGGCCAGCGACGTGTTCTCCCTGGGCGCCACGCTCTACACCGCGATCGAAGGGCAGCCGCCGTACGGCTTCGACGAGGACAGCGACGTCATCGTGCACCGCGCCGCCATGGCGCAGATCATCCCGCCGACCCGCAGCGGCGCGCTCACCCAGGCGCTGCTGCACATGATGGAGCCCGCACCGCAGCGCCGCCCGACCATGGCCGAGGCGCGCGACGAAATCCTCACCGCCGCTTTCGGTCCCGGCACCGGACCGTACATTCTCGGGGCGCCCGTCCGCACCGAGGACGGAACCATCCCGTCCTGGGCCGCCCGCAATTCGGCGTCCGGCATCCGCAGCCCCCACTCCGCGCCGCTTCCCCGTCCGCACCGCAACCACGCGGGCGCCACCGCGGCCCCAGCGCCGCAGCGCGCCAGGAACCCGCAGCCGACCAACGCCCCCTTGGCCATCGCCGTAGGCCTCCTGATCGGCCTGATCATCATCATCGCGATCATCGTCGCCGTCCTCTGACGTCCGCGCGCACCAGCGGTTGGGTGAGCGGCCCGCGCGGCGGTCAGTCGATGCGGCGGCGGTGGGCCCAGCGGGTCAGGGCGTTGCGGTTGGACTGCTGGGTCTTGCGCAGCACGTTGGAGGCATGCGTCTCCACGGTTTTCACGGAGATGAACAGCGTTTCGGCGATCTCGCGATAGGTGTAGCCGCGGGCGAGCAGGCGCAGCACCTCCAGCTCGCGCGGCGTCAGGGAGTCGAGTTCGGGATCCAGCGGGGGCTCGGGCACCGGGGACCTCCCGGTGAAGGAGTCCAGCACGAAGCCGGCCAGCCGCGGGCTGAAGACCGCGTCGCCGCCCGCCACCCTGCGGATGCCGTCGGCCAGCTCGGCCCCCGAAATCGTCTTGGTCACATACCCTCTGGCCCCGGCCCGGATCACCGCGATCACGTCCTCGGCCGCGTCGGACACGCTCAGCGCCAGGCACACCGGTCCCGGCTCGATGCCTGCCAGCACCGCCACCCCGCCACCGTCGGGCATGTGCACGTCGAGCAGGACGACGTCCGGGCGCTCGGCGTTGATACCGGCCACCGCGTCCGCTACCCCGCCGGCCTCCCCGACCACCTCCATGTCCGCCTCCCGGCTCAATTCAGCACGCACACCCGACCGAAAAACGGCGTGATCATCGACGAGAAAGACCCGCACGGTCACCTACTTCTCCTAACCGACCCATGACCCCCAACCCGTACCACACTCGGCCCCCACACGCTCCGCACCGACGTCACGTCCGCGCGCACGCGGTGACGGCTGCGCGGAATCGAAGGGGTCCGCACCCTAGCGGGCGGCACCCGCGGCGGGAGCGGGCTCTTCGTCCGCGGTGGGGCAGCCGGAATCGCTGCGCGGCATGATGATCCGAACCTCGGTGCCGCGGCCCGGGGTCGACAGGATGTCCACCTGGCCCCCGCGGCGCTCGATCCGGCCGCGAATGGACTTGGCCAGGCCGCGGCGGTCTTCCGGCACGGACGCGAGGTCGAAGCCGGAGCCGCGGTCACGGACGAAGACGCTCACCTGATGCGGCTCCACCTCGGCGAACAGGTCGATCTCCGGGACGCCCGCGTGTTTGGCGGCGTTGACCAGCGCTTCCCTGCTCGCCCCGAGCACCGCCGTGAAGTGCTCTTTCGGCAGGCCCGACCCGGAGCCGTCGACGTCCATCGATACGTCGCCCACCGTCACCGGCGCCACCTTCACGCCGTGCTGGTCTTCCACCTCGCCCGCGATGGTCCGCAGGGCCGCGGCCAAGCTCGACTGCGCGGGACCGGCATCCTCGAACAGCCATTTCCGCAGCTCCCGCTCCTGGCTGCGGGCCAGTCGCAGCACCTCCTGCGGGTCGTCGGCCTGGCGCTGGATGAGCGCGAGCGTCTGGAGCACGGAATCGTGCAGATGCGAGGCGATCTCCTCGCGTTCCTCGTTGCGGATGCGCGCGGCGCGCTCGGCGTTCAGCGCGCGCATCATGCGCAGCCACAGCGGAACCGTCAGCAGCCCGGCGCCGACCAGCGTGACCGCGACCGCGAGCAGCGCCGATCCGAGCGAGCTCAGATCGATCCGCGCCAGCACCACCACCCCGAGACCGGCCACGATGAGCGTCGCACCGGCGACGATGCGCGACCAGGTGACCACCGAAGGCCGCGCGGGCAACCCGAGCAGTGAACGGGGCCCGTCGACGTCGTACTCCCGCCACACCAGCGCCGCACCGACCGCGACCACGATGATCGGCGCGATCACCTTCGCCGCCGTCCCACTGAACACCCACGACACGGCGACCGCGAGCCCGAGCCCGAGCATGGCGAGCCCGATCGCCTGCCGCCGCTCCGCCCCGGAGGGTTTCGCCTGGTCCGACCCGCCCGGCGAGAAGATCCACAGCAGCCCGTAGGCGACGATGCCCGCCCCGGCCAGCGCGGACAGCAGCACGAACGCCATCCGCACCTTGAACACGTCGACGTCCAGATGGTCGGCCAGACCGCCCGCCACACCGCCGACGATCCGGCCGCCGGACCGGCGGACCATCCGCGCCTGGGGCGGCACAGGAACCGTCGCGGGCGCGGGGCCCGGCCCGCGGGCAGCGTCGAACCCCCGAGTGTCGAACGCGGGAACAGACGGGTACATGTCTTCGATACTGCACGACAACAGAGCTGCCAGCCATCCGGATTCACCCTGATCTTGCGGGCCGAACCCGCCCCGACCAGGGCGGAAGCGATCGAGCCCGCCGAGCACAGGCATAGCTGAGTGATTGCTACATCGGTGGATCGGTCCAAAGTGTTCAGGCCGTTTTTCAGGGTTCCCCCCGATGCGCAGATTCCGTGGCGCGGCACACCATGGGAAACATGACGAAAACGAGCTTCGGCGACCAGGTCCAGCAGATATGGCAGACCCGGCCGGTCCGATTGCCGCGACAGGGGCCGATCGCGGGCGTCGCGGCGGGGTTCGCGCGCCGCTACGAGATCGACCCGGTGCTGGTGCGCGTCGCGTTCGTCGTCTCGACGATCTTCGGCGGCGCGGGCATGGTGCTCTACCTGCTGGCCTGGCTGCTGCTGAGCGCGGCGGGCGATCAGGCGTCCGCGGCCGAGTCGCTGGTCGGCAAGGGCCACAGCTCGCAGTCGCAGACCAAGACGATCGTGCTGATCGTGGCGCTGGCCATCGCGGTCAGCACGATGGGTCCGGTCGGTGTCGGTCTCGGCGGATCCGGCCTGATCAGCCTCGCACTGATGCTGGCGGGCTGGTGGATGCTGCATTTGCGCACTCCCAACCCGCCGCCCGGAACCACCGAGGCGTTCGGCGGATTCGTCCCCGAGGGCGGGATCACCGCCACCGGCTACCCCGGCGCGGTCTTCCCGCCGGGCGCGCCCCGGACCGTCGGGGAGATGTACATGCCGCCGACATCGGTGTACACCCCG
Organism: Nocardia niwae NBRC 108934 = DSM 45340; assembly: GCF_001613465.1. Classification (GTDB taxonomy): domain Bacteria; phylum Actinomycetota; class Actinomycetes; order Mycobacteriales; family Mycobacteriaceae; genus Nocardia; species Nocardia niwae. The sequence continues at coordinate 80,317 of NZ_BDCK01000026.1, read as the reverse complement.
TACACGAAGCTCCCGGATGCCTATGTTCCGGAGACGCCTGCGCCCGCCGCGGACGGCGTCGCGACGACGGTCCCGCTGCACAAGCCCGCCGCCGACGAGGCGACCGCGGTTCCGGACGCAGCCATGCCCCCTGCCGGGCCGGGCACGAGGCCGTCCGCCGAAGAAAGGGAAACCGGCAGCGGCCACGCCGATTCGCCTACCACGGTCGATCACGGGCCGGCAGCTACCAGCAGCGGGCCGGCCGACCCCTCCGGTCCGGTCGGCCGAGCCGGGTCCGATCCGGCCGACGGACACGAACCGGTCGCGAGTACGTCATCCGAGGGTCCGGTCGTCCTCGGTAAAGACCTTCCGGCGCCCATGTCCGCCGCGAACCAGCACCGCCCGCCGGCTGCTCATCCCGCGATAATCGGCGGTTCCACCCCACCCTCCTGGGATCCCCTCGGCGTCGCTCCGCTCGCCTGGGATCTCCCGGAGCCGACGCCCGCCCACACTGTCGTCGCCCCGCCGCCGAAGCGTCCCCGCTCGCGCCTGACCCCGGTGGTGATCGGCCTGGCCGTTCTCGCGGCGGCGGGCGCGGGTGCGGCGGCGGCCTCGGGCGCGGAGTGGATGACACCCGGCCGGATCGCGGCGGCGGCGCTCGCCGTGATCGGCCTCGGTCTGGTGCTCGGCGCATTCCTGCGGCGCGGCTACGGCTTGCTGGTGCTCACCGCGCCCCTGGCCGGGTTCGTGCTGTTCGCCTCCGCGGTGGGCCCGATCCAGTTCGAGCAGAGTGCGATGGGCGATCACACGTGGGCGCCCGCTTCCGTCGCCGACCTGGCCTCGAACTACCAGGTGACCATGGGTTCCGGCACGCTGGACCTGCGATCGGTGAAACTGACCGAGCCGCGCACCGTCGACCTCGACGTCCGGATGGGCGAAGCTCGCGTCCTGCTGCCCGCGGACATGACCGTCCGCACCCACTGCGCGGCCACCATGGCCGAAGCCCGCTGTGTCAACGGCATCAGCGGTCCGAATACTCCCGGCGCACCGGTCCTCGAGCTGAACGTCGACGTCCGCGCCGGAAACGTGGAGGTGCAGCATGGCTGATACCGAGAAGAAGGAGACGACCGACTCCCGGGGCGGCCCGGCCGCATCGCTGCTCATCGCGGGACTGCTGTCCCTCGCGATCAGCGTCTGGGCATTCGTCGGCCCGGCGTCCTGGCCCGCGACCAGCATGATCCCGATCGGTTGGGTCATCGTGCTCGCCGCGATCGTCATCGGCATAGCGCTGGTGATCTCCCCGCGCAAACGATCCTGATCACGCCGAACGGCCCGTCACCGACGACGGGCCGTTCCTCTTTTCATCCCTGAAGCGTCCCCGGCACACCAGGCGAGCCGGACCACACTCCCCCTCGCCGTCGTACGACAGGAGAACCGAATGAACTCCGACAAACCCACCGACCAGACGCTTCCCACAGCTCGCAGCACACCGCCGGATACCCGTCCTGGTGCCCCGGCCGGCGCGCTCCTGGGCCACCTGATCCTGCACAGCGCCTTCCACCGCCCTCGCTGACCTCGTCATCCGGCTCGATGACGACGACGAGCGGCTACCGCCCGGCGCGCAGCCGGAGGGTCACTCCCACTCGATGGTGCCCGGCGGCTTGCTGGTCACGTCCAAGACCACGCGGTTGACCTCCGCCACCTCGTTGGTGATGCGAGTCGAGATGCGTTCGAGCACCTCGTAGGGCAACCGGGTCCAGTCCGCGGTCATGGCGTCTTCACTGGAGACCGGGCGCAGCACGATCGGATGACCGTAGGTGCGGCCGTCGCCCTGGACACCGACGCTGCGCACCTCCGCGAGCAGCACGACCGGGCACTGCCAGATCTGCCCGTCCAGACCGGCAGCGGTCAGCTCCTCGCGGGCGATCGCGTCGGCTTGGCGCAGCGTCTCCAACCGATCCGCGGTGACCTCGCCGACGATCCGGATGGCGAGACCCGGCCCCGGGAACGGTTGGCGGGCAACGATTTCCTCGGGCAGCCCGAGCTCACGACCGACCGCGCGGACCTCGTCCTTGAACAGCAACCGCAGCGGTTCCACCAGGTCGAACTCCAGGTCGTCGGGCAGGCCGCCGACATTGTGATGGCTCTTGATGTTCGCGGTGCCGCTGCCGCCGCCGGACTCCACGACGTCCGGGTAGAGCGTGCCCTGCACCAGGTACTCGACCTTCGGCGTCGCGCCGTCGGCCTCGCCGTGCTCGAGCACCACCTCGCCCACCGCGTCCTCGAAGGAACGGATGAACTCCCGCCCGATGATCTTGCGCTTCTCCTCGGGATCGGTCACGCCCTTCAATTCGCCGAGGAACTTGTCCACCGCGTCGACGGTCACCAGCTTGGCGCCGGTCGCGGCGACGAAATCCTGCTGCACCTGCTCGCGCTCCCCCGCCCGAAGCAGGCCGTGGTCGACGAACACGCAGGTGAGCCGGTCGCCGATGGCACGCTGCACCAGAGCGGCGGCGACGGCGCTGTCCACCCCACCGGACAGTCCGCAGATCGCGTGCCCGTCCCCGATCTGCTCACGCACCGAGGCGACGAGCGAATCGGCGATGTTCGCCGGCGTCCAACTGGAGGGGATGCCCGCGAGTTCGTGCAGAAACCTGCTCAGCACCTGCTGTCCGTGCGGCGAGTGCAGCACCTCCGGGTGATACTGCACACCGGCCAGCCTGCGCGCGCGATCCTCGAAGGCGGCGACCGGTGCGCCCGCGGTGGTGCCGGTGACCTCGAAGCCCTCCGGGGCATCGGTGACCGCGTCGCCGTGGCTCATCCACACCGGCTGAATGGTGGGCAGGCCGCCGTGCAGCAAACCGCCGTCGATGTTGAGTTCGGTGCGCCCGTACTCGCGGGTGCCGGTGTGCGCGACCGTGCCGCCCAGCGCCTGGGCCATCGCCTGGAAGCCGTAGCAGATGCCGAAGACCGGCAGCCCGAGCTCGAACAACCGGGGGTCCAGCTGCGGCGCGCCTTCGGCGTAGACGCTGGCCGGGCCGCCGGAGAGGATCACAGCGAGCGGCTGCTTCTCGGCGATCTCCTCCACCGTCGTGGTGTGCGGGACCACTTCCGAGAACACGCTCGACTCGCGCACCCGCCGCGCGATCAGCTGGGCGTACTGTGCTCCGAAGTCGACGACGAGGACCGGTCTCTGGGTTTGTGCCACCCACCCAGTTTAGTGAGCGGCGAATCGAGCGAATCATCGGCACAGTGGCCGGCGCGGCAGGCGAGCCGACCGCCCGAATCGTCACCCGCGGCCCGGCTCGCTGGTTATCCTTCTGCTCGTGCCCTTCGCCCGCGCGATCGATGCCGACATCCACTACGAGGACAGCGGCGGGGACGGCCCGGTGGTACTGCTGGCGCACGAGTTCTTCATGGACCGCACCATGTTCGCCGCCCAAATGGCCGCGCTCGCACCGGAGTTCCGGATCGTCTCCTGGGATGCCCGCGGCCACGGCCGCACTCGGGACGAGGGCCTACCCTTCACCTATTGGACCGCGGCCCGCGACGCGCTGACCGTCCTCGATCATCTCGGCGCCGAGCAGGCCGTGGTCGGCGGCACCGCGCAAGGCGGCTTCACGGCGCTGCGCACGGCGTTGATCGCGCCCGAACGCGTCTCCGCGCTCATCCTGATCAGCACCGAAGCGCACGGCCCGACCCCGGAGCAATCCACCGCCACTCGGAAATTCCTCGACGAGTGGTACGACGACGGCTCCCGCGAACGAGCCGTGCACCAGCTGGCCTCCTGGCTGATCGGCGACGACGAGTGGTACCGCTCGATCTGGACCCAGCGCTGGCTGGTGCGCGACCGCCGCGGCATCGAGGTGGCTGCGGGCTGCCTGCTCAGCCGGGATTCGGTGCTGGATCGCCTGCGCGAAATCGCCTGTCCCGCCTTGGTGATCCACCCCACGCACAGCGGCATGGACCGCGAGCGCGCCCAGGAACTGGCTTACGGGCTGTCCGGCGCCACCTTCATCGAAATCGCCGAAGCACGACTGGCCGTCACGATGACCCACCCCGAGCCGGTGAACCACGCGATCCAGCAATTCCTGCGCGCCAGAACAAAGCCCACCCGCGTGCGATGAAATCACTCACGGATGAGTCATCGAAACCATGGCACCCCGATCCCGAACGAAGCATGCTCGAGATCGGTAGCACGAAACCCTGCCGCAAGCTTCACGGTGCACGAACGCATGCCGATCCGCGTGCGGCGGAACGCAGCGGCGACCAGCCCTGGGCGCCCTCCGAGCCACTCGGCGACCACCAGAGAAGCGAGTCTTACGAGCGCCGTTCGCGGCCCGGCTCGCGTTCCAGCGGTCGAAGCGCATGCGCCGCAGGCGCGAGTCTCGACCGCTGGAACGCGAGCCATAAAAGGGCCGCGAACACGCAGCGCCGCAGGCGCTGCAAATCAGACAGAGCTCAAGCGCGCACGCTCAGGCCGACCTTCTGGAATTCCTTCAGATCCGAGTAACCGGCCTTGGCCATCGAACGGCGAAGCCCGCCGACGAGATTCAACGAGCCGAACGGATCGTCGGACGGGCCGAAGAGCACGCGCTCCAGGCTCGGGCGCACAGGGTCGCCGACCGGCTCGCCACCGAGATCCCACGGATCGTCGACGTGCAGCATCGACCCACGCGGCACCGACGGATGCGCGGCCGCCGACGGCCAGTACCAGCCACGGCCAGGCGCCTCCGCGGCCACGGCCAGCGGCACTCCGAGCATGGCGGCGTCGGCGCCACATGCGATCGCCTTGGCCAGCTGCCCCGAGGTGGCGATGTCGCCGTCCGCGATGACGTGCACGTAGCGGCCGCCGGTCTCGTCCAGGTAGTCGCGGCGCGCGGCCGCGGCGTCGGCGATCGCGGTGGCCATCGGGACGCCGATGCCCAGCACCTCGCCGGTGGTGGTCGCGCCGGGGTAGGAGCCGTAGCCGACGATGACGCCCGCCGCACCGGTGCGCATCAGGTGCAGCGCGGTGCGGTGATCGCTCACGCCGCCCGCGACCACGGGCACGTCCAGCTCGGCGATGAAGGTTTTGAGGTTCAGCGGCTCACCGTCGCCGACATGCTCGGCGGAAATGATCGTGCCGTGCACCACGAGCAGGTCGATGCCCGCCTGCAGCAGCGCGGGGGTGAGCGTGCGCGCGTTCTGCGGGCTCACCCGGACCGCGACGGTGACACCGGCGGCGCGGACCTGCGCGACCGCTGCGGCGAGCAGATCCGGCTGCATCGGCGCGGCGTGCAGCTCCTGCAGCAACGCCACGGCACGCTCGTAACCGCCCTTGCCGACGAGCTCGAGCAGCTGATCGATCTTCGTGCCCACATCCGCGTGCCGCGCCCACAGGCCCTCGCCGTTGATCACGCCGAGACCGCCGAGGCGGCCGAGCTCGATGGCGAACTCCGGCGACACCAGCGCGTCGGTGGGATGCGCGAGGAACGGGATCTCGAAGCGGTAGGCGTCCAGCTGCCAGGACAGCGAGACCTGCTTCGACGAGCGGGTCCGGCGCGAGGGGACGATGTCGACGTCGTCCAGCTCGTAGGTACGCCGGGCGGTCCGGCCCATGCCGATCTCCACCATGTCGCGCACGCGAAATCTCCTTGTCTGATTTGCAGCGCCTGCGGCGCTGCGTGTTCGCGGCCCCTTATGGCTCGCGTTCCAGCGGTCGAGACTCGCGCCTGCGGCGCATGCGCTTCGACCGCTGGGACCCGAGCCGGGCCGCGAACGGCGCTCGTATGACTCGCGCCTCCAGTGGCTACTTGTGGGGGCAGGTGGGCAGCACGAGACCGCCAACTCGCCGCAGGTCGCTCACCGCCACAGCCGGTGGGCGAGCTCCATCATGCACGGACCGGTTGGTCCTGTACACGAACCTAGTGGGGCTAAGCCCGTCCGGTGTAGTTAGGGGCCTCGACAGTCATGGTGATGTCGTGCGGATGGCTCTCCTTCAGGCCCGCCGCGGTGATCTGCACGAACTGCGCTTCCTGCAGATGCGCGATCGACTGCGAACCGGTGTAGCCCATGGCGGCGCGCAGGCCGCCGACCAACTGGTGGATCACCTGGTTGACCGGGCCGCGGAACGGCACCCTGCCCTCGATGCCCTCGGGCACCAGCTTGTCCTCGGCCAGCACGTCGTCCTGGAAGTAGCGGTCCTTGGAGAACGACTTCGCCTGGCCGCGGCCCTGCATGGCGCCCAGCGAACCCATCCCGCGGTAGCTCTTGAACTGCTTGCCGCCGACCAGGATCAACTCGCCCGGCGACTCCGCGGTGCCCGCGAGCAGCGAGCCGAGCATCACCGTCGAGGCGCCCGCGGCGATGGCCTTGGCGACATCACCGGAGTATTGGATGCCGCCGTCGGCGATCACCGGCACGCCCGCGGGCTTGCACGCGGCGACCGCCTCCAGGATCGCGGTGATCTGCGGTGCGCCGACGCCCGCCACGACGCGGGTGGTGCAGATGGACCCGGGACCGACGCCCACCTTGACCGCGTCCGCGCCCGCTTCGACCAGGGCGGCCGCGCCCTGGCGGGTGGCCACGTTGCCGCCGACCACCTGGATGCGGTCGCCGACTTCGGACTTGACCTTGGTCACCATCTGCAGCACCTGCGCCTGATGACCGTGCGCGGTGTCCACCACGAGCACGTCGACACCCGCGTCGGCCAGCGTCATGGCACGCGACCAGGCGTCCGCGCCGACGCCGACCGCGGCGCCGACCAGCAGCCGGCCGTCCCGGTCCTTGGTGGCGTTCGGGTACTGATCGGTCTTGACGAAGTCCTTGACGGTGATCAGGCCGCGCAAGCGGCCGTTGCCGTCGACGATCGGCAGCTTCTCCACCTTGTGCCTGCGCAGCAACCCGAGCGCGGCCTCGGCGGTCACGCCCTCCTGCGCGGTGATCAGCGGAGCCTTGGTCATCACATCGGCGACGCGGCGGTTCTGGTCCACCTCGAACCGCATATCGCGGTTGGTGATGATGCCCACAAGCGCACCGGTCTCATCCACCACCGGGAGACCGGAGATGCGGAACCTGGCGCACATGGCGTCGACTTCGGCGAGGGTGTCGGTCGGACGGCAGGTCACCGGGTCGGTGACCATGCCCGCCTCGGACCGCTTGACCGTCTCCACCTGGGAAGCCTGGTCGGCGGCCGAGAGGTTGCGATGCAACACGCCCATACCGCCCGAGCGGGCCATGGCGATCGCCATCCGCGCCTCGGTCACCGTGTCCATGGCCGAACTGACCAGCGGGGTGCGCAGGCGGATCTCCCGCGTCAGCCGGCTGGAGGTCTCCACAGAGCTGGGGATGAGATCCGAGGCGGCAGGCAGCAACAGCACATCGTCGAATGTGAGGCCGAGCATGGCGATCTTGTTCGGATCGTCGCCACCCGTAGGAGGGCGGACTGCGATTCGTTCGCCCGGTACGGGATTACTCATTCGGATCGACCCCTCCTGGACGTCGATAGCGACCGGCGCCGGGGTAACCGGCGCCGTGACGGCTGATGGGATGGACTGGGTGCGGCGGCGGTGCGGTCGGGACCCGCCGTAGCCTGTGCTCCATGGTATCTGTCCGGTGAACTCGCCGACGAAGTGAGCCCACCACCGAAACTGGCAGGCCGCATAGCTGGCGCAGACCACCCTGTTCTGCGTACCGTGGGGATGTGCGTGACCATCTACCACCTGGCTTGCCGCCGGATCCGTTCGCCGGAGACCCCTCCGACCCGTCCGCCGCGCTCGACGCCATCGAGCCCGGTGAACCGCTGGATCCCCACGAGCGCCTTGCGGTCGAGGAGGATCTCGCCGACCTCGCGGTGTACGAGGCGCTGCTGGCCCACCGCGGTATCCGCGGGCTCGTGGTCAGCTGCGAAGACTGCAGGCAGGACCACTACCACGACTGGGACATGTTGCGCGCCAACTTGCTGCAGCTGCTGGTCGACGGCACGGTCCGCCCGCACGAGCCCGCCTACGACCCGACGCCGGAAGCGTACGTCACCTGGGACTACTGCCGGGGGTACGCCGACGCCTCGATGAACGAGGCCTTCCACGGCGACGGGTTCGACGGATTCGACGGCTGAAACCGGTCCGACCGAGACGCACGCGGGCCTCGCGAGGCGCGCGACTCGACGCTTGCCACTGTGATTTTCGACGCACACAGATCACTTCGACAAGCGAATGGCGGCGCTCCTGAGCGCGCCGACGAATCCCGGTCCGACAGTTCTCGCCGGGAAGACCGGCTCCACAAAGACAAAAAGCCGACCGCCTGGCTGGCGATCGGTTCTTGCCGTATCCGGTACTTCTTCTGTCAGCGACCGGGTGGCACGAACGAGCCCGGATTGGGGATGACCGGCACGCTGAAGGTAGGGGGCTGATTGTTGTTGCTGTTGGTCCCGGTGTTGCCCTGCGTCGGAGCGGTGGGTGGCTGCTGCTGCGGCGCCGTCGGATTACCGGTGTCTCCCGTGGGTCCGCCTGTGGGCGGCGGCTTGACCTCCGTGACCGGTGGCTCCTGCGGAGCCGTCGGTTCCACGGTCGCCGGCGGCTGGGTGGTCGCCGGCGGGGCCGTGGTCACCGGCGGCACTGTGGTCGGCGCACCGCCGTTCGAAGTTCCGCCGTTCGGGGTTCCGCCATCGCTCGGTGTTCCGCCCCCGTTCGGAGCAGTGGCATCGACCGTGGTCGACGGCTTGGTCGACGCACCCGGCTGCTGCACGATCGTCGAGGACCCACCGGTCGACGAATTGGGCTTCGTGGTCGCACTGGTGCCCGGGGTGGCGCGCGGATCGGTGGTCTTGGGCACCGTCGCCTCGAGCTGGTCGGCCAGTCCGCGGTCCACCTTGCGCAGCTCCGCGAGCAACCGCTCCCACTCGGCCATCAGGTCGGCGCGCTTGTCCGGATCGCTGACCTGCGCGGCGTTCTCCTTGGCGCGCTCCAGGCGCACCTTGGCCTGCTCCGGGTTCTGCGTGACCAGTGTCGACGCCTCGTTCAGATCGTCGCCCGCACGCTGCACCACCGTGGTCTGGGCCTGTTCGCTGAACACGACCTCCTTGACCCGCCACAGCGGATCGCCCGGCTCCGCGTTGTACGAGAACGCCGTCATGCCGCCGATGACCAGGGCCAGCGCGGCCGCGGCGCCCATGATCGGGCGGACCAGCCTCAGTCGCCCGCCGTTGTGCGCTCCGATGCGAACCTGCCGCGCGCCGATCTCCTGGTTCACCGCGGCCACGATCGCATCCAGGTCCGGTTCGGCCGGCATCGGAGGCGCGATCAATTCCGCTCGCCAATCCGCGAGCAACGTCGCGAGCTGATACTCCTCGGCGCTGTCGGTGTGCACCGGACCATCGCTGGCGATGGCATCGATCAGAGCATCGTCGCGGCGTACCGCGGCGATGTCGACCGGGCCGGTGTCACCGGACGCCTCGGCGTAGGGACCGCTGTTTCGCGATCCAAGCCGCGCCTTCCAGTCACCCCGACCGCGCTCGCCATCCCTAGCCATACATTTCACCTGCCCTCGCCACTTGTGACTTGAGTTTCGCGAGTGCCCTGTGTTGGGCGACCCGTACCGCACCCGCCGTACTGCCCACGGCGACTGCGGTTTCTTCCGCTGACAAACCCATGACCAAGCGCAGGATCAAGATCTCTCGATGCTTCTCGGGAAGCGTCGCGAGCAGACGATTCATCTGTCTGCTCGTCTCGGATTCGAGAGCTCGTTGTTCCGGTCCCTGGTCGGTGGATATGACATCTGGTACTTCGGCCATCGCCTCCGCCTTGTTACGGGCGGCGTTGCGATGCGCGTCGGCGACCTTGTGCGAAGCGATTCCGTAAACGAAGGCCATGAAGGGCCTGCCCTGGTCTTGATACCTGGGCAAGGCTGTCATCACAGCCAGGCAAACCTCCTGCGCAACGTCGTCCGCGGAGAGCTGCCCACGCTCCGCGGCTCCGATCCGCGCGCGGCAGTAGCGCACCACCAGCGGGCGGATCATCTCCAGTACCTGAGCTAAAGCGGATCTGTCGCCCTGCGCAGCGGCAGCGACGGCGAGGTCCAACTCTTCGCCCGTGTGCGTCATCGTCAGAGATATTCCTGGCGTTACAAAGTGGCACGGTCCGGTGACGACCAGTGCTTCCACCGAAGGGGCGGAACGGATCTAACAATAGCGACCCGTTGGCCGAAGCTGGGCAACACGGTGCACTCCGTGATCACTGCCGGCCACCCAGCGGGCGCAACGCGCCCCCGGCGCGAACGATGGCGGCGGCGCACTCCGCCGCCTCCACCGCGGCGCGCTCCGCCCCCGATCCGGCGCGGAGCATGGCACAGGCCCAGCGCAACGGGAGCAGGCCGTACTCGCGACACTGCTCGGCGACCTCCTCGGCCGACACGCCGGATGTCCCGGGCGCGCCGCGCGCCACGTCGGCCGCGGCGACCAGCAGGCGGGACTTGACCTGGTGCCGCAGCGACGGGGATCGCTCGGCGAGTTCCAGCGCCTCCGCCGCGTGCTCGGCCGCCGACTCGAAATGCCCTGCCGCCAAGGCGGTTTCCGCGGACACCCAGCCCAGGCGGATCGCGGGGCGCCAGCCGGCCCCGTATTGCCGAGCCGCCGCGGCGCTGCGCCGTAGCAGCCGGTCGGCCAGCGCCAACCGCCCGGTCCCGAGCGCATCGGCGGCGAGTCCGGTGAGGGCGTCGCAGATCGCGTCGGCGCGGCTGGGACGGTAACCCCCCGCGTTCTCCGCAGAACCGCCCGCGGCGGCTTCTGTCTCGGCCTCGGCATCGAGGATCAGGGCGGCGGCCCGGCCGTCGAATGCGGCCGCACGCTCGTGCCAGCCGAGCTGGCGCAGAAAAGAACCCTCCGTACTTCCCGCCAGTGAGAGGAGGACGGGGTCGGAGCTGTGATTGCATACCCTTCGCAATTCGGCCCGCGCCGCGGCATAACGGCCCTGGCCGCCGAGGACCACCGCTCGATACCACCCGGCGAGCGCGTCCGAGGTGGACGGCAGATCGGCGGCGGCACGACCCGGATCGGCGCCGAAGGCGGCCTCGGCGAGGACCGCGACGTGAGGATCTCCGAGCGGAGCGGGCGCGAACACGGGCGCACTCTATCCTGTGCGGCGCACGGGCCGGGACGACGAAAGGTGATCCACGGCAGACCGGCAACCACTCGGTTTTCCGCCGCCGAGCCGATGTTTCCATTAGGTAAATCTAGGCCCGGCAATCCCCGAGCGGCCGCGCCGGGAATTCATGCGCGTTTCGCGTAATTAACCTGCCCGCCCCGTTTCCGCCATCTTCGGAACCATGCACCGGGAACGCCGTCGGGTCCCGCGACGGCCACGGTCGTGCGCGCGACGTCGGCGTCACCGCGGAAGTGCGGCCCAGAATCGCTTCTACCTGCGGAAACTCGAACAAGCCCAGCCCGTGCGGAAGCCACGGACCTCCGGCCAACCGAACAGTATCGCCGGAACCGACGCGAAAAGTAAACAGTTCGGAGGTTAAATTTCGCAGCGCGAGATTTGGAAAAGTGCTGCGCCGAACTATTGACGGAATTTCGCGGCTGGACCTAACGTAGCTCATCGCCACAGACGGCGCCGCGCGAAATTGCAGCGACCGCGAAGGGCGAGCCCCCCGGGCACCCCCGCCGACCGGCGTCGTGGCCCACAACTGTTGCAGAACAACTGCTCGACAATGCTGACGAGCTCGCACCACGAGGAGTTCACCATGCCCATGCCGACCCACCTCCCGGGACCCAACGCCGATGTCTGGGATTGGCAGATGCGAGGATCGTGCCGCGGGCAGGATTCCGCGGTGTTCTTCCACCCCGATGGCGAACGTGGCCGAGCCCGCACTGCGCGCGAGATGCGCGCCAAAGAGATCTGCCGCAGCTGCCCGGTGCTCATGCAGTGCCGCGCCCACGCGCTGAAAGTCAGCGAACCCTATGGCATCTGGGGCGGGATGTCGGAGACCGAGCGCGAGATGCACGCGCGCCGCAACCGCCGCCGCATGGCCGTCTGAATCAATCTCTCCCATCCGCACGCCACCGGGCGTCGAATTCCTAGCAAACAACGGGCCACTGCAACACGCTTCGGCCGGGCCGCTCACGCGACACGGTGATCGGTTCCTCGCCGAGGTCGGCGCGTGGGTTCCGATCGTCACCCTCGATCGGCCGGCCGCCGAGTGAAGGCCGCAAACCGGGCGTCCGCCGTTTCCACGGCACATGCGATAGCGCCCGGCGTGTCACGGCGTGTTCCCTCCGAGATGTCGGTCGTCTCGACGCCTTTCGCCACGCGGCGCCGAGGTGTGACGGACTCGCGGCCACCCCAGCGGAAGGGAGGTCATAGCGGCGCGCTACGGTAGTGACCGATGACACAGAATGGAGCGTTGTGACAACGCGGCCGTCGGCCGCAGAGGGCGACTCGTTCCGAAGAGAAGCCTTCCCACCCACGGTGGATTCTGCGGTTACGGCACGCGCAGCCGAAAGTATCGAGCTCGCCGCGCTTTTGCTTCGATGCGGCCGAGCCGACCAGGAAGCATTCGCCGAACTGTACGACCGGACGTGCGCGCGCGTCTTCGGTCTCGTGTTGCGCGTCCTGCACGATCCGGGCTACGCGGAGGAGACCACGCAAGAGGTCTATCTGCAGATCTGGCGGATGGCCTCGGCTTTCGACCCGGCGAAGGGTTCCGCGGTCACCTGGTTGATGACGCTCGCCCACCGGCGTGCCGTCGATCGGGTCCGCGCCGAGCAAGCCCACACCCAGCGCGAGGTCGCGTACGGCATCCGGGTGCTCGGCAACGAATTCGACGAGGTCACCGAAGAGGTCGAGCGCAGGTTCGAACAACAGGCCGTCCTGGCCGGTCTCGCGACCCTCACCGAAACCCAGCGTGAAGCCATCTCGCTCGCCTACTACGGTGGGCGCACCTATGCGGAGGTAGCCACCTACCTCGACGTAGGGTTACCTACGGTTAAGTCCCGGATTCGGGACGGATTGACACGACTGAAGAAAAGTTTGGGGGTGACGTGAGATGAACGAACGCCAGATCGATCTCGCGCACACCGTCGCGCTCGGATCGATCGACGACGAAGACCATCAGGAAGTGCTGGAACTGCTCGACAGCGAGGACCCCGTGCTACGCGCGGAGTTCATCGAGGAAGTCAGAGACACGAAAGAAGCGCTCTCCGCGCTCGCCGCAGCCACGGCGGCCACTCCGCCGCCGTCGCTGCGTGCTCGTCTACTCGCGGCCATCGCCGCCGAACAGCCGCCGGTCGCCAGCTGAATCCGGCATTCCCGCCAGGCTTTCCCGCTCAGCGTGTTCGGGCCGAACGGCCCGGATCGGCCCGCGCCCCCTTCCGGACCAGCGACAGCAGGCATGTCGAGTTCGGATCCTCCTCGGCCTGACCGGCAATAATGGCTGCGGCTTGCCACCGTAACGGGCAAGGCCCCCGAACCATACGGTTCGGGGGCCTTGCCGGTGGTGTTGCCCGACGCCCGGCTCAGTGCGCGTGGCCGTGGTGGCCGTGCTCGTTCTGCTCCTCGGCGGGCTTGTCGACCACGGCGCTCTCGGTGGTGAGCACCATGCGCGCGACCGACGCCGCGTTGACGACGGCCGACCGGGTCACCTTCACCGGGTCGACGACGCCGTCGGTGAGCAGGTCGCCGTAGGTGAGGGTGGCGGCGTTGAAGCCGTCCTTGCCTTCGGCCACCTTGCTGACCACCACCGCGCCGTCCAGGCCCGCGTTGGTGGCGATCCAGTACAGCGGCGCCTGCAGCGCGGTGCGGACCACCTCGACGCCGACGGCTTCGTCACCGGACAGCGAGTCGCGCAGCTCGACGAGCTTGCCCGCAGCCTGCACCAGCGCGGTGCCGCCGCCGGGGACGATGCCCTCTTCCACGGCGGCCTTGGCGGCGCTCACCGCGTCCTCGACGCGGTACTTGCGCTCCTTGAGCGCGGTCTCGGTGGCCGCGCCGACCCGGATCACCGCGACACCGCCGGCCAGCTTGGCCAGCCGTTCTTCCAGCTTCTCGCGGTCCCAGTCCGAATCGGTGGACTCGATCTCGCGGCGCAGCTGCGCGACGCGCGCCTCCACGTCCGCCGCGGAACCGTCGCCGTCGATGATCGTGGTGTCGTCCTTGGTGACGACGACGCGCCGCGCCTTGCCGAGCGCGTCCAGGCCCGCCTCGCGCAGGGTGATGCCCAGGTCGGGGTTCACCACGGTGCCGCCGGTGACCACGGCCAGGTCATCGAGGAACGCCTTGCGGCGGTCGCCGAAGAACGGCGCCTTGACCGCGACGGCCTTGATCGTCTTGCGGATCGCGTTGACCACCAAGGTGGACAGGGCCTCGCCCTCCACGTCCTCGGCGATGATCAGGACGGGCTTGCCGCTCTCGGCGATCTTCTCCAGCAGCGGCAGGAAGTCCGGCAGCGAGCTGATCTTCTCGCGGTGCAGCAGGACGAATACGTCCTCCAGGACGGCCTGCTGGCTGTCGGGATCGGTGACGAAGTACGGCGACAGGTAACCCTTGTCGAACTGCACGCCCTCGGTGACGACGAGCTCGGTCTGCAGCGTCGAGGACTCCTCGACGGTGACCACGCCGTCCTTGCCGACGGTGGTCAGCGCTTTGCCGACCATCTCGCCGATCTCCTCGTCGCGCGAGGACACCGTCGCGACCTGCGCGATGGCCTGCTCACCGGAGACCGGGGTGGCCAGCGCGAGCAGCGCCTCGGAGACCGCGTCGGCGGCCTTGGCGATGCCGGAGCCCACCGCGATCGGATTGGCGCCCGCGGCAACGTTCTTCAGCCCGGCGCGGACCAGCGCCTGGGCCAGCACGGTGGCGGTGGTTGTGCCGTCGCCCGCGACATCGTTGGTCTTCGTGGCGACGCTCTTGACCAGCTGCGCGCCGAGGTTCTCGAACGGGTCCTCGAGCTCGATGTCGCGCGCGATGGTCACACCGTCGTTGGTGACGGTCGGACCGCCGAAGGACTTCGCCAGCACGACGTGCCGTCCGCGCGGGCCGAGAGTGACCTTCACCGCGTCGGCGAGCTTGTCGACGCCGCGTTCCAGAGCCCGGCGAGCCTTCTCGTCGAACTCGATCTGCTTTGCCATGGAATTCGCTCCTGTAGTGGATTGCGGCGCTCCGGACCGCCCACCGGCCCGTCGCTCGCACCGCTCTGTCCGATGAGCGGTGCTCCCGGGGCCCTTCTTGGTTACAGGCTGCCGCCTACGGGCCCGTCGCTCGCACCGCGTGATTCAGTGCCGGAATCGGCGCCGAACGCGTTCCGCCCCGGGTCACGAGACACCGGGGCGGAACGCATGCGTGCCCGATCGGCTACTTGGTGACGACGGCCAGCACGTCGCGCGCCGACAGGATGAGGTATTCCTCGCCCTGGTACTTGATCTCGGTGCCGCCGTACTTGCTGTAGATGACGGTGTCACCCTCCTGGACATCCAGCGGGATGCGCTTCTCGCCCTCGTCGTCCCACCGGCCGGGACCGACGGCGACAACGGTGCCCTCTTGCGGCTTTTCCTTCGCCGTGTCGGGGATGACCAGGCCGGAGGCCGTCGTCGTCTCGGCCTCGTTGGCCTGGACGAGGATCTTGTCCTCGAGCGGCTTGATGTTCACGCTCGCCACGTTGAGCCCTCCACTTTCAGGGGATTCGGTCGTCCGGAACCGTTGTTCCGAACTCGTCGGTTGGTCACGATGCTGACCCTGCGCATAGCCCCGTCGTCGCGGGTGCCGGGACCCCTGCCCAGTGGTCAAGCTGCTGGCACAAGCACTACACACAGTGCCGACTAGCACTCTATACATGAGAGTGCCAGCGCTCAAGGCTGGGCGGTGCCAACTTTGCGCGGCGCGCCCGGCGACGCTCCGGGCTTGGCGATAAGTTCGGGAAAACAGTAACGTTCGGATAACGGATTGTGACACTATTGACGACGGCTGCGGTCCGGCTGCCGGGTTCGTCGCTCATCGGGCGGCGGCGCGGCGGCGGAGGGGTACCACAGCGTCGCCGAAACTCGCAGCGCCGCAGCACGATCGTTGCACCACCAGCTTCACCAGAGAGCAAACACACGTGATCCATGGCCGGTCCCCGCGACCCACCCGGACGAGGGGCCGGTTCGTTTCCCGGTCCGGGTCGCGCGTCATCCACACGGCGGTCCGGCAGTCCATTCGAGATGGTCGGCGACACCATGACCATCCGCTCGAAGGGAGGTGAACATGCGAACGTCCCTCGGCATCTCGGCCGGGGCCGAGGTCGTGTGCTCGGCGTTGGTCTCCACCGCGCCGAACGGCATGCAGAGCTTCGACTATCGCGTCGTCTCGGCCGACGCGGCCCACTCCGATCTCGGTGACCTGGTGGCCTCCTCGATCGAGCTGATGACCACCCAGCTGCCCACCACGCAGCACCCGCGCGAGATCATCCGCCCGGCCGGCGGGCGGTTCGCGGGCGGGCCACGCGACTTCGAGCCGATCACCGGACATCCGCCCACCAGCGTCGCGGTCGCCTACCGCACCAAGGAGCAGGCGCAGATCATCCGCTCGGCCACCGGCAAACAGCGTGAGCTGCGGCTGATTCCGGAGGGCACCGCCGCGCTGACCTACCTGCGCCACACCGGTCTGCTGGACCGCTACGAGACGGTCGCCATCATCGACCTCGGCGCCTCCGGGCTCAGTGTCACCGTCGCCGACCGGGCCGACGGCTCCCTGCTCCGATCCGATCGCACCGCGACCGTCAGCGGCAACGCGATCGACGAGCTGATCTACCACCATCTGGTGGACATGCACTTCGCCCGGCGCGGCACCCGCCCGAACCGGGGCATGCTCACCAACCGCGGCCGCGCGGCGAAGGAGCATCTGTCCATCGCGCCCGCGGTCACCATCGACCACGTCGCCGGCCGTCCGCTGAAACTGACCAGGGCCGATTTCGAAGAGTTGATCGCCGACCTGCTGCGCGACCTGGCGCGATTCGTCACCGCAGCGTTCGCCCGAGCGCCGCGGCAACCGCAGGCGGTCGCGGTCATCGGCGGCGGGGCCAACATCCCCGCGGTGCTCGACACGCTCACCGCCGCGCTGGACATGCCGGTGTTCACCGTGCCTGACCCCGAGGCGGTGACCGCGAAAGGCGCGGCGCTGGTGGCCGATTCCGTGCAACCCTCGGTCTTCCCGGTGGGCGCGCTCGGCGGCGACGCGCCCGCGGGGACGGTCACCAAGGTGTTCGGCACCCTCGCCGGTGCGATCGTGGTGGTCGGGCTGATCGTCGGATACGGGGTCAAGACGTTCGCGCCCACCTCGGACGACGAGGTCTCCCCTGCCGGGACGACGAGCAGCGCGTCCCAGCTGCCGATCCCGACCTCCGCACCGCCCCCGACCCCGGCGGCCACCACACCGAACGGTCGCACGGCGGAGAGCACCGGCGGCGCGCAGACGACAACGGAACACGGCCCGCACAGCACGACCGGCTGGCCGGCGGGCACGCAGGTGATCACGCCCACGCAGCCCACGCTGCGCCCGGACCCCAACCTTCCGCCGATCCCGTTCCCCGAGCTGTTCGGTCCGATGTTCGGGAACCCGAATGCGACATTGGGCGGTTCGCCCGAGCCGCAGTCGAACCGGTCATCGCCGTCCGCGGCGCCCAGCGCCACGGCGCCCGGCACGAGTCCCGCGCCCACTCAGGTTCCCGCGGGAGCGATCCTGCCGCTGCCGATGCGGGGGAATTCGGGGTCCGCGTCGCATCCGGGGCTGCTCGCGCCGAACTGATCCGGCCGCACGCTGTTCTACGTGATCGCACCGGAAATCGCTGGTTCGCGCTCTGCCGTTCCCCGATCCGAGCCGGTCAGCGGACCATGCTGACCGACACCGGCAGTCCGGGGTCGGTGGCGACCGTCAACGGCGAGGGAGCCGCGCCACCCGCGATGACATGGGCGCCGAGCGCGGCGATCATCACTCCGTTGTCCGTGCACAGCCGGGGCTTGGGCACCCGAAGGGTCAAACCGGCCGCCGCGCAACGCTCCTCGGCCATCGAGCGGATCCGCGAGTTGGCCGTCGCGCCGCCTCCGAGCACCAGCGTGCCGACGCCGACGTCCTGAGCCGCGCGAACCGCCTTCATGGTGAGCACATCGGCGACGGATTCCTGGAACGAGGCGGCGATATCGGGGATGGGCAGATCCTCCGCCGCGACGCCGTCGCGCTGGGCCGCCTCCACGTAGCGGGCCACCGCCGTCTTGAGGCCCGAGAAGGAGAAGTCGTAACGCGGGTCGCGCGGACCGGTCATGCCGCGGGGGAAGGCGATGGCGCGCGGATCACCGGTCCCCGCGGCGGCATCCAGCGCGGGACCGCCGGGGAACCCCAACCCGAG
This sequence comes from Nocardia niwae NBRC 108934 = DSM 45340, assembly GCF_001613465.1. GTDB lineage: Bacteria > Actinomycetota > Actinomycetes > Mycobacteriales > Mycobacteriaceae > Nocardia > Nocardia niwae. The sequence continues at coordinate 61,987 of NZ_BDCK01000026.1, read as the reverse complement.
CAGACGTGCCACCTTGTCGAACGCCTCGCCCGCCGCGTCGTCGACGGTGCTGCCCAGTTCGACGATCGGCTCGGACAGATCCGTGACGTGCAGCAGGTGAGTATGGCCGCCGGATACCAGCAATGCGACGCACGGCGGCATCGGTCCGTGTTCCAGGGTGTCCACCGCGACGTGCCCGCCGAGATGATTCAGCGCGTAGAACGGTACATCCCACGCCGCCGCATAGGCTTTCGCCGCGGCGACACCGACCAGCAGCGCTCCGGCCAGGCCGGGTCCGATGGTCACCGCCAGCGCGTCCGGTTTCGCGATGCCCGCGGCCGACAGCGCGCGGCGCATGGCGGGCACGATCGCCTCGAGATGCGCGCGCGAGGCGATCTCGGGGACGACGCCGCCGAAGCGCGCGTGCTGTTCGACGCTGGAGGCGACCTCGTCGGCGAGCAGCTCACAGGTGCCGTCCGGATTCCTGCGGACGATGCCGACTCCGGTCTCGTCGCAGGAGCTTTCGATGCCCATGATGATCACGACAGCACCTCGTCCGGCGTGCGCCACCGGTCCTCGCTGGTCAGCGCGGGCCTGCGCATCGTGTACGCGTCCGCGCCGCTGGGGTGGTAGTAGTTCTTGCGCAATCCGATGATGTGGAAGCCGTGCTTGGCGTACAGCGCGATCGCCGGGGCGTTGTCGGTGCGGACCTCGAGGAACACCGGTCCACCGCGCCGGTCCGCCTCGGCGAGCAGCGCCTCCAGCAGGAGGGTGCCGACGCCCGCGCGATGACGGCCCGGGTCGACGCCGATGGTGTGCACTTCCGCTTCGGGGTGTTCGGCGTCACCAAGCAGGGCGATTCCCGCGTAGCCCACCATTCGCCCGTCGTCGTCGTGTGCGGTGATGTAGCGGTTGTGCCGACCGGCCAGCTCGGATTGGAATGCCACGGCGGCCCATGGGTCGTCCTCCGGGAACAGCAGCTGCTCCAGTTCCACGCAGCGCGTGATGTCGGCGGCCACCATGGGCGCGATCCGGATCGCCACGGTCCTCATGCTCCCATCCGGTCGAGTCGGCGGTAGGCGTTCTCGACCGCGTCCGGCCTGCGCAAGTACAGCGGAACCAGCGGCTCCGGCACGCTGCGCGACAGCAGGCACTCGGCGGCGACGCGCACCAGGCCCGCGGGCGATGGCGTCTCGGCGGGCAGAACCGGAAGATCGAAGAAGTCGACGTGCGAAGCGGATCCGGCGATCGCCGTTGCCTGGCCTGCGTCGAGGTCCGAGGGCTTGCACACCTCTGGTCCCGCCACGCGGGCGCCCGCCCGATACCGCGCCCAGTACACCTCGCGCCGCCGCGCGTCGGTCACCACGAGCAGCTCGGCTTCGGGCGACAACTCGACCGGGGGCGGCACCGCCGGGTCGACGGCCGCGTCGGCGGCGATCGCGTCGAGGCTGCACGCGCCGTACACCGGGATACCGAGCGCGTCACCGAAGGCGGCCGCGGTGGCCATGCCGACGCGCAGGCCGGTGAACGGGCCCGGGCCGACGCCGACCACGATCGCGTCGATGTCGGTCCTGGAACGACCTGCCTCGGTGAGGCATTCGAGGATCTGCGGAGTGAGCACCTCGGCGTGCGCGCGGGGGTCGACCCGCACCCGGGAGGCGACAGTGCGTACCCGGACGGGACTCGCCGCGCCGGCGCCCTGCTCCAGGTCCACCAGTCCCGCTGTGACGGCGGGTGTCGCGGTGTCGACGGCTAGTACAAGCATGATTGGGCCAACGATACCGGGTGGTAGGCGGCGCCGACGCAGAGCTACCTGAGAGCTAACCCACCCATTCCCAGATCGCGGTGCGCACATCCGAATCCGGCTCGCGCGACAGCACCACGCGCAGGTGCCGCTCCGCGAGGTGCTCCACCACGCCGCGGCCCCACTCCACCACGACCACCGCCTGATGCAGGTCGGTGTCCAGATCCAGCGCGTCCAGCTCGTCCAGGTCGCCGCCGAGCCGGTAGGCGTCCACGTGCACCATGGGCACCGCGGGGCCGCCGCCCTCGCGCTGCCCGGCGCGGTGCTGGCGAGCGATGATGAAGGTGGGCGAGCTGACCCGCCCCTGCACGCCGAGTCCCGCGGCGATGCCACGGGTGAGCGCGGTCTTGCCCGCGCCCAGCGGACCGTCCAGCACCACAAGATCCCCGGCGCGCAGATTCGTCGCCAGCTCGCGGCCGAGCGCCTCGGTGTCGGCGACGGTCGGCAACACCCGATGCCCCGGATCAGCCACGGGCTGCCTCCGAGGCGTCTGCCGACGGATCGATCGCGCCCGCGCGCACGAGCAGTCGATCCAGCGCGGCGTTGACGATGTCCGGGTACTGCATGTGCGGCATGTGCGCGGCTCCCTCCAGCCGGATGAGTTCGCTGCCCGGCAGGGCGGCGGCCAGCGCCCGCGAATTGCGGAACGGGATCACCAGGTCGTGCCCGCCGCCGAGCACCAGCACCGGTGTGTCCGCCAGCGCGGGCAAGGCCGCCGACTCGTCGTGCAGCTCGATGGCCTGGAGGAACTTCACGATGGTCTCCACCGGCGTCTGGTCGATCATCAGTGTCGTGAAGCGCGACAGGGTCGGACTGACGGGGCCGTGAAACGAGCTGACGTGCAGGATCGGCGCGATCACTTGCCGCGCGGTGACGCGGCCCGCCTGCACCAGGGCGGGCGCGGTGTACACCGCCAGCCGGAAGCCGTCGATCGCGGGATTGCGCAAGAGCTGCCCGACACCGGCCGAGGCGACCTCTGCGGCCGCGGTGGACAGCAGTGCGATCCCGATCACTCTGGCGGCGAACAGGTCCGGATAGCGCGCGGCCGCGGCCAGGATCGCCATCCCGCCCAGCGAATGCCCCACCAGTACCACCGGTCCGGCCGGGGCGGTGGCGTTCAGTACCGCGGCGAGGTCGCGGCCGAGCTGCGCGACGGTACAGCCGGCCGCGCTCGGCACGCCCGAACGGCCGTGCCCGCGCAGGTCGAACAGCACCATGCGAACCTGTGGGCCCCACAGCTTTTCCAGGTCACGCCGCTGAAAATGGAACGACGCCATGCTGTTGCAGAAACCGTGCACGAAGATCACGGTCACCGGTGCGTCGTCGGGGCCGCAGGTTCGCGTGGCCAAGGGCACGCCGTCGTCGGCCAGCACCGTCCCCGCCCGGTCGGCATCGATCAGCGCGAAATTCTCGTCGCGGTAGTCGTCGCCCCGGGCGGGCCACAGCACGCGCGCACCCGCGCGACGCAGGGCATGGGCGCCCGCCAGCGCACCGACGACACCGATCGTTGCGAGCCCGTCGCGCAGCGGGCTCACCCGGAAGCGGCTCACCGGTCGCCACCGGTATAGCGCCGGGTGACCCGGCCGCGCGGCGAACACACCACTTCGTAGTGAATGGTGCCCAGCAGGTCCGCCCAGTCCTGGGCGTGCGGTCGCGCACCGAAGAGAATCGCGGTGTCGCCTTCCTGGACGCCCGCCGCGTTGGCACCGAGGTCGACGACGAATTGGTCCATGCACACCCGCCCCACATTCCTGCGCAGCGCCCCGCCGAGCCAGACGTCGAATCGTCCGCTCAAGGGGCGGAACACGCCATCCGCGTAACCCGCCGGGATCAGCGCGACGGTCGTGTCGTTCGGCGCGATCCACTGATGCCCGTAGGAGACGCCCTCGCCTGCGGCCACGCGTTTGACCAGGGCGACCCGGGCCTGGAACGTCATCGCGGGCCGCAGGCCGAAATCGTCGTCCGGGATCGGGGACAGCCCGTACATCGCGATGCCCGGCCGGACCAGGTCGAAGGCCAGGTCGGGGCGGGTCAGGGTGGCGGCGGAGTTGGCGATGTGCACCAGCTCCGGCTCCAGGCCGTGCTCCTTCGCCGTGGCGATCGCGTCCAGGAATCGGGCGCGTTGCACGTCGTTGTTGGGGTGCTCGGGTTCGTCGGCGTGCGCGAGATGGGAGAAGATCGCCCGGAAGCGCACCGCCTGCTCGTCCACCAGAGCGCGCAGCGCCGTCAGGACTCGCGGGTAGTCACTCGGCGACACGCCGTTGCGGTTGAGGCCGGTGTCCACCTTCAGCGTGACTGTCGCCGGACGGCCGGTGCCCCGGACCGCGGCCTCGACCGCGCGCAGATGGGCCGGCGAGGAGATCCCGATTTCGACGTCGGCGGCCACCGCGGCCGCGAAGTCGGTGTCCGTGTTGTGCAGCCAGCACAGGATCGGCGCGGTGATCCCGGCCGCGCGCAGCTGGACGGCCTCGCTCACGGTCGTGACGCCCAGTTCCGCCGCGCCCGCCGCGAGGGCGGCCCGGCTCACCTCGACCGCGCCGTGGTTGTAGCCGTCGGCCTTCACTACCGCCATCACCGCCGCGTCGCCCGCGTGTTCCCGCAGGACCCGCACGTTGTGCGCGATGGCGTCCAGGTCGATGACCGTTTCCACTTGCGCTGTGCCGCCTCTCCGCCTGCTCGGGCCGCACCCGTCGGCCGCGCTGGATTCGCGTTCAGGTCCTGTGTTCGGTGCCGCCTGGATGGTGGGCGTATCCGGCGAGTTACCCATGTGCTCTCGAAATCGGTCGGTGCGTTATTTCCGGTCGAGTCTATTGGCGCGCCCGGTTCCGGCTCCAATCGGTTGGGATCGGGCCCGGTGTGCCGAGCGCCACGACCGGCGCCGATTACGCCGACGCCGGTGGCGCCCGGCACCTTGCGGCGGCCATCGTGCTCGCCGGAACCGGCCGGGCCGGTCAGGCATGCCGTACTTCCGCACGGCAGCCGTAGCGCGGGGAACGGCTAGCGGCTCGCGTACCGCTCGACGAGACGAGCGGTGGACGGCCGCCGACTTCGGATCCAGTCGTGCCAGCACGCCGGCCCGCCCGCACCGCGCTGCTGCACATCGACATGCGCGACGGCAACGGGTGCGGCCTTCGGGCTCGGCACGGTTCTCTCGGCGAGCGGCGGACCGGTCAGAACGGGTGCGCCAGGCCGCGGAGTACGCCGATCGCGGGGCGCACGTGCGCGGCCAGGACACTCGCCGAGATAGGGGCTCCCGCGGGTGCGTCGTCGTGGGCGGCGAGGTTCGCGGCCAGCGCGTGCACGCGGGCGGCCGCGGCGGCCGACCAGCCGGGATCGCGGCCCGCCGCCAGCAGCGTCCCGATGATGCCCGAGAGCACATCGCCCGCGCCCGCGGTCGCCGCCCACGAACCGCCCGCCTCGTTGACCAGCACGGGACGACCGGGAGTGGCGACCAGCGTGGCGCGGCCCTTCAGCAGCACCGTGACCTGCCATGCCTCGGCCAGATCGCGGACCGCGGACACCCGGTCCAGGCCGACCTCCCGGCCGGCGAGGCGGGCGAACTCGCCCGCGTGCGGAGTCAGGACGGTCGGGGCCGCGCGCTCGCGCACCAGTTCCGGCTGCGTCGCCAGCAGGGTCAGGCCGTCGGCGTCGATCACCACCGGGAGGTCGGTGGCCAGGATCTCGCGCAGGCGCTCCCCGGCGTCGGAGCCGGTGCCCGCGCCGGGACCGAAGACCCACGCCTGGACGCGACCGGTCGAGGCGACCTCCTGGGTGGCGATCACTTCGGGGAAGTGGTCGAGCACCTCGGCGGCCGCGGTCCCGGCATAGCGCACCATGCCGGATGTGGCGGCCACGGCGGCACCCGCGCACAGCACCGCGGCACCCGGATACGTTGCGCTACCGGCGCATACGCCCGTCACGCCCTGCGTATATTTGTCGTCGGCCGGGCCGGGCACGGGCCACGCGGCGCCGAGCGAGGCCGGCTCCAGTGCGACGAGACCCGCTTCCGGAAGACGTAAGCCGATGGGAATCAATTCGATTCGGCCGCACTGCGCCGCGGCGAGGGCGTGCACCGGCTTGTAGGCGCCGAAGGCGACCGTGACGTCGGCGCGGACGGCCGGGCCCTCGATCGCGCCGGTGTCCGGGCCGACGCCGCTGGGCAGGTCGGCCGCGACGATCGGGGCCCGCAGCGCCGCAACGATTTCCGCGGCGCGCGGCCGCAGCGGCCCGCGACCGGAGATGCCGACGATACCGTCGATCACCAGGTCGGGATCGCCGACGTGGTCGGCGACTCGGCCACCCGCCTTGCGCAGCGCCGCGAGTCCTCCGGCGTGCGCCCGCCGCGGATCGAGCAGGACCGCGGTGACCGCGACGCCGCGGCGGCGCAACTGCGCTCCGGCCCAGAGCGCGTCGCCGCCGTTGTCGCCGGATCCGACCAGCAGGGTCACCGCCCGTCCCGCGACACCCCCGGTGCGCTCCCGCAGTTCGCCCGCGACCACCGTGGCCAGGCCGTGTGCCGCACGACGCATGGGCACACCATCCGGCACCCGGGTGAACAGCTCGGCCTCCGCCGCGCGCACCTCGTCTACGGTGAAATAGCCCCGATGCGTGGACATCGCCGCTCCCTCCGTCGGTGTGGCCTACTACGCTTGGCCATCATGCCAAGCGACCGCCGCACCAGGACCGTCCGCGTCGTCACGGGAGTCGCACTGGCCGGCGCGCTGCTGCTGTCCGGCTGCGGCGGCGGCGAACCCGATCCGGCCGCCACCACCACGCGGAAACCGGCCCGGCCGACCACCACCGTTCAGCAGACCGGCGAGCGCGAGCCCGCCGCCGCCACCGTCGCGGTGGACGACATGAAATTCTCTCCCGCCGAGGTCACCGTCGCGGTCGGCGACACGGTCGTCTGGAAATTCGGCGACAAGGTGCCGCACTCCGTGCAGGGCATCGGCGACAAGGCGATGGGCATCAACAGCCCGATCTTCGACAAAGGCGAGTGGAGCTACACCTTCACCACGCCCGGCACCTATCGCTACCTCTGCTCACTGCACCCGGAGATGCGCGGGACGATCACCGTCCGGTAGCGGACGAGTGAGGGCACCGGAGCGGGAGCGCGGGGCGTCATTTCGCCTGCCTGAATCGGTGAGCGTCACACCGGGCGGTAGTCCCGGGGCCGGGCGCCGCCTGCGGAACTGACGTTGAGCGCTTCGACCGCCGCCACGAGCGGAGCGAGTTCGGGGTGGGCGGCAGCTTGACCGAGAGCGCCCGCGAGTGCGGCGTCATGCGTGGGGCGGGCCTGCTCGAGCAGGTCCAAGCCGGCCGGGGTCACGTCGGTGTAGATGCCGCGGCGGTCGTCGGGGCAGAGGTAACGCTGGAGCAGTCCGCGATCCTCGAGCCGGGAGACCAGCCGGGTGGTAGCGCTCTGGCTCAGCACCACGGCTTCGGCGACCTGATTCATCCGCAGATGCCCGCCCGGCCCGTCGTGCTGGCGGCTGAGGACCACCAGCAGTGAGTATTCGCGAACGCTCAGGTCGTGGCCGGATTGCAAGGCCCGCTCGATGTGCGCCTCGATCCGGTCGTGCAGCAGCGAGAGTGCGTACCAGCCATCGGCGAGGCCGGTCAGGGCGGCATCCGCGGTCATCGGCGTTCCTTCGGCGTCGGGGATCGTGCCTCCAGGATAGCCAGAGCGAACAATAGCCCGCGCTTGCATTTAAAGTGCGTATGCAATTATTGTTTCCGCCTGTAAGGATCTGACGCAACATCATGTGGAGGCTCCCCCTATGCCCCTCGCACTCCTCGCCCTGACCCTCGGGGCATTCGCCATCGGCACGACGGAGTTCGTCGTCGTCGGCTTGCTGCCCGACATCGCGGGCACCTTCGCGGTGACCATCCCCACCGCGGGCCTGCTGGTCACCGGCTACGCGCTCGGCGTCGTGGCGGGTGCGCCGCTGATGACCGGCCTGGGTACCCGGGTCTCGCGCAAACGCATGCTCCTCGGCATGCTGACACTGCTCGTGCTCGGCAACGTCCTGTCCGCCGTCGCGCCGACCTTCGGCCTGATGCTCACCGGGCGCATCGTGGCGTCGTTGGCCCACGGCGCGTTCTTCGGCATCGGCGCGGTGGTCGCCGGCGCCCTGGTCGCCGCCGACCGGCGCGCCGGCGCGATCGCGATCATGTTCACCGGGCTCACCGTCGCCACCGTGGTGGGCGTACCGCTGGGGACGTTGCTCGGCCAGCACTTCGGCTGGCGGCTGACCTTCCTGTTCGTCGCGCTGATCGGTTTGATCGGCTTGGTGGGCGTCGCCGCGCTCGTGCCGCAGCAGCCCGCCGCGGCGAACGCTGGTCTACGCCCCGAACTGGCGGTCTTCCGCAACCCACAGGTGCTGCTGGCGATGGCGATGACGGTGCTCGGCTTCGGCGGCGTGTTCGCCGCGATCACCTACCTGGCGCCCATGATGACCGAGGTCACCGGCTACGCGGAGAGTTCGGTCACCTGGCTGCTGGTGCTCTTCGGCCTCGGGTTCTTCGCGGGCAACCTGATCGGCGGCAAGTTCGCCGACCGCCACCTGATGCCGATGCTGTATCTCACCCTCGGCGGGCTCGCGCTCGTCCTCGCGCTGTTCACCGTCACCGCGCACGACAAGGTCGCCGCCGCTGTCACGGTGGTGCTGATCGGCGCGCTCGGGTTCGCGACCGTTCCGCCGCTGCAGAAGCGCGTCCTCGACCAGGCGGCGGGCGCGCCCACCCTGGCCTCCGCGGTCAACATCGGCGCGTTCAATCTCGGCAACGCCGTGTCGGCCTGGCTCGGTGGCGTGGTGATCGCCGCGGGCTTCGGCTACACCGCACCCAACTGGGTCGGCGTCGGCTTGGTCCTGGTCGCGCTGCTGCTGGCGGTGCTGTCCGGACAGCTCGAGCGCCGCGCGACGCCCGCCGTCGCGGACGAGCCTTTGGCCGCGGCGCACGCGTAGACGACCGGTATCCACAGCATGGAGCGGTGGCCGCGCACGAGTGCGCGGCCACCGTGCTATTCCACGGTGACGGACTTGGCGAGGTTACGCGGCTTGTCGACGTCGTAGCCGCGTGCCTGCGCCACCTCGGCGGCGAAGATCTGCAGCGGGATCGTCGACAACAGCGGCTGGAACAGCGTCGGTGCGCTGGGAATCTCGATGAGGTCGTCGGCGAACGGACGCACCGTGTCGTCGCCTTCCTCCGCGATCACGATGGTGCGCGCGCCGCGCGCCTGGATCTCCCGGATATTGCTCAGCAGCTTCGAGTGCAGCACCGCGCGCCCCTTCGGCGACGGCATCACCACGATCACCGGAAGGCCGTCCTCGATCAACGCGATCGGCCCGTGCTTGAGCTCACCCGCCGCGAATCCCTCCGCGTGCATGTAGGCCAGTTCCTTGAGCTTGAGCGCGCCCTCCAGCGCCACCGGGTAGCCGACGTGCCTGCCCAGGAACAGCACGGTCGGCACCTGCGCCAGCTCCCGCGCGATGGTCCGCACCTGCGGAGCGGTCTCCAGCACGCGTTCCACCAGCTTCGGCATCGCCTCGAGCTCGGCGAACTCGCGGGCCACCTCGTCCGGGTACTTGGTGCCGCGAGCCTGTGCCAAGGCGAGGCCGACCAGGTAATTAGCGGTCACCTGGGCCAGGAATGCCTTGGTCGAGGCGACGCCGATCTCCGGCCCGGCCCTGGTGTAGAGCACCGCGTCGGACTCGCGCGGGATCTGCGCGCCGTTCGTGTTGCAGATGGCGAGGACGCGCGCCTTCTGCTCCTTGGCGTGGCGCACCGCCTCCAGCGTGTCGGCGGTCTCGCCGGACTGGGAGATCGCCACCACCAGCGTCGAGCGGTCCAGCACCGGGTCGCGGTAGCGGAACTCGCTGGCCAGCTCGACCTCGACGGGCAGTCGCGTCCAGTGCTCGATGGCGTACTTTGCCAGCAAACCGGAGTGGTAGGCGCTGCCGCACGCGACGACGAACACCTTGTCGAAATCGCGCAGCTCCTGGTCGGCGAGACGTTGCTCGTCCAGCACGATCCGGCCCGCGCCGTCGCGGTCGGTGCTGAAATGCCCCATCAAGGTGTCCGCGACCGCCGCGGGCTGTTCCTCGATCTCCTTGAGCATGAAGTAGTCGTGGCCGCCCTTCTCGGCGGCGGCCAGGTCCCAGTCGATCGTGAACGGGCGGGAACTCGCCTCCGCGCCCGCGAAGTCGGTGACCCGGTAGCTGTCCAGCGTGATCACGACGGCCTGGTCCTGGCCGAGTTCGACCGCCTCCCGGGTGTGCTCGATGAACGCCGTGACATCCGAGGCGATGAACATCTCGCCCTTGCCGACGCCCACCACCAGCGGTGTGGAACGGCGGGCGGCCACGATCATGTCCGGATGGTCGGCGTGCGTGAAGACCAGGGTGAACGCGCCTTCCAGGCGGCGCAGCACGGACAAGGCGCTGGCCGCGAAGTCACCGGCGGTCGGGCCCCCGGCGTACGCGCGGGCCACCAGGTGCACGGCGACCTCGGTATCGGTGTCGCTACGCAGCTCGACCCCGGCGTCCTCCAGCTCGCGCCGCAGCGGAGCGAAGTTCTCGATGATGCCGTTGTGCACCACCGCGACCTTGCCGCTGTCGTCCCGATGCGGGTGCGCGTTGCGGTCGGTCGGCGCGCCGTGCGTGGCCCAGCGGGTGTGGCCGATGCCCGTGGTGCCCACGAAGCGGTCGATCCCGGTTTCGCCGAGCTGGGCCTCCAGATTGGCCAGGCGACCCGCCTTACGTTCCACCGCCAGCGTGCCCGCGCCGTCCAGGATCGCCACACCCGCGGAGTCGTAGCCGCGATATTCCATGCGGCGCAACGCGTCAACGACGACGCCGAGCGCGTCTCGGTACCCGACGTACCCCACGATTCCGCACATGGCTCACCACACTACTTATCGGATAACGTTCACGTCGTGTCGGCGTCTGTGAAATCGCTATTGAGCACCCTGACCAGCCGCGGCCCGCACCGCGTGTTGCGTGGCAATCTGGCCATTGCCGGTCAGCCGGGGGTGGTGTTCACCCCGGAGACGGGGCGGAACCTGCCTGCCGTCGCGTTCGGCCACGGCTGGCTGACCGGCGCGGACCACTACCGCACCCTGCTCGAACACCTCGCCTCGTGGGGCATTGTGGCGGCCGCCCCCGACACCGAGCGCGGGCCGATCCCGTCACATCTGGGCCTGGCCGCCGACTTGCTCACCACGCTCGACATCTGCACCGGCGTGCGGCTGGGCGACGGCGCGATCAGCGTGCACCCGGAGCGCCTCGCCCTCGCCGGGCACGGCATGGGCGCCGGCGCCGCCGTCATCGCCGCGAGCCGCCGCGACGTCGCCACCGTCGCGGCGTTGTTCCCCGCGCCGACGGCGCCCGCCGCCGAGGGCATCGCGCCCGAGCTGGACGTTCCGGCGTTGATCCTGGCCGGCGCGACCGACCTCACCTCGGTCAGCTCCAACGCCGTCCCGCTGGCCACCGCCTGGGGCGGCCCCGTGATCCTGCGCGCCATCGACAAGGCCTCGCACAACGGCATCATCGAGGGCCGGCGCGTGCTCGCGGCCGTGGGCGCGGGCGGGCACGAAGCGAAGACCGCCCGCGCCACCCGCGCCCTGCTGGCCGGTTACCTGCTCGCCACGCTGGTGGGCGACAAGACCTACCGCGCCTTCGCCGACCCCGACGAGGTCATCCCGCACACCGCGGTGGTCGACCCGGAAGCGCCGCAGGAGAAGGAGCCACCGAAACTCAAGGTCGGCCAGCTCGCCGCACTGCTGCGGCGGTAGGCCGGCCGGTGGCGTCCGCAGCGCCGTTCAGATCAGCCAGCTCTTGCGTCGATAGAACCGGGCCTCCTCGTCCTCCTCGTCGACCGGCGCCACGGTGTGATTCGCCCGACGTGCGGCCATCGACCGCGCGATGGCGGCACGCCGCTGCTGTGCCTCCTCTTGCAGCCGTTGCTGCTCCTCCGCCTCGGCGGCGGCCTTGTCGAGGTCCTCGCCGTGCATCGCCCAGAACTGGTCCATGTCGGCGGCGAGGCGGTCGGCGAACTCCCGGCCGGTCACCGCGGTCTGCTCGTTGATCGCCTGGATCTCGTCGAGTAACAGCGACATGCGCCGCTGATTCTCGGCGGCGAGCTGCCTCGCTTCCTCGGCGTAGTCGACCATGCTGCGCCTCCTTGTTCATTCCGGGTGCGGACCAGCCGCCGGGCTCACAGCGGGCCCGCCTCGGCGAAATCCGCGTCCAACGGTCCCGCCTCGGCGAGTTCCGCGCCGCTGTCCACCGGCGCGCCGGGATCCCGCTCGCCCTGGCCGGGCATCGCCTTCGGGTAGTGCTCGCCGTCTTCCTCGCGCCGGGCACCGGGAAGGATCCCGCCCGGCGGGCCGGTGCTGGTGCCGGGTTCCGGGCCCGGCGCGGGCGAAATCGAGTCCTCCTGCGATTCCGGCGCCGGCGATCCCTCGTTTCGCTGCACCTCCGGTGCCGGAGCCTCGGGCGCAGGGGCTGGTTCGTCACCGGCTTTCGGCTCCATCGAGATGATCGGCAGCCCCTGCTCGTTCAGCTCGACGGTGAACTCCTGCCCCGCACCCGTGGCATCGGAGAGCAGGAGCCGCAACCGGCCGTCCGGGCCCATCTCGAACTCGACATGCTTTCCGCCGAGATCGAATTCCGCCTCCGCCCGGGGCTTTCCGTCTGTCTCTTCGTGGTCTCGGTCGTCTGCTGGGACGTTCTGCGGGTCGACGCTCTGCATGAGCTTTTCGATCGTGTCGTCGATACCGCTTTCGATGATGCCGCTGAGCGCGGACACCCCCTGTTCCACCGCCTGGCCGAGGCTCGTTGCCAGCGGCGCGAATTCGCGCGCCACCTGGCTGAGCGCGGCCAGTCCGTCCAACGCGGGCATCCTGGGCGCGGGGCCAGCCGGACTGCTGGGCGTGGCCGGAGTGCTGGGCGTGACCGGAGTGCCGGCCGTGCTCGTTGTCTCCGGCGCGGTCGATGCCGGGACGCTGCTCGGTGTGGCGCTCGCCGGGACCGTGGCGGCGGGCGTGCCGGGCGGCCCGGGGGCACTCGTTTGCTGGGGCTCAGCCTGGCTGGACGGCGTGCCCGGCTGTGTCAGGGACGACCCTTCCGGGCGCGGGTAAGCCTGTTCGGACAGCTGCGCCAAGGCGTCGGTGAGGTTCTTGTACTGGTCCTTGAACAGTCGATCGACCTCGGCGCAGACGTCGGCGTAGGACGCCAGCTTGCGGTCGAAGTCCGGCTTGAATGTCTTGGTCAGCCACTCGTCGGTGACGCTGCGCACCCGATCGCCGTACGCGCCGGTGAGCAGATTCTTGCTGTCGGAGTTGATGAGGCCGAGAACACTCTTGTTGATCTTGTCCTCCGGCACCGCGAGCGCGGGGAAGATGCGGCCGAGTTCGCGCACCTGTTCGGCGCTGATCCATTCCCGCGCACTGTGCACGTCGACAACGACTTTCACGTCGCCCGGTGTCTTGCCATCGATCGTCACCGCTTTGCCGCCGCCCACCGGGCCCTCCAGCAACTCCCGGGTGGCGAACGCCTTCGCGGCCACCGCCGAGCGCAGCGAACTCGCCATATCGGCGATCACGGTCATGGCCGCCCTGGCATGCTGCCGGTCCTCGTCGGCCAGGACCGCCTGTTTGCCGAGCATGTCGAGCGCGGCAGCGGCCGCCGTGCCCTGCCACAACTCCGGGAGCCGACGGGTGTAGCCCTGCTGCGCGTCCCATTGCCGATCGACCTCGGCCAGAGCGACTTTCAGCGCCTCTCCCGCCTGCTCCAACTTCTCCAGCCGGGTGCCGCGCTGCTCGTCGTACATCGCCAGCAGCTTGCCGAGGTCACCGCGGCCCCCGTTGCCGCCGAACGCCGCCTCGTACAGCGGCATGAACTCGATCCAGTACCGCAGCCCCGCGCTGCCCTCGTCCAAGAGGGCGTCGATCGCCTTGCCGTGCCAGGAAACCGTCATGACACCGGCTCCTCGACGCTACGACCGCGCCGGCCCGAGTCGCTCGGCGGTCTCATGACTTGTTCGTCTCGGACGCGCGCTGCTGGTCTGTCTCGGCGTAGACCACCACGGCGGCCCCCAGCGCGTCGGCGGTGGCGGTGGTGGCGTCACTCCAGTTCCGCAGCCAGGCGCCGATCCGTTCCAACCCTTGATATACCGCGATGCCCTGCGGCGCGTAGTTCCGGCCCGCCTCGCCGGTGCTGCCGAAGAGGTGATCGGCGACTCGCTTCGCCTGGTCGCGGACAGCGTCCGCCGATCTCCGATAGTCGCTGCCCAGCGCACCCAGTTCTCCGGTGCGGACGCCGACCATTTCCGACCCGCCCACGTTTCCCCTCCGTCTTCGTAGTGTCATCGCGCGGCGCGACACTCGTTCGCACCGATTGCCGCCGTACTTCCTTCGACGCAACACGCCGACACTCGGTTCCCCCGAATTCCGCTCTCGCGGCGACGATCAGCCGCCGATCCTGCCTCGGTCGGTGCGGACCCATTCCGAGGTGCCGTCGGGGTAACGGTGGAATTCCCATGCGGCGTAGTCGCCGTCCTTCTCCACCACGGTGACGTGGTCGGCGAAGCCGTCGTGGTCGTAGTCGGTCCAGACCTGCATCGCCTCGTCACCCGTGGTGGTGATGGTGTCCAGGGTGCCGTTGCCGTCGATGTCCTGGGTCGGGTGCTGCAGTTCGACCGCGCCCAGCCCGCCGAGGGACGAGGACGCGTCGATGCCGGGTATATCCAGACCGGGGAATTCGCTCGAGGTGATCATGACTCCTCCTCAGCAGGACTCGTGCGGTGGCGCGGTGCCGCAGCAGCGGCATCGTTCCATCCTGACACCCGCGCGGGCTCGACGCAGCCCCCGCGTTCACTTCTTCGGCATCAGCAGCCACAGCACCAGGTAGATGACGAACTGCGGACCTGGCAGCAGGCACGACACCACGAACAGCAGCCGGACGACGTTGGCGTTCCAGCCGAGGTACTCGGCGATGCCACCGCAGACGCCTGCGATCCACTTGTCGTGGGTGGAGCGGGTGAAACGGCGGGTGGGGGCGGTCATTGGTCTTCCCTCTCGTGCGGTGATCGCTACGAGTTCCACTCTGCCCGCCGTCGCGGGCCCCGCCATCGGCCCGGCGGCCGATTCCGACCCTGATTTCTCCCGGGGCCGACCTCAGGGTGCTACCCCGAGCACGGCAGACTCGTGCTGGTGAGCACCACTCTGCATGCCCGCGGCCTGTCGGCCGCTCACGGGGAGCGCACGCTGTTCGCCGACCTCGACCTGACCCTCGCGCCGGGTGACGTGATCGGGCTGGTCGGCGTGAACGGCGCGGGCAAGTCGACGCTGCTGCGCATGCTCGCCGACCGGCACTCGCCGACCGGCAGCATCACGCTCAGTCCTCCGGACGCGACGGTCGGCTATCTGGCCCAGGAGGCGCAGCGGGTCCGCGGCGAGACCGTCTTCGAGTTCCTCGGGCGCCGGACCGGTGTCACCGAGGCCCAGCGGGCGATGGACGCCGCGGCGGAGCGCCTCGCCGAAGGCGGGCCGGACGAGTACTCCCCCGCGCTGGAACGCTGGCTCGCCCTCGGCGGTGCGGACCTGGACCAGCGCGCCCACGAGGTCGCCGCCGATCTGGGCCTCGCGGACAGCCTGCCCAACGGCCTGGACACGCCCATGACCGGTTTGTCCGGTGGCCAGGCCGCCCGCGCCGGGCTGGCCTCGGTCCTGTTGTCGCGCTTCGACATCCTGCTGCTCGATGAGCCGACCAACGACCTGGATCTGGACGGGTTGGCCCGGCTCGAGCAGTTCGTCGCCGGCGTGCGGGTCCCGCTGATGGTGATCAGTCACGACCGGGAGTTTTTGGCGCGCACCGTGAATCGCATCGTGGAACTGGATCTGGCCCAGCAGCAGGTCGGGTCGTACGACGGCGGCTACGAGTCGTATCTGATGGAGCGTGAGATCGCCCGGCAGCACGCGCGCGAGGCCTACGACGAGTACGCCGACACCAAGGCGGGCTTGGAGGCCCGCGCCCAGATGCAGCGCAACTGGCTCGAACACGGCGTGCGCAACGCACGCCGCAAAGCGCGCGATCCCAGGAAGCTGGACTCGGACAAGGCGGGCCGCAAGATGCGGGCCGAATCCACCGAGAAGCAGGCGGCCAAGGCCAGGCAGACCCAGCGCCGCATCGAACGACTCGAGGTGGTGGAGGAACCGCGCAAGGAATGGGAGCTGCGCATGAGCATCGCCGCGGCCCCGCGCAGCGGCTCGGTGGTGGCGACCCTGTCGCAGGCGAGGGTCACTCGTGGCGACTTCGCGCTGGGCCCGGTCACCACTCAGGTCGACTGGGCGGACCGCATCGTGCTCACCGGGGCGAACGGATCCGGGAAGTCGACGCTGCTGGCGCTGCTACTGGGGAAGCTCCGGCCCGACAGCGGAACCGCGAGCCTGGGTTCCGGCGTCCGGATCGGCGAGGTGGACCAGGCGCGCGGGCTGTTCCGCGGACCCGCCGCGCTGGCCGACACGTTCGGCGCCGAACTGCCGGATTGGCCGGAGGCCGAGACGCGCACGCTGCTGGCGAAATTCGGTCTGCGTGGCCCGCATGTGCTGCGCCCGTGCGACACCCTCTCGCCCGGTGAACGCACCCGCGCCGCCCTGGCCCTGCTCCAAGCCCGTGGGGTGAACCTGCTCGTGCTGGACGAACCGACCAACCACCTGGATCTCCCCGCCATCGAACAATTGGAGCAGGCCGTCGAATCCTTCACCGGCACATTGCTGCTCGTGACCCACGACCGCCGCATGCTCGACACCGTTCGCGCAACCCGCCGCTGGCACATGAACGCGGGCGTACTCACCGAAACCCACTGACGCACGGCGCCCACCCGAAACCCGTTGCCGACCAGCGGGTTCATGCGGACCCAGGATTCGAACCGGATGCGGCACCGTGGGCGGTCGCTCGAACGCGAGCCATACAGGGCCGTGAACCCGCCGCGACGACGTCGCGGCCGAATCAGACCGCCGCGACCCGCTTGGCCAAGTCGTCCGCCAGCTGGCGCGCCTGAGCCGGGTCGGTGGCTTCCACCATCACCCGCACCAGTTCTTCGGTGCCGCTGGGCCGCAGCAGCACTCGACCGGAGTCACCGAGCACTCGTTCCGCCTCCAGCACCGCGTCCCGGATCTCGGGGGCGCGCGCGACCACGGATTTGTCGCTGACCGGCACGTTCACCAGGATCTGCGGCACCGTCTGCAGCACGGCGGCCAGGTCGGCCAGAGTGCGCTGGGACTGCGCCATCCGCGCCATCAGGCGCATGCCGGTGAGGATGCCGTCACCGGTGGTGCCGTATCGCGGGAACACCACGTGCCCCGACTGTTCTCCGCCGAGTGTGAAGCCGCCGCGCCGCAACTCCTCGAGCACGTAGCGGTCGCCGACGGCGGTGGTGCGCACGGTGATTCCGGCCGCGCGCATGGCGATGTGCAGACCGAGGTTGCTCATCACGGTGGCGACCAGGGTGTCTTGCGCCAGCTCGCCCGCTTCGTGCATGGCCAGGGCGAGGATCGCGAGGATCGCGTCGCCGTCGACGACATTGCCGTAGGCGTCCACGGCCAGGCAGCGGTCGGCGTCGCCGTCGTGCGCGAGACCGAGGTCGGCGCCGTGCTCCACCACCGCGGCCCGCACCTGGTCGAGATGGGTCGAACCGCAACCCTCGTTGATGTTCAGCCCGTCGGGCTCGGCGTTGATGGCGATCACCGTCGCCCCCGCCTCGCGGTAGGCGGCGGGCCCCACCTCGGCGGCGGCGCCGTGCGCGCAGTCGACCACGACGGTCAGCCCGGACAGGTCCTGCCCGGTCGCCTCGACCAGGTGCTCCACATAGCGTTCGTGGGTGCCCGCCAGGCTGTACTGATCCGGGACGGTCAGCCCTTGATCGCGCGCGCCCGCCGCGTTACGCACCCGTCCGATGCCCGCGCCGGTCGGGCGGAACGGCGTCTGGGCGGCCATCAGCGCCTCGATTCGGTCCTCGATCGCGTCGTCGAGTTTGTGCCCGCCCGCGGCGAAGATCTTGATCCCGTTGTCCGGCATCGGGTTGTGCGAGGCGGAGATCATCACGCCGAGACACGCGTCGTACAAACCGGTGAGATAGGCGACCGCGGGCGTGGGCAGCACCCCCACCGACAGCACATCCACGCCCGCCGCGGTCAGGCCCGCGGTCACGGCGGCCTCGAGCATCTCGCCGCTGGCTCGCGGGTCGCGGCCGACCACCGCGAGCGCACGTCTCTTGCCCCGGCTCAGGATCTGCGCGGCCGCACCGGACACGCGCAGCGCAAGCTCCGGACTCAATGACTCGTTGGCAAGCCCGCGGACTCCGTCGGTGCCGAACAACCGTCCCATACCTCGCCCCTCATTGGTGATCTGTGGCGTGGGCGTCGGCCCGGGAGGCACCGGCCCGTGCACCACGAAGGCCCCGCGAACGCCGCGTCTTCATACAGCGCGAGAGCAGGCGACCAGCTGTTCGCTGGGAGCCTGCTCTCGTACAGCTGCCGCGTCGACCGTACCGCGTCCGGCACCGCGAGGATGCCGGACGCCGAAGGTCGACGTTGCCGAAATCAGCGCTTCGAGTACTGCGGCGCCTTACGCGCCTTCTTCAGACCGTACTTCTTGCGCTCGGTGGCGCGCGGGTCACGGGTCAGGAAGCCGGCCCGCTTGAGGGCGGGACGATCCTCCGGGGTGACCTCGATCAGCGCGCGGGCGATGGCCAGCCGCAGAGCGCCTGCCTGGCCGGACGGGCCGCCGCCGACGAGGCGGGCGTGCACGTCGAAGGACTCGGTGCGCTCGACGGTCACCAGCGGCGACTTGACCAGCTGCTGGTGCACCTTGTTCGGGAAGTAGTCCTCGATGGTGCGGCCGTTGAGCACGAAGTTGCCGGAGCCGGGCAGCAGGCGCACGCGCACGACGGCCTCCTTGCGGCGGCCGACGGTCTGCACCGGGCGGTCGATCACGACCGGGGCGTAGGACGCCGAGGCCTCGGAGTCCTCGTAGCCCGCACCGTCCTCTACGGCCTCGGCAGCGTCGAATTCCTCGACGTATTCCTCGTTGAATTCCTCGGGAGCGGTCACTGGGCCACCTGCTTGATCTCGAACGGAATGGGCTGCTGGGCGGCGTGCGGGTGCGTCGGGCCCGCGTACACCTTCAGCTTGCCCGCGATCGCGTTGCCGAGCTTGTTCTTCGGGATCATGCCCTTGACGGCCTTCTCCACCAGGCGGTCGGGACGGGTCTCCAACACCTGACCGACGGTCCGCGACTTGAGGCCGCCCGGGTGCCCGGAGTGGTGGTGGATCAGCTTGTCCTGCCGCTTGTTGCCGCTGATGGCGACCTTGTCGGCATTGATGATGATGACGAAATCGCCACCATCGACGTGCGGGGCGTAGGTCGGCTTCGTCTTGCCACGCAGCAGATTCGCTGCCTGGACGGCGAGACGGCCGAGCACTACGTCAGTGGCGTCGATGACGTACCACTTACGGGTCACGTCACCCGCCTTGGGGCTGTACGTAGGCACAGTGCTTCCCTGTCTGTCGTCGGTGTTGCCGGCCAGGCGTGCGGTCGAGGTGTTCCCGGCGGCCGGTGGAGACCCGGGCCTCGGTGGACGTCCGGGCGATCCACACGGGTCGACCGGGCGTTCCACACGCCGACGAGCCACGATACCAGTGGGGTATCGCGGGGAGAAATCGCGTCAGATCTCGATCGGCGGGCCGAGGTCGATCGCGCCGGGCGGTCCCGGAATCAGGTAGCGCAGGGTGTCGGCGTCCGGCCGTCCGCATTCCGCGGAGCTTTTCTGCGCTTCCCGCTGGTCGCCCCGCGCGGTGGTAACCCCTGGCCTTGGGCGCGTGATCGCGTAGGGAACCGTCGGACACGCGACCGGCTCGGCCTCGGCCGCCCGCTCGGAGACCGATCCCGCGTCGAGGGCGGCCGGTTGCGCCTGGTGATTCCCGGACGGCAGCGCGACCACGGCCAGCGCCATCGCCCCGGCGACGGTACTCGCTCCGAACAAGTTCCCTTTCATCTTGTTCCAGAGCTTGCCTTTGCGGTGCCGCTCCTCGTCCTCGGACTCCGCGCCTTGGTCCTGCCACGCGCCTTGGTGCTGTCGGCCAGGGTAAGACTGCTGTTCCGCCGCTCCCGGGTAGGGCGGCCGCGGCCCGAGCGGCGGCACCGGCCCGCCTGGCGGCCCGGGCGGCGGACCCGCCTGATCCTCGGGGGCGCTCGGCGGCCGGGTGAAGCGGCTGCCCAGCTCGGCGAGGTTCGGCGGGAGACCGCGCGGCACTTCGTCGCGCCCGATCCTGGTCGTCGCCTCGTCGGGCTGGGTGGGATAGCCCGGCCCGTACTGGACGCCGGGCACCGGCCGCGCCGACGGATGCTCCGGGTGGCGCGGCCCGGTGTCCGCCGGTTGCGGCGGCGCGTACTCGGCCTGTGACCGGGCGTCCGGGCGCTGCGGGGCGGGTGCGGGTTCGGCGTGCCTGCCCGCGGGCTCCGGCTCGCTCTCCTCCGTGTCGCTCACCAGCAGGTGCGCCGCGCCCAGGACGAGCGCGTGCATCGGATGGTCGGCCACCTGGAGGCGGTGTCCGAGATGGTTCTGGAAGGCCAGGCGCAACGCGTCGTTGAAGCGCACATTGCCCGACAACAGGACCGTCGAGGTGTCGGCGCCGATCGAACGGGCCGCGGCCATCACTTCGATCACGACGTCGTCCGCCGACCGGGCATCCCGCATGGCCTCCGCGTCCACCGGGACGTCCACCGACTCGGTGGGCTGCTCGTCGTCGCCGTGCACCGCGACCACCAGCATGCTGCGGCCGTCGGAGTACACCCCCGTCGCGCCGATGCCGTTCGGCCTGGCCCGGTCCGGCGGGTGCACGAGCCCGAGCGCGCGGACATAGCCGGACAGCGCCACGCTCTCCGGGAGCGGCTCCACGACGACGTCGAGCTGTTCCACCATCGACGCGTAGATCTCGACCTTCTCCTCCGGCCAGCTGTCCGGGAAAGGCAACGCCACCAGGTCCGGCTTGCCGCGCAAGTGCTTGCCGATCTCGGCGAGCGGGTTGTACATGCGCGCACGGAAGACCAGCTCGGCGGGCCATGTCGCGCCCGCGACCACGATCTGCGGATGTCCCAGGATGTCGCGCACGTCGGCGATCGCCATCCCGAGATCCGGCCTGTTGCGTTCCACGCCCGCCGTATGTAGCCGTCCCGACGAATCCGCCAGCAGATAGGCCGGCGGCGTCCACATCCCCTCCACCTGAACCGGCCGGATGGGAATGCCACCGCCACCGGCTGCCACGGACACCACATCCCAGCCCAGATGCACTGCCCCTACTCGCACCGTCACAGGCATAAGTGTGCCCGGTTCGCGGCCGAGATGCTCGTCGTCACCCGGTCGGCGCCGCTCGCGCGCTTCGGGGGACCGGTGAATCGTTCGAACCGCGTCACGCGGCCGACTTCTTCAGACGCAACCGGCGCCAGGTGAGAACCGCCAGCACCAAGGTGATCAGCAGCAGCGCGCCGATGTCCAGCGCCCAGATCTCCGGCTTCTGCTGCCAGAGCGTGTCGGGTTGCGCGTTGAGGAACAGTTCGCGGATGTTCACCGTCGACGCGCCGGCCGCGTACCCCCAGCGGGCCGGGAACAGCCAGGACACCTGCTCGAGCGCGACGCGGCCGGTGACCGGGATCAGGCCGCCCGCCATCACCAGTTGGCACATGATGGCCACCACCAGCAGCGGCATCACCTGCTCGTTCGACTTCGCCAGCGACGACAGCAACAGACCGACGACCACGCAGCAGATCGCGGTCAGCGCGATATCGATGTACAGCTCCGCGCTGCCGGACGCCAGCACCGCGCCTTCGCCCGGGCGCTTCTTGCCCGCGAGCACGATGCCGACCAGCACCGCCGACTGCAGTAGCGCGGTGAAACTGAAGACGGCGATTTTCGCCATCAGGTACGCCGAGGGCAGCAGCCCCACCGCGCGTTCCCGGTGGAAGATCGTCCGTTCACCGACCAGATCGCGCACCGTGAGCGTGGAGCCCATGAAGCAGGCGCCCAGAATCAGAACCACCAGCAACTGCTGTGTCTCACTACCGCCTTCGGGCACGAATGAGCCATCCGGTAGCGCTTTCAGCGCGCCGCGCTGGAAACCGTTCTTCCCCGGCACCACGAGCGAGAGCCCGCCGAGGATGAACGGCAGGAGCACCAGGAACGTCAGATAGCCGCGGTCGGCCAGGATCAGCCGGACCTGCCTGCGCGCCAGGGTCGAGAACTGCTTGCCGCGACTGGATTGCGGCGGACTGCCCGCGGGCCCGTACGGCTGGGCGGGCGGCGGGGGTGGCGGCGCGAACGCCTGCCGGGAGCGATAGGCGGCGAACGCCTGATCCGGGTTGGCCGCGACGTCGGCGAAGATCTCCGCCCAGTCGCTGGTACCCAGCGCCGCGCCGACCCCGGCCGGATTGCCGCAGTAGGCGGTCTTGCCACCGGGGGCGAGCAGCAGCACCTGATCGCACATGTCCAAGTGCGCCACCGAGTGGGTCACCACGATCACCACGCGGCCCGCGTCGGCCAGTTCGCGCAGCATCACCATGACCTGGCGGTCCAGCGCCGGGTCCAGGCCAGAGGTCGGTTCGTCCAGGATGAGCAGCGAGGGACCGGTCAGCAGTTCCAGCGCCACCGAGGCGCGCTTGCGCTGACCGCCGGACAGCCGGTCGACCCTGGTGTCGGCGTGCTCGGTGAGCGAAAGCTCCTGCAGCACACCGTCGATGACCTTCTGCCGGTCCTCCTTGCTGTTGTCCCGCGGCAGCCGCAGCTCGGCCGCGAAACCGAGCGCCTGACGCACGGTGAGCTGGCGGTGCAGCACGTCGTCCTGCGGCACCATGCCGATGCGGGACCGCAGCGCCTCGTACTCGGCATGCAGATTGCGCCCCTCGAAGGTGACCACGCCGCCCGAAGGCCGGGTGGTGCCCGCGATCAGGCGCGAGAGCGTCGACTTGCCCGCGCCGGAGGGGCCGATCAACGCGGTGAGCGTCCCGCGGCTGGCCGACATGTTCACGTCGACGAGCAGCTGCTTGTTGCCCTCGACGGTGAAGCCCACCCCGTGCACCGCCAGACCCTGCTCGGCGACCGGCTTCTGCCGGTGCACCAGCGCGCCCTGCTGCACGACGAAGTCGACGTTGCCGACGGTGATGATGTCCCGCTCCCGCAGCACCGCCCGTTGCTGACGGTGCCCGTTGACGAACGTGCCGTTCGCCGAGCCGAGGTCCTCGATGGTCAGGCCCTCGGCGGAGGAGAGCAGGCGGGCGTGCTTACGGGAGGCCAGCGGATCGTTGACGACGATCTGGTTGTCGGTGGTGCGGCCGATGCTCAGGCCGGTCTGCGGGATCCGGTCGCCGCGGGCGATGGGAGCCGTGCTCGCCCTTGCCCGGACCGGCGGCATGTTCGACGTGTCCGCCCTGGTCGTCATGTTGACGTTCAGCGCGGGCGCCGGTGTGTCCTGCGGCGGCGGGTAGGGCGGCCGCTGGAACTGCTGCGCGGGCCGCCGGACCGCGTGCGGCGGCGGCCCCGGCTGCGGGGCGTGTTGCGGCGCCGGTTGCGGCAGGCGCACGGAAGGCCGTTGCGGTGGTTGCGGGTTCGCGGGCAACAGGTGCAACAGCGGGCCGCTGATCGCGTCACCCAGCCGGACCTGCGTGGGACGGTCGATCGACACCGGCTGGGTCAGCCTGCGCGCGTCGACGAAAACCCCGTTGGTGCTCTTGTTGTCGGTCAACACCCAGGCGCTGCCCTGCCAGGCCAACGTCGCGTGCACACGCGAAACGAGGGGGCTGTCGACGAACAGCGTCACCTCCGGCGCGCGGCCCATCGTGACCTGCTGGCTCGAATCGAATACTCGTTCGTTTCCATCATGGCGCACGGTGATGGTCTGCGCCCCCGGTGAAGACATGCAGCGGATACTATTCCATCACCCGGACATCGGCGGTGCCCCCGATGCGCCATAAGCCCCGATCCGGCCACCGATGTGAACGCTGTACCGGCCGACGAGGGGGAGCCTTGCCGAGAGTCCGAGCGAGCGCGCTGGTTGCGGCGCTGCTCAGCATTCTGGTGCTGGTCGGGGGCTGCATCCGAGTGGTCGACGGCCGGGCCGTCTCCATCTACGACGATCCGTTCAAGGTCGCCGGACTGCCCACCACCAGCGGCCCGAGCGGCCCGCGCGCCGGCGTCCCGGACAGCACGCTGACCGCGACCAACGGCGACGGCGGCGCCGTGGACACGCTGGCCCTCAACGCCGTCGACGACATCCAGACCTACTGGCGCGGTGAGTTCGGCAAGGAGTTCCAGGGCGAGTTCAAGCCGGTCGAGAAGCTGCTGTCCTGGAGCGCGAAAGCGGGACGCACCGAATCGGTCGAATTCTGCAAGGAGACCACCTACCACTTGGTGAACGCCGCCTACTGCAGGCTGGACAATTCCATCGGCTGGGATCGGTCGGTGCTGCTTCCCACCATGGAGGAGACCTTCGGGAAGATGTCCGTGGTGATGGTGCTCGCGCACGAGTACGGGCACGCGGTGCAGACCATGGCCAAGATCGTCGGCGCCAAGGACCCGGTGATCGTCAAGGAGCAGCAGGCGGATTGCTTCGCGGGCGCGTTCATGCGCCACGTTGCCGAGGGCAAGGCCCGGCACTTCACGATCAACACCTCCGACGGCCTCAACACGGTGCTCGCGGCCACCGTCGCCATCCGCGACTCCGACCCCGACGACCCGGAGAGCGTGCACGGCTCCGCCTTCGAACGGGTCACCGCGGTGCAGATCGGTTTCACCGACGGCCCCAAGGGATGCAAGGGCATCGATCAGGACGAGATCGACCAGCGCCGTGCGAATCTGCCGCAGAGTTTCAGCGACGACACCGGACGCGGCGAGTACCCGATCACGAAGGACACCCTGATCGAACTCACCAAGGCCCTCGAAGCCATCCTGCCGATCGACGACGAGCCGACCTACGACTACTCCCGGGCGAAGATCGAATGCCTCGACGGCGTGGTCACCGAGCCGGTGTCGTACTGCCCGGCGAAGAACACGATCGCCACGGACATTCCCGCACTCGCCGAGCGGGGTATGTCCAGCTCAGGCGCGGACGACCCGTTGCCGCTCAAGGTGACCGGCGACTACAACGGCTACGTCGTATTCATCTCCCGCTACACCCTGGCCGTCCAGCAGAATCGCGGCGAGAGCCTGGTCGGCGCGAAGACGGGGCTGCGCGCGGCCTGTCTGTCCGGAGTGGTGACGGGCAAGCTGGCCGAATCCGGGCGGCCGGTCAGCCAGGGCGATATCAAACTGGCCGCGGGCGATCTCGACGAGGCGGTCTCGGGCCTGCTCACCGACGGCTTGGCGGCGAGCGACGCCCAAGGCAAAACCGTTCCCAGTGGTTTCTCCCGCGTCGAGGCCTTCCGCGCCGGAGTCCTGAACGGCGAGAGTGTGTGCGATGCCCGCTATTCCTGACCCGGATGCTCAGCGGCCGAACGGCGGCGGGGCGGCCGGCTCGAAACGCAGGACGCGATTGCCGAGCATGATCTCGGTGCCGGGCATGAGCACCATGGACTGGTGCGGCGCCAAACGCACCCAGTCTCGATAACCCGGCAGACGGGTCCTGGTGCCGTTGGTCGAACCGCAGTCCACCACCGTCACATCCCAGTTCACCAGCCGGATCTCGGCGTGGGCCCGGGACATGCCGCCGGAGGCGTCGTCGACGCGCAGCGGGACGAGTCCGCTCTCCGCGGCGGGGGAACGCTCCGGATCGCGCCCGATCACCGCGTCCGCGGCGAGCATGTAGGTCATGCCGTCGTCCAGGATCAGCATGCCCAGCGGCGGGCGGACCACTTCGATCAATGCCTGGGTCTGGTCCACCGGCATCCCGCAGACCGTGCAGAACGCCGCCCGTGGATCGCTGGGATGCGCTCGCGCGCATTTGAATCCCATCACCTTGACGGTCAGCGCGGTCGCCTTTGCGGTCGCCTCCAGCCTCCGCTGCAGTGCCGGGTCGGGTCGCGGCGCGGGATTGGTGCCACCCAACTGGGTGGGCGCGTGGTGCGGATCGATCGGCGTCTGCTGGGCTTCCGCGTCGAGCATGGCGGTCGATGGCGCGGTCGGGTATCGCGGCCGCCCGCCCGTGGGCTGCGGTTCCGGCGCGGGCCGCTCCTGACGTACGGACTCGGTGGGCGGATCGGGTTCGACGCGCGCCGTCGGCACCGGCGACGTCTCCGGGCGGCGATGTGCGCCCGCGGCCCCGGGCTCCCCACCGCTCATCGGCACACCCGCGCGGGAGCCTTCCGACCATACGATCGCGCCACCCGCCTGGGCGATGCCCTCGACCAGCCGGCCGATGCCGCGCTCGGGCGGCAGATCGGGAATGCGGCCCTTCGCGTCGTCGACCAGCAAAGCCGCCGCACGCGCGGGCACCGCCGCAACCCGATCCACGGTGAAAGCCGCGTCGCTGCCTCGGTATCGCTCGAGCGGGCCGTCACCGGCCAGCACGGCGGTGACCGCACCGTGCAGGAAGATCGCCACGCCCCCGTTCTCAGCGGCGGAGAGGATGCCGAAGTCGATCGGTTCGCCCGGGCTGATCTGCTCGGCATGTTTCATCAGCCAGCGCGTCGCCTGCCGCGCCACCAGGGCGCCGGGGCCGTCCGGCTCCCGGTCGGTCGCGTCGCGCACCAGTTCGGCCAGCGATTCGAGGGCGGCGACGGCGGGCGAGTCCGGCGTCGGCCTGCCCGGCTTGCGGTGCGCCACGACGACGACCGCACCCGCGACCCTGGCCACGGCGTGGCTGCCTACGACGACCTCGACCTGCCGATCCTTCACCGGTATCGGCCTCCACCGGAGGTGCAGTGCAAGGTCGTCGCCACATCGACAAGGGTATTGCAATACGAATGCCATCGGTCCCCCTCCCCGGCGTCCGTCGGGTAACTTCAGTGTCAGCAACGGGAGGAACGAGGGGCCTGAGATGGTTCGGACGCAACGCATCGCGCTCACCGCGTCTTGCCTGGCACTGGCAGGGATGCTGGCCGGTTGCGCCGGCGTGCAGGGAATGCCGACGGCGGGCGAGATCGATGTGCGCACGCTGGAAGTCGGCACCTATCCCGTCGACAAACACGAGTACAACCAGGATTCCAGCGGCAAAGGCGCGCTGCTGGAAGGCATGCGGATGTCGGACGCGGTGGTCCCCACCGTACGCATCGACCCGGCGCTGAAGGTCGGTCGCGGCAGCACCGTCGTCGCCGACGCCGACCAGGCGCTCGACTTCGTGGCCAAAGTGTCCCGCCCGGTCTTCGACAACCGCAAGCTGGTCGTGGGGTACGCCGCCAGCGGCGCCGACCGCCCCGACCCGGCGGGACAGTCCAATCCGGCGCCCGAAGCCACCGCGGTCACCAACGCCGTGTTCCGCTTCCCCGACGAGGCCACCGCGAAGCTCGCCGCGCGCGAACTCGAGGACGTCGACATCGCCGTCTCGCCGGACAACCGCAAACTGTCCTCGACGAAGTACCCCGACGCCTACATCCACTGGCGGCCGGGCGTTCCCACCGTCGGCACATTCATGGCGCACAAGGAATTCGTCATCTCCTTGTTCGTCCAGCGTCCCAGGGCGGATGAAACCGACCTGGTCGAGTGGGTCGACAAAACCCTCGCCGCCGAGGTCGCGCAGCTGGACAAGTTCACCCCGACACCGGTGGAGAAACTCGACACCCTGAAGACCGACCCGGACGACCTGCTCGCCCGCGTCGCGGTCGCCGACCGCAAGAACCGCGCACCCGACCCGGCGACCTTCGCGGTCTACGGCGGCTACCACACCGTGCACCGCGCCGACGACGAGTCCGTTCACCTGCGCCTGATCGAGGACACCGGCGTAGACCACATCGGCCTGCTGGACGACAGCTACGTCGCTCGCACCCGCGACGCGGCGGCCGCCCAGAAGCTGGTCACCGGCCTGTTGGAGAGCGAAGGCGCGCACTACGATTCGCTGGGCGCGCCCAGAGACGTCCCCGGCGCCAAGTGCCTGCAGCTCAACAGCAAAGGCGACCCGGATCGGGAGTACAAGTACCGGTGCTACATCGCGTACAAGAGGTACGTCGGAGTCGTCACCAGTGATAAGGAACCGGACGTGCGACAGAAGGTCGCCGCGGAGTATGCGCTGTTGGCGAACAGTTTCTGAGATCAGCGGCGGTAGGCCCTCCGCGCTTGCGCGAGTCCGGGTCACGGGTGCGCCGAAGTAGGATCCGGCGCAACTACCGCAGTCAGGGGAGGGAAGAGTGCAGCACGGCGCGATGTCGAAACCGATTCGGACCGCCTGTGCCCTGGTGCTGGCCGGCGCCGTCGCCTTGGGTGGCGGCGCGTGCGGCGGCCCGGAGGCCGGGAAGGACGAGACCGCGCAGCCCATCGATCTGACGCAGCTCGACGTGGGCAATTACGCGACGACGCCGCGCTCGCTGGGCACGGCGAAGAATCCGGAGCAGGCGCGCATGATCGAGGCGGAGCGGCTGGCGAACTTCGTCCCGCTGCCCGCGGACATCGATCCCGCGTTCGTCTCCGCGAATCCGTCCATCGCCAAGGTGTTCATCGATCCGAAGGGTTCGCTCGGGCGGATCATGGACGTCTCCCGATTCGCCGAGGCGGCGCCGGATTTCGTCGCCGGGTTCCTCAGCAGTGCCGGGAACGCGCCGGACAATCGCGGCTCCGACCTGATCAACGCCGTGATGATCTTTCCGGACGAGCAGAAGGCGGCCGCGGCCGCGGCGGCCCTGGAACGGGTGGACTTCGAGGCCAACAATCGGAACACGCCGGTGCAGATCCCGAAGTATCCCGCCGCGCACGCCCATTGGCAGCCGCAGGACCAATCGATCGGGTCGTGGTTCGCCACGGGGAAGTTCGTCGTCTACACCTGGGTCTACGACTACGTGAAGAACTACCTGGAGAAGGTCGACCTGCCCGAGTTGCTCAGCCTGGTCGAGAAGAGCCTCGACGCCGTGGTCCCGGCGATCGGGCGGTTCACCCCGACTCCTGTCGACCAGGTGATGACGGCGCCGATCGATATGGACGGCATGCTCAACCGCGCCCTGCCCCGGCCACGGGAAGACTCGTGGATCGATCCGCCGGGGGCGTACACCGGTAGCGGCGCGCTGCACTTCACCACCGATTCGGCCGAGGACCGCAGAATCATCGAAGCGGCGGGCGTCGATCGGTACGCCACCGATGGGACCGATCTGTTCCGCACGCGCGATGCCGCCGCCGCGGTCGGACTGCGGGAGCAGCGCGGCGGGCTGACCAAGAAGTTCCGCGGCGCCGAGTCGCCGAAGGGCCTGCCGGTCGCGCGCTGTAAGGAGTACATCGGCAACAAGACGGTGGTCGTCCGGTTCTACTGCTCGGTGACCTACGACCGCTACGCGGCATTCGCCTGGTCGCATCAGCTGCTCGACGCACAGCAGCGCATTTCCGCCCAGTACGCATTGTTGGTGAACGCCGCATGACGATATTCCGCACCGCCGCAGCCGCATTCGCCTGCACGGTGGCCGCCGCCATCCTCACCGGCTGTGGTTCGACGCTGGCGGGCACCGCGCAGCCGGGAGAGATCGACATCCGCCGGCTCGACGTCGGCAACTACCCCACCGAGCCGCCGAACGCGCACGACGACGACTATCAGCCGCTGTTCATCGACATGGGAAAAGTCGCCGCGATGCGGCTGGCCGATCACGTCGCGTCGGCCTACGACATCGATCCCAGGATGAAGTACGGCTGGACGCCTTCCAGCATCAGCAGGGGGACACTGCCCGGTGAACTCGGGCGCCCGGACGCCCTGAAACCGATCGCGGAACGCCACCGGATGATGTTCGGGTTCCACACCAACGGCTCGGATCAGGATGTCAGCCTCTTCGCCTCGGGCTGGCCGACCAAGCCCCGGCCCAATTCCACTACGGTCGGCACGGTCGTCATGCAGTTCCCCGACCCCGACCGCGCCCGGCAAGCCGCGACCGAGTTCTTCGACGCCGACTTCGGCGACTACCGCGACCAGAACGAGCCGGTCACGCTGCCGCGGCAGCCGCAGGCGCGAGCGCACTGGCGTCCCGGCTCACCTTTCCTGCGGGCCATACTCCCGCACGGCTCGTACGTGGTGGCATTCCTCGTCTCGGCCAACGCTCCCGACCGCGACGCCCTCGTCGCCCTCGCGGAGAAGGCGTACGACGTCCAATTGCCGTTGCTCGACCAGCTGCCTCCGCTGACCGAAGAGGAGATGCTGCGTTTGCCCTGGGACCCGGACCATCTGCTGAGCCGTACGCTGAACCCGGCCAAGGTCCAGTCCCCCAGTTACGACGATTCGAACGCGCTGTTCGGTCTGCGCGGAATCATGCAATACGCCGAAGACCGCGATTACGCGAAACAGCGTTTCACCGCGATGGGAGCCGAGCAATTCGCGGTATCCGGCGACACGCTGGTGATCCGCACCGCGAATCCGGAGACGGCGCGGCGGGTGGCCGCGGAACGCATCACCCCCACGGTGGTGGCGGGCCCGGCCGAGCCGCCGCAGCATGTGCCCGATTCGGCCTGTGTGGAGAATCGGTCCGGACTTTTCGCCGACCGACGATTCACCTGCGTCGTCGCGTACAAACAATACGTCGGATTCGTCGCGGCGAATCAACTGCTGGACGCTCAGCAACGCGCTGCCGCACAGTATTCCGTTTTCGCGAACAGCCGATAATGCCGCCGTTTCGTCGCGAATCGGGTCGAGTATGCTGCGTGGCGAACGCCAGCGGCCCGCGTGGAGTCAGGAGATCGTGAAGATGGCGATGAGCCCCGGGACCATCGTCGGCGGGTACCGCATCATCCGCGTGCTCGGCGCGGGCGGCATGGGCACGGTGTATCTGGCGAAGCATCCCAGCCTGCCGAGAACCGACGCGTTGAAGGTGCTCGGCGGCGAACTCAGCCGCGACTACGAGTTCCGTACCCGATTCGAGCGCGAAGCCAATCTCGCCGCCGGGCTCGACCACCCGAACATCGTCTCGGTCTACAACCGCGGTGAAGAACAAGGCCAGTTGTGGATCGCCATGCAATACGTGGACGGCACCGATGCCTCCGCCGAACTGGCCCGCGACCCGCACGCCATGAATCCGCTGCGCGCCCTGCGTATCACCACCGAGGTCGGCAAGGGCCTCGATTACGCGCATCGCAAGGGCCTGCTGCATCGCGACGTCAAACCGGCGAATTTCCTGTTGTCCTCGCCTGCCGACGGTGAAGAAGAACGCGTCCTACTCACGGATTTCGGCGTCGCCAAAGCCAATGACGACACCACCGAACTCACACAGACCGGCAGTTTCGTCGCCACCATCGCCTACGCACCGCCCGAGCAGCTCACCGGCAGCCCGCTGGATCACCGCGCCGACGTCTACAGCCTCGCCTGCTCGTTCTTCAAACTGCTCACCGGACGTAACCCTTACCCGGGAACACAACCCGCGCTGGTGATGATGGGGCATCTGCACGAGCCGCCACCGCTGGCCACCGCGGTCAACCCCGGCCTGCCGCCTGCCCTCGATCACGTCTTCGCCCGGGCCCTGGCGAAGAACCCGGCCGACCGTTTCCACAGCTGCCGCGAATTCACCGACGCGGCCGCGAGCGCGCTCATCCCCGGCTACAACCCTGTCGCGACGCACACCTCCCCCACCTATCCGATCCAGGTCTTCGACCCGCGGCCGAGCACCGATCCGCGCGTCGCCATTTCCGGTCCGGGCAGCGCCCCCGCGCCGAGCGCGCGCAAGAACTGGCTGCTGGCCGCCGCCGCAGGCATCGTGACCGTGGCGCTCGCCGCCGGCATCGGCATCTGGGCGCTGAACCGGGACGAGTCCGCACCGGGCCCCGCGGTCGCCACGCCGAGCAGCACGGCCGCCCTGTCGCCGCTCGAGCGGGCCCGTGCGGACAACCCCGTGTTCCGCGGCAAGACCATCACCATGGTGGACGTCCCGCGGAGCTCGCAGGTCTCGATCTTCCTGAGCGGCACCTCCCAGACCAAGTTTCTGGAGGATCTCGGGTTCGTCTACAACTTCAACTACGCCCGTCAGGGTGACGAGGCCTCGCCTCGGGAACTGACCGGAAGCACCCGGCTGGAGGCCGCGGCGGACGGCTATGTGCTGGCGGTGCGCAGCGACGAAAAAGCCGGTGGAGGTGGACTGCTCGGTCTTCCGTACCAGGTGGCGGGCACCCGGGCCACGGTGATTCCGCTGGATGATCCCGCAGCCGTTGCCGCGGTGCGAAATTGGAGCGAGTCGTCCGAGCAGACATTGCTCGATCGTCTTGTGCCGGTGCTGCGCAATCGCGTGAAGTAATAGAGCCACTTCGCCGAATCGAAAGCTTCGTAGGCCTTTTCGAGTTCCGGGGCCACCGGCTTCGGTCAATCTGCTGGTAGCGGCGGACTTATGCGTTCGGTAAGGTGTACCGCAGCCAGCCCACTCGCCGATCATTACAGCAGCGAGCAGGGGGAAGGAGGGGAGCCGAGCGCTGGCGTTACTAGTCATGCGGACCCGGATCGCATCGTGGTCTTCCGAGCAGGCCCGCACTGCGGCCGCCGAAATCACGGACGAGCCGGGCCGAGGGGCGCAGGGCCCTGATCCCGTGGGGCGATGCCGAACTTTTCTCGAGTCGGATGGAACCGATCAGACCCGCACCGCGTCCAATCAGATGTACAGGCCAACTGAGGCTTCCGCCGTTGGCCGAGACGGGAACCGAAAGGAGCCGAAATGGCAGGACAGCTCGAAGCGAGCGAAGAGGCGATTTCGAAGTTTGTGGACAACTGCCGGCAGCGGCACCAGGATCTGCAGACCGCGATCACCGCACTGAACAGCAAGTCGGATCAGACGACCGCCACCTGGAGCGGTGCGGCGCGTCAGGCGTTCGACACCTTCATGGACAGCTACTTCGCTCAGGCGCGGAAGCTGAACGACCAGTTGGATCAGACGTCGGACAAGCTCGCCCACGCCGGACGGAAGTTCGCCGATCAGGACCAGCAGTTCGCCCAGCAGGTGGCCGCGCAGGCCTCCAGCCTGGACCTTCCCTGATCCGATAGCCGCACCACAGACAACAAGGAGCTCCTCATGGTAGCCAATGATCCCGGTCGGATTGCCTCCAACTTCGGCGAGGTCGAGGCGGGCGCCCAGGCCATCGTGGCCGAGGCGCGCAGCGTCATGACCATGCTCGAAGATTTCCACAAGCAGGTCACCGACTTCGTGACCAACTACTGGAAGGGTGACGCGAACGACGCGTTCGCCTCGCTGCAGGCCCAGTGGAACACCCAGGTCACCCAGCTGAACACCACGCTGGAAAGCGCGGGCAAGCTGGTCAGCAGCGGCAACTCCGACCTGCAGGGCACCGACACCGCGCTGGCGGGCCTCTTTTGAGATCCCGTCTCGGCTGATTCGAGCCCCCGGTACTTCGGTGCCGGGGGCTCGAATCGTCTGTGCCGCTGGATGTTAGACCGTGGCACCATCCGTCACGGGACGACTCGAACCGTGTCCCCGAAGTGTGAACAAGGGGCCTCCAGCTGCGCCCACTCGTCCCCGGCATACTGACAACCGATGCTGACCTGAATTCCGAACTCCAACAGGACATGCCATCGCACGGTTGTCCCGTCCCCCGGATGTTCCACGTAGGCCAAACCGGAACGGCCACCGAACATGACGTCGCGTCTCAAATCGGTCAGCACCCCGGGTGGTCGCTGCGCGATCTGCGCCTCCAACTTCGTGGCCACTTGTTCGTAACTCGACGACGCCGTCAGCGGTGACTGCATCACGGTGATGCGCTGCCGGGCGCCGGCTTCGGGCACGAGATCGACGCGCGCGCGTCCGCTGTCCGGCGATGCGGCAACGCGCCAGCCAGGAGGAATCCGGAACCGCACGCGTCCGAATGCTTCCGGTTCAGCCGCCGTAGACGGCGGGATCGCCGGCGGCGCAGCGCTCGTCGATGCGACGTCCGTGCCGGGTGCCGCGGTGGAGACGTCGTCGCGGCGACCGGACAACGCGACCACCCCGACGCCCAGCAGAGTTACGACCACCACGGCAGCGATCGCCGCGACCGCGAAACGCGCGGTGTCGCGTCGGGGCTGCTGTGCCGCAGCCCGATCCCGAAGCGGTTGCAACCACGCGGTGGCGGCGGCCTGCACCTCCCGTCGATCGCTCGGCTCGAGCCGAGGTCCACGGACGAGATCGGCACCGGCGACTGCACGTAACTCGACGCCGGGGCTTACGGTCTGGTCGATCGCCGCGCGGAGCAAGTCCAGTTTCGCGGGGTCGGTGATACCCACCACCTGCACGAGGTCGATCGGCCCGCTGTCCGATATCCGGGCGATGAGCTGACACAAACCGGCGAATCCTGTCGAGTCCGCGGTTATCTCCGCCAGTGCGAGCGTTGGCTCGTGCTCGCAGGACTCGATATGCACGCCGCGATGACTTCGGATGACCGCGGACGCGGTGGCGGCCAGCGTGCCGAACTCCAGTACCAGCGTTCGCCGGCTGTGACTGGTGCCCTCGTCCGACGCGACCGAGCGCACCGCGATGGTTTCGAACACAACCTCCGCGGTGTGGCGGCGCGCCGCCTGTTCGAGCGCACCGCGACGGCGGGCGCCCCATTCGGTGGGGCAGATCAGCGTCATCCGGGCACACGGCGACGCGACGCGGAGATTTTCGAGCACACTCGCGAACACCGCGCCCATCGCCTCCACCACCGAAGGGGTACGCGGTGGCAGGGCTATGGCGTCGGCCGGCACGAACTGGACCGCCGAGCCGACTTGGGTCAGCGCTTTGGGCGGCTGCCCCACGACGAGGTCGAAACCATTGCTTCCCAACACGATCGTGGGCGGCGCGTCCCAGTGTGTGTCGGCGCCGCGGGCCCAGACGCGCGCCTCGGTGACGACGAGCTCGACCTCGGCCATCAGGGCGACGGCATCCACGCCGTCTGCACCAAGCCCTCCATATTCCGGGTGACGTAGGTGCCTCGGCCCGGTGGCATCGGGCTCGGCCGCTTGGTGCCCATCAGGACGCCCTCGTCCTTGCTGCAACTCAGGATCAGGCCCGCCGAGCCCAGGTCGCGCATCCTGGCCAGCGTCGCCTCGAACATCGCTCTGCTGGCACCGCCCGACCGCCGCGCGATAATCACATGGAAGCCGAGATCGCGCGCATGGGGCAGGTGTTCGAGCAGCGCCTGCACCGGGTTGCCCGCAGACGTGGCGACCAGATCGTAATCATCGATGATGACGTACAGTTCCGGGCCGCTCCACCACGAGCGATCCCGCAACTGCTGGGGCGTGACGTCCGGGCCCGGGGTGCGCTTGCCAACGTAGGCAGCCAGGTCGTTCATGTTCTGGGTGAACTGCGGCGCCGTGGAGCCATAGCCCGCGAGGTACCCCTCCGGAACGAGGCCGAGCATGCTGCGCCGGTAGTCGCCGATGATGAAGCGGGCTTGATCGGGGGTGTTCGACGAGGCGATGCCCTCGATCAGCGAGCGCAGCAGCGTCGTCTTTCCCGATTCGGTGTCGCCGATGACGATGAAGTGCGGGCTCTCCACGAAATCGATGTAGACCGGCGCCAGCTCGGATTCGTTGATGCCGATCGGGATGCGCAGGCATTTCGTGCTCGGGTCGACCTGCGACGGCCAATCACCGGCCAGGTACAGCAGTTGCTCGCGCGGAAGCTGTTCGGGCAGCATACGGACCTGCGGGGCATGCCGGCCCGGCGTCAGCCCGGCGATGGTGGCGACCGCGTCCGCGACGGACTGGGTGAGGGTGGCCGGATCGGAGTTGCCGTCGATGCGGGGCAATCCGGTCAGCATGTGCAGGCACTCGGGAGTCATACCGCGACCCGGCCGGCCCTGCGGAACCAACGAGGCGAACTTGCGCCCCAGATCGGAGTCCATCGGATCGCCGAGGCGCAGTTCGATCCTGGTGCCGATCTGATCCTTGAGCGCGGGCCGCGCCTCCGCCCAGCGATTCAGTGCGATGACCACGTGCACGCCGTAGGACAGACCCTGCACGGCGAGATTCATGATGGTCTGCTCGAGCATCTCGAAATCCTGGCGAATCGAACTGAAGCCGTCGATCACCAGGAACACGTCGCCGAACGGATCCTCGTGCGCCCCCGCGGCGCCCGGGCTGCTCGCCGGGTCGGTCGCGCGCAGTCTGCGGAAGTCGGTCATCGATTCGATGCCGAGCTGCCGGAAACGCGCCTCACGCTGCCGGACGATGGTGGTCATCTCGGCGATGGTGCGCCGGACCTGGTCCTCGTCCAACCGGCTGGCGACCGAGCCGACGTGCGGCAGTCCCTGCAGGCTCGCCAGGGTGCCGCCACCGAAGTCGAGGCAGTAGAACTGCACCTGTTCGGCGGTGTGCGTCAACGACATCGCCATGATGAGCGTGCGCAGCGCGGTCGACTTCCCGGACTGCGGGCCGCCGACGATCGCGACATTGCCACGGGCGCCGGAAAGGTCGATGACCATCGGGTCGCGGCGCTGGTCGTAGGGCCGGTCGACGATGCCGATCGGGGCACGCAGCGAGGACACCGCGGAGTACTCGCCGGTGAGGATGGAGCGCGGCAGAAGCTGGTCGAGCGTCGGAGCCTCCTCCAGCGGCGGCAGCCAGATCTCGTGCGCCGGACGGCCGTGACCGCGGATGCGGGAGACCAGCATGTTGAGGTTGGACAGCTGCTCGCCGTCCTCGTCCTGCTCCGGCTCCAGGCTCGGCTCCGGTGGCAGCGGAACGCGATCCGCTGCGCGGAAGTCGACATGGGTCGCGGTGAACGGCCGTGCCTTGACGTCGATCTCGCCGGACTGCGTGGCCACGGTCATGTCGCGCTGCGAGCCGCCGCCGACGTACGCGCCGGAGACATAGGAAGCCTGGAAGCGCTGGATCTCGCCGGAGTCCGCCTTCAGGTAGCCGCCGCCGGGATTGTTCGGCAGGTTGTAGGCGTCGGGAACGCCGAGCACCTGGCGGGATTCGTTGGCGGAGAACGTCTTCAGGCCGATGCGGTAGGACAGGTGGGCCTCCAGGCCCTTGAGTTTGCCTTCTTCCAGGCGCTGTGAGGCGAGCAGCAGGTGCACGTGCAGCGAGCGGCCGAGCCGGCCGATCATGACGAACAGCTCCGCGAAATCCGGGTGCTGGGTGAGTAGTTCGGAGAACTCGTCGAGCACCACGAACAGGGCGGGCAGCGGATCCAGGTCGGCGCCCGCGGCCCTGGCCTTCTCGTACTCGGAGACGTTGGCGAAGTTGCCCGCCGCGCGCAGTACTTCCTGGCGGCGGTTCATCTCACCGGCCAGGGCGTCCTTCATGCGGTCGACGAGATCGGCTTCTTCCTCCAGGTTGGTGATGACGGCGGCGACGTGCGGAACCCCTTCCAGGCCAAGGAAAGTCGCACCGCCCTTGAAGTCGACCAGCACCAGGTTCAGCTGGTCGGGCGAGTGCGTGGCGAGCAGGCTCAGCACGAGGGTGCGCAGGAACTCCGACTTGCCGGAACCTGTGGCGCCGATGCACAGACCGTGCGGGCCCATACCGTTCTCGGCCGCTTCCTTGATATCCAGTTCCACGGGGAGGCCGTCGGCGCCAACTCCGAACGGGACGCGCAGGCGTTCCCGTCCGTAGCGCGGCCGCCAGGCGTGCTCAGGGTTGAACGAGCCGATATCGCCGAGGCCCATCAGCTGCGCCCAGGTCGAGATCACCTCGGAGTCATCGGTTTCCACGTCGCTGCTGCGCTGCGTGGCCGCGCGGTAGGGCGCGAGCCTGCGCGCCACCTGCTGCGCCTGCTCCGGGCTGATCCGGTCGATCAGTGCGAACCGCTCCTGATTGCCGGTGGCGCCGCGGCCGACGCATTCGCCGTTCTCCACGATCATCTTGATCCCGCGCGAGACCGCCAGGCGCGGCGCGTAACCGCACAGGTCGATGATGGTGACGCCCTCGTAACCGGACTCGCGCAGCTGATCGTCCTCGGCCTCGAGCAGACCACCGTCGACCACGATGACGATGTGCACCATGTTCGCGTTCGCGGGCTGGTTGCGCGAGTACCGGACCCGGTTGCCGAGCAACGGATGCAACCCCGCCATGGCCTCCCGGATCGAGCCGTAGAACATGCGCTGGGTGCCGATG
Organism: Nocardia niwae NBRC 108934 = DSM 45340; assembly: GCF_001613465.1. Lineage (GTDB taxonomy): Bacteria > Actinomycetota > Actinomycetes > Mycobacteriales > Mycobacteriaceae > Nocardia > Nocardia niwae. The sequence goes on along the minus strand of NZ_BDCK01000026.1, from coordinate 24,020 downwards.
CCGTCCTGCGTGTCGGGGTGCTGGGTGTGCGGGAGCCACTTGGTCCACTCCCACTCCGGCGCGGTGTCGGGTCCGCAGACGACCGCGACGAGCACCTGGTCCGGCGCCTGGAACATGGACAGCTGCACCAGCATCGCGCGGGTCATGTCGCGCGCCTGGCCGCGGTCGCCGTCCAGCGCGATGGTGGCGAAGCCTTTGACCGCGATGGCCGTCGGCAGGTCGGGCACGGTCGAATGGGCGCGCACGAAGCGGCGCAGCGAGACGGCGGCGATCGGCTCGAGCTCCTCGACCGGGCCGGTTTCCGGAGCGACCAGCCGGGTGGCCAGGCGCTGCCCGCCGAGACCGATACGGGCGTGGCAGAAGTCCTTGTCCCCCGCGCGGCGTTCCCACATACGGCTGGTGCCCGCGAGCATCCAGACCAGTTCGGGCTCCGGATGGCTCCATTCGACGGAAGCCCGCTGCTGCGCCGCGGTCTCGTTGACGTCCTTGCGAACCTGGTCGAGGTACCGCAGGTAGTCCTTACGGTCCTCGTTGGCCTCGGCGGCCTTCTGCCCCTTGCCCCCGCCCTGGCCTGCGAACATGCCGACCATGGAGAACAGCATCATGAGCGGGAACATCATGCTCATGGGATTGGAGGCGATGCCGCCACCCTGGGTGAACAACAAGGCCATCATGCCGACCATGCCGATCACCATCACGACCGGCATGAGCTTGAGCACCAGGTTTCCCGGTGTGACCCGGGGGATTTCGGGCGGGGGCTGCAGCGTCACCTCGCCGCCGGGCGTTCGAGGCATCTCGCGGCGCGCACGGCGCTGGAAGCGGACAGTGCTCATCGACGAGATTCCCCCTTCAGCCAGCTGTGATCCGGCCTCAGTGTAGAGGTCACAACCGACATGTCGTACAGTTCGACCAGCATTCTGCTGCCCGGACCGTGGGTTCGCAAGCTCGCCCCCGGCCTGCTGCGCCGTGGAATCACGAGGTAGAAGACCGAGTTGGGGGAAGCTTGACGCACGCGCGACTTGACCACATCGACGAAGAATCCTCGCGCGGAATCGTCCGCGCACCCGACCTCGCGCGGGTGACGATTCTGGCCAAGCACACTCAGGTCGACATGGCCATCCCGGTCGACGTGCCGGTCGCGCTGGTGATTCCGAGCGTGGTCGACATGGTCGCCCAGCACAGCCGCACCAACGACTTCGACAACGAGGGCGAGCGTTACGAACCCGCGGAGTGGGTGCTGGCCCGGATCGGTCATCCCCCCTTCTCCAATTCGCTCAGCCTCGGCGAGCACGGCGTCCGCGACGGTGAACTGCTGATGCTGGAAAGCGCCTCGCACACCGCGCCGACACCGCTGTTCGACGACATCATGTACAACGTCGCGATCGCCGACACCGACCACTACCGCAGCTGGACCCCGCGGGTCGCGCGGATCACCGGCTCGGTGCTCGCGGCGCTGACCATGATCGTCGGCTGCCTCGGTCTGCTGCTGTCGCCCGGCTCGCTGCCGGTCGCGGTGGGCGGTTCGATCGCGCTGGTGGTCGCGGTCCTGCTGGTCGTATCCGCGATGGTGCTGAGCAGGATGTACGGCGACACCGGCACCGCACTGGTACTCGGCGGCTGCGCGCTGCCCGCGGCGTTCAGCGCCGGCATGCTCTACGTGCCGGACGATTACGGCTGGGCGCACGTGCTGCTCGGCTCGGTCCTCGCGGGCGCGACGGCGATCCTGGCCTGGCGGGTCACCGGCGTGGGCCTGGCGTTGTTCATCGGCGTGGCCACGCTCGCCACGTACGCGGTGCCCGCGTCGCTGGTCGGCCTGCTCACCGACCAACCGGAACGGGCCATCGGCGCGGGCGCGGCGGCGCTCGGCCTCGCCGGGCTGTCCCTGGCACCGCGGGTGTCCATGCTGCTGGCGAAACTGCCGCTGCCGCCGGTCCCTTCGCCGGGAACCCCCATCGATCCCACCGAGGACGACCCGGACGATCACCGCGCGCTGCCGACCATGGAAGTGCTGCGGGTGAAGTCGGAACGCGCCCGCATGTACCTCGCCGGTCTGGTCGCGGCGACCACGCTGGTCACCGCCGCGGGCGCGCTCGCCGCCACCGATCCGGCCGCCGACGACCCGTACTGGCCCGGCATCGCGCTCGCCCTCGTCTGCGCGGCGGTGCTGATGTTCCGCAGCCGCACCTACGCGGGCGCGGAGCAGGCCGTCGTGCTCATCGCGGGCGGCGCGGGCATCGTACTGATCATGCTGGTGGGCGCCGGTTTCGCGATGCACCAGCCGCTGACAGTCTTCGGCGCGGCGATGGTGTGCCTGGTCGCGGCGCTGATCCTCGGCATCATCATCCCGAACCAGTCGGCCACCCCACCGATGCGCCGCGGCGTCGAACTGCTCGAGTACACGTTCGTCGCCGCGGTACTGCCGCTGGTCTTCTGGGTGGCGGACCTCTACGCCCTCGTTCGCGGGCTGTGAACCGGGCACTGCGCACCGGTGCGGCCGCAGCGGTGCTTTCCCTGAGCGTGTCGTTCGGCCTGGGTGCGAGCCAAGGCGTCGCCTACGCCGATCGGCCACCGCCGGTCGATCCCGGACTATTGCCACCGGGTGATCCGGCTCGACCACCGGACAAGACCGAACGCCCGGGCAACACGGCCTGTTATTCGACCCAGCAAGGCGGCGATGGTCCCGCCCCTCCCGCTCCGCAGCGCTCCCTCGACCTGCCACACGCATGGGAGTTCTCCCGTGGCGAGGGCCAACTTGTCGCGGTGATCGATACCGGCGTTGCCCGTCATCCTCGCCTTCCCGACTTGGAGGCGGGTGGCGACTACGTGGTCGACGGCGGCGACGGGGTCAGCGAGGACTGCGATGCGCACGGCACCGTCGTCGCCGGAATCATCGCCGCCAAGCCACAGGCGGGACAGGGATTCTCGGGTGTGGCGCCCGAAGCGCGAATTCTATCGATTCGCCAGACCAGCGCGCTGTACGACTACGCGAACCGGCAGGATCGAAAGCCGGAAGACCCTCCCAAAGGGTACGGTAGGGTCGAGGCACTCGCCGCCGCGATCCGGCGTGCCGCCGACCGGCGTGCGTCGGTCATCAACATTTCGCTCGTCTCCTGCTTGCCCAATGGCGTCAACTTCGGCGACGGAGCGGTCGGCGCCGCCGTGCGCTACGCCACCCTCGAAATGGACGCAGTTGTGGTGGCCGCGGCGGGCAATACCGACGACAACTGCAAGGCGAGCAATCCAGGGATCGATCCGCTGAATCCGACCGGTGATCCGTGGAACAACGTGACCACCAACGTCACGCCCGCGCGTTACGACGACTATGTCCTCTCCGTCGGTTCCATCGACCAGAACGGAGCGCCATCAAGTTTCACCGTGCCGGGACCTTGGGTCGGCGTAGCGGCACCGGGCGAGGACGTCGTCTCGCTGGATCCGCGCGGAACCGGAACCATCTCGGGCAAGTACGTCAACCAAAGTCTCGTACCGCTCAAGGGAACGAGTTTCGCAGCACCGTATGTATCCGGAGTGGTCGCATTGGTGCGCGCTCGTTTTCCTGAACTCAGAGCCCTGGACGTGATCAGACGTATCCAGGCGACCGCCCATGCGCCGGGCGAAGGCTGGAACCCTCATGTCGGTTACGGTGCGATCGATCCGATCGCCGCGCTGACCGCCGAAGTGCCGAAAACACTTCCGCCGAAACGACCCGCGGCAGCCCGAAGCGTCCAATTGCAGGTGCCGTCACCAGCTCCGCCACCCGATAACCGTGCCCGCAACGTGGCCCTGATCGGCAGCGGCACCGTCGCGGCACTCCTAGTCCTCGGCATGCTCGCCTCGTTCCCGATCCGCCGCCGACTCGGTGTCCGCGACGACTGAGATAGTTTGCCCCATCACACCGTCGAAACAACTGTGGCCCGTCGTTCGACGGGCCACAGTTTATTCAGTTCAGCGAAGAACAACGAACACAAGACGAACCATCCAACGACGGAGCGCAGTCGCGGATCTCTCTACTTAGGATCTCGGTTGCAGACAATGTGTCTCGAGCTCGTCTCAGCCGACATAGATTTTGTCGACATAATATCCGTTCCGCCCTTTTTTGCAGCTATAGAACGGCGCCCACGAGGGTGATGTCGATGTCGGCTCGTCACGCTTACGCCGACGTTCGGCCTCATTCTCGGGATCCTTGTAGCTCAGCTCATCCTTGACCTGTTCGCAGTGCGACTTGCTCATACCGTCGCCCGTGACAGGCTCCGCCTTGGCAACACCCGCCATTCCGGTCCAGCCAGCACTTATCACCGCCAACGTACAGATTGCCGACACGGCTACACGCCTAGACTTCATGTATTCCTTCACCTTCTGCTCAGCCCGGCAATGAAACCGCTGAGCTCGACGATCCGAGTCGAACTACCAGAATTCGGAAAAGCACCGATGATGCTCCGTCACCCCATCAAAGAAGCTGCGGGAGCGACGCTTTCACGATTGTTGTGATCTCGATTCACTGCCGCACCGGTTTCTACTTGCCGCTGTAATAGACGGTGATCGACGGCCACGCACCCTCGGACGTGATCTCGTTGTGCAAGACAAGGTCCTGGATAGAGACGTCTCCGAGTTGCGCGATGGAATCCGCAACCGTTCGAAGCAGTTTCACCACGTCTCCCTGCCCTTGACCGGCCGGGTTCGACTGCGAGAAGTGATTTATTTGATACTGATCGCCTGCCATGGCTTTCTCCTTCAGATCTCAGACCCTATCGGCGGTTGCGCTTCTGCTTGTTCCTATCCCCGTTGTATTTCTCCGCCTGCTTGATCTTCTGCATAGCACGGTTGTACGCGGCCTGGTCGTAGGGACGACCCGCATTCTTGTTATCGACCGCCTCCTGTTCTTCAGGAGACAGCTGAGCCGGAGACGGCGCTTCCTTGACGACGCCAGAAACCGGGGATGCTGCCGCCGCTACCGGCGCGGTACCGACCGCACCGGCACCAAAGGCGGCAAGCAAAATCGCGGCTGCAGCGATGGCGTGGCGACTGTACGACACGTGACTTCCCCTCCTGGTTGTGTACAACAACGACATCGCGCTCGGTGCGCGATGCAAAATCCGGACGTTATGTGGCTCCGAGGTAGGGATGACGACCCTCAACCTCAGATGCCTTTGATGCAGACTTTGCCTGTCACTGTCTATAGACGCGCCCCATCGAAGATCGGTTCCCTCGATCTCCGAAATATTTTGGGTAACCGGCTTCCCCAGGTCAGCGCCGCCGCGCGGCGACACATGATGAACGGCAAGCAGCGCTGTTCGCGACGACAGGCGTCCATCCAAGCGCCGTGGAATTCAGCCGTGCTCCGGTTATTTCGCCGAGGCCACCGGTTGCTTGGCGGGGGCGGGGTCCGGAGCGACACCGTCGTGGGCGACCATGGCAGCCTCGCGACTCAGGGTGGGACCGCTTGCGAGCAGGCCGACGATCGGCCACGGCGCGGGTTCCGGCGTCACGCCCGATTCCTTGTCCATGCCGAGTGCCTTCGCGGCCTCGTTGTCTCTGACGCCGTAGCGGACGCCGGTATCGGCGACGTAGAACATGCTGTCCTTGCGCTGGCTGTCCGGCTCGATTCCCGTGCCCTGGACGAATGCGCCGGAACCGGGCTTGAAGTACACCGAGTCCACGTTGGGGCCGTCACCGTCGGCTTGGGCCAGCGGCACCAGCCGAGCGTCTTCCCGCATCGGCAGACCCACGCCGGTGATCATCGAAAGTTCGGCATGATTGCCACCGCCGCCCTCGGCGGCGGCGATCGGCTTCCACGACAGACAGCTGACCGGCCGATCCTTGATCTGCACGAGCGAGGGCGCGGTGCCCGGATAGTCCTTCACCGGCAGTGTCGTCGATATAGGCGATTGGCTCTTCTCGAACGGAATAATCGTGGGATTGCGGCCCGCCGCCGGGTCGGAGTTGAGAATGATATTGGCGGTCAGCTGCGAGATTTCCTGCCTGCCATCCTGCAGCACCACGAAGTACTGCTTCGTCGCGGGATCTTGCACCACCTCGCCGATCCGATGATCACCGATGTCGTATCTCGGCTGCGCGCCCCGATCGTCGATGTGCGGCACCTCGATTCGCTGTACCTCGGGGATCGCGTTGAGCAAGCCTTCGCTGATCGGCCGCGGGGCCACGTTGCGAATGCCCAGCGCCTCGGTCACGGCGTTGTTGTTCATGTCGACGCGGGCGCGCTTGTTGTCGTAGACGAGGTAGGTGGCGTCCTTGCCCTTGACGAGCAAGGCGTTACCCGACTCCATCGCCGAAGCCTTGGCTCCGAGTTCGAGGTCGCCGATGAGCACCGAGGTGGTTGCCTTGTTGGTGCCGTCCAGCTGTAGGGAGTCACACACCGTCCACGCCCGCCCCTTCCCCTCCTTGTCGAAGGACAGCGAGCCGGGAGCCCCTGGAATGCCGATCAATTGGCCGCGCGGCTTCTTTCCGAGCTCGGACTCCTTCACAGTCGCGGGCTTGGCCGCCTCGCCCGCGGCCAGGCGGGCGGAGGCTAGGTTGAGGGCCGGGTGCACCACGTCGTCGATCACCACGTAGACGGCGCCGGAGTCCTTGCCGATCAGGATCTTGTTGTCGTCGCCGATCTTGCCCTGCGGACGCAGCAACGCGAGCACGCCGCATCCGGCCAGCACGACGCACGCCAGGATCAGGCCGGCCGCGTACGCGCGGGACTGGGAACGCATGGGATCGTGCAGCATTCGCACGTCCCGACGCACCAAGGCGTGCTCCATCCGCCGGACCAGAAAGCGGTAGCCGCTCACCTGCCAGCGTGTGGTGGGTTTTGAAGGCATTATTCCTCCCCCGAACAGTGCTCACGTTCGCCGAACACAGTACAGTTCCCGGGGACGTTTGTTCAGCTCGGCCACAGCGCACCGGCCGACATTGGTACTTGGGGGACGACGATGGCGGAACCGGCAGGCGCGGCACCACGACCGCTTTTCGGGCGCGTCTCGATGCAGAACCTGCTGATCGCGCAAGTCATCGGGCTGCTAGCCGGAGTTGTCGCGCTGTTCGCCGGCCTGCCGGGTCCTGCCGCGTTCGGCGTCGCGGTGGTCGTCGGACTGATCCCGCTGATCCCCGTCGCCAAACGCACCCTGCTGGACTGGGTCGCCACGTGGTGGCGCTACCTGACCCACCGTGACTACGAGATCGGTGACACCGTCGATTTCCGCGGCACGGACGGACGTTCGCTCGGCCTGTTCTGGGATGGCAGCCGCGTGGTGACGGTGGTCGAGGTGCTGCCCCCGCCCGGTGGACTCACCAGGATCGCTCGCACCACGGTGCACGCCTCGCACCTGCTTCCACTGGCCGAGCTGGCGAAATGCCTGAACCAGCACGACATCCTGCTCAGCGGCATCGACATCATCAGCCACGGGCACCGCAGCCGCTCCGGTACACCCGCGGGCAAGATCTACGAATCGTTGCTCGGCCCGCTGCCCGCCACCGCCCACCGCACGGTGTGGCTGGCGATCAGCTTCGATGCGGTGGCCTGCCCGGAGGCCGCGGCCCGGCGCGGCGGCGGAGCGGAAGGCGCCTCGCGCGCGGTCACCATCGCGACCCAGCGGATCATGCGCACGCTCGAGGACGCGGACTGCAACGCCCGCATCCTGACCGCGCCCGAGATCCGCCAGGCGGTTCTGCAGATCACCAGCGGCTACGACCCGCGCACGCTCGAGCACAGCTGGCGCTACGCCGAAATCGGCAACAGCGTGAACGTCGGCAGCGCGCTGGATCCCAAGCGGCTCGAATCCGACCTGCTCGCGCAGCTGTGGGTGGCGCCTTCGCGCGGCACGACGGTGGCGGTGCGGCTGCGTCCCGGAAGTTCGGCCGACTCGGTGAGCATCGGCGCCGCCTGGCGCCTGACCGCACGCGAGCTGCCGGAACGCTCCGAACTGCCAGGCATGATCTCGATGAACGGACGCCACCGCGACAGTCTGCTGGCCCACCTGCCCATCGCGGTTCCCGGCGTGGACGACACGATCCCGATGATCGAGCACCTCATCGACATCGTGGACGATCTGCATCTGCCCTCTTCCGGCTGCGGCCAGCTGATCGGATCGGACGACGAAGGCAACGGCGTGGCGGTCCGCATCGTCGGCGCGGGCATTTCGACGGTGTATGTCGCGGGCGAGCTGTATCTGGCGCAGCAGTTGGTCTTTCGCGCACTCGCGGTCGGTGAACGGATCCTCATCCGCACCGATCGGGCGCGGGCATGGGAGAACCTGGTCACCACGATCGGCAATCCCGAGCGGCTGACCATCGCGGTCGAAACCCACCAGTCCGACGCGGGTTTCACCGCCACGGTGGTGGACGGCGTGCTCGCACCCGCTCCGCACGCGGGCGTCACCACCATCTACGTGACGGGCGACCCGATGGGCTGGCCCGCCAGCCGTCCCGATCTTGCCATCCACCAGCCGGGCGCGATCGGCAATCATGTCGTGCTGCGTACGGGGACAGCGCAGGTCGACCTGACGCTGGTGTCGATCCCCAGTGAGGCCACCTACATCGGTCAGCCGCGTGGCCGTCGGGCGATGCAGCCGCAATAGCACGCAGCCGGGCGAAAAGACCGCGCCAGCATCGGCTTGACGGTTTCGAGATCGCAAAGCTGTCGCGACGGGACTATCCCGGGTACGGGTCGTCCGTCCTCGCGGCTCGTAATGTGCGTCCCCACCAGGCCAATTGGCGCAGCATTCGTTCCGCCGCATCGATCGCGGCGCCGTCGCGGGTCTGTCCGGTCTCGTCGAACCGCTTCTTGGCCTGATGGAAGCTGACCGTCTCGCGGACGGAGACCATGTGAATCTCGGCGACGACCTGACGCAGCTGCTCCACCGCACGCAGACCACCGGAAAGGCCCCCGTAGGAGACGAAGGCGATGGGTTTTGCGCGCCACTCGTGTTTCGCGGTGTCGAACGCCGTCTTCAGCGACGCGGGATAGCCATGGTTGTACTCCGATGTGACGACGACGAACGCGTCGGCATCTCGAAGACGCGCCCGATAAGCCGCCGTCTCCTCGGTCTCGGTGAGTTCCACCGGCAACGGCGTGTGCGCGAGATCGATGACGCCCGTGTCGAATTCGGGATGTTCCCGCAGGGTACGCAGAAACCAGTCCGCGACCACCGGCGCGAACCGCTCCGGACGCACACTCGCGACGATGACCTCGAGCCGCAACGGGGAATCCACCGCGCGAGCCTAACGCGGGGTTCCTCCGTTCTCGCGCACCGGCGCGCTCAGCCGCTTCTCCGCACCCGCCGCGGGCTCAGGGCAGCTCGAACGGCAGCGACACGCCCGCGTGGACGCGGCACCGGTCGCACGTGTCGGTGCCGTCCACCGCGGCCACCGCGCGGCGGATGAGGTCCTTGAACGGCGTGAGGTTGCGCTTGAACTCGGCGAACACATCCACGGCGTGCACTCCCTCGCCCTCTTCCAGACCGGCGTCCAGATCGGTCACGAGAGCGACGGCGGCGTAGCACATTTCGAGTTCGCGGGCGAGCACCGCCTCCGGATGTCCGGTCATGTTCACCAGTTCCCAGCCCTGCGCGGCGAACCACCGGCTCTCGGCGCGGGTGGAGAAGCGCGGCCCCTCGACCACGACCATCGTCGCCGCGTGCATCATGTGCAGCGCGTCGGATTGGGCCTTGATGGCGGACGCGCGCAGCTCCTCGCAGTACGGGTCGGCGAAGGACACGTGGATGCCGCCGCCGTCGAAGTAGGTCTGCGGGCGCCCGGAAGTCCGATCGACCAGCTGATCCGGCACCGCGACCGTGCCCGGGCCCCAGTCCGCCCGCAGACTGCCCACCGCGCAGGGCGCGAAGATCCGGCGCACGCCCAGCGAGCGCAGAGCCCACAGGTTGGCCCGGTAGGGCAGGGTGTGCGGGGCGAACTCGTGGTTCTTGCCGTGGCGTGGCAAGAACGCCACCGGCCTGCCTTCGACCTCTCCGACGGCGATACCGGCGCTCGGGGCGCCATAGGGTGTCTCGACCTCGACGATGGTCGCCTCGTTGTCGAAGAAATCGTAGAAGCCGCTGCCGCCGATGACGGCGAGCGCGGGCCGGGGGTGCGAACTCATAGGTCCAATTGTCTCGTCCCGCGACGTCGGTCGCGCGGCGGGATCCGCGTTACCCTGCTTCCGGGCGCGCAGAGGCCGCTCACGGACCGGGTTGTTGCCGTCGTCAGGCCGCCGGACCTGACAAGCCGACCCGATAGTGTACCCTAGGGGGGTATGATTCGGTTCCGGCGACCGGCAGGCAGCGAGGAGACATCGGTGGCAGATTCCCCCCACGACCACACAGCGGGCGACCACGCCGCGCACGGCTACATCACCGCCAAGGACGACTACCTCAAGCGGCTGCGGCGCATCGAGGGCCAGGCCCGCGGTCTGCAGCGGATGGTCGAGGAGGAGAAATACTGCATCGACATCCTCACCCAGGTCTCCGCCATGACCAAAGCCCTGCAAGCGGTGGCGATGGGCCTGCTGGAGGACCACATCAGCCACTGCGTGGTGGACGCGGCCGTCGCGGGCGGCCCGGAGGCGGAAGCCAAGATCAAGGAGGCCACCGACGCCATCGCCCGCCTGGTCCGGTCCTGAGGCCCTGACGAGGTCCGGCCACTGGCCCGCCCGGTACGCGTGCGGCGGCGGCCGGTCTGGGGGCAACCGCGTTGACCCGCGCCCGATCGATTGCAATAATCAGCTCGCTCAACAGCTTCCACGAATCAGTGGAGGAGGTTGGGTCGAGCCGCAAGATGCGGCAACAGGGGGGCATCACAGTGAGCCGTCGAGGTTGTCACGTCATCAAGCTGCGCTCGCACATTGTTCGTCATTAGGGAGGGCTCATCATGATGAAACATCACCGACTGGTTGTAGCCATCGGCACCGCGCTGGGCGCAATGGTTGTTCCGATCGCAGCGGCTGACGCCACGCCTGCCACGAGCTATCAGGCGACGTCTTCACCGTGTGGCTTCCGAGAAGAAGCCGGCCTGCCAACCGAACTCTGGTGGAAGAATTGCAGCGACCAGGGCGAGCTGATAAAGATTCATCGCCCATCGTCCCCGGACGGAACATATTGCGTGCCCGCGCACAAGGACGAGTGGGTCGCCAGTTTCGACTATGAGAATCCGCTCGGCAGCGCCACCAAGCTGACCCTCATTCGGAAGGGCTGCTGACGCGTTCATCTTCGCCGCGGCCGAATCATCGATCCGGCCGCGGCACAGATGGCACTGGCCTCATTCCTGGCGGAGTGTCCGGCCTTGGTCACCCGTGCCAGCGGCGGTAGACCGCCGCCGCGCCGGGGTGCAGCGGAATGGGACCGGTGCTGATCAGGGACCGGCCGTCGAGGAACTGGGTGCCCGCCGCTTCGGTGGGCACGAGTGCGTCGGCGTGCCACACCAGTAGTTCGACTATCGAAGCGGCCACCTCGTCGGCCATGCCAACCGCGGCGAGCAGTAGATTCGCCACCCCGATGGTGTGCACCGCGACACCGCGGGGATAGGCGTCCGCGGGGATCGCGACCCGGTCGTACACCGGCCCGAACAGCTCTCGCATCGGCGTGGCCAATTCACCCATGTCTACCAGCCGCATCCGGCTCGGCACCGCGAGCAGGGCGGTCGGCACGCCACCAGCCCACAACAGCGCATCGACTTCGCCTGCGTCGAGGGCGGCTACCGCTGCTGCCAAGGGCCGATGGGCGATCGCCACGTCGGTACCCGGATCGAGTCCAGCGACGCGCAGGATCCGTTCGCCGGTCAGGGCGGCGCCCGATCCCTCCGCACCCAGGCTCACTCGCGTCCCGCGCAGATCCGCCACCGAACCGATCGGGCTGTCCGAGCGCACGACCAACTGCAGGTAGTTTTCGTAGACCCGCCCCAGCGCGAACACCTGACCGGCACTGTCGCGGACCGAATCCGCGAGCGTGAGCGCGGCATCGACCTCACCCCGCGCCAGCAACGCCAGATTGGCTTGCGAGCCCGAGGTGGTGACCCGCTCGATCCGTACGTCTCCGATGTGCGCGGCAGCCAGACCCAGTAATCCCGCGAAGGCGTGATAGAAGCCGCCTACCTCTCCGGAAGCCAATCGCACCGGGGCGCCTCGGTTGCCCGGCACGCATCCGGCGACACCCGCCGCGACGGCCAGCGCGAGAAGGCCGCGCCGACCGATCCCGCGCCGGACGAGCTGTTCCCGGCCGGTCATCGTGCCTCCGCCGCGGGCAATCGCACGGTCACCGCGAGACCGTGCGGACGCACCGCCGCCACGGTGAGCACGCCGCCGTGTGCCTGCGCCAACGCCGCGGCGATCGGCAGGCCCAGCCCGGAGCCACCGGTCCCGGCGGACGATCCGCGGAAAAAACGCGTGGTCAGCTTGTCGATCTCGGTGGGGAGAACACCGACGCCGTCGTCGTGGACTGTCACCGTGACCCAGTCCGGCTCGGTCGTGACATTCAACTCGACGCGCGAACCCGCGCCCGCGTAGCGCGTCGCGTTGCTCAGCGGTACGTCGAGCATCTGCGCGAGCACGTCAGCCGGAACCGCGACCTCGGCGTGCTCGGCCGCGCCCGCGGCACTACCGGTGTCGACCGCATCGCCCGGCGTCGCCGCGCGAGCCGTCGGGGGCGCCACCCGCAGTTCCTGTCCGGCCGCCTCGAAAGCCGAGCACCAGGCGTCGAAGCGGTCGGCCGCCACCTGCACGGCGTCGCACTGGTCGTCGCCCTCGGTGGTGCGAGCGACGTCGAATGCCGCGGGCGTCTCGGCGACGGCCAGAGTGAGCAGGCCGTCGAGCAGTGCGGTGAGCCGGTCGACCTCGGCGCCCGCGCCGCGGAAGGTGCCCGCCGCGCTCGCCGGGATCGCAGGCTCCAGGGAATCCAGGCGGATGGTCAGCGCCGCCAGCGGGTTGCGCATCGCGTGCGCGGTGTCGGCGACCAGCTGGCGTTGCGCGTCCGCCGAATCGGCGACGGCCAAGACCATGGCGTCGAAGGATTCCGCCAACGCGCGCATCTCCGGCGGCCCTCCGTAGCGTCCCGCGATCGATACGGGTGCGACAGTGTCGGCGCGCGGCTTGGGCAGTGTCGCGGTCAACTCGGCCACACCGTGCGACAGCGCTGCCAACGGCCGCAGCACCCAGCGGCCGATGGTCACCGCCAGCAGCACGAACAAACCCATCGCGACGACGCCGCCGAGCACGATCGCCGCCCAGGTCCGCGCGATGTCGCCGCGGGCGCCGGCGGTGGACGCCTCGATCACCACAGCTCCGTTCACCTGCACGCCGGTCCCGACCGGCCGCGCCACCAGCATGCTCCGCGCGCCCCACGGCGTCAGTTGGTCCGCCGCGTGCGGGCGCTGGTTGCGCCGCGCGGCCGCCACCGCCGCGATGATGCCGGCATCGTCCACGTCCGCCCCCGCGTTCACGGTCGTCGCGCCCGTCGCGTCGACCACGAGCACGTTGTCGCCGTACAACTCGTGATAGCGAAGCACCTCGTCGGCCAGCGCTCGGCTGTCCCCGGCGGTGACGGCGTCGTCCGCCAGGGTGGCGAAGCGATCGGCGTCCCCGGAGCGCGCCAGCACCAGCTGCTGGGTGCGGCTGGTGGCGACGGTCAGCGACAGCGGCACCGCGAAGCCGAGCACCGCGATGGCCGCGAACAGCGTCAGCGCGACGAGCAGGCGACGCCGCATGGCCTACCTCCGGCCCGCCGGACCGCGCTCACTGACCCCACCGGTATCCGTATCCGCGGATGGTGGTGATCAGGCCGGGCCGGTTGAGCTTCGCCCGCAAGCCGGTCATGTGCACGTCCAGCGAACGCGAGACCGCGACGAAGGCGTCACCCCAGATGCGGTCCATCAACTGCTGGCGGCTCACCGCCGCACCCGGCCGTTCCACCAGCGCCTCGACCAACTCGAACTCCTTCTGGGTCAGCGACACCGGCTCCCCGGCCACCTCCACCACGCGAGCGCCCAGATCGACCCGCACGTCACCGGTGACGATCACCGACTGCGCCTGCCGCGCCGCCGCGGCCGCTCGCCTGGCGACCGTCTCCAGCCGCGCGACCAGTTCGGCGATCCGCGGCGGCTTCACCAGATAGTCGTCGGCGCCCCCGCGCAGGCCCCGCACGATCGAGCGCTCGTCGCTGCGGGCGGTCAGGATCAGCACCGGAACCGAACTCACCTCACGCAGCCGGCGCAGCACGTGCAGACCGTCGCCGTCGGGCAGTCCGAGGTCGAGGATCACCGCGTCGTAGTCGCGATGGGCGATCAGCAGATCCGCGCCGCGGCGCTTGCGTTCGGCGCGATACCCACGGGCGTTGAGCGCTTCGACCAGCGCGTCTCCCACGCCGTCGTCGTCCTCGACCACCGCAAGCCGCACGCGCCGATCCTCCCACAGCGGGCGGATCGGCGCGTGTGCCGGTCGGTCAGTCACGCACGGTGACCATCGGCCGTCCCGGCTCGGCGGCCGCGCCGCCTGGCCCGGTATCGGCGCTCGCGGCCGGTTCGGCCGCGTCGATCGCCGACGAGGCCGAGGTCTCCCGCATGAAGTAGTAGGTGACCAGCGAGACGGCGATGCACGCGGCGACGTAGAAGAAGAACACCGCCTCGAGGTCCGCCTTCTTCAGTGCCAGCGCGATCAACTCGGCGGTACCGCCGAAAACGGCGACGGTCAGCGCATAGGGGAGCCCGACGCCCAGGGCACGGATCTTCGTCGGAAACAACTCGGCTTTCACGATCGCGTTGATCGACGTGTAACCGGTCACGATCACCAACGCCGCCATCATCAGGCCCCACGCGGCGATCGGATTGGTGGTGTGCGCGAGCAACCCCATGATGGGAACGGTGAGCAAAGTCCCTGTCACTCCGAAGAAGATCAACAACTTGCGGCGGCCGATGCGGTCGGACAAGGCGCCTGCCAGCGGCTGCAGCACCACGAAGACCAGCAGCGCGAGGAAGTTGATCCAGGCCACCGTCGGCTTGGCGATGCCACTCGTGTAGACCATGAACTTCTGGATGTAAGTAGTGAAGGTGTAGAACGCGACGGTGCCCCCGAGCGTCAAACCGACGACCAACAGGCACTCGCGCGGATATTGCAGCAGCACGCGGAACGAGCCGCGTGCCTCACCGGTCTTCTCGCCATGCGCTGCTTGCGCACGGAACGATTCCGACTCGTCCATTCCGCGCCGCAGCACCATGACCACGATCGCGCCGCCCGCACCGATCAAGAACGGAATCCGCCATCCCCACGCGTGCATCTGATCCGATGTCAGCGCCTGCTGCAAGATGATCTGTACGCCGAGAGCGGTCAGCTGCCCGGCTACCAATGTCACGTACTGGAAACTGGAATAGAACCCGCGCCGTCCCGCCGAGGCCACTTCGGACAGGTAGGTGGCACTCGTCGCGTACTCGCCGCCCACCGAAAGCCCCTGTAGCAACCGAGCGATCAACAGGATCAGCGGCGCCGCGAGACCGATGGTCTGATAGCCGGGTGTCACGGCGATCAGCAGCGACCCAGCCGCCATCACCGTCACCGACAGCGTCAGCGCCGAGCGCCGCCCGAATCGGTCCGCATACCATCCGAGCGCCCAACCCCCGAGTGGGCGCATGAGAAAGCCGACCGAGAACACCGCCGCAGTAGACAGCAGTTGCGCGACCGGATCGCCCTTGGGAAAAAATACTTGGGCGAAATACAGGCCGAACGCCGTGTAGACATACCAGTCGTACCACTCGACCAGATTGCCGATGGAGCCGCGCAAAACGTTCGCGACCACCCGGCGCTCCGCCACGGGCTGTGGCTGTGTCGTAGTCACAAGATCTCCTTCTCCGACGCCTCATCACGTCGTCGCAGATCAGTGTGTCGGCAGTCACATGCGCGCGGAATGGCTCTGGAGGCTTCCTAACAGTCCCTTAGGACGATCGGAAAACAGGTCCGGCCCCCGGCGCTTGGCCGGGGGCCGGAGAAGATTCCGCCGGATGGGTCAGGACCGTTCGGTCAGCAATGGGGCGAGGGTGCGCAGCGCCGGGAGGTAGTTGTCGCCGAGAATCTGCACCGCGACGTGATCGGCGCCCGCGTCCAGGTGTTCGGTCAGCCGGTCGGCGATCCGCTCCGGCGTGCCGTGCGCGACGACGGCGTCGAAAAGTCGATCACCGGGCGGAACGGTGAGATCGGCGTCGGTGAAGCCGAACCTGCGCAGGTTCGACACGTAGTTGGTCAAGTCCAGGTAGAACGCGACGGTCTCATCGGCGACGGTGTGCGCCGCGCGGGCGTCGTCGGTCAGCACCACCTTGTGCTCGGTCGCCACCAGCGCGTCCGGGCCCACGATCTCGCGAGCCTGCACGGTGTGCGCCGCGGGCACGAGGTAGGGCAGCGCGCCCAGCGACCGCTCGGCGGCCAGCTTCAGCACGCGTGGGCCGAGCGCGGCCACCGCGCGACGGTCGGCGGGTACTCCCGCGGCGTCGAGGTCGTCGAGGTACTCGACCAGCGCGTCGTAGGGCTTGCGGTACTCGCCGGTGTGCTCCGGGTGGCCCGCGCCGATGCCGAGCAGGAATCGGCCGGGGAAACGCGCTTCGATCCGATGGAACGAATCGGCCACTTCCTTCGCGGGCGCCGCCCAGATGTTGACGATGCTGGTCGCCACGGTGATCGTTTCGGTCGCCTCGAGCAGCGGTTCCACCACTGCCAAGTCCGCCGGGGGCGAGGCTCCCAACCACAGCGCGCCGTAGCCCAGCTGTTCCAATTCCCGTGCGTCCGCCGGGCTGAACCCGTTGAACGCCCGCCACACGCCGAACCGTCCGAGACTGTCGAATGCCATGTCCCGAGCCAACACGTGCCCGCAGGCGGCTATTCCGGCTCCGCGGATCTTCCGCTTGCCCGCCCCGTCGGATCGATGCTCGCCCGATTACCGAGGGCTACTGTGGCTATTGCACAGCTATCGGCGCCCGCCGCCGTGGCAGGCGTCACCACTAGGAGATGGAGGTGATTGCTGTGCTTCGATTCGATCCATTCCATGACATCGATACCGTCGCCCGCCAATTGCTCGGTGAGAGCGCCGGAACCGGCCGCGCACCGCGATTCATGCCGATGGATCTGTTCAAAGCGGGAGATCACTACGTCTTGAACGCGGACCTGCCCGGCGTCGACCCCGGCTCGATCGACGTCAGCGTCGACAACGGCACGCTCACCCTGCGGGCGCAACGCACCGTGCCGAGCGAGGAAGGCGTCCAGTGGATCGCCTCGGAACGCTTCGCGGGCACCTTCATGCGTCAGATGTCGCTCGGGGAGAACGTCGACGTCGAGAACATCAGCGCGACCTACAACAACGGCGTGCTGTCGGTGACGATCCCCATCGCGGAGCGCGCGAAGCCGCGCCGCATCCGGATCTCCGGGGCATCCCAGGAACCGAGGACCATCGAAGCGCAAACGAACCGGTCCGCACCGATGTCACCGACGCAGCAGGAACAGAGTCAACAGCCGGGTCAGTCTCAGCAGGAGTATCCGCGCTCATCGAAGTGACCGTGCCACTACCCGCACCCGTGCACGGGTGCGGGTAGTCCCCCGGTGTTCTCAACCGCAGCAACCTCCACCCGGCACCGGAACCGACCGCATCTCCCGCGTCTGCGCGTTGCGGGCGGCGAGTTCGTCGTCGGCGGGGTAGTCGACGCCGATCAGGCTCAGACCGTGCGCGGGCGCGACGGTGACCGAACTGGAACGCTCCGTCTCCCGCAACAAATCGCCGACCCATTCCGGCGTGCGCCGTCCCTCGCCGACGGCCAGCACCGCGCCGACCAGGCTGCGGACCATCGACCAGCAGAACGCGTCGGCACTGACGTAGGCGACCAGCAGATCGCCGTCGCGCACCCAATCGAAGCGCTGCAACTCCCGGACCGTCGTCGCGCCTTCCCTGCGCCGGCAGAACGCGGCGAAATTGTGCAGCCCCAGCAACGTGCGCGAAGCCACCCGCATGGCTGGGACATCGACGTCGGAGCGGCAGGCGACCACGCTGCGGGCGTACAGGGGTTCGGCGCCGTACGGCGCGGTGGTCAACCGATAGGCGTAGTGGCGACGGACGGCGGAGAACCGCGCGTCGAATTCCGGTGCGGCCGGGGTCGCCTGCTTGATCCGCACGTCCTTCGGCAGGAAGCGCGCCATCCGGTGCACCAGTTTTCCCGAGTCGAGTTCACCGGACGTGTCGAAATGCGCGACCTGGCCCTCGGCGTGCACGCCCGCGTCCGTCCGGCCCGCGACGGTCAGCTGGATCGGCTCGCGGAACACTTTGCTCAGCGCGTCCTCCAGCACACCCTGCACGGTGCGCAGGCCGGGCTGACGAGCCCAGCCGATGAAATCCGTGCCGTCGTAGGCGATGTCCAGCCGGACCCGAACCCGCGACGCCTCGGGTACGCCCGGCACGTCCGCGCTCGGCCGGTCGGGCATCGATTCCTCCACGGTCACATGATCCTCTGATCGAAACGAACGAGCCCGCCGACCCAGTGCGGGTGGCGGGCTCGTGCGCGAACTCCAACGCTCAGCGTCAGGCGTCCTTCTTGTCCTCGGCCGCCTCGTCGGCAGCCGGAGCCTCGGCCTCGGCGGTCTCGGCGGTGGCCTCGGTGGCCTCCTCCTCCTCGACGGCCTCGGCGGCCGGAGCCTCCTCCGCCTTCTTCGACGCGGCGACGCGACGGGCGCGATCGGCCTCGTTGGTCACGGTCTTCTCCCGGACCAGCTCGATGATCGCCATCGGCGCGTTGTCACCCTTACGCGGCAGCGTCTTGGTGATACGGGTGTAGCCACCCTCGCGCCCCTCGAACGACGGGCCGATCTGAGCGAACAGCTCGTGCACGACGTTCTTGTTGCGGATCACCTTCAGCACCTCGCGACGGTCGGCCAGGGTGCCGCCCTTCGCCTTGGTGATCAGCTTCTCCGCGTAGGGACGCACGGCCTTGGCCTTGGCCTCGGTGGTGGTGATCCGGCCGTGCTCGAAGAGCGCCGTGGCCAGATTGGCGAAGATCGCCTTCTGGTGCGACGCCGACCCGCCGAAGCGGGCACCCTTCTTGGGCTTGGGCATTGTGGTGTTCTCCTTGTATGAGGCCGGGCCGGGGCGCCTACCCCGGCGGCCTAGAGCTGTTCGGTCTCGGCGTAGTCCTGCTCGCCGCCATCGGTGTCGCTGAACGTGCCGCTGTCACTCCATGTGCCGGTGCTCGCGTCGTAGCCGACCACGCTGGACGGATCGAACGACGCCGGGCTGTCCTTCAGCGAGAGGCCCAGCGCGTGCAGCTTGACCTTGACCTCGTCGATGGACTTCTGGCCGAAGTTGCGAATGTCCAGCAGATCCGACTCGGTGCGGGCGACCAGCTCGCCGACGGTGTGCACACCCTCGCGCTTGAGGCAGTTGTAGGACCGGACGGTGAGGTCCAGGTCCTCGATCGGCAGGCCGAACGAGGCGATGTGATCCGCCTCGGCCGGCGAGGGGCCGATCTCGATGCCCTCGGCTTCGACGTTCAGCTCACGGGCCAGGCCGAAGAGCTCGACCAGGGTCTTGCCCGCCGAGGCGAGCGCGTCCCGCGCGCTGATGGAGTTCTTGGTCTCCACGTCCAGGATGAGCCGGTCGAAGTCGGTGCGCTGCTCGACACGGGTGGCCTCGACCTTGTAGGTCACCTTGAGCACCGGCGAGTAGATCGAATCCACCGGGATCCGGCCGATTTCCGCGCCGGACGCCTTGTTCTGGACGGCGGGGACGTAGCCGCGACCGCGCTCGACGACGAGCTCGATCTCCAGCTTGCCCTTGTCGTTCAGGGTCGCGATGTGCATGTCCGGGTTGTGCACCACGACGCCGCTGGGCGGGACGATGTCACCGGCGGTGACGGTGCCCGGACCCTGCTTGCGCACGTACATCGTGACCGGCTCGTCCTCCTCCGAGGACACGACCAGGCCCTTGAGGTTCAGGATGATGTCGGTGACATCCTCCTTCACGCCCGGGACGGTGGTGAACTCGTGCAGAACGCCGTCGATGCGGATGCTGGTGACCGCCGCCCCCGGAATCGAGGACAGCAGGGTACGCCGCAGCGAGTTGCCGAGGGTGTAACCGAAGCCCGGCTCGAGCGGTTCGATGGTGAACTTCGAGCGGTTCTCCGCGACGACCTCTTCGGTCAACGTCGGACGCTGTGAAATCAGCATTTGGATCATCCTCCTTTTAGGGCGCCCGCTATTTGACGCCTCGTCTCAGGGGTTGTGCGTGGCCGCTTATCCGAAGCGGCCACGCACCAGCGGCACGAACCGTGCGCGCGTGCCGTCCGAGATGTGCCAAGGACGGCTCGCCGAGTGCCTACTTCGAGTAGTACTCGACGATCAGCTGTTCCTGCAGCGGCACATCGATCTGGGCGCGCTCCGGCAACTGGTGGACCAGGATCCGCAGCCGGCCCGGGATCACCTGCAGCCAGCCCGGGACCGGGCGGTCGCCGAGGGTCTCGCGGGCCACCTGGAACGGCAGGGTGCCCAGCGACTTCTCCTTGACATCGATGATGTCGTACTGGGTGACCTGGAAGCTGGGAACGTCCACCTTCTTGTTGTTCACCAGGAAGTGGCCGTGGCTGACCAGCTGGCGAGCCTGCCGGCGGGTACGCGCCAGACCGGCGCGGTACACGACGTTGTCCAAGCGGGTCTCGAGCAGACGGAGCAGGTTGTCACCGGTCTTGCCCTTGAGGCGGTTGGCCTCTTCGTAGTACCGGCGGAACTGCTTCTCCATGACGCCGTAGGAGAAGCGGGCCTTCTGCTTCTCCTGCAGCTGGAGCAGGTACTCGCTCTCCTTGATCCGCGCGCGGCCGTGCTGGCCGGGCGGGTAGGGGCGACGCTCGAACGCCTGGTCGCCTCCGACGAGGTCGACACGCAGACGACGCGACTTGCGGGTGATAGGGCCTGTGTAACGAGCCATTGTTCGCTATTCCTTTCCCGCTAGACGCGACGCCGCTTGGGCGGACGGCAGCCGTTGTGCGGCTGCGGGGTGACATCGGAGATCGTGCCCACCTCGAGGCCTGCGGCCTGCAGCGAGCGGATCGCGGTCTCGCGGCCCGAACCGGGGCCCTTCACGAACACGTCGACCTTCTTGACGCCGTGCTCCTGCGCCTTGCGGGCGGCGTTCTCGGCGGCGAGCTGCGCGGCGAACGGGGTCGACTTGCGCGAGCCCTTGAAGCCGACGTGACCCGACGACGCCCAGGAGATGACGTTGCCGTTCGGGTCGGTGATCGACACGATCGTGTTGTTGAACGTGCTCTTGATGTGCGCGTTGCCGTGCGGGACGTTCTTCTTGTCCCTGCGACGCGACTTCTGGGTCTTCTTCGGGCCCGCGGCCCGACTCTTCGGAGGCATCGGTTATCCCTACTTCTTCTTGCCGGCGACGGTGCGCTTCGGGCCCTTGCGGGTGCGCGCGTTGGTCTTGGTGCGCTGGCCACGCACGGGCAGGCCACGACGGTGGCGCAGACCCTGGTAGCAGCCGATCTCGATCTTGCGGCGAATATCGGCCTGCACCTCGCGGCGCAGGTCACCCTCGACCTTGAACTCCGAAGCCTCGATGTAGTCACGCAGCTTCGTCAGATCGTCGTCGCTGAGATCCTTCGAACGCAGGTCCGGGCTGACGCCGGTGGCCTCGAGGATCTCCTTGGAGCGGGTACGGCCAATGCCGAAAATGTAGGTCAGTGCGATCTCCATGCGCTTCTCGCGCGGGAGGTCGACGCCCATGAGACGTGCCATCTGGCAGCTTCCTTAATCGTTGCGGAGGTCTGCTCCCTGTCCGTCCCCTCGTCTTGGTGGGGCACCGGCCTCCGAACCGGTGGTAGGCGCACACGCCCCAGGGCGAACCCTGATTTTCCGCAGCGTGCGGCTGGTGCTGGGAGTTCTTCATGCCAATCCGAACTGCGGTTCGGTGCTTGGCTGGTGTCGCGTCGAGCGGCGCCTTCGGCAAGCCTCGGGCGGGTGGGACGAGGTCGCCCTCGCCTCCGCTCAGCCCTGGCGCTGCTTGTGGCGCAGGTTGTCGCAGATCACCATGACCCGGCCGTGACGGCGGATCACCTTGCACTTCTCGCAGATCTTCTTGACGCTCGGCTGAACCTTCACGTCCGTCCAATCTGTTGTGGTTCACAGGGGTGTGAACACAGTTTTTCCCCAGTCGGCGACTGGGGAAGCTCTGAGATGAGTCTTTCGACTCGGCCCCGGCTCGCGCCGGGACTGCCGGTTCGCACCGACCCGATCGCGCCGGGCGCGATCACTTGTAGCGGTATACGATCCGGCCACGCGACAGGTCGTAGGGCGAGAGCTCGACGACCACACGGTCCTCGGGGAGGATGCGAATGTAGTGCTGCCGCATCTTCCCGCTGATGTGCGCGAGAACCTTGTGACCGTTCTCGAGCTCGATCCGGAACATCGCATTGGGCAGCGGTTCGACAACTCGACCCTCGACCTCGATGGCCCCGTCTTTCTTCGCCATGTCCTCCGCGATCCCGGTTACGCTCAACCTGGTTTGTTTGCCTGGTTCTGCTCGGATGGATCGGCCGCCGGAGCGGACCGCTCGCACACAAACAGGCGGCGCGTAGGTGCACCGCCGCTCCAGCTTACCGATCCGTTCCGGATCGGGCAAAAATGCCTCCCTGTATACCCGTGTCGCCAGGGGTTTCGCAGCCGACTTCCCACGCGTGGCGGGCGTCGGACGCTGTGCCACGAAGGCGGCGGGTTGTCGCGTAAACTGGCCGCTGTCCAGGTATTTGGGTCGAACGGATCGAGGGGGACGCGTGAGCCGGCGCAGCGAGCGAGGCGCCGGCCGAGGCGCTTCTCGGTCAGGGTCGAAGCGAGCGGCAGGGAGGCGAGGCCGTGAGTAAGCGTAGCGAGCGAGTCACCGGCAGAGCACTCCTGGTCACGACCGAGCCGAGCAGCAGCGAGGGCAGTCGTGACTGAGCGCGGCGAGCGGATCGCGGGTACGCCGAGCGGTAGCGAGGCGCAGTCGTGAGCCGTAGCGATGACGGCCTGCCCATGCTGCCGCCGTGGTTGTCGGAGAGCGACGTCAATCAAAGCGGCTACGAGGCGCCGGTACAGAACCTTCCGCACGACGAACTCATCGAGGAAACACCCGGTCGCAGACGCGGCCGTTTCAAGAACCGCGCGCCCGAGGCGGACCGGCCGGAGGCCGCGCGCCCGGAGAAGCGCCGCAAGGGCTGGCGCCGCGACAAGCCCTCCGACGAGGAACAGCGGCACAGCGCGGCCGACCACGCGCCCGCGCCGGGTCCGGGCGAGCCCGCACCGGGTGGGTTCGCAGGCGGCGAGTCCTGGCAGCAGCAAGCGGGCTACGACCGCACCGCTCCGGCGCAGGACAGCTCGTGGCAAGCGCCGCCCCAGCGCAACAGCACTCCGCAGCACGGCCTGCCCACCCGCAACCCCTCGCAGCCTTCCCCAGGTTTCCAGCCGCTGGGCAGTAGGGCCGCGAATTCGGCCGCGGCGAACGACGGACAGGCCGACAGGCCGGATCTCCCGCCACCGCCGCCCCAGCAGCAGGCCGACGAGCGGCCCGCTGCGGCGCCGAGCGACGAGCGCGCGCGGCCACCGCACGGCGAGAACGCTGCCGGCCCGGCCGCAGGCGGCCGTCCCGCGGCCGGACCGATGCACGGCGGCTGGCCGTCCACCGGTAACCCTCGGCTCGACGCCGCCCTGTCCGCGGTGCTCCCGAACCAGTGGCCGGCCTCGCCCGCGCCCAATCGGGCCGCTGCACCGCCCGCTCCCGGCCCGGCCGCAGACCAAACAGGTCAGCCGGGTAGCGCGCCTCGGGGACTGCCGCCCACCGGCCCGAATCAAACCTGGTCCACCGGCGACCGCCCGGCAGGTCCGACCGGCGCCGACGCGTCCGTTTACCCCGCGACTCCCCCATCCGGTCCGGCCCACGCGGCATGGCAAAACGGACCCGCGCCGATAGGCGCACAATTCACCCCACCCGGCAGCGACCCGGCAATGCCGACCACCGGCCCTTACACAGCCGGAACACCAACCAGTT
>NZ_BDCK01000025.1 GCF_001613465.1 Nocardia niwae NBRC 108934 = DSM 45340 | reverse complement strand
GGACCTACGCCGACAGGCGCACCATTCACCCCACCGCCCGGCAGCGCCGCGGCAATACCGACCACCGGCCCGGGCACGGCCGGAACACCGACCAGTCCGGCTCGAGCAACAGGGCAAAACGGACCCGCGCCGACGGGAGCACAATTCACCCCGCCCGGCAGCGACCCGGCGATACCGACCACCCTCCCGCACTCGGCAGGGGAGCCGACCGGCCCGAGCCGGCCACCTGGGCAATCCCTTCCGCCGTCCGCCGACCCGACCGGCGGACGTTCGGCCGAGAGCCCGAACTCCGGCCCCGAGCACATCGTGGCGCAGAGCGGTCGGGAGCCGACCGGCGAGCATCCCGCATCGCCAACCGCGACGCACGCCGCAACCGGCGGTGAACCGTCGGCTGGGGCGCCGACCACGGCTGAGCAGGCGGTGCGGCAGGCAGCCGATCTCCGGATCCAGCGAGAGGCAGCGGCGCCGGGCGTCGAGCGGTCCGAGCTCCCTGCCGACGAGCAGACCCGGCGAAACGGCGAAGCCACATCCACGCCCGGCGAAGAAAGCGCGGCTTCCGCGGGAGCGGACGCGTTCGGGCAGGCCGGAAGCCACCGAGCCGCGACGGCCGCGACGTCGCCCAGCGGCGAGAGCCCGGCCGAACAACCGCACGGCGGGAATGCTGCCACGCCGAGTCCTGACGAGACGCCGGTTCACCTGCCGGCGACGTCGGTGGAGGGTGGCTCGGTGGCAGGCACGAGCGGCACCACACCACCCGTCGAAGCCCACCCGACAGCGCGCGGCGATCGTCAGGCTTCGGCAGCGCAGGCCGCCGCACTCGGTTCCACCGCGGTGAGTTCCGATGGTCCGCCGCCCTGGCTCGCCGCCCCGCGGTCCGAGCACTCCGAGGCATCCGCGACGGACGCGCCTCGCCGACTGTCGCCGCTGCCCGATCCGCCCGCGCCGCACGAGCGGCCGCAGGGTGGCTTTCCCGCACCGGCACACGACGAGCACCGCCCGCCGACGCGCGGTGCGGATGGTCCGCCGCCCTGGCTCGGACACACCGCACCGCCGCCCGATCGGCCGGCCCACGCGCCGCAAGGCTCCGCCGCACCGGCCGATCGAGCGCCCGTCGACTCGACGCCGGAACCAGGGCTGGACGACGATCACCGATCGGCATCGCCCTCTCGAACGGCGGACCACGGCGCTGCCGAACCGGCCGCCGCAGCCGGTCCGCACGAGCAGGGTGGTGTCCCGGTGCCTCACGGCGGCCTCGCGGCCGGCGCTCCGCCTATACCTGTACCGGTGCCGGAGTCCGCCGTGCAGCCGGGTGAGTCCGGCTCGGTGGACGCGACTCGTCCGCAACAAGACGCGGGAATCGCCACGCCCGGCTGGTCCGGCGCGAACGAGGTCGGTGCGGCGTCGGGGCGCCCGGGCGGCGGACGGCACCGGCTCTCCGCCGACCCGAACAACCCGTCGGCTCCGCAGGCTCCGGTCGAACAAGCGCCGAACTTCGATCAGCGGCCGGTTCCCGTGCAAGAGCAGGCTCCGGCCAACCTGGGCGGTCCCCAGGTCGCGAGCGGCATGAACACCGGCTACGCAACGTATTTCGCTGGTACGCAGACGCCGGGGCCAGCTGCTCAGGCACCGGTCGACCAGTGGCGCAATGCCGCCGCGCCCGAATCCCGTCCGGCAGCACCGGCTTCCGCGCCACCGCCGTATCACGCCGAGCACCAAGTCACAGGGCAGCCCGCTGCCCAGTGGGGCACTCCTTCCGGCTACGCCCAGCCGCCGGGCACACAGTTCCAGCAGCCTTCGCCGGACTACGCCCAACAGGCGCCGCAACCGGGCGCGCAGTTCCAGCAGCCTTCGCTGGACAATGTGCCGCTGCGCCGGGCCAAGAAGGCACCGGCGGGATCCGGGTGGCGCAGGGCGGTGCACCACGTGTCCGGCGGCGCGATCAACCCCGGTATGTCGGCCGAGGAACGCAGGCTGCAGGAACTGGTCGTGCGGATCAGGCAGCCCGTCCGCGGTGACTACCGGATCGCGGTGCTCTCGCTCAAAGGCGGTGTCGGGAAGACCACCACCACAATGGGTCTCGGATCCACCTTCGCCTCCATCCGGGGCGATCGCGTGATCGCGGTGGACGCCAATCCCGACTTCGGAACGCTCTCGCAGCGGGTGCCGTTGCAGACCCGCTCCACCGTGCGCGACCTGCTCCTCGATTCGACCATCCAGCGCTATTCGGACGTGCGCAGGCACACCTCGCAGGCGACGAGCCGCCTGGAAGTGCTGGCAAGCGAACGGGATCCGGCCGCGTCGGAGGCGTTCAGCGAAGACGAGTACCGCGCGGTCGCCCGAATCCTGCAGCGGTTCTACAACATCATCCTCACCGATTGCGGCACCGGGCTCATGCATTCGGCGATGGCCGGTGTCCTCGACCTCGCGCACTCGCTGGTGTTGATCTCGTCCCCCGCGATCGACGGAGCCCGCAGCGCCGCAGCGACTTTGGACTGGTTGTCGCTGCACGGCCACGACCATTTGGTGCGCAACGCGGTGGTGGTGATCAACTCGCCGCGAGCCGGATCACCGAATGTCGGTATCCAGCAGTTGCGGGAGTACTTCCTGTCCCGGTGCCGCGCGGTGCACATCATCCCGTTCGACCCGCACATGTCCGAGGGCGCCGAGATCGATCTGCATCGGCTGCACAAGCAGACCAAGCGGGCCTACGTCGAGCTGGCCGCGACCGTCGCGGACGACTTCGCCACCGATCATCGCCGTTACCGTCCGTGACACCCGCCGGGCCGTGGCCCGGCGGGCAAGGGCGCGTACGGATCAGCCGCTCACCACTCGGGCAGGCGTCGCCTGCCCGCCATGACATCGCGCACCAGATCGTCGTAGGCGTCCGCGAGTTCGGCGAGATGATGCCACGCGTTGTGCAACAACTCGTCGTGCGCGTTCAGAGTCATCAACGCGTGGTGCGCGCGCACCGAAGACTCGGCGAGGCGATCGATCACCGCACCTACCGTCTCGGTGTGCAAAGTGGCACCGAGCCGATGCTGTGGCACGCTGCGCATCACCCAGTCGTCGATGGCCATCACCAATTCGACTCTGCGACGCTCGATTTCACGGACCACCGCCACGGCGGTGTCCACCGAACCACCGCGGCCGATCAGGCGGCGCTCATGTAGCACTGCCAGATCGCGAGCGAACCACAACAGCGGGCCACCGACCACCCGGTGCCCGCGACACGCCCGAACCAATAGGTCGGACGTGGGAAGCAATCCCGGTGCCGAAGAGCGCACCGAAGGATCGACACACCTAGGTGTGCCAGGGAGGGCCATTACGACCGTTGTATCCGAACCTGCCACGTTGCCTCGCCGTCATCGCCGCACAACACCGGATCAGGACTTCATTACAATAAACCTCTGAAGGCGCCTGTCAAGCGTTAACCGGCCGTAGGGAGTCACGAAGAGTACACTTCGTTACCTGCATGACCTACCGAGGAGCAAGATGCCGGACGGTCCGACGTATCACCGGATCGCAGACCTCCTCCGCGAGGAGATCCGCGCAGCCAGGTGGAAACCGGGCGATCGACTGCCCAGTCATTCCGAGCTTGCCGATCAAATGCAGGTCTCGATAACCACCGCTCGCAACGCGATCCAGGTGTTGGTGACCGAAAATCTGGTCTATACAGCTACTTCCCGCGGAACCATCGTTCGAAACCTGGAAGTTCTGGAATCCGTGGTGACCGACTCTATCCGCCCCGACCGGCCGCAGACCCCGCACGACATCTTCGAGGAGATCGCGCGGGCCGCGAGCCGGGAGCCGTCGAAGGAGTTCAGCGCGAAGATGGAGCCCGCCAGCCCCGAGGTCGCGTCTTGGCTGGGAGTACCGCCGGATTCCTGGGTTCTGGCCAGGACCGTGGTCCAGTACCTCGACCACGAACCGTGGTCCTGGGAGGTCAGCTTCTATCCCCGGGATCTGGCCGAGGCCACTGGAATCGACTCCCCGCACGATATTCCGGAGGGCACCACCCGCCGACTCGCGGACCGGGGTCACGCCGAGACCGCGCACCGCGACACGCTCGTCGCGCGACCTGCCACCGCGGAGGAAGCCTTGGTGCTCGGTGTCGCCGCGGGCACCATCTTGCTCGACCACCTCCGCATCGGGGCCACACACCAGCGAGTCACCCGCGCCACGCGGCATCGTTCGCTCGCCACCGGCAATCGGCTCGCCTACGAACTCGGCGACGCCGAGGGCACCGCGGTCATCCGGAGCACGCTCGCGGGCTCACACGGGTCCGGTTCGGCATAGCCCATGAGCATCGCGCTGCGCCAGGCGACAATCGGAGATCTCGGCACGATCTGCCGCCTGCGCGTGCAGCGCACTGCGTGGCTCACCGCGCGCGGCTCCGACCAGTGGACCGTCGCTGGACGCGGCCTGCCGATCGAGATCTTCGCCCGCGCCGTCGGACGCTCGCTGGACGCGGGCGAGACCTGGATCGCCGAAGTGGCGGGCGAGCCCGCGGGAACCATCACGGTCAACGACCGCGCCGATGTGGGGCTGTGGTCGCGGTGGGAGCTCGAGGGCGCGGTGATCGTCCATTTCATGATCGTCGACCTGCGCTTCGCCGGCCAGCGCGTGGGCCACCACATGCTCGCGCACGCGGGACTACTCGCCCGCGTGCACAGACGCGCATGGGTGCGGCTGGACGCCTGGACGACCAATACCGACCTGCACGACTACTACCGTTCGGCGGGATTCCGGTTGGTGCGCATCGCGGGGCCGCTGGCGCTCGGCCCCTCGCGCGCGCTGTTCGAGCGGAGGGCCGACAGCTGGAATCCCGAATTACCAATGGCGGTCCCGGCCATCGGGCGGTCGGCCGCGGCGGCGCTCCTGCGTCCACCGCCGCCGAACAACTGACCCCGCACGGCCGGCGTGACCAGCACGGTCAGCGCCGAGACGGCCAGGCCCATCCAGCGGGCGGCCACGCCGGACCAGCTGTTGATAATCACCGGTGACGCCAACGCGAACGGGAACTTCCTCGATGTTCGCGGGCGGACCGCGTGCCAGGGTACAGCGACGTGCCGGATCGCCGGATGTGGTCTCCGCCCCCAATTTCGGGGCAGGCCAACGGACTTCAGAGTTCCAACAGGACGGTGACCGGTCCGTCGTTCACCGAGTCGATGTGCATGTGCGCCCCGAACAGCCCCGTCGCGACGGTTGCGCCGAGTTCGCGCAACGCGTGCGTGAAGACGTCGACCAGCGGTTCGGCGATCGCGCCGGGAGCGGCCGCGGACCACGACGGACGCCTGCCTTTCCTGGTGTCCGCGTACAGGGTGAATTGACTGACCACCAGGATCGGCGCGCGCAGGTCCGCGGCCGAGCGCTCCCCGTCGAGGATGCGCAGCCGCCACACTTTGTCGGCCAATGCCTTCGCGGTCGCCTCAGTGTCGGAGTGCGTCACGCCGACCAGCGCTACCAGGCCGTGCGGGACGTCGTGGGCGGCCGGGTCGATCCGGCCCACGACCTGGTCGTCGACGGTGACCTGCGCCGAACTCACGCGCTGTAGGAGGGCTCGCACAACCCTCGATCATGCCTTCCACTCCGACGGCGGCGGTCGCACGGGTCCCCGGCCGCCGAAGGGCCCGGTCAGCCTGGCCGGATACAGGTGCGCGCGGGCGGCAAGCGTGACAAACTCGGTGCGCAGAGAGTTGTGTTGCGCGGTTGCCGCGCGTTGGCGGAGGATCATGCTGGAAACAAGGAGCGCGATGGATCTGGACGCGATGGAGCGCCAGATCGCGGCGGATCGGTATGCGGCGCTCGACCGTGCGGTCGAATCCGAACTGCGCTTGGCCACCTCCCTCGGCGAACTCGCCAAGGGTCTGATCGCCACCAAGACCAATGGCTCGACGCGCGACCGCACGCGGGAGGCGCTGGCGCCCGCCGAGGAGGCGGTGGCGATCCGCCTGCGTCTGCTGTCCAGGGGCCAGGTGCTCACCGCTCGCCTCGCCGGCGAGCTGAACGATGCGCTGCGCTCGTTCGAGCAGGCGGCACGGCACAGTGGCCGCAGGGAACTGGCCACCACGACGATCCGTCGCGCCTGTGACGTCTACCGCCAAGTGGCGCGCGAGCATCCGGAGGTCGCCGGCCCGTGCGCCGACGGTCTGTCCAAGTGCGGTGTCTGGCTGGGCAGGCTGGACCAGGACGCCGCCGTGGCCGCGACCGAGGAGGCGGCCCGCATCCGCGCCGCTCTGGCCGCGGCGAACCCGGAGCTGTCCGGCAAGTACCTGGCCAGCCTCAGCACGCTGCTGCGGACGCTCATGGTGGGCCGGTCGCGCAAACAGGCCATCGCCATGTACCGGGAGCGGTACGCCGCCTTCACGTCGACCACGATGTCGATCCGGTTGCGCGCGTGCGGCATCCAAGACCTGGATCTGACCCCGAAGTCGCACCGCGCCCTGGTCGAACTGGGCTGCCGCACGCTGGAACAGGCGGGGCGGCTCACCCAGCAGCAGATCATGTTCAAGTCCTCCGGCGACCTGTCGACCGTCGAGGAGATCAACTGGAAGCTGGCCCTGGTCGGCCTGCGGCCGCTCGCGCCGGGCGCCGAGCAGGATCAGCCCGCGATGCCGGTGCAGATCGGTTCCACCTTCGGCGCGCTGAGCGTGTACTTGCCGGCGCGGGACGCCATCGCGCAGGTGCGCGCCGCGATCATCGCGGCCTACGCCGTCGACGACGCCTACCCGCTCGACCGGGAGAGCTACCTCGGTACGCACGAGTCGAAGTGGAAGATCCGCGAGCCGAAGCTGAACACCTCCGCCACACTCGGCGACGACATCGTGCTGATCGACCAGCCATACGGCGGCTGGGTCACGGTCATGAGCCTGAACTGGGAACTCACCCCGGTGGCGAAACACCCGCTGGCGCTGCGCCTGTCCCAGGACTGGCCCGTCGCGGCGATCACCGTGACCGAGGACGTGGCCTACGAGCTGTGCTGGTACGAGCGCGGCGCGGCCACCCAGTACGCCGCACTCGGCCGTCCGGCCGGGCAGGCTCCGCTCGACAAACCGCTCGCGCCACTGGACTTCGAAACGCTGGCCTTGTACAACCCCGACCGGGCGACCGAGAGCAAACTGCGCGCGGCCTTCGGCAACACGAAGGTGTTCGCCAACCTCACCTACCTGCCGGACTGCGGCCTGCGCCAGATCAGCGTAAACACGCCGCTGTCCGAGCACGGCGATCGCGTGCTGTTCTTCCGCACCACACCCTGAGGTCGCAACGGGATGCGCTTGCCGCGGCATCGATTTGCGGCAAGGTAACACCGGCGGTGAACAAAATGCAGGGGTCTTCGCCCCCGCATCGTCACAGGTCATTTGACCAGCAGATACGTACACCGAAGTGAACGCCGAGCTGGGCCGCGAAGCCTGCTGGTTACCGCACCCGCCGGTAACCAGCAGGCAAACGAATTTCTCGCGAACTAATTGAACGGAATGTTTGATCCGCTCCATGGAGTGCTCTACTGAGACAACGCTCGCACGGTGTACCGGATCACAGCATGGATGCCGCAGCGCCGTCCGGGCGGCTTGGAAAAAATCACACGAAGCTACCCGAGGGCTCTATGGACCAACTGGCGTTGGCGGACACCCCGACCGCCCGATGCGCCTACTATCGACACACTTGCGACCTGCCCGCCGGAGTTCATCCGGATATCGGCCGAATCGTTCTGCGCGCCGGATTCGTCGGCGCGATCACGATGCCCGCCGCGTTGGGACAAAAGGTTCGCGACGATCTCATCCAGCGCCGCAGCGAGCTGGGTCCGATCATCTCGCACGTCCGGTCCAAACGCTGGACCTTCCTGACCCGCCCCGATTTACCCGACGACGTCCGGTTGTTCGCCGAGCTCTTCCGGCTGAACGTCTCCATCGTGCCCAGCGGCGGTGAGATCGCTCTGCCTTCGCCTGCCGCCGCCGACGCCGGCTATCGGCACTGGATCGTGGCTCCGGAGAGCGGTTTCCGCCCCTCCGGCGCGTCCATCGTCGACACCGTCCGGTCCTGCACGAGAACGGCCAGGCGATGACGACCGGGGCCTTGCCCGCGAAACACCAAGTGCTGCAGGCCTGCCGAGGCGAGCTGCACGAAGCCAACCCGCTGCTGCGCTGCGCACACGAACTCACCACGTTGCACGAACGCAGGCTCAGCGCGGGGTCCGACTCGCTCGACGAGATCGATGCGTTGCGAGCGAGCCTGATTCGCGACATCGACCGCTGGATCACGGTGCAGCTGCCCCCCGCGCACGGCGCGGCGCATGTGCACACCGAGACCGTCGGCGCCGTGATCGATCGCCTGGCCCAGTTCACCGCGAATGCCTATGCGGCGCTGGCCAGTGCGTCGGAGTGGGATCTGTGGGACGCCTGGCAGCGCTTGGCCGAACTGGCCGTCGGTTACGACGACCTGGCGGCCGAGGTATGCGCGGGCGTGCGCAGACTTCCTGGCGCGTCCTAGGTTCGCCCGCGGCTCCCCATCCGTATGGTGGTATGGATGGGGAGCCCGGACGACCGCGCCGACGACGAGTTCGCTCTGCACGCCAGGAGGGCGAGTTCGTTCGGTGATCATGCCGCCGCGTATGCCGAGCACCGTCCCGACTATCCCACCGCCGCTATCCGCTGGGCGCTGGCCGCCGTCGCCCACCGGCGGCCGTTCACCGTCCTCGACCTCGGCGCAGGCACCGGCAAGCTGACGCGCGGCCTGCTCGCGGTCGGCGCGACGGTGATCGCCGTCGAACCGGACGAGCACATGCGCGCCGAACTGACCCGCGGGCTCCCGGATGTCACGGCACACGCCGGAACGGCCGAAGCCATCCCGGTCCAGGATGATTCGGTGGACGCGATCATCGCCGGTCAGGCATTCCACTGGTTCGACTTGGACCGCGCCTACCCGGAGTTCCGCAGAGTGCTGCGCCCCGGCGGCGTTCTCGCAGCGCTGTGGAACACCGATGACAGCACGGTGGACTGGGTCGCCGGGCTGAAGCGAGTCGCCGGGTCCAGCGCGTCTACGGCCCTGGCGCTGATCGGGCACGTCGAGCTACCCGACCACCCGCTGTTCCGCGAGCACGAATTCGAACAGTCGACCTTCCCGCACCGGCATCGGCGCACCGCCGAATCCCTGACCGCGACCATCGGCACGCACTCGCACACGCTGGTGGTCTCGGCGCAGGAGCGGGCCGAGGTGCTCGCCCGGATCATGGCCTATCTGCGCGAGCGGCCGGAGACAGCCGAGGGCGAATTCGACTTGCCCATCCTGACTTCGGCGCTGCGATCGACCCTCCGCCCCGTCGACTGAACCGCTACTTACGCGCACGAAACACCCAGGCCACAGCGCTCCCGGCGCCATCGCGGAGCCGACGGGCAGGCCCGGGTCACGACGAACCGCGGCCCGCGACAAGCGAATTCGAGTAGCGGTCTACTCATGTCCCCGCCACCTGCCCGGCCATACGCTGACGGCATCGTTCAGGACAGTATCGAAATAAGGAGAAGTAACCGTTCCGCCCGCTCGGGCACGCCCCCGGACGCACCGCTTCGGCTCAACGCGCAGGACGCGGGTGCAAGGAACGACGTCACCGATCCAGCGAAAGCTGGGTATCGCCCGGTGCCGGCGCAGGGTGCCGGCACGCGAAGACGGCGAGATCGACCAGGACTCCTGGCGTCGGTGCGGCTCGTTTCCTCGCCGCGCAGTGTTACCGAACGCCGACCGTCCGACGGCCGTCCGCCGCGCGCTACTCCGGACGCAGCGTCAGGATCCGGGGTCCGTCTTCCGTGACGGCGACCGTGTGCTCCCAATGTGCCGCACGACTGCCGTCCACGGTGACCACGGTCCAGTCGTCGCCGAGCACCTTCGTCTGGGTGGTGCCGAGCGTGAGCATCGGCTCGATCGCGAGCACGGAGCCGACCACGAGCTTGGGGCCCTTACCCGGTTCGCCCTCGTTGGCGAGGAACGGGTCGAGGTGCATCTCCCGCCCGATGGCGTGCCCGCCGTAGCCGTCGACGATGCCGTAGGCGCGCCCGTGCTCCTTCTCGGCCGCCCGGGTGCCCAGCTCGATAGCGTGCGAGACGTCGGTCAACCGGTTGCCCGGCAGCATCGCCGCGATGCCGGCCTCCATCGACGACTTGGTCGCCTCGCTGAGCAGCCGGTCGGCCTCGATGATCGTGCCGACGCCGAAGGTCCAGGCCGAATCGCCGTGCCATCCGTCGAGAATCGCCCCGCAGTCGATGGAGACCAGGTCGCCCTCGGCGAGGATCTCCTCGGCGGTCGGAATCCCGTGCACCACACGGTCGTTCACCGAGGCGCAGATGGACGCGGGGAAGCCGTGGTAGCCCTTGAACGACGGCACCGCGCCGGCGTCCCGGATCACCTGCTCGGCGACCTCGTCCAACTCCAGGGTGGACACCCCGGGCTTGGCGGCGGCCCGCACGGCGACCAGGGCGCGGCCGACGATCGCGCCGGCCGCCGCCATGGCATCCAGTTCGCCTGCCGTCCGGAACGGCACGACCTTCTTCTTGCGGTTGAAGACCATCCGGCCTCAGCGCTCCATCGCGATCCGGCTCAGTGGCCCAGCGCGCGCAGCGCCCGCGCGTTGACGTCGTCGACCTCGCCGACGCCGTCCACCGAGACGACCAGGCCGTCGTAGTGGTCCAGCAGCGGTTCTGTCTCTTCGCGGTACACCCGCAGACGGTTGCGGATCACGCCCTCGTTGTCGTCGGCGCGGCCACGGGCGAGCATCCGCTCGACCACGGTGTCCTCCGGCACCACGAAACGCAGCACCGCGTCCAGCTTGGTGTTCATGTCCTTGAGGATCTTCTCCAGCGCGTCGGCCTGGTCCACCGTGCGCGGGTATCCGTCGAGGACGAACCCGTTGGCGGCGTCGGGCTCATTGACCCGCGCCTCCACCATGCGGTTGGTCACGTCGCTGGGCACCAGGTCGCCCGCGTCCATGTACTTCTGCGCCTCACGGCCCAGCGGCGTCTGCTGGCTGATATTCGCGCGGAACAGGTCCCCGGTGGAGATGTGCGGAACGCCCAGCTTCTCCGACAGCAGGACGGCCTGGGTGCCTTTACCGGCGCCCGGCGGACCGAGCAGTACAACTCTCACTTGAGGAACCCTTCGTAATTTCGATTCATCAGCTGGCTCTCGATCTGCTTCACGGTGTCCAAACCGACGCTCACCATGATCAGCACCGCGGTACCGCCGAACGGAAGGTTCTGCGTACCACCGGAGGCGCCGATGTCGAGGAACAGGTTCGGCAGCACCGCTACCAGACCGAGATAGATCGAGCCGGGGAGGGTGATACGGCTCAGGACGAAGTTGAGGTAGTCGGCGGTCGGCTTGCCGGGCCGGTAGCCCGGGATGAAGCCGCCGAACTTCTTCATCTCGTCCGCGCGCTCCTCCGGGTTGAAGGTGATCGCGACGTAGAAGTAGGTGAAGAACACGATCAGACCGAAGTAGATCGCGATGTACACCGGGTTGCCGGGATTCACCAGGTATTTCTGGATGATCTCCTGCCACCAGCTCGGATTCTGGTTGTTCTGCGAGCCGGTCAGCTGCGCCACCAGGTTCGGCAGGTACAGCAGCGACGAGGCGAAGATGACCGGGATCACGCCCGCCTGGTTCACCTTCAACGGCAGGTAGGTCGAGGAGCCGCCGTACATCTTCCGGCCCACCACGCGCTTGGCGTATTGGACCGGGATCCGGCGCTGGCCCTGCTCGACGAAGATCACGGCCGAGACGATCGCCAGTGCGGCGGCACAGACCAGGCCGAACACCAGACCACCCCGGCTGTCCAGAATCGCCTTGCCCTCGCTCGGGATGCGGGCGGCGATGCCGGCGAAGATCAGCAGCGACATACCGTTGCCGATGCCGCGCTCGGTGATCTGCTCGCCGAACCACATCACCAGCGCCGCGCCCGCGGTCATCACGAGCACGATGATGATCATGCCGAAGATGCTGGTGTCGGCCAGGATGTCCTTCTGGCAGCCCTGCAGCAGCTGGCCACGGGCCGCGAGAGCGACCAGGCCGGTGGCCTGCAGGATCGCCAACGCGATCGAGAGGTATCTGGTGTACTGCGTCATCTTCGTCTGGCCGGATTGGCCTTCCTTGCGCAGTTCCTCGAACCGCGGGATGACGACGGTGAGCAGCTGGATGATGATGCTCGCGGTGATGTAGGGCATGATGCCGATCGCGAAGACCGACAGCTGCAGCAGCGCACCACCGGAGAACAGGTTGATCAGCTGGTAGATGCCGCCGGACTCACCGCCCGAGACCAGGTCGATGCACTCCTGGACCGCCTTGTAGTCGACGCCGGGGGACGGCAGCGAGGCACCCAGCCGGTACAACGCGATCAACCCCAGCGTGAAGAGAATCTTCCGCCGTAAGTCCGGAGTCCGGAAGGCCGATACGAAGGCGGAAAGCACTGATCCTCCTGGCGAACGACATGGTCATGACATGGATATTCAGCGATGGTCCCTGCTCGACACAGAAGGGACGCCGAAAACCACGGCGAGGCTGGCAGACAACAATTGAACTCTAACAGTGGCACCGGACGAGCTCTTCACTCGTCCGGTGCCACTGTCATGCAGAGTACCGTCAGCCCAGCTCGGTGACGGTGCCACCGGCGGCGGTGATCTTCTCCTTCGCCGCGCCGGTGACCTTGTCCGCGGTCACCTGAACCGCGACGCCGATCTCGCCATCGCCGAGGACCTTGACCAGCTGGTTCTTGCGAACCGCGCCGGCCGCCACGAGCTCGGCCTTGCCGACCTCGCCGCCCTCGGGGAACAGCTGCGCGATCTTGCCGACGTTCACGACCTGGTATT
This sequence comes from Nocardia niwae NBRC 108934 = DSM 45340, assembly GCF_001613465.1. Taxonomy (GTDB): domain Bacteria; phylum Actinomycetota; class Actinomycetes; order Mycobacteriales; family Mycobacteriaceae; genus Nocardia; species Nocardia niwae. The sequence goes on along the minus strand of NZ_BDCK01000025.1, from coordinate 99,420 downwards.
CCGTGCGGAACGGGTTCGTGAAGCCCTTCAGCTTGGGCAGCCGCATGTGGATCGGCATCTGCCCACCCTCGAAGGCGGCGGGCACGTTCTTGCGTGCCTTGGTGCCCTTGGTACCGCGACCCGCGGTCTTGCCCTTGGACGCCTCACCGCGACCCACGCGGATCTTCTCGGTCTTGGCGCCGGGAGCCGGACGCAGGTGGTGCAACTTGATGGTCATGTCAGACCTCCTCAACGGTCACGAGGTGGCGCACGACGTTGATCAGCCCGCGGTTCTGGGCGTTGTCCTCGCGGACCACGGTCTTGCGGATACCGCGCAGACCGAGGGTCCGAAGGCTGTCCCGCTGATTCTTCTTGGCGCCGATCGAGCTCTTGATCTGGGTCACCTTGAGATCTGCCATTACTTGACACCTCCGGCAGCCTGAGCGCGCGCACGCAGCATGCCGGCAGGAGCGACGTCCTCGAGCGGCAGGCCACGGCGAGCCGCGACCTCTTCCGGACGCTGCAGCTGCTTGAGGGCAGTGACAGTCGCGTGCACGACGTTGATGGCGTTGTCGCTACCGAGCGACTTCGCCAGAATGTCGTGGATACCGGCGCATTCCAGCACGGCACGAGCCGCGCCACCGGCGATCACACCGGTACCGGGCGAGGCCGGGCGCAGCATGACCACACCGGCGGCCGCCTCACCCTGCACCGGGTGCGTGATGGTGGAGCCGATCATCGGGACGCGGAAGAAGTTCTTGCGAGCCTCTTCGACGCCCTTCTGGATGGCCGCGGGAACTTCCTTGGCCTTGCCGTAGCCGACGCCGACCAGACCGTTGCCATCACCGACGATCACGAGGGCGGTGAAGCTGAAGCGCCGACCACCCTTCACGACCTTGGAGACGCGGTTGATCGCGACGACCCGCTCGAGCTGGTTCTTCTCGGCGGCGTTGTCGCGACGGTCGCCGCCGCCCCGACGGTCGCCACCACCGCGACGGTCGCCGCGGCCGCCCTCGGGGGCGCTGCCATTCTGTCCGGCGGGTCCGTTTCCGCCGTCACGCCTCTGACGTCCCGGCATCAGACGTTCCTTCCGTTCTTGTTGTCGATCATCAGAATTTCAACCCACCTTCGCGAGCGGCATCGGCCAGTGCGGCGATCCGGCCGTGGTAATCGTGCCCACCACGGTCGAACACGACGGCCTCGACACCGGCGGCCTTGGCACGCTCGGCCAGCAGGGCGCCGACCTTCTTGCTCTTGGCCGACTTGTCGCCGTCCAGCGCGCGCACGTCGGCCTCGATGGTCGACGCGGCGGCGATGGTCTTGCCGACCGAGTCGTCGACCAGCTGCGCGTGCAGGTGCCGCGAGGAGCGGTTGACCACCAGGCGCGGACGCTCGGTGGTTCCCTCCACCTTCTTGCGCAGACGGAAGTGACGGCGCGTCTTCGACAGACGACGCTGCGTCGACACGTCCTTGCCCAGGGGGATGCGCTTGGCCTTCTGGTTTTCGGTTTGCGCCATGATCACTTACCCGTCTTTCCGACCTTGCGGCGAACGACCTCGCCGGCGTAGCGGATGCCCTTGCCCTTGTACGGGTCGGGCTTGCGCAGGCCGTGGATGACCGCCGAAATCTGGCCGACCTTCTGCTTGTCGATTCCGGACACGGAGAACTTGGTGGGCGACTCCACCGCGAACGTGATGCCCTCCGGCGCCTCGATCGGCACCGGGTGGCTGTAGCCGAGGGCGAACTCGAGGTTCTGGCCCTTCAGCGCGACGCGGTAACCGACGCCGAAGATTTCCATCTTCTTCTCGTAGCCCTGGGTGACGCCGACGATCATGTTCGACACCAGGGTGCGGGTCAGGCCGTGCAGCGCGCGGCTGCGGCGCTCGTCATCCGGGCGGGCGACCTCGAGCTGGCCGTCCTCGCCCTTGGCGACGGTGATCGGCTCGGCGACGGTGAGCGACAGGGTGCCCTTGGGCCCCTTCACCGAGATGTCCTGGCCGTCGATGGTCACGTCCACACCGGCCGGGAGGGCGATGGGCTTCTTACCAATACGCGACATAGTTCCGCTCCCTTACCAGACGTAAGCGAGGACTTCGCCGCCCACGCCCTGCTTGGCCGCCTGCTTGTCGGTGAGCAGGCCGGAGGACGTGGAGATGATCGCCACGCCGAGGCCGCCGAGCACCTTGGGCAGGTTGGTGGATTTCGCGTACACGCGCAGACCGGGCTTGGAGACACGGCGCACGCCGGCGAGGCTGCGCTCACGGCTCGGGCCGTACTTGAGGTCGACGATGAGCGTCTTGCCCACCTGTGCGTCCTCGGTCCGGTAGTCGGCGATGTAGCCCTCGCGCTTGAGGATCTCGGCGATGTTCGCCTTGAGCTTCGAGTGCGGAGCCTTCACCTGATCGTGGTACGCCGAGTTGGCGTTGCGCAGACGTGTCAGGAAGTCTGCGATCGGATCAGTCATGGTCATGGTTCGACCTAGACACCTTTCTCGCCGCGGTTCCCATACAGCGCCGTCATGCACATCGGCATGCGTAGCGGTGGGCCTACGACAATTCGGATGGTCCGGCCGACACTTGCCGACCGGAGGAGGTTCGATCGCCCGGGCGCACGCATGCGGGCATGGAGGTGCCCAGGCAACCGCTCTAGTGTAGGCAAGGGGTTCACCGGGGCAAAATCGGGGTCTGTGAGGGGCCCGAGTCACTGGGCTCATGACCAGCGGAAACAGTGCGTGATCGGGCTAGCATGGGCCTATGTCGAGCTCAGGCGTCGAACGACCCGACCTCCCGGAGTTCATGACCTGGGAGGATCTCGAGCAACTACCCGAGGAGATCGCGGGACAGATCGAACTGCGCAACGGGCGCGTCGTCTGGCGAGAGCGGGGACCTGCCGAGCATCAAGCGTTCACCTTCGCGCTGACCAGCGCACTCAAGCGCTGCGCCCGCGATGGCATGGCCGAGCAGCCACAGAGCTGGTGGCGTGTCGACTTCGAAACCAACGTCTTCTTCGGCAAGACCGGCAAGTCGGACTTCGCCACCCCCGACGTGCTCGTCTACCGCCGCCTCGATACCCCCTACCAGGACATCCGCGCCCAAGACGTACTTCTGGCAGGCCGAATCCATTCGCCGTGGACCACCGCTACCGATCCTTACGACGAGCAGGGGCGCTACGCCGACGCAGGCGTTCCCTGGTTTTGGGAAGTGACGCTCGCGCGTGAGAAGAGCACAATCGCGCTGGTCCGCGCATACGCCCTGGAAATCACCCCTGGCAAGCTTCCACCCGGCGTACACCCGCTATATCCGACGAACTACCTGCTGATCGGCGAGTGGGCACCGAACGATTCCGCCGCGATCACCATCGACTTTCCGTTCCCGATCCACATCCCCTGGTCGGAGTTGGAGTTCTGACCGCGCAGCCTGGGCCTGTTCACGCCGATCCGACCAACACGCTCCAGCACCTAGCACCTGAACATGTCGTCGACGACATATAGACTGGTGAAGTGGACTCGCTTTACTCGATTGAGATCGAGCCCGAGGTGCGTTCTTGGCTGGAGTCGCTTCCAGCCAAGCACTTCCTGAAGGTTGAAGCCTACGTGGCCCTGCTCGCGGAACGCGCCACCACACTCAACGAACCCTTCTCCCGCTACCTGGGCGAGGGTGTGCGCGAACTTCGCCCCACGCTGGATGGAGCCGCCACGCGGATCACGTACTGGTTCCGATCCGACCGCACGATCGTCTTGCTGACCACATTCCGTAAGACCAAGGACCGCGAGGATGCCGAGGTCAAACGTGCTATTGAGATGCGAAGAATATGCGAGGCCGAACACGGCCCCGCCCACGACGAGTTCCTTCGCACTATTGAGAAGGGAGAGCTGTGATGCCCCATAGTCGATGGAAGACGGGTAGAGACCAGGGACTGACCGAGCCCGAGGCCGTCAGCGAAGTGCGTCATGAGATCCGACTGGCCATGGAGCTCGCCGCCGCCGTCTACAACCGCCGCACCGAACTCGGCCTCACCCAAACCGAACTCGCCGCCCGTGCGGGACTGACGCAGGCAAAGATTTCCCGGATCGAGGGATCTGACGCCGTCCCCACCCTTCCGCTACTGACAAAGCTGGCACGAGCCCTGGACGCTTCGCTGAACATCGCCATCGATGCCGACGACGCACGCGTCAGTTTCACGCCGCACACCAGTGCGGCGTAGCGCTTACTGCGCCCGCGCCCGACCTTGGGCGTTCGCCCCCTCGCGCAGAGCCGAAATGAACCGCCTCCCATATGCTCGCGACGGCTTCGCGCACACCTCTGCCACAGTGTGCATATGCCACTCGAGCGAATCACGGTCCACGCCGATACCACTGACTTGGCCGTCATCGAGGACGCGGCAATGCGGACGGGCGTCAGCAGTGCGGATATCATTCGCGCCGCTATTCATCTGGCCGCGATGCGGGTTCGCCGATCGAGGCCGCTACGCCTGAACCGTTTCGCCAGCGGCGATCCCACATTCGCCGCGCGCGTCGACGACATTCTCGCCGGTGACCTCGATGACAATCCGGACCGCCGGTGACACGCGGCGTCCGCGAGTGGCACACCACTGTGCCATCGACCGAGTAAGCCTCTCGACGGTGTGCCACTCGCGGCTCCATCTCACGGGGTGATTGCGCCGAGTCGAAGATTCGTCCGCAACGTGTGATGCGAGCGTCCTCATGGTTGTAAGTAGAGGCGCTCGCACGGCAAACGCGGCAACCCGGCGGTATCGTCGGGAACAACGATGAGGTCGGCAGCGGCGCGTACGGCGCACCACTCCCGGATGAATCGCACGGCTGCGGTGTGGCAAGCGGCGAAGTCCAGGCTCAGGTCGCCGAGCAGGACGCGCAGGTGGATATCGGGCTCCTCCGGACGCGGGGTGGTCACTCGCCGGGTCGCACGGTCTCACCGATCGTAGCCCAATCGTCCGAGGAATTGCAGAGGAGAAATTTTCCAGCTTCTCGATGCATCTACCAACGAGCTTTCATTTATTCATGAGTTCCCGCAAGGTTACTCAGACCTATTTTAGCGTCAGATGACAATCGGGGCTGATCGATAGCCAGAGCATTGCGAAGGACCGGAAACTCTCCGAATTTTTCGAGTTCGCTCAGCATATAAGCGGCGTAGTCTGTGTCAGGATCGTTTCGGCGCCGACCCAGTTCAGTGAGGACGGCCAGCAATCCTCACGTAGGGTAGCGCACCCCGGACAGTCCTCCACACTCCCTCATCGCCCCATGACGTCGTGCAGATCTTTCAGGCCGCGCCGCGCATCGGGTGATATTTTTGATTCAGCAATGGCGGATGCGGTCTCCAAAACCGGAAAATCTCCTAAATTATCCAGATCGCTGAGTCGGTATGCGATGTAATCGACATCACCGTCATCGCGCCGACCAAGTTCCTCCAGAACCGACAGCAGGCCCTCCTGTCCGCCATATCGCACCAGAACCTCGGCGGCTTCGATCTGCATCGTGACCACGTCATCGTCCAGCATCTCCACAAGGCGTCTGCGCGCCTGAGGATCGAAGATCAGGGCGCTCAACTCGGAGATGGCGCGAAGCCGTACCAGGCCTTCGTCGCTTCGGGAATGCTCCAGAGCTGCCCGCAGACCAACTTGCTCATCTGCTGTGTTCACTATGGGATCTCCTCAGGTAGAGCGGGTCTGACACTGTCATTGATGGTACGCGCGAAAATCCGGCCTGTGACGGGGTCTATATTTTTCTGAACTTCCACAACGTGCGGTGTCGGAATATATTGCCCTGTCGCCTTGTCCATGTGCGGCTTTCCGACAACATCTACTCGGCTGGTGGCCACCCCGTCAGCATCGAAATGCGAGTAATGGGTGATGTTTCCCTGAGCGTCCCGTTTGACGAGATATCCGTTCGGCGGACCGCCCTGAGTTGGCAGGTTTCGCCCGGTCCACACCTGGGCGTTTTCCAACTCTTCCTTGAGTGACTTTTTCGGTGGCTTAGGTAAGTCGTCGGCCTTCTTACGCAGCCGGTCACGTAGGTCGGTAACCACCTTCCTGGCCTTGACGACGGCGTCTTTCGCCTCTTGCTTGAGACCTGCTATCTGCAGCGCCTTGCGCCCACGCCAGGCGAGTATGCCGTCTTTGATCTTCCCGGCCCATTTCTGCACCGTGACCAGAGCCTTGCCTGCGGTGACCGCTCCCGCCCCGAAACTGATCAGGGCGAGGCCGATCGTGATCGCGGCGTCGATGGCGAGGTCGGTGGCGAGCGACTTCAAGAAGCCCTCGATTTCGGCACGGAGTTCGGTCAGCGCTTCCTTGTAGGCGATGCAGGACTGGCTGATCTGGGTGCAGGCGGTCAGCAGTTGGTCGATGGAGTTGGCCAGGGATTTGAGGTCGTCGCGGATATGGCCTGCGTCGTCGGCGGTCACACTGTCGAACAGGCTCGCCGCGATCGTTATTTTGTCGCGAGCGTTGGTGTTCTGGTAGATCGTGCCGAGGCGATCCCAGGCATCAGCGGCCTTGGCGAGCTTTCCGGTGTCGCCGTCGGGAACGGGTATGCCGATGTGGCTGACGATATTGATGCCCTTGTCGACGATCCCTTGGCCAGGGCCACCGGCGGAAGCCGGGACCGAGAACGGGCCGAACACAGGCATTCCCGGGTCGGTCGGCCGGTCCGGTTGCGGTGTGCCCTTCATGATGGCGTCGGCTTGCGCGTGCGTGAAGCCGATGTCGTTGAGGGCGCTGCCATATGCGTACAGCGTGGAGTGGACGTCCTGGAAGAACCCCACCGCCTCGTAGGCGGAGGTGTTGTACGAGCGCGCCCACTCCTGGCCGTTCTCGTCCACGCCCGCCATCGATCCACATTCGGACAACTCCGCGAAGATGTACAGAAAGCTGTCCCGCAGCGCGGATGCGGCGTCGAAGCAGTTGGTGGCCGCTTGGTAGTAAGCCTTCGGATCGACAGCCAGAGCCGTCATACGCCGAGGATCCTCAAGCCCTCGGCAACAGCGCCGGTATAGCCGTCGTGGGCGAGCTTCACGGCCTCCTCCAAAGCCGTGAGCCCTTCGGCGATGTCGGTGGCGCCCGCCAACCACTCGTCGTGCGCTTCGCGGTAGGCCACCATCGCCGCACCGGCCGATGCGGCGTCGACTTCCTTGACTTTCTGGTCGATCGCCGCCAGCTGATCGGAAAGCAACCCCGCGAAGCCTCGGATCCGAGCGGCCAAGTTCTCGAGTTTGTCGACGTCGACCGAGAAAGCCTCTGCGTCAGACATCAGGTCCCCCCTCAAGGCAGATCGAGCGAGCTGACGCCCGCCGCGAATGATTGATCGGCGCCGCGCACGGTGTCCGCGGTGATTCCCAGCTTTTCCGCCAGCTCGAACAGCGCATCCCACACCTGCACCGCCCCTTGATGGAACTCTTCCCACCCGGCCGCGAAAGCGCCGGCGTTGTTCCCGGTCCAGCTCTCCAGCATGTCCCGGACATCGGTCGCCAATGCCGAATACCCGTCCCGGCACTGCGTAGCGACATCGAATGCCAAGCGCCCCACCGCTTCGACTGCATCGGTATCGACCGACAGTGATGGCTGCTCCCCGACCAACCCTCTGTCCCCTCTGTCACCGAACAGTCCCACCGACAAGGTACTCCCGCCTCGGTAACGTGAAAAGCGCTGTCCGGCAGTGTCGAACACGAAAAGTGCACTCTGGTTGTCACGATCTTGCCGAGGATGTCGCGCGCATAGCGCTGCTGCACAAGCCATCTGGAGCTGCCCTCTACGCACCTCACAATCCGTCCAAGGCTTCGCCGAACTGACCGAGCTGCACCTGGGCATTGGCCACGTCCAGCCGATGCCGAGGCCTGCTGGCCCCGTTCGGTTCGATAGTCGGTACAGGGACTTGGCTAGCAATAGCGAGCGTCTTCTCCGGCTCACCGGCAATGGCAAACGACTCGGCCGAGATATAGGCAACCTCCAACGGCCCGAACGTGCGGCCGAGCAGCCGTTCTATATAGATCTCACGGCCGATCCGGTATGCGGCCGCACGCGCCATCGACATCGCGTCTTCAGCCTCGCCTGGCTGGTTGTCGCGCACGGCGGCGTTGGTGACCTTCAGCCACAGTCGATCCCGCATCGCCACCGTCGACACGCTCGCCCGCGAGAATCGCGGCTCGATGTCGTCGGCCCATTTGGTCGCCAGTGCCCGAGCGCCATCCAGAAGCCCTTGCCGCAGCAACGCCCAGAGCATGGTGTCGATGACCGTGGCCGCCTCGATATGGGTCTCGGCAGCGTCCATCGCACGCTCGAGCACGGCGTCGGCGGCCTCGGACTGCCTGGTCTGGACCAGCAACGAGGCCGTCATGTTCAAGACACGGAACCGGGTCAAGCGCCCGTCTTCGACACTATCGGCGTCGCGGATCAGGCCGGGGAGTAGCGCAGTGACCTCGCGGTACTTGTCGGCGCTGATCATCGCTTGCACGGCGTCGAGCGTTGCCTGCACTCCGGCGGCCGTCGCTGGCTCGTCGGCCGCCGGTGAGTTCCCGAACAGCACTGCCCACACGGGTTCCCATTGCGCCTCGGTATCGGTATCGGCGATCTGGTAGTCGGGATCCTCAGACCTACCTCGCGCGACCAAGCCACTCCCTCGGTGGAGTTCAGGAGGGTGTGCAAGGGCGGCGCGTCGAATCCGGTGAGCATCATGGACTGCACGTCAGCGAGAACTTCTTAGTTAGCACTGATGTTGGAATCCAGCACTAACCAGACCGAGCGGGACGATTCCCCTTACCCCTCCAGAAGCCGCGTCAAACCAATACAGTTTGAGAGCTTCGTAACAGCGTCCCGCCCGAAGCGATCAATCCAGCAACATTCACCATCACTCAGGGGGTCAACCCGTGTCCCAACCGCCGCCACCGTCCCCCGGGCCCAACACCGGCTCCGGCTACCCCACACAAGGACTGCCGACGCCGCCACCGGGCTATCAGCAGCCAGGTTTTCAGCAACCCGGTTTTCCTCCCCCGCCCGGATACGCTTCGCCCCAGCAGCCAAAGAAGCGAGTTATCTGGCCATGGATCCTCATCGGCGCCATGATCCTGCTCTGCGGAGGCTGCTTCGGGATCGTCGGACTCTCCGCCAACGAATCCAAAACGGACGGAAAAAGCCCCGCTGGCAAGAACGTTGCCGCCGTTGGATCTGCCGTCCGCGACGGCCAGTTCGAATTCAAGGTGACCGCCATCGATCCCCCGGTCGCATCTGTTGGTAGCGGCGTGCTGGAGGAGAAGGCGCGCGGAGAGTTCCTGGTCATGCACGTCGACATCACCAACACTGGCAAGGAGCCGCGATCGTACTTCGACAGCAATCAGAAGCTGATCGATGATCAGGGCCGCGAGTACGCGAACAACTCGGCCGCCGCGCGACGGTTGGGCGCGGATACATGGACGTCGGATTTGAACCCCGGGTTCACGATTCAGGTAAAGATCGTGTTTGACGTGCCACCGGGCACGGTTCCTGCCGTGTTGGAGCTGCACGACAGCATGCTTTCTGGCGGTGTCAAGGTCGCACTTCGATAATGCTCCGGGGTTCGGCGGCACATGTCGGACGAGACTTCACGCAGACACCGTCGAACCCCGGCAGCTGGTCGTCGTACCGAACCGAAATCTTCGCTTCGCAGTAGCGTTTTGCACGAAGCGGGTAGCGCAGAGTCCAGCCCTTATTGCACAACCTTCTAGTTTCCAGATACCAAGGAACACAAGCCGCCATGAGAATCAAAAAGCTGGTCGTCACCACCGCTTTCGCAATCGCCGCGGTCGGCTTGGCGCAGAACACCGCCTTCGCCGCGCCTCTCGTAACGACCGCCGAAGCTGTGGCAGCCCTGCCTGACAGCGTGCAGGGGATCGACCGCGGTGTCCGCTACGAGGCCCACCGCGACGGAAGCAGTTTCACCGCCACGCTAATGAGCGGGATCTTCCGCGTCACCGATGACACGATCGACATCGCCGCCGCCGACGGCAGCTCCATCGCGAGCGTTCCGCGCGCGCTCACGCTCGACCAGCACGTGATCACGTTGGAGCCGCGTGTGGACGTCAACGGCACCACGCTGGTCGCCGATGTCTCCGCCCAGGAGGTCGGCTATTGGCGCAAGACCTCGCCACGGCAGCGCAGCATCGAGGCGGGCATCGCGATGGGCGGTCTGATCGGCGGCGTCGGCGGCACCATTGTCGGCCTCGTCATCGGCATCGCCGCGGGTGGACTGCTGCTTCCGATCAGCCTGCCGGTGAGCCTGATCGTCGGTGTGCTCGGCGGCATGGCGGTCGGCGGTACTGCGGGCGCGTCGATCCCCAACTCCGATGTCCCCGACCAGTGGGACTACCAGGAGGAGTGCCACAACAGCGGGCCGTACCGCTACTGCTGGTAGTTTGCGGCGGCAGTCGATGGGGGCCGAAGGTCGAAGTCGGCCCTCTTCGCAACACACCAGCACCACAACGGCCGATCTGATCGCAGCTACGCGCAGCGGGATTCGGCACATGTACGTGGTCCTGACCCAGCAGCTCGCTCACAGCGTCTGGCACCGGCTGCTTCTGGTCGACCTGGCGTCGCCGACCTTCACCCCCGCATCGGCGGCATCGCCGCCAACGCGACTGGTCACGTGGTCCGGCTGGAGTATCGAATTGCTGCACGACACCGAGACGCACAAGTAGACGGAGGACGCACTGAACGATATCAACATGTAGGCCGGGGAGCAGTGCGTCTCGATGGGCCGAAACGAGAGCTTCCCGGCAGTCGCCCGAGGCGACGGTTGGGTCGGCGACAGCATCGCTTTCAGTTTGCCGCGACCTCATTTCGGATCCAATTACCTTGTTGCTCAATCGGTTCCACTTTGTGGACAATCTCACAAGGTTTGCCTTGACGGTCGTGCAGTCGCTACCAATAGTGCGTTCACACGATGCGACGTTCGATTCGTCCACGTCGGGGGGATCGGGGGTTGGGAGGGAGAATGAATTCAATGTTCTATCGCGCTGCAAAGGGTATCGGCCGTAAGGCGCTGATCGGTGCGCTGCCGCTGGCGGTGGCGACTACGTTCGCCGGTGCCGGAGCCGCATCGGCCACCAACTACGCCGATCAGCAGGCACAGTTGGCCCAGGCGATCTCGACGTCGGGCACGTCCGCGGACGTCGGCTACCACACCACGGTCGCGCCGGACCTGAAAACCGTCTCCGCCACGCTGGACGCAGGCACGTTCCAGCTCGGCGAGGCCTCGATCAAGGTGGTGAACAACGCCGGCGCGGCGGTCACCGAGCTTCCGCGCACGCTGGCCACGCCGTCCGGTACAGCCATCGCTCTGAATGCCAAGGTGTCCGAGGACGGCCGCACGCTGTCGGTGACGACGCCTCAAGTATCGGCTGCGACGGGCGCGGAACTGAAGGACATCGCGACCAATCCGGGAGCGCAGTACCCGGATCCGGTCATGAACGGTGCGGCCGCGGGCGCGGGCGTCGGCGCGATCGCCGCCCTCATCACCTGCATTCCGACCGTGGCTGCCTTCGTCGTCGGTTACGTGCTGTGCGCCGCGGTCGGCGTGGTGACCACCGCCATCCTGGGTGCCGTGGTCGGCGCGGTCGTGGGTACGGTCGCACCCGAAGTCATTCCGCAGGTGCTGCCCTGACAATCAGCGCTTGACCTGCTGAGCCGAGGTCGCGAAAGGCGCTGCGGCGGAACCCATCCGCCGCAGCGCCTTCTTCGGGTCGTCTGCGATTCGCTACTCGGCGCAGGCTCGGTGGTCACACCGTCGCCGCGCGGACTCTGTCGCGTCCGCAATTACCGGTGGCTTCAGGAAGCCGGCGGCCAGGAATAAGTGCGACGCCGATAGGGCGCCGACATCGGTCGAGTAGGTCGCCAGATGCCTCTCCGGCAACCTGTCGGTCCGCCAGCGCTCGCCGTGCCATACGCCCAGCCGCGGAGTAAACGGGAAGATCACATCGGGTACACCGGATGCTTGCGCGGGTTGAACTCCGGCTTGACCGGCGGCTTGTCCCGCAACAGGCGCAGCGCGTTCCGGATCTCCAGCCGGGTCCGCGCCGGTTCGATGACCGCGTCGATGTAGCCGCGTTCGGCGGCGATCCACGGGGTGGCGATCGTCTCGTTGTACTGGTTGATCATGAACTCGCGCGCCGCTGCCCGATGCTCCTCCGGCACCGCCGCCAATTGCCGCTTGCCGATGAGGTCGACCGCGCTGTCGGCGCCGATCACAGCGATCCGGGCCGTCGGCCAGGCGAAACTGATGTCGGCACCCACCTGCCGGGCCGCCATCATGCCGTAGGCGCCACCGTAGGACTTGCGCACGACCAGGTTGATGATCGGGACCGTCGCCTCGATGATCGCACGCGGTACCCGCCCGCCGCGGATGATCACACCGTTGGCTTCCTGCTCGAGGCCCGGCAGCACGCCAGGGGTGTCCGCGACGAACACCAGCGGGATATTGAACGCGTCGCAGAGCCGGATGAAGTAGGTCGACTTGTCCGAGCAGGCGGCGTCGATGGAACCACCCAGCACCAACGGCTGGTTGGCGATCACACCGACCGGATAGCCGTCGACCCTGGCGAACCCGGTGATCAGATTCGGTGCGAACGCGGCGCGGATTTCGTGGAATTCGCCGTCGTCGAAAATCCGCAGCAGGATCTCGTGCATGTCGTAACCGGCGCGATCGGAATCCGGGATGATCGTGTCGAGCTCGCGATCGGTAGCGGTGATCTCCGGCTCCAGGCCGGGGTTCACGATCGGCGGCTGCTCGAGACAGCTCGTCGGCATGTAGCTCAGGTAATTGCGCGCCCAGTCGTAGGCTTCCTGCTCGGTGTCGGCCACGTGATGCAGGGTGCCGCGTCTGGCCTGCACTTCGGCCCCACCGAGTTCCTCGGCGGAGACGTCCTCACCGTTGACGGCTTTGATCACCTCCGGCCCGGTGACGAACATGTAGGAATCTTTGGTGCCGATGAGCACGTCGGTGTTGATCGGCCCGTACACCGAACCCGCTGCGCACTTGCCGAGAATGATCGACACCTGTGGCACGTATCCGGACAGTTTCTCCAACACCCGGGAAATATCACCGAACGAAGCGATCGAACCCACCGCGTCCTGGATACGCGCACCGCCGGAATCATTGATCGTCACCACCGGGCATGCGTTGTCGAACGCGAGTTGCAGCGCCCGCATGAACTTGCGGGCGGACGTGACACCGACCGACCCGCCGTACACGGTCTGATCGTGGGCGATCACCACCACCGGACGGCCCCCGATCAGACCGCGACCGGTGACCAGCCCGTCACCATAGAGAGCATCCGGTCGGTCGGGCTGACGAGCCAACGCACCGGTCTCGATGAACGTCCCGCGGTCGAGCAGCATGGCCACACGCTGGCGAACGCTCGGAACACCCTTCTTCTCCCGCTTGGCAGCACCGGCCTCACCCGCCGGTTCCGCAGCGATCGTCAGGATCTTGACCAGTTCCTCGAGCTTCGCCTCGGTACCTGTCACGCTCACCGCCACCTTCCGAACCAACTATTGTGCCCCCGCGACGGTAAGCGCTATCGACACAGAACGCGTCATCGAACCGGATATCCGGGACAAATCACAGCCCGGGCCGGTCGCACATCAGATCCTGGATAGTCCGAACACAGTCACAGGAAGGAAGGACTGGCAGGACGCCGTTCCAGAGCGGGTGTGAACGCGGTGATCGCCTCGGACGACTCGAAGGCACGGTTGCGGCGGCCGACAGGTGAGCTGGTGCAGAATTCCGGACGCAACGCCTCCGTCGAGTGTGCGATCACCGAATCGGTACGCGGTCATGCCACCTGCCGGGGCATCCCAGCAGGGTCTTGGCACATCTCGCTCCCACGTTTGTTCTTCTGCGTCGCACTTTCGTTGCGAGGCAGCGATTCCCAGTTCCGGTCGTTCGGCGTGTCGTTGCGGCCGACACTGGGCGGGCACACGTCAGCCGTGTCCGTGTGTGACCGAACGCACCATGGGAGACATCATGACCGAGCCCGTCGCTCAGCTGCCTACCGCTGGCGAGTTGGTTTTCGATACCTTCGACAGGATCCGTCGGCGTGGACCGATCGTTCCGATCGAACTGCCCGGCAATGTCGTGGCCTGGTTCGCCGTCAGCCACAAAGCGGTGAGCGAAATCCTCGCCGGAGACGGCACCGTCTTGAGCAAGAACCCGCGCAACTGTCCGGCGCTGCAGGACGGCACGATTCCAGCCGACTGGCCCTTGCGCGCGCTCACCGATATCGATCACATGATCAACATGGACGGTGAGGATCATCGACGGCTGCGGAGAACGATAAGCCAGGCGTTCACCCCGCGCAGAGTCGCCGCGCTCGAGCCCCGAATCCAGCAGATCGCCACCGAACTCCTCGACGATATTCCCGACCACAAGGCGGAAATCAATCTCGTCTCCAGCTACACCACCCCCCTGCCGGTGCGGGTGATCGGCGAACTGTTCGGTGTACCGGCGTCCGAACAACAACAATTCCGGATCTGGGCGTCCACGGTCATGTCGCATCTGAGCACCGGCGACGAGATTCAGGCCGCGATGGCGGATATGCTCGGCTACCTCACCGAACTCCTCGGCCGCAAACGGCGCACACCCGGCGACGACCTCACCTCCGCGCTGCTGGAGGCCAACGAAGCGAACGGTTTGACCGACGACGAACTGGTCAACATGTTGTGGTTGGTGCTCATGGCCGGACATGAGACCACCGTGCACCTGCTCGGCAACGCGGTCGTCACGCTGTGCACCCATCCCGAGCAGCTCGCCAAAGCCCAGGCCGAAGACCGGTGGAAGGACGTCGTGGAGGAGATGCTGCGCTTCCGCTCTTCGGTGGCCGCTATTCTTCCCACTCGCTATGCGCTGCAAGACATCACCGTCGCCGGCGTAGACATTCCCGCGGGAGCCATGGTGGGGTGGTACGGCGGCGTCGGGCGGGACCCGGAGCGCTATCCGGACGCCGGTACCTTCGACATCGACCGCGATCACCGAGACCAGCTGGCGTTCGGCCGGGGACCGCATGTCTGCCTCGGCGCTCACCTGGCCCGGCTGGAAAGCCACATCGCGTTGTCTACGCTGTTCAAGCGATTCCCGCGATTGCGTCTGGCTGGTGACATCACCCAGGTCTACGGCCCGAACTTCATCACCTGCGGGCCCCTCGCACTTCCCGTACTGCTGGAACCCGCGCGTAGTGGAGAGTGAATTCAACACAGCCCGGCGAGTTTCGCGCTTTTTCGAGACCGGTGCGTCCGTAGCCGACGGAGTGACGCCCGTGACCGACGCTGCGATCGGGCGTCGGTCACGCCGATCGTTCGCAGCGTTTCCCACTTGTCCCCTTCTCACGGCGGGATATGCAGGACAGCTACCGGGCCTCCAAGGTGATGTTGAATCGTAAAGTCCCGAATAACACATCCGCCAAGGCGTCATCATGATGTACACCGAGCTTGTTACGAAAGACATCGACGAGTGGGAAGCACTCAGCGACAGCTTTCTGCCGTCCGAGTCCCGGTATCGTGATCCGCGCAACTGGTGGATCCGTGCCACCGTTCAGGACACTGTTGCTCACACTCTCCTGTGCTTCGACCAACGCAGCGAGCGTCTGGCCTGGCGGACCCCGTCACACACCCGTCAGGGCGGTAGCGACTACTGGTTGGTCGTGCCGCAGCGGGCTGTGGGAGGAGTCAATACCTTCGAAATGAATGATACGGTAACGCGCGTTACTCCCGGTAGCGCAATGCTATTGAGCCCAGATCAGCCGTTTCGGTACTACATGCCACGCATGGTGACGAACGCGGTTCGTATACCGCGTGCTGATATCGACAATCGCCTGTCTTCCGCCGGACCGCCGCAAACGACGCTCGACATGGAGTCGGGCCTGGGACGGATCGTGCAGTGCATGATCCGCGAAACGCATGCCGAGCGATCCAACCTCACGGACTGGCAATTCAACGCCGTCTGCGATCGAATCACTGAGCTGATCTGCTTGATGCTGCTCGGCGATATGGGCCCGCAACGAAGCCATCTGGCTGAAACGGCTGCAGCCGTTCGTCAGTACGTGCGGGAGCATGTCGGTGTCGGGGACTTGCGTCTGCCTGCGGTGGCATCGGCTCTCGGCTGGTCGCCCCGGCAATTGCGGCTCGCCCTCCAGCAGAGCGGTACCACCTACCGGGAAGTGCGGCAGGACGAGGCGCTGCGCGCCGCGCGCGACCTGCTCTCCCAACAGGGAAAGAGCACGACTGTCAGTGAGGTGGCCGCACGTTGCGGTTTCACACAAACCTGGTTCTCCCAAGCGTTCAAGGCACGCTACGGCGAAACACCCCGAGATTTCCAGAGGCGCCGATCGAGGGAACTGACCGATCGACTGGTGTCGGGCATTGACGGATCTCATCCAGCCGCATTCGAAACCCACCACGCAGCCGGGGTTCCCACAGCGCGCGGGCGCCGTTGTGCCACGATGCCGCCGCCCGTGTGCTCTCCGACATGGTCGGACCGGGTGGGCACCGCACTGGAGGGCGCCCTCACCGAAGGTACGCCCTCGCTGGCGGACGCCGCCCGACTCCTCGAGGTCGGGCCACGGACGCTCCAACGCCGGTTGGCCGACGAAGGAACAACGTGGAGCCGCGAACTGAACCAGGCACGCCGACGGTACCTCGACAACACCACCACATAAATCTCACCGGGCAACTCGCGACAGCGCGAACTTCCCCGGCTGTGCGGGACGGGCGGGCGCGCCCGCGAGCACGGCAGCGATGAGACAGCAGAGAAACTACTGGAGACAGCAAAGGCACGGACTCGACTGGAGTCCGTGCCCTCGCTCAGATGTTCAGTTGACGACGCTCAGCGGAGCGTCAGCTCACCAGGAGCTCTTGTGCACGCCCGGCAGCTCGCCGCGGTGCGCCATTTCGCGCAGGCACACGCGGCACAGGCCGAACTTGCGGTAGACCGCATGGGGACGGCCGCAGCGCTGGCAGCGGGTGTAGGCGCGGACAGCGAACTTCGGCTTGGCGTTGGCCTTGTTGACCAGTGCTTTCTTTGCCATGTGCTCAGTTCTCCTTGAACGGGAAGCCGAGGTGCTTGAGCAGGGCACGGCCTTCTTCGTTGTTGGTCGCGGTGGTCACCACGGTGATGTCCATACCACGCGGACGGTCGATCCGGTCCACGTCGATCTCGTGGAACATCGACTGCTCGCTCAGGCCGAACGTGTAGTTGCCGTTGCCGTCGAACTGCTTCGGCGACAGGCCGCGGAAGTCGCGGATACGCGGCAGCGCGATGGAGACCAGGCGGTCCAGGAACTCCCACATCCGGTCGCCGCGCAGGGTGACCTTGGCGCCGATCGGCATGCCCTCACGCAGCTTGAACTGCGCGATGGACTTGGTCGCCTTGCGGATCTGCGGCTTCTGACCGGTGATCAGGGCCAGGTCCTCGACAGCGCCGTTGATCAGCTTCGCGTCGCGGGCGGCGTCGCCGACACCCATGTTGACGACGACCTTCACCACGCCCGGGATCTGCATCACGTTGGCGTAGTCGAATTCCTTGTTCAGCGCGTCCTTGATCTCTTCGCGGTAGCGCTGCTTCAGCCGGGGCTGCACTTTTTCCGTCGTGGTCATGTCAGATGTCCTTCCCGTTCTTACGGGAGATCCGGACCCGCTTGCCGCTCTCCTCGTCGGTCCGGTAGCCGACGCGGGCCGGCTTGCCGTCGGAGTCGACGACCATCACGTTCGAGACGTGGATGGGGGCTTCCTGGGTCACGATGCCGCCCGAGGAGGCGCCGCGCTGGTTGGCGGAGTTCGCGACGTGCTTCTTGATCCGGTTCACGCCCTCGACGAGGACCCGGTTCTCCTTCGGGTAGGCCTGGATGACCTTGCCCTTGGCACCCTTGTCCTTGCCCGAGATGACGAGCACGGTGTCACCTTTGTGCACCTTCATGTCAGAGCACCTCCGGAGCCAGCGACACGATCTTCATGAACTTCTTGTCGCGCAGCTCGCGGCCGACCGGGCCGAAGATACGAGTGCCGCGCGGGTCGTTGTCCGCCTTGATGAGCACGGCCGCGTTCTCGTCGAACTTGATGTAGGAACCATCGGGACGACGGCGCTCCTTGGTGGTGCGCACGACGACGGCCTTGACGACGTCACCCCGCTTCACGTTGCCGCCGGGGATGGCGTCCTTCACGGTAGCGACGATGATGTCGCCGATACCGGCATAGCGACGCGACGAACCACCGAGAACGCGGATGCAAAGGATCTCCTTCGCGCCCGTGTTGTCGGCGACGCGCAGTCGCGACTCCTGCTGAATCACTTCAGCGTCCTCCTTGACCTGGACGTATGTGCACGCCGGATTGCCGACCCGACGGGCATGGTCGGTTGCCCTCCGGACGCGCGCCTGCCAGCGGTTTCCTCGGTTCGAGCAAGAAACGCGGAACCAACCACTGGGGGTTCACTGCCGGATTGCGGGCACAGCTCCCGCAGGCAACCGGTCTAGTGTATGGGAATCCGCAGGTCGTTCCCAAATCGGGGCCACACGCGGGTGCCCGTTTCCCCAATCCCGGCCGGTCCGCCACCGCGCCGGTAGCCTCGGTGTCCTGCAAGGCTGCCTTCGTACATCTGCGGCACCGCCGCGTCGGGGAGAGGATTCTCGTGACATCTACCGGTCGGCCATCGAAGCTGGATCGTCGTGCCTTCCTGATCGCCCTCGGGGCCGTTCCGGCCGCCGCCGCCCTGGTCGCGTGCTCGGACGACACCGAACCCGCGAGCAGGACGCTCACCGGCGTCGATCTCAGCGGAGCCGACGAGGCGATCCGGCCGCAGGACGACCTGTACCGGCACGTCAACGGGAAGTGGCTGCGGGAGTACCAGCTGCCGCCGGACAAGGTCAGCTACGGCGCGGGCAGTGAGGCGGGCGATCGCACCGAGCAGCAGCTGCGGGAGATCATCGACGGCATCCGGGACCCGAAGCCGGGCTCGGAAGAGCAGCAGATCAGAGACCTCTACGACGCCAGGGTGGACTGGGACGAGATCGAACGGCTCGGCATGACGCCGCTGGCGCCCCTGTTCGCGAAGATCGACGGCGCCGCCACCAAGGCGGACTTGGCCAAGGTGATGGCCGAGCTGCCGATCGGCGGGTTGATCGGGCTCGGCATCGGCGTCGACCGGAAGAATTCCAACGCCTACATCCCTTCGGTCGGCCAGTCCGGGCTCGGCCTGGGTGAGCAGTACTACCGGAAGCCGGAGTACGGCGAGGTGCTCGCGCAGTACCGCACCTTCCTCGAGCGGATCGCCGCGGGCGCGGGGTTCGCCGACCCGGCCGGCCTCGCCCAGCGGGTGTTCGACCTGGAGAAGCGCATCGCGCCCGCGCACTGGGACAACGTGCGCAACCGCGACACCGACGCGACGTACAACGTCTACAGCTGGGCCGATATGACCGCGCTCGCCCCTGGCTTCGACTGGGATCCGTGGCTGGCGGGGAACACCGGCCGCCCGCGGGAGTTGTTCGCGACGATGGTGGTGAACCAGCCGTCCTTCATCACGGCGGCGGGCCGACTGTGGACCGAGGTGGACATCGCCACGTGGCGGGATTACCTGAAGCTGTCGGTGCTGCGGGAGTTCGCTCCGTACCTGCCCAAGGCCGTCAACGACGCGAATTTCGACTTCAAGGGCAGAATTCTCAACGGGCAGGACCAGCGCCCCGAACGGTGGAAGTACGGCGTGGGCATCGTCGACGAGAAGCTCGGCGAGCAGCTCGGAAAACTGTATGTGGCCAAGCACTTTCCGCCGGAGGCCAAGGAGCGGGCCAAGGAGATGCTCGCCGACGTCGTCGCGGCCTATCGGGAGAACTTCACCAATTCGATTTGGATGTCGCCCGCGACGAGGGCGGCGTCTCTGGAGAAACTGGACAAGATCGATCCCAAGATCGGCTACCCGGACAAGTGGGTCGACTACTCGACGCTGAAGATCATCAAGGGCAAGTTGATCGAGTCGCTGCTCGCCATCAACGAGTTCGAGGTCAAGCGCGCGTTCGCGCGACTGGGGACGCCGGTCGACAAATCCGAGTGGGGCATGTCGCCGCAAACGGTGAATGCCTACTACTCGTCGAACTCCAATCAGATCGTCTTCCCCGCCGCCTACCTCCAGCCGCCCTTCTTCGACAAGGACGCTCTGCCCGCCGTCAACTACGGCGCGGTGGGCTCCACCATCGGGCACGAGATCGGGCACGGCTTCGACGACCAGGGCTCCAAGTACGACGGTGACGGCAACCGCCGCGACTGGTGGACGCCCGAGGACCGCGCGGCGTTCGACGCCAAGGCCAAGCAACTGATCGACCAGTACAACGCGCTCGTCCCGGAGGGTCTCGAGCCGAACCAGCACGTCGACGGCGCACTCACGGTCGGTGAGAACCTGGCCGATCTGCGCGGCCTGCAGATCACGCTGGCCGCTTTCCGCATCGCCGAGAAACGCCGGGGCATCGACAATCCCGACTACCGCACCATGTTCTTGTCCTGGGCGCGCAGCTGGCGCGAGAAGCAGACGAAGGAACTCACCGTCCGCTATCTCAGCATTGATACGCACTCCCCCAACGAATTCCGCTGCAACCAGGTCGTGCGCAATCTCGAGGAGTTCTACAAGACGTTCGATGTGAAGGAAGGCGACAAGTTGTACATGCCTCCCGACCAGCGGATCACTTTCTGAGCATGTGATCGAGCATTCGAGCCCGCCCGTCGTGGCGGGCTCGATTGCTATGCGGACCGGAGCAGGCCGTCGATGAGGGCGTCGAGGCCGAGGTCGTAGGTGTCCTGGGCGGCGAGGGACACGTAACCGGGGCCGAGGGCGGCCAGGCGGGGGTAGGTCTCGGGGTCGAGGTCGGCGAAGACCTGCGCGCGGAAGGTGGGGCGGTCCTCCCCGGCCCGGCGGGCGGAACGGGCGCGCACGATGAGGTTGCCCGCCGTGTACTGCCAGATGGCCCGGTAGGCGTGGACGGCGCGATCCACCGGCAGGCCCCCCGCGACGAACCCGTCCACGATCGATTCGGTGACCCAGAGCGCGGAAACACCGAGAAGGTCGTCGGCGGCGAGTATTTCGACGACCCACGGGCGCGCGGCGAGCGCGTCGCGCATGGCCCGCGCCGCCACGCGGACGCGCTGTCGCGGATCCTCCGGCAGATCCGGCCACACCACCTGCTCGGCGTAGTCGTTGAGCAGCAGCCGCAGCAGGTCTTCCTTATCCCGGACGTGGTGGTAGAGCGCCATCGGCGTGCAACCGAGTTCGGCGGCGAGGCGGCGCATGGTCAGCTTCTCCACACCCTCCGCCCCGATCACGGAGTTGGCCGACGCGACGATCTCCGCCCGGGAGATACGCGCAGGTCGGCCGGTGCGCTGGGACTGCGACGACGAGCTCGGCATTGGTCCATCTTCACCCATCCCCCGAGCCGGGTATGGACACGGGGCGTCCCATCGCGCTAGTTTTTATACATGTATAGAAACTCTCTCGGGCGGCCGGGCGTCGCGTTGACGGCGGTGGCCGTCGCGCAGTTCATGGTCGCGTTGGACCTCGCGGTGGTGAACGTCGCGCTACCCGCCATCCGCGCCGATCTGGGCTTCGCCCCGGTCGATCTGGCGTGGGTGGTGCACGTCTACGCGCTGACCTTCGGCGGATTCCTGCTGCTCGGCGGGAAGGCGTGTGACCTGTTCGGGCGGCGCAGACTGCTCACCGCCGGGCTCGCTGTGTTCGGCATCGCCTCGCTGGCCGGCGGATTCGCGCAGCAGCCGTGGCAGCTCGTCACCGCGCGAGCGATTCAGGGCCTCGCGGCGGCGGCCGTGGCGCCCGCCGCTCTGGCCACGCTGACCACGACATTTCCGGAAGGACCCGCCCGGGTGCGGGCACTCGGCGTGTGGAGCGCGGTGAACGCGGCGGGCGGCGCGCTCGGCGTGCTGGTGGGTGGATTGCTGACCGAGTACGCCGACTGGCGCTGGGTGATGTTCATCAACGTCCCGATAGTGGCGATCGCCTCGGTCGCGGCGGTGGCCGGCGTGGCGGCCGATCGAGTGAGTGGGCGAGCTCGGATCGATGTGCCGGGCGCTGCGCTCGGCACCAGCGCAATAGGTTTGCTGGTGGTGGGCGTGGTGCGCAGTGAACACCACGGTTGGCTCTCCGCCGCCACGGCGGTCACCCTCGGCTCAGGAGCGGTGCTGCTCGCGGCTTTTCTCGCCGTCGAGGCACGGACATCGACGCCATTGGTCCGGCTCGGACTGTTCGGCAACCGCTGGGTGACGGGCGCGAATGTGTTCGTATTTCTGGCCGGAGCGGGACAATTCAGCGCGTTCTATCTGGTGTCGCTGTATCAACAGCAGGTACTGGGCATGAGCGCGGGCGCGGCGGGCGCGGCTTTCGTGCCGTTCTCGCTCAGCGTCATCGCCGGGACGGTGGTGGCCACCCGCGTGGGCGGCACGCGATCGCCGAAAGCGGCGCTCGTTCTCGGCGGGGTGCTGACCACGGCCGGTATCGGCTGGTTCGCGTTCATCAGCGCCGACGGCGGCTTCCTCGCCGACGTCCTCGGCCCTTCGCTGCTCGGCGGCTTCGGTCTCGGACTGTGCCTGGCTCCGGTGGCCGCCGCCGCGACCACGGGCGTCGCGCCGCACGAAGCGGGCATGGCCTCCGGGGTGTTCAACAGCGCGCGCCAGCTGGGCGGCTGCGTCGGAGTGGCCGCGCTCGCCACCATTGCGGCGGCACGCACCGGAGACAGCGCCGCACCGGCCGCCCTGAACGATGGATACGCGCTCGCATTGGGCTGCGCTGCGGGGCTTTTCGCCGTGGCGAGCGTGGTCGCCGCGACTGTGCTGCCGAGCACGCACCGCACGACTCCCACAGCGACGCCCGCAGCCGACACGATGTCGCCGGGCGCCGAGACGGCCGCCGGGTTCTCCGCCGCGCGACCATGAAGGCCACCGAGCGCCTCGCGAGCGAAGCCGGTCGGGTCGTCGCCGCACACTTGCCCCGGTCGCGAGCAGCAACCTCTCACGGCTCCGAACCACATACGCGGGTGCGCTATCGATCCCGACAAAGCATCGGGTGAAAACGGTGACGCACAAACGGCGCACTCACCCTTCGGCACGAGGCCATCGACCTGCCGCCCACAGCGTCGGGATACGCCACCCCACCATGTCGCTCGGACTGCACCGAGCAAGCGCCCCGCTTGCTCTCGGCCGACCCTCGACCGCTCCGTTGCCCCCGCTTCTCGGACGCCGCAATCGACCGACCGAGAAAGTCTCACCCATCTCATCGAAGGACACACCATGAACCAGACCTCGATCGACTTGTTCGGCCGCGCGATCCTTTTCGGCCGGAACGGCCGGGTAGCAGCCGGTGCCCGCCGGATGAGCACCGGCGACGGCGACTGGCAGCTAGCGACATTCCATGTCGAATCCGATGCCGACGTCCATGCCGATCAGTGGGAAATCCACCCGGGCAGCGACGAGGCGGTGTGCTGTCTGGCCGGTGCGGTGCGCCTCTACCTGCGCGCCGAGCGGCCCGGCGACGACGAGACGATGGTGCGCCTCACCGCGGGCACCGCTTTCGTGGTGCCCCGCAACCGCTGGCATCGCATCGAGCTCGACGAACCGTCCGACATCATGTCCATCGGGCTGCGCCACGAAACCAGGCAGGAGCCCGTTGCCGCGCGGTGAGTCGCCGTTGTTCCCGCGCAGGAGATCACTGCGCGGGAACAACCCTGTACCGCGACGACCGATTACCGCCGGTCCGGCGACCGCCCGGCGGACAGACTGGCCGCATGACGCCGACAACGACCGACTCGATGACCGTCCTGACCGGAATGTACGCGGCGGAAGCGCAATATCTGGCCGCAGGCGGTCCGGGCAACGCCTCGTTCGAGTTGCTGGCTCCGTTCTTCCACGCTTCGGTGGTGCTTCATCAAGCCGAGAGCCTGCCGTATGGCGGAACCTGGCGCGGCCACGACGGCATGGAGCGGTTCTTCCGCGCCATGCGCGACACCTGGGAGAGATTCGATATGCGGGAGCAGCGCTTCCTCGCGACCGGGGATACCGCCGTGGTGCACACCGAGGTACACGCCCGCGCCCGCGCGACCGGCCGGGAACTCACCTTCGCGATCTTGCAGACGATCGGCTTCGCCGATGGACGCATCGCGGAGGTACGGCCGTTCTACTGGGATACGGCGGCGGTCGTCGGCGTCTGCACTCCCATCGACCGGTGATCCACCGCGGCGACGGCTCCCGGCCATAGACGAGCCAGTTCCAACAGGAATCGGAATTCCGCCGCACGATCACGAACCTCGGCCTGCGCCGCGCCCGCGACGGCGGAGCTGGAGGCCGGCGTGCTTCCGTCGCGCTTGGCTCGCACGGCCAGCGCGACCTGAAACGCATAGTGGCGCGCGTCGTTGTCGATCGACTCGGGCGAGCCGGGCTCGGACGAGGCGGGCACATAGGGCTTCAAGTGCAGCAGCGCGTCCCAGATCTCGACGGTCATCCGGTAGAGCTGGGACGTGGCTTCCCTGGGCGCGGAATGGTCTTCGGCCAAGACCACTTCGGGTACCACGGCGGTGAGATCTCGCCACAGCGGCCGCAGCCGACGGCAGGCGCGCCCGGTCTGATCCCAACCTGTCCGCGCCATCAGCGCGGTGACCAGGGGAATCACCGCCAACAGGGTCACCGCGGAGAACATGAGGACCGCGGCGACCGCCCACGCCTTTCCCGGTTCGCTCGGCGGCGTACCGGCGAGCGAGCGACCGACCATGATCGTCATCGAGATCAACCAATAGACCGAGAACGCGAACAACACGGCGAAGGTGAGCTTCTCTCGCACCGCGACGCCTCCGGCGCGCAACTCGCGAACGCAGGCACGGCCGAAAAGCAA
The DNA here is from genome assembly GCF_001613465.1 of Nocardia niwae NBRC 108934 = DSM 45340. Taxonomy (GTDB): domain Bacteria; phylum Actinomycetota; class Actinomycetes; order Mycobacteriales; family Mycobacteriaceae; genus Nocardia; species Nocardia niwae. The sequence continues at coordinate 74,543 of NZ_BDCK01000025.1, read as the reverse complement.
GCCACAGAAGGCCCCGGGAAGCGCCGACACCGTCCAGATGACTTCGACATAGTCGATCCCCCAGGCCCACCGCAGGACCGGTGTGACGACGATCAGCGAAACGGCGACGGCGGCCGCCGTCGCATCGTATCGCCGCTGACGCCGGTGCACGGCTGCCACATCGGCGCCGTCGACGAGCCTGGCCAACCCGAAGAAGCTGGCGAGTGCCAGGAGACCACAGGCGAGGTAGATGCGCGGCCCGAGGTCGGGACAATGCACTGCGACGGCCACCTCGTACAGCAGCAGACCCAGGAGATTCCAGCTGAACGTACGGTTGATCAGCCGATCGGTGGCCGTCTCGTCGACGAGCAGCCAGCGCCCCGCGGTCATGAGCGCGACGAAGACGACAACCGACAGCACCACCGGAACCGGAACAGCGTTCATCTCGATCGACGGTATGTCGTCGCGCGGCGCGAGGCCAACTCGAGTGGCCGATCGCCGCGGCGGCCCCGATCAGCGAGCGGGTACCGCGGCGCTCGGCTCCGCCGCCTGATCGGCCTCGGCCTGCTCGGCCGCCTCGTCGTAGACGTACTTGTCGCCGATGGACCACGAGGCCACCGCGGCGAGAAACATCATCACGGCCGCCGCGACGAACACCACCACCAATCCGGAATGGAACGGGCCGGTGAGCAAGTTCGGGAAGAACTCCTGGCCGGTCAGGGTTTCGGCGTCGACACCTGGCTTGCCGAGTTCGCCCGACGGGCCGAGTAGCTCCTGGATGGGGTTGTAGCCGAGAAACGCGGCGAACATGCTTGCCACCGGTGGCATTCCGGCCAGATCGGCGGCAGCTCCCGCGGAGACGCCCTGGGCGCGCAACCCCGAATCCAGCGCCGAGGGCAGGCTCGCCGCGAGCCCGACGACCATCAGGGAGAAGAAGATGCCCATCGACAGCGCGTTGCCGCCGTTGAAGAGGGTGCCGCGCATGCCGGAGGCCGCGCCGCGCTGAGCGGCGGGAACGCTGGACATGATCGCGGCGGTGTTCGGCGAGAAGAACAGGCCGCTGCCGACGCCGTTGAGCAAGGTGATCGACGCGAACAGCCAGTAGTCGAAGTTCACCGGGATGACCAGCAGCAACAGAAAAGTCACACCCGTCAGCAACGCGCCGCCGGTGGTGAACGGCCGGGGCCCGTAGCGATCGGACAGCCAGCCGGAAACCGGTCCGGCGGCGAGGAATCCGATCGTCATCGGCAGCAGGTAGATGCCCGCCCACAGCGGGGTCGACTCGAAGTCGTAACCGTGCAGCGGAAGCCAGATGCCCTGCAACCAGATGATGAGCATGAATTGCATGCCGCCGCGGCCGATCGAGACCATCAGGTTGGCGAAGTTGCCGAGCCCGAAGGCGCGGTGGCGGAACAACCCGAGGTTGAACATCGGGTCGGGCACCCGGCTCTCCACCACACAGAACGCGACGAGCAGCAGGATGCCGCCGAACACCGCGGACAGCACCCACGGGCTGGTCCAGCCCGTCGCGTGCCCACCGTGGGGCTGGATGCCGTAGGTGATACCGGTGAGCAGCGCCGTGAGCCCGAGGCCGAAGGTGATTGTCCCCGCCCAGTCCAGCTTGCCCGCGGTCCTGATGCCGACTTCGTGCAGTGAGCGATAGGACCAGACGGCCCCGAGGACGCCGATCGGGACGCTGACCCAGAACACGGCTCGCCAATCCCATTCCGACAGCACGCCGCCGATGAGCAGACCGAAGAACGAACCCGCCACCGCGGCGACCATGTTGATGCCGAGCGCGGTGCCGCGCCGGCTCGCGGGGAAGGCATCGGTGAGGATCGCCGAGGAGTTGGCGGTCAGCATCGCGCCGCCGACCCCTTGGACGACGCGCCAGATGATGATCCACAACGCGCCGGAGCCACCGTGCCACGGGTCGAACGACAGCGCGACCGCCGAAAGCGCGAAAATGGTGAAGCCGAGGTTGTAGACCCGCACGCGGCCGAAGATGTCGCCGAGCCGCCCGAACATCACGACCAGCACGGCCGTGGCGAGCAGGTAACCCATCAGCATCCACAGCAGGTAACCGACATTGCCCGCCTCGAGCGGGTTGAGCCCGACGCCACGGAAGATCGCGGGCAGCGAGATCAGCACGATCGAGGAATTGACCGCGGTGAGCAGCACACCGAGTGTGGTGTTGGTCAGAACGATCCACTTGTAGTTCGGATGGTCCCGGTCGTAGCGCAACCGGCGCCGGATGGTGCGGACATCGCCCGGATCGACGTCGATGGATGAATTCGTCACGGCAGCCTCTCACCAGATAGTTACCACCGCAAACTATATAGTTAGCGGATGTAACCATCAACCGGTGTTGGTCGCCCGCGCCGTCGTCCATCCCGATCGAGATAGGTTAGCCTTGGCTATCTTGCTTGGAAGGAAGGTGCGACAGATGAAGTCTGTTCGGACAGGCGGCCGTTGGTCACGAGCGGCGCTGGCGGTGCTGACGGGAGTCTTCGCTCTCGCCGTCACCGCGTGCGGATCCGCGGAGGACGACTCGGCATCGGGCGGCGAGAAGGTGACCATCACCCACGCCCGCGGCGAGACGACCGTCGAAGGCACCCCGGAGAAGATCGTCGCCCTGGGCAACCAATGGCTGGACGCCACGCTCGCGCTCGGCGTCGTTCCCATCGGATACCTCGACAACGTCGCGATGGCGTCCAAGAGCACGCCGCCGTGGGAGCCCAAAAGCCTCGAGTCGGCCAAGTCCCTCACCACCACCGGCAACCTCGCCGAACAGGTCGCGACGCTGGAGCCGGACCTGATCCTGGTCGACCCGTTCATCGCCGACCAGAAGACCTACGACGAACTCTCCCGCGTCGCCCCGACGCTGCCCGCGCTGAGCAAAGCGGCGGTGGCGCCGTGGCAGGACCAGGTCACCACGCTCGGCAAGGTGCTGCGCAAGCAGGACGAGGCGAACAAGGCGATCGCGAAGGTGGACGACAAGATAGCCGCCATCGCCGCCGCGAACCCCGGCTTGCAGGGCAAGACATTCGCCAGCACCTGGCTGGCCGGTCCGGCGCAGCTGATGGTGCTGACCGACCCGAACGACGGGTCGTCGAAAGTGTTCGCCCAGCTGGGGCTCGGCATTCCGAAGAATCTCACCGACTCGGCCGCCGATCAGGGCAGGCTCGCCCTGTCCCCCGAGCGGGTCGACGAGCTGACCGCCGATCTGTTGCTGGCCGGTTACGCCCCCGGCTTGGACGAGAAGTACCGGCAGTTGCCGGGATACGCCGACCTGCCCGCGGTCAAGAAGGGCTCGGTCGTATTCCTCACCACCCAGGAGATCAGCGCCGTGAACACGCCGACGGCGCTCTCGGTGCCCTACATCCTGGACAAGCTGGAGCCCGCCTTCGCCGCCGCGGCGAAGTAGGCGGCGCGCCGGCCGCGGTCGGCGATGATGTCGGCGAGTTGATCGGCAGGCTCGCCGACGGCGGCGGGTGACGTGGGCCTTTCGGCGCGACGACGGACCTGGGCGAACCCGAGAATGCGGCCGGGAGCACGAATTTCGGGGCTGCCCGGCTATCTGAGCGCACCGCGGTCGTCTTCGCCGCGCGGAGTGCGAGCCTCGCCGCGACCGTCGCGGCCTCTCGGTAAGGCCGCGAACGGTTGCTTCGTGGGACCGCTGGGCCCTTCACGTCTGGGCGAGGATCTCCTCGTCCGTCATCGATGCCACCTCGAGGTAGAGCCGGGCTACCGCGGGCAGCCTGCCGTCCGCGCCCTGCTGGATTTCGCGTTCCTGCAGCCGCTCCGCGAGCCGCGCGACGGTTCGGGTGGCGAACAGGTCCGCGACCAGCGCGTGGTCGGCTTGCAGCCACTCGCGCACGCGGGCGATCACGGTCGTGGCGAGGACGGAATCGCCGCCGCGGCCGAAGAAATCGTCGTGCACGCCGATCGCGTCGACGCCCAGGACGGCCGCGACGATATCGGCCAGCGCGGCCTCCACGTCATCGCGAGGTGCGGTGTCCTGATCGTGCTCGCTCCCTGGTTCGAGGAGGGCGACCACGGCGCGGCGGTCCAATTTGCCGTTGGCGGTCAGGGGCATCTGTTCGAGGAGCTCGACCCGGGTGGGCACCATGTAGGCGGGCAACCGATCCGAGGCCGCCGCGGTGATATCGCCGATCTCGGCGACGTCGCCCGCGACGGCGGCGACCAGCTTGGGCGCGCCCGCACCGACGACCGCTGCGACGGCATGCCGGATGCCGGGCACCGTGCGCAACGCGCTCTCCACCTCGCCCAGTTCCACCCGGTACCCGCGGATCTGGACCTGATGGTCGGCGCGACCGAGGAATTCGATGGTGCCGTCGGGCCAGTACCTGGCCATGTCGCCGGTCTTGTACCAGCGGAGACCGTCGTGTTCGACGAAACGCTCCGCGGTCCGCTCCGGGTCGTTGCGGTATCCCGCGGCGACACAGACGCCGCCGACCCATAGTTCGCCGGGCACCCAGTCCGGGCAGTCACGGCCCGCGGGACCGACGACCCGGCATCGGACGTTGCGCAACGGAACGCCGAACGGCACCGTCGCCCAATGCGCGGGCGGCTCGCCCTCGACCTCGCAGATGGTGGTGTGAATGGAGGTCTCGGTCGCGCCGCCGAGGCCGGCGAACCGGCAGCCCGGTACCTGGGCCGACAGCCTTCGGGCCAGGTCCGCACCCACCCAGTCCCCGCCGAGGATGACCGCGCGCAGCGAATCACCCAGTCGGTCACCGCCTATCTGCACAATCATGTCCAGCATGCTGGGTACGCAGTTGAGGATCGAAACGCGATGCGTACGTAGCAGTTCCACCCACGAGGACGGATCGGCGCGTTGCTCCGGATCGACCGCCACCACGGCGCCGCCGACCGAGAACAGACCGAAGATGTCGTAGACCGAAAGATCGAATTCCAGGGCGGACAATCCCAGCGCGCGATCGTCGCCGCCGACACCGAACCACTCGTTCAACGCATCGATGGTGTTCATCGCACCGCGGTGCGGTATCTCGACGCCCTTCGGCACGCCGGTCGACCCGGAGGTGAACAGCACGTAGGCGATATCGCCGGTGTCCGGATAGACGGGCGCCGCGAGCGGCTGCGGGTGTTCGCGGGCGGCGTCGATGGACACACACGTGATCGGCGCGTCCATCTCTGCGCCCTCGACGGTCAATGCCGTGTCGACGGCTCCGGTGCGGAGAATCTCCGCACGACGACCCGTCGGTTGATCGATTCCGATCGGCACGTATGTCGCTCCGGCCGCGAGTACGCCGAGCACCGCAAGCACCTGGTCCGGCCCTTTCGGCAACTGGACGGCGACCGCGTCGCCGGGCTGCACACCTTCGGCGCGTAGCGCGCCCGCCACGGCCAGCGCGCGGGCGGCCAGTTCCCCGTAACTGCACATCCCCCGCTGGTCGCCCAGACCCCACAGCACGGCGGGCGCCTCGGGATGCGCCGCCGCGTGTTCGAAGAAGCCCTGGTGCAGGCAACGCTCACTGACTGGGCCGTCGGTGGCGTTGACCGCGGCCCGCACTTCGGCCTGAGCCACCGGCAGCCGCACGGCGGCCTCCGCGTTCCACCCCGCCGCACCGTCGCCGAGCCGCCCGATCGCCGCGCAGTATCGAGCGAACATGGCGTCGATCATGCCCTCGGGGAAGGCCGACGCGCGCACGTCCCAGTTCAGCAGCAGTCCGCCGCGGACCTCGGTGACCTGCGCGTCGAGCAGCACCTGCGGTCCCTGCGAAATGATCCACACGGGTTCGCCGAAGGTCTCGGTGACCTTGTCGGCGAACAATTCGCCCAGGTTCAGCGCGCTGGTGTAGACGACGGGGGCGAGCACGGGCTCCCCGCGATGCCTGCCCAGATCACGCAGCACCTCGAGCCCGGAGTAGGCGGTGTGGGCGCCGCTTTCGTGCATGCTGCGTTGCAGCGCGCGGGCGCGATCGGTGACCGACATGCTGTCGGTGACGTCGACCTCGAGCATGATCGAGGAGGTGAAGTCGCCGATCACCCGATCGATGTCGGGGTGCACCGGATCGCGATGGAACAGCGGCACATTCAGCAAGAAGCGGCTCTGCGCCGACCAACCGCCGATGGTCTCGGCGAACACCGCCGCCAGCGCCATCGCGGGAGTGATGCCGCGCTCGTGTGCGGCGGCGAGCAACCGCTGCTTGGCTTCCGGCGACAGCCAGTGGTCGTAGCGCACGGTGCGATTCGGATCGGTGCGCTCGCTGACCGGCACCGTGGGAAGCTCCGGTGCGCCGGGCAATTCCGGCATCCGCCGCTGCCACCACTGCCGGTCGCGCTCGCGTGCGGCGACGTCCTCGCGGTGCTCGGTGCGGTGCTGCCGGTAGGTGTAACCGGGGACCGGCAGGGCCGTCCCGTGGTAGAGCTCGGCCAGATCGGAGATCAGGATCCGGTAGCTCATGGCATCGCCCGCGAGCATGTCGACGTCCAGATGCAACCGGCTGCGGTCCCCGTCGCGCAGGGTGAGTGTGACGTCGATGGCCTGGCCGTCTTCGATGGCCAGGCGCTGATGGGTCTTGCGGTCGCGCAGCTCGGTCAGCGCGGCCTCGGCCGCCTCCGGCGACCGGCCGCGCAGGTCGACGACATCGAACACCGGCTGACCCGGGGCCGTCATGGTCTGCTGTGTGCCGTCCGGCAGGAACCTCGTGCGCAGCATGGGATGCATGGCGACCAAGTCGGCCACCGCGCGCTCCAGACGTGCGGGATCGATGCGGCCGCCGTCGAATTCGACGTACAGGTGCGCCGCGACTCCGCCGAGTTCTTGCTCGTCGGAGCGGCCGATCCAGTACGCGTGCTGCATGGTGGCCAAGGGAAAGGGCGCCGCGGGGTCGTCGTCCGCTGCCTCGGCGGCCGTCTCGACCGAGGCCGGGCCGGACGCCTGAGCGCCTGCCGCGTCTTTCGCGCCGAGCAAGCCATGCCAGGAGGCCACCGTGGGATCGGCGGCCAGTTGGGCGAAATTGATGTCCGCGCCGCGTTTACGCCAGCCGCCCGCGAGCTTCATGGTGCGGATCGAGTCCAGACCCAGTTGGATGAGGTCGTCGTGATCGGCGATCTCCGTGGCGTCGAGCCCCAGTTGACCGGCCACCGCGGCCCGGATCTCCTCCAGGCCGATGTCCACCATTCCCTCTGCCCGACGCTGTGTCGACTCCATCGCGCTGCCACTCCTTGCCTGCCGCCGGAACCGGCGGACCGAGACTGCCGGGCATAGCTTAGCCGAGCCTAAATAGGTTTGCCTAACCTACATCGGCGCGCGCTTTCGGCCATTCGAGCGCCAAGTCGAGCAACTGCCGCAGGCCGTTGGCCCGATCGTGGCCGCCGGTCGGCGCGGCGGCGAGCGGGGCGGCCTGCGCCACCGGACGCAGTCCGGCGGCTCTGCATCGGACGGCATAGGCGACTCGACGCGCGTAGTCGCCGATGCCTTGCCCGGCGTCGGCGGCTCCCGGCTCCTCGGCCGGGGACGGCATATACGGCTTCAGATGCAACAGGGCGTCCTGGATTTCCACCGTCATCCGATACAGCCGGGACGCCGCACCGCTGTCCCCGTCGTCGGTGCGGCTCAAGACGACTTCCGGGACCGCGGCGGTCAGGTCACACCACAGCGGACGCAGACGACGGCAGCGCCGACCGGCTCGGTCCAGCCCCGCTCGGACCAACAAGGCGGTCACCAGCGGTATCGCCGTGAGTGTGGCGATGACGAGCACGCAGACGAACGACGAGACCGCCAGAGCGTTGCCCGGATGACTCGGCGGGACACCGCAGAGCGCGCGGACGACAGTCAGCAGTGCCGCCGCCGCCCAGTACGCCGCGAGGATGAAAAGGACCGAATACGTCAGCTTCTCTTTCGCCATACGAGCGGCGGTACGCAGTTCACGGAAACTGGCCCGTGCGACGAGGTATCCGCTCGCGGCCATAGGAAGCTCGGAGAGCGTCCACACGATCTCGTCGAGACCGACGTGCAACACACCGTGTGCGGCGGGTGAAAACGCCAGCAGCGCCGCCGAAGTCACGGCGGCGACGACGCTGTAGGTTTTCTGCCTGCGCAGCATCACCTCCGCGTCCGCGCCCGCGGCCAGTTGCGCGAGCACCAGGACCATGGCGGTGGTCATCAAGCCGCAGCACAGGAACAGCCGCTGCCCCAGCCCGGGAAAGCCCGCCGCCGCGGCGAGGATATACAGCGCCAGGCCACCGAGATTCCACGCCCATGCATGGTTGATCATGCGATCGGTGAAGGTGTCCGCGACCAGGAGCCATCGCCCCGCCGCGATCGCCGCGACCACCAGAATGACCGGGAGCATGATCCAAACAGGCACCGAATCCATCGGCATCAGACCCTAATCGCCGCCGCCCGCCACGCCAATCGCGGTGAGCCGGTCAGGTGTGCGACCGGCTCACCGCGAGTCACCGCTGCGCGGACCAGGATTCGCGCAGCATGGCCAGCGCGTCACCGGACAGGCCCGAGGCCGACATCGGCTCGTACCGATGCTCCTGCGCCGCCCGCGCCGGCGCGCCCGCGCCCGCAGCGGTGGCCGCGTCCACCGCCGCCGCCAGCTCGTAGAGCGTGAAGTGCTCGAAGATCATCTGCGGGGTCAGGGCAAGACCCGCCTCGCCCGCGCGCGCCGCCCACTGGATGGCGATGACGCTGTCGCCGCCGAGGGCGAAGAATCCGTCCGTGCGGCTCACGTCGGTGATCTCGAGCAATTCCTCGAGCAGCGCGGCGAGGGCGCGCTCGGTCTCGGTCCGCGGCGGCCCCGACTCGGCCTCGCCGGCCGCGACCTCGGACGCCGAATGGCGTACCACGGTGCGCGAGGTGTCCCATCCCGGCGGCACGACATTCGAGTCGGCGAGCGCCACATCGGGTTTCGTGGCGAACGCGGTCAGGATTCGCACCAGCGTGTCGGCGAAGATCTGCCCCGTGGCCGGCTCGTAGAGCTCGGAGTTGACCACGACCCGGGTCAGCAGCTCGCCGCCGGGTTGCACCAGGAAATCCAGATGGAAGTCCATGAACGCGGCGTCGTACTGTGGCGTGAGCGGGGTCAGGGTCGTCTCGCCACGCGCGGTGAACTCGACGGTCGGCGCGGTGTGCCCGAACTGCATGATCACCTGGAACAAGGGATTGCGACCGAGTACCCGGGGCGGGTTGAGCGTTTCGACGATCCGCTCGAAGGGCACGTCCTGGTGGCCGAGGGCGCTGAGCGCGGACTCGCGCACCCGCTCCAGCACGGTCCGCGGCGTCGGGTCGCCCGACAGATCGTTGCGCAGGACCATCATGTCGGCGAACAGCCCGATCAGCCGGTCCACCGACCGTCCGGGCCGGTTGGCGACCGTGGCCCCGATCGGCACGTCGTCACCGCCGCCGAGCGCGTGCACCAGCACCGCGGCCGCCGCCTGGCACAGCATGAATTCCGTCGCGCCCGTCGTCTCGGCGAGCGCTCGCAACGCTTGCCACGTCTCGGCCGGAACCACCCTGGTCGCGCTCGTCCCGGCGTGGCCGAGTCGCGCGGGACGCGGGCGATCGTGCCCGACCGCGATCTCCACCGGCAGCTCCGCCAGTGCGCCACGCCAGTAGTCGAGCCGGCTCCTGCCGTGGTCGCTGAGATCGTCGCGGCCCGGCGCGTGGTCGAAGGTGTTTCGTTGCCACACCGCGAAGTCGGCGAATTGCAGCGTCAGCTCCGGCCAGGCCGGAGCCGTGCCGCTCACCCGCGCCCGGTAGGCGGCGGTCAGGTCCTCGATGAACACCCGGCACGATTCCCGGTCGGTGACCATGTGATGGGCCAGCACCGACAACACATGGGTCCGCTCGTCCAGGACGAACAGCCGCAAGCGGACCAGCGACTCCCCGGCCAAGTCGAAGACATGGTCGGCCTCGGCTTCCAGAGCCTCTTCCAGGCGGACCGCGACCGTGTCCGCCGCGCCCTCGAGCACGGTGCGGGGCAGCTCGACCGGGCCGGCCGGGGCCACCCGCTGATACGGCGTCCCGTCGTGCTCGGGGAAGCTGGTGCGCAACGACTCGTGGCGGGCGACGACATCGGCGACCGCGTCGGCGAGCGCCGCGAGGTCGAGTTCGCCGTCGAAGCGGATGGCGAACCGGAAGTTCTCCCATCCGAACGGGCCTTCCAGCTTGCGGCGCAGCCACAACGCCCGCTGCGAGTACGACAACGGAACCCGCTCGGGGCGTTGCTGTTTCGTCGGCGTGGTGAGGTCCTCGCCGACGGGTCGTGCGGTGGGAGCGACTTCGTCGAGATTCTCCCCGAACTGATCCTGGTACCGGGCGACCAGATGCGCGGCGAGACCTGCGACCGTCGGGGTGTCGAACGGCGCGCGCACGTCGACGTCGACCCCGAAGGCATCGCGGATCAGGGCGACCAGCCGGGCCGCGAGCAGGGAATGGCCGCCGAGTTCGAAGAACGAGTCGTCGGCGCCCACCCGGTCGGTGTCGAACAGCTCGCCGTACAGTGCGGCGACGCGGATCTCGGTGGGCGACTCGGGTTCCCGGTAGGTGCGGGTCTTCGCCAGCACCGGTTCGGGTAGCGCGCGGCGATCGAGTTTGCCGTGCGCGCTCAGCGGCACCTCATCGATCACGGCGAAGGCCGCCGGGACCATGTGCTCGGGCAGTGTCGCCGCGACCGTCGCGCGCACCTGCTGCACATCGATCTCGTGTCCCGGGGCCGGTACGAGGTACGCGGCCAGGATCGGGCCGAGCCGCTCGTGCTCGGTGACGATCGCCACGCACTGCGCGACATCGGGATGGTCGGCCACCGCCGCTTCCACCTCACCGAGTTCGATGCGGAAACCGCGAACCTTCACCTGTTCGTCGGCGCGGCCGACGAATTCGATCTCACCCTCGACGGTGCGCCGGGCCAGGTCGCCGGTCCGGTACAGCCTGCCGCCGGGGAGGAAAGGATCGGCGACGAACCGCTCCGCGGTCAGGGCGGGCCGGTCCAGGTAGCCGCGGGCGAGCTGGCGTCCACCGAGATAGATCTCGCCGATCACACCCGGCGGCACCAGCCGCATCGACTCGTCGAGCAGATACACGTAGACGTTGCGGTTCGGGTACCCGATCGGCACGATCCTGGTTCCCTGCGGCCCGTCGACCGGCATGGAGGTGGAGCACACCACCGCTTCGGTCGGGCCGTAGTGGTTACGCAGGTCGGCGTCGAATTGCGCGGCGAAGCGGTCGGCGATCTCGCCGGGCAACGCCTCGCCGCCGACCGGCACGTGCCGCAACGCCCGCCAGTCGTTGGCCTCCGGGAGCATGAGGAACGTCGCCAGCAGCGAGGGCACCATGTGCAACACGGTGATCCCGTGCTCGGCGATCAACTCGGCGACATACGGAATGTCACGGTAGGCGTTCGGTTTCGGAACGACGATGCTCGCGCCCGCGATCAGGGGGAGGAAGATGTCGGCCAGCGACGCGTCGAAGCTCACCGAGGTCGCCTGCAGGACCCGCTCCGGGATGGTCGCGTCCCAGTCCGCCGCGAAGTTCACCAGGTGATCGGCGATCGCGTCGTGCGGAACGGGCACGCCCTTGGGCTGGCCGGTGGAGCCCGAGGTGTAGATGACGTAGGCGATGTTCGACGGGCGCAGCGGCGACTCGCGGTCGGCGTCGGTCGGATCGGTGGGCGGCAATCCGGCGGCCTCGGTCATCGCCGCGGCGATCGCCTCGGCGTCGAACGAAAGCGCAGGCCGCGCATCGGACAGCAGGTATTCGATGCGGTCCGGTGGATAGGCCGGATCGATCGGCAGGTACGCCCCGCCCGACTTGAGCACCGCGAGGGCCGCGACGATGAACTCCACGGAGTTCGCCATGCGCAGCGCGACGAGCCGCTCGGCGCCGACGCCGCGCCGGATCAGCCAGTGCGCCAAGCGATTGGCCCGCTGGTTCAACTCGGCGTAGGTGAACTCGGCTTTCTCGGACACCACCGCGACGCGGTCCGGGGTCGCCGCGGCCTGCCGCTGGACCAGTTCCGCCAACGTGGTCGCGGGCGCGTCGACGAGCGGACCGTGCGACGCGGCGAGGATCTCGGCGCGGTCGGCGGCGCCGAGCATATCGATCGCGCGGACCGGCTGCCCTGGATCGCCCACCGCATCGGCGAGCAAGGCCAGGTAGTGGCGCAGCAATTGGGCCACCACCGACCGGTCCAGCTCGTCGACCAGATAGGTGGCCTCGACCCGCGCGCCCGCGTCGTCGAGCACGACCATCAGCCCCAAGGGCTCCTGGGCGACCGCGCTGCCCCAGGACAGCTCGGTGGAGCGGACATCGGCGAGATCGAAGCCGTTGGCCCCACCGCGCACACTGAAGCTCAGTTGCACGAGCTGGGCCAGCCCGTCGCTGCCAGCGATCCGGTCGGCGCTCACCTCGCGGACGACTCGTTCGACGCCGACCCCTTGGTGCGCGAACGCGTCGCGGGCGGCGTCCCGCGTCGCGTCGACCAGCTCGCCGAAGGTCTGCGCCGGATCGATACGGGCGCGCAAGAGCAGCGTGTTGCCGAAATAGCCGATCAGCGCCTCGGCGTCGCGGCCGCGGCGGTCGGTCACCGGCACCGCGACGAGGAAGTCCGTCGCCGCGGTGTACCGCTGCACCAGCGCCTGGAAGGCCGCCAGCAGCACCATGAACGGGGTGGCGGAGCGATCACGCGCCACTTCGGTGACCTGATCGAGCAGTTCCGGCGGCAACGGCAACACGCACTTGTCGGCGTTGCGCGTGGCCCCGGTCGCGCCGAGCGCGCCGGGCAGCTCGAGCCGGTCCGGCAGCGGTGTCAACCGCTCGCGCCAGTACGCCAGGTCGGCGTCGTCTTCGGCGGGTCGTTCGACCGGCGAAACGTCGACGTACTGCGCTCGGATCTGCGCGAGCGAATCACCGCGGTAGGCGGCGTTCAGCTCTGCGAAGAAGATCGACCAGGAATCGTCGTCCCAGCCGATGTGGTGGATCGTCAGCACCAGGACGTGTTCGGCCGGACCCGTGCGCGCGAGCGTCACCCGCAACGGAGACTCCGACGTCAGGTCGAACGGACGCGTGAACTCCCGCCTGGCCAGCACCTCGAGCCGCCTGCCGCGGCCTTCCTCGGTGAGATCGGTGAGATCGTGCTGCTGCCATCCGAGTCCCAGATCGGCGTGCGCGACCTGGTAGGGGTTCCCGTCCGCGCCGACGTGGTAGGTGGTGCGCAGGATCTCGTGCCGCGCGAGGACGGTGTCGAAGGCGGCGCGCAGGCGCGCGACCTCCAGCGGACCGTCGAGACGGTAGCCGACGCAGACGTTGAGCGTGGTGTCCTCCGGCGCCACCGTCTGCAGGAACCACATCCGCTGTTGCGCGGAGGACAGCGCGGACGGTTCCCCGGGACGCCTGCTCGGCTCCGCTTTCGCCGCGGGTGCGAGTTGCTGATCGCGCAGTCGCTGCTGGAGCAGCCGCTTGCGCCGCTCGAGGATCTCGTCTGACATGGTGGGTCCTCCAGGCTGGGAGTTCGAAGGGAGCTGAGTGGCTGGTGGAATCGCGGTCAGTCGGCGCCGACGGTCACCGCGGAGACCGCCCGCTCGAGTGCCGCGACGGCCTCGCGCCACAGTTCGGCGAGCCGGTCGACCTCCGCCGCGGTGAACACCGCTTCGCTCCAGCGGAGCATGGTGACCAGCTGCGGCCCCTCCCCGGTGGTGCGCACCGCCGAAACCACGTCGAGCGCGTAGCGCAGCGGGAAGTCGGGCTCCGCCACGAGCGGTAGGCATTCGTGCAACGCCAGATCCGGGATCGGCGCCCAGGGCCGGCCCGCACCGGCCAGATCGAACCGGCCCAGATAGTCGAACAACACCTGTGGCTGCGGTGCGTCCACCAGTTCGGGCGCTGCGCCGAGATAGCGCAGCACGCCGTAATCGATACCGCCGTTCGGCAGGTCCGCCAGATGCGCCGTGACATGTTCGAGCAGCGCGGCGGCACGAGCCGGATCCGCCAGCGCCGTCGCCACGTCCACGCTTTCCGCGCCCGCCGCGAGCCTGGCCGGCACGATGCTGGTGAACCAGCCCACCGTGTGCGCGCTGTCCACATCGGCGCCGAGGACCGCGTCCTCCCGGCCGTGACCTTCCATCGCGACGTACGCGCCCGCCGCCGCGTCCTGGCCGCGTTCCAGACGCCAGCTCGCCAGCGTCATCGTCAGCGCGGCGAGCAAGAACTCGCGCACTCCCGTGGCGCCGCCGAGGTTGTCCAGAATCGCCGCGCTGGTCGCCGCCGAGGTGGGCACGGGGTGGACCCGGTAGGAAGCCCAGGTGTCCGTTCTCGGGTCGGGCAGCCGGCGCCCGAGCACCGGATCCGGCGCGGCGACTTGGCGGGCCCAGTACTCGCGTTGCGCCGCAACCGCTTCCGTGCCGACCCGTGCGCCAAGCAGCCGGGCCCATCGCCGGTAGCCGGTGTGCTCGACCGCCGGGGTCGGCGTGCGCCCCGCGGCGACCTCGGCCCAGGAGGCGGCGAGGTCGGCGGAGATGACGTACCAGGAGACCGGGTCGACGGCCAGGTGATGGATGGTCAGCAGCAGCACGTCAGGGGCGCCGGACCGGACGAACCGCACGGCGCGCACCAGATCACCCGTGCGGGGATCGATCTCGTCGGCGACCGCACGGCCGCGAGCCGCCAGTGTCGCCTCGAAGTGTTCGCTTTCCTCCACCCGGGACAAGATGTCCTGCGCGCGTACGCTGCCCGGCGCTCGCGTCTGGAGTTCGTATCCCGACGGCGTTGTCACGAAGCGGGCACGCAGCATGTCGTGTCCGTCGAGCAGCGCCTGTAGCACGGCGGTCAGCCCGTCCTGATCGATGCCGTCGGGCAGTTCGAGCAGATTGCTGAGGGCGAGCCTGCGGTAGCCGCCGTACTCGTGCATCCACGACACGATCGGGGTGGGATCGACCGGCCCGTAGCCCTCCGAGGCCGTCGTGCGTTCCCGGTGGGCTCCCGCGTCGATCCGCGCGGCGAGCTCGCGGATCGTCGAAGCGCTCAGCACCGCTTTCGGGCTGATCGAGAGGCCGTCGCGCCGTAGCCGGTTCACCAGCGAGATGGCCACGATGCTGTCCAAGCCGAGGCTGATCAGATCGTCATCGATGCTCGGAACCCGACCGCCGGACAACTCGGCCACCGCGGCGCAGAGGCGGTGTTCGGTGCCGGTGCGCGCGGGCGCTGCCGCGGCTGCGGTACCGGCGGCACGGTCGTCGGCCAGCGCCGCGAGCCGCTGAGCGTCGAGTTTTCCGTTGCTGGTCACCGGCAGTCGTTCCACGACCAGGATCCGGTTCGGCACCATGTACCCGGGCAGCCGCTCGGCCAGCGCCACGCGCAGCCGCACCGCGTCGAGACCGTCACCCACCGCGAATGCGGCCAGGCTGGGACCGCCCGCGCGACGCACCACGATCACCGCGGCGGCCCGCACGCCCGGCAAGGCCAGCAGCGCCGTCTCGATATCACCGATCTCGATCCGGTAGCCGCGGATTTTCACCTGGTCGTCCGCGCGGCCGACGTAGGCCAGATCGCCCGAGGGCAAACGGCGCACCAAGTCGCCGGTCCGGTACATCCGTTCGCCGGTGCGATGCGGATCGGCGACGAATCGCCCTGCGGTGCTCTCCGGCATGCCGATGTAGCCGCGGGCGACCTGCGCGCCGGAGAGATACAACTCGCCCACGACGCCGACCGG
Source organism: Nocardia niwae NBRC 108934 = DSM 45340 (assembly GCF_001613465.1). Classification (GTDB taxonomy): domain Bacteria; phylum Actinomycetota; class Actinomycetes; order Mycobacteriales; family Mycobacteriaceae; genus Nocardia; species Nocardia niwae. The sequence continues at coordinate 58,860 of NZ_BDCK01000025.1, read as the reverse complement.
CGCCTGCCGCAGCCGCGAATCCAGGACATAGCCGGTCATCCCGGTGACCGGCGCCCCGATGGACGGGTCGGCGTCGCCGTCGGCTACCGCGGCGACCACCGCCTCCACCGTCGTCTCGGTGGGGCCGTAGCAGTTGTGCACAGCGGTGCGGGGCAGCGCGCACAGCTGCTTCCACAGCGGCACCCCGATGGCCTCGCCGCCGAGCGCGAGCACCGACAGCGGCGTCGTACCCGCGTCGACCAGTCCGGCCGCGGCGAGCTGGGCGAACATCGACGGTGTGGTGTCGATCATGTCCAGGCCGTGCCGCACGATGCCGTCGACGAGGCGGCGAGCGTCGCGCATTTCCTCGGCGTCGAACAGGTGGACGGCATGTCCGTCGAGCAACCCGATCAGCGGCTGCCAGGACGCGTCGAAGCTGAGCGACCAGGCGTGCGCGATCCGCAGTGGCCGCCCGAGCCGCGTCACGGCGGGCCGGTACACCCGGTCGCGGTGGTCGGCGAAGTACGCGGCCAGCGCGGCGTGGGTACCAACGACGCCTTTGGGTTCCCCGGTGGAACCGGAGGTGAAGATCAGGTAGGCGGACTGGTCGGCTCGTCCGGGCGGCGGCGCGAACCCCGCTGCGTCCTCGGAGATCTCGTCCATCCGCAGTACCCGCGAGCCGTCCGCGATCGCGCCGAGCACGGACGAGGCGGAATCGTCGACCAGGATCAAGCGTGGACGGGATCGCCGCAGGATCGATTCGATGCGGGCGGCGGGCAGCGCGGTATCGACGGGCACATAGGCGGCGCCGGTGGCGAGGACGGCGAGGATCGCGACGATCGACCGTGCCGACCGCGGCAACGCCAGGGCCACGACGTCTTCCGGACCGGCGCCGTGTGCTGCGAGCTCACCCGCGACTCGGAGTGCGGCGTCGGCCAATTCGCGATAGGTGTAGCGCTCGCGCTCGGTGCTGAGCGCGAGCGCGTCCGGCGTGGCGGCCACTTGGCGCGCGAACAGCTCCCACACGGTGACGCCACGCACGTCCGCCGTGATCTCCGCCGGTGGCCGCGCGCTCTCCCCCGGCAACAGCACGTCCAGTGCGTCGGGCCCGCGCTCGCCGATCGCGGGCAGCTGCCGCAGCACCGAGAGCAACCGCGCCCCGATGCCGGGACCGGACAGGGTGCGCAGCGCCGCCTGGACCGCCTCGATCGTCACCACCAGCTGCCCCTCGTAGACGAACGAGGTCACCGCGAGCGGATAGTGCGTCAGGCTCTCCGACGTGATCGGCGCGACCCGGACCCCGTCCGCCAGGTCGATGGGGCGCAGGATGTCGGACATGGGCGCGTTCTCGAACACGAACAGCGTGTCGAACAGGGTTCCGGACCCCAGCGACCGCTGGATCGCCGACAGGCTGACGTACGCGAGATCGCGCATCGGAGCCGACTCGCGTTGCAGCCGCGCGCACTCGCGCACCACGTTCTCGGCGCCTAGCGCCACGCGGACGGGGACGGTGTTGATGAACAACCCGATCATGGTCTCGACACCGGACAACTCGTCCGGCCGGCCCGAGACGGTGGTGCCGAAGACCACGTCGCGGCGGTCGGTCAACCTGCCGAGGAGCACCGCCCAGGCGTACTGCACGACGGTGTTCATCGTCAGGCCGTTGGACCGGGCCCATGCCGTCAACCGGCTGGTGTCGGCCGCGTCGAGGGTGACCGTGTCGATGCTGGGCACAACGGTGTCGACCGCCGCGTCGCCGCGGTCGGCGAGGATGAGCGGATCGAGATCACCGAGATAGTCGCGCCAGGCGCGCAGCGCGGCGGCGTCGTCGCGGGCGGACAGCCAGCCGATGTAATCCCGGTAGGGCCGGGGCCGGGGCAGCGCGTCCGCCGCGGCGCCCACCTGGTACAGGGTGAACAGCTCCCGGAAGAACACGCCCAGCGACCACCCGTCGAGCAGGATGTGGTGCGCGGTGAGTACCAGTCGCCGTGTGTCGTCGGGCAACCGCAGCAGCAGCACGCGCAGCAGCGGGCCGCGGGCCAGGTCGAACGGCGCCCGGGTCTCCGCGGCGATGACCGCGTCGAGCTCGGCCGGGTCGATCGCGCGTTCGGCCCATGGCAGCTCCGCGGCGGCGGGCACGATCTGCACCGGCCGCGGAAGGTCGCGATCCCAGAACGAGGCGCGCAGGTTGGGGTGCCGCCGCAGGATCACCTCGACGCTGCGGCGCAGCAGCGCCACATCCACCGGGCCGGTGATCTCGTAGACGAACTGCAGGGCGTACAGATCGCCTTCCCCGGCCAGCCTGGCCAGCGAGAACAAGCCCTCCTGCAACGGGCTGAGCGCGAGCACGTCCTCGATCTCGGGCATGGGCGCCTGCGTGTTCTCCGACATTGAGCGGCCTCCTGAGCCTGTGTTCTCGGGCACCATCAGCCTCGGTTCTCGGACATGAGCGCGACGACGTCGTCGAGGGACGCGCCGCCCATGATGGCCGCGACCGGCAGTTCGCGGTTCAACGTCGTCTTGATCCGCGCGCGCAGGTCGACCGCCTGCAGCGAGTCGACGCCGAGCGCGACCAGCGGGACCGAGCCGTCGATGTGATCGGGGCCGTCGACGAGCATCACCTGCCCGAGTTCGCGCCGGAGGATCTCCGCGAAACTCTCCGTCACGTCGGCTTCCGGCGTGACGGCGGGCGGCGGGGCCGGGGCCGGGGTCGGGGCCGGGGCCGGGGCCGGGGCCGGGGCCGGGGTGACCGTCGCCGAGGATTCCTGCGCTGTCAGCGTCGGCGCGAGAACCGGTGTCAGACCGACGATGTCGACCGTCTCACGCAGGCGCTCCCAGTCCGCGGACAGCACCATGCTGTTGCTCGCGCGGTCGGCGAAGCCCGCCTCGATGGCGGACGCGGCGGGCATGGACTGCAGACCCGCGCCGAGGATCCTGGCTTCTACAGCGGCGTGCTCCGCACCGGGCAGTCCCCACAGCCCCCACTGCACCGACACGCAATCCCTGCCCTGCGCGCGCAGCCGCACGGCGAGACTGTCGAGCATGCGATTCGTGGCCGCGTAGAGCGCCTGGTCGCGTCCACCGAGCGTGGCCACGAAGGAGGAGCACAACAGCACGGTGCAGGCGGCGGTCTGCGGCACCGCGCGCAACACCTCCCCGAGCCCGAGGACCTTCGCGGCGGCTGCCTCCGCGACCGCCGCCGGTTCCAGCCGCGCCCACGCGTACTGGACGGCGGCGTGCACCAGCACGCTCACGGGGCGCTCGGCGAAACGCCGCGCCAGCTCGCCGACCGCGGCGGCGTCGGTGATATCGCAGGCCACCACATCGATTTCGGTAGGACCGAGGTTACGTAGGGCGCGCAACCGCTCGGCCACGGCGCTCGTGGCGCCGCTGCGGTTCACCAGCGTGATCCGGCCCGCTCCGTCTCGAACGAGCTGCTCGCAGAATTCCAGGCCGACGTATCCGGTTCCGCCGAGAACCAAGACTTCGCCCAGGTCGGGCGGCGTCGACGCGCCGGACGGCTCGGCTCGGACGACGCGCTTGGCGTGCAATTTCCCTCGCCGCAGCGCGAGTTCGGGCTCGTCGAGCACATGGATGGCTTCGAGGATCTTGTCGGCCAGCGCGGCCGGATCCTGCGTCGCCGCATCCGGCGGCAAGTCCAGGTGCCGGAAGGCGATGCCGAGATGATCCGGAGCAAGACTGCGGTACGCGGCGCTCACCGCCGAGTGGCCGAGCGAGGGAACATCGTCCGGCCCGACGGTTTCCGCACCGGTGGTCACCAGCCAGCATGCGCCGGCGCCCGGCGCGAGCGCGTCCAGTCGTTCGGCGGCTCCGGCGAAGTCCGCGAGTTCCGCTACCGCACCTGCCTCGTCCGTGGCGGCGGCCGGGGGTAGCAGCAGCACCACGGTGTCGGCCTCGGTGTCGGAGAAGCCTGCGCCGTGACGCGGGGCCCGCGCGCGGAGCGCCGCCGCCAGTTCGTCGGCGCGGCCGTCGTGCTCGGCGAGCCGCACGGTCCGCGGCGCGCTCAGCCCGAGCCGGGACAGCTTGATCCATTCTTCGCGCAGCCGCGCGGGGGGCGCGGTGACCGGGACCGGCGCTTCCGCACCCGACTGGTACGGCGCCCACAGCCTTTTCGGGTTCATCACGGTGGCCGGGAAATCACGCAGCGGCAGCACGGGCGTCCGATCATCCGATCCGGTGCGCAGGATCTGCCAGTCGTAGTGCAGATCGTGTACCGCTACCTCGGCCAGATTGCGGGTGAATTCGCCCAACCCGCTCGCGGTGCGCACGGACGTCCCGACGATGCGGAAGTCGCGGGCGGCCCCCGCCGGTTCGTCCGCGACCTGGGACAGGTTCTCCCGCAGCGCGGGCTGCAATGTCGGATGCTCGGCGATCTCGATGAAGGTGTCCACGTCGGCGGTCGCCGCCACGACAGCGCGGTCGAAGCGAACCCGGTTTCGCAGGTTCCAGTACCAGTAATCGTGGTGGGTCAGCTCAGCGGTGATCGGAGCGCCGAGCGTTCCGCCGTAGCAGAGGATCTCGCCGATCCTGAACGTCTTGTCGCTCAGTTCTCCGAGTGCCGACTGGAATTCGCCGCGCAACCGCGTCATGGCGGAGGTGTGCGAGGGGAAGGACATCTGGATCTGTCTGGCGAACAATCCTTGCGCGGTGGCGGTCGCCACGAGTTCCGCGATCGCCGCCTCGTCGCCGGAGACACCGGTCAGGTGCGGTGAGTTGACGAGGGAGACCTCCGCCCACCCCGAATTCCGGGCCAGCAGCGCTTCACACTCGTCGCGGCCCGCGCCGAGCACGGCCACCGCGTAGCCGTCCGACAGGTCCCGCTCCAAGAGCTGGGCGCGGTGCGTGACGATCAGCACGGCATCGCGCAGCGTCAGCGCTCCGGCCACGACGCAGGCGGCGAGTTCTCCCTGACTGTGCCCGATGGTCGCGGCGGGAAGCACGCCCGCCGCCCGCCACATGGCGGCCAAGCCGATCAGGTGGAACATCCTGGCGGGCTGTAGTTCGCACAGCGTTTCGCCGTACTGCTCACCGCTTCCGAGCAGATAGTGCACCGGCCGCGCATGACCATAGCGCTCCTCGTGCACCGCTGCGCACTCGTCCACGACGGCACGGTAGGCAGGCGAGGAGTCGTAGTACGGCTTGCCCATGCCGGGGCGCTGACTGCCCTGACCGGGAAAGACGAATCCCGCCCGGCGTGCCGCGACGGCCCCGCCGGAGGTCACCACCGCGGGATGCGCGGTGTTCGCCGCGACCGATCGCAGCGCGTCGAGCAGTTCGTCGCGGGCGCTGACCATGGCCAGCGCGCGATACCGGCGGGCGATCCTCGTGCGGAAGAGATGGCCCGCCAGACGATCCGGATCCACCCGGGGATGGGCCTCGCAGTAGGTCGAGATCGCAGCGGCCTCCGCGCACAGCCCCTCTGCGCTGTCCGAGGAGAGCAGAACGGGAATGGCGCCGTCCGGCAGCCGGTATTCAGACATCGCCGTTCTCCTCCAGGACGGGCATCCCCACGATCGCGTGCGCGTTGGTCCCCGCCACCCCGAATGCCGACACCGCGCCGTAGCGGACGCCGCCGACCGGCTCCCACGGCGCGTACTTCGTGGCCAGCCGCAGACTGGTGGTCTCCCAGTCGATGGCGTCGGTCGGGTTCTCCGCCCAGAGACTCGGCACGACGTGACCGTTCGCGCCGCACAGCAGCATCTTGATCAGGCCGAGCATGCCCGCCGCCGCCTGGGTGTGACCGATGTTCGACTTGACCGAGCCCAGCAGCGCGCCGTGCGCTCGCTCGGGTGCGCCGTACATCCGGATCAGCGCGGCGAGTTCGATCGGGTCGCCCACCGACGTACCGGTGCCGTGCCCCTCGACGAGTCCGATCTGTTCCGGGGCGACGCGGGCCGCGGCGAGCGCGGCCCGGATCAGCCGTTCCTGCGCGTCGGCGCTGGGCACGGCCAGCGGGGCGCCCTTGCCGTTGTGGTTGACCCGGGAACCGAGCAGCCGCGCGTAGATCCGATGACCGAGCCGCCGTGCCCGCGACTCCGGTTCCAGCACCACCACTCCCGCGCCCTCACCCCACAGCGTCCCGGTGGTGCCCGCGGAGTACGCACGGCAGTGGCCGTCGGTCGACAGCGCGTTGTTCTTCGCGAACTCGACGAACATGCCGGGTGAACCCATGACGCACACGCCACCCGCGAGCGCCCAGTCGCATTCGCCCGCGCGGATCGCCGCCGCCGCCTGATGCAGTGCGGTCAGACCCGCCGCGCACGAGGTGTCCACGCTGATCGAGGGACCGATCAGTCCCAGGCTGTGTGAGATCCGACCGGCCACCGCACCGAGCGTCGTGCCGGTCATCCGATAGCCGCTGTGCTCGCTGACGCTCGCCATGCGCGGGCCGTACTCGAGCGGTGTGACGCCCATCCAGCACCCCGCCTCGTCGCCGTCGACCGCGCCGGGATTCAGCCCGGCATCCTCGACCGCCCGCCATGCGACGCGCATCCCCACGCGCTGCTGCGGATCCATCGCGACGGCTTCGCGCGGCGTGATACCGAAAAACGCCGCGTCGAATTGCGTTGCTTCGGAGAGAAAACCACCCGCGTCGCGCACATCACTCCACCCGGCGTTCCGCCCGAGTGTGCGTAATTGTTCGATCGGCCATTCCCGGTCCCGTGGCAGTGGGCCGATGAGTTCCCTGGATTCGGTGAGCGCCGACCAGAATTCGCGTGGACTGTTTATCCCGCCGGGGGCCTCGACCCCGATTCCGACGACGACGATATGGTCTTCGTCCCCCGAAGCCGATCCTGACATGGTGAACCTAACTGGAAAGGGCGGACTGTCCGGCATCGGCGGCGGCGGCGGAAAGCAACTCCGCGACGCCGTCGATGTGGTCGTACAAATAGAAATGCCCGCCGTCGAAGAGCGTGACCGAGCCGCCCCGGCTGCTGTGCGCCAGCCACGGCCGCAGGTCGGCGACGGTGACGAAATCGTCGTCGGCGCCGCCGATGACCTCGATCCGCGCGCCGACCCGCACGTCCGGACCACACGCGTAGGCGTCGAACGCGCGATAGTCGGCCTTGAGGACGGGCAGGGTCATCCGCATGATGTCGCGATCGGCCAGCACGTCCGCGCCGGTGCCGTTCAGGGCGATGAGCCGGTCGAGCAGCGCCTCGTCCTCACTGGGCAGCGGCTCGCTGTCGGCCACCAAGGCCGGCGCCACCGCGCTGGAGGCGCCGAGCAGCGCGACCGGCACACCGGCCGCCTCGGCCTGCCGGACGAACTCGAACGCCACCATCGCTCCGACGCTGTGCCCGAATACCGTGATGGGAATGCCGCGGTGATAAGGCGATTCGAGGAATTCCGCGAGCGCGCCCGCTGCGAGTTCGGCGATATCTGCGGCCATCGGTTCGGCGGCCCGATCCTGACGTCCCGGATATTGCACGAGGACGACGTCGAAATCAGCGCTGAGCCGCTTGGACATGGTGCGGTAGGTCGACGCGCCACTGCCCGCATGGGGAAACAACACCAGTGGCGGCAGCGTTTCCGCGGAGGGCTTGTGAAACTTCCGTAGCCACCCAGGTTTTCTCGACATCCAACAGCTCCTACACATGACGCGGTGTCAGCGAAAAGTTCCCATGACCAGTCGAATTCGGCCGCGGGGCGCTGCGGCCGAAAACCGCCCTTCCGGAACGGCCAGGCCTCGCCGACCACGTGAGGTTATCATAGGCTAACCTTACATTCATCCAGCAGGGCCACTACCGAACGGAGCTCGACAACCGATGAACCCGACCGAAACGCCTTATGTCATCGCGCGCGAGCTGACCGACATCTCCGACGAGCTGCGGGCCGTGCCCGCTCCGTCGACCCCCGCCCTTCCCGCACCGTTCGACATCCGCACGGCCGACGCGGACGGCGCCGACGCGGAGTTGCTCACCGAATGGATGAACCGGCCACACCTGGTGCAGACGTGGGAACAGCCCTGGCCACTCGAACTGCGCAGACAGAATCTGCGCGCGCAGCTGCTCGGATCCTATTCCCGCCCGTACATCATCGGTTACGACTTCACCGCGGCCGGTCGGCCCGAACTGGGCCGTCGCGACATCGCCTACTTGGAGCTGTACCGCCCGGCCAAGGACGAGATCGCCCGCATCTATCACGCCGACCCCTACGACGTGGCCTTCCACCTGGCCACCGCCGACCCGGAGGTGATCGGGCGGGGCATCATGTACTCCTTCGTCGCCGGCCTGCTGGCCGGCGTCTTCGAAGCCGAACCGCACTGCCGCCGCATGGTGATCGAGCCCGATCACCGCAATGTCGCGGTCCGGCGCATGACCGAACGATTCGGCGTGCCCAACCTCGGCGACTTCGACATCCGGCCGGACCGCCGGATCACGCTCTACTATCTGCCGCGCACCCCGGCGGACATCCCGGTCGCCCGGTAGTGCGCCGCGCCGCAGGGCCGCGGCGCGGCGAGCGTGGGCGCTCACCCGAGCGCCCGCGCGAGGGCAACCGCCGGATGCGGACCGGTCCGCCGCGGGACCGGTTGCAGTACGCGATCGGAAAGCTCGCCCAGGCAGCTCAGATTCGGGAACCCGGGGCCCTGCGCCACCCCGGCCAGGTTGGGCAGATAGAGCTTGGTGCCCATCCCCGACACCGCGAGGTCGTAGCCGATCGATACCTCGATCCGCTCCTGGGTCGGCCTGCCGCCGACCGCAAGCTCCAGCAGATCCGCCGCATCCTGATCGAAGAGGTCCAGGAACCAGAGCGGCTGTCCGCCAGTGGCATCGATGACCAGGTCGAAAGTATGCGTCTGATCCGGCCGCCGCTCATTGCGCAGCGTCAGCGCCACCCCGTCGCCCTGCTCGGCGACGCGGACGGCGCGACCCTGCAGATGATGCACGCGGCTGTCGCCGAGCAGGCTCTCCTGCACCCGTACCGAGAAGACGCCGCGATCGGTGCGGCGGATGACGTCACGCCGTTCCTGCACGGTCAGTCCCGCCCATTTGACCGGATCACTGAACAGCGAGTTCTCGAAATAGCTTTCGCCGCGGGTGTAGATGGTCGCCATCGGCGAGATCACGGAGATCGACAGCATGCCGTGGCGCACCAGTTCGTCCAACGCGGAGCCCGCGGTCTCGCCGCCGCCGATCACCGCGACGCGCGAGGACACCGGCAGGCTGCGGCGCCCGGCCAGATCCCAGAACTGCGCGATGCTCAGCACGCGCGGATGGTCGGCGAGAGCCTTCGTGCTGGCGCCAGGCCCGGTGATCATCAGTCCGGCCGCGTCCAACCGGACCGCGCTGCCGTCGGGATCGGTCGCGGTGACCAGCCAGCCGTCCGCGGTCGCGCCGATGGAACGCACTGTGCCCGAGACGACTTCGAGATCGATCCGGTGCGCCACCCACTGCAGGTACTTGGCCCAGACGTGGTGGGCCGGATTCGGGCGGCCTCGATCGATCCACTCGGCGTAGGTGCCTTGCTCGATCAGGAACGACGTCCAGCTGTAGGACATCATGGCCGCGTTGATCTCCTGGTTGCGTCCGCGCGCCCAGGTCGAGTGGTACGGGAAGCCGATGTCCTTCTCCGGGCTGGTGCCCAGCCGGTGCCTGCCGTCGGTCCAGCCGCCGCTCGGCAGCCAGTTGCCGCCGACCGCGTGCGCCTCGACGACCACGACCCGAGGAGCGGGCAGGCCGAGCGTGCGCAGCACATGCGCTTTCGCCGCCACCGCAAGGGCTTTCGGACCAGCTCCGATGACCAGAAGCGTTTCCACCGGTTCTCCACTCTCTCCGACATCCCGCGGCTTCCCGCCGAGTGCGCGGGTCCGCTCCCACGCCGGCAACCAGAATCCGTCCGGATCATGTTTGCATAGGCTTACCTTATATTGCACACTCGTACCCGACCAGAGCGGTGACACTCACACCCGCGAACGATTGGATGAACAAATGACCTCCCCGAACAAGGCATTCGCCCGGCTGGCCGCGACGGCGGTCGCACTCAGCGCCGCACTCGTCGGCGCCGCGGGCACCGTCGCGCCCGCGGTCGCGGCGCCCTTGGTCGCACCCCTGCACGCCCAGGCCCCCGGCGCCGGTGAGCTGACCGCCAAACTGCGCGTGGCCATCAACACCGGCGCCGCGCGCAGCACACGAGCGGCGGAACTGGAATCGGGCGACGCGGGCGTCGCCACGATGGACAAGATCGCGGGCCTGCTCGCGGTCTCCCCGCCGAGCCTGCGCTACAGCGTGATCAACCCGTCCACCTCCGGCGACCGGCTCGACGCACAGCTCCTGATCACCACCGAGGGCTACCCGGACTTCACCTACGACGTCTCCTGGAAGCAGATCGACGGCTACTGGAAGCTGACCCGTCAGGCGGAATGCAGCCTCGCCTCGGCGCTCGCGCTGTCCTGCTGAATCAGAACCCTTCCTCTCCGCGATCTTCCGCGGGACCGTTGCGTGTCGCGCGCTTGTACCTACAGCGCGCGACATCCAACTTTCGTTAGGCTAACCTTAGTATCATGGGTAAAGGCTTGAACGGTCTGATGGTCAAGGCGTGGGGCGGCAACGACTACCGGCTCACCGTCACCTCGACCGAAAACGTCACGGACAAATACGTGCGACTCGGCTTCACCGCGGGCGGGCTGCTCGCCGATCACCCGGTGCACCCCACCCAGTGGATCCGCGGCTGGTTCCCGGACGGCGACAGCGGCAAGTTGCAGCAGCGTGGCTACACGCTGGTCGACCCCGATCCGGAGGGCGATCGCTTCTCGATCGAGTTCGCGCTGCACGACGGGCCTGCCGCCCGATGGGCCCAGAACGCCTCGGTCGGCGACGAACTCGACGCGTCCGTGCTCGGCTCGAATTTCCAGCTGCCGGAGTCCGCACCCGGCGAATACCTCATCTTCGGCGACACCGCCTCACTGCCCGCGATCAACTCGCTGCTGGACGCCATCGCAGACACCCCGGCGCGGGTCTGGCTGGAGTGGCAGTACGAGTCCGACACCACGATCCCGCTGCGCAACAAACCGCACCACCAGGTGACGTGGGTGCAGCGGATCGATGACGGCAGGTTGCTGCGGGAAGCCGCACAGGAACTCGTCTGCCCGGCAGACGCCTTCGCCTGGGTCGCCTGTGACGGGCACACCACCCGCTCGATCGTCAAAAGCTTCAAGACCATCCACGATCTGCCCAAAACGGCGATCAAATCCCAGGCTTACTGGAAATAGATTCCCGACGCCGCACCGCCTCCCCGCGGTGCGGCGTTTTCGCTTCAGAAGCCGCCGAACTGCCGATCGGCCCCGGCACGGGGCGAGTAGCCGATTCAGCGGCGGCAGCGGTGCACCGGGGATCGCCGCGGCGCTGCCGCGGGCTCACGATCCGAGCCGGTCGGCGGACGCACCCGCGGCGACCACCGGCTGTCCCGGCCTCCACGGCGACCTCGTCCGCCGACCGGCTCGATTCGCCTAGGTGGCGACGGGTTCCAAATGCCAGCCCGCCGCGCGGGATCGCTCGTTCCAGAAGGCGGCGTACCGGCCGTCCAGGGCGAGCAGTTCCGCGTGGGTACCGCGCTCGACGATCCGGCCGCCGTCCACGAACAGGATCTGGTCGGCGTGGGCGATGGTGGCCAGCCGGTGCGCGACCACGATCACCGTTTTGTCCTTGGTGATCTCGTGCATGCCGCGCACCACGAGCGCTTCACTGTGCGGATCCAGGGCACTGGTCACCTCGTCCAGCAGCACGATCGGCGCGTCCTTCAGCAGCGCCCTGGCGATCGAGACCCGTTGGCGCTCACCGCCGGACAGCGCCGCGCCGCCCTCTCCGACCTGGGTGTCGAAGCCCTCGGGCAGACGGTCGACGATCTCGTCGACTCGCGCCGCCACCGCCGCGCGACGAACCTCGTCGTCACCGGCCTCCGGCCGGCCGATCCGGATGTTGTCCGCCACCGACTGATCGAACAGGTAGACGTTCTGGAAAACCAGCGAGAGCTGGCTCAGCAGAGTCGCCGACGGCTGGTCGCGTACATCGTGCCCGCCCACCGACACGCGTCCCGAATCCACGTCGTAGAACCGGGCGGCCAACCGCAGCACAGTCGTCTTGCCCGCGCCGCTCGGCCCGACGATGGCCGTGGTGGTGCCCGCGGGCACGGTGAACGTCACGTTCGACAGCACCGGCTCACCGGGACGGTATCCGAAACTCACGTCGTCGAAGACCACCGACGGCGCCACCGGCGTGACGGCCGCCTCCGCCTCCGGCAACACCGGTTCGTCCAGCAGTTCGGTGATCCGGTCCGCGGCCGTGCCTGCCGAGCGTAACGCGGTGCCCAATTGCGCGGCTTGGTTGAGCGGTTCGATGAACCGGGAACTCACCGCGATCAACGCGATCGCGGCGGCGGCGGAGACGGCGCCGTCGGTCACCCGCGCCACCGCGACGTACACCAGCACCAGGAACACGGCCTGCACGAAAAGCGCGAACAAGATCAGGCCGGGCACGCTGGCGAACACCATGCGCGAGCCAGCCGAGCGCTGCCCGGCCAGCGCGGCGTCGAGCGCGCGGTTTCCCGGCCCCACCGCACCGAACGCGCGCAACACCGGCTGGGCCTGGGCGAATTCGATGACGCGCGAGTCGGCCTCCGCCGCCGCCGTGTGCATCCGCTGGTCCGCGCCGAGGTAGGCGCGATTGGCCAAGCCGTTCACCAGGTAGAGCACCGGCGCGGCGAGCAGCATGGCCACCCCGATGCGCCAGTCGACCAGCAGCATGCCGACCGCGACCGCGAGCGGGACGATGACACCGGTGAGGATCTTGGCCAGCAGGTAGGCGATCAGACCTTGCAGCTCCCGCACGTTGTCGACCATCAGGCGCCCCAGCGGCCCGGCGTCATGGGTCTCGAACCAGCCGAGGGGCAGCGCGTTGAGGTGGTCGCCGAGCCGGGTCTGCAATCCGCGCTGCATGCCGATGCCGACGCGCAGGCCGATCGCCGCTTGCAGGTAGCCGAACACCACCACGCCCGCGACGGCGGCGAGCATGCCGAGCGCCCAGAGCCAGGCGCGGCCGAGGTCGTCGTCGAACAACGCCGTCAGGACCGGGACCAGCAGCAGATACGCCGCCGCCTGACTGAGGGCCTGGGCCACGATGGCGGCGAACAACCTCGGTGTCAGCCGGGCGAATTCGGCCGGAACCAGGTCCAGCACCTTGCGGATCATCGGGCACCCTCCACACTGTCGACGAGGGCGATCTCGCCCAGCGCCGCTTCGTTGATCTCCCACAGCCGCTGGTAGGCCCCGCCCGCGTTGACGAGACTCGCGTGGTCGCCCTGCTCCACCAGGCGTCCCCGCTCGAGCACCAGGATCCGGTCCACCCCCGTGATGGTGTGCAACCGGTGCGCGATGACCAGCACCGTGCGGCCGGCGACCAGGACCGCCAGCGCGTCCTGCACCGCCGCTTCCGATTCCGGATCGGCGAAGGCGGTCGCTTCGTCCAGCACGAGGACGGGGGTGTCCGCGAGCAAGGCGCGTGCGATCGAGAGCCGCTGCGCCTCACCACCGGACAAGGTCGCGTCGACGCCGAGTTCGGAGTCGTAGCCACGCGGCAGCGCCACGATGCGATCGTGGATCTGCGCGGCGCGGGCGGCCTGTTCCACGGCGGCGTCGTCGGCGTCGGGCCGGGCCAGGCGCAGGTTCTCCCGGATGCTGCCCCGGATCAAACGCACGTCCTGGAAGACGAATCCCACCGTCCGGTAGAGCTCCTCGCTGGGGAAGTCACGGATGTCGCGGCCCCCGATGGTGATCCGGCCCGATCCCACGTCGTAGAAGCGGGGAAGCAATTTGGCCAGTGTCGACTTGCCCGATCCGCTCGGACCGACCAGAGCGGTGATGGTGCCGGGAACGAGCTCGAGGTCGATGTCGTGCAGCACGTCGTGACCGGAGCGATAGCCGAAGCCGACCCCTTCGAACCGGACCAGCCCGGCGGGCGCGGATTCCGGTTCGGCGGGAGTCGGCGCCCCGGTGCTCAGTTCGGGCGTCTGTTGCAGCTCGTGCAGGCGCTGCGCGGCCACCGCGGCGGCACGCAGCGCCTGCGCGCCGTAACCGAGACTGAGCAACGAGCTGCCCAAGCCGAGACCGACCAGCAGGAACGGCAGCACGTCCAGGGGCTCGATCCAGTCCAGGCCGACGGCGCCCAGACCGCCGACGACCACGACGAGCATCACGAAGACAGGGGTGACGACGATGTCGGAGGCCGCCTGCACCTTGATGATCGGCGTCTTCAGCCGGTCGACGCTGCGGGCCTGGTGCTCGACGGCCTCTTGGAAGACGCTGTGCGCCTTGCCCGCCTGGCCGAAGGCACGAACCACCTGGATGCCGTCGACGAATTCGATGGTCGCTTGCTTGGTGGCCTGCTCGGCGCGCGTGTAGACCACGTAACGGTCCCGGCCGTCGCGGTCCATCATCCGGCTGTAGAGCACCGCGTACGCCAGGATCGGCAGCAGCAGCGCGACGGCCAGCCGCCATTCGACGGTGACCAGGTATCCGAGGGTGATCAGCGGAACGGTCACCGCGCCGACGAACTCCAGGCGGGCGTGGGCCACCAGGTAGTGCAGCGCCTCCACGTCGTCCTGGAGGTACTTCTTCACCTCGCCCGATGTCCGCTCGCCGAACCAGCCCAGCGGCACGCGGGTCAGCTTGGCCGCCAGTGCCCGGCGCACGGCGAGCTGATAGCCGGCGTCGACCAGGTGCGTCCAGGTCAGCGCCGCGGCTTGCAACAGGGCCCGCGCCACCAGCACCAGCACCGCGATCGTCAGCAGACGCCACACCCGGTCGGTGTCCACCTGGTCCCGCAGCAATTCGCGGCAGGCCGCGACGATCAGCACGAAGGGCACGACCGCGCACGCCGATGCGACGACCATGATGAGGCTCGCGACGATCAGCGGGCCGCGCACGGGCGCGAGGATCTCTTTGCGCGCCCGCGCCTCCTGCTGCTTGCGTTCCTTCAGCACCGACTTCGGCGGCCGGTTCCCCGTCTGCGCCGCCGGCAGCGGCGCGACCTCTACCGTCATCTGACCTCGTCTCTCGCGGCATCCGTCTGGAATCGCCCTATCCTCACACAGCGACGCCCGGTAAGAAAGGTTAGCCTAAGTTATCTTGGCGCGGGCATCGTCGGGCTCGTTCACATCCGGCGCAGTGCGCTCCGGCGGATCCGGCCGCATGCCGCCCGGTCGCCGAACTGGAAAGCGTTGCACCTCAGCGGAGCCGGCCTCGGCCACCCACCTACCGGCCGTTGCCTTCGGGACTTACTTCGTCCATGTGTGAAAACTGACGCGGGCTCATGGTTTTCGAACTTTCGACGCGCCGGGAAAACCTCTGTGAACGGGAGCCGTATGCTGGCCTGATAGCCCGTGCGCATCGCTAGCTTCGAGGGAAAGCGAAACCATTGGACGCGCAGGAGTACCGACATGTATGGCACGGAGTTGTTTTCGGTTCTGTCGAATTGCACGAAAGATCCCGGCGAACTCACCGCGGGCCAAGCGCATCGTGCCATGCAGGTGCACCTGGATTGCAGCGTGGAGATGTGCCGGGTCCGGCGGCGCGCACGCCGGACGCTGGTCGAGGCCAGGTTGATGGTGCTCGACGAGCGGGCGACGCCGTGACGGCGTCGGCGACGAGCGCCCCGCGTTCGCGCCTTCGGACGCCGGTACGCACCGCCATGCGGAATCGTCCCCGGCACCCAGGTGTTGTCCCCGTCATGACCGCAACGGCATCCGATCGATCCGCCACTCCCGTCGTCGACACCGAGACCGAATTCGGCGCGAAAGTCGCCGAACGCCTCGCCCGCGAATCCGTCCTCTGGCTGACCACCGTCGGCCCCACCGGCACACCGCAGCCGAACCCCGTCTGGTTCCAGTGGCGCGATGGCGAATTCCTCGTCTTCAGCAAGCCCGGCCAGCCGAAGATTCGCAATATCCAACGCAACCCGCGGGTCTCGCTGAACCTCAACAGCACCGAGACCGGCGGCAACGTGGTCGTGCTCACCGGCACGGCCCGCGTGGTCGACCAGCGGCCCGGCGCGGACGAGATCGACGCGTTCACGAAGAAATACGCCGAGGGCCTGCGCTCGATCGGCCTGACCGACGAGCAGTTCTACGCCGAATACTCCGTCGTCCTGCGCGTCACGCCGGATCGGCTGCGCGGATTCTGACCCCGATGACGTTCGCGCCGCCGCCGCCCACCGCCGCGTGGCGGCACCGCACCGCCCGCGACGGATTCGAGGTGGCGTATTTCCGCGTCACCGAGCAGGGCGTGCTGATCGACGGCTGCACCACGGCCGTCGAGGACGGCGCGGCGTGGGTGGTGGACTACCGGATCGCACTGGACACCGAGTGGCGTACGCGCCGCGCCCAGGTGGCGATGCGCAAACCCGGTGGCTGGAACACGCTGGTGCTGGAGTCCGACGGCGCGGGGTCCTGGCTGCTGGACGGCATGCCCGCGCCGCTGCTCGACGGCTGCCTGGACGTGGACCTGGAATCCTCCGCGCTGACCAACGCCCTGCCGGTGCACCGGGCGGCGCGGGAGGTCGGCGACGGTATGGACGCGCCCGCGGCGTACGTCCACGCCTCCGGCGCCGCGGTGGGCCGACTGGAGCAGCGCTACATCCGGGTCACCGATGGCGAGCACGGACCACGATTCGAGTACGCCGCCCCCGAATTCGACTTCGGCTGCACCCTGGACTACGACAAATCGGGCTTGGTGCTCGAGTATCCCGGTATCGCGGCCCGTGTTCATTGAGCCCCCGGCCTCGGACAACGCCGTCGCGGCCTGCGGTTAGGGTCGTTACCGATGAGAAGGCGGCAACAACCGCCGTTGCCGAAACGGCACGGCTTGGACCCGGCCCGGCTGCGACTACCGGAGCAGGGCGACTGGGCGACCATCCGGGACCACCTGGTGGAGCGTCTCCCCAGGGTGCCCGCGACGCGGATCGATGAACTGTTGCACGCGGGCGGCATCGTCGACCTGAGCGGACCGATCGCACCCGACGCACCGTACGTGCCCGGCGGCGCGGTCTGGTTCCATCGCGATCTGCCCGAGGAGACGGTGGTCCCGTTCGACATCCCCGTCGTGCACCGCGACGACGACCTGCTGGTGGTGGACAAACCGCATTTCCTGGCCACGATCCCGCGCGGTCAGCACATCCTGCAGACCGCGCTCGTGCGACTGCGCAGGGAGCTGGACCTACCCGACCTGATCCCGGCGCATCGGCTCGACCGCGTCACGGCGGGCTTGGTGCTCTTCGTGATCAACCCCGCGCGCCGCGGCGCGTACCAGACCATGTTCCACAAGCGCACCGTGCGCAAAGAGTACGAGGCGATCGCCCGATTCGATCCCGACCTCGCGCTGCCCCGCGTGGTGCGCAGCCGGATCATCAAGGAGAAGCAGGTGCTCGCGGCCCAGGAGGTCCCCGGCGAGCCGAACGCGGAGACCGAGATCGAACTGCTCGAGCACCGCGACGGGCTCGGCCGCTACCGGCTGCGCCCACACACCGGCCGGACCCACCAGTTGCGCCTGCACATGAACGGCCTCGGCATCCCGATCCTCGGCGACGACTTCTACCCGGTGCTCACCGACAAGCCCGTCGACGATTTCACCAGGCCGCTCCAGTTGCTGGCGGCCTCGCTCGAGTTCACCGATCCGGTCACCCGCGAACCGCGCCGCTTCGAGACCACTCGCACGCTGCAAGCCTGGACCGACCCGCTCGGCTGGGCGGGCTGACGCCGCCGGACCGGCACGGCGGCGAAAAGTGATCGATCCAGCAATCGAAGCGGGACACTGGCGAAGCCGGTATCGATTTGTAAACTTGGTCGGGATGTCTGAGCCGGACCCAGCAGTCTCGACCCACCCACGCCATCGAGTGCACGCCTACGTCGACGTCGCCGTCGTAGTGATCGTCCTGGCGGGCACCAATCTGATCGCGCATTTCACCACCGCGTGGGCGAACGTCGTGACCGTCCCGGTCGCCGCGATCGTGCTGCTCGCGCTGATGCGCAGGCGGGGCCTCGGCTGGTCGGAACTGGGCCTTTCGCCACGGCACTGGCGGCGCGGTTCGCGCTACGCGCTCGCGGCGGTGGCGGTGGTCCTCGCGGTCGTCGCGATCGGTGCGGCACTGCCCCTGACCCGTCCGTTCTTCCTGGCCGATCGCTACGCGACCATCTCGGGCGCGTTGATCGCCTCGATGATCGTCATCCCGCTGCAAACCGTGATCCCCGAGGAACTGGCCTTCCGCGGCGTGCTGCACGGCACCCTGCACCGCGCCTACGGTGCGCGCGGCGTCTTCGCGGCGGGCTCCCTGTTGTTCGGGCTCTGGCACATCGCGTCCTCCCTCGGCCTCACCTCCGGCAACCGCGGCCTGAGCGGCTTCATCGGGGGCGGCGTGGCCGGACAGGTCATCGGGATTCTGCTGGCCGTCGTCGCCACGGCTGCCGCGGGCATGGTGTTCACCTGGCTGCGCCATCGCAGCGGCAGCCTCCTCGCCCCGATCGCCCTGCACTGGTCGGTCAACGGCGCGGGAGCTCTGGCGGCCGCCGTGGTCTGGCACAGCACGCTGAGCTGATTTCCAGGGCCTGCGGCGCTGGGTGTTCGCGGCCCCCTGGTGCCGCGAACGGTGGATGCTCGGTTGGGTGTCGCCCGCGAGCGTGTCTGTGACGAGTGGACGCGTCGGCGTGTTCGGCCAAGGGGGCGTTCAGGGCGGGGAACCGGAGCGAGGAATCAGCGCGCTTGCCGTGCACACATTCGAACGGAGTTTCGACACGCGGAGGGCGCCGATAAAAGCGCCGCTCATGCGGATATTCGAGCCTGACCACGAATTTCGCCTGCTCGGCGTGTCGCTTTCAATCCGGAGTCCACCACATTGACCACGGAGAGAGCTCGGTTTAGTCTCACTCCGATCACACATATGTTCGAGCAATCATGTCTCCACCACCCGACATGACACCTGCTCTTGGGAAGGCTCGCGATGCCCGACGAACCCTCGAACGGTAGTTCCGAGATTGCCGCGCTGGCGCAACAAGTCGAGACCGCGCGCGGCAAACTGCCCCTGCAGCTCGACCCGGCGCTGCTGGAGGTGCTGTCCGAACGAGAGATCGCCGCGGAGCGGGAACTCGCGGAGTGGATCCGCGCGCAACGGCGCACGCAGCGGCGCCGCGAGGTCGAGGCGGAACTCGCCGCCGAACAGCGTGATCGCAAATCGGCGGCGGCGTTACGCCGCTCGGAAGAGGCCGACGCCCGCTGGCATCGGCGCGCACTCGCCGCGCGGCGGCGGGCGTCCAGCGAGGACGCGCGACTGGCCCAGCTCTACCGGCGAGCGGAGTGGTCTTCGCGCGCGTTGATCGCCGTCGTGGTGCTCGGGATGGTGTGGGCCGGTGTCAACGTGCAGCACAATCTGGTGCCCAGCGGCGACATGTCCGATCCGCTGTACTGGTTGAGCTACGGCATCGAGGCGATGATCTCCGTCCCGATCATCACGATCATGGTCGCGGCGACCACGGCCGCCAAGTGGGGCCGGGAACTCGCACGCGGCAAGGTGCTCTTCTTCGAGGCAGCGCTGCTCGGCACGACCGTCGCACTCAACACCGGCCCGCATCTCGCCGCCGGCGACCTCGGCCGCGCCGCGGAATACGCGATCGCCCCGGTGATGGTCGGCGTCGTGATCTGGCTGCACGCCTGGGTTTCCGCGCGGTACGCGGTGCTGATCGACGGTGCGCCGGTGATCGAGCGCGACCGGCGAATGATCCGTCTCGATGCGCAACCGAGCATGCCGGAAGCCGATGAATATCACTCGCTCGACGCGGCGTCGACCAGCGGTCGTAGTCGATGGGAAGGCGATATCGACGCCGCACGCGTGATCGTGGGCGACGGATCCGCGCCTCGGTACCGAGGGACATCCGAAGCGCCGGGCACGCATCGCGCTGCGCAGCCAGAGCCCACGAACTCCAGCGCAGCCACCATGCCCGCCACGTCACACGTCGACCACGGAAGGTTGCCGACCAACGGTCACGCCGTCGAGTCGCTGATCAACGGCTACTCCATCGACGTCGGCCGCGCCCCCCTTACGCCGGTGGATGACAAGGATGGCGTAGCAGCCGCGCCGTCCACTGCTTCGGGCCGGACCGATGCTCGCGCAACCAACGGGCGCGCGGTCGATACGGTGATCGATGGTTGCGCAGTCGATCCCGGTGCCGCGTTCCACCCCACTTCGAACGGACGCTTCGCGAACGGCCATACCCTCCCGCCGATCGAGGGCAACATCGAGCAGCCGCCTCTCAACGGAAACACGCACCCGCGCATCAACGGCCACACGGTGCGCCCGGCAACCAACGGCCACACTGTTGCCGATGCCGCGCAGCCCTTGCGGATCGACGGAAATATCGTGCACCGCAGCTCGAACGGCCGCATCACCGAGTCCCGCGCAAACGGTGACGCGCATACGGACAGCAGCGATGCGCAAGCGGCCAACGACCACGCCGCCGAGATGCCCGCCGACATCGAGGCGCACACCCTTCCGCTCGACAGGAACACCGCTCGCGCCACCGAAGACCACACGGTCGATACCAGCGGAAACCCTGATCAGCCGGTTGGCAGCCGCGAAGTGGCGGCTCCCCCACCGCACGCCGTTCCGCCTGTAACGCAGCATGTCCCGGCAGCCCGCGTCGACGGACACCCGACTCGACCGGCCGAATCCGAGGAGGGAGGCTCGAGCCGAGCGGAAGCGCCTGAGTCCGAAAGCCGGCAGCCGCGTCTCGAATCCGCACACTCTGCGACACAGCAGATCTCGCTCGCCGATCTGCACGATGGCCTCGAATTCGGTGAGCACTCCCGACCGAGGGCGAACGGTGCGGCATCGACGCACGCTGCGGTCACCCGAGGCGAACGCTCGGTCGATCGCGCGCGGCGCGGAGACGACGCCGCCCGGCGACCGGGCCCCACCGAACCCATGCCCACGCCGTCCCCCGCGTCCGTTGACACCGCCGCGCAGGTGCACCCGAACGCCACCGCCCCGCGCGCGGCGAAGCGCGGAAAGTCGGCGACTGCCGAGCAGAACGACCACTCCGCCGACGCGGAGAGCGAACAACTGGCCCTCGAGGAAACTCCCGAGCTTTCGCACCCGCGCGTTGAACCAATGCCGGTCATCGCGGGCGACGACGAGGACGACGAATTCCCCGCCGAGCTGGAGGAAGCCGACACCGACGACGACGAAATCTCGGCTATCGCACGCGAAATCACCAGTCGCCGCCTGTCCAGCCTCCCGATCGAAGAGGTCAGGGAAATACTGACCCTAGCCGACCAGGGCGGCTCGACCCCCGCCATCGCGAATGAACTCGGCGTCCCCCGCTCTGCGGTAACCCGCGTCCTCGACTCGGCGATCAAAGTCCACCGCCCTTACGCAATCATCGGCTGATCACCGACGGCACTTGACGGGCTTTCTACACGGTGCCGCATCCCGACGCCGCAGCCGGCCTGCCTCCGATGGCCACGTCCGCTCAGCTGCTCCCACCCCCGCAACTACTTCCACCGCAGCAGGCCACCGACAGCGGCCATGACGATAAGGACGATTGCGAGCTCTGCGGTCATTCGGTGACCTTTCGGGCCCACGCCACCATCCGCGAACTGCGCCGGAAGATTCTGGCGTTCGCTGACGAACCACTGAGCGCGCCGGTCACCTTGGAGGAGTTGGCCGCCGCACTGCGTCGGGTGCAGGAGAGCAGGCGCCGAGACTGGTACGGCGACCACACCGCCGAACTGCCGGACGTGATCCACGGTTTGCACGTGCTCGCGGCCGACGAGTGACGTATGGCGGTACCAAGCCGGCCGGGTTTCTCGCACGAAAGAGCTGTGCACGCCGACGAATCCGCGTGCACAGCTCTCTCATCACGAGCGCCGATGTCGACGCCGGTCCCGATCAGCCCTCGCCGACCGAAGTCCCGACGACTTCCCGAGGCTTCGATCCCGAATCTCCGGGCTTCTCGTCTCCGTGCCCAGGCCACCACGCCTTGTGCCCGATGAGCGCCGTGAGCGCGGGTGTGAAGAACATCGCCATGATGAAGGCCGCGATGGCGATGCCCACCGAGATGGCGAATCCCATCTGTGCGAGGACGTTGTTGCCCGCCAGCATCATCGACGCGAACGTGCCCGCCAGGATCACCCCGGCCGCCGCGATGGTGGGGCCGGTGTGCCGCAGGGCCAGCGCCGCGGCCTGCTTCGGTTCGTTGCCCTCGCGTGCTTCTTCTCGCAGCCGGGCGACCATGAGGATGTTGTAGTCGGTGCCGAGCGCGACTACGAACAGGTACATGATCACCGGCAGTGTGAAGATCAGGCCGGTCTCACCCCGGAAGTGCTGGAACACCAGCACCGCGGCGCCGAGCGTGGCGGCGAATCCGAGGAACACCGACGCCATCAGGTACCACGGCGCGACCAGACTGCGCAGCAACAGCCCCAGCACGATCATGATCAGGATCGCCGCCACCGGGAAGACGATCGAGTAATCCCGCGCCATCGCGTCTTGGAAGTCGACGAACACCGAGGTGAGGCCGCCGACGGCGGCGGTCGTCCCGGCGGGGGCCGCCGCGTGCGCGGTATCGCGCAGGGGACCCTTGACGGTGTCCAGCGCGGCATCCGACTCCGGCGCGGCCTCGAGCGTCACCGCGAAGTCGGCGATCGTCTTGTCCGCGGACAGCTTCGGCTCGGCCACTTGTCCGATCCCGGGCACCTCGGCCAGCGCGGTGCGGTAGGCGGTGAGTTGCTCGGCGGTCAACGCGCCGTCGGACCGCAACAGGACATCCGAAGGCTGGGTGGTCCCGGCGGGCAGGCCCTTGACCAATTCCTTGCTGTAGACGACGGATTCCGATGCCTCCGAGGTCGATCCAGAGCTGAGGTCGAACGTCGGGTGGAAGCCCAGGGCGAAGACGCCGAACACGACCAGCACCCCGCCGGAGACCACGGCGAACGCACCGGGCCGACGGCCGAGCGCATTGCCGATCGCGGTGAACCGCGCGCCCTTCGGTTCGGTGCGCCACGCCTTGGACGGCCAGAACACTTTGGTGCCCAGCAGCGAGACGACGGCCGGAACCAGCGTCAGCCCCGCCAGCAACGCGACCGCCACGGCGATCGCCAGCGCCGGCCCCATGGCGCGGAACATGCCCAGCGTGGACAGCACCAGCGCCATGAACGCGATGATCACCGCGCCCGCCGCGGACGTGATCGCCTCGCCCACCCGGGTGACGGCGCTGATCATGGCGGTCTTCGCATCCTCGCCTGCGCGCAGCCGCTCGCGGTAACGGAACATGAGGAACAGGATGTAGTCGGTGCCGACACCGAACAGCACGACCACCAGGATGGCATTGATCGATGCGTCGATCTGCAGGTCGAAGGCTCTGGCCACGAAGGCGATCAATCCGCCGACCGTGCTGGAGATCGCTCCGATGACGACGATCGGCAGCAACGCGATCACCGGGCTGCGGAAGATGATCAGCAACAGCACCAGGATCAGCACCACGGTGGCGACGCCGACGATGGCCAGCCCCTTGTCGCCCGATTCCCGCTGATCCAGCACCTGCGCCGCCTGGCCGGTGATGCCCGCCTTCAGCTCGGTGCCCTCGACGCGCTCCTTCAGCTGTTTGCGCAGCGCCTTGACCGCGTCGCCCTGCGTGGTGTCGTTCGGATTCGTCACCTTCGTCATCTGCACCGCGATGATCTGGACCATGCGGTTCTCCGACGGCGGCGTCGGTTGCATCCCGATGACGTCCTTGATCTGCGCGTCACGCAGGTTGTTGCCGATCGATACGACCGACGCGGCGTCCGTGTCGGTCAACGGCGTGCCGTCCTCGCGGGCGAATACGATGATCGCCGCGGGAGCGGAGCTGTCCGGGAAAGCCTTCTGCTGCAATTCCAAGGCCTGAATGGACTCGTAATGCGAAGGCAGGAAAGCTGATTGGTCTGTCGTCGATTTCAGTTCCGGCGCCGAGGCCACCACCGCGATGGCGAGCAGCACCCACAGGCCGATCACCTTCCACGGATTGTGGACGACCACGGCCCCCAGTCGTGCGAACATCTGCGAAGAAATCCTTTCCGGATTCGGTGAAAGTGGTGGTATCTCAGATCGGCAGGTCCTGCGAGGGCGGGTTCTCGGCCACATCGACGACCGTCCGGTAGATGTGCTCCGGGATCCGGCCTCGCAGTTCGGCGGGCGAGTCCACGATCTCCACCGTGTAGTCGCCCCACTCGCGCTCGCCGCTGCCGGGCCGCAGCAGCTCGCGCCAATTCTTCCATTCGGTCCAGTCGATCGCGACGGATATTTCGCGCCAGTCCGATTCGCGGCGGTGCACCACGAATTTGCCTTTGCGGCTCACGTACACCCGCACCACGGTCATCCCGATCTTGTCGTATTCGCGGGATTCACCGAGCAGCCTGCCGAAGAACCGCTGCTGACGCCCGCCGCCGGGGCCAACGCGCAACACGATTCGGCGCATGTCCTCCACGTCCCCCGGTTCGGCGGATTCCTTCACGAGGGTGACCCCGCAAGCCTGCTCTTCGACAGTGCCCGCATCGCTCGAGGTATTCGGATCGGTGGTCATCATTTTCCCCGTTTCATAGATCAGTGCGCATGCAGGCATGCGTCGACGTCGGCCGGCCCCGTCCGAATCCGCCTGTCCAGGTCGCGCATTCGATGTTCTCGGACTGCCCGATGCTCACTATAAGTAGATGTATACGTATAACGCAAGACCTGGCCGACGGCCTGTCCGCGTCGGACGCGAACTACTCGACCCGCTCCACCGGATGGCCGTGTTCGAGGTACCGAGGGCGGCCCTCGATGGAAGCCACCCAACCACGGAAGTCACCGCTTCATCCCCCGCCCCGCAGGACGAGTCACCATCAGCGCGAGGCGGTCCGAATCGCATGCTCGGTATCAGCACGCGACAACGCTCAGGACGACTCGCCGTAGCAAGCGGCGATCGCGACGGCGCGGTCGCGCAGGGAAATGCGCAACGACTCCGGGGCCAGAGCTTCCGCGTCCGTGGCGAGCTGCCACAGCGCCCATTCGGCGTGTCGGGCGTCCTGGAAGGTCACCTCGAGCCGCAGGCGGCCGTCGGCGTCGGCTTCCTCGGCGCGGACGGCCAGTGCGGTGCTCACCAGTTCCTCCCGCCGCGCCGGGTTCACCCGCACCAGCACGGTGACTTGGTCGCCGCCGATCCGGAACCGCGTGCTGCGTTCCTGCCAGGCCCGGTCCAGATCGACCCGGTTCGGTCGCTGTGCGGGTTCGGGAAGTTCCTCGGCGGCCAGCACCCGCGACAGCCGGTAGGTGCGGTCCGCGCCTGATCTCATGGCCAGCAGGTAGCCCTGGCCACGCACGGTGACCAGGCCGATCGGGTCCACCGTGCGCCACTTCGGCGCCTGGTCCGCCGCCGCGTAGTGGATGCGCAGCTTGTGTGCGGCGAACACCGCGCGCCGGACCTCGGTCACGACGGTGTCGGGCACCTCATCGGCCACCAGCCGACGCGACAGCAGATCGGTCTCCGGCTCGATGAGTAATCGCTGGGCCGCGTCGCTCGCGATGGCCCGATAGCTCGCGGGCAGCGCGTCGACCACCTTGAGCATCGCCGAAGCGAGCGCCGAACCGAGACCGAATACCTGCGCGCCGCGTCGTGATCCGGCGACCAGCAGGGCGAGCGCCTCGTCGTGATTCAGGCCGGTGAGCTCGGTTTGAAAACCCGGCAACAAGGCGAAACCGCCGTGCCGGCCGCGTTCGGCGTATACCGGCACGCCTGCCGCGGAGAGGGCTTCGATGTCGCGCAGCACGGTACGAGTGGATACCTCCAGCTCGCGGGCGAGCGTGTCCGCCGTCAACCGACCGCGCTGACGCAGCAGCAACACCAGCGAGACCAACCGGTCGGCGCGCATACGAGAAACGTACCGGAATACACGACCGAAGATGTCGTGATTTGCTGGAAGGCTCAGGGACGTACGAATTCTCGACGGAATCGATGGGAACTGATGATGGAACGAACAGCGGTCAACCCGGTGACGTGGTCGGCGGCGATGGGATTCAACCAGGGTGAGCTCGTCTCCGGGCACACCCGGACCCTGTACTGCTCCGGGCAGACCGCGATGAGCGGCGACGGCAAGCCCCAGCATGACGGTGACATGGCGGCACAGTTGGCGCTGAGCCTCGACAACCTGGAGGCCGTGCTCGGCGCGGCCGACATGTCCCTCGCGAACCTCGTCCGGCTCAACGTCTACACCACCGACGTCGATTTGCTCTTCCCGCACTACGGCGTGCTGGCATCGCGGTTGGGCGCCGCTGGGGTGGCGCCGGCCACCACGATGCTCGGGGTGACACGGCTGGCGATCCCCGGCCAGATGGTCGAGCTGGAGGCGACCGCCGTCGCCTGACGCGACCGTCAGGCCACCGCTGCCGAACGGCGAGGCGGCCCACCGGTGCGTGACCGGCGGGCCGCCGTGTCGATCTCAGGAGTCGAAGCCTGTATTCGATCCCAGCTCGGCGGTGGCATCGAGGTCGGCGGCGACCTGGGCCAGCTTGCCCCGGATGCCCTGTATGGCATCGGGCCCCAACGCCAGGCGCAGTGGTGCGCCGGGGCGGCCGACGGTGGCCAGAACCGCGGCGGCGGCTTTGTCGGGGTCGCCTTCCTGCTGCTGATCGGAGTCGGGCAGGCCGTCGCGGACGGCGCCGGCCGTGGCTGCGTAGTCGGGGATCGCGGAGCTGATAGCCAACGCGGCGGGTTTGGCGAAACCGGTGCGGAACGCGCCGGGCTCGACGATGAGCACCTGGATGCCCAGCGGATTCACTTCCTGGGCGAGGGCTTCGCTGGCCAGCTCCAGCGCCCCCTTGGCGGCACTGTAGATGCCGACGCCCGCGAAGGACATGAATCCCCCCATGCTCGTCACCTGCACGATCGACCCGGCACGGCGTTCCCGCATCTGCGGCAGCACCAACTGGGTCAACCGGAGCGGGGCGTGGAACATGACCTCCATCGCATCGCGCACGTCGGCCGGACTGGTTTATTCGATCGCGCCCACGACGCCGTAACCAGCGTTGTTGACCAGCACGTCGACGCGTCCGGCCTCTTTCACCGCGCGCTCGGCCGCCGCGGGGTCCCGCATGTCGAGGGTCACCACCTGCACCCGGCCCGGGTGCGCGGCAACGACATCCGCCATGGTCGCGGGCCGACGCACCGCCGCGACGACCTCGTCACCCGCAGCGAGCACGGCCTTGGTGAACGCCGCGCCGAAGCCGCTGTTCGCGCCGGTGATCAGCCAGCGGCGCACAGTGGTTTCCGTAGTCATGATCGATCCTTCTCGCTTCCCGGATCCGATGCGCCCGGTCATCGTCGAATGCGGAACGCCGCTGAGGGATTCGGCCATCCGAATCACGGGCCGGGCGGCCCCAGCTCGCGTGCATGAACGTACGGTATAACGCATCTTCTTGCAGAGTTGGGTGTGGCGGCTTCCCCCGAGCAACAGCGACTCCTGCGCGATGACAAGATCGTGTGGTGCGCGTTCTCGTCACCGGAGCGAACGGGTATATCGGCCGGGCGGTTGTCGAGCTGCTGGGTAGAGCCGGGCACGAGCCGATCGCGATGGTTCGTGCAAGCGGCTCGGCCCCGCAGGTGACGACCCGGGTCGCCGACCTGCTGGACGAGGCCGGGCTTCGCCGGGCGCTGGACGGCGTGGACGCGGTGTGCCATCTCGGCGGTTCGACTCGGGCGCGCGAGTCGACGGCCGATCCGCTGCGGTACTTCCGCGTCAATACCGGCGGGACCGTCGTCTTGCTGGACGCCATGCTCGCCGCCGGAGTCCCGCGGATGGTCTTCGCTTCGACCGGATCGATATACGGAACTCCGGAACGGCAGCCGATGACCGAGCGTCTACCCGACGCGCCCCCGCACCCGTACGCGGCGAGCAAGTTGGCGGCCGAGTGGGCGATCAGCTCGCAGGCGGGCACGGGGCGCTTGTCCGCTATCGTGCTGCGCTTGATGAATGTGGCCGGTGGCGTGGATCGCGATCCGACGCGCTTGATCCCCCGGGCGTTCACCGCCGCGCGGAACGGCTCGACGTTGGAGGTCAACGGCGACGGCACCGCGGTTCGCGACTATCTGCACATCATCGACGCCGCGGCGGCTTTCGTCGCGTGCCTCGAGAACATGCCGCCGGCAGGCGAAACCAGTCGCTATCTCATCGGCAGCGGCCGCGGCAGCAGCATTCTCGACGTCGTCGGCGCGGTCGAGCGCCGGACCGGCCGCCGGATCCAGCTGACCCACCGGCCACCGGCGCCCGAACCGGCCGCCCTGATCAGCGACCCCGCCAAGGCGATGGCCGAATTAGCTTGGGTTCCGGCGAATTCCGACCTCGACACCATCGTGCGCGACACTCGCCATCAGGATGACCTCAGTCGGTGACCCCGGCCCGGTCGAGCAGGTAAGCGATCATCGGCTCGTAGTAGTCCGGGTGGACGCCGTCATCCAGGGGCACCGTGACCGCGATCTTGCCTTCGGCCTGCCCGGCGAACAGCGCCGGATCGTTGCTGTCGGCGAATCCGACGGTCTCGACGCCCGCCTCCCCCGCGGCTCCGGCCCAGCCGTGATCGGCGACCACCAAGTCGGGCCAGTGGCCGGTCGCGGCATCGCGCAGTTCCCGCAGGACCGCCCGCATCGGGTGCGGGTCATGGGTGTGCCGCAGCGTCCCGTCGGTGCCGAGCGCGGCGACGCCCGAGGTGTAGACGATTTCGCGATTCTGCGGGCCGAAGGCTGTGGTGACCAGGTAGGACCATCCGGCGGCAGGCGTGAGCACCGCGCACCCTGCCGCTCGCAGCGCGTCCTCGACAGCGCGATAGACGCCCATGAGCGTGTCCGGATGCCCGGTCGCCAAGATCACGGTCTCGCGGCGTCGGGCCGCGACCCCGATCCGCGCCCCCATCGCGTCGAGCGCGTCGAGCGTCAGGTCGACGTCGATGGTGTCCGCACCCCGCACATGCCGAGGATCGGGGCTGACCCCGCACTGCCGAGCCATCATCTCCAGAGTCTCGGCGAACGTCCAATCCTTCAGCGTCAGCCCGAACTGGTACCCCGGGTCCTTCTGCACCATCTTGCGGTAGTTCGCGAGATTCCCCTCCCGAGGCGTCGCGACATCCCCCGCGATCCGCGTCTTCAGTAGGTGTTCGCGCAACAGCGCCCGGTCATAGGGCTGGTCAGGTCGAGTCACATTCCCCACCGCTCATACCTCCGCATCGGCCGTCGGCGCCGTCGGTCACCGGTCCGGCCAGGACCCGATCGCCACCCGCAACACGACCAGACAGTACCGATCCAGGGTGTACAGCGAGGGAATTCCCCAGGCGCACCCGGATACGGCGAAGGCCCGCTTCCCGGGAGGGGAAGCGGGCCTTGGGGTTTCACGCCGTGGAGCAGGCTTACTTGGCCTTCTCCAGGACCTCGACCAAACGCCAGCGCTTGGTGGCCGACAGCGGACGGGTCTCCATCAGCTGAACGCGGTCGCCGATGCCGGCGATCTCGTTCTCGTCGTGCGCCTTCACCTTCGAGGTGGTGCGAATGATCTTGCCGTAGAGCGGGTGCCGGTTACGGTCTTCCAGCTCGACGACGATCGTCTTGTTCATCTTGTCCGAGACAACGTAACCGACACGAACCTTGCGGGTGCCGCGCTGCCCTTCTACTTTGTCGCTCATGCGGCATCTCCCTTGCCAGCGGGTCCGGTGGCCAGACCGAGCTCGCGCTCACGCATGACCGTGTAGATGCGCGCGATCTCGTGACGGACGACGCGCAGACGACGGTTGTTGTCCAGCTGACCCGTCGCCATCTGGAAGCGCAGGTTGAACAGCTCTTCCTTGGAGTCGCGCAGCTTGGCCACCAACTCCTCTTCGGTGAGCTCGCGGAGCTCTGCGGCCGGTGTTCCGGTAGCCATCAGAACTGCTCCTCCCTGGTCACGATCCTGCACTTCATCGGGAGCTTGTGCATCGCGCGGCGCAGGGCCTCACGAGCGGTCTCCTCGTTGGGGTAGCTCATCTCGAACATCACCCGACCGGGCTTGACGTTCGCGACCCACCACTCCGGCGAACCCTTACCCGAACCCATGCGGGTTTCGGCGGGCTTCTTGGTCAGCGGGCGATCCGGGTAGATGTTGATCCAGATCTTGCCGCCACGGCGGATGTGGCGAGTCATCGCGATACGCGCCGACTCGATCTGCCGGTTGGTGACGTACGCCGGCTCCAGCGCCTGGATGCCGAAATCGCCGAACGCCACCGAGGTGCCGCCCTTGGCCGTTCCGGAACGGCCCGGGTGATGCTGCTTGCGGTGCTTCACCTTGCGAGGCATCAGCATGCGTCAGCCCTCCTGTGTCTCTGCCGGAGCGTCGGCCACCGCGGTGGCGGCGCGTCCGGCCTCCGTGCTGGTCGCCGTGGTGCCGGTGGAACCGGACCGACGCGGGCGGCTCGGCCGCTCCCGGCGCGGACGCTCGGGCGCGGCGGCAGCGGCGGCGAGCTCACGCTTGCCACCGACGATGTCGCCCTTGTAGATCCAGACCTTCACGCCGATGCGACCGAAGGTGGTCTTGGCCTCGTAGAGGCCGTAGTCGATGTCGGCGCGCAGCGTGTGCAGCGGCACCCGACCCTCGCGGTAGAACTCCGAGCGCGACATTTCCGCGCCGCCGAGGCGGCCCGAGCACTGCACACGGATGCCCTTGACGTTCGGCGAACGCATGGCCGACTGAATGGCCTTGCGCATCGCGCGACGGAACGCCACACGGTTGGACAGCTGCTCCGCGACGGCCTGCGCGACCAGCTGCGCATCCGACTCGGGGTTCTTCACCTCGAGGATGTTCAGCTGCACCTGCTTGCCGGTGAGCTTCTCCAGCTCGGCGCGGATGCGGTCGGCCTCGGCGCCGCGGCGGCCGATCACGATGCCGGGACGCGCGGTGTGGATGTCCACCCGTACACGGTCACGGGTGCGCTCGATCTCGACCTTGGAGATGCCGGCCCGCTCCATGCCGGTGGCCAGGAGCTTGCGGATCGCGACGTCTTCCTTCACGTAGTCCGCGTACTGCTTGTCCGCGTACCAGCGCGACTTCCAGTCGGTGGTGATACCGAGGCGGAAGCCGTGGGGATTGATCTTCTGTCCCATTTACTTTGCCCCTCCCTTCCGGCGGTTACGAGTGGCTCCACCGGCGGTGGGGATGCTCTCGACCTCGATGGTGATGTGGCTGGTGCGCTTGCGGATGCGGAACGCACGGCCCTGGGCACGCGGCTGGAACCGCTTCAGGGTCGTCCCCTCGTCGACGTAGGCGGTCGAGATGACCAGCGTGGCCGGGTTCAGGCCGAGGTTGTTCTCGGCGTTGGCCGCGGCACTGGCGACGACCTTGGCGACCGGCTCGCTCGCGGCCTGGGGCGCGAACTTCAGCAGGGCGAGGGCGTCCTCGACGCGCTTGCCGCGGACCAGGTCCACGACACGGCGTGCCTTCATCGGGGTCACGCGAACGTGCTTGGCGGTCGCGCGCGCAGTCGGGTTCTGAGTCTCGGTCGTCGTCATCGCCGCTTGCTCTTCCGGTCTTCCTTGACGTGGCTCTTGAACGTCCTGGTCGGCGCGAACTCACCGAGCTTGTGCCCGACCATGTTGTCCGAGATGAACACCGGCACGTGCTTGCGGCCGTCGTGCACCGCGAACGTGTGCCCGATGAAATCGGGAATGATGGTCGAACGACGCGACCAGGTCTTGATGACCTGCTTGGTGCCCTTCTCGTTCTGCACGTCCACCTTCTTCAGGAGGTGGTCGTCGACGAACGGGCCTTTCTTGAGGCTGCGTGGCATTTCTTACCTCCTCCTTCAGCGCTTCTTGCCGGTCTTGCGACGGCGGACGATGAGCTTGTCGCTCGGACGGTTGGGCTTGCGGGTGCGGCCTTCCGGCTGACCCCACGGCGAGACCGGGTGGCGACCACCGGAGGTCTTGCCCTCACCACCACCATGCGGGTGGTCGACCGGGTTCATGACGACACCACGGACCGTGGGGCGGCGGCCCTTCCAGCGCATGCGGCCGGCCTTGCCCCAGTTGATGTTCGACTGCTCGGCGTTGCCGACCTCGCCGACGGTGGCGCGGCAGCGCACGTCGACGCGGCGGATCTCACCGGAGGGCATACGCAGCGTGGCGTAGGGGCCTTCCTTGCCCAGCAGCTGGATGCTCATGCCGGCCGAGCGGGCCAGCTTGGCGCCGCCGCCCGGACGCAGCTCCACCGCGTGGATGGTGGTACCGGTCGGGATGTTGCGCAGCGGCAGGTTGTTGCCCGGCTTGATGTCGGCGGTCGGGCCGGACTCGATGCGGGTGCCCTGCGTCACGCCCTTGGGGGCGATGATGTAGCGCTTCTCGCCGTCCACGAAGTGCAGCAGCGCGATGTTCGCGGTGCGGTTCGGGTCGTACTCGATGTGCGCGACCTTGGCCGGGATGCCGTCCTTGTCCAGGCGACGGAAGTCGATCAGGCGGTAGGCGCGCTTGTGCCCGCCACCACGGTGCCGGGTGGTGATCCGGCCGTGCGCGTTGCGGCCACCGGACTTGGTCAGCGGACGCAGCAGCGACTTCTCCGGAGTCGACCGGGTGATCTCGGCGAAGTCCGAGACGCTGGCACCACGACGGCCCGGCGTAGTCGGCTTGTACTTACGGATTGCCATGAGTTCTTCTCTGCTTTCTGGATTCCCGGGCGCTTACGCGACCGGGCCTCCGAAGATCTCGATGGGCTTGCTGTCGGCCGAGATGGTCACGAGCGCGCGCTTGGTGCTCTTGCGCTTGCCGTAACCGAAGCGGGTCCGCTTGCGCTTGCCCTGACGGTTGGCGGTGTTGACGCTGGTCACCTTCACACCGAAGACCTTCTCCACGGCGATCTTGATCTGCGTCTTGTTGGAGTCCGGGTGCACCAGGAAGGTGTAGGTGCCTTCCTCGATCAGTCCGTAGGACTTCTCGGAGATGACCGGCGCCAGCAGAATGTCGCGGGGGTCGGCGATGGTGGTCACTTGCTCTCCTCCTGTGCAATCGCCGCAGTGTCTTGCGGAGACTCCGCGGGGCCGTGCACGAACGCGTTGAGCGCCTCGACGCTGAACACCACTTCGTCGCTGTTGAGGACGTCGTAGGTGTTGAGCTGGTCGGGAGCGATCGGGTGCACGTTCTGCAGGTTCGCCACGCTCTTCCACGCGGCGACGTCCTCGCGGCCCACCACGACCAGGAACTTCTTGCGGTCCGACAGCTCGGCCAGGAAGGTCTTGGCGGTCTTGGTGGACGGGGCCTGGCCCGCCACCAGTTCGGTGATCACGTGGATGCGCTCGTTGCGCGCCCGGTCCGACAGCGCGCCACGCAGGGCGGCGGCCTTCATCTTCTTGGGCAGGCGCTGGCTGTAGTCGCGCGGCTGTGGGCCGTGCACGGTGCCACCGCCGGTGAACTGCGGCGCGCGGGTCGAGCCCTGGCGGGCGCGGCCGGTGCCCTTCTGCCGGTACGGCTTCTTGCCGCCGCCGGAGACCTGGCCGCGGGTCTTGGTCGCGTGCGTGCCCTGGCGCGCGGCGGCCTGCTGGGCCACGACGACCTGGTGCATCAGCGCGATGTTGGCGGTCACGTCGAAGATCTCCGCGGGGAGGTCGACGGTGCCGTTGGTCTTGCCGCCGATCTCCTTGACCGGCAGCGTGAGATTTGCAGACTTCTTCTCAGTGTTCACAGCTGAGCTCGTCATGCGTGCGCACCACCCTTCACGGCGCTCTTGACGATCACGACGCCGCCCTTGCGACCCGGGATCGCTCCCTTGATCAGCAGCAGGCCGTTCTCGGCGTCCACCTTGTGCACCGACAGGTTCTGCGTGGTGACCCGGTCGTTACCCATCCGGCCCGACATGCGCATGCCCTTGAACACGCGGCCGGGGGTGGCGCAGCCACCGATCGAACCCGGACGGCGGTGCACGGCCTGCGCACCGTGCGAGGCGCCCTGACCACGGAAGCCGTGGCGCTTCATGGTGCCCGCGAAGCCCTTGCCCTTGCTGGTGCCGGTGACGTCGACGTAGCTGCCCTCTTCGAACACGTCGGCGCTGATCTCCTGGCCGACCTCGAAGGTGGAGGCGTCCGCGACGCGGATCTCGGCGACGTGGCGGCGCGGGGTGACGCCCGCCTTGGCGAACTGGCCGGAGACCGGCTTGTTCACCTTGCGCGGATCGATGGCGCCGAAGGCGACCTGGACGGCGCTGTAGCCGTCGCGCTCCTCGGTGCGGATCTGGGTGACGACGTTCGGCCCGGCCTTGATGACGGTCACGGGAACGACGCGGTTCTTGTCGTCGAAGACCTGGGTCATGCCGAGCTTGGTGCCCAGGATGCCGGCGGCCGGCCTGTTCTTGTTGTCAGTCATGTCTCGAGTCCCCGTCACTGAATGTTGACGTCGACGCTGGCCGGCAGGTCGATGCGCATGAGCGCGTCCACCGTCTTCGGCGTCGGGTCGAGGATGTCGATAAGGCGCTTGTGCGTACGCATCTCGAAGTGCTCGCGCGAGTCCTTGTACTTGTGCGGCGAACGGATGACGCAGTACACGTTCTTCTCGGTCGGCAACGGCACCGGGCCGACGACGCGTGCCCCGGTGCGGGTCACCGTCTCCACGATCTTGCGCGCCGATGCGTCGATCGCCTCGTGGTCATAGGCCTTGAGCCTGATGCGGATCTTTTGTCCCGCCACGCTAAGTGTCCTTTTCTCCGCTTTCCTTCGTGATCCGAAGCCCGGCTACACCAGTCCTCTGGACCACCCTCATTTGCACAGCCCGAACACACGAAGACGTCCCACACGGTGGAGACCACGACCGAGCCATGCTCGATCCTCGCCGCTGTTCATCTGTCATGGTTCTCCGGTCCACGCGGTCGGGCGTGTCGCCCGTCCGCTCATTCCTCGGCCTCGGATCGCTGACGTATCTCAGGTCTGGAACACTGTCCCGGACGTACCCACGCCGGAAGCCCGGCGAGGTACACGATGGGGTACTGCTCGCCCCGCCCAGCCACCCGTTTCACGCGGAAACGGACATGACCCGGTGCAGGGCAACCCGAACAGTATGCACGACCCCCGCGAGTCACTTCAAATCGGTGGGGTGTCCAGGAACTTACTTTTGAGTAAGATACGCGTATGGCAAAAGAGACCGCGACCTACCGCGGCTGGAAGAAGCTGCCCGACAACCGGCTGGGGCATGCCCTGTTCTCGCTCGGGATGGTGGCGCGGGTGCCCTACTTCGGCACCGTGCTGCCGAACGTGGTCCGGCTCGAACCAGGGTTGTGCGAGGTGAGTTCGCCGAAGTGGTTCGGCATCCACAACCATCTGGGCACCTTCCACGCCATCGCGGCGTGCAATCTCGCCGAGGTCGCGATGGGCATGCTGAGCGAGGCGACGGTACCCGCGACGCACCGGTGGATTCCCAAGGCGATGAACGTGCAATATCTGGCCAAGGCCGAGACCGGCCTGCGCGCCGTCGCGGAGCTGGCCGAGATCCCCGATTTCGCGAGCATCACCGAAGGGCGCGAGGTGGTGGTGCCGGTCTCGATCTACGACAAGCACGGCCGCGAGGTGGTGCACGCCGACATCACGACCTGGGTGACGCCGAAGTAGCCGGCCTCCGCGAGCCGCGCGCGTCCGGTCCCGCGCAGGCCGTCCGGCCCGGATCGACCGGGGCCGGCGCCGACGCGTCGACGGCGACGAGCCGCCCGTGATCGATGTGCAGGATGCTCTCCGCGCATCCGGCGAGATCGTCGGTGAGACAAGCCGAAACGACGATGGTCATGTCCTGGCGCGCGAGCGCTCGCAGCATTCCGGCCAGATAGCGACGACCGTCGTGGTCCAAGTCGGCCATCGGGTTGTCCAGGACGAGCGCCGTCGTACCCGCGGCGAGCGCTCTGGCCACGCTCAGCCACTTCTTCGCACTCCGGGACAGACGCAGAACCGGCGTGGCGGCGGAGTCGGCCAAACGCACGAGATGCAGTGCCCGGTCGACGAGTTCTTCGGCCGTGTCTCCGCTGTGGCCCGCGATCTTCGCCGAGAACGCCACGGTGTCGGCAACGGTCCAGGTGATGCTTCCCTCGTACACGTCGGGGACCCAGCCGACCCGGGAGCGGACCACCCATGGTTCGACGCTCGGATCCGCGTCCTCCACGCGGAGCCACCCTCGGTGCGGCCGCAATTGACCGGCGAGCATCGACAACAGCGTCGTCTTCCCCGCGCCGTTCGGTCCGACCACCGCGGTGACCCGGCCCGCAGGCGCGCGGAAGGTCACGCCGTCGATCACCGCGACTCCGGCGAATTCGCGGCGCAGCCCGCTACAAGTAATGCCGAGACTCACCGAGGTTCTCCATCTTCGTGCGTTCGGTCCGGCCGGGGCGCGCTCAGCAGGGCAACGCTCGTCGATCCCCGGCGAGCGCGGAGAGAACGGCGGCGGCGGCGCGCGGGTCTTCGAGCATGCCGCTGTGGTCGGCGGCGTTGCCTGAGCAGCCCTCCTGCAGCCAGACGTTGCGGTCGGTGGGGGCGGGGGCGGCGAGCAGGGCGGTGTCCTGCGGCGTGATCACTCGGTCGGCGCGGGAGGCGATGGCCGTGTACCGGGGACCGGGGACGGTCTCGCCTCCCGCGTTCAACCGGTTCAGCAGCGATGACCCGACCACCTGCTGCTGCCCCGGGGCTCCGAAGACCTGGGCCGCGATCTGCGCGTCGTCGAGGCCGATGGCGGCCAGGTCGGGATAGGTGCCGCGTAATCCGGCCCAGGTCGAGCCGCGATAGGGCGTTCCGAGGGTCACCACCTGGGACACCGCCTCCCCGCCGCGAGCGCGCAGGTACTGCCGGATCACGGTGCCGCCGGTGGAGTGGCCGACCAGCGCCACCCGGCTCGCCCCCGTCGTTTCCCGCACCGACCGTACGACCTCGGCGAGTTCACCTGCCATCCGGCCGATGTCGGCCACGCCGTAGACCACGCGGCCCAGCAAGGCGGCGCCGATCGGCCCGATGCCGGTGGAACTCGAGCCGCTCTGGCCGCTCACCGCGTCGACGACGCCCGGCGCGGCACCGAGATTCGCGGCGAACACGCAATGCCCCTCGGCCCGGATGGCGGGCGCGAGCAGGGCGAAGCTGCGGCCGATGTCGGTACCAGAGCCGTGTACGAGCACCACCGGCTCCGGCCGTTGCGGCGTGGGGCGACAGGACCAGTCGTTGGCGCCGTCCAGCGCGGGCGTCTCGGGAGCGGCGGCCGCGCTCGGCGCGAGGGGCAACGCCGCGGCGGCGGCGACCATCACGAGGCCGGCGAAACGCGCGGCCCGGAAGCGAAGAGTCATCTCGAATTCCCGGCTGTTCAGATTCCCAATCCAGCGGTCAGCGTCGGCCACGAATCCTTCAGCGCGTCCTCCCAATAACCCCAGGAATGGGTTCCTTCCGGGCGGAAGTTGTATCGCGCGGGAATGCCGAGGCCGTCCAGCCGGGTTTTCATGTTGTGCGAGCAATAATTGGTGGCCGCTTCGATCACCCCGCCGACGACGAGCTGATTCGCGAATCCCCACGGACCGTTCAGCGAGTATTTTCCGCCGTACCGGTCGTAGACGCCGGGCATGCCATTCCCGCTGGCGATGTAAATGGATTTCCCGCGCAGCCCCTCCGCCTGCACGTAGGGATCATTGGCCACCCACTGCGGATCGCCCGCGGGCCCCCACATGTTGTCCAGCTCGGCGAGACCCCATTCCTCTACGGTCAGCCGGACGAATTCGCGGCCGACCGGATCGCTGGTCTGCGCGCAGCCGCTGTAGGCGGCCACGCTGGAGAACAGGTCACCCGTGGTCGCGGCGAGCGCGAGGGTCGTGGTCCCCGACATCGAGAATCCCGCGAGGGCATTGCGCCCGCTGGTCCCCAGATACGAGTCGATCAGTGGAGGCAGTTCGCTGCTCAGGAAGGTCCGCCACTTCTGACGGCCCAGTCTGGCGTCGTCCTTCTGCCAGTCCGCGTAATAACTGAACATGCCGCCGATCGGCGTGACCGCGTGCACGTTCTTGTCCGCGAGGAACTGCATCGCATCGGTCTTGGTCGCCCAGGTGGAGCCGTCCACGCCGCCGGCCGCGCCGAGCAGCAGATACAGCACCGGACGCGGCACGCTGGTGTCCGCGGCGCGCTGCACTTCCACCGGGATATCGAGATCCATCGCGGCGGAATGCACCGTCAATGTCAGGCTCCGCGCATCGTGTTCCTGCACGGAGACGATAGAAGACTCCGCGGGCGCCGCTGCTGCCCGCACCGAAACCATTGCCGATGCGACGGCACCGGCGACGACCGCCGACAACACCAGCCGGCGGAGGTGGCTTCCTCTCATGACTCCCCTTATCCCGAATCCCGGAACGCCTCGCGTTCCGAGCCCAGGCTATGGTGCGTCGCGAGCCGAAACACGACTGAAGTTGCTGGGCCACCGATTCTGGGGGCATGCGCGAAAAACGTGAATTCCACCGATGGGGCGAAAAAAGCGAGACCCTAATTCCTTGGGCTCGCCCGCTTCGAATAGTTGCGCTCGCGTCGGCCGACCGGATTGAATGCCACTATGGGTGTCAGCGCGGGCCGGGAAGTCGATGTGTGCGTGGTCGGGCTCGGCCCCACCGGGCAGGCGCTCGCGCACCGCGCCATGCGTGCCGGGCTGTCGGTGATCGCGATAGACCCGCGCCCGGACCGGATGTGGCCGCCCACCTTCTCCTGCTGGGTGGACGAGCTGCCGCAATGGCTGCCGTCCACGGCCATAGCCACCACCATTCCGGCGCCCACGGTCTGGACGAAGTCCGAACATCGCATCGACCGGCCCTACTGCGTGCTGTCCAAGCCCGGTCTGCGCGCGGCGCTGCCGCTCGACGACGTCACCGTCGTGGCGGGCCGCGCCACCCGGGTGGACGCGCACGAGGTGGAACTCGCCGGCGGCACGGTGCATCGGGCGGCGGCGGTGTTCGACACCCGGGGCCTGCCCCCGCTCGGACGCCGCCGGGCGGCCAGCGCCCACGGCATCTTCGTGGACGCCGACACGGCCGCCCCGATGGTCGCCGAAGGCTCGGGACTGCTGCTGGACTGGCGACCGGAGAACGGCGCGGGCCCGGACGAGCCGCCGTCGTTCCTCTACGCGGTGCCGCTCGGCGACGGCACGGTGATCTTCGAGGAGACCAGCCTCGGCCTCCGGGGCGGCATGCCACAGCGCGAACTGCGCAGGCGCACGCTCGCGCGCCTCGCCGCGCACGGCATCCGCCTCACCGGAGCCGAACCGAGCGAGGCGGCGCACTATCCGCTCGACCAGCCGCCGCCGCGCAAGGGCGAGGCGCGCGCGATCCCGTTCGGTTCGCGCGGCGGCATGATGCATCCGTGCACGGGGTACAGCGTCGCCGACTCCTTGGCGCTGGTGGACACCGCGATCACCGCGCTGCGACAGGGCGGCGACCCGATCGCCGCGCTGTGGCCGCCGCGGGCGCGACTGGTGTATTGGATGCGGATGCGGGGGCTCTACGGCCTCGGCAGACTCACCACCGAGCAGTCCGTCGCCATGTTCGACGCGTTCTTCAGCGCGTCCCCGCGCGGTCAGCGCGCCCTGCTCTCCGCGCACGACGACTACACCGCTCTGGGCGCGGTGCTGTTCAACACGGTGGCGCACACCTGGCCGTTCCACTGGCGTTACGACCTGGTCGGGTGGACCAACCGGAACCGCTGGCTGGACTACGACTTCGCCGAACCACGAGAGGAGGCCGAACGCCGGGTCCGGTGACCCGGCGCCGCGGGCGGTTAGGGCCCGGTTTCCGCTGCCCGCCGGTATCCCCTGACCGCGGGGTAGGCGAAGACGACGATGATGCCGAGCGTCCAGGCGAGCGTCTCGAGCAGCGGGTCGGCGACCGCACCGCCATAGGACAATCCGCGCATCGCGTCGATGGCGCAGCTCATCGGTTGGTGCTCCACCACGTCCTGCAACCAGACCGGGTAGGCGAAGACCGGGACGAAACCGGAGTTGAAGAACATCAGCAGCGTGCTGACCATGCCGA
Organism: Nocardia niwae NBRC 108934 = DSM 45340; assembly: GCF_001613465.1. GTDB lineage: Bacteria > Actinomycetota > Actinomycetes > Mycobacteriales > Mycobacteriaceae > Nocardia > Nocardia niwae. Next base: position 18,797 of record NZ_BDCK01000025.1, on the reverse strand, counting down.
TGATGTTCACCAGCATCACGCCCTCGGACACGGTGGCCAGCGCGGTGACCAGAACGGCGAACGCGACGCCGAACAGCACCGGAATGCCGATCAGCGCCACCGCCGCGAGGGGCCCCTGACCGAAGCGGAAGCCGAGCAGCAGGCCCACCGCCACGACGAACACCGTCGTCACCAGAACGCGGATCGCCTCGGCCAGCAGCCGGCCGGTGAAACCGGCCGCACGGTGCACCGGCATAGTCCAGAACCGGCCGAGCAGCCCGGTCATCTTCTCGGTCTTGAAGCCGAGGGCGCTGACGACCGCACCGGACATCGCCGCGACCAACGTCAGCAGCGGGACCGTGCCGTACACCGCGGGCATGCCGGTGGCTCCGGACACGGGCTTGTTCAGCACGATGTAGAACATCAGCAGGGTCAGCGCCGGATAGACCAGGGTCTGGATGGTCGTCGCCGGGTCACGCGCCCAGATCAGCAGCAGCCGCTTGCACTGGATCAGGCTCTGCGCCACCCAGGTGACCAGTGAGCCTTCCGGCCGTGCCCGGACGACGGGCAGGGGTTCGGTCGCTCGGACCTCGGCCTGCTCGGCCGCTTGGTCGACGCGTTCCACGGTCGATTCCACCGAACTCATGACCGCCTCACACTCGCCCAGATCGCCAACGGGAAGAACGCCGCCGCCAGCCCGATCAACCACACCAGCGGAACCCACAGCACATGCCAGGTCACCCCGTCGGCCGCCATGTCGCGCAAGGCGAAGGAGAACTGCGAGATGGGCTGGTTGCGCACGAACGGGCGAATCCACTCCGGGAAGTTGCGTTCCGGCACGAACCCGCAGGAGAGCATGCCGAAGATCAGCGTCGGCAGGGTCAGCGCCTGACTCAGCGACTCCGGGCTCTTGGTCAGACTGCCGAGCCCGTCGGCGCCGATCGCGAGCACCGTGCCGACCGCGAGGGAGAACGCGCAGAACAGCACGGCCTGGCCGACGCCCGCGACGAAGCGGAAGCCGATCAGGTACCCGAACAGCACCGCCGCGGTGAGCGAGGTGACCGAACGGACCAGGCCGGCGCAGATCCGCGAAGTGAACGGCACCAGCATGCCGATGGGCATGGTCTGCAGACGGGTGCTCAGACCGGTCATGGCCTCGAACGCGGCCAGCTGCGCGTTGGACATCATGGTGAAGGCCATGGTCTGCAGCACGATGATCGGCATGACGTACTGGGCGTAGTCGACGCCTTGGATTTTCATCACGTAGCGCAGCGGCAGGTAGAAGCCGAGGGTGAAGATCAGCGGCGTGACCATCGCGACGATCAGTTCGCCCTTGGTCGCCATGGTGCGCACGATGCGGCCGGTCAGCGCGCGCCATTGCGCGAACGACGACAGCCGCGGCGCGGGAAGCTCGGCGAACAACGTCGCCTCGGCCGGAGTCTGCTCCGGAGCTGTCGCAGCGGTCACGCGCGCCCGCCCGAGTGGCCGGTGATGGACAGGAACACGTCGTCGAGCGAGGGGCGGCGCAGCGCGATGTCGGCCAGATCGACACCGGCGCTGTCGAGCCTGCGCAGCGCCTCGGTCAGCGTCGCCGCACCCTCCGGCGCGGGGATGGACAGCCGGTCGCCGCCGTCGAGGTCGGCCAGCACCGCGGGCGGAACGAGGTCGCCCAGCGCGTACGCGGCGGTGCGCAGCTTCTTCGGATCCAGCGGGACGACTTCGCAGTAGCTGCCGCCGGTCTTCTCCTTGAGTTCGTCGGCGGTGCCCTCGGCGATCACCGTGCCCTTGTCGATCACGATGATGTTGTCGCTGAGCACGTCGGCTTCCTCCAGGTACTGCGTGGTGAGCAGCACCGTTATGCCCTGCGTCTTCAGCGCGGTCACCAGGTCCCAGACGCCCTGCCTGCTCCGCGGGTCCAGACCGGTGGTCGGCTCGTCCAGGAACACCACCTCGGGACGCACCACCAGACCGCAGGCGATGTCGACGCGGCGGCGCATGCCGCCCGAATAGTGGCGCACGGCGCGGCGGCCCGCGCTGACAAGATCGAATTCCTCCAGCAAGGTGTCAGCGCGCTTGCGGGCCGCGGCCTTGCCCAGACCCATCAGCCGTCCGAACAGCTCGAGGTTCTCCCGGCCGGAGAGGTTCTCGTCCAGCGCCGCGTACTGACCGGTCATCATGATCGAGCGGCGCACGCCCGCCGGGTCCCGCAGCACGTCGTATCCGGCGACCACGGCGGTGCCCGAGTCGGGCCGCAGCAAGGTGGACAGCACTTTCACCATGGTCGTCTTGCCCGCGCCGTTGGGCCCGAGGATGCCGAGGACGGAGGCGCGTTCGGCGACGAAGCTGACGCCCTGCAGCGCATGCACATCGCCGAACGACTTGCGAACGTCCGCTACCCGGACCGCAGGCTCACTCGCATGCGAATCTGCTTGGTTGGAACTCGGCATCAACTCTCCACTATCGACCGGTGCGGCGACCAGGTCGCCCGAGCGCAAGCGCACGCCCGGATTGGTGATCCGTCGCGCTCGGCGTGATGTTACCGGCCCGATCGCGCGGGCTTTCGCGTCGCGCGCGGTACCCGCACCAGCGTGCGCCTGGTGTGTCCTTACTCACATTTCTCGCCACCCGTCCACCACGCAAGGGATCGGCGCTGGTGAGCGCGATCCGGTGCGGCCCGGAGCCGGCGGCCGAGCCTTGTCGGCCCGCTGCGCCAGACCATAGTCTGCTTTGCGGGGGAAAACACTCACTCGTCCGCGGCTGTGGGCCTGTTCAACGGTCCGCACGTTGGTTTCGACACTGCGAGAGGTGATCATGGCCGAGTCCGCGCAGCCAGGGTTGGCGGCGCGTCCGGGAGGAACGGGCCGAACGAACGTGCTGACGTCCTACGATCCGCGCACCGGTGAGGTCGTGGGCAACTACGCCGTGATGAGTTCCGGCGAGTTGCACCGCACGGTGCGTGCGGCCCGCTCCGCCGAAAAGTGGTGGGCGGAGCTGGGATTCGCCGGACGGAAGCGTTGGCTGCTGGACTGGAAGCGCGAGATCGCCCGGCGCTCCGGCGAATTGGTGGCTCTGCTGTGCGAGGAAACGGGGAAGCCGGAGGCGGACGCCGCCATCGAGGTTCTGCTCGCGGTGGAGAACCTGGACTGGGCCGCGCGCAACGCGAGCCGCACGCTGGACCGGCGGCGCATCGGTTCCAGCTGGCTCACCCGCAACCAGCGGGCCACGGTCGGTTACTTGCCGCTGGGCGTCGTCGGAGTGCTCGGCCCGTGGAACAACCCGGTGTTCACTCCGATGGGCTCGATCGCCTACGCGATGGCGGCGGGCAACGCCGTGGTGTTCAAGCCGCACGAGCTGACCACCGGCGTGGGCGTGTGGCTGGCCGACAGCTGGTCGCGGCTCGCGCCGAACCAGCCGGTGCTGCAAGTGGTCACCGGGGACAAAGCCACCGGCACCGCGCTGTGCCGGGCGAAGGTCGACAAGATCGCGTACGCCGGTTCCGAGGCGGGCGCACGCGAGGTGATCTCGGTGTGCGCGCAGACCATGACGCCGGTCGTCGTGGAGCGCAGCGGCAAGGGCAGCATGGTCGTGCACGTCGACGCGAAGCTGGACGACGCCGCCGAGGCCGCCGTGTTCGGCGCGATGGCCAACGCCGGACAGAACGCCACCGGCGTCCAGCGGGCCTACGTCGCCCAGTCGGTCTACGACCGCTTCCTGGACCTGGTCGCGGACCAGGCCCGCAAGCTGCGGCCGGGCGCCGACCGGAAGGCGTCCTACGGCCCGATGATCCTGGAGTCCCAGATCGACGTGGTGCGCAGGCAGGTGCGCGACGCGGTGGCCCGCGGCGGTCGCGCCGTGGTCGGCGGGCTGGACTCCATCCGCGACCCCTACATCGAGCCGATCGTGCTGGCCGAGGTGCCGGAGGAGAGCATCGCGATCACGGGCGAGGGCATCGGCCCGGTGCTCATCGTGAACAAGGTGGCGAGCATGGAGGAGGCCGCCGAGCGGATCAACGCGGTGGGCACCGATGTCGCGGTGTCGGTGTTCACCCGGGATGTGCACGAGATCGAGGCGTTCGCCGAGCAACTTCGTGTCGGGGTGGTGACCATCAACTCCTCGACCGCCTACGCGGGCATTCCCGCGCTGCCCTTCGGTGGCGTCGGCGAGTACGGCCAGGGCCACAGCCACGGCGACCAGGGGCTGCGGGAGTTCAGCCGCACCTTGGCCATCACCCGCAAGCGGTACCAGGCGCCGGTGAACCTCTCCACGTTCGATCGGCACCCGCGTCACCTGCGGCTGGCCAAGATGATCTTCCGGATCCGGCACGGCCGCCGCCCCTGAGACGACTAGTCGAGCAGCACCGCGTCCATGAGCGCGGTGACCCGCGCGACTTGCGCGGGCCGGGAGTCGAACCGGATCAGCCTGCCCACATCGATCACCTGACTGATGGCGGCGTGCACCCGGAAGCGCGCCTCCACCGGATCGCCGTCCAGCAGGTTGGCCCACTCCAGCACGTTCTGCCGCTGAATGGCGCGCAGTTTGTGCTGCTCGGTCTGCGGCAGATTGCCGAACTCGGCGTAGTACACGGCCATGATCTCCGGCATGGCGAAACTCAGTTTGGCGTAGCGGTCGGCGACCCGCCGCGCGGCGTCGGCCCGGCTCGTCGCCTCGGCCAGCGCCTCGGTGATCGCGATGGCCAGCCGGTCGCCGGTGCGGTGGAACGCCGCGGCCAGCAGATCGGCCTTGCTCGCGAAGTACCGGTACACGCTGGAGGCGTTGATGCCGACGGCGGCGCCGATCTCCTCGATGCTCGCCTCGTGATAGCCCTGCCTGCCGAAGATCCGGATGGCCTCGGTGAGCAGCTGTTCCCGCTTGGAGGTCACCGGGATGCCGCGCACGGGTGCGCCGGGATCCGGTTCGTCCGGGGCGGGCGGCAGGTCGGTCCGGACAACGGCCCACGACACCCGATGCAGCAGTGGGAGCAGCCGAGCGCTGGACAGCGCGGTGCGGTGCGCGGCGATGCTGGCGATCGCGCTCAGCACGCCCGCGGCGAGCATCGCCACGTCCGCGGGTGGCGCTTCGGGGCGCAGCAGCGCGATCGGGGCAGCGAGGGTGTTGTTCAGCTCGTCGTAGATCTTCTTGATCCGCACCCGGTCGTCGGGCTCGAGATAGCGCCGCTCCCAGCGATAGAGTCCGGCCTCGCGGCGGATCTCGACGGTGTGCTCGCTGATCGCACGGATCAGCGCGTCCGCGCGCCGCACCGGGTCCAGCCGGGCGTCGTCGGCCCCCTCGGCGACGTTCAGCAGATGCTGCGCGCCTTCTTCGGCGGCCGCGACCAGCAACGCGTACTTGTTCGTGAAATGCCGGTAGAGAGCCGGACCGGAGATGCCGACCTCGGCGGCGATCTCGTCCACGCCGACCGGGTAGTACCCGCGTTCGCTGAAGGCGCGCGCGGCCGCCCGGATGATCTGGACCTTGCGGTCCTTCGGACGGCGGCGCACCGACGGCGCGCCCTCGGCCCCCGCCCTTCTACCCGGTTCGGGCCGCGCGGGAGCGAGGTCGACCTCGCTGCGATCCGCGACCATGCACCTCTCCGTTCTCCGGCGGCGCTGGTTGACAGCGCCCGACAATGGAACCTAAGTTAACCACAATTCGCAAAGTTAACCACTATTCACGGCCTGGCGTCCGCCGAATTGCAGCTTAGGAGCAAACATGAGCAACAACGATTCCGCGGCCCCGGCCGCACCCGCCGCCGCGAAGTTCATCGCGGTCCAAGACGGCAAGGTGCTCCGGCTCACGATCACCAACCCCAAGCGGAAGAACGCCATCGATTACGACACCATGGTCGCGCTCGGAGACGCCTTCCGCGCGGCGGCCGAGGATCGTGCGGTGCGGGCGATCGTACTCACCGGCGAGGGCGGCGATTTCTGCACCGGCGCCGATCTGTCCGCGAGCGCGGGCGAGGCGCAGCGGGGCATCACCTCGGACATGGTGATGGACGCGGCGAACCGGCTGGTGCGCGCCATCGTCGACGCCCCGGTCCCGGTGATCGTGCGCATCCGTGGCGCCGCGGCGGGCGTCGGCGTCGGTATCGCGCTGGCCGCCGACCTGGTCTACGCCAGCGAGGACTCCTACTTGCTACTGGCCTTCATCAACATCGGCCTGATGCCCGACGGCGGCGCGGCCGCGCTGGTCGCCGCCGCGGCGGGCCGCCCGCTGGCGGCACGGATGGCACTGCTCGGCGAGCGACTGCCCGCCCGGGAAGCCGCGGCCGCCGGGCTGTTCACCGCGGTGGTCCCCGACAGCGAGCTCGATGCCGCGGTCGAGGCAGGCGTCGAGAAGATCGCCGCCGGTCCGCGCCGTGCGCTCGAGCTCACCAAGCAGGCGCTGAACCAGGCCACACTGTCCGCGCTGGACGCGGCCCTGGCCGCCGAGAAGGCGGGACAGACCGAGCTGCTGCGCTCCCCCGATTTCGTCGAGGGCGCCACCGCGATGCTCACCAAGCGCAAGCCCGTCTTCGCCGACTGATCGGCCCGCCGGAACCCAGCAACCGACGGGCGACTATGTTCATCGGCTATGACTTACCTGGTTACCGGGGCAACTGGGTTCATCGGTCGGTTCCTCATCCCCGAGCTGCTGAAACGCGAGGGTGACATCCATGTGCTGGTCCGGCCGGGCGACGCCTCGGCCGACCGGTTCGCCTGCTGCGCGCAGGAATGGGCGGGCGGCGACCGCGTCCGTCCGGTGCGCGGCGATCTGGGCGCCCCGGGGCTGGGCATCGACCCGACCTGGCTGGCCCGGCATCGTGGCGCCATCGAGCACGTCTTCCATCTGGCCGCGGGCTACGACCTGACCGAGCGCGGCGGCGGCACAAGGCACCTGGTCGACGTCGCCGACGAACTGGGAGTCGATCTGCTGCACCACCTCTCGACCGTCGAGGTGGCCGGGAGCAGCACGGGCTTGTTCACCGAGGACATGTTCGAGCACGGCCAAACGCTGACCACGCCTGCGCAGCGGGCGAAGTTCGAGGCCGAGCGGATCGTGCGGGAGTCGTCGGTGCGCTGGCGGATCTACCGGCCGTCGATCGTGATCGGACACTCCCGGACCGGCGAGATCGATCGGATCGACGGTCCGTACTACTTCTTCCGCCTGCTGCGCATGGGCGCCCAGTTGCCCAGGCTGCTGCCGGTGCTGGTGCCCAAACTGGGCGAGACAAACATGGTGCCGGTCGACTTCGTGGCCCGCGCCCTCGATCACATCGCGCATCGCCCCGGTTCGGACAAGACGACCTATCACCTGGTGGATCCGCGCAGGCAGAGCGCGGTGGAAGCGCTGAACCTGTTCGCCGACGAGGCGGGCGCGCCGCACCTGGTGGAAGTGATGCCCAAGCGCACCCTGGACATGATGTTGCGCGTCCCCGGCGCGAACTGGCTGCTGCCCCGGGTCGGCGTGCCGCTGGACGTGCTGGAGCACAGCGAATTCGCCTGCTGGTTCGACTGCAGGCACACCAGCGCGGCGCTGGCGGGCACCGACATCAGGGTCCCGCCGTTGGACGCCTACGCGCCGCGGATCTGGAAGTACTGGATCGAGAACTGGGTCTGACGGCCCGCCGCACCCCGCCGGCTACCGCCCGGTGACGGTGAGATAGATCAGCGCGGCGTTGAGCACGGAGATGATCGCGGCGACCGTCCAGGCCAGCGCGGTGGTCACGCGGTGGTTGACGTCCGCGCCCATCAGCGCGCGATCACTCGTGAAGCGCACCAAGGGAATCAGCGCGAAGGGAATGCCGAACGACAGCACCACCTGGGAGATGATCAGCGCGCGCGTCGGGTCGATGCCGAGCGCCAGCACAGCGATGGCGGGGATCAACGTGATCAGCCTGCGGGTGATGAGCGGAACGCGCTTGTGCAGCAGGCCCTGCATGATCATCGCGCCCGCGTAGGCGCCGACCGACGTCGAGGCCAGGCCGGAGGCGAGCAGGCCGATCGCGAGCAGCAGCGCGGCGGCCGGGCCGAGGACGTCGCCGACCGCGGCGTGCGCGTCTTCGATGGTCTCTACGTTCCGGCCGCGCAGCGTGCCGGCCGCCATCAGCAGCATGGCCAGGTTCACCGTGCCCGCCAGGACCATGGCCAAGCCGACGTCGACCTTGGTGATCCGCAGCAGCCGGGTGCGCAGCGGCCCCGCCGCCGGATGCCCGTGCCGGTCGCGGGCGAGGCCCGAATGCAGGTAGACGGCGTGCGGCATGACCGTCGCGCCGATCATCGCCGCCGCCAGCAAGACGCTCTCGGTGCCCTGGAAGCGCGGCAGCAGACCGCCCGCCGTGCTTCCGGCAGACGGCGGCGCGATCACCACGCTCGCCAGGAATCCGATCGCGATGATCGCCAGCATCCCGGTGATCACCCGCTCGAACGGTTGCTGCCCGCGGCGGTCCTGCACCAGCAGCAGCCCCATCGACACCACGCCGGTGATCACGCCGCCGAGCAGCATCGGCAGGCCGAACAGCAGGTGCAGCGCGATCGCGCCGCCGACCACCTCGGCCAGGTCGGTGGCCATCGCGACCGTCTCGGCCTGGCCCCAGTACGCCAGCCGCACCGGGCCGCTCGCCTTCGCTCGCACCGCCTCCGGCAGCGACCAGCCGGTCACCAGCCCGAGCTTGGCGGAGAGGAACTGGACCAGCCCCGCCATCACGTTGGCCAGGACGATCACCCACACCAGCAGATAGCCGAATTGGGCACCCGCGCTGATGTTGGACGCGACGTTGCCGGGATCGACGTACGCGATGGCCGCGACGAACGCCGGACCGAGCAGCACCGTCGCGGCACGCGCTCGCCCGGTGACGGACTTGGTCGACTCGGCCAGCGTAATACCCACGAACAGAATTTTACGGGTTCCCGAACTTTTGGTTGACGAAGCCCCACAAAAGTCGACCGCCTGGTGGCACCGATGGTGCGACCAGGCGGTCGAGGGAACTCAGCCGGGACGGCCGGCGCTACGCGATGACGCTCAGATGCCGAGCCCCTTCGCGAGCACAGGCCACGACAGCTGGAACTCGTCGCGCCAGTAACCCCACGAGTGGGTGCCCGAGTTGCGGAAGTTGTAGGTGGCCGGGATGCCCAGCTCGTTCAACCGGTTCTGCAGGTTGTGCGTGCAGTAGTTGGTGCCCGCCTCGATCACGCCGCCGATGATGATCTGGTTGGCCAGACCGTAGGCGCCGGGCAGGGCGTACTGGCCGTTGAGCGTGTCGTACTGGCCGGGCAGACCGTTGCCGGTGGAGATGTAGAGGTCGAGCCCACGCAGCCCCTCGGCGTTCACGTACGGGTCGTTGGCCACCCACTCCGGGCCACCCTCAGGGCCCCACATGTTGTCGGTGTTGCCGCCGCCCCAGGTCTCGACGGTCAGCTTGACGAACTCGGAGCCGACCGGGTCACTGGTCTGCGCGCAGCCGCTGTAGGCCGCGGCCGCCTTGTACAGGCCCGGCTTGGAGATCGGCAGCGCCAGCACCGTGGTGCCCGAGGTGGACAGGCCCGCGATGGCGTTCACGCCGTTGGTGCCCAGCGCGCCGTCCACCAGCGGGGGCAGCTCCTCGGTGAAGAAGGTCTTCCACTTGTTGCGGCCGAGTACCGGGTCGTCCTTGATCCAGTCGGTGTAGTAGCTCCACTTGCCGCCGATCGGCTGGATCACGTTGACGTTCTTGTCCGACAGGAACTGCAGCGCGTCGGTCTTCGCCTGCCACGAGGCTTCGTCCTCGCCGCCGCCCGCGCCGTTGAGCAGGTACAGCGTGGGGCGCGGCACGGAGGCGTCGGCCGGGCGCTGGACGTCGATGATGACCTTCTCGTCCATGGCCGCCGAGTACACGTACAGGCGGATGCTGCGCGCGTCCTTGTATTCGGCCTTGGTGATACGCGAACCGTCCGGGGCGACCGGGTTGCCCAGCAGACTCTTGGAATCGATGATCGGATCAGCTGTCGCGCTGGACGCGCCGAGACCGGTCATCACTCCCGCGAGCACCGCGGTTGCCGCGATCGCGGCCGCGGCCCGCAGGCCACCGCGCCGGCTCTGTCGACGTATCAATTTCGCACCTTCGCTTCGTCTCGAGATTCGCTCTGCATGCCCCACGCGCCGGGGTGGATGCCCAGCATCACACGCCCGACCATACGGCCTATGTAGTCGTCACGACAGGGGACTTCGTTACCGCACCGTTGCCCATCATGCCGGAACGGTGTCGGTTCGATCATGACCACCCCATGTTCCGTGTCGCTTCCCATCCCGGGGGATCCAGCAACTCGGACAATCTGGGACCGATCTGCGCCAGCGCTTCGGGCGCGGTCATCTGGTCGTGCGGGACGCCGACGGGGTGATCGTCGACCCGGCCGTCGACGTAGGGTTGCCAGCCGTCCGCCGCGGTGTCGTGACCGGCCGCGCTGAAGTAGTCCAAGCGTCCGCGGAAGACCTCGGGCCGGTGCTCGGCGATCAGTTCGGCCGAGCGCACGGCGCTGCGGTAGATCCGCCGCACCCGTTCCGGGGTGAGTACCGCCATGTCCGGCGGGATGGTGGCGTGCAGCGCGGCCAGCGCCTCCTCGCTCAGGTCGTGGACGTCGCCGTCGCCGGGCAGCAGGGCGTCCGCGCCGATGCCGAGTTCGGCCAGCGCCTCGCGGATCGCCGCCCGGAAGTCGGTGACGTCGATGTCCGGGTGGCTGTCGAGCATGGTGAGCAGCCCGATCTCCTCCCCCGCCGCCTGCAACTGGGTGGCCACCGCGTGCGCCAGCACACCGCCGAGCGACCAGCCGAGCAGCCGATAGGGCCCGTGCGGCTGCACCGCGCGGATCTCGGCCACATAGCGATGCGCCATCTCCGCCAGCGACCGCGGCAGGTAGCCGTCCTCGGTCAGCGCGGGCGACTGCAGGCCGAAGATCGGCGTGCTCGCGGCCACGTAGCGCGCCAGACCCGCGTAGCACCAGGACAATCCGTACATCGGGTGCAGGCAGAACAGCGGCTGGGCGGCGGCCACGTCGTGCGGCACCATGGTCCGGATCGGCAGCAGCACGCCGAGCGCCGCGTTCGAGTCCTGGTCGTAGTCGTGGTCGTCGGCCAGGGCGGCCAGGATGCGGGCGGCCAGCGCCGCCGGGGTGGGATCGGTGAAGAACCACTGCACCCGCACTTCGGCGCCGGTGAGCGCACGCAGCCTGCTGACCGCGCGCGTGGCGACCAGCGACGTGCCGCCCAGGTCGAAGAAGTCGTCGTCCATGCCGACCCGCTGTCCGGCGCCGGGCTCGAGCACCGCGTCGAACACCTCGAGCACGGTCCGCTCCAGCGGCGTGCCGGGCGCGCGGTACGGACGCGCCACCAACCGCGGCTCGGGCAGCGCCTTGCGGTCGAGTTTGCCGCTGGCGTTGAGCGGCAGCTCGGCGAGCGCGACGACCGCCGAGGGCACCATGTACGACGGCAGCGCGGTGCGGGCGTGCAGCAGCAGTTCGGCCTCGTCGAGACTCGCGCCCGGCATGGCGACCACATAGGCGACCAGCCGGTCGCCGGTGGCGCCACGCACCACCGAGACCGCGGCGTGCCGCACCTGCGGATGACCGGTCAGCACGGCCTCGATCTCCCCGAGTTCCACGCGCTGTCCGCGCAGCTTGACCTGGAAGTCGCCGCGACCAAGGTACTCCAGCGCTCCGTCATGCCAGCGCACGATGTCACCGGTGCGATACAGGCGCGTGCCGCCCGCGTGCGCGACAAAACGCTCTGCGGTGAGGGCGGGCGCGCCGAGATAGCCGCGCGCCACCTGCACACCAGCGACGTACAACTCGCCCGCAGCGCCCGGAGGCACCGGCCGCAGTTGCCGGTCGAGCACGTGCACGCGGGTGTTGGCCACCGGAAGGCCGATCGGCACCGCCACCGCGGCGGTGTCCCGGACAGGGTGGTCGGTGACCACGGTGGCTTCGGCGGGGCCGTACCAGTTGACCAGCGCGGCGGCGGGCGCCGTCGCGGCGAAACGCGCCGCCGTCTCCCCCGCCAACGCCTCGCCCGCGGCGAACACTCGCCGCAGCGACGGGTACTCCGCGGCCGGGTTTGCCACCGGGTCCAGGAACGCCTCCAGCATCGACGGCACGAAATGCACCGTGGTGACGGCGTTCTCGATGATCAGGCGGGCCAGGTAGGCCGGGTCGCGATGGCCGTCGGGCGCGGCGACGACGATCGACGCCCCGGTCTGCAACGGCCACAACAACTCCCAGGCGGAGATGTCGAAGGTGATCGGCGTCTTGTGCAGCACCACGTCGCCGCCGTCGTGCGGATAGGCCGACTGCGCCCAGCGGAACTGGTTGACCATCTGCCGGTGGGTGATCATCACGCCCTTGGGACGACCGGTCGAACCCGAGGTATAGATGACGTAGGCGACGGTGTCCGGATGGACGTATTCCTGCGGCCACGGGCCCTCGAACGGCGGCAGATACAGCGTGTCCACCGCGACCACCGGCACGCCGGTCGCGGTGTCGAACGCGTCCGCGGTGGTGGTCAGCACGCAGATCGGCGCGGCGCTGTCGAGGACGTACTCGCTGCGCTCGGCCGGGTGGTCCGGATCGATCGGGACGTACCCGCCGCCCGCGCGCAACACCGCGTAGATCGCGACCACCAGGTCGATGCCGCGGCGCATGGCCACGGCCACCAGCGTCTCCGGGCCGACACCCCAGCGCATCAGTTCGACCGCCAGGGACCGGACGCGCGAGTCGAGTTCGGCGTAGCTGAGTGTGATGTCGCCGAAGCGCACCGCGGGCGCGTCCGGAGTCCGCGCCACCTGCGCGTCGAACAGCGAGGGCAATGTCGCGCCGTCGAGCAGTTCCGGCACATCGGTGGCGTTGCGCGCGGCCAGTTCGGCGCGTTCGTCGTCCAGGAGCACGTCGACGTCGCCGACGCGCGCCTGCGGAGTGGTCACGAAACGGCCGATCAGCGCCGAGAGCCGCTGCGCGAGCGCGAGCGCCTCCGCTTCCCCGGTGACGTCGCGCAGGTACTTCACCGAGACGCGCAACCGGCTGTCCAGCACCACCAGCACCGTGAACGGATAGTGGGTGCCGTTGACCGCGCCGACGCCGATGACGTTCATCCCGTCGATGGCGCCCGCCTCGTCCAGGCCCTCCCGGTCCACCGGGAACGACTCGAACACCACGAGCGAGTCGAACAAGCCTTCCACGCCGACGGTTTCCTGGATCTCGCTCAGCCCCAGGTAGTGGTGATCCAGGAGCGCGGCCTGCTCGGCCTGCAACTGGCGCAGCAGTCCGCTGAGCGTCTGGGTCGCCTCCAGCCGCACCCGCACCGGAATCGCGTTGAGGAACAGGCCGACCATCGCCTCCACCCCGTCGAGCTGCGGCGGGCGGCCGGAGACGGTGGCGCCGAAGACCACGTCGTCCCGGTCGACGGTGCGTCCGATCAACAGACCCCAGGCCGCTTGCACCACGGTGTTCACCGTGACGCCGAGACCCGACGCGAACCGGGTCAGCGCCGTGGTGTCGGCCGGGGGAAGCTCGAAGCCGACCTCGCCGACGCCCGCGGAGATCTCGCGGCCCGGGTCGACCGGCGCCAGCGGCGTCGGCTCGGTGACACCGGCCAGCGCGGTGCGCCACGCGGCACGGGCCGCCTCCGCGTCCTGCGCGACCAGCCACGCCAGGTAGTCCCGGTAGGACCGCACCGCGGGCAGGTGACGGGAGTTGCCGCCGAACGCGTACAGCGTGAGCAGGTCCTTCAGCAGCAGCGGCATGGACCAGCCGTCGATGAGGATGTGGTGGCTGGTCACCAGCAGGTGGTATCGGGCGGCGGCGGAACGGATCAGCGCGAAACGCAGCAGCGGCGCGGTCCGCATGTCGAAGTGGTCGGCCAGGTCGGCGGCCTTGATCCGGTCCAGCTCGGCTTCGGCCGCGCCCGGTTCCAGCTGGGACAGATCGATCAGGCGCCACGGCACCTCCAGCGATTCCTGCACGATCTGCACGGGTTTGCCCTCGCTGTCGTCGGCGAAAGCGACCCGCAGATTGTCGTGCCGGTCCAGCACCGCCTGCGCGGCCGCCCGCATCCGGCGCGCGTCCACCGCGCCGCCGAGATCGAGCACGAACTGGGTGGTGTAGACGTCCACCGAGTGCTCGGCGAGCAGGGCGTGGAACAGCATGCCCGATTGCAGCGGCGTGAGCGGCCAGGCGTCGGACAGGTCCGGGTAGGCGCGGGCGAAGCGATCGATGTCGGGCTGCTTGAGCCGCACCAGCGGGAAGTCCGACGGCGTGAAACCACCCGCGTCCGGGCGCAGACCGTGTTCGGCCAGGCCGCCGAGCGCGCGAATCCAATGCTGCGCGAAGGTTTTCGCGTCGTCGGTGCGGAACGCGGCGGCGGCGAAGTCGAACCGGGCGAGCAGGCCCTCGTCCGTGGCGTCGACGGTCAGCACGAGCAGCAGGTCGTCGGACGGGATGTCGGTGTGCACCCGCGCCGGGCGCAGATCCCGGTAGCGCAGCGCGAACCGGCCACGGCCGAGGCCGCGTAGTTCGGCGGCGGTCGCGGCGTTGAGATGGCGCAGCAGTCCGTAGCCCGCACCGCGCGAGGGAACCGCGCGCCGCAGCTCCTTGATCTGCGCGATCGCCGTGCCCGCCGCGGGGCCGCCGATCAGGGCGTCCTCGATATCGATCCTGGTCAACCGCAGCGGCAACGGATATTCGGTGACGAAGCCGCCCACCGTGCTCTCCGCGTCGGCCCCGGTGACCGCGCGGCCGTCGGACGGAAGTCGCACGACCGAACCGATGGCGCGCGTGACCGCCTCCCCCGCGGCGGTCTGCAGGGCCAGTGCCAGCGCGGTGAGCAGGATGTCGTCCACCCCGGCGTGATAGGCCTCGGCGGCCGCGGCGACGGCCGCCGCGCCCTCGGCCGTGATCGTGAGCGAGACCCGGCTGCGCGCGTGCAGGTCTCGTCCGTCGGTTCCCGCACCCTCCGGGACGGAACCCAGAGCCCGTCGCCACCAGTCCATCTCGGCTACGGTGGCCGGGTCGTGCGCCTTGGCCGACAGTGCCCGGATGAGCGGGCCGAGGCCGGACTCGGGGCTCGCGGGCGCGGCGTGGCGGGCCCGATTCCAGCGGGCGGTGAGCTGATCGACGACGGCCCGCCAGGAGACGTCGTCGACCACGAGGCTGCTGGCCACGACGATCAACGTGGAACGGCCCTCGGGGCCGCCGGTGAGCACGAAATAGATGTTGCGGCCCTGCTCGGGGTCCAAGGCGGCCGCGACCGCCTGCACCACGTCGTCGATGGGCAGTGAAGTTTCGCCGCGCTGCGGGTCCAGGCGCCGGAACGCCTCGCCGGTGCGCTCGGCGGCGGGCGGAATGCGCAGCACCGGCGCGCCGTCGTCGTCGTATCGCAGCTGCACCCACAGCATCGGGTGCTGGTCGAGCACGGCGGTCACCGCACCGTGCACCGTCTCGACCGGGCAGGTCTCGGGGACGTCGAGGGCGATGGCCCGCACTTCGATGCCCTCGTCCAGCATGCGGGCCGCGTCCGGCGTCAGCGGCAGTTCGCCAGCCTCGTCACCGGGGCCGCCCGCCACCGCGGCGGCGCGGGCCAGCGCGGCGACGGTCCGGCATTCGAAGACATCCCGCGGGGCGAAGGTCACGCCGCGAGCGCGCGAGCGGGAGACCACCTGGATGGACACGATGCTGTCGCCGCCGAGGGCGAAGAAGTCGTCGTCCAGCCCGACCCGGTCGATGCCGAGCACCTCGCCGATCACCTCGGCGATCACCAGTTCGGCCGGGGTACGCGGCGGGCGATAGGCGCGGGTCTGCGCCTCCGGCTCGGGCAGCGCCTTGCGATCCAGCTTGCCCACCGGGGTCAGCGGAAGCGCGTCGAGCACGACGATCGCCGCCGGAACCATGTATTCCGGCAGCGTGCGCCCGATCCGCTCGGTCAGCACGGCCTGGTCCACGGTGGCGTCTTTCGCCGGCAGCACGTAGGAGACCAGCATGGTCGCGCCGGAACCGGTTGGGCGTCCGAGGGTCACGGCGAAGCCGACTTCGGGCTGCGCGGCGAGGGCGGCGTCGATCTCGCCGAGCTCGATGCGGAAGCCGCGCACCTTCACCTGGAAGTCGTTGCGGCCCACGTACTCCACAACCGGTGCGTCCCCGGCCCGGCGCCAGCGCACCAAGTCGCCGGTGCGGTAGAGGCGCTCGCCGGGTGCGCCGTACGGATCGGCCACGAACCGAGCGGCGGTGAGCGCGGCGCGGGCGTGGTAGCCGCGCGCCAGCTGGATGCCGCCCAGATACAGCTCGCCGGTGACGCCTTCGGGCACCGGACGCAGCCTGCCGTCGAGCACCAGCGACCGCGTGCCGCGGATCGGTCCGCCGACGGTGACCGGTTCACCGGGCCGCAGCGGGTCGCTGATGTTGGTCATGATGGTGGTCTCGGTGGGCCCGTAGCCGTTGTGGAAGGCGCGCTCCGGCACGGTCGTCCACTTGTCCGCCAGATCGGCGGGCACCGCTTCGCCGCCCGCCACGATGGCGCGCATCCCGGACAACGCTTCCGGGTCGAGCGAGGCGAGCACGGAGGGGGTGAGGAAGGCGTGCGTGACGCCCTCGGCGCGGATCAGCTCGGCCAGCTCCTCGCCACCGAAGGTGAGCGGCGGCGCCACCACGAGCCCGCCCGCGGAGCCGAGCGCGAGCAGCAGTTCCAGCATCGACGCGTCGAACGACGGCGACGCGAACGCCAAGGCGCGGGCGGATCGGTCGAGCCGATAGCGTTCCACCTGCTCGGCGCTGAAATTCGCCAGGCCGGCGTGGGTCACCACGACGCCCTTGGGCAGCCCGGTGGAGCCGGATGTGTAGATCACGTACGCGGCGTTGCTCGCGCGCAGCGGCCCGCGTAGTTCGCCGGCCCGCAACGGCTGGTCCGAGCGCTCGGCGACGTCGAGGGTGAAGTCCCGATCGTCCAGGGCGACCCAGGCGCCCCCGGCGAGAACGGGAAGGTTGTCCAGCTCGGCGGTCACCGTCACGCCGAGTGCCACGCCGGAATCGGCGACCATGTGCGCGATGCGATCGGCCGGATAGGTCGGATCGATCGGGACGAACGCCGCCCCGGTCTTGGCCACCGCCCACAGCGCGAGCACGGATTCCACCGAACGGCGGAGCGCGATGGCGACCAGTACGTCCGGCCCCGCGCCGAGCTCGATCAGCGCACGCGCCAATTGAGCTGAGGCCGTGTCGAGTTCGGTGTAACTGAAGGTGCGGTCGTCCGCGACCACGGCGATGCCGGTCGGGTTCGCGGCGACGGCGGCGGCCATCAGATCCGGCAGCGTGCGCGGCGGCACGGCGGGTGCGCCGGTGCGGGCGATCAGGTCGGCGCGCTCGGAGTCGTCCAGGATTTCCAGGTCACCCACCGCCGTGCCGGGGCGCCGGACGACCGCGGCCAGCAGGCGGCGGAACCGGCGGCCGAACTCGACCACGGTCTGCTCGTCGAACAGATCACGGGCGTAGGTGAATTCGGCGGCGAGTCCGGCTTCCGCGCCGGCGGCGGTGCGCTGCTCGCGCAGGGTCAACAGCAGATCGAACTTCGCGGTGTCGGTGGCCGGGTCGAGCGCGGTGCAGCTCAGTCCGGGTAGTTCGAAGCTGATGGCGGCCAGATTCTCGAAGGACAGCGCCACCTGGAACAGCGGGTGGCGAGCGGCCGAGCGTTCTGGGTCGAGTACCTCGACCAGCCGCTCGAACGGGATGTCGGCGTTGGCGAAGGCGCGTAGGTCCGTTTCCCGCGTACGGGCCAAGAGTTCGGTGAAAGCGAGTCCGGGCGCGACCCGGGTGCGTAGCACCAGCGTGTTGACGAACATGCCGATCAGATCGTCGAGTTCGGCTTCGCCGCGGCCGGCGACGGGCGTGCCGACGGCGATGTCGTCGGTGCCGGACAAGCGCGACACGAAGACCGCGAACGCGGTGTGCACCACCATGAACAGCGTGGCGCTGTGCTGCCGCGCGAGGTCGGCCAGTGCGGCGTGCACGTCGGCGTCGACGACGAAATCGGTTCGGCCGCCCGCGAAGGACTGCGCGGGCGGGCGCGGCCGGTCGGCGGGCAGGTTCAGCTCGTCGGGCAGGTCGGCGAGCTCGGTGGTCCAGTAGGCCAGTTGCGCGCCCGCGAGCGACTCGGGATCGTCGTCGGCGCCGAGCACGTCGCGCTGCCACAGCGCGTAGTCGGCGTACTGGATGGGAAGCGGCGCCCAGGACGGCTCGGCGCCGCCGCTGCGCGCCACGTAGGCCCGCATCAAATCCCTCGTCAGCGGGCCCATCGACCAGCCGTCGGCGCTGATGTGGTGCGCGACGAAGACCAGCACGTATTCGCCGGCCGCGAGCTGGAACAGCCGGGTGCGGAACGGCACCTCGGTGGTCACGTCGAAGCCGGCGGCGACGATGCGCTGCGCCTCGTCGGCGACGTGCTCGTCGCCGATCTGCGCGGGGTTCAGATCCACCGGGACCTCGTGCGGAGCGAGCACTCGCTGAACCGGGCCGTCGGCTGTCTGCGGGTAGACCGTGCGCAGGATCTCGTGCCGCGCCACCAGATCCGCGACGGCCTGCCGCAACGCGGCCGCATCAAGGTCGCCGGACAAGCGGATCGCGGCCGGGATGTTGTAGACCGAAGCGGAGGTGTCGAACTGGTTGAGGAACCACATGCGCTGCTGCGCGAACGACAGCGGGATGCGCTCGGGGCGAGGCCCGGCGATCAGCGGGGCGCGCTTGCGTTCCCCGAAGCCGCGTTCCACCTTGATCGCCAGTCCGGCCACGGTCGCGGCCTCGAAGATCGTCCGGACCGGGACGCGAGTCTCCAGT
>NZ_BDCK01000024.1 GCF_001613465.1 Nocardia niwae NBRC 108934 = DSM 45340 | reverse complement strand
CGGCCGTCCCGGCGGCGCCGGTGCGGGTCGTCCCGGTGGCGGCGGCGGTGGCTACCGCGGTGGCGGTGGCGCTCCCGGTGCGGGTACCGGTGCGCCCGGCGCCGGTGGCGGTGCGGCCGGTGGCTTCCGCGGTCGTCCCGGTGGCGGTGGCGGTGGCGGCGGTCGCCCGGGTGGTCCCGGTGGCCGCGGTGGCGCGGCCGGCGCGTTCGGCCGTCCCGGTGGCGCGCCTCGGCGTGGTCGCAAATCGAAGCGGCAGAAGCGGCAAGAGTACGACTCGATGCAGGCGCCCGCCGTCGGCGGCGTGCGGCTGCCGCGCGGCAACGGCGAGATCATCCGGCTCGCCCGCGGCGCCTCGCTGTCGGACTTCGCGGAGAAGATCGACGCGAACCCGGCCGCGCTGGTACAGGCCCTGTTCAACCTCGGTGAGATGGTCACCGCGACCCAGTCGGTGAACGACGAGACGCTCGAGCTGCTCGGCAGCGAGATGAACTACGTCGTCCACGTGGTCAGCCCCGAGGACGAGGACCGCGAGCTGCTCGAGTCGTTCGACCTCACCTACGGCGAGGACGAGGGCGGCGAGGAAGACCTCGAACAGCGTCCTCCGGTGGTGACCGTCATGGGTCACGTAGACCACGGTAAGACCCGACTGCTGGACACCATTCGCAAGGCCAACGTCCGCGAGGGCGAGGCCGGTGGCATCACCCAGCACATCGGCGCCTACCAGGTGCTCACCCACCTCGGCGACGAGGACCGGTTGATCACCTTCATCGACACCCCCGGTCACGAGGCGTTCACCGCCATGCGTGCCCGCGGTGCGAAGGCGACCGACATCGCGATCCTGGTGGTCGCCGCCGACGACGGCGTCATGCCGCAGACGGTGGAGGCGATCAACCACGCGCAGGCGGCCGACGTGCCGATCGTCGTGGCGGTCAACAAGATCGACAAGGAAGGCGCGAACCCGCAGAAGGTTCGTCAGCAGCTCACCGAGTACGGCCTGGTCGCTGAGGAATACGGCGGCGAGACCATGTTCGTCGATATCTCTGCCAGGCAGAACATCAACATCGACGCGCTGCTCGAGGCGGTCCTGCTGACCGCGGACGCGGCGCTGGACCTGCGGGCGAACCCGGACATGGATGCGCAGGGTGTGGCTATCGAGGCGCACCTCGACCGCGGCCGGGGCCCGGTGGCGACCGTGCTCATCCAGCGCGGCACCCTGCGGGTCGGCGACTCGATCGTGGCGGGAGACGCCTACGGCCGAGTGCGCCGGATGGTCGACGAGCACGGCGAGGACGTCGAGGCGGCGTTGCCGTCGCGGCCGGTCCAGGTCGTCGGCTTCACGTCGGTGCCGGGCGCCGGTGACAACCTGCTCGTGGTCGACGAGGACCGGATCGCTCGGCAGATCGCCGACCGGCGCAACGCGCGCAAGCGCAACGCGCTGGCCGCACGCAGCCGCAAGCGGATCAGCCTGGAAGATCTGGATGCCGCGCTGAAGGAAACCAGCGAGCTGAACCTGATCCTCAAGGGCGACAACTCCGGTACGGTCGAGGCCCTCGAAGAGGCGCTGCTCGGGATCCAGGTGGGCGACGAGGTACGACTGCGGGTGATCGACCGCGGCGTCGGTGGCGTCACCGAGACCAACGTCAACCTGGCGTCGGCGTCGAACGCGATCATCATCGGATTCAACGTCCGCGCCGAGGGCAAGGCCACCGAGCTGGCCAACCGCGAGGGCGTCGACATCCGGTACTACTCGGTGATCTACCAGGCCATCGACGAGATCGAGAAGGCCCTCAAGGGCATGCTCAAGCCGATCTACGAAGAGGTCGAGCTGGGGCGCGCCGAGATCAGGGCGATCTTCCGTTCGTCGAAGATCGGCAACATCGCCGGTTGTATGGTCACGTCGGGTTCGGTCAAGCGCAACGCCAAGGCGCGCCTGCTCCGGGACAACGTGGTGATCGCCGAGACGATGACGATCTCGTCGCTGCGCCGGGAGAAGGACGACGTCACCGAGGTCCGCGACGGCTACGAGTGCGGTATGACGGTCACCTACTCCGACATCAAGGAAGGCGACATCATCGAGGCCTACGAGCTGCGCGAGAAGCCGCGCGACTGATAGACCGAGACGAGGCCGGACGCCGCGCGAAGTGCGCGGCGTCCGGCCGGTCTTCCTGACTTGGGGAGGGTATGGGTGTACCTGGGTGCACTGGAGTTCGACCTGCTGCTCGGCGACGTGCATTCGCTGAAACAGAAGCGCTCGGTGATCCGGCCGATTCTGGCCGAATTGCAGCGTTTCGGTGTGAGTGCCGCCGAAGGTGGGGAACACGATCTATACCGTCGCTCGCTGCTGGGCGTGGCCATGGTCAGTGCGGGCATGGATCACCTGACCGAGGTGCTGGACAGATGTGAACGGCACGTCGCGGCCCGTCCGGAGTTACAGTTGCTGGCGGTGCGCCGCCGAATCTTCGGTCCCGAGGATTGACCGCGGCGCAGCGACGGAGCTCGGGTGGCGGCACCGAGCCACGCGACGACCGCCACCGAACAGAGTTGATAGTGAGGAGGAAACGGCCATGGTGGACCAAGCCAGGGCACGCCGACTCGCCAAGCGGATCTCCTCGATCGTCGCGACCGCGATCGAATACGAGGTGAAGGACCCGCGGCTGCGTTTCGTGACCGTCACCGACGCCAAGGTCACCGGCGATCTCCGGGAGGCGACGGTGTACTACACCGTGATGGGCGAAACCCTCGACGCCGAACCGGATTACGAGGGTGCGGCGGCCGGACTGGAGAAGGCCAAGGGCGTCCTGCGTTCCAAGGTGGGCGCGGGAACCGGGGTGAAGTTCACCCCCACGCTGGCATTCGTACTGGACACCGTGCCCGACGCGGCACGGCAGATGGAGGAACTGCTCGCCAAGGCGCGGGCCGCGGACGACGCGGTCGCCAAGGTGGCCGCAACCGCCAGGCACGCGGGCGACGCCGACCCCTACAAGGTCGAACGCGACGGCGACGAGTGACATGCGGTAGTCGATGACGACGATGCGGGAAACGGCCGGTTTGGACGCGGCCGTGGCGGCGCTGGACGCCGCGCGCTCGGTGACCATCGTCTGCCATGTGCAGCCCGATGCGGACACCATTGGAAGTGGTCTCGCGCTGGCGCTGGTCCTGCACCGGCGCGGGATCCCGGTGCAGGTGTCGTTCGCCGAACCGGCGGAGTTGCCCGTATCGATGCGGTCGCTGCCCGGCGTGCGGCATCTGGTGGCGCCCGCCGACGTGCGTGCCGAGGTCGATCTGCTCGTCACGGTCGACTGCGGCAGCGCAGGCAGGCTCGGCGCGCTCGCCGACCGATTGCCCGGCGCCGCAACGACAATGGTGATCGATCACCATCGGTCGAACACGCGCTTCGGCGCGATCAACCTCGTCGATCCCGCCGCCGAATCCACCACGAGCGTGATCGCGCGGTTGCTCGACGCGTGGGGCATGCCGATCGATGCGGACGTGGCGCACTGCCTCTACGCCGGACTGGTCACCGACACCGGCTCCTTCCGGTGGGTGCGGCAGGGTACCCACGAATTGGCGGAGCGGCTGCTGGCCACCGGGATCGATGGCGCAGAGATCGCGCGCACGTTGATGGATACCCACCCGTTCGGGTGGCTGCCCATGTTGTCACGGGTGCTCGGGACAGCGCAGCTGGTTCCGGAGGTCCGTGGTGGTGTGGGGCTGGTGTACGCGTTCGTGCGTCGCGACGACATCGATGACGTGCGGTCGGAGGAGATCGAGAGCGTGATCGATATCGTGCGTACGACCGCCGAGGCGGGAATCGCCGCGGTATTCAAGCAATCTCGCGTCGTGCCGGATCGATGGACAGTGTCGCTGCGTTCGCGCGACAGCGGATCGTGCGCCGGTGACGGGGTCGACGTAGCGGAGGTGGCGACAGGGTTGGGCGGCGGCGGCCACCGCTTCGCCGCCGGCTACACCGCCTACGGCGCGCCCGACGATTTGGTCGGTGCGCTGCTGGCCGCGCTCGGGTGACCGGGGGTGTCGAACCTCGCACGGCCGGAGTCGGTTTCGGTTCCGATCGCTGGGTCGTCCGATGGTCGTTTCGCTCGGTTCCGGTGGCCTCCGGGCCTCGGCTGTGCCGACGTGATCGCGGTTGTTCACCGGAAGGCGCGGCCATCAGCGTCGCGGTCGGCCGAGACGCCGCCGCGCGAAAGCGATTCGGTTTGGCCGCGCAGTTCTGAAGACGTCGTTCGAAAGTCGGCACGGCCGGTGACGGTGCGGCCGGTGACGCGCGCGGCGTTTGTCGGTGGGTCGTGCCAGGGAGGGACCACGATCGGCGCGACGGCGGACTCGGCGCGGGCCGAGCAGGGGAGGTGCTGGTGAACGCGAAGAGTCCCGGTGGCGCGGAGGTCACCGGTCCGGTCGCACGCCCGGCCGATCTGGACCGTGCCGCCGCTGCCGGTCCCAAACGCATTCTCGGCCTCGCGTTGCCGACCCTCGGCGTGCTGGTCGCCGAACCGATCTACCTGCTGTTCGACCTGGCCGTGGTCGGCAGGCTCGGGGCGCTCGCGCTGGCCGGGCTGGCCGTCGGCGGGTTGATCCTGGCGCAGACGAGTTCGCAGCTCACCTTCCTGTCCTATGGCACCACCGCGCGTTCGGCGCGTCGTCATGGCGCGGGCGACCACCGGGGAGCCGTCGCCGAAGGCGTGCAGGCCACCTGGATCGCCATCGCTGTCGGCGCCGCGATCCTGCTGCTGGTCCAAGTGTGCGCCGTGCCGGTGACCAGCGCCATCGCCGGCGGGGGCGACATCGCGGAGGAAGCGCTGGGCTGGGTGCGGATCGCGCTGCTGGGCGTACCGCTGATCCTGATCTCCATGGCGGGCAACGGATGGCTGCGTGGCATCCAGGAGACGCGCAGGCCGCTGGTCTATGTGGTCGCGGGGCTGGCGGTGTCGGGCATCCTTTGCCCGATTCTGGTGCACGGACTTCTCGGTGCCCCGCACCTGGGTCTGCCCGGCTCGGCGGTGGCGAATGTGGCGGGTCAGATCGTCACCGCGGTCCTGTTCCTGCACGCGCTGATTCACGAGGGGGTCTCCCTCGCCCCGAGCTGGTCGGTCATGCGGGCGCAACTCGTGCTCGGTCGCGACCTGATCGTCCGCAGCTTCGCCTTCCAGGCGTGCTTCGTCTCGGCGGCGGCGGTCGCCGCACGGTTCGGCGCCGCGTCGGTGGCGGCCCACCAGCTGGTGCTGCAGCTGTGGAACTTCCTGGCGCTGGCACTGGACGCGTTGGCCATCGCCGCCCAGACGCTCACCGGCGCCGCGCTGGGCGCGGGCGACGTCACCGGCGCGCGCGGGATCGCGCGGCGCGTGACCCGCTGGTCGGAGATCTTCAGCCTCGGGCTAGCCGCCTGTTTCGCGGCGGGAGCGGTGGCGATCCCGGTGCTGTTCACCGACGACCCCGGCGTGCTCGAGCGCACCCACGTGGTGTGGTGGTTCTTCGTTGCGCTCATTCCGGTGGCCGGGATCGTCTTCGCCCTCGACGGTGTGCTGCTCGGCGCGGGTGACGCGGCGTATCTGCGCACCACCACGCTCGGCGCCGCGTTGCTCGGCTTCCTGCCCGCCATCTGGTTGTCGCTGGCCTTCGACTGGGGCGTGGCCGGAATCTGGTCCGGCCTCGCCGCGTTCATGATGATGCGGCTGGTCGCCGTCGCGTGGCGGGCGCGGTCGGGCCGGTGGGCCCTGGCCGGCGCCGAGATGCCGAGGTGACCGACACCCGGCGCGGCCGGTGCGCGTGAATCCGGATGGATGTGCCAAGGTAGGTGTGGTGATACCCAAGTTGATGGCGGTGAGCGACATTCACGTCGGGCACCAGGGGAATCGGCCGGTTGTCGAGCAGATCAGGGCGGACTCGCCGGAGGACTGGCTCATCGTGGCCGGCGACGTGGGCGAGAAGACCGAGGACATCCGGTGGGCGCTGGAGCTGCTGCGCGGCCGGTTCGCCAAGGTCATCTGGGTGCCGGGCAACCACGAGTTGTGGACGACGGCGAAGGACCCGGTGCAGATGGCCGGGGTAGCGCGCTACGACTACTTGGTGTCGATCTGCCGTGATCTGGACGTCCTGACGCCGGAGGATCCCTTCCCGGTGTGGCAGGGCGCGGGCGCGGAGGAGCACGGCGGAGCGGTCACGCTGGCGCCGATGTTCCTGCTGTACGACTATTCGTTCCTGCCGGAGGGAGCCACGACCAAGGCGGAGGGGCTGGCCATCGCCCGGGAGCGCAACGTGGTGGCCACCGACGAGTTCCTGCTCTCGCCGGAGCCGTACCTGACCAGGGACGCGTGGTGTCATGCCCGGGTGCAGGTGACCAAGCGCAAACTCGACGCGCTCGCACCCGATACCCCCCTCGTCCTGATCAACCACTTCCCGCTGGTGCGGCAGCCGACCGACGTGTTGTTCTACCCGGAGTTCGCGCTGTGGTGCGGTACCGAGCTGACCGCCGACTGGCACACCCGCTACAACGTGGTCTGCTCGGTCTACGGTCACCTGCACATCCCGCGTACCTCGCACTACGACGGTGTCCGGTTCGAGGAGGTCTCGCTCGGTTACCCGCGCGAATGGCAGCGCCGCGGCCTGCCGGAGCGATTGCTGCGCCAGATCCTGCCGACCCCGCAGTATCCGCCGGGCACGCTGAACAAGTGGGGCGGGCACTTCCAGCTGACGCCGGAGATGGAAGCCGCCGCCGCGGAGATGCGCAGTAAGGCGCAGCAGCGGCGCGGGCTGGCGTAGGACTCCCACTGCCCGCTGCATATCGGTGCGGCCGTGGCCATGCGCGGGGCACGGCGCTGCGATCCCACCGGGTGCGGCTCGACTACGCTCGTCGGTGATGATCGAGAACATTCTGCCTGCGGGTGTGGCCTCGGCCGAGCTGCGGGCGTACCCCGAGGATCTGCGGCCGCATCCCGCCGAGGAGCATCTCATCGCCAAGTCGGTGGAGAAGCGGCGCCGGGACTTCATCGGCGCGCGGCACTGCGCTCGGCTGGCGCTGACGCAGCTCGGCGAGCAGCCGGTGGCTATCGGCAAAGGCGAGCGCGGAGTTCCGGTGTGGCCGCGCGGCGTCGTGGGCAGCCTGACCCACTGCGACGGATATCAGGCCGCCGCGCTGGCGCACAAGCTGCGGTTTCGTTCCGTCGGCATCGATGCCGAGCCACACGCCACCCTGCCCGACGGCGTCCTGGACTCGGTCAGCCTGCCGCCGGAACGAGAATGGCTGAAGACCACCGATTCCCCGCTGCACCTGGACCGGTTGCTGTTCTGCGCCAAAGAGGCCACCTACAAGGCGTGGTTCCCGCTCACGATGCGCTGGTTGGGCTTCGAGGACGCGCACATCACGTTCGAGATCGAGGACAGCGCCGCCGGTTCCGGGCACGGCAGCTTCCATACCGAATTGCTGGTGCCGGGGAACACCATCGACGGCGGGACGCCGCTGCTGTCGTTCGAGGGCCGTTGGCTGATCACCGACGGGTACATCCTGACCGCGATCGCGCACGTCTGATGGACGGACTCGGCGGGCTGCTCGTCGTCGACAAGGCCGGCGGCTGGACCAGCCACGACGTCGTCGCGAAATGCCGGAAGCTGCTGCACACCAAGAAGGTCGGCCATGCGGGCACCCTCGACCCGATGGCAACCGGTGTGCTGGTGCTCGGCGTGGAGCGCGCGACCAAACTGCTCGGACTGCTCACCTTGACGACCAAGGCGTACACCGCGACCGTCCGGCTCGGACAGGCCACCAGCACCGACGACGCCGAGGGCGAGGTGCTCACGACGACTCCGGCCGGGCACCTCACCGATGACGACATCGCCGCGCGCACAGTCGAATTGACCGGCGACATCGATCAGGTGCCTGCCACCGTGAGCGCGATCAAGGTCCAGGGTGAGCGTGCCTATGCCCGCCACCGCGCGGGCGAAGAGGTGCAATTGGCCGCCCGCCCGGTCACGGTGTCGCGGTTCGACGTGCTCGCCCGGCGCGACGTCGGTGAATTCACCGACCTGGACGTGGTGGTCGAGTGCTCGTCGGGCACCTATGTGCGGGCGCTGGCCAGGGATCTCGGCGCCGCGCTCGGCGTCGGCGGCCACTTGACCGCCTTGCGTCGTACCAGGGTCGGCCCCTTCACGCTCGAGCACGCCCGCACCCTGGACGATCTGGCCGCCGCCGCGGAGTCGGGTGTGCCGCCGCTGAGCCTCGACATGGACGCCGCGGTCCGAACCGCGTTTCCGCTCCGGGACATCGACGACAAGCAAGCCGACGACCTGCGCAACGGCCGCTGGCTCGAGCCCGCCGGGATAGCCGGGGTGTACGGGGCAATCGACGCCGAAGGGCGTGCGATCGCATTGGTGAGGGAAAGCGGCAAGCGGGCGGCATCGGTCATGGTGGTGCGCCCCGCGAATCTGTAAGGGCCGCGGTTTCCGGCTCCGACCGGATACGGGCGGACGAGGATTCGAGAGCCGGGCCGAACCACTCGACTCGGCAGCGCTCTCCGTCCGACGGTTTCGGCCCGCCGCAGCATCCCGCTGGTCACGGCCGTGGGATGCCTCTGTGCTGCCGGTCGTTGCCCGGATTCCGTGCGAAGGTGCCCGCTCGGGTCGAGCCGGGTGCTCATTCGGCAAGGGGCCGATCGGACAAGGCCGGGCCGCGTTGCACGACGCGCATCGGTGCTCTCACGGTCTTTCCGCGATATCACCTTCGATGTCGATGACCGGACGCAAGGCGCCGAGCAGCGCGCCGAGTGAGATCTCGCGCATCTGGGCACGGGTCGGTGCGCCGTGCTCCAGCCAGTCGACGGTGAGCACGCGCACGAAGGTCAGCCAGCTCATCAGGATGGCCGAGACGGTGGCGCGCGGCGGCCCCTCCAGTCGCAGTGCGTCGAGCACGCGTTCGCGCAGTTCGCCGAGTTCGCCCGCGATGATCGCCTGGATCGTGGGGTCGGCGGCCAGCACGCGGTTGGCCGCGAGCACGCTGTTGGCGTTGGCCTCGAAGTAGTCGAAGTGCGTGTCCAGTCCAGCGGCGAGCTGATCGGCCAAGGGTGCTTCGGCGTCGAACGTGGTCGCGACCAGCAGTTGCTCGGAAGCGAGCTGGTAGATGGCCGCGAACAAGTCACGCTTACTCGGGAAGTGGCGGTAGAGCAGGGCGCGGGACACGCCGGCCTCGGCGGCGACGTCCTCCATGAGCACCGCGTCATAGGGCTGGTCGGCGAACAGCTTCGCGCCTGCGTCGAGGAGCACGCGGCGGCGCTCGTCCGGGGGCAGGCGGCGGCGGGTCACCTCGTGAGCTTAGTTGACGCGTGTCTACTACACGTCGTAGGGTCTAAGTAGACGAACGTCTACTAAGTGGCGGCGACCGATGTCCCGGTGCGCCCGCCGAACATCCGCGTACATCCGGGGAGGCATGTATGTCCAGTGCGCTCAGAGGGCTGTCCATGGTGATGGGCGTCGCCTGCGTGGCGATCGGAATCCTGCATATGGCACTCGGGGTCGACTCGGTGCCCGACATGGGTTCGGCCGGAGTGACCGCCGACAGCCAGAGCCGGTTCTTCGGCGCGATCTTCGTCGGGTACGGCCTCGCGTGGATCTGGGCCGTGCGGCAGTCACCGATACCGGCGGCGGCGGTGCGCCTGCTGGCCGGGGTCTTCCTGCTCGGCGCGGTGGCCCGCTTCATCTCGGTCGCCGTGCACGGCTGGCCGCACTGGTTCCAGATTGTTCTGACCGCAGTCGAACTCGTGCTTCCCCCGGTCTACTTCTGGCTCGCCGACACCGACGAGAAGCGGCGCCGTGCGCTCGCCGCGGACTGAGTCACACCGTTGGTGCGCGGCGACCCCACTGCGGAAACGCGATTCGCGTCGCCGGGCGTTCCGTGGCGCTCACGTGGAGGTGTCCGGCGGATCGGGACGGGGCACACTGCAGCACAGTCGTGGCCTCGGGGAACGCAGGAGCGACTACGGAAGGGCCTGTGCCGTGCCATGCCACGCGGCGTGAGCCCCGCGCGCTCGCAAGGCAATCCGTACAGTAGGGAGCGTCGTCGTCGTGGCGGCGGCTGTGGTCGGGTAGTGGTGGCGAAGGTAGCGAGCATGAGTGATGGACCGGTGGACACGTTCCAGCTGTGGGACCGTGACGGGGACGGGCTCGTGTCGGTGCAGGACATCACCGCGGGTATCCGGGCGCTCGGCCTGGAGGTCGACGAGGCGGCGGTGGAACGGCTGGTCGCGGCCGCCGACACCAATGGCGACTTCCTGGTCTCGCGAGCCGAATTCGACGCCGCCCTGGTGGGCGGACGCATCGAAGTGACCGACGCCGACGCCGCCTTCGCGGTGTTCGACGTCAACGGCGACGGCCGCATCTCCGTCGAGGAACTCGAATCGCTGATCCGTCACTGCGGCGCGGGCCGTATCGACGAACCGGCCGATGCGTTGCTGGCCGCCGCCGACACCGATGGCGACGGCTATCTCTCGCTGCCGGAATTCCGTGCGCTGCTGGACTTCCTGTCCCGGTAGCTACGCGAACTGCCCAGGGCTCGCGTCATCGAACTGGTCCCCGATGGAGTGCCCAGGTCTAGCCGCCGATCTGGTGGCGCAGGCGCTGCACGGCGTCGTCCATGTGCTCGACGAGCAACGCGCGGGCGTGCTCGGGCTCGGCCGTGGCGATCGCTTCGCGCAAGCCGACGTGTTCGAGAGCCTGGTCCCGTAGGTCCGGGTAGGTGGTCTGCAAAGCGCCGAGGCACATCCGCGTCTCGATCAGCAGGGTGCGGGCCGCCCGTACCAGCCGCGGACTGGCCGCGCTCTCCACCAGCGCCTCGTGGAAGGCCTGGTCGGCTTCCGATACTCCCACCGCGTCGCCGCGTTCGGCGCACGCGACCATCTCCTCGACACTGGGGCCGAGCGCCTCGTAGGCGATCGGGCGGCGGCCGTCCAGGATCAGTTCCAGCGCGCCGCCTTCCAACGCAGTCCTGGCGCGGTAGATGTCGACGACATCGTCGAGGCTCAGTTCGATGACGAAGATGCCGCGGTGCCGGATGCTGTGCAGCAGACCCTCGGACACCAAGCGCTGCATCGCCTCGCGTACCGGTCCGCGCGAGACCGCGAACCGCGCGGCGAGGTCGGCTTCCCCGAGCTGCGATCCGGGCGCGAGACTGCCGCGCATGATCGCCTCGCGGAGTCGATCGGCGATCATCTCCGCGGTCGACTGCCGGTTCACCGGCTCGAAATCAACGACGGACATCGATGTGCCTTTCCGCGAACAAGGTGCCGAGTCCGGCGACGACCGGCTCGGCGCCGGCCAGCCGCAGGCCCGCCCAGATCGTGACCTGATTGGCCGTCAGCACCGGTTTGCCCAGCGTAGCCTCCAGGTCCGGCAGCACCGCGAGGGTGTGCATCGCGGTGTCGGGGATGAGCAGCGCTTCCGCGCCGGGATGATCGTTGTCCGCCGCCAGCCGCAGTACCTGGGCCGGGGTGAGGGTGCCGACCTCGGCCGCGGTGTCGATCCCCGCGCTGGACATCGAGACGACGTCGATGTCCGCGTCGGCGAGGAACTCCACGAACAGCCGGGCGACCTCGTCGGGGTAGCTGGCGGCGACGGCGACGGTACGCAATCCGAGTGCGTGCACGGCGTCGGCGAACGCGATGCTGGTGCTGGTCGCCGGCACGCCCGCGACCTCGGCCAGCGCGCGCACCTGGTCGCGCGCGCCCGCGGGTCCGTAGACGAAGCTGCCGGACGTGCAGGCCCAGACGATCGCGTCGGGGCGGTGCCGGGCGAGCAGCGAGGCGCCGAGGCGCAATTTCTCCGGGCTGCCCAGTTCCAGCAGTTCGGGGACGGCGTGCAGATCGGTGCCGTAGATGTGGGCTACGGGCAGGTGCGCGCCGAGGGCCGCCGCCGCGAGCGGGTAGTCGTCCTCGGCCGCGTGGTCGGGGTAGATGAAACCGACGGTAGGTGCGTGCATGCGATGTTCTTCCTTCGGAGTTCTTCCTTCAGAAAACGTTGAGCAGCCATTTGCCCGGGCCCATCATCGGGAGCTTCATCCGGCCGAGGCATGCCCACATGGTCAGCTGGTTGGCGGTGAGCACCGGCTTGCCGAGGGCCTGCTCCAGCGGCTCTATCACGTCGTAGGTCGGCAGGTTGGTACAGCTGACGAAGACGGCCTGAGCGTCGGAATCGTCGGCGCCGACGATGCGTTCGGCGATCGTGCGGTAGCTGACCTTCCAGATGCCGCCGCCGAGCCCGAGATGGTCGGAACGCACCACCGAGCATCCTGCTTCGGCGAGGAACTCGTGCAGCCGGTGGGTCAGGATCTCGTCATAGGGGGTGAGCACCGAGATCCGGGTGAGGTCGAGATGACGGATCGCTTCCAGCAGCGCGCCGGAGGTGGTGACCGCGTCCTGCGCCCCGGCCCGGCAGATGGTGTCGCGCAGCGACTTCTCGTAGGCGAGGCCCTTGATGAAACTGCCCGACGTGCACAGATAGGCGACGACTTCCGGCTCCACGTGCATGACGTTTCGGGTGGCGGCGGTGAGATGCGCGGCGTCGGAAACCAATTCGGCCATCTCCAGCGACACCGGGACCGGCTCGTAGGGGGTGCGGGCCAGGTGCAGGCTCACCTCCAGCGGCGCCCAGCGCCAGAGCTCCCGTTCGAGGGCGAGGTCGAACGGTGCGATGATCCCGATACCCCGTTGTGCAACGGGCCCCTCGAGGTCGGGAAAGCTCAGATCCACTACGGCCCCTCTCGCGCTCAGCCGGGACGACCTCCGAACACGATCGGATTGTTGACAATCATACGATGTCATCTTAGTGTGTCAATGTGGAACAGGGCCCGATTGTCGTCGTCCTGCACAGTGACAGTGTGCCCGACGCCGAACGAATGGACCGAGTAGCAGGCCGCGCCACCCTCCGGTATACCGAGGCACCCGGATTGGCGGACGCACTGCCCGGAGCGGAGGTCTTGTTCGTCTACGACTTCCGGACGCGTGCGCTGCCCGGCGCGTGGCACGCGGCCGACCGTCTGCGCTGGGTGCACATGGGGTCGACCGGCGTCGATCCGGCGATGTTTCCCGAGCTGCAGGCCAGCGACGTGGTGGTGACCAACACCCGAGGCGTCTTCGACGCCGCGATCGCCGAATACGTACTCGGACAGATTCTCGGTTTCGCCAAGGACCTGTCCGGCTCGCTGCTGCTGCAACAGCGGCACGAGTGGCGGCATCGGGAATCCGAACGGGTCGCGGGGGCGACGGCGCTGATCGTCGGCACCGGCTCGATCGGACGTCACATCGCCCGGTTGCTGCGCGCGGTCGGGATGTCCGTGCGCGCGGTGGGCAGGCGAGAGCGCGCTGCGGATCCCGATTTCGGCGAGATCACCACCGACCTGCACGCCGAGCTGGCCCGCGCCGACTATGTCGTCGCGATCACCCCGCTCACCGAGCAGACCAGGAACATGTTCGATGCCGCCGCCTTCGCCGCGATGAAACCGCATGCCAGGTTTGTCAACGTCGGTCGTGGGGAACTCGTTGTGACCGACGATCTCGTCGCCGCGCTGCGCACCGGATCGATCGCCGCGGCGGCGCTCGATGTGGTGGACCCCGAGCCGCTCCCCGCCGATCATCCCCTGTGGGAACTGCCGAACGTCCGGATCACCCCGCACAACTCCGGTGACTTCATCGGATGGCGCACCGAGATCGTCGACGCGTTCACCGAGAACTTCGACAACTGGATCGCCGGACGTCCGCTGGACAACGTGGTCGACAAAAGGCTGGGGTACGTGCCCGGCTGAAGGAGCCCATCCATGAGCTACCCCGACAAGAACCTTCCCACCGACCCGACCGCCATGACCGCGGTCGAACTGGTCTCCGCGTACGCGGCGGGCGCGCTGTCGCCCGTCGAGGCGACCGAGGCGATCCTGCGCGCGATCGCCGATCGCGACGGCGCGCTCAACGCCTACTGTCTCGTCGATCACGATCGTGCCTTGGTGCAGGCGAAGGAGTCCGAGGCGCGCTGGCAGTCCGGGCATGCCAGAGGCCTGCTCGACGGTGTGCCCATCTCCATCAAGGACGTGTTCCTGACCGAGGGCTGGCCCACCCGGCGCGGATCCACGTCGATCGACCCGGCCGGGCCGTGGCCGGTGGACAGCCCGGTGGCGGCGCGGCTGCGCGAGGACGGCATGGTCTTCCTCGGCAAGACCACCACGCCGGAGATCGCGTGGAAGGCGGTGACCGACAGCCCGCTGTCCGGTGTCACCCGCAATCCGGCCGACCCGTCCACCACCGCGGGCGGCTCCTCCGGCGGCAGCGCCGCGGCCGTCGCGGCGGGCCTCGGCCCGGTCTCGGTGGGCACGGATGGCGGTGGCAGCGTGCGCATCCCCGCCGCCTTCTGCGGGATCGTCGGATTCAAGCCCACCTACGGCCGGATTCCGCTGTTTCCGGCGAGCCCGTTCGGCCCCCTGGCGCACGCGGGTCCGATGACGCGCACCGTCGAGGACGCGGCGCTGCTGATGGACATCCTGTCGCTCCCCGATCCACGCGATCCGACCGCGCTGGCTCCCACGCTCACGGTGTTCCGCGCCGAAATGCAGCGCGACGTGCGGGGATTGCGCGTGGCGTACTCACCGACGCTGGGTTACGCCACCCTCGACGCCGAGGTCGCCGCGATCGTGGACGCGGCGGTGGCGCGCCTGGCCGACGCCGAACTCCGGGTCGGCGCCGCCGATCCGGGTTTCGAGGACCCGCGCGAGGCGTTCGAACTGCTCTGGGCCGCCGGCGCGGCCGCCATGCTGTCCGGCTTCCCGCGAGGCGCCCGCGAACAGGTCGACCCAGGTCTGCGTGCGGTCTGGGAGCGTGGCGAGACCGTGTCCGCCGTGGACTATCTCGCCGCGCGCAACGTGGCGGCCCGGGTCGGCATCGCGATGGGCGCGTTCCACACCGACTACGACGTCCTGATCACCCCGACGGTGCCGATCCCCGCGTTCGAGGCGGGGCACGACGTGCCACCGGGCAGCGGCCTGCGCAGTTGGCCCGAATGGACGCCCTTCACCTATCCGTTCAACCTCACCCAGCAGCCCGCGATCAGCATCCCCGCGGGTACCACGAGCGCGGGTCTGCCGGTCGGACTGCAGATCGTCGGTCCCCGCCACTCGGACGATCTCGTGCTCGCGGTGGCCCGCTACGCCGAATTCGTGCTGGCCTCCTGACCGCGAGCGGACCACCAGAAAGGGCCTGAGTCCGGGATCGCACCGGGCTCAGGCCCTCGAGTTCTGTGTCGTAGCCGTCAGTCGCGGGCGAAGGCGAGCGTTTCGCCTTGGACGCCGTGCAGCCACAGCGTGTTGCACGCAGTGGCGATCTCGGCGAGCCCCTCCTCGACGGTCGCGAAGACATTGCCCGGAACCCAGCCGAGGTCGCCGTTGATCAGCAGATTGTTGCGGCCGTAGAACAGCGCGAGATCGGTGGCGCCGCGCTCGTGCTCGGCCGCGGAGCCGGGTTCGTAGCCGTAAGCCGGATTGCCGATCTCCCACGGCTCGAAATCGAACAGGCATACGTCGCCGGGGATCGGCGTGACCGTCGGATTCTCTCGATGCGGGGCCGCGCCGACCCGCGGGAGCAACGTGTACACCTCGTTGCGGGCGTACTTGGCGTGGAAGGCGTCGCCTTCCAGCGGCAGGGCGTTCCACACCGCAGCGCAGGTCTGCGGCGCTTCCTCGTCCAGTAGACGGGCGCGGCAGGTGACCGCCGCTTTGGTGAGCGTGATGGTGATGTAGCGGGCCATGCTGTGCTGCTTCCTGATCGGTGCCCGCCGAGCGGGCGCAACGGACGGGTGACGTGCGCGAGTCACAACTCGGCGAGCACCTCGGACCAGATCGCCAGTGCGTCCTCGATCTGCGTTTCGGTCACGATCAGCGGCGGAATCATCCGTACCACGTTCATGTGCGCGCCGCAGGTGAGCAGCAGCAGTCCCTTGTCCACGGCGGCACGCTGTGCGGCCGCGGCCGTGGCGGTGTCGGGCTCGCCGGTGGCCGTGGTGAATTCGGCGCCCGCGAGCAATCCCAGGCCGCGGACGTCGCCGATCGCCTTGGTGGCGCTGTCGCGCAGGCCGCCGAGCAGTTGTGCCCCGCGCGCGGCCGCGTTGTCCACCAATCCTTCGGATTCGATGACGTCGAGCGTGGCGATCGCCGCCGCGCACGCCACCGCGTTGCCGCCGTAGGTGCCGCCCTGCGATCCCGGCCACGCCCGCGCCATCAGCTCGCGCGAGGCCGCGATGCCGGACAGCGGGAACCCGCTGGCCAGCCCCTTCGCGATGGTGATCACGTCGGGCCGCACGTCGAAGTGCTGGTGGCCGAAGAACTTCCCGGTGCGGCCGAAGCCGGTCTGGATCTCGTCGAAGATCAGCAGGATGCCGTGCCGGTCCGCGCGTTCGCGCAGTCCGCGGAAGAACTCGGTGTTGCCCGGGACGTACCCGCCTTCACCGAGCACCGGCTCCACGATGAACGCGGCGGTCTCGGCGGGCGAGGTCAGCGTGGCGAACAGATAGTCCAATTCCCGCAGCGCGAAGGCGGTGGCCTCCCGCTCGCTCCAGCCGTAGCGGTAGGCGGTGGGGAACGGCGCGACGTGTACCCCGGACATGAGTGGGCTGAACCCGGCCGAGAAGCGGGTACCGGAGGTGGTCATCGTCGCAGCGGCCACGGTGCGGCCGTGGAAACCGCCGTGGAAGACGACGACGTTCGGCCGTCCGGTGGCCTGGCGCGCCAGCCGCAGTGCTGCCTCGACCGCCTCGCTGCCGGAATTGGCGAAGAACAGCGCGTCCAATCCTTCGGGCAGTACGGAGCCGAGCCGTTCGGTCAGCTCCAGCAGCGGACGATGCAGCACGGTCGTGTATTGGCCATGGATCAGTGAAGCCACCTG
Organism: Nocardia niwae NBRC 108934 = DSM 45340; assembly: GCF_001613465.1. GTDB lineage: Bacteria > Actinomycetota > Actinomycetes > Mycobacteriales > Mycobacteriaceae > Nocardia > Nocardia niwae. The sequence goes on along the minus strand of NZ_BDCK01000024.1, from coordinate 262,558 downwards.
CGCCTGCGCGGCGGCGACCACCGTCGGATGGCAGTGACCGGTGCTGGTCACGCCGATGCCGGCGGTGAAGTCCAGATAGCGGCGGCCGTCGGTGCCGTAGAGATAGCACCCCGCGCCGTGGTCGACGGTCACCGGAGTGGCCTGTTTCAGGATGGGCGAGAGCTCGGTCATGGTGATTCGCCTCCCGGAGCGGGTGGAAGGGAAACTGCTGTCTATTGTCGGATTGTCGACAATATGCATAACATGGCCCGACGGGTCGCAGCAATGGCCGAGCGCTGCGCGGTGACGAAAAGGAGCCACCGACCATGCTCACCGAAAGCACACTGAGCGCAGCCGAACGGGCGGCGATCGGCACGGTGCCGCGCGGCTTGTTCATCGAAGGCCGATGGCGGGCGACGGCACGGACGCTGCCGGTCTTCGATCCGGCGACCGGTGCGGTGCTGTGCGCGGTGGCCGACGCGGATCCGGCCGACGGTCTCGCCGCGCTGGACGCGGCGTGCGCGGCGCAGCGGGACTGGGCGGCCACGCCGCCGCGCGAGCGCAGCGATCTGCTGATGCGCGTGCACCGCGCGTTGCTGGCCGACACCGACCGGCTCGGGCTGATCGCGACGCTGGAGATGGGCAAGCCGCTGGCGGAGGCGCGTGGCGAGATCGCCTACGCCGCGGAATTCTTCCGCTGGTTCGCGGAGGAGGCCGTGCGGCTGGACGGCGGGTACATGCCCGCACCGACCGGCGGTTCGCGTTTCCTCGTGACCCGTCAGCCGGTCGGGCCGAGCTTGCTCATCACGCCGTGGAATTTCCCGGTGGCCATGGGTGCCCGCAAGATCGCGCCCGCGCTCGCCGCCGGCTGCACGTGCGTGGTGAAACCCGCTGAACAGACGCCTCTTTCGATGCTCGCGCTGGCCGAGGTGATGGCCGGGGCCGGGCTTCCCGCCGGGGTGGTGAACGTCGTCACGACGGCCGATCCGGCCGCGGTGATGACGCCGCTGATCCTGGACGACCGCTCGCGCAAGCTGTCGTTCACCGGCTCGACGGCGGTCGGCAAACAGCTGCTCGCGCAGTGCGCGCGGACGGTGATGCGCACGTCGATGGAGCTCGGCGGCAACGCGCCGCTGCTGGTGTTCGACGACGCCGACTTGGACGAGGCGGTGGAGGGCGCGCTCGCGGCGAAGATGCGCAACATCGGCCAGGCATGCACCGCCGCCAATCGCATCCTCGTACAGCGCGGCGTCGCCGGGGACTTCGCGCGCAGGCTCGCCGACCGGATGGCGGCCCTGCCGATGGGAAGGGGCACCGAGCCGGACGTCGTGGTCGGCCCGCTGATCGACGCCGAGGCCGTCGACAAGGTGCAGCGCTTGGTCGACGACGCCCGCGCCCGTGGCGCCACGGTGCTCACCGGTGGTACCGCGCTGCCCGGACCGGGCACCTTCTACCCCGCGACCGTCCTGATCGACGTCCCGGACGACGCCGAACTGTGCCACACCGAGATCTTCGGGCCGGTCGCCGCGATCGGCCTCTTCGACACCGAGGACGAGGCGGTGAACAGGGCCAACGACACCCCCTACGGACTGGTGAGCTACGTATTCACCGAGAACCTCCGGCGCGGACTGCGGGTGTGCGAGGCACTGGAAACCGGCATGGTCGGCCTCAACCAGGGTGTGGTGTCGAACCCGGCGGCGCCGTTCGGCGGTGTCAAGGAGTCCGGGCTCGGACGCGAGGGCGGGCTGACCGGGATCGATGAATTCCTGGAGACCAAGTACATCGGAGTGCGACTGTGAAGGAGCATCAGTGAGCGGGTACCGCATCGCCACCATCCCGGGCGACGGAATCGGAGTCGACGTCACCGAGGCTGCGGTGCGCGTGCTCGACGCCGTGCTGCCGGGACTGGAATGGACCGAATTCGACTGGTCCTGCGAGAACTATCTGCGCACGGGGGCGATGATGCCGCCCGACGGCCCGCAGCGGCTGGCCGGCTTCGACGCCATCCTGCTCGGCGCCGTCGGGTTTCCCGGTGTGCCCGACCATGCTTCGCTGTGGGGGCTGCTGATTCCGCTGCGCCGGGCCTTCGGCCAGTACGTCAACCTGCGCCCGGTGCGCCTGTTGCCCGGCACGGAGTCGGCGCTGCGCGACCGGACCGCCGACGACCTGGACATCCTCATCGTGCGGGAGAACTCCGAAGGCGAGTACTCGCGGATCGGCGGCATCCACAACGAGGGCCGTCCCGACGAATTCGTGCTACAGGAGTCCGTGTTCACCCGCGCCGGATGCGAGCGGATCATCCGCTACGCGTTCGAGCGGGCGGCCGAACGGTCCGGGCGGTTGTGCTCGGCGACGAAGTCGAACGGGATCATCCACTCGATGCCCTATTGGGACAGTGTCTTCGAACGTATCGCGACCGAGTACCCCCAGGTGCGGACGCGGCAGATGCATGTCGACGCGCTGGCCGCCGAACTCGTGCTGCACCCGGACCGGCTGGACGTGATCGTGGGCTCGAACCTGTTCGGCGACATCCTCTCCGACCTGGCCGCAGCCGTGACCGGCGGGCTCGGCCTGGCGCCGTCGGGCAATATCAACCCCGAGCGCACCGGCCCCTCGATGTTCGAGGCGGTGCACGGCAGCGCCCCCGACATCGCGGGCCAGGGCATCGCGAACCCGGTGGCGCAGATTCTCGCGGGCGCGATGCTGCTCGATCACCTCGGTGAGTCCGCCGCGGCCGCCGCGATCGATCGAGCGGTGTGCGACGTCCTCGCCGCCGGGGAGGTCCGGTCTCCCGACCTCGGCGGCACGGGCACCACCGCCGAACTCGCCGATGCCATCGCCGCGCGGGCGGCCGAGTCGGCCCGACGAGGCGCCACGGCCGAAATCGGCTGACCGCTCCGCCGTGCGCACCGTCGGGCCCCGGCTTCGCTGATCGCGATCCGTCGTGCGTGCCGACAGCGTTCAGGGCGTTGCGGCGGCCGGGTGCCGGCCTCAGCCTCGCATAGTCCGCGACCGGCTGTGTGCGCGCGTCGTGCCGCCTGTCGGCGCGATCGACTGGTCGGCGCGGAGGCTCGCCGCAGCCGCGACCGAAGGGATGGGAGAACAAGCAGGCAGGCTCCAAGCGGCTTTCGCCCCAGCCTCGGTGGGACCGGGTTCGAGCCGAAGCGTCCGGTGGTACCGGGTCCGAGCGGAGGCGTCCGCGCGATACCGCGCGCCAACCGCGGACCGCGCGTCCGCGGCGCGAACCGGTCAGGCGGTGAGCCAGATGGCCTCGGCTGCGGGACGCCCGAGATCGGTGGCGGACTCGGTGGCGCCGATGCGGATGGCGATGGTACCCGCGAAGTCGCGGCGTTCCACGACCGCGATGGTGGTGTCCAGGGCTATGCCGACGGAGTCGAAATAGCGCAGCATGTCCGGATCGGCGTCGGAGATGCGCGCGACCCGGCCGGATTCGCCCGCGTGGAAGTCGCTGAGCTGGCGCGCGGGCGGAGTGGGAACCGCACCGTCCACCGAGGGGATCGGATCACCGTGCGGATCGCGGTCCGGGTATCCGAGTTTGGCGTCGATCCTGGCCATCAGCAGCTCGGAGACCGCGTGTTCGAGTACCTCGGCCTCGTCGTGCACCTCGTCCCAGCCGTAACCGAGTTCGTTCACCAAGAACGTCTCGATGAGCCGGTGCCTGCGCACCATCGCGACGGCGGCGCGGCGCCCCTCGGGAGTCAGGGCGATCGCACCGTAGCGGGCGTGTTCGACCAGTCCCTGGTCGGCGAGTTTGCGGACCGCTTCGGACACGGTGGAGGCGGAGACCCCGATCCGCTCGGCGAGCAACTTGGTGGTCACCTTCTCCTGTGACCACTCCTGTGCGGTCCAGATGACCTTCAGGTAGTCCTGGGCGACCGACGAGAGCACCGGCGCGATCGTCGCGGTACCGCCCTGCGCACCGCCCGGCGCCGGGGCGTCGGCCAACTCGCGTCGAGTGGCGATATCTCGTTTACCTGGCACACCCCGAGCTTAGGCACTGAGGTGCCGATACACACATCCTCGACCCCGCCGTCGCCCGATCGCGAACGAAACGCGATTCACCGTTCACTCTCCGGTGTGCGCCGCACGGCCTCGCTCGACCGGGCCGTTCGCGGCAGACGATCACACGGTTCCCGAGCGATCCAGCGCACGGCGATGCGCGGCCACGCCGTCGAATCGCGCACCGGTCAGCCGTGCCGTCGCCGATGGGCCGGTTGGCGCACCGGACAGTTCGTAGAACGTCGCCGTGGCGAATCCGGCGAATCGGTCGCCGGTCACGTCGAGTTCGAAGGCGACGATTCCCTTGCGCACGACGGAGGGGTCGGCTCGATCGACGGTGAACTCCAGGAACGCGCCGGTGACGCGAGAGCCGTCGGCTCGCCAGCTGCCCATGCCGTTGCTGTCGCTGGTGGCGCGGTTGCCGTGATCGGGGTTCGACTGCAGCATCGTGCCGCCCGGGTGGAACTGCATGACGTGGTAGCCGAACGGAGCGCCGTCGGCCACGACCTCCCATGTGCCCAGTATCGGATGCCGATCGCTCATGACGTGCTCGGTGTCGGCGTGCGCGGGGCCCGGCGTGGTCATGCTGCGCCTCCGCAGACGGCGCCCAGCAGCGCGATGCCCCGCTCGATGTCGTCGCGCGGCACGTTCGCGAAGCTCAAGCGCATCGTGTTGCGGTGGCCGGCGACGTCGTCGGCGTAGAAGGCGCTTCCCGGCAGGAACGCGACCCCGTGCCGCAGGGCCTCCGTCAGGGCCGCGTCGGCATCGAAACCCGCCGGGCCCTCGACCCACAGGAACATCCCGCCCTCGGGTTCGGTCCACCGGAACCCGGCCGGGAGATGCCGCCCGAGCGCGGCGGTCAAGGCGTCCAACTTGGCCGAGTAGGCGCCGACGACGTGCGCGAGGTGCGTGGAGCCCGCCGGACTGGCGAGGAATTCGGCGGCAATCGCCTGGCAGTACGTCGAAGTCTGCATATCGATGCCCTGCTTCAACGCGAGCACGGTTTCCAGCAGGTCCGCGGGCATGACGGTGATTCCGACACGAATCGCCGGAGCGAGAGTTTTCGACAGGGACGTGATGTAGACCGAGTTGTCCGGCGCGAAAGACGACAGCGCGGGCGGTGCGACGCCGCGGTAACGCAGGTCGGTGTAGACGTCGTCCTCGACAATCAGCGTGCCGTGCCGGACGACGATCTCCGCTATTCGTTCACGCCGCCAGGCAGGCATCGTCCGCCCGGTGGGATTCTGGAACGTGGGCAGCAGGTAGACGAAAGTCGCGTCGTATCGGGACAGAGCCTGCTCGAGCGCTTCCGGCAGGATGCCGAATTCGTCGCACGGCACCGCGACGACGGTCGCGCCGTGGCTGCGGAATTCCTTCACAGCCGGGCCGTAGGTCGGTGTTTCGACGAGCACCACGTCCAGCGGATCGAGCAGCGCCAAACACACGTTGTGCAAAGCGCCGGATCCGCCGGTCGAGATATGCAAGCGATCGTGCGGGCACCGAATATCGCGACTACGCGCAAGGTTTCGCGCTTCGTCCAGGAGTGGGGCGAATCCTCGGGTCATGCCGTACTGGAGAACGGCGCTGCCGTATCGGTCGATGACGTTCTGCGAGAGCGTCGCGACGAGCTCGGCCGGGAGCAGGGTGGGATCCGGTGCTCCGACGGCGAACGAGACGACCTCCGGGCGGCGGGCCAGCGCCGCGAAGATGTCGTCGATGGGTCCGCTGCGCACCGCGGCCGCGCCCCGGCTGCGTAGGCGGGGCGCCACGTCAGGAACCGACCGGGTCGCGGCGCCGGAGGCGGGCAACCACTTCGGGCACCTGGGCGTCGTATTCGGGCGTCAGCACCACGTCGTCGTTGAAAAGGGGATCGGTCCGCATTTCCACCGCGACCAGGTCCTCGGTCTCGTCGAGGTTCACCGCCACGTGCACCACGCCGTCCGGGATGTAGATGAACTCGCCCGGACCGTGGAAATGCGGAATCAGCTCCGGCCCGATCAGGGTGACCGCCCGCCCGCGCAGGCAGACGACGACGATCTCGCTGTGCGCGTGATAATGCGCCTTGGACACGGCGCCGGGGTTCATGTTGACCATGCCCGCCGAGATGCCGGTAGCGCCACACGTTTCGGTGGTGACGCAGGGGATGAGGCGTTGTCGTTGCCGCCCGATTGTTTCGGCCGCATCGGACGGTTTGATCACACGCACGTGCTTGACTGCACTTTTCATGGCTACTCCGGGGCACTTCTATCGCCGACGATTTGGACGCTAGACCATTCCCGCTGTTGGCGAGACGAGCTCGGAAGCCCGCACAAACCCCGGGATGTATCGGCTCTTTCGCCAAAACGCCGGATTCGTTTCCGGCGGGCGAAGTTTTCCCGGAGATGTCGGCGAACCCGACGTCCCGGCACGGTGGCACGCAAGCATGCGGCTAGCCGGGCCACCTCCCCGCTACGCCGGGGACGTGCCTTACCGCCGCCGGCGGCGAGAGGTTCCGTCACGATCACGACTCGCATGGCCGCATCGCAGAGCAGGCGGACGGCGTCCGTGTCGTATCCGTCCCGGTGACGTGCGGCCTACTCGCGCCCGCCGCACGTCGAGCGCTCGAAGCCTGCCGGCGGCTCACGGCACCGGAAGTGTTGTGTGAGATCAGCACGCCCGAATACTGTTCGCTACCTGATTTGCGTAGGCTGCGCACTGTGCAGAGATGGCGAAGTCTCGACGAGGTGCCCGCGGACTGGGGGCGCTGTGTCCTCACGATCGGTGTGTTCGACGGTGTGCACCGCGGCCACGCGCAGCTGATCAGCCGGGCCGTGAAGTCCGCCGCCGCGCGCGGCGTGCCCGCGGTGCTGATGACGTTCGACCCGCACCCGATGGAGGTGGTCCGCCCCGGCTCCCACCCCGCACAATTGACCACTCTCACCCGCAGGGCCGAACTGGCCGAGGAACTGGGCGTGGACGTGTTCTGCGTGATGCCCTTCACCCACGAGTTCATGAAGCTGACGCCCGCGCGTTATGTCCACGACCTGCTGGTGGAGCGGTTGCACGTGGTCGAGGTGGTGGTCGGCGACAACTTCACCTTCGGCAAGAAGGCCGCGGGAACAGTCGAGACGATGCGCGAACTCGGCACGCGCTTCGGCTTCGAGGTCGACGGCGTGACGCTGCTCGGTGAACACGCCGTGACCTTCTCCTCGACCTACATTCGCTCATGCGTCGACGCCGGGGACATGGCGGCCGCGGCCGAGGCGCTGGGACGCCCGCACCGGGTGGAAGGCGTCGTCGTGCACGGTGACGGGCGCGGCAAGCAACTCGGCTTCCCGACCGCGAACGTCGCACCGCCGATGCACGCCGCGATTCCGGCCGACGGCGTGTACGCCGGATGGTTCACCGTGCTCGGCCCCGGCCCCACCATCGGCACCGTTACCCCGGGTGAACGGGCCATGGCCGCCGTCTCGGTGGGGACCAACCCCACCTTCTCCGGCCGCGCCCGCACCGTCGAGGCGTACGTGCTCGACGGCGAGGCCGATCTCTACGGTCAGCACGTCGCGGTGGACTTCGTCGAGCACATCCGCGGGCAGCGCAAATTCGAGTCGGTGGACGAGCTCGTCGAGTGCATGGGCCGCGACGTGGAGACCGCCCGCAAGATCCTCTCCGCCGTCGACGCCGGCTGAGTCAGGACTTCATGAACTCGAGCAGGTCGTTGTTGAGCTGCTCGGCATGCGTGACGTACAAGCCGTGCCCGGCGGTCGGGTACTCCTTGTAGACGCAGTCCGGAATTAGTTTCGCCGTGCGCCTGCTGCTGGCGTCGATCGGAATCGACTGATCCGGCACCCCGTGCACGACCAAGGCGGGAATCGGCAGATTCCGCAGAACTTCCCGGTGGTCGGAGGGGAAGGTGGACTCCCAGACGGCGATGGTGGCCCACGGCGAAGCGGACAGGCAGCGGCGCGTCTCATGCTCGATCAGGGCGGGGGAGACGTCGTTGCCGAGATGCGTGGCGAAGTATCCCTGCGCGCGATCGGCGAACCATTTGGGCCGGTCGGTGCGCCATTGCGCGATCGACGACAGGCTCAACTCTTCCGGGAGGCCCTCGGGGTTGTCCTCGGTCTGCCGCAGGAAAGGCAGCGTCGTGGCGAACAGTGCGAGTCGCGCGACCCGCGTGGTGCCGTGCCTGGCCAGATAGCGCGCGACCTCCGCGCCGCCCGCGGAGTGGGCGACCAGGGTGAGATCGCGCAGATCCAGCCGTTCGATCAGGTCCGCCACGTCGTCGGCGCGGGTGTCCAAGTCGTATCCGGTCGAGGGCCGGTCCGACCGGCCGTGCCCGCGCCGGTCCAGCAGCACGCACCGATAGCCCCGCTCGACGAAGAAGGGGACCTGGTACTCCCACATCTCCGCGTGCAGGGCCCACCCGGCCAGGAACACGATCGGTGTTCCGGTTCCGTAGTCCTCGTAGGCCAGGCGGGTGCCGTCGGTCGTCTCCAGGTAGGGCATCGTCGTCGTCTCCTCGTATTCGGCGGTACGAGAAGAAGATTCGCAGCCGAAGTGCGGCGAGTCGATTACCCGGGAGGTAATGCCGCCGCTTCCCTGTCCGGCGCGGCCGGAGCCGGATTCCAGGTCGTCGCGTCCGCGATTTCGGCGGGGAGCTACCGGTCCGGTAGGGTGGTCGATCGGGTTTGCTGCGGTCCGCGGCGGCGCCCGCACCCGGGTAACCGGACATTCGAGCGCGGAACTGAGAAACAGGAGTGGATGCCCCATGGCGCTGACCACCGAGCAGAAGTCGGCGATTCTCGCCGAGTACGGCCTGCACGAGAAGGACACCGGTTCGCCGGAGGCGCAGATCGCGCTGCTGTCCAAGCGTATCGCCGACATCACCGAGCACCTGAAGAAGCACAAGCACGACCACCACACCCGCCACGGCCTGATGGCGCTGATCGGTCGTCGCAAGCGGCTGTCGAAGTACCTGCAGGACAAGGACATCAACCGCTACCGTTCGCTGATCGAGCGGCTCGGGTTGCGCCGGTAATTCCTTTCCGGCGCCCGGCGCCGGGTGTTCGCGGCCGTGTCGGTTCGGTCGCGACTTCGTCGCGGCGTGTTCGCGGCGTTCTTGTGGTTCGCGTCCGAGCGACCGCTGTCGCCGACTCGGTCGCGCACGCAGCGATCGTTCGGATGCGAACCGGGCACGGCCATGGCCTGCCCGGTCCGGCGCGCTGATGGCCGGGTGAACGATCAGCGATTTCGAGGCGTGAGCTCGGTCGACTCGCAGAAGTCGGGTTCCGGGTGTTCGTGACCCGCTGCGGTATCGGCGGGAGTGGCAGGCGGCGGTCCGACACGGGGGTGTTCGAGGCGGTCGCTGGTTCAACTGAGGGTGCGACGTACAATCGCACCGTTGGCACATGTGTATAGGGGTGGATCGCGCCCCCGTCGCACGACAACATTGCACAGCCGTATGCACCCGCCCGCGTGGCGTCGGTCTTCGGTAGTGGCCTATCGGCAGCGAGTTGGCGCCGTCGGGCTTCGATCGATGACCGCCTCCGCGTCGCCGTGTCCAAGGGGATTCGGCCGGGTGCGCGCGTCGCAGCCAGGAGGGTTGCCGCGCGTCCGTACCCGGTACGGCTGACGACAGCCGGATCGCGCCAGCGAGCGCTCGAGCCGGCGAAGACGAGAGGTTGAGAGAGAAGAATGACCGAAACAACTGAACGCAAGAGCACGGCCGTCGAGGTCGAGCCGGGCGTGTTCGAATCCGTCGCGCTGATCGACAACGGCAGCTACGGCACCCGCACCATCCGATTCGAGACCGGACGCCTCGCCCGGCAGGCCGCCGGTTCGGTCGTCGCCTACCTGGACGACGAGACCATGCTGCTGTCGGCCACCACCGCGGGCAAGCAGCCCAAGGACCAGTTCGACTTCTTCCCGCTGACGGTCGACGTCGAAGAGCGGATGTACGCCGCGGGCCGCATCCCGGGATCGTTCTTCCGCCGTGAGGGCCGTCCCTCCACCGACGCGATCCTGACCTGTCGCCTGATCGACCGGCCGCTGCGTCCGTCGTTCGTCGACGGCCTGCGCAACGAGATCCAGGTCGTGGTCACGGTGCTGAGCCTGGATCCGAAGGACCTCTACGACGTGGTGGCCATCAACGCCGCGTCCGCGTCCACCCAGATCGCGGGCCTGCCGTTCTCCGGCCCGGTCGGCGGCGTGCGCGTCGCGCTGATCGAAGGCCAGTGGGTCGCCTTCCCGACCACCGAGCAGCTCGAAGGCGCCGTGTTCGACATGGTCGTCGCGGGCCGGGTGGTCGACTCCGGCGACGTCGCGATCATGATGGTCGAGGCGGAGGCCACGGAGAACGTCATCAGCCTGGTCGAGGGCGGTGCGCAGGCGCCGACCGAGGCCGTCGTCGCCGAGGGGCTCGAGGCCGCCAAGCCGTTCATCGCCCGGCTGTGCCGCGCGCAGCAGGACCTGGCCGAGCTGGCCGCCAAGCCCACCGAGGAGTTCCCGCTCTTCCCGCCCTACGGTCAGGACGTGTACGAGGCGGTCGAGGGCACCGCCAAGCGCGAACTGGGCGAGGCCCTGAGCATCTCCGGCAAGCAGGAGCGCGAGGAGAAGATCGACGAGATCAAGCTCGCCGTGCTCGAGCGGCTCGTCGACGACTTCGCCGGCCGTGAGAAGGAACTGGGCGCGGCATTCCGCTCGGTGACCAAGAAGCTGGTCCGCCAGCGCATCCTGTCCGACGGGTTCCGCATCGACGGCCGCGGCCTTGCCGACATCCGCGCGCTGTCCGCCGAGGTCGCCGTGGTGCCCCGGGCGCACGGCTCGGCGCTGTTCGAGCGCGGCGAGACCCAGATCCTCGGCGTCACCACCCTGGACATGGTGAAGATGGCCCAGCAGGTCGACTCGCTCGGCCCGGAGACCAGCAAGCGCTACATGCACCACTACAACTTCCCGCCGTTCTCCACCGGTGAGACCGGCCGGGTCGGTTCGCCCAAGCGCCGCGAGATCGGTCACGGCGCGCTGGCCGAGCGGGCGCTGATTCCCGTGCTGCCCAGCCAGGAGGAGTTCCCGTACGCCATCCGCCAGGTCTCGGAGGCGCTGAGTTCCAACGGCTCCACCTCGATGGGCTCGGTGTGCGCCTCCACCCTGTCGCTGCTGAACGCGGGCGTGCCGCTGAAGGCGCCGGTCGCCGGTATCGCGATGGGTCTGGTCTCCGACACCATCACCAACGACCAGGGCGAGGACGAGGTCCGCTACGTCGCGCTGACCGACATCCTCGGCGCCGAGGACGCCTTCGGCGACATGGACTTCAAGGTCGCGGGCACCCCCCAGTTCGTCACCGCGCTGCAGCTGGACACCAAGCTGGACGGTATCCCCTCGCAGGTGCTGGCCGGCGCGCTGAGCCAGGCCCACGACGCGCGCGCCACGATCCTGGACGTGATGGCCGAAGCCATCGCCACCCCGGACGAGATGAGCCCGTACGCGCCGCGCGTCACCGCGATCAAGATCCCGGTCGACAAGATCGGCGAGGTGATCGGCCCCAAGGGCAAGGTGATCAACCAGATCACCGAGGACACCGGCGCCAACATCTCCATCGAGGACGACGGCACCGTGTTCGTCGGCGCGACCGACGGCCCGTCGGCGCAGGCCGCGATCGACGCGATCAACGCCATCGCCAACCCGCAGCTGCCGAAGGTCGGCGAGCGCTTCCTGGGCACGGTCGTCAAGACCACCGCCTTCGGCGCGTTCGTCTCGCTGCTTCCGGGCCGCGACGGTCTGGTGCACATCTCCAAGCTGGGCAACGGCAAGCGCGTGGCCAAGGTCGAGGACGTGGTGAACGTCGGCGACAAGCTGCGGGTGGAGATCGCCGACATCGACAACCGCGGCAAGATCTCGCTCGTGCCGGTCGAGGAGAACGCCGAGGAGACCGGCGATGACACGACCGATGCGGGTTCGGCCGGGACCGAGTAGTACTTGTCCCTGTGACGAAGAAGAAGACGACAACCCCTCTGCTCAGCACCGGGCAGGGGGGTTCGTCACTCGAGCTGCGGGCGGACTCGGACAGCGGCGTGCGGCGTACCGTACTGCCCGGCGGATTGCGAGTGGTCACCGAGCATTTGCCCGGGGTGCGTTCGGCATCCGTCGGCGTCTGGGTAGGGGTCGGGTCGCGCGATGAAGGCCCGTCCGTCGCGGGGGCCGCGCACTTCCTGGAGCACCTGCTGTTCAAGGCGACGCCGACGCGGTCGGCCCTGGACATCGCCGAGGCGATGGACGCGGTCGGCGGGGAACTCAACGCGTTCACCGCGAAGGAGCAGACCTGCTACTACGCGCACGTCCTGGACGACGACCTCCCCTTGGCGGTCGACATGGTCTCCGACGTCGTGCTCAATGGGTTGTGCCGGGCCTCGGACGTGGACGTCGAGCGGCAGGTGGTGCTCGAGGAGATCGCGATGCGCGACGACGACCCCGAGGACCTGGTGGGTGACTCCTTCCTCGCCGCGCTGTTCGGCGATCACCCGATCGGACGCCCGGTGATCGGCTCGATCGAATCCATCGAGGGTATGCGGGCCGCGCAGCTGCGGTCGTTCCACCTGCGACGCTACCGGCCGGACCGGATGGTGGTCGCGGTCGCGGGGAACGTGGAGCACGACCACACCGTGGAATTGGTGCATCGTGCCTTCGAGAACCGGCTCGACCTGGCGGCGACGCCCGCCCCGCGGCGCGAAGGCCGATTTCGGCCACACGGTACTCCGCAACTGCACTGGAGCCATCGCGACAGCGAGCAGGCGCATCTGGCTTTCGGCGTGCGCGCCTTCGGACGGCACGAAGGGGAGCGGCGCTGGCCGCTGTCGGTGCTCAACACCGTGGTCGGTGGCGGCCTGAGTTCGCGTCTGTTCCAGCGCATCCGGGAGGAGCGCGGGTTGGCCTACTCGGTGTATTCCAGCGTCGACACCTTCGCCGACACCGGGGCGTTCTCGGTCTACATCGGCTGTCAGCCGGAGAATCTCGGCCAGGTGGCGACACTGGCGCGCGGCGTGTTGGAGGAGGTGGCCGCCGACGGCATCACCGACGCCGAGTGTGCCCGTGCCAAGGGCTCGTTGCGTGGTGGACTGGTGCTCGGCCTGGAGGACTCCGCCTCGCGCATGAACCGTCTGGGGCGCAGCGAACTCAGCTACGGCAACCACCGCAGCGTGTCGGAGACCCTGGCGCGCATCGACGCCGTCACCACCGACGAAGTGTCCGCCGTCGCGCGGACGCTGCTGTCGCGGCCGTTCGCCGCGTCGGTCGCCGGGCCGTACAAGCGCACCCGGGATCTGCCCGCCGCCGTCCGGCGGCTGGTGCCGAGCTGAGCTTCGCCCCGGCGACGGGCCGCGCTTGGCGGAGTATCCGTTGCCGCGATACTGTTTCGGCCGCCCGGCCGTCGATCCCCGCCGGAGGGCGCTGAACTCGATTGTCCGGGTGTCGGATCCGGCGATCTCTGGCAAGGAGTCGAGATGAACCGAACGAGTCGTGCCCTGTGCGTGCTGGGCGCGGTGTCGATGCCCCTCCTCGTGCTGGCCGGGTGCGGCGGAACGGACGCGGATGCGGGCAAGCCGGGTGAGCCGACCGCGGCCGCGCTGCGCACGGAAGCCACGAAGATGACCGAGGCGCTGGCGGCGCACGATTACGCCGCCGCGTACCGATTTCGCTCCGCGCGGTGCAGGCTCACGCTCAACGAGGACGACTATGTCGCGTCCATGGCGCAGCTCTACGACGGACGGGACCTGAAGTCCAAGCCGGCGGAGATCACTGTCACCACGTCCGGGTCGACCGGTACGGTCACGGTCAAGAATTTCGACGCGCGCGCGGCCAAGGACGACACGAAGCCGAAGACGTGGACGTTCGTCGACGGGCAGTGGCGCTTCGACAACTGCTGAACGCGCCCGCCCGGCCGGGTCAAACCCGGTGGGCGCGGTTGGCGGCCGCGACGATCGTCGGTACCAGCCCGGGCAGGGCGGACTCGAGGTCGTCGACGCGCAGGCGCTGGCAGGTGTGGCCGTCGATGACCAGGCGCTCGATCACGCCGGCGTCGCGCAGGATCTTGAAATGGTGGGTGGCGGTCGATTTGTTGATCACCTCGTAGAGCGCGCTGCAGCGGACCGCCGTTCCCGCGTTGCTGAGCCGGCGCACCATCTCCAGGCGCACCGGATCCTGCAGCGCGCTGAGCACTGCGGGCAGCGCGGCCACCGGGGGCGCCTGCTCGTCCGCGTCTCGGACATCGGGCATGATCTGGCTCACTCTCAGGTTTGATGATCGTCGTACCGGATGTATGGTCGATTGCGGTTCGATCATTATCAAACCTACCTGATCGGAGTTCCGATGGCAGCGACGATGGCGGTGGCCGTCGAGGAGCAGACCACGCAGCGCTGGGCCTACGCCCTGGTGCTGGCGGCCAGCGGCGTGGCGCTGGGGGTTTCGGGCGTTCCGGCGCCGCTCTACGGCATTTATCAGAAGCAGTGGCATCTCTCCCCGCTGACCACGACGATCGTGTTCGCCGTCTACGCGGTGGCCGCCTTGGGCGCGGTGCTGGTGTCCGGGCGGATCTCGGACGTGGTCGGCCGGAAGCCGGTGCTGCTCGGCGCGTTCGCCACGATGGTCGCCGGATTGCTGGTGTTCGTGCTCGCCGACAGCGTGTCCATGTTGTTGCTGGCTCGTGCGCTGCACGGTATCGCGGTGGGCTCGACCGTGGTCGCGGGCGCCGCGGCGCTGCTGGATCTGCGCCCGCATCGCGGTGCGCGCTCCGGGCAGCTCAGCGGCGTCGCGTTCAACGTGGGCATGGCGGTGGCGATCCTGGGCTCGGCGCTGCTCGCGCAGTACGCCCCGCACCCGCTGCGCACGCCTTACGTCGTGATAACCGTCGTCTGCCTGGCGATCGGCGTCGGCGTACTCGCGTTGCGCGAACCGCACTCGGCTCGCGTGGCGGGACGCATCCGGATCGCGAAACCCGCCGTACCGCAGGAGATTCGGGGTGACTTCTGGTTCTCGGCCATCGGCGTGATGGCGGCATGGTCGGTGCTGGGCGTGCTGCTGTCGCTGTACCCCTCGCTGGCCACTCAGCAGACCGGAATCCACAACCTGGTATTCGGCGGCGCCGTCGTCGCCTCCACCGCCCTCTCTGGCGCGACCGCGCAATTGTTCGCGACCGGCGTGCCCGCCCGGTGGGCCGCGATCCTCGGCGACACCGGCATGGCGCTGTCGCTGGTGCTGACCGTGCCCGCCCTGGCCACGCACAATTGGATCGCGGTGCTCGCCGCGGGCGTCGCGCTCGGCGCGACCTTCGGCCTCGGTTTCGGCGGTTCGCTGCGCCACCTGTCGGAGGTCGTCCCGCAGCACAAGCGCGGCGAGACGATGTCGGCGTACTACCTGCTCGCCTATTCGGCGATGGCGCTGCCCACCATCCTGGCCGGTTGGGCGGCCACCACATGGGGCCTGAGCACGGTGTTCCCGTGGTTCGTGGGTGTCGTCGCCTTCGCCTGCCTGATCGCGGCCGGCCTCGGACTGCGCCGGGACCGATCGGCGGTGCGGCGGGCATGAGCGGCGATTGGCTTTTCGCCCCGCGTGTCCGCTAATGTTCTGTGTCGCATCACGGACTCCGCGATGCGAATGCGGATGTAGCGCAGCTGGTAGCGCATCACCTTGCCAAGGTGAGGGTCGCGGGTTCGAATCCCGTCATCCGCTCCACCAAATCGTCCGGCCTGTGCGGTCGGCCATGTGTCAGAAACGGTTTCGGCATCGTCCAGGTCTTCTGACTGTCTGCCTTCTCTCTTCCGAGTCATGCCCGCGGTGTGTGACGAGCGCGAAAGTTTCGCAAACCTCGATGCCGGTCTCCGCTCGTGCGGAGGGGAGCCGTAATCGATCGATGTGGCGCTGCCGATTGTCGCGCGCGGACATCCGGGCGTGCGGGCGGCGGCTCGCGAACACCCCCATCGACCGTCCGCGAAATTGTTCCCCTCGGGCTCTTGCGTAGATATCTGGATAGTGCTACAAAAAATCTGTCTGAATTGCCATAGGTTATCTCGGTAGACCCCAGTAGATGGAGTGAGATGGAGGTGGCGACCAATGGTGATGCGTAGCGACCCGTTCCATGATCTGGAGCAGTTGACGCACCAGGTGTTCGGCAGGCCGGCGCACCCGGCGGTCGTGCCGATCGACGCCTGATCGCCCGCAGGACCCAGCACGTTCCGGCAGGAGGTGAAGGGTCGTGAGCACCCTCGACATCTGCGACGTCTCCGGGTTGCCGCTGGTGGACGCCGACCTCGACGGGTTGTTCGCCGAAGTGGACGAGATCCTTTGTGCGGCAATGGCGATCGCCCGGTGCCCACCGGATGTGCCGCGCTCGGCGTACATCCCCGACGAGGTGACGGGGCCGCGGCCGTCCGCAGAGGTCGCCGCCCCGCGCGGTCGCATCCCGGCGCACAGGCCGCATCCGCGCGAGCGCGGACCTCCGCGCGGGTGAGGCTTTCGGCAGATCGGAAAGACAGGCGCAAGGAAGGCAGGTGATGCCCGAATCGATCGAACCGTCACGTCACTCTCTTCCGACGCGGGCCCGGCACGCGGTGTCCGGGCCCGCGGCTCCCGTATCCCAGGACAGGCCTGACGTCACGAGGAAGGACCACCGTGCACACCCCGACCTTTCCCACCGGTAGCCGCGCCGACCACCTCGAACAGCAAGCGCCTGCCGACCGGCACGAGCACGCGGGAATCGACCCGACGGCGCTGAACCCGCTGACCGAACGCATCCGGGAAGCCTTCGACCACGCCGACGAAGTGGACCGGCTCGATCAAGCCTTCGTCACGCCGCTGCCCGACGACGAATACCCGCTCGCGTACTGACCCGATTCCCGCTCCCACGCTGTCTCATGACTACAACGCATGCCCCGAGTCGATTCCGGCCGCCCCGCCGGCGTCGCGACACCCTCGTGCCCGCCACCGCCACCGAATGGCGTCATGGCACCGTTGCCTGGTTCAACACCGAGAAGGGCTTCGGCTATCTCGAGCCCGACGATCGCACGAGCCCCGTCTTCGTCGACTTCCGTGCCATCGACACCCGTGGGTACAAGACACTCGCTCCAGGTCAGACCGTCGTCTTCACCACCGCGATCACCGACCGGGGCCCCGAGGCGGCGAGTGTTCGGCCGTACACACCACGGCCCCACACGCCCGGCCGGTGATGGGGCGAGCATTCGTGTACCGAGCGGGGCGATCCGGGCCGCTGGAATAGCGCGTGGATCGCGGAGAAGGCCAACAGCGAATCGCCGAGATCTGCGCCGCATCGGAGAACGGATGTTTCGGCGCGGTAGGTCGGGGCATGTCAGCACGTGCGGGCTTCTGGTGCGGCCCGGATCGACTACTGCGTGTGTGATCCAGTCGTCCTCGGCGAACGGAGCCTGCAGTGAGGATCGCCATGGTGTCCGAGCGCGACGGCCCGCCGGCCGAGTTCGGTGCCGGGCACGCCGGTGGCCGGGATATCCACGCCGCCGAGTCGCCGGTGGTCATGTCACGGCGTGGCGGCGGGGCCGTCCGCACCGAGCCCTACGGCTTTCGTCCCGCATGCGAAGTCGTGCTCGGCACCGATTCGCCCGAGGCCGATACCGCCGCGCCGGTGCAGGAGATGCCCGTGCCGCTGGTGCACGGAGCGTGGACGGCGTCGGAAGCCGCGCTGGAGCGAGAGTGATGGCCGCGGGCGATCCGCTCGTCGTGATCGGGGACGCGCTGCTCGACATCGACGTCGACGGTCGCGCCGACCGGTGCAGTGCGGAGTCGGCGGCCCCGGTCGTCGACGTCGTACATCGGGCGTTCCGTCCCGGGGGCGCGGGATTGGCGGCCCGGCTCGCCGCGGCCGGCGACCGGGACGTCGTCCTGATCGCGGGCTTCGCCGCCGACGAGGCGGCGGCCCGGTTGCGCGGGCTGCTGGACCGGCACGTACGCGTCATCGCGCTTCCCCTGCGTGGTTCGACCATCTGTAAGCAGCGCGTGCGCGCGGTCGGCCCATGGGCCCGCTCGAACGGGCACGCCCGGGCCAAGGAGCCCCGGCGGCCCGTGCTGATCACCAGAATCGATTCCGGTACCGGACGAGCCGGCGCCGACCCGCTGCCGGAGGAGGCGCACGCCGTGCTCGCGGCGGCGCGGGCGGTGCTGGTGTCGGACTACGGTCGCGGCATCGCGGCTCACCCGCAGATCCGTGCACTGCTGCGCGACCATGCCCGCCATGTTCCGGTCGTCTGGGATCCCCACCCGCACGGACCCGTGCCGATCCCGGGCGCGGCACTGGTGACCCCGAATCGCGCGGAAGCGCTCACGCTGCTGTCCGGCCGACTCGACGATGGTCCTGACCTGTGGAAACTCGCCAAAGGATGGGCCGTCGACGCCATCGCGGTGACCCTCGGACCGGAAGGCGCCCTGGTCTGCCTGCGGGCGTCGGGCAAGCGCCTGCGCATCCCGCTTCCGGTCGCGGCGAAGACGCCCGCCGGTTGGGACACCTGCGGGGCGGGCGACAGTTTCGCCGTCGCCGCGACGGCCCATGTGGGCGAGGGCAGCGGACCGGAGCGGGCGGTGCGCCGGGCGGTGCTGGCGGCGGCCGAGTTCGTCGGCTCCGGCGCCGCCGCCGCGTTCGCGGAATCGGAACCGGCCACGGTTTCCGGAGCGAATGTCGCAGGGGACACTCCGTGGGAATGATCCCTACGCGTCCGGGGCGCCGAGCCCGAGGGCTGCGGCCACCACGTCCGGCGCAACGGCTCGTCGGGCTCGCGGCAACGAGCCGGGCCACGCTGTGCGCGAACTCGATTCGAAGTCAGGGAATGTGCCGGTACGCGGTCCGCGTGGTCGTCCGGCTCTGATCCCTTGCGCGCCAGACGATCACCCGCTGCGGAAGAACCAGGGTGTGCTTCGTTTTTCGGACGGTAGCCGAGCCTCGTCGAGCCCGAGCCGCAGGCGGATGACATACTGGGTCGCAGGTCACCGGCTGCCGCCACGATGTGCGCGTGCGCCGGCCGTTGAGTCAACAGCGGATTGTCGGCCGAACGTGCCCGCGTCCGCGTGACCCCGCCGAGGGAAGACAGCCCGCGGGTCGCGTTGCGGCGTGAGCCCCTTGTCCCTCGGAGAGGCCTTGCATCCATGACTCAAAGCATGCAGCCCCGTATGTCCGCCGTGACCACCGCCGGTGCGGCACCGCCCGAGCAACCTACTGTCGGAAGCTTCCGGTTCTGGTTCGCCACCCGCCGTTGGGAATGGTCCGCCGAGGTCTATCGCATGCACGGCTACCAGCCCGGTGAGATCGAGCCGACCACACAACTGCTGCTCGCGCACAAGCATCCCGACGACCGCACGCACGTCGCCGAGACCATCACGCGGGCCATCGATCACGGTGAGCCCTTCTCGAGCAGGCATCGATTCATCGACCTGTCCGGCCAGGAGCACACGGTGCTCGTCGTCGCCGACCGGATTCTGGACGACGCGGGCCTCGCGGTCGGCACCGCGGGCTTCTACGTCGACCTCTCCGACACCCTGGCCGAGGCGCACCAGGCCATGCTCGCCGCGACGCTGCCCGGGCTCTACGAGAATCGCGCGGTCATCGAGCAGGCCAAGGGGGTGCTCATGCGCGTCTACCAGATCAGCGCCGAGCAAGCGTTCCAGATACTGCGCTGGCGATCGCAGGAAACCAACACGAAGTTGCGGGCACTCGCCCAGCAACTGATCGCGGAACTCCCGCTGGTACCGCCGCCACCGGCGGACCTGGTCGCCGCGTTCGACCATATCCTGCTCACCGTCCACCACCGCATCCCCCGGGACTGACCCGCTCGGTGCGGTCAGGCGTTTCGTTTTTCGGACCGATGCCACGCGAGACTTCGTCTGTCGCGCTGACACCACCGGTGCCGACTGACAGGCTCGACTGTGCGGTCTCGTGCCGATACCCGGCCGCCGGAGGTACGCATGACCTGTCAGAACGGCGTGGAGGGCATCCGGACCGATGACGGTTTGCTCCTCGTCGCCCACGGTGAACTGGATGCCGCGACCGCCGACGAGTGTTTCGCCGCGATGAACGAATTCATCGAAAAGCATTGCCGCACAACAGTGAACCCCGATCTGGTCGTCCTCGACCTGTGTGCGGTGCGTTTCCTGGCCTGTGCGGGCGTGCGCGTGGTGCTGCGGCTGGCGAGGTGGGGGGCGCGAACAGGTGTCCCGGTCGGCCTGACCGTGCCGGACGACGGACCCGTGCGGCGCATCGTGGACGTGCTGGGAGTGGGGCAGAGCGTGCCGGTGGTCGCGTGCCCGGCGCCTGCGATGCACGACGACGGTGATCCCCGGCCGCGCGGGTGCCGGTCACCCGGCGCTGTCGTCGCGGATGGCGTGGCGGGGCGGACCGGCGGCGGTACGGCAGCACATCAGGGGATCTCCCCGGAGGCTGGTCGCCGACCGCGCACCCCCGGTGGCACGGCTCACTCTCGGCGGCATCCCGCGGAGGCGAGCGATCCCGAGAACGCATCCGGGCACCGTCGCCCGTCCGAAATACGAACAAGACCGCCCACAACCGCTTGACGCGGCAGCCGGGCGGTATTCGGCGGTCGTCGCCGCCTTCTATCGGGCGAGCGCGGCGGCCGCTGGACAAGGAACGAGGAAGCTCATGTCACTCGCGACCGCCAACCGCAGGACCGCCACGCCGCGCCGGACGCGGCGCGGGACGGACAGTTACGACGGCATCGAACCCTGGCTGGAGAAATTGGCCGCGATGGACGAGCACGATCCCGAACGGCCGGGGCTGCGGGAAGCGATCATGCGCCGGTGCCTGCCGCTGGCCGAGCACATCGCCCGCCGCTTCGTCGGCCGCGGGGAGAACTACGACGATCTGTACCAGATCGCCGCCGTGGGGCTGGTGCTCGCGGTCGACCGCTTCGACCCGGCGCGGGGACCGTCGTTCCTGTCGTTCGCGGTGCCCACCATCATGGGCGAGGTACGCCGCCACTTCCGCGACCACAGCTGGGCGGTGCGAGTGCCGCGCCGGATCAAGGAGATTCAGCTGACCATCGGCCCCACCGTGGAGCGGCTGTCCCAGCGATTGGAACGGATGCCCACCGCGCTCGAAATCGCGGTCGAACTCGACATCGACCTGACCGAAGTCACCCAAGCGTTGCTGGCAGGCAACGCCTATTCCACGAACTCGATCGACGCGGTCATCGAGGACGACGAGAGCGGCGGCGCCTCGGTGCGCGTCGCGGAGACGTTCGGCGAGGAAGATCCCTCCTACGACCTGACCGACGAGGCGCTCGCGGTCGCGCCGCTGCTCGCCGAACTGCCCGAGCGGGAGCGGCGCGTGCTGCGCATGCGCTTTTTCGAGGGCCGTACGCAGGCGCAGATCGCCGCCGTCCTGGGCGTCTCCCAGATGCACATCTCCCGTGTCTTGTCGCGAACCCTCGCGGACCTTCGCGAGCGTGCCCTGCGGGACTGATCACGGCTTTCTCGCCGAGTCCTCGGCCGAAAGCTCGAGTGGCGGTGGGTCACGCGATGAGAGTGGTATGGGGAGAGCGACCGTATGCCGAGCGGTAGGCGCTCGCGAATCGTCCCGGATGAGCGAAACCCCAGGCCGCGGCGATCGAGGTCACGGTGTGACCGTCGTCGGACGAGCTGTCGCGCAGCTGTTCGTGCGCCGCGCGCAGGCGAAGCCGCCGCAGATACGCCATGGGCGTGGTGTCGAGATGGCGACGGAACGCCAGTTGCAGCGCGCGAACGGTGACATAGGAAGCCGCGGCGATGTCGGCGACGGTGATGTCCTCGCTGACGTGCGACTCGAGGTAGGCCAGCGCGCGTCGCACCGTGTCGGGATGGGCGTCGTTGCGGTCGTTCGCCGTGGGATCGGTGTGCGCGGTGCTCGGGAGAGCGTGCAGCACGGTGGCGGCCAGGTACTGCGCGGCGGTGGAGGTGATCAGCGGCTGCTCGCCGGCCGTGCGGTCGGCAGCGAGACCGCGCATGTGCTCCAGCACGCCGGACAGGCGCCGTGCTGCGGCCGGCGAGACCGGGCGATGACCCGTGAGCCGGACCGGTTCCAGATCGTGGCCCGGGGCCGAGGCCGCGACCTGGGTCAGCAGCGCGGGATCGAACATCGTTATGCTGTAACGGGCTTGGTGGATCACCCCGGAGTACGGGAGGTCCGGCGGAGTGAGCAGCCCGAGTTCGCCGGGCCGGAAGAAGTCGGTGCTGCCGTCGGCATAGTTCTCTTCGATCGTCCCCGCGTCTACCTCGCACAGGCATATCTTGCCCAGCGGCTGGGCGTCGTACCGCATGTCGAAGCTCAAATCGAGGGCGTCCAGGCTGACCGGGCCGAGCATCGTCCGGGTGATGTCCGTCCGGACGGGGACGCCGGTGCTGTTGCCGATCCGCATCCTGGTGTAGTTGAGATTGAGGAACTCTTCGGTATCGCCCAAGCTGTCGCTGTGGAAGGCCAATGACTCCATCGCTGCGACACTCCTGCTCTTTCGGACACGGCATCCCGCCCAGCACGTCGTGAAGGGTTCCCGAGCCACGCTGCTCGGTGTACGGACTGGTCACAACCCTGTCACTCAGGCGGGAAGGTGCGGTCGGTACCTCGTGATGCGTCGGCGATCTGTATCCCGGTCACACCGCAGCGGAGAGTACCCACTGCGCCCGGACCCAATCGTCGGGAACCTTTCCACCCTACCTTCGCGACAAGCGCGTCGAGCCGAGCAGCGCTGGCCGGGGTTGGCTGCCTGCCGCCGGGACTCGCCGGTGTTTCGTCCTCGACTCAGCGGCCACCCTGATGACGGGGGCCGAGCCGCCCTCTCGTCCGAAACCGTCCGAAGAGACGAGGAGATCCCATGGTTTCGCAGGACACGATCGCGCAATTGCGCCAGGACATCACCACCGCCGAGGACGCGGGCGACGAAGCGAACGCCGAACGTTTGCGCCGTGAGCTCGCCGAAGCGGTCCGGGAGGCAGGCAAGAGCACCGACCCCGATCGGCCGTGACGCATCGGCGCGGGGAGGTCGGCGGCATGCGGTGCCACCGGCCTCCGCGCCGATCACCCGGCGCTCTCCCGGTTCTCCAGCCCCACGGCGTCGGTGAGTTCCCGGCGGTGCCGCTGTAGTTCCGGGTGTTCGGAGCTCAGCTCGCTCATGAGGTCGGCCAGCCCGTCGGCGATGGCGTTGAGCTTTTGCTGGACGGCGGCGTCGGCGCGGCTCTGCGTATTCTGCAGCAGGGCCACGAGCAGGAACGTGATGATCGTCGTGGCGGTGTTGATGACCAATTGCCAGGTGTCCACGCTCGGGAGCAGGAAGATCGTCGGCGCCCACACCAAGACCAGAATCACGCAGAAGACGAAGAATCCCGCCTTCGAGGCCAGTGCGCTGGCGGCTGTCGCGAATCGGTCGAAGACCGACAGCTTCCCGGTGACATCCGAGGGCATGGTCGCGGGTCCTCCGGGGGCGGAAGGTTCAGCGTGCTGAGTCATGGGAGTCCTCTCCGAATGCCGATCCAGACGGGCTTCGGGTACCGCTACCGGTTTCGCTCAAACGCGGTGGGTGTTCGGCCGGGGCCGCGCCGCGGAGGGGGCTTGCGCGGCGAATGGCTGGGCGCCGTTGCTCATTCGTCGGGGTCGTCACGCGGCGGCAGATAGGGTTCTGCCTCTTCCGGATGGCCGTGGGCGATGTTGCGCGCCCGCGCCAGCTCGGCGTCCAGCTCCGCGCCCAACAGGACCGCGATGTTCGAGATCCACAGCCAGACAAGGAAAACGACGACGCCGCCCAGGGAACCGTAGACCCGGTTGTAGGAGCCGAAGTGGCCGACATAGAAGGCGAATCCCCAGGACGCACCCGCCCAGAGCACCACGGCCAGCGCGCTACCCGGGGTCAGCCACCGGAATCCCGGCTGCCGCACGTTGGGCGCCGCCCAGTACAGCAACGCGAAGACGAGGCTGATCAGTGCCATCATCACCGGCCACTTGACGATGCCCCATACCGTGATCGTGGCCTGCCCCAATCCGAGCCAGCGGCCGACCTGATCGGCGAACGAACCGCTGACCACGACGCCGACCGTGCACACGCCCAGCAGGACCACCACTGCGGCGGTGAGGGCCACCCGCACCGGCACGGTCTTCCAGAGCGGCCGCCCCTCCTGGATGTCGTAGATCGCGTTGGTCGCCCGCATGAACGCCCCGATGTACGCCGACGCGGTCCACAGCGCCGACGCGAGCCCCACCAACGCCAGCGGTCCGGCCGGGGCTTGCGCCTCCTCTATGCCGTTCACCGCGTCCACGAGCAGATCCGTGCCGCTGCCCGGCCCGATCTCGCGAAGAGTGTCGACCAACGCCAGAGTGTCGTCGCGGCCCAGCATGCCCAGCCCGGCGGTCAACACGATCATGCCCGGAAACAGCGACAGCACACTGTAATACGTCAAGGCCGCGGCCCAGTCGGTGAGATTGTCCCGTTGGAACTCGCCGATCGACCGTCTGACCACACCCCACCACGACCGTCCCGGCAGATCCGCCGGGCTGCGCAGCCTGCGTCGCGCCGCGAACCTCTTCTGCAAGTTTTGCGCCACACTCACACCTCCCGCTGGCGGCGGATACCCGCCGTGCCAGGGCCGAAACCGTCTCCGCGCCCGAGGGGTTCGATGCGATCGGGAGGGCAGCGCGCAGTGCCGAGGGCGCGAGAAATTCCGTTGTTCCCGGCATGACGGGACCGTAACGTCGCTTCGGTTTGTCCACCGATCAAACGAAGGAGACCCCTCATGGAACCCGTCACCGAACGCGACATCAGGTCGTCGTTCGTCAACTGTTCGAAAGGAGACGCCAAGCGGCTACCCGTGCCCAGGGACCTGGACGAGCGGCCCTGGGCGGATCTCGACTTCCTCGGCTGGAGCGATCCGTCCATGCCGGGACGCGGCTATCTGGTCGTCCCACAGGACGACCGCCTGGTCGGCGTCGCCTTGCGGTACGCCACCGGTGGCACCGGCCGGGCGCAGATGTGCACGATCTGCCTGACCACCCACACCGGCGGCGGGGTCTCCCTGATGACCGCGCACAAAGCCGGCGAGTCCGGGCGCAGGGGTAACTCGGTCGGTACCTATATGTGCACCGATCTCGCCTGCTCGCTGTACGCGCGGAACAAGAAGCGGCCCGCGCTGGGAAGCCGGTACCGGGAGGATCTCACGCCCGAAGCGAAGGTCGAGCGGGTGCGCGAGAACATGTCCACGTTCCTGGCCAAGCTCTACTGATCGCTTCGCCCATCCCTCAGGCAGCCGAGGCTGCCCATTCGAAACGGAGGTAGCTGCCATGTGCCGACACTCGAGAACCACGGTCGAGCCACCCCGAGCCGCCGGCAGCGCGGCCGCACTCGGGGTGGCCGTGCTTCCTCGCCGGTCGAGTGGGTCCGGATCGGCCCGGACCGTCTCGTCCGGCGAGGAGGCACCGCATCGGATACACCGAGCGCGCTAGCTTGCCGAGTCGTCGCGCGCGGGTTCCCACACCGTACGCAGACTGGGTGCGCCGGGGACGAGATCGGGCAGGTCGGGTACCGCTGCGGCGTCGGCGACGATCGGGGCGATGATCGCCGCGTGCCGGTCGCGCGCCTGCCGAGCCGCCCGCCTACCCGCTTCGGTCACCGAGCGGCCCAGCTGTTCCGGCGTGCTGCGCAGCGCGGCCTGCGTGAACCGCACGTCGACGAGGACGCCCGCGGCGTCCACGGTCACTTCCACCAGTTTGTCCGCCGACTCGGCCGTGCACCGCACCGCGGCCAGCTTGTCGCGCACCTCCGCCAGGTGGGTGCGCTGTTCGGCGAGCGCGTCCAGGATGTAGTCCACCTGGTTGCGGATTCCGCTGTTCGCGGAGCGCAGACCGTCGCGTTCCCACCGATCCACCGGCGCCGACCTCCTCGCGTCACGTCGTTCCCGCAGCGTCGCCACGTTGTTCGAGAACGAGGAAGAAATTGTCCGGCAGACGAAGCGTAGGCGCGGCGCGCGCCCATCCGCTGCTGGGAATGGTCAGGCCGGCGCCGTATCGGTTTCGTGCACCGTCAACCAGCGAACCGCGCCCGAATCCTCGGTCGTCAGCACGGCGGTCACCCGGCGGCGAGTGACATTTCCGGCCGCCCGGTGCGTCTCCAGGAACCGCACTACCGCGAGGCCACCCGCCCGCGAGAGTTCTTCGATATCGGCCACCTCGATGGTCAAGCCGGGCATCGCGTTGCGCGCGTCGCGGACGCCCGTGAGCAACGCGCTGCGGTCGAGCACTTCGCCGGCGGTCGTCACCATGCTGAATTGCTCGTGCTGCGCCGCAGCGAACCGCTCGAACACCTCGACCGGCGCCGCCGATCCGAACCACCTCGCCAGGTCGGCGTGCAAGCGTTCGACCACATCGACCAGATCCACATCCATTCGCGGCATCGTACGCAGGCACGCACCCGGCGTGGCGGGACCGGCGGGGCGCCCACCAACCGACCGCCGTTCCGGACGGTGCGAGAGCCGGGCAGGGCGCGGCCGCGGCGGGTGGGCCGGGTCCGCCACGGACGGTACCGTCGGCGGAATGAAGATTCGTGGAGCGGTCCTGGAGCGGATCGCGGCGCCGGCGCCGTTCGCCGAGTCGGCGCCGATCACCGTGTGCGACCTCGAGCTGCGCGAGCCGGGGCCCGGTGAACTGCTGGTCCGGATCGAGGCGGCGGGGCTCTGCCACTCGGACCTGTCGGTGGTGGACGGCAACCGGGTCCGTCCCGTGCCCATGCTGCTGGGCCACGAGGCTGCGGGGAAGGTGGAAGCGGTCGGTCCCGGCGACAGCGATATCGGGATCGGGCAGCGCGTGGTCATGACCTTCCTGCCGCGGTGCGGCGAGTGCGCGGGGTGCGCGACCGAGGGGCGCACACCGTGCGTGCCGGGCAGCGTCGCCAACAACGCGGGTGAATTGCTCAACGGTGGGCGGCGGTTGCTCCGCGACGGCGCCGAGGTGCACCACCACCTGGGTGTGTCGGCTTTCGCCACGCATGCGGTGGTGGATCGCAGGTCGGTGGTGCCGGTCGACGACGATGTGCCGCCCGAGGTGGCCGCTGTTCTCGGCTGCGCGGTGCTGACCGGCGGTGGCGCTTTGCTGAATTCGGCGCGGCCGGGCACCGGGGACCGGATCATGGTCGTCGGCCTGGGCGGTGTCGGTATGGCGGCGGTGCTGGTGGCGGTGTCGCTCGCCGCGGAGGGGCACGAGGTGATCGCGGTCGACACCGTGCCGGACAAGCTCGCTCTCGCCAGGGAGTTCGGCGCGCACGCCGCCTACACCCCGGCGGAAGTCGTCGAACTCGGGGTGCAGGCGGAGGTGGTGGTCGAAGCCGCGGGCAACGTTCGCGCCTTCGAGACCGCCGTCGCCGCGACCGCTCCCGGGGGCACCACCGTCACCGTCGGATTGCCCGCTCCCGACGCCAGGGCCGGTATCTCGCCGCTGGCCTTGGTCGCGCAGGGGCGTTCCATCGTCGGCAGCTATCTCGGCTCCGCGGTACCGTCCCGGGACATTCCCGAATACGTTCGCATGTGGCGGTCGGGACGGCTGCCGGTGGAGCGGCTCATCTCGGCGCACGTGGGGCTCGACGAGATCAACCGCGCCATGGACGAACTCGCCGCGGGCCACGCATTACGCCAGGTCATCGTCTTCGGCTGATCCCGCCTCACTGCGGCCGATGCGCGATGTCGCTCCGTCGGCGGGACGGTCCAGTCCGTCGACGAATCGAGCCAGCAGACGGGCGAACTCGGCGCGCTCGGCAGGAGTCCAGTCCGCCATGGCGGCGGCCATGGCGGCGCGCCTGCCCGCTCTGGCGCCGGCCACGGCCCGGTGCCCCGCGGC
This sequence comes from Nocardia niwae NBRC 108934 = DSM 45340, assembly GCF_001613465.1. Taxonomy (GTDB): domain Bacteria; phylum Actinomycetota; class Actinomycetes; order Mycobacteriales; family Mycobacteriaceae; genus Nocardia; species Nocardia niwae. The sequence continues at coordinate 234,714 of NZ_BDCK01000024.1, read as the reverse complement.
GGTCAGCCGGAGGACCGAACGACGTCCGTCGCGCTGATCGGCGACCCGTTCCAGCAGGCCCGAGGACACCGCGTGGGCCACCAGTCGGCTGGCCCTCGGCTGATCGACGCCGAGAGCGGGAGCCAGCGCGCCGACCGTGTCCGCCGCGCCGTCGGCCACGGCGTCGAGCGCCCGGAACACGGCGACCGGAATCGTGCCGTCGCTCAGTGCACCGCGCGTCTGCCTGCGCCGGATCCGGACCATCGCCGCTTCCACGGCGACGGTGATCGCGTCGTGCTCGTCCATTCGTTCACTCTGTCATGCCCGAAATTTATATGTAAGAATACATGTAATTGTTCATTGACATGTGTAGGAGAGAGATCATGGCCATCCGTCGTGGCATCGGGTATTGGCTGGTAGAACTCGATCGAGTGATCAACGAGCGCTTCGACGAGGACCTCGCCTCAGGCGGGTTCGATCGCAGACGCTGGCAGGTGACGCACTCGCTGGCCGATGGACCACAGCGTGCCGACGACATCCGTGACGCGCTCGACAGCTTCTGGACCGACGACTCCGAATGGCCCACTCAACTGGCCGGACTCCTCGCCGACGGGCTGGTCGCCGACGACGCGGGCATGCTGTCGCTGACCGACAAGGGCCGAGTCGCCCACGACGAGGCCTTCGTCCGGATCGGCGAACGCAGAAAGCAATTGGCGGAGGGCATCACCGACGAGCAATTCGCCGAGACCGTGCGGATCCTGCGGCGAATGGTCGCGAACCTCGGCGGCGCTACGACTCCGGAGGTCGGCGACCCGCAGCCGGCGCGATAGGCGCTCTGCGCTCATTGTCGTGCCGCCTCGGCCTGCGGTCGTGCCGTGCGCGCTGCCCGTTAGGCTGATCCCGACCGAAGCGGAACGAGGAGGTGCGGTGACCATTCGGGTCGGAGTGCTGGGAGCGCGTGGCAAAGTCGGACAGGCGATCTGCGCGGCGGTGACCGCGGCGGACGATCTGGAACTGGCCGCCGCCGTCGACAAGGATGATTCGCTCGACCGGTTCACCGCGGCGAACACGCAAGTGGTCGTCGATTTCACCCACCCGGACGTGGTGATGGGAAATCTCCGGTTCCTGGTGGAGCACGGCATTCACGCGGTGGTGGGCACCACCGGATTCGACGAGACCCGGCTGGCGGAAGTGCGCGGCTGGTTGGCCGAGCGTCCCGACGTCGGCGTGCTGATCGCGCCGAACTTCGCCATCGGCGCGGTGCTGTCCATGCGATTCGCCGAGCAGGCGGCCCGATTCTTCGAATCGGTGGAGGTCATCGAGTTGCACCACCCGAACAAGGCCGACGCGCCGTCCGGCACCGCCTACCGCACCGCCGGACTGATTGCCGCCGCCCGGGACAAAGCGGGCCTGAACCGCAGTCCTGACGCGACGACGACCGAGCTGGAGGGCGCGCGCGGGGCCGACGTGGACGGGGTCCGGGTGCACTCGGTGCGCTTGGCCGGCCTGGTCGCCCACCAAGAGGTGCTGTTCGGCACCCAGGGCGAGACGCTCACCATCCGGCACGACTCGATCGACCGCTCCTCCTTCGCCCCGGGCGTGCTGCTCGGCGTGCGGGAAATCGCGAACCGCCCCGGTCTCACCGTCGGGCTCGACCCGTTCCTGGACCTGTGATCGAGCCCGGGCGGCCGCACCGTGCCGGAGCGCGCCCATGAGCGGCGCGGAGCCGGCCGATCGCGAAAGCCGCGCAGGAGTCGTCAAGGTGGTCGCGTTCATCGCGGCGCTCATCCTGGTGCTCGGCTTCTATTTCCTGTTGCTCGGCCGGATCGCGATCGGCCTGATCGTTTCCGGCGAGGTGGCGGCGATCGTGATCGGCGTCGGCGTGCTGATCCTGCCGCTGCTGGGCGTCTGGATCGTCGCGGCCACCGTGCGCGCGGCCCTGGCGCACCAGCACCTCGCGCGGCGCATCCACGACGAGGGCCTCGAGCTCGACACCTCCGCACTGCCGCGGCTACCATCCGGCCGCATCCAACGCGCCGCGGCCGACGAGTTGTTCGCGACGGTCAAGGCGGAATGGGAGGCCGATCCGGACAACTGGCGTGTCTCCTACCGCCTCGCACGCGCTTACGACTACGCCGGTGACCGCACCCGGGCCCGCGAGACCATGCGCCGCGCCGTCGCCCTGGAACGGCACGAGCGCGACACCGCCTGACGGCCGGACGGGGCCGATACCATCGCAGGGTGGCCCGGTTGCTGATCATCCATCACACGCCGTCCCCGCACATGCAGGCGATGTTCGAGGCGGTCGTCTCCGGGGCCACCGACCCCGAGATCCAAGGCGTGGAAGTCGTGCGCCGTGCCGCACTGGCCGTCACCGCTCCCGACGTCCTGGCCGCCGACGGATACCTGCTGGGCAGCCCGGCGAACCTGGGATACATGAGCGGTGCGCTCAAGCACGCGTTCGACACGATCTACTACCCGTGTCTGGACTCCACCCGCGGTCGCCCGTACGGCTTGTACCTGCACGGCAACGAAGGCACCGAGGGCGCCGAGCGCGGGGTGGTGGGCATCACCACCGGGCTCGGCTGGGAGCAGGCCGCCGCCGCGGTCGTGCTCTCCGGTCCGCCCGCGAAGGACGACCTGCAGCGATGCTGGGAACTCGGAGCCACGCTGGCGGCCGGGCTCATGGCCTGAAGCCCCCCGAATTCTGGTGTCTGACCCTCCGGCACCATTGCCCGGCATACTGTCTGCGGTTGTTGTCGCGGTGGGGATGTGGACGAGTAGCTCGGGATGGGAGAGCCAGGTGACCTGGGCCGAAGGGAACGAGAACGCGCCGCGCCGAATCGGATTGGTCGAGGACCACGAATCGGTCGCGATCGGTCTCGCCGCGATGCTGGCGCCGCAAACGGATCTCGATCTGGTGCTGACCGCGGGGACCGTGCCGGAACTGCTGGCCGCTGCCGACGGCGCGCCGCCGCTGGATCTGGTGGTGCTGGATCTGCGGCTGGCCGACGGGTCCTCACCCGAGGACAACGTACGCGCCCTGCGTGGCCGCGGCATCGAAGTACTGGTCTTCACGGGCGCCGACAACGCCTTCCTGGTGCGCGCCGCCGCGCGTGCGGGCGTCTTGGGTGTGGTGCGCAAATCCGAGGACGTGCCGACCGTCGTCGCCGCCGTGCGTCGTGCGGCCAGTGGTGAACAGGTGGTCACCACCGACTGGGCGGCCGCCATCGACGGCGATCCGCAACTGTCCGACGTGGGCCTGAGCCCGCGTCAGGAGGAAGTGCTCACGCTCTACGCGTCCGGGGAGAAAGCCTCCCGGGTCGCGCGGTTGACCGGTCTGTCCGAGCAGACGGTCAACGACTATCTCGGCCGGATCCGCCAGAAGTACGCCGACGCCGGCCGTCCGGCGCCGACCAAGACCGACCTGTACAAGCGGGCGATCGAGGACGGGTGGCTGCCGGTCCCCGAGCGGCAGCCGCGCGGATGATCGCGTCCAGCATGCTGGACACCCCGTCGCACTCGTCCTCTCTCCCGCTCGACCGGCCGCGTGCGAGCCGTTGGCGCCGCGGAGTCGCCGCGTTGTCCAGGGAGAAAGCGTCCGAAGGAGCCGCCGATCGCATCCTGCGGCGATTCGGGTTCGCCATCGGCATCGCGGGCGTGATCGCCGCGATCGTCGAATTGCCCGAGATCGCCGATCAGAGTCGCTTCGTGCCCGTCCGGTGGACAGTGGTGGAGGTGGTGCTCGCGTTCGGACTGTCCCCGGTGCTCGCGGTGGTCTCGATCGGCATGAGCCGGCGCGTGATCCAACGGGTCGCCGGTGCGGCGGCGGTGAGTTTCCTCGGCGCGATGGCGGTGGTTCCCGTGGCATATGCCGTGCCGGACGCCGAAGGCGCGGCTTCGGTGTGGCTGTACCGGGTACTGGCACTGGGCGTTCTCGCCGCTGTGCTCGCTTGGCGTCCGCCGCTCGCCGTGACCTACCTGGTGGTGAGCGCGGCGTTCAGCGCCCTGGCGAATCTGGTCGTGCTGCGGGAGACCACCGCCCTCGCTCTGCTCGGCGATTTCGCCAGGGCGGCCGGGCTGAGCGCGCTGTTCCTGTGGTGTGTGGTCTATGCCAGGGCGGCGGCCGCGCGAGTGGACCGCGAGTCGGCGATCGAGAGCAGCCGTGCGGCGGCGGTCGCGGGCGCGGCGGCCCGGGAGCGGGAACGCGCGCGGTTCGCCGCGCTGATCCACGACGCGGTGTTGTCCACCCTGCTCGACGCCTCGCGAGCCGGGACCGAATCGCCGGTGCTGCGCCGCCAGGCCGAACGAACACTCGAACAACTCGATGAGTGCCGGGTGGCCGAAACCGAACCCGATCGTCTGGACGCGCAATCCGCGATCGGGTTCCTCCGCTCGGCCGTGCACGAGGTGAACCCCGGCATCCGGTTCACCACGCGGCGCTGGGCCGGATTCGACGATCTGCACCTGCCGGTAGACGCCGCAGGCACGATCGCGGCCGCGCTGGCCGAGGCCGTGCGCAACAGTCTGCGGCACGCCACCGTCGCCGGGCGGGAGGTGCGCCGCACCGTCACAGTGACGATCAGCGCCGGGGGAATCCGTGTGGTATTCCGCGACGACGGCGCGGGTTTCGACCTGAGCGAAGTGCCCGTCGATCGGCTCGGCATCTCGGTGAGCATCCTGGGCCGCATGCGTCAACTCGCCGGTGGCGCGGGCTTCGTGGAGTCCGAACCGGGGGAGGGAACGACCGTGACGCTGGTATGGGGCGGAAATGGCTGAGCCGGAGACCGAATTCGGGCTGCGCGATCTGCTCGGGCTGCGCGACCGCGCGGCTTGGCTGTTCCTGGTCGTGCTCGAAGCCACCATCGTGCTGTACATGATCCGGAACTTCTCGGAATCGCCGGTGGCCGCCGCGGTCGCGGCGCTGGTCGTGCTGGCGGCGGCCGGTGTCGTCGTGCTGGTGGTTCCGACCGATCCACTGCCCTGGGCCGCGACCGTGTTCGTCGCCGCCTCCGGTCCGCTGGCCACGACCTTGACCTCGTTCGATGTCGAACACGGTTGGTCGAAGCAGGTGTGGACGGCGTTCGCCGCGTCGTACGTACTCGCCGTGCTCGTGTTGCGCGGACGGTTGGCGGCCGCCTGGCTCGGCGTCGCAGGCATCGGCGTGGTGATCGCCGTCGTCGGTGTGGTGGCCGGGCTACGGATCGGAGTCGTCGTCGGTTCGATCGTGCCGGTCGCCACGGTGGCGGGGGTCTCCCTGTTCGCGGCGATCATGCGGCCCACTCAGCGCTCGCTGCGGCTGCTGCGCGAGGAAGCGGCCATGCGCGCTGCCGCCGAAGCCGCGATGGCGGCAGAGAACTCCGAGCGCACCCGTCAGCTGGCCCGCCTGGACGCGGTGGCGCGCCCGATCCTGGAACGCATCGCCGACGGGGTGGAACTCACCGCCGTGGAGCGGGAACAGTGCAGGCTGCTGGAAGCCGAACTGCGCGACGGCCTCCGCGCTCCGCAACTGGCCACCGATCAGCTCAGCAGCGCCGCTCGTGGCGCTCGTTCCCGCGGCGTCGAGGTGATTCTGCTCGACGACGGCGGTTTCGCGGGCGTGCCGCATCGGGTGCGCAGGCAAGTGATCGACGCCGCCATTCGCGAACTCGACGCCGCCAACGACGGTTCGGTCACCGTCCGCATCCTCCCCACCGGCCGTCGCATCCTGGCCACCGTCCTGGCCACCGCGTCCGACCGAGACCGCCGCACCGAGATCGATACCACCGGCGCGATCACCGTCTCGACCTGACGTGTCGGTGGGGCATGGCATCGTTGCCTCTTATGCGGAAGATGGGTGCCGCGGCGGCACGGCGAACGGCATTGGCGGCGCAGGGTTTCGGGATGCGCAGGCCTGGCCGCGCGACGCGGCGGACGGTGCTCGGGGTGCTCGACCGGACCCAGTTGCTGCAACTGGATTCGGTGTCGGCGGTGGTGCGAGCGCATTACGCGCCGGTGTTCAGCCGCATCGGGTCCTACGATCGCTCGCTGCTGGATCAGGCCGCGTGGAGCGATGGCACGCGGCGCCCGCGGGCGCTCGTCGAATACTGGGCGCACGAGGCCGCGCTCATCCCGGTGGAGGACTGGCCGCTGCTGCGCTGGCGGATGCGGCGGTACGAGCACGGGCGCTGGTCGGGCATGCGCAAGGTGGTCGAGCGCAATCCGACCCTGGGCAAGGACATCCTGGACGTGATCACCTCGGTGGGCGCGGCCACCGCCGGTGAGGTGGAGCGCCACCTGGAGCTGGACAAACCGCGGCCGAAGGGGTCCTGGTGGAACCTCAGCGATACGAAGATGATCTGCGAGCAACTCTTCGCGGCGGGTGCGCTGTCTGTGGCCACCCGCGTGGGGTTCACCAGGCATTACGACCTGACCGAGCGGGTGCTGCCCGCGGAGGTACTGTCTCGCGATGTCGCCGAACAGGACGCCGTCCGTGAGCTTGTGCTGCGTGCCGCCACCGCGCACGGCATCGGCACCGAAGCGGACCTGCGCGACTACTACCGGCTCCAGCGCGCCCAGACCGAGCCGGCCATCGCCGATCTGGTGGACGCGGGCGAGCTGATCCCGGTCGAGGTGGCGGGCTGGGGGAAACCGGCCTATCTGCGGGCGGGCGCCGCGACCCCGCGCCGCGTCGAAGGCGCCGCGCTGCTGTGCCCGTTCGACCCGCTCGTCTTCTTCCGCGCCCGCACGGAGCGCATCTTCGACTTCCACTACCGCATCGAGATCTACACACCCGAACACAAACGGGTGCACGGCTACTACGTTTTCCCGTTCCTGCTCGACGGTGAACTCGTCGGCCGCGTCGATCTGCGCGCGGAGCGCGCGAACGGCCGGTTGTCGGTTCCCGCCGCCTTCGCCGAACCCGGATACGACACGCCGGCCACCGCGCATGCCCTCGCCGGTGCGCTGCGCGAAATGGCCGATTGGCTCGAACTGGACGAGGTCGCCGTCGGCGATCGCGGGAATCTCGCCGCGTTGCTGTAGCGCGACTGGGTCAGCTGTCGCGTTTGGGCCCGTACCCGCGCATCTGGTCGCGCAAAGCGCCGTGGACGGCGCTCGACAGCCACGAGTTCAGGGACTGACCGCTCTGTGCGGCAGCCTCTTCCGCACGCGCCTTCATCTGTTCGACCAGTCGCAGCGTGACCCTGCTGATGTCGCCGGTCATCTCCTCGAAGGTCGGGGACTCGTCGCCTGCCGTGCTCTTGCGCACATCGATGGACGCGTCGGTGCCGTCCACCGACACGTGCACGGTTCGGTCGCCGAGTGTGGCGCTGACCTCGGCCGCGAGGTCCGACAGCGCGGCCAGCAGCACCAGGCGGGCGGATCCTTCCGTCGCCGCCGCCAGAGCGGCCGCCGTGGCCTGCGTCTTCTCGTCGCCGAGGGCCGCGGCGGCGATCAGGTTCTCGCGCAGCCGGCTGGTGTACTTGTTCAAATCCATGACGCCAGTGTGACGCCATGATTGACGTCGAGCAAGCAGCAAGATGGCATCATCGGATAGTCGCCGATATGGATTCGCGTCTTTGTTGCGGCCTGATCGCCGACGACGGTGTCGAGGGCGTGTCGTGGACCGGGTAGCCTTTCTGACCATGACGAACGGTGAATCGACGCCAACGGAGCTGCGTGCGTCCGGCACGGTAGGTGTCGCGATGGTGACCCCCTTCAGCGCCGACGGCAAGCTCGACGTCGATGCCGGGGTCGCGCTCGCGGCCCGCCTGGTCGACCGCGGCGTCGACCTGCTCGCGATCTCGGGTACCACCGGTGAATCGCCGACCACCACCGAGTCGGAGAAGGCCGATCTGCTGCGCGCCGTCGTCGACGCCGTGGGTGAGCGCGCGACCGTGATCGCGGGCGCGGGCACCTACGACACCGCCCATTCGATCGAACTCGCGCGCAACGCGCAGCGGGCGGGTGCACACGGTTTGCTCGTGGTGACGCCGTATTACTCCCGGCCCTCCCAGGAGGGGTTGATCGCGCATTTCACCGCCGTCGCGGACGCGACCGACCTGCCGGTCACCCTCTACGACATACCCGGGCGGTCAGTGGTGCCGATCGCCAGTGACACCATCCGCAAACTCGCCGAGCACCCGCGCATCGTCGCGGTCAAGGACGCCAAGGGTGATCTGAACATGGGCGCCGAGCTCATCGCGAGCACCGGCCTGACGTTCTATTCAGGCGACGACGCGCTCAACCTGCCCTGGCTGTCGGTCGGCGCGGCCGGATTCATCAGCGTCATCGGACATCTCGCGCCCGAACGGCTGCGTGCGCTGCTGGAGGCGTATACGGCGGGCGAGGTCGTGCGCGCCCGCCAGATCAACACCACGCTGTTGCCGCTGCACGCCGCGATGGCCCGGCTCGGCGGCGTCGCCATGAGCAAGGGCGGCCTGCGACTGCTGGGCGTGGAGGTCGGCGAGCCGCGGCTGCCCCAGTTGATGCCGAGCGGTGAGCAATTGGAAGTGCTCGCCGCGGACCTGCGAGCGGTCGGAGTCCTTTCGTGAGCGAATCCCTATCCCGGCGCCGTCGCAGTGCGTCCCGCCCCGCGGGAGCACCGGCCCCCGCCGCACCGGCGGAGCCGGTGACTCCCCCTGTGCCTGCGCAGACCGCCGCGCGCCCCGAACCGGCGCCGGGCGACACGACGGCTGAGGCCGGTCGCGTCGTCCCGGCCGCCGAGCCCGCGCCCGTGCAGGCGCGACGGGAAAGCAGGGGCCAGAACACGTCGTCCCGGCGAGCGGGCCGGGGACGCGGGCAGTCCGCCGCCCGGCGGGCCGAAGAGACTCCGGCACAGGCCGGTCCGGGCGCCACGCACGACCGGCTCGGCACCCCACCCGCCCTCCCCCCGAACGGCCTGCGGGTGTTCGCGCTCGGCGGCATCGGCGAAATCGGCCGCAACATGACCGTTTTCGAGTACGGCGGCAAACTGCTGATCGTCGACTGCGGCGTGCTGTTCCCGGAGGACCAGCAGCCCGGCGTGGACCTGATCCTGCCGGACTTCCGCCCCATCGAGGGCCGGATCGACGACGTGGTGGCCGTCGTGCTCACCCACGGCCACGAGGACCACATCGGCGCGGTGCCCTTCCTGTTGCGGCTGCGGCCCGATATCCCGGTGGTCGGCTCGAAATTCACCCTCGCGCTGGTCGCCGCGAAGTGCCGGGAACACCGGCTGCACCCGAAACTGGTCGAAGTGACCGAGGGGCAGCACACCACGCACGGCCCGTTCGGCTGCGAGTACTTCGCGGTCAACCATTCCATTCCCGACGCGCTCGCCGTCGCCATCCGCACGCCGGCCGGCGTCGTCCTGCACACCGGTGACATCAAGCTCGACCAGCTTCCGCTGGACGGGCGGCTCACCGATCTGGCCGGATTCTCCCGCCTCGGCGACGAGGGCGTGGACCTGTTCCTGGTGGACTCCACCAACGCCGAGGTCCCCGGCTTCGTCACGCCGGAACGCGAGATCGGCGGCGTGCTGGACACGGTCATCGGCAAAGCGCTCGGGCGGGTCATCGTCGCGTCTTTCGCCAGTCATGTGCACCGCATCCAGCAGGTTGTCGACGTGGCCCAGAAGTACGGGCGGCGAGTGTGTTTCGTCGGCCGCTCGATGGTCCGCAATATGCAGATCGCTCAGGACCTGGGTTATCTCACCGTGCCGGATGGCGTCGTCGTGGATCTCGACGTCGCCGCCACTCTGCCCAGCCACCGCCTGGTGCTGATCTCCACGGGTTCGCAGGGCGAGCCGCTGTCGGCGCTGTCGCGGATGGCGCGCGGTGACCACCGGCAGATCAACATCCGCCCCGACGACCTCGTGGTGCTGGCCTCCTCGCTGATCCCCGGCAACGAGAACTCGGTGTTCGCGGTGGTCAACGGCCTGGCCCGGCTCGGGGCCACGGTGATCACCCAGCAGAACGCCAAGGTGCACGTCTCCGGGCATGCCTCGGCGGGCGAACTGCTGTACCTGTACAACGCGGTGCGGCCGACCAACGCGATGCCCGTGCACGGCGAATGGCGCCATCTCCGCGCGAACGCGGCGCTGGCGGTGGCGACGGGCGTGCCGCAGGAGCGGGTGGTGCTGGCCGAGGACGGCGTGGTGGTCGACTTGGTCGACGGCATCGCCTCGATCGTCGGCCGGGTGCCCGTGGGCCACGTGTACGTCGATGGACTGTCGGTCGGCGACGTCGGGGAATCGACGCTGTCGGACCGGCTGGTGCTCGGCGAGGGCGGTTTCATCGCGATCACCGTCGCCATCGACGAGACCACCGGCAAGGCGGTGAGCACACCGGAGCTGAGCGGACGCGGTTTCTCCGACGATCCCACCGCGCTGCTCGACGCGGCGGAACTCGTGGAAGCCGAACTGTTGCGGCTGGCCGGCGAGGGCGTCACCGACACCCACCGGATCGCGCAGGGTGTGCGCCGCGTGGTGGGCCGCTGGGTGGCGGATACCTACCGGCGTCGTCCGATGATCGTGCCGACCGTCATCGGCGTCTGACCTTCCGCACAACGAAGAGCGCCGGGCAGCTCAGCTGCCCGGCGCTTTTCACGCGGTAGGGATCACTCCTGGCAGGCCGCGGACTCGATCTTCGCGCTCTTGACGATGTTGCAGGCGAAGGTGTGGTCGACCTTCCACTGGCCGCCCTCGGACACGAACTGGATGAACGCGTCGTCCACCGGCGTGCCGTCGATGGTGACCTTGGCGTCGGCCTTGAGCTTGCCGTCCTTCGGGTCGCCCACGTTGGTGACCTCGACGGTGACCTTCTGCTTCTTCGCGGCGTCGACGAGGTTGGCGACCAGGTAGGGATCCTGCTCGGCGGCCTGGATCCAGCTGATCTTCTCCGCGTTCGGCACGTTCGGATCGAACGCCTTCTGCAGCCGCTCGTTCAGCTGCTGCACGGAGGGCTTGGCCAGGGCGGGGGAGGACGGCGTGGTCGGCGCCGAGCCGGCCTCCTTGTCACCCTTGTCCGTGCCGCCCTCCAACTCACCCGCCGCGTGGCTGGGGTTGGCGCTGGTGCTCGGGGACGAGGAGTCGTCGTTGGAGGCGCAGGCGCTCAGCGAGCAGGCCAGCGCGGTGAGAACGACGGCCACGGTGGTCCGGAAAGTGCGGTGCTTCACGTTGTTTCCTTCGACTCGAAGTCCGGGCATCAGCCGTGGTTGGACGTGCAGTTCCAGTGCACGATGTAGGCGTCGGAATCGTTGTGCGCCAGAGCTTGGCCCTGCGCGCTGCGCCGGGACGAGGCATACCCCCAGCTCCATGTGCCGGTGCCGCTGGAGTACGCCACGGCGCCACAGCCGTTGCGGAACCAGACCACCGACTGGCAGTCGCCCGCGCCGCAGGAGCTCACGGCGCGCTGCTGTGCGGCAGCCGAGTTCGGGTAGTCGTAGGAATACCCGATCAAACCGGTGGAGGTGGACAGCGCGATCGCGCCGTAGTTGTTGGTGTAGGCGTTCGCGGCGGGCGCGCTGACAGCCAGCGAGGCACCTACCGCCGCGAGCGCGGCCACACCGGTAGCAAACTTCTTCACGAGGATTTGCCCCTTCTTGTCATAAGGTCCACGACCCGATGGACCGAGTGACAAGGTACAGAGCCGACTCCCATTGCGCTAGCCGGAGATTTCCCGGCAGGGGGAGCCGCGAACACCGTGATAGGGACGCGCGTTGAGGCGTAGAGCCCAGTGTGGCCCACGGTCGCGCCTCCCGCAACCGGTGCACAAGGGTTACCGCCGCGTGATTTTCGCGGTGAATCCACCTGAAGCGCAACATCATTGCGCCGCGGCTCGGCGTGGAGCAGAGCGGGCGCGTCCTCGGATCGCGCGGCCGGTCTCGCGTGGCCCGAGAGGTGCTGGTCCGGGCCGGGTGGCGCCACGGTTGCGGGTGACCGCGGACGTCGTGCCGCACGGCGTCGAGGCCTGACGGTCGGTATGTTCGGGGTGTGACTATGGCACAGCGGGAACGCCGGGGAATCGTCGAAACGATGCAGGCGGCGGGTCCGGACGCGCGCACGCTCTGTGGTGCGTGGACGGTGCGGGATCTGGCCGCGCACTTGGTGGTTCGCGAACGTCGGCCCGACGCCGCGCCGGGCATCCTGCTGAAGCCGTTCACGGGGTATCTCGAGCGCGTGCAGGCGAAGGCCGCGCGCAGGCCGTTTCCCGAACTGCTGGAACAGGTGCGCACCGGTCCGCCGTGGTGGTCGCCGCTGCGGCCGGTCGACGCGGTGGTCAACCTGTCGGAGATGTTCGTCCATCACGAGGACGTGCGCCGTGCCGAGCCGGGGTGGCAGCCACGCGAACTCACCGCCGCCGACGAGGACCAGCTGTGGTCGGTGCTGCGCAAGATGGCCAAGATGGCCTATCGCAAGGCGCCGGTCACGGTCGAGCTCGCGACGCCGGACGGCAGGCGCACGGTGGTGTCGTCGGGGTCGGCGGAGGTCGTCACGCTGACCGGCAAGCCTTCGGAGCTGGTGTTGCATGCCTTCGGCCGGGAGGAAGTCCGGCTGGAGACCACCGGATCCCCAGCGGCTGTCCAGGCAGTGCTCGAAGCAGACCGATCGGTCTGAAAAATGTCCGTCGCCCCCGGTCGAAGGGCCGGACGAGCGACGAAAAGCCGGTAGCGGCACAACGGTGCCAGTGTTGCGGATGGTCCGGATGGGGCGATTGCGGCTAGCCTGGGGCCATGGCAGGTAAGTCCCGCAGCACCACGACGACTCGGGCGCGGGCGGGATCGGCGCGGGGGAGGACCACTACGGCGCGGTCTCGCGCGGCCACCCCCCGCGCGACGGCGCCACGAGCGGCCGCCACGCCCCGCAGGCGTGGCGCCGCGGCTCGGCGTCCGGCCCGCCGCCCGTCGAACACGGCTCCGCTCGCGGTCATCACACGCGGTATCGGCAGCGGCTGGACCGTGCTGGCGCGCGGACTCGGCGCGACCACCCGGACGTTGAGCCGCGCGGGCGAGATCGAGCACGGGCATCGGCGTGACGGCATCGCGCTGGCGTTGATCGCCCTGAGCGCCGTGATCGCGGCGGCGGTCTGGTTGTCGGCGGGCGGGCCGGTCGGCCATTGGGTCGAGGACGTGATCCGCGCGATCTCCGGCTCGGCGTCCGCGGCGCTGCCTTTCGTCGCCTCCGGGGTCGCCGTCGTCTTGATGCGCACCGAACCGCGTCCCGAGATCCGGCCGCGGCTGGTGCTCGGCGGCCTGCTGATCGGCTTGCCGATCCTCGGACTGTGGCACATCGCGGCGGGCGCACCCACCGACGCGCACGGACGTTCCCGCGCGGCCGGTTTCGTCGGCTTCGTGACCGGCGGGCCGCTGACCAACGGTCTCACCGCCTGGCTCTCGGTCCCGATCCTCCTGCTGGCCATCGTCTTCGGCGCGCTGCTTGTGACCGGGACGACGGTGCGCGAGGTGCCGGACAAGCTGCGGCGCTACCTCGGCGCCGAGACCGGTGGCGACGACTACGGCGAATTCGACGGCGAGTATCGGGACTACGATCCGGCCGACTACGACGCCGACGGCTTCCCGGTGCACCGCGCCACCGCCAAACGGCGCGGTCGCACGCCTGCGGAGAACTACCCGCCCGACGAGTTCGGCGACCCCGACGCGGTCACCGAGGCGCTCGGCGAACCGCCGCTGCGCGACGCCAAGCCGATCGCGGTCGAGGAACCCACGCCGAAACCCAAGCCGAAGAAGCAGCGTCCCGCCGCGGTGGTCGAGGATCAGACGCCACCGCCGCCGCAGCAGCTGGAGTTCGTGACCGATCGCGAGGTCGAAGGCGACTACACCCTGCCGCCGCTGTCCTTGCTGACCGACGGGGACCCGCCCAAGAAACGCAGCGCCGCCAACGAATCGATGATCGAGGCGATCACCGAGGTGCTGGTGCAGTTCAAGATCGACGCCGCGGTGACCGGCTTCGTGCGCGGCCCGACGGTCACGCGCTACGAGGTCGAACTCGGGCCGGGCGTGAAGGTCGAGAAGATCACCGCGCTGGCGCGCAACATCGCCTACGCCGTCGCGACGGAGAACGTCCGGCTGCTGGCGCCGATCCCCGGCAAGTCCGCCGTCGGCATCGAGGTGCCCAACGCCGACCGCGAGCTGGTCCGGCTGGCCGACGTGCTCAAGGCGCCCAGTACTCGCACCGACCACCATCCGCTGGTGATCGGCCTGGGCAAGAACATCGAGGGCGAGTTCGTCTCGGCGAACCTGGCCAAGATGCCGCATCTGCTGGTCGCGGGCTCCACCGGTTCGGGTAAGTCGAGCTTCGTGAACTCGATGCTGGTGTCCCTGCTGCAGCGGGCGACGCCCGACGAGGTCAGGATGATCCTGATCGACCCGAAGATGGTGGAACTCACCCCGTACGAGGGAATTCCGCACCTGATCACGCCCATCATCACCCAGCCGAAGAAGGCGGCGGCCGCGCTGGCCTGGCTGGTCGAGGAGATGGAGCAGCGCTATCAGGACATGCAGGCCAACAAGGTGCGTCACATCGACGACTTCAACAAGAAGGTGAAGTCGGGCGCGATCACCGCGCCGCTGGGCAGCGAACGGGTGTACCGGCCCTACCCGTACATCCTGGCCATCGTCGACGAGCTGGCCGATCTGATGATGACCGCTCCGCGCGACGTGGAAGACGCCATCGTCCGCATCACCCAGAAGGCCCGAGCGGCCGGCATCCATCTCGTGCTGGCCACGCAGCGGCCCTCGGTGGACGTGGTGACCGGTCTGATCAAGACCAACGTGCCCTCCCGGCTGGCCTTCGCCACCTCGTCACTGACCGACTCGCGCGTCATCCTCGATCAGCCCGGCGCGGAGAAGCTGATCGGCATGGGTGATGGCTTGTTCCTGCCGATGGGGGCGGGCAAACCGACCCGGTTGCAGGGCGCGTTCATCAGCGACGAGGAGATCCACGCCGTCGTCGACTTCACCAAGAACCAGGCCGAGCCGGACTATCAAGAGGGCGTGACCGCGGCCAAGCCGGGGGAGAAGAAGGACGTCGACCCCGACATCGGCGACGATCTCGACGTCTTCTTGCAGGCGGTGGAACTCGTGGTCACCTCGCAGTTCGGCTCCACCTCCATGCTGCAGCGCAAGCTGCGCGTCGGGTTCGCCAAGGCGGGGCGGCTGATGGACCTCATGGAGACCCGCGGTGTGGTCGGCCCGAGCGAGGGCTCCAAGGCGCGCGACGTACTCGTGAAACCCGATGAGCTGGAAGGACTCCTGTGGTCGATCCGCGGCGGCGGTGAGGGCGGCGGCTCGGAGCCGCCGGAGTGATCCGGCTGGTTCCCTCGGCGAGATTCGAACTCGCATCTCCCGGAATCTAGGTCCGGCGCCTCTACCGATTGGGCTACGAGGGATCGGTCGGGGTTCGACCGGAAAGGTTCGGCACGGACGGAGGGATTCCAACCCACGACCGACGGTTTTGGAGACCGCTGCTCTACCGGCTGAGCTACGTCCGTTCGCACGAAAAAGGGGCCACTCTCGGGCGGTTCGCCGCGGAGTGACCCCTTCGGTACGGGTCTGTGCAAGACACGTTCAGGGGCGGCTCCGCGCTGCTCGCCAGGTGACGAATGAGATCGATAGCACGGCGTGGGCGCGCGAGACACCGTCGGGCAACACCTGTCGCCTCGTTGTCCCGGTCATCGTCTCGCCTTCCTGTGATCCGATCTTCGCAGGCTCAGAAAGTAGCATCGGACGCCGGTGTTGGGAACCGTTTTTCCTTCGCCGCCGAAACTACCCGGTTCAGTTCTTCCGCGCCTGAAGGGTATAACTCAGCGGCAGCCGCTCCGGATGCCGAGTCAGCCGCCATTCAGCGTCCCGTCCCGCTGTCACCAGGCCGGGCAACGCGTTCGACGCAACAGTGCGGTGCTCGACCGGTCCGGTCAGCGTAAGGCCCGCGGCCGGCAGCGCGCTCACCACCTCGCCTGGACCGTGGCTCCATTCGTGTGTTGTGGTCTGGCCGAACGGGACGTTAGGTGGTGCCGTCCCGCGAACGTCGACTGTGACACGAACGGGTGGGTGAACGCATGTGGAATTATGGTCGGCAATCACCCCGCTATCAAAGAACAGCAGACAAATCGGGCATTATGGACATCATGACCTTCGCTTTCGATCGGCACGCCGCATGCATGTAACCGCACTCGAATGGGTGATCACCATCGTGGTGATCCTCGGACTGTTCGTCTTCGACTTCTTCGCCCATGTCCGCACTCCGCACGAACCGACGTTCCGGGAATCCGGGTTCTGGTCCGCGGTGTACATCGGGCTGGCGCTGCTGTTCGGCGGTGTGGTCGCCTGGCAGTGGGGTTCCACCTACGCCGGGGAGTACTACGCGGGCTTCGTCACCGAGAAGGCGCTCTCGGTGGACAACCTGTTCGTCTTCCTGATCATCATGTCCACCTTCGCGGTGCCGCGGATCTACCAGCAGAAGGTGCTGCTGATCGGCATCGTGCTCGCACTGGTCATGCGCGGTGCGTTCATCGCCGTCGGCGCGGCCGCGATCAGCGCGTTCAGCTGGGTGTTCTACCTGTTCGGTCTCTTTCTCGTCTACACCGCGGTGAAGCTGCTGCGGGACAGCGGCCACGAGGTCGAGGTCGAGGAGAAACGCGACAGCCGGATCGTGGCACTGGCCAAGCGCGTGCTGCCGACCACCGACGTCTACGACGGCGACAAGCTGGTGACCAGGATCGACGGACGCCGGGCGGTCACGCCGCTGTTGCTGGCGTTGCTGGCCATCGGATTCGCCGATCTGCTGTTCGCGCTGGACTCCATCCCGGCGATCTACGGCCTGACCGAGCAGCCATACCTCGTCTTCACCGCGAACGCGTTCGCGCTCATGGGCCTGCGACAGCTGTACTTCCTGATCGGCGGGCTGCTCGACCGGCTGGTCTACCTGTCCTACGGGCTGGCCGCGATCCTCGCGTTCATCGGCGTGAAGCTGGTGCTGCACGCCCTGCACGAGAACACGCTGCCGTTCGTCAACGGCGGCGAGCCCGTCTCGGTCCCGGAGATCTCCACGCCCGTCTCGCTGGGCGTGATCCTGGGCATCCTGGTGGTTGCGACGGTCGCCAGCCTGGCCCGGACGCGCGTGCGAGCGGAGCGTTAGCCGGTCAGGACGCGAAGGCGCCGAAGACCGGGGCCCACTCCACGGCGCGCACGTCCTCGATCAGGTTCTCCCGGGCGAACGGATCCTGGGCGAGCAGGTCCTTCAACTGTCCGGCGTCCTCCGAGCGGAAGATCAGCAGCGCTCCGGACCCGTCCGGGTACGGACCGCTGCTGAGCAGGGCGCCGGACTCCAGCAGGCCGGCCAGCCAGGCGCGGTGCTCGGGACGGTGGACGTCCCGGTCCGCGGCGGTGGCCTGGGAGTAGACGTAATGGACGGCGAAGATCGGCACGGGTATCGCTTCCTGTGGGTGGTCTCAGAGCGTCAGCAGCATCCGAGTATTGCCGAGGGTGTTGGGCTTCACATAGCTCAGATCGAGGAACTCGGCCACACCGGTGTCGTAGGAGCGGCACATCTCGGCATACACCTCGGCGGTGACCGGCGTGCCGTCGATCTCGACGAAGCCGTGCCTGCCGAAGAACTCCACTTCGAATGTCAGTACGAACACCCGCTCCAGTTCGAGTTCGCGGGCTACCGCGATCAACCGCTGCACGATGAGCTTGCCCACACCGCTGCCCTTGACATCGGGGTGCACCGCGACCGTGCGCACCTCCCCGAGGTCGGCCCACAGCACGTGCAGCGCGCCGCAGCCGACGACCCGGCCGTCCAGTTCGGCGACCCAGAATTCCTGCACCGCCTCGTAGAGGGTGACCAGGTTCTTCTCCAGCAGGATCCGGCCGGCGTATTCATCGACGAGGCGTTTGATCTCGGGCACATCGGAGGTTCGCGCGCGTCGGACGACCGGGAGGGAACTCCGCGCGGCCGAAGCCGCGCCCGGATACGCGTCGCTGGTCGAACCACCTAGTGGTCCCCGAGAGGTCATGGGGTGCACAGTAGTCGGCCCGGCTACCGATAGTCTGAACGTGTGCCGCAGATCCACCCGTTCAGCTCACCGCTTCGCGCCGTGCCGCGCGACGCGGTGACGAGGCGGCCGTGACCGAGCCGATCGCCGGTGAGGCGAAGGCATGAGCGTACAACCCGACGAGACGGACCGCCCCTGGGTCGCGCCCGCCCCGACCCGGCCCGGCTTCGCGCCCGCTCAGGCCGAGACCGGGCCGCCGCTGCTGAACATCGCGAATGTGCTCACCATGCTGCGCATCGCGATCGTGCCGCTGTTCGTCGTGGCGCTGTTCGTCGGGGGTGGGCACGAGACCGGCTGGCGGATCGCCGCCGCGGCGCTGTTCGGCCTCGCCGCGATCACCGACCGGTTCGATGGGCAACTGGCTCGCAAATACGGCCTGGTGACCGATTTCGGGAAGCTCGCCGATCCGATCGCGGACAAGGCGCTGATCGGGTCCGCGGTGATCGGGCTGTCTGTGCTCGGCGATCTGGCCTGGTGGATCACCCTGGTGATCTGCGGACGCGAGATCGGCGTCACATTGCTGCGCCTGGTCGTCGTGCGTCGCGGCGTGATTCCCGCCGGGCGCGGCGGCAAGCTGAAAACGCTGGTCCAGTCGCTGGCCATAGCCATGCTGCTGTTGCCGCTGTCGGGCTGGGTGGCCGCGAGCGGCATGCTGCTGATGTACGTGGCGGTCGCGCTGACCGTGGCCACAGGGCTCGACTACGTCGGTCAGGCGGCTCGGGTGTGGTTCGCGGGCGGGCCGGGGCGGACGCGCGGCGTATGAGCGATCCGCTCGTGGAAGGCGTGCCCGCGATCGATCTGGTGCGTGCGCTGGTAACTGTGCGGCAAACCGTGGCAACGGCCGAATCCCTGACCGCGGGCCTGCTCGCCGCGACCATCGCCGGGGTGCCCGGCGCCAGCGCCGTGCTGCGCGGCGGCCTGGTGGTGTACGCCACCGATCTCAAGCACAGCCTCGCGGGCGTGGACGCCGAAGTGCTCGCGGCCGAAGGCCCGGTGGCGGCGAGCACCGCCGAACAGCTGGCCGTCGGCGCGCGCACCCGATGCGGCGCGGACTGGGGCGTCGGCCTGACCGGTGTTGCGGGGCCCGATTCGCAGGACGGGCACCCGGTCGGCACTGTCTTCCTCGGACTGGCCGGTCCCGGGCACACCGAAGTGATGCGGTTGAAACTCCCGGGCGACCGGTGGACGATCAGAATCGGTGCGACGCGCGCGGCGGTGTCGGAATTGCTGCGGTGTGTGCGGGAGGCGGGCACGGGTCCGGCCGACCGCGTCGGGTGGAGCGGCTGAGATGCCCCGGGCGGGAACCAACCGCCCCGGCCCGGACGTTGTGCCAGAAAGAACGGCATGCGTGGGGTCGAGAATCGCCTCGGCCCGGCGACCGGGAGCGAAGGAGAACGAGATGACGCTGCTGCGAGAGGCGATCGGGGACAGTCTGCGGCGTGCGCGTCTCGCCCAGAACCGGACGTTGCGCGAGGTGTCGACCTCCGCGCGGGTGAGCCTGGGCTATCTCTCCGAAGTCGAGCGCGGTCGTAAGGAGGCTTCCAGTGAATTGCTGGCCGCCATCTGCGAAGCGCTGGACGTGCCGCTGTCCCGGGTGCTGTGGGATGTGAGCACGATCATGGCGGGCGCCGACGGACCGACCGCCGAGGCGACCGCGAACGACGCGGCGGCCGCGGCCGCGGAGTCGGAGCAGGTGGCCGCCGAGCCCGCGGCGCAGGACGAACCCGCGGCGGCGTCCATGTCGGCGGCCGATCCCGCGGCGCGCCCGCTGCCGCTGGCGCAGGACACCCGGATCGTCATCCCCGCTCCGCGATCGGACATGTTGGTCCTGGTGAAGGGCGTGTGAGGCGCAACGAGACGTTGCCATGGCGGCAGCGCTGCGGGCCGGTGCGGAAAGCGGATAGATTCTCCCCTAGGCGTCGGTTGGGCCGGGTTCGCCCGGCCCGGGTGCCACATGGTGGAGGATAGGCACATATCGAGTGCGTGACGGTCGCGCACTGGAGTCGCGCCCGAGCGCGGCATGTCAGATGGAGGCGGGATCAATCGATGGCTAATCCGTTCGTCAAGGCCTGGAAATACCTGATGGCCCTCTTCGATTCGAAGATCGAGGAGCACGCGGATCCGAAGGTCCAGATTCAGCAGGCTATCGAGGAAGCCCAGCGGCAGCACCAGGCCCTTTCGCAGCAGGCCGCATCGGTCATCGGCAATCAGCGCCAGCTGGAGATGAAGCTGAACCGGCAGCTGGACGAAGTCGAGAAGCTCAACGCCAACGCGCGCCAGGCCGTCCTGCTGGCCGATCAGGCCACCGCCGCGGGCGACACCGAGAAGGCTATCCAGTACACCAACGCCGCCGAGGCGTTCGCGGCGCAACTGGTGACCGCCGAGCAGTCCGTCGAGGACCTGAAGGTCCTGCACGACCAGTCGCTGCAGGCGGCTGCCCAGGCCAAGAAGGCCGTGGAGCAGAACGCGATGCTGTTGCAGCAGAAGGTCGCCGAGCGCACCAAGCTGCTCAGCCAGCTGGAGCAGGCCAAGATGCAGGAGCAGGTCTCCGCCTCGTTGCAGCAGATGGATTCGACGCTGTCCGCGCCGGGCAGCACGCCGAGCCTGGACGCGGTGCGCGAGAAGATCGAACGCCGCTACGCCAACGCCCTGGGTGCCGCCGAACTCGCGCAGAACTCGGTGCAGGGTCGCATGCTCGAAGTGCAGCAGGCGAGCATCCAGATGGCCGGGCACAGCAAGCTGGAGCAGATCCGTGCGTCCATGCGCGGGGATCAGCTGCCTGCCGGTGGCGCCCAGTCCGCCATCAATCCGGCCCAGCCCGGTTCGGCGCAGCCGCAGATGAACAAGGGGCAGGCCGCGCAGCAGTAGCCGCGGACGGGCGTTCGGCGAGCACGTGTCGGTGGGGGCTGGTTCACTGGAAGACAAGGCGTGGGACCCGACCGGCCGGCCGTCGGCCGAGTCGGGTTCCGGTCTGTCCGAAGTGCGCAACCGGCGGGAGAGAAGGTATGAGCGGCAGTGTATTTCGCGAGCGTCAGCTCGACGCGCGGCGCCTGCGCGGGTCGGCGATGATCCGGGCACAAGCCGCGCTCGCGCCACAGCCGGGCAGCCTGCCGGACAGCCTTCGCGAAGCCGGGGAGAACGCGCTCGTGGCCGTGCGGCGCTGGGCCGATCCGCGGGAGCGTGAGCTACGCCGTCGCCGCAGGGCCCGTCGCCGAAGTTTTCAGCTGGGCACCGTGTCCGGCCTCACCACGGCGGGAACCGTTGGCCTCGTAGTTCTTTCGGCGCCGGTCTGGGCTGTGGTCGTGGTCGGCGGCGGCGCGGTCGCGCTGGTGACCGGCGCGGCGCTGAGCACTCGCCGTTATCTGCGGCTGCGGGGTGCTCCACTGCCGCACGCGGCGTTCATCCCGCGCAAGCAGCCGCCGCTGTGGTCCAACGCGCGGCCCGCGATCGCGCGGCTGGTGCGGGCGGAGAAGGCGTTGCACGGGATGGGCGTCCAGATCGCTCGCTCCCATCGGCTGCCGCCGGACGAGATGGCCGACCTGCTCGAAACGGCCGCTTCGGGCGCGGCGGCGCTCCATGCGCTGGCCGCCGACATCGCGGCGATGGAACAGGGCCTCGGCGCGATGGGAAGCGCGAATTCGCCCGCGGCGGTGGCGCTCACCGAGAACCTGCGACTGATCCTGGCCCGGCTCGACGCGGGGGTCACGGAGTACGAGCAGGTCGTGGCCGCTGCGGGCCGGATTCTCGCGGTTCCGGAGAACAGCGTGGTGCGGCGCAACTTCGACACCATCGTGGCGGATCTGCGCGACGCTTCCGATCGGCTGGATGGATGGGCCCAAGCCCTCATCGAGGTGGCCGACAAATCGGTGCCCGCGTCGCCGCGGCCACCGATCTGACGTCGGCCGGTTCAGTTCGGCCGGTCCCGGCGGCGGAGTTCCTCGGCCCTGGCGCGAAACGCCGCGCCGACCAGTTCGCGGCTCTCGGCCAGGAGGTCGAGCACCTCCCAGGACGCCTTGCGTGCGGCGGATCCGACTATCCCGGCGATCGCCGAACCGTGCCGCCGTGCCGCGGCCGCGAGTTCCTGGGCCAGCTCGTTCGTCTGTTCCATCGGGTCCCGGCCGTTACGAGAGGCTCAGTGCATGACTGTGTGCTGACCGGTGTGTCTTCCTCATTCGATCATCCCTTCCCTCTTGGTGCGCAACGTCACTGTGCGTTGAAGATCAGAGTACATCCGTGCACTGAAATGGCATACGAGGCGGTCGAGTGCGGGCCGGCGTCGGCGGGCCGACGCCGTCGCGGGGACATCCGGGCGCAGTGGTCGCCGGGTCCGGTGAGCGGGAAGTCGGTAGGCTGCGGCGATGCGGTTTCTCTCGGCTCACGGTCGTGACGGTGGAGTGGTCCGAATGACGAGCAGCCTGGATCGATGGCTGGTCGGCCGCAGCGCGCGCGTGCGGGCGACTCCGGCGGACCGGGTGCTGAAGGCGTTGAGCACCACGGCGGACAAGAACCGTTTGTGGATCGCTCTGGGGGCGGTCCTGTTCGTCGCCGGGGATCGCTCGACCCGGCGCGGCGCGGTGCGCGGGCTGCTCGCGCTGAGCATTGCCAGCAGCGTGGCCAACGGCGTGGCCAAACCGCTGTTTCCTCGCCGCCGTCCGCCGGACGAGTCCGTTCCGTTCGTGCGCAGGCTGGTCGCGCCGCCCGTGTCCTCCTCGTTCCCCTCCGGGCATTCGGCGTCCGCCGCCGCCTTCGCGGCCGGTCTGGCGCTGGAGTCTCCCGCGGCGGCCGCCGCCGTGGCCCCGGTCGCCGCCGCGGTCGCCTATTCGCGCGTGCACATCGGCGTGCACTGGCCGTCCGACGTGGTCGCAGGTGCGCTGTTCGGTGGTGCGGTCGCGCTGGTCACGCGGCGGTGGTGGGCGGTGCGTGACGACGAGCCCGCCGCCCTCGGTCCGGTCGAGTACATCGATCCGCTGCCGGGCGGCGCCGGATTGCTGCTGATCGGCAACCCGCACTCGGGATCGGGCGACGGAGACAACGCGCTCGCCACCTTGCGCGACCGGCTGCCCGCCGCCGAGGTGCTCGAACTCGGTGGCGGCGACGATGTGGAGGCGCGGGTCGGGGAATTGCTGCGGCGCGACGACATCGTCGCTCTCGGCGTGGTCGGCGGCGACGGAACGGTGTCGGCCGTCGCGGAGTATGCGGTGCGCCACCGGGTGCCGCTGGCGGTCTTCGCGGGGGGCACGCTGAACCACTTCGCCAGGGATGCCGGAGTGGAGGACCATGGGAACACCCTCGCGGCGCTGGACGCGGGCGAAGCGGTGCGCGTCGACGTGGCCGAGGTGCGCTTCGACGACGCCGAGCAGCGCGTTTTCGTCAACACCGCCAGCCTCGGCGGTTATCCGGACTTCGTGCGCGTCCGTGAGCGCTGGGAGCGCCGGATCGGCAAGTGGCCCGCGGCGGGAATCGCCATGGTGCGCGTGCTGTTCCGCGCTCAGCCGCTGCACGTCACCATCGATGACACACGCACCGCGCTGTGGATGCTGTTCGTCGGCAACGGCGCCTATCACCCCGCGGACCAGATCCCCATGTCCCGTCCGGAATTGCACGGCGGCACCCTCGACGTCCGTTACCTGCGCGCCGACGTTCCGTTCTCGCGGCTGCGGCTGGTCTTCGCGACGTTCACCGGCACGCTGGCGTATTCACCGACTTATCGGCACCGCCGGGTCTCCCGCCTGAACGTGCGGGTGGCCGACGAGCCGGTCTCGCTGGCCACCGACGGAGAGGTCGACCATCGCGGCAAGAACTTCCGTTTCGCCAGCGGGCCGTCGGCGCTGACCCTGATCAAAAGCGGCGACGATGCGGCCCACCGCGCGACCCGCTGATAGCTATTAGATAGCCACGGGATCGGAACCGCTTCGGCGTGTCGTCGAATTCGGCTGGGCGCCCGGTTTGATTGTGGCGGGTGCGGGTAGTTGCGAGAATGTAGCTGAATACTTCCGTCCTCGACTGGGGCGGGAACATGCACTACAGGGCAGGAGCACGTCATGCTCGATGTTTCCTACCGTCTCTCGCTGCTCGACCAGGACACGCAGCGGCTGGATGTCAGCCGGTACCTGACGTGTGAAACCGCCGAGGACCCGGTGCGGCTGTCGCGCAGGGCGCAGCGCGTCGCCGACGGCTCCGACGCCACCGATCGACCCCCAAGCGATTGACCCCTTTCTCAGCACGCGCGGTGCCCAGCCGCGGTCTGCCGGGCTGCGCGTCGCAGGACGAACCGCGGAGGAACCCATGACTGAAATGCTGGAAACGCTCATCGGCAGCTCGGTGTACGGCCCCGAAGGCGAGAAGATCGGCAAGGTCAAACGGGTCTACGTCGACAACAACTCCGGATCCCCCACCTGGATCGCGGTGTCCACCGGCCTGTTCAGCACCGACGCTCTGGTCCCGCTGGCCGGGGCCGAGCACCGCCCGGAATCGGCGACGTTGCAGGTACGGGTCGGGAAGGAAGCGGTGAAGACCTCGCCCCAGCTCGACCACAACGGGCAGATCAGCCCGCAGGCCGAGCAGGAGCTGTTCGATCACTATCAGATCGACCCGGAGCAGGCCGCCTGGGACGTCTACGGCAGGCAGCCGGTGCCGCAGCCGCGGCGGCCCCGGCCCGAGATGACCCGCCCGCCGGAGCAGCGCGCCGGGGAACCGGGAGACGTCGCCGCGGCCCGGAGGCGCGCCAACCAGAGCGGTGAAGAGGAGACGCTACGGATGCCGCCGAGCGGCGATCGGTCGCGCATGGGGCGTGCAGAGCTGCTCGACCCCTACGCCGTCGACGCGGCCGATCTCGGGATGCAGGGATCGGACGGCATGCCGAACGACGATCCCTTGGGCGAAGAGATGCCGGACGTCGAGCGCCGCGGGATCTGACGGCGCCTCGTCGACGATGGTATGCGTGTCCCGCAGACACGCATACCATCGTCGCCTTTCAGGGGGAAGCCGACCACCTGGTTGCAGGCGAGGGCCGCTCGGGAAGCGCGGCCGAGGAGAGGAAGCGCCAGGCGCGCGTGGCCGCTTGCAAGGTGAAGCGGGTGTCGGCGTCGCGCAGATCGAATCCGGTGAGTTCCCGGATGCGGCGCAGCCGGTAGCGCAGCGTGCTGCGATGGATGTGCAGGGCGGCGGCGGAATCGTCGTAATTGCCACCGCATTCGAGGTATCGGCTCAGCGTGTGCGCCAGGTCGGCGTTACGGCGCCGGTCGTAATCCAGCAGGGTGCCGGCCATTGCCGCAGGAACTGCTCGGCTCGGCCGTCCGTGCGGGCGGCATCGATCAGGCTGTAGAAGCCCGGCTCGTCGTACGCCGTCGCACCATCGGGCGTACGCGACCGAAGGCGGAGGCGGCTGAAGGTAGCGCCCAGGCCCACCGGTGACCGGGAAGCCGGAGACGGCCGGAGCCGTTCTGCGCGCGCAGTTGCGCGTTCAGATCGGGCGAGGCGAGTTGTCCTGTGCCGAGTCGGTATTCGTCCCCGGCGAGTCGATAGCAGCCCAGTGCTTCGCAGCATCCGGCGACGGAGACCGCCTCCGCGGCGCTCCGCAGGATGTCCGGTTCCCGGGGGGCGGCCGAGAGCAGCGCCGACATCGCGCCCAGAGCGCGCAGCGCCGACGCCCAGCACGGGCGCCGGCGCGTCGTCGACACTCGGACTCGCGGTGCGCTGGGTTGGATTAGTCCGTAGCCGTCGAGGTCGTGCGTCGATCTCGCAGTACTCCGATGCCGGGCGCCCGATGGGTCCTGCCGCGAGCGTCCGGTCTGGTTCGATCGAGTATCGACGTGTACTGCCGTCGGCAGAATCGACGCTCCACCGATGGCGTGACCTGCGCCGATGGAAGCAAGCCCGCGCTGTCCCCGGCTTCGCGCCGCATGGCCGGAGGCCGATCGGGAAACCCCGATCGGCGCGCGCCGGGTGTCGGGGGGAACCCTGATTTCCACCCGGATATCCCGCTTCACCTGGTGATTCCGCTTCAGCCGAGTGTCATGCTCGAACGGTAACGGACTTCTGGGAGGCATCGGAATGTTGTGGAAGATCATCGGCATCGTCGCGGTCGTCTGGATCGCACTGGCGGTCATCGGCGCATTGATCAAGGGCCTGTTCCCGATCCTGGTGATCAGCGCCATCGTGTTCGGGTTGTACCTGCTGTACAAGGCGGTCTCGGGCTCGGACAACTCGACGGTGAGCAAGCTGTAGGGGCGGCGGCGGGAGGACTCCGCTGGACCCCGCCGCCGCTGCGGATCTGATCGGCCCTGTGGCAGGCTAGGCGCATGCGAGTAGCCGTCGTCGCAGGGCCCGACCCCGGTCACGCGTTTCCCGCTATCGCGCTGTGCTTGCGGTTCCTGGCCGCCGGTGACGAGCCGGTTCTGTTCACCGGTCCGCGGTGGTTCGACGCCGCGCTCGCCGCCGGTATCGGCGTGCGCAGGCTCAAGGGCCTGGCGCCGCGGCCGGTGGACGACGACACGGACGCGGGGCAGCGCATTCACGAGCGGGCGGCGCACATCTCCACCGAGATCCTGCCCGAACTGAGCGCGATGCTGCCCGAGCTGGTGATCTCCGACGTGCTGACCGCGGGTGGCGGGATGGCCGCCGAGCGGCTCGGGGTCCCGTGGGTGGAACTGTCCCCGCATCCGCTGTATCTGCCGTCGAAGGGATTGCCGCCCATCGGAAGCGGGCTCGCTCCCGGTGCGGGTCTGCGCGGGCGGGTGCGCGACGGCGTACTACGCGGCATGACCGCCCGCGCTCTGCGGAACGGGCGCCGCCAGCGTGAGCGTGCGCGCGAGAGCGTCGGTCTGCCTGCCGTCGACCCGGGCCCGGCCGCCCGCTTGGTCGCCACCCTGCCCGCGCTCGAGGTGCCGCGCCCCGACTGGCCGGAATCCGCCCATGTCATCGGGCCGCTGCTGTGGGAGCCGACAGATGCGATCCTGGACCTCCCGCCCGGCGACGGGCCGCTGGTCATGGTCGCCCCGTCGACCGCCCACACCGGTGTGGCCGGCATGGCGGAGACCGTTCTGGAGGCTTTGGACGGAACGGGTGTCCGCGTGGCGATTTCGATGCTGGACGCTCCGCCCGCCGATCTGCCCCCGTGGGCCACGGCGGGGCTGGGGCGGCAAGACGCGCTGCTGACCCACGCGTCCGTCGTCGTGGGCGGCGGCGGGCACGGCCTGCTCGCCAAGACGCTGTCCGCGGGCGTCCCGATCGTCACCGTTCCCGGCGGTGGCGACCAGTGGGAACTGGCCAATCGCGCTGCCCGGCAAGGCAGTTCGATCGTCGTCCGGCCGCTGTCGCCCGCCGCGGTCCGCGCCGCGGTCCAGGAGATCCTCGCCGATCCCCGCTACGCCGAAGCGGCCCGGCGCGCTGCCGCCACGCCCGAGTTCCCCGACCCCGTCAGCCTGTGTCACCGGGTGGGTCACGCCGTCCATTCCTGACCGGAATGGTCCGGGTGTGCCACTGACCTGGGAACGCGCGGCGGGGGAGTAAGTTCGGGACGGTGCGGTTGACCGAGTTTCAGGAACTGTTGCACAGCGAGTTCGGTGTGGCCAGGGGCGACGCCCTGCTGACCGACCACGTCATCCCCGAGTTGGGCGGGCGCACCGGCGCCGACGCCATCGAGGCCGGGGTCGACCCTCGCGACGTCTGGCGTGCCCTGTGCACCGAGTTCGACGTGCCGAGGGCACGCTGGTGAGCGCCCCGGGGCAGGTCGAGCGGGACGAGCCGCTGTACCGGTTCGACGAGCGGCAGCGGATGATTCCGCACGACCCGCAGCGCCTGGCCGATCGGGTGGCGCAGGCCCGCCCCGACGACTTCGCGAGTTACCGGCAGACCGGTATCGAGCTGATGCTGCTCGGCCGCTACGACGACGCGCTGGATCACCTCGATCGCGCCCTCGAACTGGTGGACACGGAGCAGCGGCGGATCAGTGTGTGGATCAACTTGGGCGACGTCTACCGCTACCGCGGCGACGCGGGCACCGCCGAGACGTTGTACCGCCGCGCGGTGGAACACGCACGGGTGGCCGCTCCCGAGGTGCTCTCCTTCGCCGTGCAGCATCTGGGCAAGGCGCTCGCCGAACGCGATCAGCTTGCCGAGGCGCACGCGCTGCTGGCCGAGGCGATGCGGCTGCGCGTCGCCGAAGGCGATCCCGAGGAGATCGAATCCACTCGCGCCGCGCTGGACACGTTGGGCGAGCTGCCGATCCCGTTGCCCCCCACGGTCAGGACGCTGTTCGGCGAGTCGCCGAACTGGTCTGGCTCGCACGAGGGCATGAGCGGCGGGGTGGTGTCCGTCAACGGCGCCTACTGGCTCAAACGCGGACCGAAGGCGGTCGCCGAGTATCAGCGGCTCACCTGGCTGCGCGACCGCGGGATAGCCGTGCCGGAGGTCGCGGCGTTCGAAGACGACGTCCTGGTGCTCACGGACGCGGGCGCACCCAGCCTGGCGGCGCGGACGGGCTCCGGCAGTGCGCAGGCGGCTTCCGTCGGCGCCGTTCTCGGCGCGCTCCTGCGGCGGCTGCACAGCATTCCGGTCGCCGACTGCCCGTTCGATGGACGCCTCGACCTCGTGCTGGCGCAGGCGCGCCGCCACGTGGTCGAGGGGCTGGTGGACCCGGACGATTTCGACGAGGACAACTCCGGATCCACGCCGGAGGAGGTTCTCGCGCGGTTGCTGGCGCAGCGGCCGGACGGTGAGGATCTAGTGGTGGCGCACGGCGATTTCACCCCGCCGAACGTGCTGGAGAACGGCGTCCTGCTCGACGTGGGCGCACTCGGCGTGGCCGACCGCTACCGCGATCTGGCTCTCGCCGTCCGCGATCTGCGCGCGGACTTCGGCGAGGCGGAGGTGAGGGCCTTCTTCGCGGCCTATGGGCTGGCCGAGCCGGACGAGAGCCGCTTGGCGTACTACCGGCTGCTCGACGAGTTGTTCTAGGCGTCAGGTTTCCGCGCGTAGTGGCGGGCCGCTTTGGTGCGATTGCCGCAGGTCGCCATGGAGTGCCAGCGCCGGGTTCCGTTCTTCGAGGTGTCGTAGAAGAACAGCACGCATTCCGGGTGCGCGCATTGACGGATCCGGTCCGGCGCGGTGCGCAGTAATTCCAGCAGGTTGTCGGCGGCCAGCCAGGCGGGGAGCCAGGCCGGCTCCGCGACGTCCGCCACGTCCGCAGGCCCCGCCTCGGTGAGCGTGCGACGGATGCGGCCGTGTTCCAGCACCTCGTTGAGTGCCGTGTGGGAGGCGTGCACGACCACGTCGTAGATGGCCGTGCGCGCGGCCAGTGTCGCCTGCAAGGTGGCGTCGTCGGCCGTGGCGCGATCGGAGATCCCCGCCGATGTCAGCCAGGTGCGCAGGCCGGCGACCGCCGTGAGCAGGTCCTGGGGTCCGTGCTCGATCCATCGCGTGTTGAGCAGATCGAGCGCCAGGGGTTCACCGAGGTGGGGGCGTGGATCGGGCATGCCCGAGGGTATCGAGTGCGCGTCGGGGCTCACGCCGGTCACCTCCTTTCTAACTGTTGAAACTAATTTCGATGGTTGACACGCGGGGTGTGACGTCCGTATGTTCTAACCAGTGAAACCGTATAATACGGTTAAGTATTTCGAGGAGGAATCATCATGACCACGATCGCCGCGCCTCGGCTCGCCACCGGGCACGTCGGACTGAACGTCTCGGACCTGGATCGCTCGGTGGACTTCTATCGCCGGGCGCTCGGCTTCGACCAGCTCGCCGCGAGCGCCGACGACCAGCGCCGGTGGGCCTTTCTCGGCTCGGACGGCAAACTGGTCGTCACACTGTGGGAGCAGAGCGACGGCGCGTTCTCCACCGACACTCCCGGACTGCATCACCTTTCGTTCCAGGTGGACAGCATCGACCAGGTACGCGCGGTGGAACGCGTGCTGCGTGAACTCTCGGTCGCCTTCGCGCACGACGGGGTGGTGGCGCACGGCGAGGGCGTGGCCTCCGGCGGGATCTTCTTCAGCGATCCCGACGGCATCCGGCTGGAGGTCTACGCGCCCAGCGGAGCCGAAACCGCTCCCGCGCCCAGCGGCGCCGCACCCACCTGCGGCTTCTTCTGATCGGGTCGTCAGCGCAACGAAGGGAGCCATCGTGCGGGAGACGTTTCACCGCGGGGAGGTCGCCGTCCAGCGCCGGATGGGGCAGGCGGACATCGCCGAACGGGTCGGTCGCATGATCCGTCCCGACATCCCGGCGGTCGCCGCGGGCTTCCTGGCCGAACAGCGGATGGTGGTGCTCGCCGCCGCCGACGCGGCGGGCAGGCTGTGGGCGAGCGAGCTGGTCGGGCCGCCGGGTTTCGTCCGGGCGGCGGACGACCGGACGATCACGGTCGAGACCACGCCCGCCGCCGCCGATCCGCTGCACGAAGCGCTGACGCGTCACTGCCGCGTCGGCATGATCGCCCTGCAGCCGCAGCGGCGCAGACGGATGCGGGTCAACGGCAGGTCGACGCCGGAGGGCGCGGGCCTGCGCATCGTCACCGATCAGGTGTATTCGAACTGCCCTAAGTACATCTCGCGGCGCGATATCGAGAGCTATGCGCCCGAGGCCGAATCAGTGGCGGTGCGTCGCGGCGTCGAACTCGACGCGGACCAGCGGGCCGCGATAGCGGCGGCCGACACGTTCTTCGTCGCCACCGCGGACGCGGCGGGCAACGCCGACGCCTCGCACCGGGGTGGGAACCCCGGTTTCCTGCAGGTGCTTTCGCCCACGCGGCTGCGCTGGCCGGACTATCGGGGCAATTCGATGTTCATGACGCTCGGCAACCTCGAGGTCGATCCCCGCTGCGGGATTCTGGTCCCGGATTGGTCCACGGGAGCCGCGTTGCAGCTCACCGGCACCGCAGAATTGCTCTGGACCCCCGAGACCTTCGCCGCAGGCGCGCAATGCTCCCTCGATTTCACCGTCGAGGAGGTAGTCGAGCGGCCCGGAGGAGCGCTGCGGTGGGGGCCTGCCGAGCTCTCGCCCGTCAATCCCTGAAACTTCGAGAAAGGAGCCATCCATGCGACCTCCGTTACCCCCGTTCGACGCGGAATCCGCCGAGGCGAAGGTGCGAGCTGCCGAAAACGCCTGGAACACCCGCGATCCGGAGCGAGTCGCCGCCGCCTACACCGAAGACTCGGTGTGGCGCAACCGCGATGAGTTCTTCACCGGTCGCGACGCCATCGTCGAGTTCCTCACCAGGAAATGGTCAGTCGAGAACGGCTACGCGCTGCGCAAGGATCTGTGGGCCTTCGACGGCAACCGCATCGCCGTGCGCTTCCAGTACGAATGGCACGACGAGTCCGGCCGGTGGTTCCGCAGCTACGGCAACGAGCAGTGGGAGTTCGCCCCGGACGGCCTGATGTCGCGGCGCGAGGCCAGCATCAACGATGTGCCGATCGAGGAATCCGAGCGGCGCATCTTCGGGCCGCGCGATCCGGGTGACGTGTCGGTGCTGCCGCAGCGGTAGAGCGCTCCCGGGACCGTGCGACCACAGCAGACGGCGGCGCCCAGCCGGACGCCGCCGTCTCGTGTGCCGGATCGCGGTCAGGCGGCGACGGCCTGCCGCGGGGTCTGGGACGATCCGGCATTCGCGCCGCGCCGGGGGAACAGCGCGAACGAGATCACCCCGAATCCGATGCCCACCGCGGCGGCGACGCCGAACGCCGCGTCTAGTCCCGCGACGAAGTGCGGCAGGGTCATCGGCTGCTCACCGGTCGCCACACCGCGGAACACGGTGCCGAGCACCGCGACGCCGAGCGCCAGGCCCAATTGCCGCGCGGTGTTCACCGCACCCGCGGCCGTGCCGGCCTGTTCCGGGGCGACGGCCGCCATGCCGACCGAGACCAGCGCGGGCGCGTTGACGCCGATCCCGATGCCGATCACCACGAATCCGGGGACCAGCGCGACCCAGGAGGACTCGGCGCCGACGAGCATCAGCAGCCAGCTGCCAAGGCCGACGACCACCAGCCCCGCGCCGATGGTCCACTTCGGCGCGACGTCGTGCAGGAACCTCCCGAACACACCCGCCACGACGAACGCGGTCGCGGCCATGGGCAGCATCGCCAGCCCCGCGTGCAGGGGCGACAGGTGTAGTTGCTGCTGCAGCCACAGCGAGATCAGGGGGCTGCTCGCGAACGCGGCGAACGTCTGCCCGGACGCGCCGAACAAGGTCGCGCCGAAGTCGCGGTTGCGCAGCAGTGCCAGCGGAAACATCGGTGCGGAACTGCGTGTTTCGACGAGAACGAAGACCATCGCCGCGGCAGCGCCCAGCGCGAACGCCGTCACCGCGGCCGCGTCCGTCCAGCCGTGCTCGCCGCCGCGGATGACGCCGTAGGTGACCGCGGTGGCCGCGGTCGCGAAGGCCATCATGCCGGGCACATCCACGGCTCGGTCCAGCCGCTGCCGAGCGTGCGGGAACACCGTGGCGGTCAGGCCGATCGCCAGCACCGCGATGGGCAGGTTGACGAAGAAGATCCAGCGCCACGACAGCGCGTCGGTGAGGACGCCGCCGAGTACCACCCCGATGCCGGCGGCGGCGCCGGACGCCGCGCCCCAGACGCCGAAGGCGACGCCGCGATCGCGTCCGGTGTAGGTCGCGTGCAGCAGGGACAGAGTGGTGGCGAACATGGCCGCGCCGCCGATGCCTTGCAGCGCCCGCGCCGCGACGAGAGCCGTCGCGGATTCGGCGATCCCGCACCCGAGCGACGCGACCGCGAAGACGACCAGCCCGGCCAGGTAGGCGCGTTTCGCGCCGACCCGGTCGGCGAGCGAGCCGAGCACCAGCAGCAACGCGGCCAGCGCCAGGGCATAGCCGTCCACCACCCACTGCAAGCCGGACAAACCGGTGTCCAGGTCGGCGGCGATGTCCGGCAGGGCGACGTTCACGATGGTGACGTCGATGAGCAGCATCAGCGTGCCGAGACACGCGGCGAACAAGGGGAGCCATTTCCTCACGGGGGCCTCCATGGCGGATTCGAACGATTTCGACGCCAAGCGTGCGTTAATCGGAGCAATCTCCCTAGCCACAGCGGCATCCGCGTTAGATTCCTCCTGTGCGAGAT
Source organism: Nocardia niwae NBRC 108934 = DSM 45340 (assembly GCF_001613465.1). GTDB lineage: Bacteria > Actinomycetota > Actinomycetes > Mycobacteriales > Mycobacteriaceae > Nocardia > Nocardia niwae. Next base: position 201,623 of record NZ_BDCK01000024.1, on the reverse strand, counting down.
GATGGCCCGAGGGAATCCTCCGGATTGGATGTGCTGGACAAGCAGATCGTGCACGGGCTGGTCCACGACGCCCGGATCCCGTTCGCCCGGTTGGGTGGCATCCTCGGGGTCTCCGAGCAGACGGTGGCGCGGCGGTATCGCGCGCTGCGGCAGCGCGGCATCCTGCACGTCTCCGGGCAGGTGAACGCCGTGCCGCTCGGCCACGCGCGCTGGGTGCTGCGCTTGAAATCGACGCCGGACAAAGCGTTGCGGCTGGCCGAGTCGCTGGCGCGGTTCCCGGATCTGAGCTGGGTGACGCTGCTGTCCACCGGGTCCGAGGTCACCTGCGTGGGCAGGCCGCGTTCGGTCGAACGGCGCGACGCGCTGTTGCTGCACATCCTGCCGCGCGCCCCGCAAGTGCTGGAATTGACCGCGCACGAGGTCATCCACCGTTTCCCGCTCGACGAGGAGTGGCCGCGCTACCGGCATCTGCTCACCGCCGCCCAGCTCGACGAACTCGGCCCCGCCCGGTCCCGGCCTGCGGATTCGGGACCGGATGCGCCGGTGGATCTGTCGGTGGACGACGAGGCGATGCTCACGCTGCTCGGCCGGGACGGGCGCGCTCCTTACGCTCAGCTCGCGGCCGAAACCGGGTGGACGGCGCCGCGTGTGGCGCGGCGCATGGCCGAGCTGACCGCGGCGGGCGTGCTGTACTTCGACGTCGATTTCGCGATCGAGCGGATGGGGTACAACGTGCGCGGCGCGCTGTGGCTGCGCGTGCGTCCCGCCGACCTGGACGCCGTCGGGCGGGCGATGGCCACGCATCCGGAAATCGTCTTCGTCGCCGCCACCACCGGGCCGTCCACCGTGTTCGCTTCGATCATCTGCCGCGACACCGCGGATCTCTACCGGTATGTGACCGAGCGGCTCGGCGCGCTGGACGGGATCACCGGCGTGGAGATGACGCCGTCGCTGCGTGTGCTCAAGCAGGCGCAGACGCTGCTGGACACCGACCGGATCGCGCTGGTGCCCTGATCGCGCGGCGTTGGCCGAGAACGGTGCCGGGCGCTTGGCGCGTCGCTTGACTCGAACACCTGTTCGTCTAGTCTGGTCGCCAGAACTTGTCGGTGCCGCGCTCTACTGTAGGCGCCAACCACAGAACGAGACTTACCCGTCGAAAAGGGGATCAGGACATGGCACCACAGGCTTACGACCGGGACAAGGCGCTCGAGCTCGCGCTGGCCCAGGTGGAGAAGAGCTTCGGCAAGGGCGCCGTCATGCGCCTCGGCGAGGAGGCGCGCCAGCCCATTTCGGTGATCCCCACCGGTTCCATCGCGCTCGATGTGGCGCTGGGCATCGGCGGCCTGCCGCGCGGCCGCGTCGTCGAGATCTACGGCCCGGAATCCTCGGGTAAGACCACCGTGGCGCTGCACGCGGTGGCCAACGCACAGGCCGCGGGCGGGGTGGCGGCGTTCATCGACGCCGAGCACGCGCTCGATCCGGACTACGCCCGCAAGCTGGGGGTCGACACCGACGCGCTGCTGGTCTCCCAGCCCGATACGGGTGAGCAGGCGCTGGAGATCGCCGACATGCTGGTGCGCTCCGGCGCCATCGACATCATCGTCATCGACTCGGTGGCCGCGCTGGTGCCGCGCGCCGAGATCGAGGGCGAGATGGGCGACAGCCACGTCGGTCTGCAGGCCCGCCTGATGAGCCAGGCGTTGCGCAAGATGACCAGCGCGCTGAACAATTCCGGGACCACCGCGATCTTCATCAACCAGCTGCGCGAAAAGATCGGCGTGATGTTCGGCTCGCCGGAGACCACCACCGGTGGCAAGGCGCTGAAGTTCTACGCGTCGGTGCGCCTGGACGTGCGCCGCATCGAGACGCTCAAGGACGGCAGCGATGCGGTGGGCAACCGCACCCGCGTGAAGGTCGTGAAGAACAAGGTTTCCCCGCCGTTCAAGCAGGCCGAGTTCGACATCCTCTACGGGCACGGTATCTCCAAGGAGGGCTCGCTCATCGACATGGGCGTCGAGCAGGGCTTCATCCGTAAGTCCGGCTCCTGGTACACCTACGAGGGCGATCAGCTCGGTCAGGGCAAGGAGAACGCCCGCAAGTTCCTGCTGGAGAACGTCGACGTCCGCGACGAGATCGAGAAGAAGATCAAGGAGAAGCTCGGCATCGGCGCCGATGTGACGGCCGATGCGGCCGCGGAGGTGCCCGCCGATTTCTGAGCCGACGAACCGGCGCTCGCCCGGAACGGCTCCGGCTGATTCCGGGCAGCCACGGGCCGACGCGGTACAGGAGATGCGGCGCCGGCTGGAGGAACTCCTCTCCGGCTCCGGTTCGCCGGACGGCGTCCGGTCGCGTGGACAGGATTCCGAACTCGTCCGGAGAGCCGAAGGTGGTTCGGTTGCGCCGGACACCATGGGAACTCGGCCGGATGCGTCCGATCCGCAGCGGGCGCGTCCGGCTGGGTCCCGCCGGGGGCGTCGAGGAGCGCGGGGGTTTCCCGGGTCGTCCTCGGCCGACTCCGGCCGGTCCGAAGGCCGGTCGGCGGATCCGGTGGCGGCCGGATCCGAAGGCGGGACGGTCGAGCAGGCGAAGGAGGCGTGTCTCCGCTTGCTCGCCGTCCGTGCCCGCAGCCGAGCGGAGCTGGCTCAGCGTCTGGCCGCCAAGGGGTACACGCCCGAGGTGAGCGAACGAGCGCTCGACCGCCTCGGCGAAGTGGGTCTCATCGACGATGCCGCCTTCGCCGAGCAATGGGTGCACTCCCGCCACACCTTCTCCGGCAAAGGCAAGCAGGCGCTCGCACAGGAACTGCGGCGCAAGGGGGTCGCGCAGTCGGACGCCGCGGCCGCCCTCGACGCCATCAGCACCGACGACGAGGAAGCCCGCGCCGCCGAGCTGGTCCGCCGCAAACTGCGCTCGCTGCCGCGAGAACTGGACCGGGACAAGAGGATTCGCCGCCTCGTCGGCATGCTCGCCCGCCGTGGTTACGATCAGTCCACAGCGTATCGGGTGGTCAAGGCCGAATTGGCGGAGCGGGGGATCGAAGGCGACCTCGACGGCTCCATCGATTGAACTCGACGGCTCATGTGGCTTCCGGCGATAGGGAGCCGTGCTCCGTCGGCTCGAGGCACTCATATATCGGCGGCCGTCCAACCGCGCGAAGTCGTGAGAGTTCGTCGGGGCACGGCCTCACCCGAATAGGCGTCTCGTCACGGCTACGGAAGCCATGTGTGTTCACCCCGGAGAGCGCACCCGGTCCGCGCCGAATGGATCCAGCCCGTACAGGCGGAGTCGCATCCCGCTCACGACCGCGCTCCACGCCGGTCGGCTCTGCGGGATACAGCTGCCCGGTGTGCGGCGACCTGCTCGGGCGGCCCGGCGCCGCGGCCGCGCCAGCGAGATCCCGGTGTCAGCGGAATCTCGGGCGACTACGGCGTTTCCGGTCGGTTTGCTGATTGTCGCTGCTCGGACAGTCGATCGGCGCTCGGCCCGCGGCCGTTGAACTCTGTACCCTTCGTACCGCCGCGGTGGAGGTGCAACGCTGTGCGGGTTTCGGATGGGGCATCGTCGGTCTACACCTCTCCTGTGTCGGCGAGCAGACCGGCGGCCTCGATACCCGCTACGGCGGCGCGTTCGTCCTCCACCGATGTCGCGGCCCCCGTCGCGCCGACCGAGCCGAGAATCCCGCCCGTCGTGTCCCGGATGAAGACGCCGCCGGGCACATCGAGGATGCGTCCTTCGGCGAGTGCGGCGACCGACGTGAAGAAGGTCGGCGCGGCCGCCGCACGCCGGGCGATCTCGCGGTTGGAGACGCCGAGACCGAGCACGCCCCAAGCCTTGGCGATCGCGATCTGCGGTCGCAGGATGCCGGAGCCGTCCTGGCGTTGTAACGCGACGAGATGGCCGCCGGGATCGAGCACCGCCACCGTCAGCGGGTCGAATCCGTGCGCGGAACCGTAGGCCAGCGCCTCACCGACGATGAGCGTCGCGCGTTCCAGGGTGATCGAGGTCGTGGTAACCGTCATGTGCTACTCCTGCGTCGTGGACTTCCGCATTGCGTTGGCTGTAGGTCAGTGCGGCGAGCACGAGGCCCGCCCCGGCGATCTGCAGCCCGGTGACACGTTCGGTGCCGGACATCACGGCGAACACCGCCGCCGCCACCGGCACCGCGAACATGAAGACCATCGTTTGCGCCGACCCCACCCGCCGCACCCCCCAGTACCACGCAACGAGGCCGTAAACGGTCACCCCCAGCACGGAAAAGACCAGCGAGAGCGTGGTTGTCCCGGAAAACGTCGGCAGATCGTGCGCTAGCGCCGGTGCGGCCGCCGCGGGCAGCAGCAGCGCGGCGCCGATCGCCGAAGTCCACGCTGTCACCCGGAGGGGACTGTGGTCGTCCAGCAGAGGACGGGTGACGACCGGGTAGGCGCCCCACAGCGCGGACGCGACCAAGGCGGCCAGGTCGCCGAGCGCGCGGTTCGATGCGGAGTGGCCCGCGCCGCGACCGAGGACGACCAGGATCACACCGGCCATCGCCACGCAGGCGGCGGTCAGCACGGGAGCGCGGACGGGCTCACCGGCCAGCCGGGCCAGCACCGCGGTCCAGAACGGCGACAGCGCGATCAGAATGGCGGACTCGGTCACCGTGGTGAGCGCGACGGCGGCGCTGAAGGCCAACTGATATGCCACGATGCCGATCCCGGCCGACAGCGCCAGGCGCGGCCACCACAGGCGTGCGATGACGGGCCTGCCCTCCACGGCGAGCACGAGCGCCAGTAGCAGCGGCGCGGCTGCGGTGAAGCGGATCGCGTTGAAGGTCACTACGTCCAGTTCACGCAGACCCCAGCCGGTGACCGTATAGCTGGCTCCCCACACGGCGCTCACCGAGGCCAGGACCCAGGTCGCGCGATCAAGCCGCACGCGGCACGCTCACCTGATCCAGCAGGTGCCGCACCGACTCCAGCGCCGATTGCAGCGCGCCTTGGATCCAGGCGTGCGCGACCGAGAGATGCTCGCCGGCGAAGAACACCCGCGGCGCCGGATGCGGATGCGGGGCGCCGATTTCCGCGAGGTAGCGTGCGTGCTGTCCCGGTGCCAGGTAGGCGAACGCGCCGCCGCCGATACCCACCTGTTCATCCCAGGTCCAGTGCACGACGTCGTCGACGGTGGCGGTCAGGCCGGGGTGCAGTTGCTCGAGCGAGGTGAGCACGATTCTGGTGCGGTCGCTCTCGGGCAGCGCCGCGAACCGCCGGGCGTTGTTCTCCCACAGATAGGCGGCGGTGAGCACGGCCGGAGCGTGCGAGCGTTCCGGGTCCGAGGCGGTCCAGCGGGTCGCCTCGGACGCGAGCCGGGCGTTGTCCGACGGGTACCACACCTGCTGGATCGGCAGATCGGTGAAGCTGCCGCCCCCGAAGATCCCGTCGACGTGTTCCCAGTGCCGCTCTCGGACGTGGACGAGGGTCTTGGTGCTGCTGGCGTAACTGATGCCGCGGATCGCCTGTCGCTGCGGTGCGGGCAGCGCGGGGGAGATGTCGATCTGATCCAGACCGGGTGCGGGCACCGCGCAGATCACGAATTCGGCCTCGTCGGTGAACGCGGCGCCGTGCCGCTCGCCTCGGAGTCGCACGCTGTCGCCGGTGACGTGCAGTTCGGTGATGCGAGTGGCCAGCCGCAGGCTGCCGGGGCGCAGCGCGTCGGTGAAACCGCGGATGAGCGCGTCGGTGCCGTCGACCAACTCGAGTTGGTCGACGTTGAACAACCCGAAGTAGTCGACGAGCACCTCCAGCAGCGAGGCGTGCTCGTAGTGCAGCAGTCCGCTGGCATGCCCGATCAGATCCCAGGCGTCGGGCGAGAGGCGCTGCCGGGCGAACTGCCACAGTGAGGTCGCCGCGAGCCGGTCCAGCTCCGGATCGGCTACATCACCGGCCAGCAGTGCCTTGCGCCGATGGTCGCCCAGGCCGTGCCAGGCGTCGCGCAACAGTCGCTCGAGCACCAGCAGCGGGTCGGTGCACTCGCTCTCCTGCAGCTGATAGGCGGGCAGCACCTGTTCCACCTGCGACCTGCGCACCCGGCGGCCCCGCAGCAGGTAGTACGCATCCGGGTTGGCGTTGACGAAAGGCCTTGTAGCCAGGCCGAACTCGTCGACGTAGTGCAAAGTGCAGTGATGGTTGCCCGGGATCCGCATGGCGCCGAGCTCCCCGTGGGTGCCGTCCCAGAACCGCCAGGTGCGCACCCGCCCACCGGGACGCGCCGTGCGTTCATAGACGGTCACGTCCAAGCCATGGCGTTGCAGCTCGTACGCGGCGGCCAGACCGCTCGCTCCCGCGCCGATCACCGCGACCCGCGCGGGGCCCGCGTGCCCGGGGCGGCGCAGTTCGCCAGGGAAGGAGAAGGACTCGTCGAAAAGACGGTCGGAGGTACGGCTGGTCATCGATCAACTCCCGCAGGTATGCACTGATGACCGTCCCGCCGGTTCGAATACCGGGGATCGGCGTATGCCTACGAGATTGACGGGACACCGCCGAGGGCACGAGTGTTGCGCTCAGCTCGAGCGCAACACTCCGGCCGCCCCGGACCGTGCCGTGCGGTATTGCTGCATGGTAACGAGTTCGCCTGCGCGGCAACGATTCCGAGGCGGTTCTCAGGGTTTCCGGCCGAGGTCGACGCCGGGCGCCGCGTCGGTGATGACCGAGTCCGCGGCGACGACCGCGCCGCCGCCCTTTCCACGCTTGCGTGCCCGCAGCCGCTGCTCCAGCTTCGTCGCCACCCACGTCAGCGCGCTGTTGAGTGCGATCATGATGATCGCGATGACGATCAGCGCCGGAATCGTGTTCTGTTCGGCCGCGCCGAGTTGCTGGCCGGAGCGCACTATTTCGACATAGGTGATCTGGTAGCCCAGCGCCGAGTCCTTGAGCGCGACCACCATCTGCGAGACCAGTGCGGGCAGCATCGCCGTGACGGCCTGCGGCAGCAGGATCAATCGCATCAGCTGGTTCTTGCGCATGCCCAGCGCGACGGCCGCCTCGGTCTGCCCTTTCGGCAGCGAGCGGATGCCCGCGCGCACGATTTCCGCGATGACCGAGCCGTTGTAAACGGTCAGCGCGGTGACCACCGCGGCGAGCGCGAGGTCCTCGGACCGGAACACGTCGTACTCGGAATACACCGCGAACAGGAAGATCATCAAGATCAGCACGGGGATGGCACGCGCCACTTCGACGACGGTTCCGGCGACCCAGCGCACGACGCGATGGTCCGATAACCGCAGGATGCCGAAGACCATGCCGATGATCAGCGCGAACACGATGGACAGCAGCGCGGCGACAATCGTGCCGCGCAGACCGGGCAACAGGTAGGTCGACCAGACCTCCGCATCCAGGAACGGCTTCCATTTCTCGGCGGTGAACTGCCCTTTGTCTGCGAAACCGCGATAGAGCAGCCAGCCCGCCGCAGCCACGGTGACCACGACCAGCAGCGAGTAGACGTTGTTGCGCAGCCGAGCCTTCGGACCCGGCGCGTCGAACAGGACCGAAGCGCCTGCGCTCATCGGGCCACCTCGTATTTCTTGGCCAGCCAGCCGAAGAACAGGCCGGTCGGCAGGGTCAGGATGACGAAGCCGAGTGCGAAGATCGCGCCGATCGCCAGGACCGCGGCCTCGGTCTCGGTCATCTCCGCCATCAGGGTCGCCGCTTCGGCGACGCCGATCGCCGAAGCGATGGTGGAGTTCTTGGTCAGTGCGATCAGCACGCTGCCCAGCGGGGCGATCACCGAGCGGAAGGCCTGCGGCAGCACAACCAGCCGCAGGTTCTGCAGGAAGCCGAAGCCGAGCGAGCGGCCCGCCTCGGACTGGCCCATCGGCACGGTGTTGATGCCCGCGCGCAGCGACTCGCAGACGAAGGATGCGGTGTAAATGCTCAGGCCGACGACAGCGAAGCGGAAGTTGTTCTGCGCCAGCGAGTCCGGCCCCTCACCGGCGAGGCGCCAGCCCATCGTCGTGTAGAGGCCCAGCGACATGAACACGATGATCAGTGTGAGCGGGGTGTTGCGGAAGACGGTGACGTAGGCGGTGCCGGCCCAGCGGGCGACCGGCACGGGAGACACGCGCAGCGCCGCGACGACGGTGCCCAGAATCAGCGCGCCGACCGCGGACAGCACGGTCAGCTGGATGGTTACCCAGAAGGCTTCGAGGATTTGGCTGTCGTACCTCGAGATCAGGTCGAACACGGCGGACGCGTTCCTCCGATCGGGTCTCGATGGTCAGGGGAGGTGCGGCGGGTGGCCCGGCCGGTCGGGGACGGGCCACCCGTGCGGGGACGAGCGCGGACGCTCAGTACCGGTTCACCGTCGGCGGCTGCGGTGCCTGGTAGCCCGAGGCGCCGACAGTCGAGTCGAACGCCTTCTTCCAGGAACCGTCGGCGATCATCGCCTCGATCGCGTCGTTGATCTTGTCGCGCAGCTCCTTGTCACCCTTCTTCGAGCCGATGCCGTAGTTCTCCGTGGTGAACGGCTTGCCGACCACTTTGAACGCGCCGCTGCTCTGCGCGGCGTAACCGGCCAGGATGATGTCGTCGGTCGTCACCGCGTCCCAGGATCCGGCGCGCAGGCCCTCGAGGCAGAGCGAGTAGGTGTCGTTGGTCTGCAACTGGGTGTCGGGGAAGTTCTTCTCGATGTTCTGGGCCGGAGTCGAGCCCTTCACCGAGCAGACCTTCTTGCCCTTCAGGGTCTCCGGGCCGTTGATGTCGGTGTTGTCGGCGCGCACCAGAAGCGACTGCCCCGCGACGTAGTACGGCCCGGCGAAATCGACCTTCTCCTTGCGCTTGTCGTTGATCGAGTAGGTGGCGACGATGTAGTCGACCTGTCCGTTCTCGATCAACGTCTCACGCTGCGGCGACGGGGCCTCCTTGAACGTGATGTCGTTCGGCTGCACACCCAGTTTCCCGGCGACGTACTTGGCCACTTCGACATCGAAGCCGCTGTAGGACCCGTCCTTGTTCCGCAAGCCCAGGCCCGGCTGGTCGAATTTGATGCCGATGGTGAGCTTGCCGTCCTTGGCGTGGTCCAGGGCGGACTTGTCGTCGCCGCCGCCGCACGCGGTGGCGGTCGCGGCGGCGAGCGTCAGGGCGATCGCTCCGACACCGATGCGCAGAGCGCGATTGATCCTCATCGAGTTCCTTCTCCCTATCCGTGGGTGTGCTGGCCGCTGTGTCCGGCAGGTCAGTGGCTCAAGATCTTGCCCAGGAAGTCCTTCGCACGCTCGGACTTCGGGGCGGTGAAGAAGGCGTCCGGCGCCGCGTCCTCCACCACTTGGCCGTCGGCCATGAACAGCACCCGATTCCCCGCGCGGCGCGCGAAGCCCATCTCGTGGGTGACGACCAGCATCGTCATCCCGTCCTTGGCCAGCGACACCATCACTTCGAGCACCTCGTTGACCATCTCCGGATCCAGCGCGGAGGTCGGCTCGTCGAACAGCATCACCTTCGGGTTCATCGCCAGCGCTCTGGCGATGGCGACGCGCTGCTGCTGGCCGCCGGACAACTGCGCCGGATACTTGCCGGCCTGATCGGCGATGCCCACCCGGTCGAGCAGTTCCATCGCGCGGGCGCGGGCGGCGTCTTTCTTGACCTTGCGGACCTTGACCGGCGCCAGCATGACGTTCTCGACGATCGTCTTGTGCGCGAAAAGGTTGAAGGACTGGAAGACCATGCCGACGTCGGCGCGCAGAGCGGCCAGCGCGCGGCCCTCGGCGGGCAGCGGGACGCCGTCGATGGCGATGTCGCCGGAGTCGATCGGCTCGAGCCGGTTGATGGTGCGGCACAGCGTCGACTTCCCGGAGCCCGAGGGGCCCAGCACGATGACGACCTGCCCTTTGGGAACCTCGAGGTTGATGTCCTTGAGCACGTGCAGGTCGCCGAAGTGTTTGTCCACTGTGCGCATCGAGATCATCGGAGGCGCGCTGGTGGCGGCGCTGACGGCCCCGGCAGAGGCGTCCCCGGTCGTGGCGGGCGCGGCGTCGTCGTCGGTCATGGTCATGACCTTAGGCAAAAATCGGAAATTTGCCCGGCTTTCCGCGACACACCGTCCCGCCGCGCCGATCCGACACTTGCGTGTAACCTCCCGGTTCCTCCGCTGTCGGCCGAAGACCGCCCGGAGCCTGCGCCGATGCCCGCGAAAGCCGCTGTCGGCCGCCCCGTACCCTGGACGAGTGGATTCGATCGGACAGGCGGTGTCGGCTTCCGCGCCCGCCGAGGGCCCAGCACGCAGCTACGAGGTCCGCACCTTCGGTTGCCAGATGAACGTGCACGATTCCGAACGCTTGTCGGGTTTGCTGGAGGACGCGGGTTATGTGAAGGCCGCGCCCGGCGCGACGGCCGACCTCGTCGTCTTCAACACCTGCGCGGTGCGCGAGAACGCCGACAACAAGCTCTACGGCACGCTCGGGCACCTCGCGCCGATCAAGGCCGGTCATCCGGGCATGCAGATCGCCGTCGGCGGCTGCCTGGCGCAGAAGGACCGCGACGTCGTGGTGCGCAAGGCGCCGTGGGTGGACGTGGTCTTCGGCACCCACAACATCGGCTCGCTGCCTGTGCTGCTGGAGCGGGCGCGGCACAACCGGGAAGCCCAGGTCGAGATCCTGGAGTCGCTGGAGGCGTTCCCGTCCACGCTGCCCGCCAAGCGCGAGTCCGCCTACGCGGGCTGGGTGTCCATCTCGGTCGGCTGCAACAACACCTGCACTTTCTGCATCGTGCCCGCTCTGCGCGGCAAGGAGGTCGACCGCCGTCCGGGCGACGTGCTCGCCGAGGTGCAGGCGCTGGTGGACCAAGGCGTGCTCGAGGTGACGCTGCTCGGTCAGAACGTGAACTCCTACGGCGCCTCGTTCGCCGATCCGGGCGAACCCCGCGACCGCGGCGCATTCGCGAAGCTGCTGCGTGCGTGCGGGCACATCGACGGTTTGGAGCGGGTCCGCTTCACCTCGCCGCACCCGGCCGAGTTCACCGACGACGTGATCGAGGCCATGGCCGAGACCCCGAACATCTGCCCGCAGCTGCACATGCCGCTGCAGTCGGGGTCGGATCGGGTGCTCAAGGCGATGCGGCGCTCCTACCGCAAGGCGCGCTACCTCGGCATCATCGACAAGGTCCGCGCCGCGATGCCGCACGCCGCGATCACCACCGACATCATCGTGGGCTTCCCGGGCGAGACCGAGGAGGATTTCCAGGAGACCCTGGACGTGGTCCGGCAGGCGCGGTTCACCAGCGCCTACACGTTCCAGTACTCCAAGCGGCCCGGAACGCCCGCGGCCGAGATGCCCGACCAGCTGCCCAAGGCCGTCGTCCAGGAACGCTACGACCGGCTCATCGCGCTGCAGGAGGAGATCTCCCTGACCGCCAACCGGGAGCTGGTCGGCACCGAGGTGGAGCTGCTCGTGGCCGAGGGCGCGGGCAAGAAGAACGCCGCGACCGCGCGCATGAGCGGCCGCGCCCGCGACGGCAGGCTGGTGCACTTCCGCCCGGGTGGCACCGCCGAGCCGATCCGTCCGGGAGATCTGATCACGGTCGACATCACCGCCGCTGCGCCGCACCACCTGGTCGCCGATGCCGCGATCAAGACCCATCGCCGCACCCGTGCCGGTGACGCGCACGAACGCGGTGTCACCCCGAAGACCGCGCCGATCGGTGTGGGTCTGGGGCTTCCCCGGATCGGCGCGCCCGCCCCGGAACCGGCCGCCGTGAGCTGCTCCACCGGTTGCGACGCATGACCACGCCGCCGGACGACAACGACGACGCCACCCGCGGCGCCGAAGCCGCCGCGTCCGGCGACGACGAACGCCGAACGTCCGCGGCGAAGCCGGGGCACCAGCCCGCCGGCCCCGCAGGAGACGAACGAAACGAGGACTCAGTGAGCTCGGTCGAGAGCACCGGCGATTTCGAACAGTTCCGCGACGATCTGGACGCCGTCGAGCGCAAGATCGCCGGTGAGATCGATCCGGGCGTCCGCGCCATGGTCGTGGCGGGCGCGGTATTCCTGCTGCTGGCGTCCCTGGTACTGCCGCACGCGGGCGCGGCACGCGGCTTCGACGTGCTGTTGAACACCGACGTCGCGCGGGCCGAGCACATCGGGCTGCCCTCGCGCGTCTTCGTCTGGTTCCTCGTGGTCTTCGGCATCGGGTTCTCGATGCTGGCGCTGATGACCCGCCGCTGGGTGCTGGCCTGGATCGCGGTCGCGGGCAGCGCCGTGGCGAGCGTGTTCGGCGTGCTGTCCATCTGGCATCGCCAGACGCCCGGGGTCGGCAACTACATCGGCGCGGGCCCCGGCATCGGGCTGATCCTGGGCGCGATCGTGACCGTCGTGCTCACCTTCCATTGGATCCGCGTGGTGTGGAGCCGCACCGCGCTGCACTTGGCCGCGGAGGAGCAGCGCCGCAACGCCGCCGCGGCCGCAGAGGAACGCGACCGCCGTCGCCTCATGGGCGATTCCTGACCCGGAACTCGGATGATCGAAGCCCCGCCCGGCCAGGCGGGGCTTCGACGGTCACCGGTTGCTGACGGCGCCTTCGGCGGCCTCGGCCCACTCCCGCCACTGCTTGGCCTGCTCCAGCGCCTTCTCGGCGTCGCGGACGTTGCCCGCGGCCTGTGCTTTCGCGGCCTGCTCCTCGAACTGCGCCACCCGCTCGCGGAATTGGGCGGCACGCGCCATCGCCTCCGGGTCGGTGCGCCGCCACTGCGCGTCGACGGCCTCGCGCACGCGCTTCTCGATCGCGCGCAGCTTGCCTTCCAGTTCCTGCATGCGCTCGCGCGGCACCTTGCCGATGGCGTCCCACTTCTCCTGGAGTTCGCGCAGCGCGCTGCGCGCCGTTTCCAGATCGGCGGACGGATCGATGAAGGCGTAGGCGCTCAGCAGTTCCTCCTTGGCGGCCGCGTTCTGTTCGAACTCGGCGTCGCGCTCGGAGACGGCGGCGTTGCGGGCAGCGAAGAAGACGTCCTGCGCGCTCTTGAAGCGCCGCCACAGCGCCTCGTCGGCCTCGCGCGGCGCGCGTCCCGCGGCCTTCCACTCGGCGAGCAGATCGCGGAAGACGCTCGCGGTGGCCACCCACTCGGTGGAGCCCGACAGCTCCTCGGCCTGCACGCACAACTCTTCCTTGCGCGCTTTCGCAGCGGCCCGCTCGCGATCCAGCTCGGCGAAGTGCGCGCCGCGGCGGCGGTTGAACGCCTCGCGCGCTTTCGAGTAGCGCTTCCACAGCGCGTCGTCGACCTTGCGGTCCACGCCGCGGATGGACTTCCATTCGTCGAGAATCTCGCGCAACCGATCCCCTGCGGCCTTCCACTGGGTGGATTCGGCGGCGATCTTCTCCGCCTCGGCGGCCAGCGCCTCCTTGCGTTCGGTGTGCTCGTGCCGGGCGCGTTCCTTCTCTTCCTTCGCGTGGGCGGCGGCCTCTTCGGAATGCTCGGCGATGGCCTGCAAGCGCCGGGCGAGGCCCTCGACGTCGCCGATGACGGCAGCGGTGGGCAGCGACTCGGCCAGCGCTATGGCGGCGGTCTTGGTCTTGCGCGCGTCGGCCCCCGCGGCCAACCGGGCTTCCAGCAGTGCGACCTCGGTGGCCAGATCGTCGAATCGGCGGCCGAAGTGCGCCAGCCCTTCCGCGGCGTCACCCGCCTGCCACGAGCCGACCTGGCGTTCGCCCTCGGCGGTTTTCACCCAGGCGGTGCCGTCCTCGTCGACCCGGCCCCACAGGCTCGGATCGGAGACGGTGGGTACGACGACGGGATGCGGATGCTGCTGGGCCGGGCCAGGGGCGGGTTTGACCGCGTGCGGCTTGGGCGGTTGAATCGAGCGGCCCGGTTTCGGGGCACCGGAAGAACGGGGCATCTTGCCGGGGCCGGCTTTCGCGGTTCCGTTGCTGTCGGTCATTTTTCCTCGTCCCTGCCGCGCGTCACGGCTGCCTGGTTACGCCCTAGCTCATCCCATTCAACCCGGTCCGAGCCCTTGTGACCATCGACCCATGCCTTCCCGAGGAGGAATCCCGGGGGTTTCCAACCCCTGATGACCTGGGTTGTAGCTCCTCGAACACTATCAATCCCGGTGGTATTTCCGGGAGAGACACTCGAAGCCGGGCGGTACCGGTGGTCCCGGCAACGACTACGGTTACGTCGTGTTCTCCGTCGCCGCCCTCGTTCCGTCGCCACCCGTGCTGGTCCCCGAGCTGTGCGGCGGCGTGGCGGACGAGCCGGGAACAGGCGATCCGGACCCGCGCGCGGTGCTGCGATCCGCCGTGCTCGACGCTGTGCGCGCCGTCGCGGCCGCGGCAGACCACTGGACGGTGATCGGCGTCGGCGCGAACGAGAGCACATTCGGCCCGGAGACCGTCGGCACGTTCCGCGGATTCGGCGCCGACGTGCGGGTCGGCCTTTCCGGCGCGGCGGTCACCGGAGCCGGGCGGGTCGACGCCGACCTGCCGTTGGCCGTGCTGATCGGCGGGTGGCTGCGGGGACAGGTCGCGCCGGGCGCGGTCGCCGAGGCGCGTGTGGTGCCCGCGGACGCGACGCCGGGGCACTGCCGCGAGACCGGTGCGAAGACGCGGGCCGTTCTGGACGGCGACATCGCGCCACGCGGTGTGCTCGTCGTTGCCGACGGCGCGGCGACGCTGTCCACCAAAGCGCCCGGCTACCTCGACGAACGGGCCCGTCCGGTGCAGGACCGCCTGGACCAGGCCCTCACCGCGGGCGATCGCGCCGCGCTGTGGGCGCTCGATCCCGGGCTGTGCGGCGAGCTGGGCATCGCTGGACGGGCCGCCTACCAGGTGCTGGCGGGACTGTTCCGCGCCGACCCGCTGGTCGAGACGCGATACTGCGACGCCCCGTTCGGGGTCGGCTACCACGTGAGCCTCTGGCGTCCCGCGGGAGACGATGCGCCGTGACGGACTCCGGCATCACCCCGATCGCCGTGGTCGGCCCCACCGCCACCGGCAAATCCGATCTCGCCCTCGACCTGGCCGAACGGCTCGGCGGCGAGATCGTGAACATCGATGCCATGCAGCTGTATCGGGGCATGGACATCGGCACCGCGAAACTGCCCGTCGCGCAGCGCCGGGGCATTCCGCACCATCAGCTCGACGTGCTCGACGTGACCGACACCGCGTCCGTGGCCGCCTATCAGGCGGCGGCGAGCGCGGACGTCGTCGCGATCATGCGGCGCGGCCGGGTGCCCGTCATCGTGGGCGGCTCGATGATGTACGTCCAGGCGCTGCTGGACCAGTGGGAGTTCCCGGCCACCGATCCGGCGGTCCGGGCGCGCTGGGAGGCGGTGCTGGCCGAGGGCGGCGTCGCCGCCGTGCACGCGGCGCTGCGCGCGGCCGATCCGGTGGCCGCGTCCACCATCCTGCCCACCGACGGCCGCCGCATGGTGCGCGCCCTCGAGGTCGTGGAGCTCACCGGACGGCCGTTCGCCGCCTCCGCGCCGACCATCGGACAGCCGCGCTGGGGCACCGTCGTCATCGGCGTCGACCGGGAGACCGCGGCCCTGGACGCGCGCATCGAGCAGCGCACCACCGCGATGTTCGAGGGCGGACTGGTGGAGGAGGTGCGCGACCTCATCGAGCGGGGCCTGCGCGAGGGCGTGACGGCCCGCCGCGCCATCGGCTACGCACAAGTCCTGGCCTATCTGGACAACGAATACGACCTGAACCACGCTCAGGAACGCACCCTGATCGGCACCCGGCGCTATGTGCGCAGGCAACGCTCCTGGTTCCGGCGCGATCCTCGGGTGCGGTGGGTGGACGGCGCGGCCGCGAATCCGGCCGCAATGGCGCTGGCCCTGCTCGACGAGAAAGAACGGACCCCGCAGTGACCCGACGTGTGAGCACGCGCAACGCCTCCGTCCAGGTGTGGCAGGCCTACCTCAACAACCGCACCAAGCGTCATCGCGACGGCCGTTTCCTGGTGCAAGGGGTCCGTCCGATCACGCAGGCCATGGCCAACGACTGGCCGCTGGAGACGCTGCTGTACCGGCTCGGCGGCCCGGAGCTGTCGAGCTGGGCCCGCGAAGTGCTGGACACCAGCGGCGTGCCGCAGGTGGGCTTGGTGCCCGAGCTGATGGCCGAACTCGGCGAAAAGTCGGGCGGTATCCCGGAATTGGTGGCGGTGGCCCAGTCGCGGCAGCCCGAGCTGGAAACGTTCGAGCCGGGCGAGCCGGGGGAGGACGCGCCGGTGGTCGTGGTGTTCGACCGGCCCAATTCGCCCGGCAACCTGGGCACCCTGATTCGCTCGGCGGACGCGTTCGGCGCCAGCGGGGTCGTCGTCACCGGGCACGGCGCCGATCAGTACGACCCGCTTGCGGTGCGCGCCTCGACCGGTTCGCTGTTCGCCGTGCCGGTGTTCCGCGCCGCCGGGCCCGCGCAGGTGCTGGAGTTCCGCAACCGGCAGGTGCGCCGCGGCATCCCGACCCGCATCGTCGGAACCGACGAGCACGGCAGGCACGCCGCCTACGACTACGACTTCACCGAAGCGACCATTCTCGTCGTCGGCAACGAGACCAGCGGGATGAGCTCCGCCTGGCAGACCGCCTGCGACGACATGGTGCACATCCCGATGGGCGGTACGGCCAGCTCGCTGGGGGCGCCCTCGGCCGCGGCGGTGGCGCTCTACGAAATTTCCCGGCAGCGCCGGACGTTTGCCAGATGACGACGAGATAGGGAGACATCACCCGTGGACATCGAGTTCACCAAGGGCCACGGCACCCAGAACGACTTCGTGGTGCTGCCGGACCCGCAGGCCGACCTGGCGCTGACGGCCGAGCAGGTCGGCGCGCTGTGCGATCGCCGCCGCGGGCTCGGCGCGGACGGTGTGCTGCGGGTCGCGCGGGCCGGCGCACTGCTGGCCGCCGGTGTGCTGGCGGATATCCCGGAAGGCGTCGGCGCCGAGGACTGGTTCATGGACTACCGCAACGCCGACGGCTCGATCGCCGAGATGTGCGGCAACGGTGTGCGCGTGTTCGCCCATTACCTGACCGCATCGGGACTGGAGACCCGCGGCAGCTTCGTCGTCGGCAGCCGCGCCGGGGCGCGTCCGGTCACGGTGCACGCCGGGGATTCGGTCGCCGGGGATGTCACCGTCGACATGGGCCAGGTGCGCGAACTCGGCGCGTCCACCGCGACGATCGCGGGCTGGGCGCTGCCCGGGATCGGCATCGATGTGGGCAATCCCCATCTGGCCTGCGTCGATCCGGGAATGTCGGCGGACGCGCTCGGCAAGCTCGATCTGACCGTGCCGCCCGGCTTCGACCCGGACCTGTTCCCGCACGGCGTGAACGTCGAGATCGTCACCGCGCTGGACGCCGAGCGATCGGTCGACATGCGGGTCTACGAGCGCGGTGTGGGCGAAACCCGTTCCTGTGGAACGGGAACCGTCGCCGCGGCCGCCGCGGCGCTGGCCGCCGACGGCTTCCGGATCGCCGAGGACACCGGCCGGGTGGCGGTGCGGGTGCCGGGGGGTGAGCTCACCGTCGGGCTCGAGCGCGGCAGGGCGTGGCTGCGCGGGCCGTCGGCGCTGGTCGCCACGGGCCGCCTCGCCGGATCGTGGTGGAACGATCTGTGAGCGGCGCCGCCTCCAGATAACCGGGTGCGTGCTGCGGTGATGTCGTGGCAGCATGGATGGTGTATGAGGAAATCAGAGACGTATGAATTCACTCCGGCGGACGCGAGCGACGACGACACCGCCGCGGCGGACGACGCCGTGACCGGCGACGATACCGCGACCGGCGACGTAGTCGCCGAGCACCGAGCCAGGATGGACCGCTCGGGCTGGTCAGCCGATCCGACGGTGGGCGAACTCCAGTTGGAGGACCGCAGCTCGCTGCGGCGGGTGGCGGGCCTGTCCACCGAACTCGCCGACATCACCGAGGTCGAGTACCGGCAGCTGCGCCTGGAGCGCGTCGTGCTGGTGGGGGTCTGGACCGCCGGAACCGCCGCGCAGGCCGAGGCGAGCATGGCCGAACTGGCGGCGCTCGCCGAAACCGCGGGCTCCGAGGTGCTCCAAGCGCTGATCCAGCGCCGCGACCGGCCGGATCCGGCCACCTACATCGGCTCCGGCAAGGCCGACGAGCTGCGCTCCGTGGTGCTGGAGACCGGTGCCGACACCGTCATCTGCGACGGCGAACTGACCCCCGCGCAGCTGACCGCGCTGGAGAAGGTGGTCAAGGTCAAGGTGGTCGACCGGACCGCGCTGATCCTGGATATCTTCGCCCAGCACGCCACCTCCAGGGAGGGCAAGGCGCAGGTTTCGCTGGCCCAGATGGAGTACATGCTGCCCCGGCTGCGCGGCTGGGGTGAGTCGATGTCCCGGCAGGCCGGTGGTCGCGCGGGCAGCAACGGCGGCGTGGGTCTGCGCGGGCCCGGTGAGACCAAGATCGAAACCGATCGTCGCCGCATCCGCGAGCGCATGGCCAAGCTGCGCCGGGAGATCCGGGAGATGAAGACCGCGCGCGACACCATGCGGGCGCGCCGCACCTCCAGCGGCATCCCGTCCGTCGCCATCGTCGGCTACACCAATGCGGGCAAGTCGAGCCTGATGAACAAGCTGACCGGATCCGGCGTGCTGGTTCAGGACGCCCTGTTCGCCACCCTCGATCCGACCACCCGCCGGGCCGAGCTGGACGACGGGCGCGAGGTCGTCTTCACCGACACTGTCGGCTTCGTGCGGCATCTGCCGACCCAGCTGGTCGAGGCGTTCCGCTCCACCTTGGAGGAGGTGACCGGGGCCGACCTGCTGCTGCACGTGGTGGACGGCTCCGACGCCCTGCCCGCCGAGCAGATCAAGGCGGTCCGCGAGGTCATCACCGACGTGATCAAGGAATCCGGCACGCCCGCCCCACCGGAACTGCTGGTGGTGAACAAGACCGACGCGATGGGCCCGACCGAGCTCACGAACCTGCGTGCGCTACTGCCGGACGCGTCGTTCGTCTCCGCGCACAACGGCCATGGCATCGACGCGCTACGCGAGCGGCTCGCCGAAATGCTCGGCGGCTTGGACGTGGAGATCAGCGTGCTGCTGCCGTACACGCGCGGCGATCTGCTCGCCCGGATCCACGCCGACGGCCGCATCCTGGGCTCGGAGCACGAGGAGGGCGGGACCCGCGTTCGCGCGCGCGTCCCGCACGCGCTCGCCGCCGCTGTGTCGGAGTACGCGCACGCGGGCACGACCGGTACGCAGGAGTAGGGCGAGCGTATCTTCCCGAGCGTTGATCCGGCCTTGCCGCGTGGCTCGTCCTGCTGGTGCGGAACGCCTCGCGCGGATCGACATCGACCCGCCGACAACGCGGAGTTCCGAGCCGGCCCGACGCGTCGCGGCGCATCGCGTTGTGCGCACGAGCCGGATCTGCCCCGGCGTCACGGCAGTCGGCCGCCCGGAACTCGCCCACCGTCGGACTGCTCACCGCCGCACAGGCTGCGATGGCAGACTGGCGCGCACTTCCACCGGGCGTCGGGCGGGTCGCTCGCGCGTCCACAACATCGGTGGGATGTGGGGTGCGTCGGAGCGACGCGCCGACCGCCTCGGACGGCACCTCGACTGCGAGTTCGCGACGTGCTTGCCGGGGTGGCGAATGAGCTGGTCGATCGGCCGAACCAGGCGTGTCGCGACGTGACGCGCACATCCGGTGCGACGCAGTCGATTTCGTTGCGCTATCGTCATCGAATCGACACCAGGAGGGTTCATGTCGGACGCCCGCTCCGATTCCCGCACCCGGCGCTCCGGCGCCGCGAACAGCGCCGACCGGCCGCTCACCGACGGAGCGCCGCTGTCGGTCTCGCTGACCGACACCGATCTGCGGGTGATCGACACCCTGCTGGCTCCGCTGCGTGCGTGGACCAGTCCGCGGTTCTACGGCTTGGAGAACATCCCGGCCGACGGCCCGGTGCTGCTGGTCGGTAACCACAACCTGCTGGGCGGCATCGACGCGCCGATGCTGCTGCCCGAGGTGCTGCGCCGCCGCGGCCGCCTGATCCGCGGGCTCGCCGAGAACGTGCTGATCAATGTGCCCGGTGTGCGGCACCTACTGCACCGCTACGGCGCGGTGCGCGGCACCCGGGCCAACTGCCTGGCGCTGCTGCGGCGCGGCGAGGCCGTGATGGTGTTCCCCGGCGGTGGGCGGGAGGCGGTCCGCCGCAAGAACGAGAAGTACCTGCTCAAGTGGGAGGGGCGCAGCGGGTTCGCGCGCATGGCCATCGAGGCGGGTGCGCCCATCGTCCCGGTCGCGATGATCGGCGTCGACGACGCGTACGACATCGTGGTGGACGGCGATCACCCGCTGCTGCGGCCGCTGCGCTGGACCGTGGAAGCGCTCGGGCTCAGCCGCGATCTCACGCCGCCGCTCATCCGCGGCGTCGGTCCCACCGTGATCCCGCGCCCGGAGCGCTTCTATTTCTCCGCGGGCGCGCCCATCGATCCGGCGCCCTGGCGCAACGCCGGCGATATGCACGCCGCCGCCACGGAATTCCGCGACGTGGTGCGCAAGGCGCTCGAGGAGGAGATGAACTTCCTCTTCGCCGAACGGGCTCGCGACCGCGGCCGCACCTTGGTGGGGCGTCTGCGGGGCTGGCTGAACCGCTGACGGTTCCGGCTTCGATCCTTCGCGCCGGTGCCGCGCACGGCTGGAGCGGTTCACGTCGCCCGATTCGCCGGCAGCGGTGGGTTCGGGCTCGATCGGTTCCACGCTCGATCAGCGCCCTCCGTCCGGCAGGGAGCCGCCGGACATCCTCGCTGTCGTGTCGGCGCTACGGCGACTTCTCCAGCGGCAGGGCTGAGTGATCGCATCAGCACTGGCGAGCAGGGGTGTCGGGTAGTCGAGTGACGGCAACTGCTCGCGCGCGGCGTGGCAGATCGCACGGGTTCCGGCCGGCCGTCGTGTGTGCGAGCGGCATCGCCGGGCCTGGTGGTGCTTCAGCCCGGATGGCCTCATCGTTTGTCCGTCGTCGTCCCAGTTCGTCCGCTCGACCGGCGAGCGCGCGCAGGCCGGGTAGCGCCCGGCCGGTGGGTCGACAGATCGTCCTCCCGCGAATCGGCGGTCTGCGGATCGCACGCCTCTGTGGTCCCTTCGGATCGCCGGAAGCTTTCGCGGCCGTTTGCCGAGAATCTCGTCCGCTGTTCTCGACCCAGTTCGCCGCTCCTGGTGAGACCATGGTTCCGGCCCCAGAAGT
This sequence comes from Nocardia niwae NBRC 108934 = DSM 45340, assembly GCF_001613465.1. Taxonomy (GTDB): domain Bacteria; phylum Actinomycetota; class Actinomycetes; order Mycobacteriales; family Mycobacteriaceae; genus Nocardia; species Nocardia niwae. The sequence goes on along the minus strand of NZ_BDCK01000024.1, from coordinate 180,448 downwards.
GAACAGCGATTCTCTTTCCGGGTACGGTATGGGCAACGACTGGTCGGTGTGGACCGGCCGGTGTGGTCACTAGGAGGTTGGCGTGGAACGCACACTGTTCGAACCCGAGCACGAACTGTTCCGGGAGTCGTTCCGCAAGTTTCTCGATCAGCATGTCGCGCCGAATCACGCGAAGTGGGAGGAGCAGGGCATCGTCGACCGGGAGGTGTGGCTCGAGGCGGGCAAGCAGGGCTTCCTCGGCATGGCCATGCCGGAGCAGTACGGCGGCGGCGGGGTGAAGGATTTCCGCTACAACGCCATCGTCTCGGAGGAGTGCGTGCGCGGTCAGTACTCCGGTCTCGGCTTCTCGCTGCACAACGATGTGATCGCGCCTTATCTGCTCGAGTTGGCCAATGACGAGCAGAAGCAGCGCTGGTTGCCCGGCTTCTGCGCCGGTGAGATCATCACCGCGATCGCGATGACCGAGCCGGGCACCGGTTCGGACCTGCAGGGCATCAAGACCCGCGCGGTGCGCGACGGAGACGACTGGATCCTCAACGGCGCCAAGACGTTCATCACCAACGGCATCAACTCCGACATCGTGATCGTGGTGGCGCAGACCGACCCGGAGAAGGGGGCGATGGGCTTCAGCCTGTTCGTGGTGGAGCGCGGCATGCCCGGTTTCGAGCGCGGCCGCAACCTGGACAAGCTCGGCCTCAAGGCCCAGGACACCGCCGAGCTGAGCTTCACCGACGTCCGCGTGCCCGGCAAGAACCTGCTCGGCACCGAGGGCATGGGCTTCCTCCACCTGATGCACAACCTGCCGCAGGAGCGGCTGTCCATCGCCGTCATGGCGGCGGCGGCCATGGAGTCCTGCCTGGAGATGACCATCCAGTACGTGCGCGACCGCAAGGCGTTCGGTAAGCCGATCGGCGCGCTGCAGAACACCCGCTTCGTGCTCGCCGAATTGGCCACCAAGACCACCGCGGTGCGCCTGATGGTGGACAAGTTCATCGAACTGCTCAACGAGGGCAAGCTGACCGCGGAGGACGCGGCGATGGCCAAGTGGTGGAGCACCGAGGAGCAGCTCGACCTGATCAACCGCTGCCTGCAGCTGCACGGCGGATACGGCTACATGAAGGAATACCCGATCGCCAAGGCCTACATGGACGCCCGCATCCAGACCATCTACGGCGGCACCACCGAGATCATGAAGGAGATCATCGGGCGCAGCCTGAAACTCTCCTGATCGCACGCCTTTCCCGGCTCGCGCCGACGTCTGCCGCCTGCCCGGGCCTCGTCTGCGGCACAATCGCCTCCCGAGGCGCTGGAGGACTCGACGTCCATTCGTCGCCCGAAGCGGAGGAGATGTGATGGCGAGTCTGGCCAACCAGATCGTGCGCGGATACTTGACGGCGACGCGCGCCAATCGTGTGTTCATCGACGCCGGCGCGGCGCGTGAGCGGGTTCGCGACCTGAGCGTGCGGCCCCGGCGCTACGGTCCGCCGCGCCGCCTGCGCGCCGATGTGGCGATCGCGGTGGACCGGCGCGGCGGCTGGCCGGTCTACACGCTCACTCCGCGCGGACGGTCGCCTCGGGGCAATGTCGTGTACGCGCACGGCGGCGGCTGGGTGCACGAGATCGCCCCACAGCACTGGGCGCTCTGCGCGGCCGTCGCCGCCGATGCCGGCGCGGCCGTGACGGTCCCGATCTACCCGCTGATTCCGTTCGGGACGGCCGGGCCGGTCGTGCAGGGCTTCGCGGAGCTGGTGCTCGCCAACCGTGAGACCTACGGAAACGTCTGCCTGGCAGGAGATTCCGCCGGCGGGCAGATCGCTCTGTCGACCGCGGTGGTGCTGCGCGACGACTCGTCGGTGCGACTGCCTGGCACCGTGCTGATCGCGCCCGCGCTCGACCTCTCCCTGACCAACCCTGAGATCCCCGTCGTGCAGCCCCGCGACCCGTGGCTGGGTGTCGCGGGATCCCGGGTGTTCATCGAGCACTGGCGGGGCGATCTCGGCCTCGCCGACCCGCGAGTCAGCCCGCTCGCCGCCGACCCGCGCGGGCTGGGTCCGCTGACGGTCTTCTGCGGCACCGACGACATCCTGCACCCGGACACCCGCCTGCTGGTGGAGGCGGCGCGCGGCGCGGGGGTCACGGTGGACTTTCACGAAGGACCCGGGCTCCCGCATGTCTACCCGCTGACCCCTACTCCGGAGGGACGTGCCGCCCGGAGGATCGTCATCGAGCGATTGCGCAGCGCGCTCGCAGGCTGAACGAGTGCGCTCGCGCCGGACACGGTCGCCGGTTCGACGTCGTGCGTGTCCCCAATCCGCTGGGGTCGGCAACGCGCCCGTCTGTTCTCCGCGCGGCTTCACGGGGGTGGGGAGCCGCGCCGGAGTTCTCGCGCGTCGCACATCGAAGCTTCGAACCGGCGCAGCAGCTATAACTTCACGGTGCGCAAGTGTCGTCACGGTCGACTACCGGCGTGCCGACCCGAGTTCAGGGACCCGACCCGGGCAACGTCACCACGAAGCAGGCGCCGGGTGCGCCGTCGGTGACGCGGATGGCGCCCCCGTGGTGTTCGACGACATCGCGGACGATGGCCAAGCCGAGACCGGCGCCGCCTTCGTCGCGGCTGCGCGCGTCGTCCAAGCGGACGAATCGCTGGAAGATGCGGTCGCGCTCGGCGGGCGGCACACCCGGGCCGTCATCGGTGACCGAGAGCACCGCACGCCCGTCGGCGTCGCGATCCACGGTGACGCGGACGGTGCTCGCGGCATGCCGCTGGGCGTTGTCGACGAGGTTGCCCAGGACGCGGGCGAGCTGGGTGCGGCTGCCGGTGACCGCAACGGCCTCCTGTGGTGTCGCGATCTGCACGGCGACCCGGTCGCGGACGCGGTGCTCCAGCTCCTCGCGGACCAGGGCGGTCAAGTCCACCCGATCGGCGCGCGGCTGTTCGCCCGCGTCGAGCCGGGCCAGTAGCAACAGGTCGGCCGCGAGATGTTCCAGCCGGATGGTGTCGCCGATCAGCCCGTCCAGTTCCAGAAGTTCGGGGTGCGCCTGTGCCACCTCGAGCTGGGTGCGCAGACTCGCGATGGGGCTGCGCAATTCGTGGGCGGCATCGGCGATGAACCGGCGCTGGCGTTCGGCGGATTCCTCCAGCGCGGCGAGCGTCGCGTTGGTGGTGCCGGCCAGCCTGCCGATCTCGTCACGGGAGCCCGGATCCGGCACGCGCCGGGAGAGGTCGCCGTCCATGATCTCCGCGAGCTGCCTGCGGATCGCCTCCACCGGGCGCAGGGCGCGCCGGGTGACCAGCCAGGTCACCACGGCCACCACGGCGAGCAGCGGCGGCAGGCCGATCAGCATCGCCTGCCGCGCGTCCGCCACCGCGCTGTGGGCGGTCTCCAGCGAGGAGCCCGCGTAGATGGTGGCAGGCTGCCCGCCGGGGGTTCGAGCCGCGAGGGCGGCGACACGAAACGGGTGGGGGCCGTCCTCGGCGTCGACCGTCAGCCATACGTCGGCGAATTCGGCTTCGGCCGACGCGGGATCCGTGGACGAGGAGCCGCTTTCGTCTTCGTCGACATCCTCGCCTTCGTCTCCGTCCTCGTCTTCGTTGTCGTCCTCGTCCTCGACGCCCTTCGAGTACGGCCCGAAGTCGGCCATCGGTGGCTTTCCCGCCAGGTCGTCGTCGGCCGCGAGAACCCGCCGGTCGAGCGAAACTATCTGCACCGGTTCGCTTTCGGCGTCGGGCAGCCTCAGGCGGGAGAGATCCGCGCCCGCCTCGAGCTGGCTCGCCACGTCGTGCGCGGTGGTCTCCGCCTGCAATTCCGCGCTGTGGACCAAGTTGTGCCGCAGCACCGTCAGCACCGTCAGGCCCGCCGCCGTGAGCGCCACCGCGACCACGGCCGTCGCCGCCACCGTGGTGCGCGTGCGGACCGAACGCCACCAGGCCCTGCCGCTGCGCTCAGGCACGGTCGGCTGCCAGCCGGTAGCCCGCGCCGCGCACGGTGGTGATCGATCGGCGCCCGAACGGCGCGTCTATCTTGCGGCGCAACGTGCTGATGTAGACCTCGACGATGTTCGGATCGCCGTCGTAGGCGAAGTCCCAGACGTGATGCAGGATGTCGGCCTTCGACACCACCTGCCCGGCCCGCACGGCCAGATGCTCGAGCACGGCGAACTCCTTGGCGGTCAGCGTCACCTCCTCCGTGCCTCGGCGGCAGGTCCGAGTGCCCGGGTCGACCACGAGGTCGCCGACGCGCAGCACCCGCGCGCCGCCGCGGGTCCGGCGGCGCAGGAGAGCACGAATGCGGGCCAGCAGCACCAGGTAGGAGAACGGCTTGCTGAGGTAGTCGTCCGCGCCGGTGTCCAGACCCTCGGCCTCGTCGTACTCACCGTCTTTCGCCGTCAGCATGAGCACCGGCGTCTCGTGACCTCCGGCGCGCAGCGCGGCGCAGACCCGGTAGCCGTTCATGCCGGGCAGCATGATGTCGAGGATGATCAGGTCGTAGTCGGTGGTGGTCGCCAGATGCAGGCCCTCGGCGCCGTCGTGCACCACATCCACGGCAAAGCCCTCGGCCGACAAGCCTTTTGCCAGTGTGAGAGCCAAACGTTTCTCATCCTCGACGATCAGCAGACGCATCCACCAAGAGTGGCAGACCGACCCTGAAACCGTCTTCAGGTCGCTTCAGCGGGCCTTCAGCTCCGTGCGACAAGGTGAACGCATTCCAGATCAGCACCCCCGCAGGAGGTTTCGCATGACAACCGTATTCCGCCGTGCCTACGCCGGTCTCCGCTGGCTCATCGTCGGCACGGCCGTCGCGGCTGCCGTCGTCGGCCTGAGCGCCGTCCTCGCCGCGGTCGCCACCGGCGGTCCGGACGGCCACACCGTCGCCTTCCGCTCGTCCCTGGCGGACTGGTCGCTGGTGGCCGACACCGGCGTCAGCAGGCAGCAGGCCATCGACAAGGCGCTCGCAGCCGTCCCGGGCGGGCGGGTCCGGTCCACCGAACTCGACGCCGACCGCGGCGTCGCGGTCTGGGAAGTGGAGATCGTCACGCCCGCGGGCGTGGAGCACGACGTCACGATTGATGCGAACAGCGGCGCTGTCCGGGCCGCGGTCGACCACGACTGAACTTCCGCTCGTCCGCGTCGGCGACGCGGGTGTGATGCATCGGTGGGCGGGTAAGCACGAGGTGTTTGCCGCCGGGCGGCAGGGGTCCGGAGGGAGATCCCGGCCGCGGCGTCGCTGATATCCCCTTGCCCCGCAGAAGCGCGCCGAGCATCCGGAATCTGCCCCTCAGCCGGTTTGCCCAGGAGTAGCCTCAAGGTTGTCCACTCGAGGAATCGAGGTCGGGATGCACGAGATGGCCATCACGCGCAGCGTCATCGACGCCGTCTGTGAGCACGCGGCGGGCCGACGGGTCCACTCCGTCACCGTCGAAGTCGGCGCGCTGTGCGCCGTCGTGCCGGAGGCCATGCGGTTCTGTTTCGAGGTGGCGGCCGAGGCGACCGTCGCCGAGGGCGCCGACCTTGTTGTGGTGGAGATGCCCGGAGTCGCGGCCTGCCGGACCTGCGGCGCCGAATTCCGCCTGCGCGACCCGATCCTGCTGTGTCCCTGCGGCAGCGCCGATGTCGAGATCCGTTCCGGGCGCGAGCTGCGTATCCGATCCATGGAGGTGAGTGAGGCATGTGCGCAACCTGCGGGTGCGGCGACGACGCCGCCGCGCTGATTCGTGTCCCGCACGACCGCCAGCACGCCGAAGGGCACGAACACGCCCACGCGGCGGACCATCAGCACGCACGTGACCACCACCACCCGCACGAGCATGCACACGGCCCGGATGCCGATCACGTCCACCTGCCCGCGACTGAGACGGTCACCCTGGAACTGAAGGTGCTGGCCAAGAACGACGAACTGGCGCAGCGCAACCGAGCCTGGCTGGCCGAGCGCGGCATCGTCGCGCTCAACATGACCAGCTCGCCGGGCGCGGGCAAGACCACGCTGCTGGAGCGCACCATCCGCGAGTCCGGCCAGTCCCCGATCGCGGTGATCGAGGGCGATCAGGCCACGCTGCTCGACGCCGAACGGATCAAGGCCACGGGGTGCCGCGTCGTGCAGGTCAATACCGGCGCGGGATGTCACCTGGACGCCGAGATGATGTATCGCGCGCTGGAGGCGCTCGACCCCGCACCGGGCACGCTGCTGTTCGTGGAGAACGTCGGCAACCTGGTCTGCCCGGCGCTGTTCGACCTGGGGGAGCGGGAGAAGGTGGTGGTCATCTCGGTGACCGAGGGGACCGACAAGCCGCTGAAATATCCGCACATGTTCCAGGCGGCGGGATTGGTGCTGGTGAACAAGACCGACCTGCTGCCCTATGTCGATTTCGACCTGGACCGATGCCGGGAGTACATCCATTCGATACACCCCGGCGTCGAGGTCCTCCCGCTGTCGGTGAGCAGCGGTAAAGGCCTGTCTACCTGGTACGACTGGCTGGTCGCGCGGCGTGGCGCGGCCGATCCGGCGGCGCTTGAGGAAGCCGCCGGGCACGCTTAAAGTGAAGTGATCAGGATCACATCTACGGGTGACCCCTTCTTCGAGAAAGGTGAGATTCGGCCCCCGGTGGTCCGCTGCGGAAGGTGGCGAGAATGCCCACTCAGGAAGCAGTACGAGCCGAAGAGACGCTGATCCACGTTCTCTGGATCAACGCGGGACTCAGTTGTGACGGTGATTCGGTCGCCTTGACGGCGGCCACGCAGCCGAGCGTCGAAGAGATCGCCCTCGGCGCGCTCCCCGGTCTGCCCAAGATCGCCGTGCATTGGCCGCTGATCGACTTCGAGTGCGGCCCCAACGGCGGTGCGGACGATTTCCTGGAGTGGTTCTTCAAGGCCGACCGTGGGGAACTCGAACCGTTCGTTCTGGTGGTCGAGGGCTCGATCCCGAACGAGCAACTCAAGGAAGAGGGCTACTGGTGCGGGTTCGGCAACAATCCCGCCACCGGCCAGCCCATGACGACCAGCGAATGGCTGGACCGGCTCGCGCCGAAGGCCACGGCCATCGTGGCGGCGGGCACCTGCGCGACCTACGGTGGCATCCACGCGATGGCGGGCAACCCGACCGGTGCGATGGGCGTGCCGGACTATCTCGGCTGGGACTGGAAGAGCAAAGCGGGCATTCCGATCGTCTGCGTACCGGGCTGCCCGATCCAGCCGGACAACATGTCCGAGACGCTCACCTATCTGCTCTATATGGCCACCGGACAGGCGCCGATGATCCCCCTGGACGACGCGCTGCGGCCAAAGTGGCTGTTCGGCGCGACCGTGCACGAGGGCTGCGACCGCGCGGGCTACTACGAGCAGGGTGAGTTCGCCACCGAGTACGGCTCGCCGAAATGCATTGTGAAGCTGGGCTGCTGGGGGCCGGTGGTCAAGTGCAACGTCCCCAAGCGCGGCTGGATCAACGGCTTGGGCGGCTGCCCGAACGTCGGCGGCATCTGCATCGGCTGCACCATGCCGGGGTTCCCGGACAAGTTCATGCCGTTCATGGACGAACCGCCCGGCGGCAAATTCTCGTCCACCGCATCGGGGCTCTACGGATCGGTGATCCGCAGCCTCCGGCATATCACCGGACGCACGGTCGACAAGGAGCCGCATTGGCGGCACCGGGGCCGGAAGCTGGAGACCGGCGCGACCCGCACCTGGTAGGAGGATCTCTGATGACACAGATCATCCCGGAGCCGTCGCACAAAACGATCGAGCCGGATCGACTCGTCGAGATGGCGTGGGACCCGATCACTCGCATCGTCGGCAGCCTCGGCATCTACACCAAGATCGACTTCGAGAATCGCGAAGTGGTCGAGTGCCACAGCACCTCGTCCATCTTCCGCGGCTACTCGATCTTCATGAAGGGCAAGGACCCGCGCGACGCGCACTTCATCACCAGCCGCATCTGCGGCATCTGCGGCGACAACCACGCCACCTGTTCGTGCTACTGCCAGAACATGGCCTACGGCGTGCGGCCGCCGCACCTCGGCGAGTGGGTCGTCAACCTGGGCGAGGCCGCCGAGTACATGTTCGACCACAACATCTTCCAGGAGAACCTGGTCGGCGTGGACTACTGCGAGAAGATGGTGTCCGAGACCAACCCCGGCGTGCTGGCCAGGGCGGAGAACACCGAGGCGCCGCACGCGGGCGACCACGGGTATCGCACGATCGCCGACATCATGCGGGCGCTCAACCCGTTCACCGGTGACTTCTACCGGGAGGCGCTGCAGGTCAGCCGGATCACGCGGGAGATGTTCTGCCTGATGGAAGGCAGGCACGTCCACCCGTCCACGCTGTATCCCGGTGGACCGGGCACGGTCGCGACGATCCAGTTGATGACCGACTACATGTCCCGGCTGATGCGCTATGTGGAGTTCATGAAGAAGGTCGTGCCGATGCACGACGATCTGTTCGACTTCTTCTACGAGGCGCTGCCGGGATACGAGAAGGTCGGTCTGCGGCGCACGCTGCTCGGTTGCTGGGGCTCGTTCCAAGACCCGGAGGTCTGCAACTTCGAGTACAAGGACATGGCGGACTGGGGGCGCAAGATGTTCGTCACCCCCGGCGTCGTCGTCGACGGCAAACTGTTGACCACTTCCCTGGTAGACATCAACCTGGGCCTGCGGATCCTGCTGGGCAGTTCGTACTACGAGGACTGGACCGATCAGGAGATGTTCGTGAAGACCGATCCGCTGGGCAACCCGGTGGACCGGCGCCATCCCTGGAACCAGCACACCAACCCCCGGCCGCAGAAACGCGACCTGGACGAGAAGTACAGCTGGGTCATGTCGCCGCGCTGGTTCGACGGCACCGACCACCTCTCCCTGGACACCGGCGGTGGCCCGCTGGCCCGACTGTGGGCGACGGCGCTGGCCAACCTGATCGACATCGGTTACGTGAAGGCGACCGGGAACAGCGTGCAGATCAACCTGCCCAAGACCGCGCTGAAGGGCCCCGTCACGCTGGAATGGAAGATCCCGGTGCACGGCAGCAACACGCTCGAGCGCAACCGCGCGCGCACCTACTTCCAGGCGTACGCGGCGGCCTGCGCGCTGCATTTCGCGGAGAAGGCGATGGCGGAGATCCGGGCCGGCCACACCAAGACCTGGGAGAAGTTCGAGGTCCCCGAGGAGGGCATCGGCTGTGGCTTCACCGAGGCGGTGCGCGGCGTGCTGTCGCATCACATGGTGATCCGGGACGGCAAGATCGCCAACTACCACCCGTATCCGCCGACCCCGTGGAACGCCAGCCCACGCGACAGCTACGGCACGCCCGGGCCCTACGAGGACGCGGTGCAGGGCCAGCCGATCTTCGAGGAGAACGACCGCGAGCACTTCAAGGGCATCGACGTCATGCGCACCGTGCGCAGTTTCGATCCGTGCCTGCCGTGCGGCGTGCACATGTATCTCGGCAAGGGCAAGTCGCTGGAGCAACTGCACTCTCCGACGCAGACGCTCACCCCCGAGTGAGTCCGCGTCGGGCGCAACGACCGGAGGTGACGGTGGAGGATCGCCCGGACGACGCAACGCCCGGTGACGCCCGGTGGCGGGAAGCCGGTGATCGCATCGAGACCTTGCTGGAGGCGAGTTCGGCGGGCGGCGCGCTCGCCCGCGAACGCGCCGAGCAACTCGTACGCGAACTGGTCGAGCTCTACGGGGCGGGCCTGACCCGCGTCGTCGGTCTGCTCGACGCGGAGGCGGTCGAGCGATTGGCCGGGGACGATCTGGTGGCGAGCCTGCTGCTCGTGCACGGGCTGCACCCGCACGACGTGGACACCCGGGTGCGGACCGCGCTGGACAGCGTGCGTCCCTACCTCGGTTCGCACGGTGGTGACGTCCACCTGGTGGAGATCGTCGACGGAGTGGTCCGCTTGGAATTGGCGGGCAGTTGCAAGAGCTGTCCGTCCTCGTCGGTGACGCTCGAACTGGCCGTCGAGGACGCCGTCCGGGCGGCGGCGCCGGAAATCGAGTCCATCGAAGTCGTCGCCGCGCAGACGGAGTCGGCGGGGGTGATCTCCGCCGACTCGCTGTTCTCACGCGTGCGCGCGGACGGCGCGCGGTCCGGCAGCTGGGTCGCGGTCCCCGAACTGGCCGCGCTGAGCGCCGGCGAGGTGGGCGGCTTCGCCGTCGCCGGGTTGACCGTGCTGGCTTGCCGGGTGGGTGAGGAACTGTACGCCTACCGGGACCACTGTCCCGGCTGCGACCGCTCCCTCGCCGGCGCGGCGCTGGAGCGGCGCGTGGGATTCCCGGCCGGTGACGCGGTGCTGCGCTGCCCGACCTGCCGGGCGCACTACGACGTGGTGCACGCGGGCGCCCGGGTCGACGGCGACGGGCATCTCGAGCCGCTTCCCGTGCTCGTGCGATCCGGCGAATTGTCGGTGGCGGTGCCGGTGGGGGTGCACGGGTGAGTACCCCGTTTCGCGCGCTGCAGCGGATCGCCGCCGACCGCAGGCCCGCGCCGCGGCCCGGCGAACGGTGCGAGATGTGCGCGGAGCCGATCGCCGACCGGCACCAGCACGTCGTGAACGTCGAAGGCAGGCAGCTGATGTGCGTGTGCCGCGGCTGCTATCTGCTGTTCGTCGACCAGAACGCGGAGCTGCGCTATCGAGCGGTGCCGGACCGGTATCTCGCGTTTCCGGGCTTCACGATCACCCCGGCGGAATGGGACGCGTTGGAGATCCCGGTGAACCTGGCGTTCTTCTTCCGCAATTCCGCGTTGGACCGGACGGTGGCGTTCTATCCCGGGCCCGCGGGTGCGACGGAATCGGAATTGCCGTTGGAGCAGTGGAACGCGATCCTGCACCGGCATCCGGAGCTGGACGTGCTCGCGCCCGACGTGGAAGCGCTGCTCATCCGAGTGCCCGACCGCCGGACCGAACAGGCCGCCTGCCTGTTGCTTCCGATCGACGCCTGCTACGAGTTCGTCGGCCGGATGCGGCTGCTGTGGCACGGCTTCGACGGCGGCCAGGACGTGCACCGGTACCTGGAGGAGTTCTTCGCCGACGCGTCGGCGCGCGCGAAATCCGGCGGTGCGGCATGAGCCCGGTGTACTCGACGACCTTCGCCGTGCTCGAGATGAAACCCGAGCCGTACGCCGTCGCGCCGATCCTGTCCGCGCGCGTCGGCATCGCCGCGCTCGCCGAGGAACCCGTGCACGCCATCGCCCTGCGCGCTCAGGTGCGCATCGAGCCGTTCCGCCGCGGCTACTCCGACGAGGAGGCCGCGGGGCTGGTCGATCTGTTCGGTCCGCGCGAGCGGTGGCACGAGACGCAGCGTTCGTTTCTCTGGATGCACTGCGCCACGATGGTTCCGAGCTTCACCGGCGGCGCCGAAGTGGATCTGCCGATGCCGTGCACCTACGACTTCGAGGTGACCGGATCGAAGTATCTGCATGCGTTGCGTGACGGTGTGGTCCCACTGCTGTTCCTGTTCAGCGGGACCGTCTTCATCCGGGGCAGCACCGGATTCGCCATCCAGCAGATTCCGTGGGATCGCGAGGACAAGTTCCAGATGCCCGTGTCGGTGTGGCAGAACCTGATGGCCGCGTACTTCCCGAATTCCGGGTGGGTGCGGCTGCACAATGACACCCTGCGGGCCCTGGCCGCCTACAAGTCCGGCCACGGCCTGCCCGCTTTCGACGACGCGGTGACCCGGCTGCTGACCAGCGCCGAGGAGACGTCGTGACCACCGCCGAAGCCCGCGCCCGCGCCCGTGCCGTGGCCGACGCGGTGCTCTACGAGGGCTACCTGCTCTATCCCTACCGCGCCGACGCGCGCAAGAACCAGTCGCGATGGCAGTTCGGTGTGCTGGGGCCGCCCGGTGCCGCCGCCGCGGGTCTCGGCGAGGAGGAGACGCTGTCGGCGCAGTGCCTGATCGACCCGGGCGAGCATCCCGAGCTGACCCTGACCGTTCGCTTCCTTCAGCTCCAGCGCCGCCAAGTGGTGAACGGGGACGGCACGCCGGTCGTCGAATTGACCGAGGGTGAGCGGTCGTGGCTGTCCTGGGACGAGGCGGTCGAGCGGGAGGTCGCCGTCGGCCCGGTCACGCCCGGTCGCCTCGTCCGATCACTGGACATCCCGGGCGGCTCCGATCGGGAGGAGATCGCCGGCCCCGGACAGGGCACTTTCGTGCGGAGCAGGCTGCCCCTGGCGGGTGAGCTGGAGCTGGCGGCCGACCGGGACGACGGTCTCCTGCGGCTGACGGTCATCCTGCGCAACGTCGGCGCGGCCGCGGCCGACCAGCGCGACGCCATCGCCCGTTCGCTGATCGGCGCGCACGTCCTCGCGGAGATCACCGGCGGCGATTTCGTCTCGCTGCTCGAGCCGCCGCCGCACGCGGTGGCCGCGGCCGCCCGCTGCGATCGATACCGCTGCTTCCCGGTGCTCGCGGGCCCGCCCGGCGACTACAGCATGCTGCTGATCTCGCCGATCATCCTCTACGACCACCCCGAGATCGCGGAGCAGAGCGAAGGCGCGCTGTTCGACTCCACCGAGATCGACGAGATCCTCACGCTGCGGATCCTCACCATGACCGACGCGGAGAAGGCGCGGGCGCGCGCCACCGATCCGCGCGCGGCGGAGATCATCGACCGCTGCGAAGCCATGTCGCCCGACGCGATGCGGCAGCTACACGGGGTGCTGCGCGATCCGCATGCCGGGGGTCCGGGTCTGATCCCGGAGATCCCCGAGGGCATCGATTGGTGGGACCCGCTGGCCGACGGCGCCGTTCGCCCGGACTTCGACGCGGTGCCGGTCGCGGGCGTGCTCGTGCGCAAGGGCAGCCGGGTCCGGCTGCATCCGTCCCGCCGGGCCGACGCCCAGGACCTGTTCTTCGACGGACAGTGCGCGCGGGTCGTGTCGGTCCACGAGGACGTGGACGGGCAGGCGCACGTCGGGGTCGTGCTGGACGACGACCCGGCGGCCGAGCTGCACGAATGGTACGGCCGCTATCTGTATTTCGCGCCCGACGAACTGGAGCCGCTCGACGGCACCGAGGAATGAAAGGAAGTCCGCTATGGAAACCGTGGGAGTGGTCTCGACGACCGTCGTCGCCGTGCTGGTGGCGGCGGGAGTGTATCTCGGCGTGCGGTCGATCCCGGATCTGCGGCGATACCTGAAGATCCGGCACATGTAGCGGGGGACCGGAAAGGAGCATCATGGGTGAGCATCGCGAAGAGCCGCAGTCGGCACGTGGCGCGCCGGGTTCGCGCGACGCGGGCGCAAGCGTCGCGGCCGGAGGCCCGGCGGAACGGGAGCCGGGGCATATCGATCACGAGGAGATGACCTCAGCACACTCGGAAGACGCCAAGAAGGAAACCGAGTTCTCCTCGCAGGCCCCGCCCGCGACGGAATCGGCGGCGCCTCCCTACGACGAGCGCAAGGAGACCGCCAACGCCCCGTCGGAGACGGCGACCGGCAAGGTCGACGACGCGCGTGTCGGCGGGGCGACGACGCCGACCGAGAAAGAGGGGTGACCCGACGGCCGCGGTGCTGGTCGCCGGGATCGGCAACATCTTCCTCGGCGACGACGGATTCGGACCGGAGGTGGTGCGGCGGCTGCCGCGCCACCCGGATCCCGGCGTGCGCGCGGTGGATTACGGCATCCGCGGCATGCACCTCGCCTACGACCTGCTCGATCGCTGGGACGCGCTGGTGCTGGTCGACGCGCTGCCCGACCGCGGCGCGCCCGGCCGGCTGGAGGTATTCGGCGCCGCGCCGGAGAACACCGGCCCAGCACCGCTGGACGCGCACGCGATGAGCCCGGACGCCGTCTTCGCCGGGGTCCGCGCGCTGGGTGGCGTGCTGCCGCCCACCGTGGTGATCGGCTGCCAGGTCGCCTGCGCCGAGGAGGGCATCGGCCTGTCCGAACCGGTCGCGGCGGCGGTGGACGACGCGGTCGCGGCCGTGGGCGACGTGGTCGCCGCATTGCTCCCGCGAGCCACGGCAGGACAGGAGGACTGACCGATGTGTCTGGGCATCCCCGGACGGGTGATGGCGATCCCCGACGGCTACCACGACCAGATCGCGCTGGTCGAGGTGTCCGGCGAGCAGCGGAAGGTGAATATCGGCCTGCTCGACGAGGATCCGGCGCGGCCGGGCGACTGGGTGATCATCCACATGGGCTTCGCGGTGGAGAAGACCGACGAGGCCGGCGCCGCGGCGGCGCTGGACGGACTGCGCCTGTTGCAACGCGGGGACCAGTCATGACCACTGTGCGGCGGCGGCGCCTGGTGGTGCGCGGTGTGGTCCAAGGGGTCGGGTTCCGGCCGTTCGTCTACACCACCGCCGCCGAACTGGCTCTGTCCGGCAGCGTCGGCAACGACAGCGGCGGCGTCGTCATCGAGGTCGAGGGAGCGCCCAAGGACCTGGACGAGTTCGCCGCACGGCTACGCCTGCGTCCGCCGCCACTGGCGGTGGTCGAATCGGTCGAGCAGGCCGACATCCCGGCACGTGGCGGCACCGGATTCCACATCGCAGGCACCACGCGCGACGGCGGCGGTCGCACGCTGGCCTCGCCCGATGTCGCCCTCTGCGCCGACTGCGAACGCGAGTTGCGCGATCCGGGGAACCGTCGCTACCGGCATCCGTTCGTCAACTGCACCAACTGCGGTCCGCGTTTCACCATCATCGCGAGTCTGCCCTACGACCGCGAACGGACGTCGATGGCCGACTTCACCATGTGCGCGCGGTGCGCGCGGGAATACGCCGATCCGGCGGACCGCCGTTTCCACGCGCAGCCGATCGCCTGCCCCGACTGCGGTCCCACCCTCGGGTACGCGGGACCGGGAGACGGCGAGCCGCTGGCGGCGGCGCGGCAGCTGCTGGCCGCGGGCGGCATCCTGGCGGTCAAAGGCATCGGCGGCTACCACCTGGCCTGCGACGCCACCGACGAGTCGGCCGTGGCGGAGTTGCGCAGGCGCAAGCGCCGCGGGGACAAGCCGTTCGCGGTGATGGTGCCGGATCTCGCCACCGCCCGGGCCGTCGTCGCCGTCGACGACGCGGCCGCGACGCTGTTGACCAGCTCGGCGCGCCCGATCGTGCTACTCGCTCGCCGACCGGAGCCCAGGAGGATCCAGGCGGCCGCCGATCCCGGATACACGGCTGAGGCGGGGGGAGACGCCGTGCCGGCCGGTGACGCGGCGGCGCGGCACTATCCGGTCCCCGCTCCTTCGGTGGCGCCAGGCAACCCGGACCTGGGCGTCATGCTCGCCTACACCCCGCTGCATCTGCTCCTGTTCGGTCTGCCCGGCGATCCGCCCGGACCGCAGGTGCTGGTGATGACCTCGGGCAATCTCGGTGGCGAGCCGATCTGCTACCAGGACGACGACGCCCGCACCCGCCTCGCCGGGCTCGCCGACGGCTGGTTGTGGCACGACCGGCGCATCCTGGTGCCCTGCGACGACTCGGTGGTGCGTTCACTCGACGGCCGCGAACTGCCGGTACGGCGCTCGCGGGGGTACGCGCCGCTGCCGCTGCTGTTGCCGGTGCCGCTGCCACCGACGCTCGCCGTCGGCGCCGACCTCAAGAACACCTGCGCGATGGCCGACGGCCGCTACGCGTGGCTGAGCCAGCACATCGGCGACATGGACGACCTGGCGACACTACGCTCCTTCGACGCCGCGCAGCGCCATCTCGGGGAACTCACCGCGGTACGTCCGGTGCAGTTGGTCGCCGACGCGCATCCCGGCTACCGCTCCGCCGCGTGGGCGCGCCGCAACGCGGGCGAACGGCCCGTGTACACCGTCCAGCACCATCACGCGCACATCGCCGCCGTCATGGGCGAACACGGGCTCGGCGCCACCGAACAGGTGGTCGGCATCGCTTTCGACGGAACCGGATTCGGGCCGGACGGCGCGGTGTGGGGCGGCGAGGTCCTGCTCGCGGGCTACAAGGGCTATCGACGGCTGGCCCATCTGAAATACGTGCCGCTGGCGGGTGGTGATCTAGCGGTGCGCAGGCCCTACCGCATGGCGCTGGCCCATCTGCGGGCGGCGGGGATCGACTGGACCGAGGACATCCCGGCCGTAGCGGCATGTCCGCCCGCCGAGCGGTCGGTGCTGGCCCACCAATTCCGGACCGGCCTGGGTTGCGCGCCCACGTCGAGCATGGGCCGGTTGTTCGACGCGGTGTCCTCGCTGTGCGGCGTACGGCACGTCGTCGACTACGAAGCCCAAGCGGCGATCGAGCTGGAGGGCCTGTCCCGCTCCGGTGCGGAAGGCGCCACCGCCTACCGATTCTCGCTGGGCGACGACGATCCCGCCGTGATCGATCCCGCACCGGTCCTCGCGAGCGTGGTCGCCGACGTTCGTGCGGGCGAGCCCGCCCGGGTGGTGGGCGCCCGGTTCCACGCCGCCGTCGCCCGGCTGGTGCTCGAGCTCGCGGCTCGATATGCCGCGCCGGCGCAGGTCGTCGCCCTGTCCGGCGGCGTCTTCCAGAACGCCCTGCTGCTCGCGCGATCCTGCGCGCTACTGCGTGAGCACGGCTGCACCGTGATCACCCATCACCGGCTGCCGCCCAACGACGGTGGCCTCGCGTTCGGGCAACTCCTCGCGTGCAGCGAGGGATGAGCGAAGGAGAGCAACGATGTGTCTTGCGGTACCAGGCAAAGTGCTCAGCCTGCACGAGCGGGACGGCACGCTGATGTCGGTCGTCGACTTCGGCGGCGTGCACAAAGACGTGTGCCTGCAATACATCCCCGACGCGGCGGTCGGTGACTACGTCGTCGTCCACGTCGGCTTCGCGATCCAGCGATTGGACGAGGAATCCGCGTTGCGGACCCTGGCCGAGTTCGAGCACCTCGGCGTACTGAACGAGGAATTCGGCGACGGTTTCGCCATCGCCGCGAAGCAGGCGGGCCTGGACAATCCCGCCGAGCCATCACGCGAGGAACCGGAGGCCCGGTCATGAAGTATCTGGACGAATTCAGTAATCCCGAGCTGGCCCAGCGCCTGCTCGACCGCATCCGCGCTACCACCAGCCGCCGCTGGGCGATCATGGAAGTCTGTGGCGGACAAACCCATTCGATCATCCGCCACGGCATCGACCAGCTGCTGCCCGATCAGATCGAGATGATCCACGGCCCCGGCTGCCCGGTCTGCGTCACGCCGCTCGAGGTGATCGACAAGGCGCTCGAGATCGCCGCGCGACCGGGCGTGATCTTCTGCTCCTTCGGCGACATGCTGCGCGTGCCGGGCAGCGCCAAGGACCTGTTCCGGGTGAAGAGCGAAGGCGGTGACGTCCGGGTGGTGTACTCGCCGCTGGACGCGCTGAACCTGGCCAAAGAGAATCCGGACCGCGAAGTGGTGTTCTTCGGCATCGGTTTCGAGACCACCGCGCCGGCCAACGCGATGACGGTGTACCAGGCGAAGCGCCTCGGCATCCGGAACTTCTCGTTGCTGGTGTCGCACGTGCTGGTCCCGCCCGCCATCGCCGCGATCATGGAGTCGCCGAGCTGCCGGGTGCAGGGCTTCCTCGCGGCCGGGCACGTCTGCACCGTGATGGGCACCGACGAGTACCCGCCGCTGGCCGAGCAGTACAAGGTGCCGATGGTGGTCACCGGGTTCGAGCCGCTGGACATCCTGGAGGGCATCCGTCGCACCGTGTCGCAGCTGGAGTCGGGCAGGCACGAACTGGAGAACGCGTACCCGCGCGCCGTGTCCGCGGCGGGCAATCCCGCGGCGAAGGCCATGCTGCAGGACGTTTTCGAGGTCACCGACCGGGGTTGGCGGGGGATCGGCATCATCCCGCGCAGCGGCTGGCGGCTGTCGGACCGCTACCGGGAGTTCGACGCCGAACACCGCTTCGCCGTTGGCGATCTGCATACCGCCGAGTCGACCATCTGCCGCTCCGGTGAGGTGCTGCAGGGACTGATCAAACCGCACGAGTGCGCCGCTTTCGGGAAGCAATGCACGCCGCGTAACCCGCTGGGCGCCACCATGGTGTCCTCCGAAGGCGCATGCGCCGCCTACTACCTGTACCGTCGCCTCGATCTGCCCGCGGAGGTGGCCCATGCCTGAGGAAGGCGCCGCCCCCGTGACGATCGACATGGAGGGCTGGGTCTGCCCGATGCCGCTGCGGGATTCGCCGAACATCGTGATGGGTCACGGCGGCGGCGGAGCGATGTCCGGCGAGCTGATCGAGCATCTGTTCCTGCCCGCCTTCGGGTCGGCCGCGCACGCGGACCTCGGCGACTCCGCGGTGGTCACGCTGGACGGCGCGCGGCTGGCCTTCTCCACCGATTCGTTCGTGGTGAAGCCGATCGTTTTCCCCGGCGGCACCATCGGCGAACTCGCGGTCAACGGCACGGTGAACGATCTGGCCATGGCCGGTGCGCGCCCGATGGTGCTGTCCACCGCGTTCATCCTGGAGGAGGGCACCGCGCTGGCGGACATCGCGCGCATCGCGCAGGCGGTCGGCACCGCCGCCTTGGCGGCGGAAGTCCAGCTGGTCACCGGGGACACCAAGGTCGTGGACGCCGGACACGGTGACGGGATCTACATCAACACCGCCGGAATCGGCGTGGTCGCCCCGGAGGTGGACATCCGGCCGCAGCGCGCGGCGCCGGGCGACGTCGTGCTGGTCAGCGGCGATATCGGCGTGCACGGTGTCGCGGTGCTCAGCTGCCGTGAGGGTTTGGAGTTCGGTACCACCGTGCTCAGCGACACCGCGCCGTTGCACGGCTTGGTCGCGGCGATGCTGGCCACCGGCGCCGACGTGCACGTGCTGCGCGATCCCACCCGCGGCGGCGTGGCGGCCTCGCTCAACGAGATCGCCCGCGCCGCACAGGTCGGCATATCGCTGGACGAGCGGCAGCTCCCCGTGCCCGACGGCGTGCGCGACGCCTGCGGCCTGCTCGGGCTGGATCCGATGTATGTGGCCAACGAGGGCAAACTGCTGGCCTTCGTTCCAACCGAGAGCGCCGATCGCGTGCTCGCGGCCATGCGGGAGCACCCGCTGGGCGCGCAGGCCGCGATGATCGGTCGGTGCGTCGCCGAACATCCCGGCATGGTGGTCGCCCGCACGGCGCTGGGCGGGACACGGGTGGTGGATCTGCCCGCAGGCGAGCAGTTGCCGCGCATCTGCTGACGGCGGGCCCCGGATCGGCCCGGAGCCAGAAGGCGAGGTAGGGATCATCGTTCGGATCGCCGATACCCCCGCGGCGACCCGCGGTCCGCTGGACGGACGGCAGCGGCGCGGCGTCGCGGGGATGGCCTCGGTCGTCGTCGCCCTGCACCTGCTCGGGTGGTCCGCGCTGCTGCTGCTCGTGGTACCCGGCGGTTACGTGGTGGACGGTGCGGTGTTCGGCGTCGGTCTCGGGGTCACCGCCTACACGCTCGGCATGCGGCACGCGTTCGATGCCGACCATATCGCCGCCATCGACAACACCACCCGCAAATTGGTCGCGGACGGCCGAAAGCCGCTGTCGGTCGGGTTCTGGTTCTCCCTCGGGCACTCCACCATCGTTTTCGTCCTCGTCGCGCTGCTGGCGTTCGGCGTCAAGGCGCTGGCGGGAAACCTGCGCGACGACGATTCCGGGTTGCACCGATGGACCGGTGTGTTCGGCACCGGCATCTCGGGCACCTTCCTGCTCGCCATCGGCGTGTTGAATCTGGTCTCGCTGATCGGCATCTGGCGGGTGTTCCGCGGAATGCGTCGCGGCACGTACGACGAGGCGGCGTTGCGGCAGCGGCTGGACGACCGCGGCGGCCTGCAGCGGGTGGTCGGACCGCTCATCCGGGCGGTGCGCGCGCCGTGGCAGATGTACCCGGTCGGGTTGCTGTTCGGACTCGGCTTCGACACCGTCACCGAGGTAAGCCTCCTGGTCATCGCGGGCGGCGCGGCGGCGACCGACCTGCCCTGGTACGCGATCCTCGTCCTGCCGGTGTTGTTCTCGGCGGGGATGACGCTGTTCGACGCGCTGGACGGCGCGTTCATGAACTACGCCTACGGGTGGGCCTTCGCGGGGCCGCTGCGCAGCGTCTATTACAACATCGTCGTCACGGGTCTGTCGGTCGTCGTGGCACTGTTGATCGGCGCGCAGGAGATGATCTCCGTGCTGACCGCCGAATTCGGCATCGCCGACGGCCCGCTGGCCTGGGTGGGCGGGCTGGATCTGGGCGCCTTGGGGTTCGTCATCGCCGGGCTGTTCGTGCTCACCTGGACGGTGGCGTTCGCGGTGTGGCGCTTCGGCCGGCTCGAGCAGCGGTGGTCCGTCGAGCACCCCGGCGAAAGGCCGCGCCGATGACCGGCAGCGGCGCGGAGATGTTCGCCCGATACGCCTACGCGCCCAATCGGCTCGGCTACTGCGGTCCGCCCGACGCGACCGCGCTGCGGGACGGTTCGGACCAACAGGTGCGCGAGGTGGCGCGCCGGTTCACCGGCGCGTGGCCCTACTTGCGCGTGATGGCGCGGATGACCGGCATCGCCGATCCGCTGGACCGCCGCCTCGTCGAGTCCTATTGGCTGGGCGGCGGCGTGGGCGCGGAACTGGATCCGGCCGAATTCACCGCGGAGCTGCTGGCTCTGCTCGGCCCGGTGGCGGGCGGGTACTGGGCGCACCTGACACCGCAGCTGGCCGAGGAGGCTGCGGCGAACCATTGCTTCCACGTCTTCGGCGTGTATCCGTGGTCCCGCCTGCTCCGGCGCGGCAACGGACATCCACTGCACGTGCTCGACAGCTGCCGGATCACCTGGGGGACGGTGGCCGACCACAGGGGTGCGGAGGTCGCGGTGCGCTGTCGCGCGCTCGCCTGGGACGGAGAGCGGCTCGAGTTGCACACCGAAACGGTGCGATCTCTGGCAATCCGGGTGGACGGGTACGCGGTGCTCCCCGACGTCACGGTGGGGGATCGGGTCGCGGTGCACTGGGGGCGGTTGTGCGGGCGGCTGGACGGTGTACAGGTGCGTGCCCTGGAGGCGGCGACGATTCGTCAGCTGGAGGTCACCAACCGGCGACTGGCCGAGCGGCGGAGTCCGGCGACCAGTTGACACCGGCGGTGGCCTCGCCCGGTAGCGGTCACGCGGGGACCCGGCGAGACCTCCGCAGCCGTGAATCGGAGAGCGACATCCTCCTTTCAGCGGTAACGATGCAGTCTGCGGAAAATGGTTAACCGGCCGCTGTATCGGTGAAATGCCGCGGCACCGTTCCGTTTCGAGCACCCTGCGCGACGTATAATGTGAGTGGCTGTCGAGCCCGACCGCGAGGAGTAACACGTGTATTTCGACGATGGTTGTCGGGGCGAAAAATTATTGGATCCCAGAAATTGTTTTCCGGGTGATTCTCACCGTGTATAGGCGTGTTTCTCGTCATGGGTGGCCGACCGGCCCGTCTGCGTCTCGGTTCGTACGCGAAGGGAGGTGAACTACCGTGATGGAGCAGATGATGGGGATGGCACGCGACTGGTGGAACCGCATGTTCCCCGGCATGGCGATGCCGATGATGCCGATGATGCCGATGATGCCGTAGCAACGCGACCGATCGGAGAATACGGCGAGCTCCTGCGGCTCCGCATACGTGATGCGGAATTTCTGCCCGGCAGTCCGCCGGATAATCGACCGCAACCGATTCGCCATTCGCCACACGTAACGCGATATCCGGGTCTCCGCGCCGTGAAATGGCTCGGCGCGGGGGACGAGTTCCGGACTCCGTGATGATCGGCGAATGGCGACGCGATCCAGTGAGGTGCGCCATGACCGGAGATCAGCGACAGGCGAAGCGACCCGTCAGTGCCGTGCTGGCCGGTCCGTACGGGCATCCGTTCCATCCCATCCTGGTCACCGTCCCGATCGGCGCCTGGGTCGCCAGTTTCGTCTTCGACCTGGCGTCCCGATTCGTCGATGATCCCGACTTCCTGGTCGAGGGGTCGTCGTGGTTGATCGCGATCGGCGTGCTGGGCGCCTTGGCCGCCGCGACGATCGGGTTCCTCGATCTGCTCGCGATCCCGACCGGCACGCCCGCTTTCCGCACCGGCTTGCTGCACATGACCCTGAACCTGCTGGTGACCGTGGTCTATGCGGTCGGCTTCGTGTGGCGGCAGGACGCCGACACAGCGGTCCCCGTCCCGGCCGGGCAGTTGGTGTTGTCGGCGGCAGGTCTGATGATGTTGGCGATATCGGGGTATCTCGGCGGCAAGCTGGCCTATCACTACGGCGTGCGAGTCGCCGACGAAACCACCCAGGCCGGCGGCTTCACCCACTGAATCCCTGCTCACCTGTCAGGAGGCACACCATGGGCATCGCCGCATTGATCTTCTGGCTGCTCACCGCGGGCGGCGGTTTCTTCTTGCTCGGCACGTGGATCGCCCGAGGCGGAACGCGGCAGCCGAATTCGACCCAGCTGCCGCCGCCGGTGCTGTTCGGTCACTTCGCGCTCGCCGTGGCCGGACTGATCGTCTGGATCGTGTACCTCGCCGTCGACAGCACAGCACTGGCGTGGACCGCGTTCGTCCTGCTGATCCCGGTCGCCCTCCTCGGATTCGCGATGCTGCTGCGCTGGATACCCGTCTACCGGGATCGTTCGGCCGGTACGGCCGAGCCTCCCGAAGGACACTTTCCGGTTGCCGTAGTCGCAGGTCACGGCGTATTCGCCGTGACGACCGTAGTGCTGGTTTTCCTGACCGCGCTCGGCGTCGGAAGCTGAACCCACCACCTCCGGCTCCGAGCCCGCACCGCCACCGGGTCTCGGTGGCGGATCGTCCACGGCCGTAGGACTACGCGATCATCTCGCGCAGGCCGCGGGCAATGGGCTTCCCGCGTCTTCGCAGGCCGGTGCGGTGAGGTCGTAGACCGCGACGTTGCCGATGTGCACCGCTGTGTAGTGCGCCGACACCCACTCGGCGATGTCCGCGTGTCCGGTCGGCCGCCACCATCCGCTGTCCGGTGCGGCGGTGCGGCCGGTCCCGGCGGGCTCATCGCGCACCCGCCAAGTGTCGGGCAGCCGCACTTCCTGCGCGAGATAGTAGGTCACCTGGTGGGTGCGAACCATGGTCTGGAAGTCGGCGAGGGTCGGTACCGGGTCGTCCGAGGTGAATCCGCCGATGGCCATGACCGGGGTATGACTGGCCAGTTCGAGCGACGCGGCGACCGACGAGCGGTCCACGGCGGCCGACCAGGTGGTGGAGGTGTCACGCAACAGCGCGGCGAGTTGCGGTTGCACCTCCTCGTCGACGAACGCTGTCACCTCGCGGCGCGCGTCGTTCGCCGGATCGAGCCCGGCGGGGGGCGCGGGGCCCACGGTAGGACTGCCGCCGGTGTGTGCCTGCGGCAGAGTCGCCGCGGCGTAAGCGGTCGTGCCGCCGATGCCGGCGAGCGCGCCCACGATGACGAGCACCGAGACGGCTCCGGTCCGCACGCGCCGCGACCCGGCCGGGACCGCCGCGGCGAGCAGTCCGAACGCCACCGCCAGCGAGGTCACCGCGAGCGTCCAGCGCAGGGGCGGCAGCCATCGCGCGCTCGCCTGCCGCGCCGCCCGGAGCGTGCAGTACGCGCCCGCGGTCATCAGCAGCACCATCACGGCATCCGGATTGTTGAAACGGAACATCAACGCCACCACCGGCGTCGCCGCCAAGACTGCGCCGGCCAGCAGGCCCGCGGCGCGATTGACGGTCGCCTCGGTGACCATCGCGCACAGCAACGCCACCGCCGCCACGGCCATCAGCGCCTGTGGCACCAGCATGCTCGCGCTACCGAATCCGAAGATCTGTCCCGACAGGCCCATCACCCATTGCGACACCGGCGGCTTGTCCACCGTGATGAAGTTGCCCGGGTCCAGGGAACCGAACAGCATCGCCTTCCAGTTCTGTGCGCCGGACCAGGCGGCCGCGGCGTAGAAGTCGTTGCCCATCCCGTTGACGGTGATATGCCAGAGATACGCGATGGCGGTCCCGAGCAGCAGTGCCGCCAGCCCCACGCGCTCCCATGGTCGTGCGGGCGGTAACCCGGAGGACCCGGGACGGGCGGCAATCGAGTTCGCTTCGGGCACGGCGGCTTCGGCGGGGGTCGCTGTCACCGCAGGAGTTTCGCAAGCATCCCGGTGAACCGACTGCGCATCGGCTGGCAATCAGCTGTGAACCGAACCGCCGATCAGCGGAGACCGCAGGGCGCGTCGACGCGTGATCTGCGGTCGCTCGTCGTGGACCGTCAGATCTTGCGGATGACCGTGACGACCTTGCCCAGGATCTGGGCGTCGTTTCCGGGGATCGGCTCGAAGACCGGGTTGTGCGGCATCAGCCAGACGTCCTTGCCGGTGCGCTTGAAGGTCTTCACCGTGGCCTCGCCGTCGATCATCGCCGCGACGATGTCGCCGTTGTCGGCGACGTTCTGCTGCCGCACGACCACCCAGTCGCCGTCGCAGATCGCCGCGTCGATCATGGACTGACCGACGACCTTCAGCAGGAACAGTGAACCGTCACCGACCAGTTCGCGCGGCAGCGGGAAGACGTCCTCCACCGCCTGCTCGGCCAGGATCGGCCCACCGGCCGCGATGCGACCGAGCACCGGGACGAAAGTGGGGACGGGACGATCGACGTCGACGGGGATCTCACCGTCGTCCACCGCGGCGACCGGCAGGCTGGTCACCGACCGCACCACCTCGTCCAGGCCCCGGACGTCAACGGCGCGTGGCCGATTCGGATCGCGGCGCAGGTAGCCCTTGCGCTCCAGGGCGCGCAGCTGATGGGCGACCGACGAGGTGGACGTGAGGCCGACGGCGTCACCGATCTCCCGGATGCTCGGCGGGTAGCCGCGCTCGCTCACCGAGGTGCGGATCACCTCGAGTACTTTGCGCTGACGCACGGTGAGATCCGCCCCGCTACCCGCCGCATCGGCGCCGCTTTCGGTCTCGTCACCCGTGTCGCCCGTCTGCCTCACCGCAACCGCCCTTTCCTGCTGTGCCAGGCCGGTCCGTGCCCGGCATGTGTCTCGATGGCCCGTCGAATCTTCGGTTCTTCGAATCTAGTCCGGTCACGCCGCTGGATCAAACATCTGTTCGACGTATGTCGGGTGTTCGTGCTGACTTTGTCACCGGACCGTGGTAGAAATCGAACACCAGTTCTTCGAACACTTGAGCGAATGCCCTCGGAACACATGTTCGAACAGCCCGAACGGCGACGGAGCACCCACCACGGAGGTTTGTCCGATGAGCACTGCGATCAGCGATGTCACCCTGGCCCTCGGCGCGTCGGGCGCCGCATCCGAGCACCGCGCCACCGAGTCCGGTCCGGCGCGGGACGATCTCGGGTACGAGACCGCGCGCCGGCTGGTGTGCGATGGTGCGCGCTCACGCGCACTGACGCCCGCGCATCGATCCGCGGCCGATCGCCGTCCGTCCGGCGCCCGTCCTGCGGCCGGCATGGTCGCGTACGACCGTGGGTCCCGCGCTTTCGCGCATCGGCGCGCTCGTGGCATGCATCCGATGCATCGCGTCGAGCAGGCGCAGGTCGGCTTGGCGGTTCTCGCCGTCACCGCGCTGGTCACGGCCGTGATCGTGGCCGGGCTGATCGCCTTGGCTCATGTGCGAGCGGGCGAGTGGGGCGGCGAGTCCGTCCGGCCCGCGCCCGCGGTGGTCGACGGCTCGGGTGTGCCCGGAAGTGGCGATTCGCGCTGAGCGGAAGGGAATTCGGTCAATCCGAGCGGCCGGAATTGTTGATCCACAAACTAGAACGTGTTGCTACCGTGCTGAAAACCTGATCCGGGCAACACCGCCCGACCAATGCCGGGACTTTCAGCACATGACATTCCGCACCTCGGGCCGCTCGGTTCGCGTCTTCCTCCGCACCGCTGCCCTGTTCCTCTGTCTCGTCTTCGCTGTGGGCGCAGTGTCCACAGCTCGGGCCGAACCCGCGTACGCGTCGTATCTCGACCTCTCGTCCGCCAACGGAGACGGCGCTGGGGCGGGCGGGCTCGATCCCGCTCTGCCGCTGGATGAATCGGACCTCGCCGAGGCGTTGCGGCAGGCGCGTGCCGACGGCGTGGCGCCGCGCCGGTACGCGACGCTGCTACATCAGTATTGGCTGGTCGTCGCCACCCGCAACGCCGACATCGACTTGGCCGCCTGGGATCCCGATCGCGGCCCGCACGCGAACGAACGCATCTTCAACCAGGTGTACGTCAATTATCTGCGGCTGGCCACCCGGCATCCGGAGTTCTACTGGGCGGGGCTGGCCGGTATCGCGGGAGGATCGTTCGCCTCCGGCTTCTTCGACATGGGTGATGTGGGCGTCGTCCTGGACGTGCCTGGCATCCATCGACTCGGCGACGCGGTCGCCGATCTGCTGCGGGCCACCCCGCCGGAATTGGCGCGCGCGCTGCCGGAGGACATCCGGCTGCTCGCCACCGAGGGCTCCCGGCTGAGCGCCGCGGATGTCGCCTGGTACCAGACGCGCCTGATGATCATGCAGAAGCACATTTTCACGGATCTGGTGCCGATGCACGAAGCGTATGCCGCGCTGGGTATGCGCGGGATCGACGAGATGTACGCGGCAGGCGTACTCGACGACGACATCAGGACCGCCTGGCAGTCGATCGCCTCGGGCACTCGGGCGGGCTACATCGACGCGCTGATCCGGATGACCGACCGGGAGCAGAACCACGTCGTCGCCGATCAATGGGACGAGACGTCGTCGGGTCGTGCGCCGATCGGCCGCGTGCTCACCTATGTCAGCACCGTCGCGGGAAAGCCTGGAGTCCCGGGCGTCCGCGCGCCGGGTGTGTTCGCTCCTACGGTGGTCAGCGCCGAAATCGAGGGCCGCACCGTGACTCTGCGTGTCCCGTTGCCCGGCTTCAACTGGGCCGATCGCGACACACGATGGAACTACATCACCGGTGACCTGGTGCCTCGTCACATCGATGTGGAGACCGACCCGGCACTGGCCGGCGCGGTCCTCGGCGAGGCGTTCTGGAGCAAACTGGACCGGGGCCGCCTCGCCGCCCGGTTGCCGGACCTGATCGCCGACCTGACCGCGCACTGGCAGATCTCCGGATGATCGAGCGGCGTCCGGTAGCCGGGTGAGTGCGGCAATCCGGAGACCCGGACGGGTATCCTCGAAGTGTTATGCAGGTATTCCGCGTGTCGCACGAGGAATGCCTGGTGCGGGGGTATAGACCTCTGTACACGGGCTCGCCGGACCGATCGCCGCGATCGGTGCCCGGTCCGGACGCGAGCACGCGCATCGACGAAGGATTTCTCGGATGCATTGCCCGTACTGCCGACACCCCGACTCCCGGGTGGTGGACTCGCGCGAGGCCGACGAAGGCGCGGCCATCCGCCGCCGTCGCGCCTGCCCGCAGTGCGGGCGGCGGTTCACCACGGTGGAGACCGCCATCCTGTCGGTGGTCAAGCGCAGCGGCGTCACCGAGCCGTTCAGCCGCGAAAAGGTGATCCGGGGTGTGCGCCGGGCCTGCCAGGGCCGCGAAGTCGACGACGACGCGCTGAACCTGCTCGCACAGCAGGTGGAGGACGCGGTGCGGGCGAAGGGATCGCCCGAGGTGCCCAGCCACGAGGTGGGGCTCGCCATCCTGGGGCCGTTGCGTGACCTGGACGAGGTGGCCTACCTGCGGTTCGCCTCGGTCTACCGGTCGTTCACCTCGGCCGAGGACTTCGAACGCGAGATCCAGGAGATGCGCCGGGCGCGCGCCGAAGCGCTGTCGGCCGCCGACTGACTCAGCGCCGGACCGCGGCGATCGCCTTCTCGATTCGTTTGGCCGACACCGGGAACGGAGTACCGAGCTTCTGCGCGAACAGGCTGACGCGCAATTCCTCGATCATCCACCAGATCTCGGTCACCGCGGGTGCCTGTCTACGGTTCTCCGGCAACGACTCGACCAGGCGGTCGTAGGCGGCCAGGACCCGGTCGAGTTCGGCCATGCCCTGGCGATCGCGGACCGCCGAGCCGGGCAACGCTTCCAGTCGTGTCGACGCCGCCTGCAGGTAGCGCGGTAGTTCGCGCAGCCTGGCCGCGCCCGTTTCGGATACGAAGCCGCGGAAGACCAGGTTGTCGAGCTGGTGACGGACGTCCTCGGCGATATCGCGTTCGTTCGTTCGTTCCAGCGCCGCGGAGACGTGGTGGGCGCCGGCGAGCACCGGCACGACCAGGCGCACGAAACGCGCAACGGTGGCGGCGAAATCGGGACGGATCCGGGCGACGAGCGCGTCGAACTCCGCCGGATCGTGCACCGGTCCGCCCGCGGCCGTGAGCAGTTCGTCGGCGGCGGCAGCGCGGCAGTCCTCGAGCAGCGCCTCCAGCGAGCCGTACGGATTCTGGCTCAGGGCAAGGCGATCGGTCGGCGACAGGCCCGCGGTGGCGCTGCGGGCCGAAGCGGGCAGCGCGTGCAGCAGCAGCGCTCTGGTGCCCAGGCGCATGGCGGCGGCCTGCTGGGCGGGGGAGCTGAGCACCCGGACCGCCACGCCGTCGCCCTCGGCGACGAGCGCGGGGTATCCGGTGACGGTCTGTCCCGCCACCTCGCGTCGCACTGTGGGGGCGAGGGTGCCGAGCGATTCAGAGGTCCATACGGTGGCCGGCGGTCGCTCCGCGCCTGCGGTGGCCCGGGCGACCGAGGCGGAAACCTGCTCGGCCAGCTGCGTTTTCAGCGCGGCAAGGCTCTTGCCCCGCGCGAGCGTGGCGCCGTCGTCACCGATGGCCGCGAAGGTCATGCGCAGGTGATCGGGCAGTGCCGCGACGTCGAAGTCGGTGGGTGCGATCGGAACCGAACCCAGCTTGGACAGCTCGCGTGCCAGCCCGGCGCGCAGCGGCTCCGCACGCGGGGTCAGCGCGGCCAGGGCGGCGGCCGCGAAGTCCGGGGCGGGAACGACGCTGCGGCGCAACGCCTTGGGCAACGTTCTGATCAACGCGGCGGCCAGTTCGTCGCGCATGCCGGGCACCAGCCAGTCGAAGCCGACGGCGCGGACATGGGCGAGCTGTTCCACCGGGATCCGCACGGTGACGCCGTCCTCCTCGGTGCCCGGCTCGAACTGATAGGAGAGCGGGAAACTGAGTTCACCCTGGCGCCAGGAATCGGGGAAGGCGGCGGGGTCGAGTGCGGCCGATCCTTCGTTGACCACAGTGGAGGTGGTGAAGTCGAGCAGTCCGGGGTCTTCCCGGCGTGCGGAGCGCCACCAGCTGTCGAAGTGACGCACCGAGACGATGTCGGCGGGCAGACGTTTGTCGTAGAACTCGAACAGCACCTCGTCGTCGACCAGGATGTCGCGGCGGCGGGCGCGATGCTCCAGGTCGGCGACGTCGTCGAGCAATGCGCGGTTGCGGTGGAAGAACTCGTGCCGGGTCTGCCATTCGCCCTGCACCAGGGCATGCCGGATGAACAACTCGCGCGACAGCTCGGGATCGATGCGGCCGTAATCCACGGGCCTGCCGGTGACCAGCGGGATCCCGTACAACGTCACCCGCTCGTAGGCGCGCGCCGCGCCCCGCTTGACCGACCAGTGCGGTTCGGAGTAGGTGCGTTTGACGAGGTCGCCCGCGAGCCGCTCAGCCCATTCGGGCTCGATCTTCGCCGCCATCCGGCCCCACAGCCGCGAGGTCTCGACCAGTTCGGCGGCCATGACCCAGCGGGGCGGCTTCTTCGCCAGCGACGAACCGGGGAAGATCATGAACTTGGCGTTGCGCGCGCCGAGGAACTCGCGAGTCTCCGCCTCGCGGACGCCGATGTGCGACAGCATGCCGGCCAGCAGCGCTTGATGAATGCCCGCGGTATCCCAGGGGAGTCCGTCGTCCACGACGGACGCCGCGGTGGCGGGCCGGCCACGATCGGCGCCGGCGCGCGCCTCGCCGCCGCGCGCGGACCGACCCCGGCGGGATCGCTTGCCGGACTTGCCATCCGGCGCGGCCGCTGCGTCCCGGCCCGGCTCCGCCGAGTCCGTCGGCTCCGTCGGCTCCGCTGACCGCGTCGACCAGCCGAGGCCCTTGGTGATCGTGCGCAGTTGCCCGTGCAGGTCCTGCCATTCCCGGATCCGCAGATAGTGCAGGAACTCCTCCCGGCACAGGCGCCGGAATTGATTGGACGACAACGACTTACGCTGTCCGCCGAGGTAATCCCACAGGCGCAGGTAGGCCAGGAAGTCGGAGCCGTCGACCGTGAAGCGCGCGTGCCGGGCGTCGGCCGCCTGCTGCTGCTCGGCGGGGCGCTCCCGGACATCCTGGATCGACAGCGCCGCGACGATGACCAGCACGTCGGCCAGGCAACCCGTGTGCTGCGCCTCCACCAGCATCCGCGCCATCCGTGGATCGACCGGAAGCTGGGCCATGTCGCGGCCGATCGGCGTCAGCGACAGGGCGGTCGCGCCGTCTCCGTCCCGGGATCCGCCGTCCCGGCGCGCGAGCGCGCCGAGTTCCTCCAGCAGGGCGATGCCGTCGCGGATGGCGCGGCGGTCCGGCGCCTCCACGAACGGGAAGTTCTCGATGTCACCGAGACCGAGTGCGGTCATCTGCAGGATGACCGCGGCCAGGTTGGTGCGCAGGATCTCCGGATCGGTGAAGGTCGGCCGCGATTCGAAATCGTCCTCCGAGTACAGCCGGATGCAGATGCCGTCGGCGACGCGACCGCAGCGTCCTGATCGTTGCCGCGCCGAGGCCTGCGACACCGGCTCGATCGGCAACCGCTGCACTTTGGTCCGCATGGAATAGCGCGAGATCCGCGCTGTGCCCGGGTCGACGACGTACCGGATACCCGGCACCGTGAGCGAGGTCTCCGCGACGTTCGTCGCCAGCACCACTCGGCGTCCGGCGTGCGGGGCGAACACACGGTGCTGTTCGGCGGCGGACAGCCGGGCGTACAGCGGGAGAATCTCGGTGCGCGGCAGCTTCAGATCCCGCAGCGCGTCCGCGGTGTCGCGGATCTCGCGTTCGCCGGACAGGAACACCAGCACGTCGCCGTCGCCCGCGGCGAACAACTCCGTCACCGCGTCACCGATGGCGTCCACCGGATCCCGGTCGACGATGCGGGCGTCCTCGTCGTCTTCGTCCTCGGCGGAGCCCGGCAACTCCAGCGCGAGCGGACGGTAGCGGATCTCCACCGGATACGATCGGCCGGAGACTTCCACGATCGGCGCGGGAGTGCCTTGCTCGTCCGCGAAATGCCGCGCGAACAGCTCGGGATCGATGGTCGCGGAGGTGATGATCACCTTGAGGTCGGGCCTGCGCGGCAGCAGTTGCTTCAGATAACCGAGCAGGAAATCGATGTTGAGACTGCGTTCGTGCGCCTCGTCGATGATGATCGTGTCGTAGCGGCGCAGCAGCCGGTCGCGCTGGATCTCCGCGAGGAGGATGCCGTCGGTCATCAGCTTGATCAGGGTGTGCTCGGAGGCGTGGTCGGTGAACCGCACCGTGTAGCCGACGACATCGCCGAGTTCGGTGCCCAGTTCCTCGGCGATGCGCTCGGCCACGGTGCGGGCGGCGAGCCTGCGCGGCTGGGTGTGCCCGATGGTGCCGCGGACGCCACGGCCGAGTTCCAGGCAGATCTTGGGGATCTGGGTGGTCTTGCCGGAGCCGGTCTCGCCCGCGACGATGACCACCTGGTGTTCGGCGATGGCCGCGGCGATGTCCTCGCGGCGGGCGGTGACGGGCAGTTGCTCCGGATAGCGGATCCGCGGCACCGCCGCTCGCCGCGCCTCGACCCGCAGTTCGGCGGCCGTGATCTCGGCCTCCACCTCGGCCAGGTCGCCGCCGCGCGCCTTGTCGAGCCTGCGCCGCAACCGGTGTTCGTCGCGAAGGGAGAGATTCGCCAGGCGGGTGCGAAGGGCGCGGGAATCGGTGGCGGCTGTCCTGGTCATTGCATCGACCAGCCTAGCGAAATCCGCCAGCGGATTTTTCCACCAGGCGACGCGTTCGGTAGCCACGGGGATGCACGACGTCGTGCGGCGGCCCGCCGACAGCCGTCGATATGCGAGGATCGGACGAGGAACGAGGATGCCGGCGCCGCCGGGCCGGCCGCACCGTGGTGGCCTGCCGGCGTTGCCGAACAAGCGTCGGTCCCGGCGCCGTGTTGCACAGAGCCGGGCGGTCTGGCAACCGGTGGAGGTGGACGCATGAACGCGCTGTGGCACGGCTTCGCCGACATGGGCGCCGTCGAGCGGGACGGAGCGTTCGTGGTCGCCCGCGGCGACGGCGCCTACGTCTTCGACCGAGCGGGCAAGCGTTACCTCGACGCGACCGCGGGCTTGTGGTTCGCCAACGTGGGGCACGGACGCGGCGAGATCGCCGACGCGGTGGCCGCCCAATTGCGCACGATCGCGCACTACTCCAATTTCGGCGATATCACCGAGCCTGCCACCCAGGAACTCGCCGAGCGGCTCGCTCGCCTCGCTCCGGTGCCCGGTAGCAAGATCTTCTTCACCTCGGGCGGCTCCGACTCCGTCGACACCGCGACGAAGCTGGCCCGGCGTTACTGGCACGAACTCGGGCAACCCAGCAAGACGATCGTGGTCGGGCGGCGGATGGCCTATCACGGCATGCATGTGGCGGGGACGGCGCTGGCAGGGCTGCCGGGGAACCGGGAAGGTTACGGCGAACTGATGCCCGCGGCGCGGACCGTCGAATGGGACGACGCGAAGGCTTTGCTCGCCTTGATCGAGGAGGTCGGCGCCGAACGGATCGCCGCGTTCTTCTGTGAGCCGGTCATCGGCGCGGGAGGCGTGTATCCGCCTCCGGCGGGCTATCTCGCCGAGGTGCGGCGCATCTGCCGCGACCACGACATCCTGTTCGTCGCCGACGAAGTGGTGACCGGTTTCGGCCGCATCGGCGGCGCGTGGTTCGCCTCGTCCCGGCTCGCGCTGGAACCCGACCTGATGACCACCGCGAAGGGGCTGACCTCAGGCTATCTGCCGATGGGCGCGGTCTTTGCCGCCCCGCGCGTGGCGGAGCCGTTCTTCGCGGGCGGCGTCTGGTGGCGGCACGGCTACACCTACGGCGGCCACGCGGGGGCCGCGGCGGCCGCGCTGGCGAATCTCGACATCATCGAGCGGGAGGGCCTGCTCGACGCCGCCCTGCGCCTGGAGGCCGGCTTACACGATCAGCTGTCGGTGCTCGCCGCACATCCTCGGGTCGCCGAGGTGCGCAGCGGGTTCGGCGCCGTAGCGGCGATCCAGCTGGCCGACCCCGCCGAAGCGATTCCGCTCGTGCACACTCTGCGTGCGCACGGCATCTCCGGTCGGGCCGCCGGCCAGGGCGCCATGCAGATCTCCCCGGCGTTCGTCATGACCGACGACCAGATCACCGAGCTCGTCGACGGTTTCCTCCGCGCCCTGAACGACGCGTGATCCGCCGGCAGAGCGATGGTGCGCACCGGACCCGATCTCAGAGGGCGCGGGTCATGAACACGCTGTGCGGATCGGGACGGTAGTCACCGAACGGCGCGCAGTGGCTTCGGCGATCACGTGGCGCAGCAGGGCGGATGCGACGCCGCGACCTCGGTGTGCCGCCGCGGTGCGTATGGATTAGATCTCGGCGTGGTCGTCGTCGAGGCGGTTCAGCGCGGCGCACCCGGCGAGGGCCGCACCGTCCCGCCCCGCTCAGAATGTGATGTCCGGGTGGCGCAGCGCCGCGCGGTCCAAGGCATGCATGTTCTCGGCGGGTGAGTGGGCGGCCATCTCGGTGAGCTGCTCGGTGAGCAGCGGCTGCGATCGCGGGGCCGGTCAGGTCGTCGGCGACGATGCGCAAACCGCTCTCCGGCTGGATACCGTACTGATCGGTCTGGTCGGGCATGGATCCATCATGGGCGGAGTGCCCGCCCGGCTGCCGGGCCGCCCGCCGCACCGGCAGCCCACTGTGATCGGGAACTGCGGCTCGCCGCGGTACCGAACCGTCTCCGCCCGTCGTGCGTCGCGCGGACCGCCGTACGTTGTGGCAGATCTGTGCGGCAGACGATCTCGCGAATAGCGCGGCGACCGTGTTCCTCGATCGATCGGATCGATGCTCTGCCGGGGAAATTGCTGGTCGATCGCGGTAGCCGCAGTCGATCGACGCTGTGCGCCAATCGAAAAGGACACCCCGGCCGTCTCGGGATGCGAGCATGGAGAGGCGACGACCGTGGTCGCCGTGCTGAGAGGTGGTGGGGTGTAGTGGAGTTCGTGCAGGAGTACGCCGCTGTGCGGTGGGTGGTGGTAGCGGCGTTCGTGGTCGCCGCGGCGATCGTGCTGTCCCGGGTGACGGCGCCCGCGACACCGTCCGCCGAAGCCACCGAAGGGTTGCCGGAATCTTCCGCGCCGCAGGATCTTTCGGCCGGGCACTCGGAGTCCGACGCGGCGCATCTGGTGATGTGCCTGGTCATGCTCGGCATGCTGCTGTTCCCCTCCGGTGCGAGCCCGCACGCGATGCGCGGGGTGCTGACGGCGATGGCCGTGGTCTTCGCCGGGTTGCTGACGATCCGCGCCGCCGAGTACGCCACGCAGGGACGGCCGTTGCCGGTCAGCCGGCTGGTGCCGCTCGGCTACCACATCGTGGCCGCCGCCGCGATGCTCTACGCCATGTCCGGCCACACGTCCTCCGGGCACGCGGGCGGCCCGGCCGCCGGTCCCGCGCTCGGTCTCGCCGGACTGTTCCTGCTCGACGCGCTTCTGGTCGCCTTCGCCGCCCGGGGCGGCTGGGCGCACGCACGCGTGCCGGGGCCGCTGAGGCTGCTGGTGCGTTCCGGCGGCTGTGTGGCCGCGCTCACCGGTCCCGCGAAACCGTGGACTGCGGTGCCACACGTGGTGATGGATGCCGGGACCGCCTACATGCTGCTGTCCGTGATCATTCGCTGACCGGGGACCAATCCGGTTCCCAGCGCATACCGAACCCCTGTGCATGCAGGCACGGGATTCGGCCATGAGCAACGAACACGGTTCTGCTTCACTCCGACGGCCCGGTGATCCGGCGCGCACAAGAGAGGAATCCGATGACCCGGCGCTCGCGTGCCCGCTGCCCACCGGCTACAACCGGGCGCAGGCCGGCCGCGCGAGCCGTGAACTCGCGGCGCTGCTCGCCGCCGCGGGCGCGGGCGACCGCGGCGCGTTCACCGAGTTCTATCAGCTGACCAGCCCGCGGGTGTTCGGTCTGACGGTGCGGATCCTGCGCAGTCACGCCGCCGCGGAGGAGGTGACCCAGGAGGTCTACCTGCAGGTGTGGTCGATGGCCGACCGCTACGACGCCACACTGGCCAGCCCGGTCGGCTGGCTGATGATGCTCGCCCATCGCCGGGCGGTGGACCGGGTCCGCGCGGAGAGTTCGGCCACCAGCCGGGACCTGGTCTACGCGCACGAGCACCTGGGTCGCGACCATGACGTCGTCGCCGAATCGGTGACCCAGCGTATCGAAGAGCAGCAGGTGACAGCCTGCTTGAAGAACTTGACCCCCACCCAGCGCGAAGCGATCGCGCTGGCTTATTACAGCGGGTGGACCTACCGAGAGGTCGCCGATCATCTCTCGGTGCCGCTACCCACGATCAAGACCCGCATCCGCGACGGGCTGAAGAGATTGGAGAAGTGTTTGTCCGGGGAATCCACCGATGGTTGACACCTCGCCGCGGTCGGAGGCGGACCTCATCGACCTCGCCTACCCGTGCGCGCTGGACGCGGTGGCCGATATCGAGCGCAGGCATATCGATGCCCGCTTGGCCGCCGCGGACCCGGACGTGCGACAGGCTTTTTCCGACACCGTCTGGCAGGTGCGCGACGTCATGGGGCGGCTGGCCGTGCTCGACGAGTTCGCGCCGCCGCCGGAGCTGGAACGCCGCATCCTGGCCGCGCTGCCCGACGAACCCCCGGCTCGATCGATCCGGCGTATTTCGACGTGGCGGCGGCCGACGCGCTGGGCGGTACCGATCGCGGCCGCAGCGTGCCTGCTGTTCGGTGGCAGCGTGCTGACCGCGCAACTGATCAGCAACCCATCCGATCCGGCCGCCGCCGACCAAGAGCACATGCATCCCGAGGCGCGGACGGTCAACGGATCGTTCGCCGGCGGCGGTCTGCTCGTAGTGGACGCTTCGCCCGAACTCGGGCGCGCGGTCGTCGTGTTCGACCGGGTGGCGCCGCCGCCGCTGGGACAGGTGTATCAGGTGTGGCTGGTCGGGGCCGACGGACAGCCCCGATCGGCCGGGGTACTGAGCGACCTGCCGTCGACCGTCCGGCCGTTCGTCACGGGTTTCCGGTCGGGTGAGGTACTCGCGGTGAGTGTGGAACCGGACGGCGGTTCGGACGCGCCCAGCGGCGATCCGCTCGTGGGTGTGACGCTGCCCTGAGGGAACCTAGATTTCCACCGGCTGGTCGGGGACGACTCGACCGCCCAGATGGACCCATCCGTCGGAATCCCACCGGGTGAACAATTGCGAGCCTTTGCCCTGGGTGATGACCAGGCCCTTGCGCAGCAACGCCGTCAATGCCACAGCAGCGGCCCCGGTCGCCTCGTCCTCGGTGATCCCCATGGTCGGAGCGAACATGCGTGAGCGCAGGGCGGCGCGGTGTTCGTCGGTCCACGCCCACAGGTAGTGCGGGCCGCCGGGGAACTCGTCCGGTCGCAGGGTCGCGAGTTCCTCGGTGTCCTCGAGCTGATGGAAGGTGAACGCGGGCGCCCATTCGCCGCGAGCGGTGATCCAGGTCAGACCCTCGGTGAGTTCCACCGCCACCGGGCCGGCGGGGACATCCAGGACCCGCACCGGGATACCCTGCGACGCGAGCCACCACGCGGTGCCGACCGACGGGTGGCCCGCGAAGGGAAGCTCCATCGTGGGGGTGTAGATCCGCACCGCGACGGTGTCGTGCACCGGTTCCTCGACCACCACGGTCTCGCTGTATCCGGCTTTGGCCGCCAGCGCCTGCCGATCGACCGCGGCCACGTCGGCCGCCCGCGCGATGCCCAGTTCGTTGCCGTATCGCCCGGCGGCGTCGGTGAACACTCGCACCACATCGACCTGTGTGCTCATGCCCGCCGAGCCTACCCGGATGCCGCGGGCCGAGCTGTCGGCCGGATCACATCGGAATGCGAAAGAGGCCCCCGCCGCAGGACAGGGGCCTCTTTCCCGGCGAAATCAGATCGCGGCCGCGGTGAGGGCCTCGGTCGACTGCACCGCCTGGCCGACACCCGCCACGATGGCGGCGGCGCGCAGCGATTCGAAGATCACCTCACGGGATACGCCCGCTTCGCGCAGGGTGTGCTCATGCGCCTCGAGGCAGTGCGCGCAGCCGTTGATCGAGGAGACCGCGAACGACCAGAGCTCGAAGTCGGCCTTGTCGACGCCAGGCGTGCCGATGATCTGCATGCGCAGCCCCGCCCGGAGATCGTCGTAGCGGCCGCCGAGGAACGCCTTGCCCCGATAGAACACGTTGTTCATGCCCATGATCGAGGCGGCGCCGAGCGCGGCGTTGTACGCCTCCGCCGACAACACGCCGGCGGCTTCTTCGGCGATCTCGCGCAGCGTGGTCGTCGACCGGGTCGCGGCCGCCGACGCCAGCAGGGTGCCCCACAGCTGCTGCTCGTTCAGCACGGTGGTGCGCGCGAGGGATGAAAGGTTGAGCTTGAGGTCCTTGGCGTACTCGGGAAGGGAGTTCTTCAGGTTCTCAATGCTCATGCGGCGATTCCTCTACTCGATGCGGCCCCACGCGGGACCAGGGCGGTTTCGACAGTGTGGGTGACGGTGACGACGGTGTTCAGACGCTGGCGGCCAGAAGCTCGGCGGCGTTGATGGTGGGGTCGCCCTTCTTCCAGTTGCAGGCGCACAGTTCGTCGGACTGCAGCGCGTCCAGCACGCGCAGGACCTCGTCGACGTTGCGGCCGACCGAACCCGCGGTGACCGAGACGAACTGGATCTCGTTGTTCGGGTCGACGATGAAGGTGGCCCGGTCGGCGACGCCGTCGGCGTTGAGCACACCGGTGGCCGTGGCCAGTTCGCGCTTGAGGTCCGACAGGATCGGGAAGGGGAGGGTCTTGAGGTCCTCGTGCTGCGCGCGCCACTGGAAGTGCACGAACTCGTTGTCCACCGACGCGCCGAGCACCTGCGCGTCGCGGTCCTCGAACTCCTCGTTGAGCTTGCCGAACGCGGCGATCTCCGTCGGGCACACGAAGGTGAAGTCCTTCGGCCAGAAGAAGACGATCCGCCACTTGCCCGCGTGGTCGTCGCTGGTGATCTGGGTGAAGTAGTCGTCGGGCTGCTGAGCGTCGACCTTCGACAGGTCACCGCCGATGACCGCGGTGAGGTTGTATGCCGGGAATTGGTCGCCGATGGTCAGCAGGGCCATGCTCATCTCCTCGTCATTGGGTTGCCAACTGTGTTCTGCGGTATTGCGGGGTCTTTGCGGTTGCGTAGGCCACCGCCGCGGACCGGACTCACACCGCGGGTGAAAAGCTCAGGGGGGATCTTGCCGAAGGGGCGCTGAAAGGTAAAGGTGATCAGTCGCACTACACTGATAGGCGTGACTGATCAGACTTATCAGCCCACCCTGTCACAGCTGCGTGCGTTCGTGGCGATCGCGGAATACCGCCATTTCGGCACCGCGGCCGCTCGCCTCGGTGTGAGTCAGCCCACGTTATCGCAGGCGCTCGCGGCTCTGGAACAGGGGCTCGGGCTGCAGCTGATCGAGCGCAGCACACGGCGCGTGCTGGTGACCGCAGCGGGAATGCGCTTGCTGCCCAAGGCGATGGCGACGCTGGAGGCCGCCGACCGCTTCGTCGCCTCGGCGACCGGGGATGGGCTCGGCGGCACGCTGCGCATGGGCATCATCCCGACGGTCGCTCCGTATGTGCTGCCGGGATTGCTGCCGGAGCTGCGCAAGCGGCTGCCCGAATTGCGTCCCCAGATCGTCGAGGACCAGACCGCGCGGCTGCTGGACGGGCTGCGCACCGGCGTCTTGGACGTCGCGCTGCTGGCGGTGCCCACCGAGCTGGCCGGGCTGGTCGAGATCCCGCTCTACTCCGAGGAATTCGTGCTGGTGACGCCGCGTGGTCACGAGCTGGCCGGGCGCACCGACCTCGCGGCGGCGGTGCTGGACGCGCAGCCGCTGCTGCTGCTGGACGAGGGTCACTGCCTGCGTGATCAGACCTTGGAGGCGTGCCGCTCGGCCGATGTGCACCCGGCCGCCGTCGGCGACACCAGGGCCGCGTCCCTGTCCACCGTGGTGCAGTGCGTCGCGGGAGGACTCGGCGTGACCCTGATTCCGCAGATGGCCGTCGCGACGGAAACCGCTCGCGGCACATTGGATGTCGCCCACTTTTCGGCGCCCGCCCCCGGACGCACCATCGGCCTGGTCTTCCGTACTTCCAGCGCGCGCGCCGAAGACTACGAATATCTGGCCGCCATCGTCCGCGCTCAGCGGCCTATGTGAGCCCTCTGAAGGCGCAGTGGAGGGATGAGAGGAGCGGCGAAGTGGAATCCGCGGCACTGGGAGAGGGGCGGCTGAGCGGCCTGTCCGGGTCGGGCCACGTGCTGTTCGCCTATGGCACATTGCAATTCCCCGAGGTGCTGGAGACGCTGCTCGGGCGGGTTCCGTCCCTCGAACCGGCCGAGCTCACCGGATGGCGCGCTGCCGCGCTGCCGCGGCGGCTCTATCCGGGGCTGGTCGCCGCGCCACGAAGGCTCACTCGCGGCGCCCTGCTGAGCGGCCTCACCGCGGCGGAATGGGCGATCCTCGACGCTTTCGAGGACGACGAGTACGACTTGCGCCGGGTGCGCATCGAGGGCCGCGCTGCTCCGGTGTGGACCTATGTCTGGACCGTGACGGCGGATCCGGTGGATTGGGACCGGGATCGGTTCGCCGCCGAGCACCTCTTGGGCTTCGCCGCTCGGTCCGCGCGGTGGCGCCGAAGCCCGGAAAGCTCCGGTGGTTCGGTCGGACCCGGATGGGTGGGGTTCCCGGGGTAGACCACGTCCGGCCGTTGCCATTCCAAGACGACCGGTCGTATATTGAGCGCATGGCACGACCCCGGCGCAGCGAGGACACTCGGCGGCTTCTCGTCGAAGAGGGCGCGGCGGGGTTCCTGACGAACGGATACCACGGCACCGGGATCAAACAGATCCTCGACAAGGTCGGCGTGCCGAAGGGTTCGTTCTACAACTACTTCGACAGCAAGGAGAGTTTCGGGCGCGCCATCATCGAGCACCACTCCGTGTGCGTGCAGCGCAATCTGACCGAGGCATTCGGTGCGGCGCCGGACCCGGTGAGTGGTCTGCGGGCGTTCTTCACCCGGCTCATGGACGACTTCGTGGCGGCCGAATTCACGGGCGGCTGCCTCATCGCGAACCTCGGGGGCGAGCTGGAAGGCAGTGACGTCTTGCGGGAATCGCTGTCGGTGGCGTGGACCGCGTGGCGCGATCGCGTCGCCGAGCAACTCGCGCAGGCGCAGCGCCTGGGCACGATCCGCGCCGACATCGACGCGGGCGAACTGGCCGATCTGCTGCTCGAGTCCTGGGAGGGCGCGGTGATCCGGATGAAGATGGAGCGGACCCTCGCGCCGCTGCACAAGTGCCTGGATCGCTTGCTCGGCGACTATTTCTTGCCTTGATTCCAGGCAATACACCCATCCGGTCGTCGCGGCTACCCATTCCAAGACGACCGGTCGTATGGAAGGGATGGAAATGGCGAAGACGGTCCTCGTGACCGGTTCCTCCAGTGGGATCGGTCGCGACATCGCACGGGCATTCGTGGAGCGCGGCGATAACGTCGTACTCAACGGCCGGGACGAGAGGAAGCTGGCGCAGGTGGCCGCCGAACTGGACGCGCCGCAGCGAGTGGCCACGGTGGCGGGTGACATCGGGGCAGCCGCGACCGGAGCCGCCTTGGTCGCCGTCGCCGTAGAGCGGTTCGGCGGCGTGGACGTCCTGGTCAACAACGCGGGCGTCTTCGGGGCGAAACCGTTCGTGGACGTCACCGAACAGGACCTGGACGGCTACCTGAACGGCAACCTCAAAGGCACCTACTTCACCACGCAGGCCGCGGTGCGGCGGTTCCTGGCGCAGGGGCGTGGCGGCAGCATCGTGAACATCGGCACGGTGCTGATCGATCATGCCCTCGCCGGGTTGCCCGCCACGGCGGCCTTGGTCAGCAAGGGCGGCGTCCACGCACTGACCACCAGCCTCGCCGCCGAACTCGCCGCCGACGGGATCCGGGTCAACGCGGTCGCCCCCGGCATCATCCGCACGCCGCTGTTCGGCGACGGAGACGAGCCGGCCTCCGCCGGGCTCGCGCTGTTGAACCGCATCGGCGAAGTCGCCGAAACGACCGCCGCTGTGCTGTATCTCGCCGACGCGGAGTTCACGACCGGACACATCCTCCCCGTCGACGGCGGATTCATCTCGGGAAGGGCGGGTTGACATGCCTTTCGTCGATACCGAAGTGACCGACGACGGCGTCACCCGCGGGCAGAAAGCGCGACTGATCAAGGGCGGATCTGCTGCAAGACGTGCTCGGCAAGGCGCAAGTGACGCCGCCGCAGCCGTCGCCCGCGGACGCGGCGCGGCTCTGACCGGCGAACGCCGGATGCGCCGGTTCCGGCCGGAACCGGCGCATCCGGGCGCCCTCGCCTAGACCCGCAGGGCGTGCGGTTCGATCGCGCCGCGCATCAGCGCCCGCGCGTCGATGGTCTCGGGCTTGTAGGGCAGCAGCGCCAGGCGATCGGTCATCCCGCCGACCGGGTCGTCGACCGCGTCCACCAGGCCGAAGAGGAACGACCACTCGTGCTCGTCGCTGCCGTAGTGCACGACGGTGCCGAACTGCTCGTGGAAACGCTGCCAGGACCGCTTCAAGGTCTCGTTGCGCCACATGGTCGCGCAACCGGCCTGGGCGCACAGCACGCCGCCGGGCGCGAGCAGCGCACGACATCGGGACAGGAACTCCGCCTCGTAGAGGCGGTTGTGCTGCGCGTCCTCGACACGCTCATCCGGCAGGTCGATCACGACGACGTCGTAGCGGGTGCCCGCCCGCTCGGCCTCGGCCAGGAAATCCCAGCCGTCGGCGTAGTGCACCTTGATCGGCCCTTCGCCCTCGACGGCGGCGGCCAGCTCGTCGCTGGTGTAGCCGTAGGGCAGGTGCTCGGCGCACAGTTCGACCTCGAGCCGGTCGATATCCACGTGGTCGACGAGGGTGGCGCCCGCGGCGACCGACATCTGGCTGGCCACGCCCTCCCCGGAACCGATGATCAGCACCTTGTCCAGCTTCTCGGCCAGCGCGAAGGCGGGCACCATCATCGCCTCGTGGTAGGTGAGCTGGGAGAACTCGGTGGACTGGCGGTCGTCGTCGGAGAACAGGCTGATGCCCTGCTCGGTCCGCGCGATGACCATGTGCTGGTAGGGGGTGTGAGTGTCGACGATCACCTCGTGCAGGTCCCAGATGCGGGTCAGACCCGCGCCCACCGGCTCCTCGATCCGCTGGCTGCCGTGTCCCCTGCGAATGACCTGCATGCGAACATCCTTGGGAGCCAACGCGTCCCGCAGCAGCTCGACCGCCTTCGACGCGCCTGCGCCGATGCTGCCGCAGGTGAACACGTCGACGAAGATGTCGCCGGACTCCGGATAAGTGTGAATCGAGGCGTGGGACTCCGACAACAGCGCGAGGACGGTCACCCCCTGCGGTTCGAACTTCTTGTGTACGACATCGCAGATGGTGACGCCCGCCGCGATCAGAGACTCACGCAACGCCGATTCGAGTCGTTCGAGATCGTCGCAGAGATCTGCGTCGACACCACCGAACTCGGCCAGCACATGCCAACCGGTGAATTCCGCCGTCATGGGCAAACTCACTCTCGCTCAGCGCCCGAGACATGAACGGTCAAGGGCGGAAAACCATTGAAGGACACCGACGAATAACTCGCGGTATAGGCACCGGTGTCGAGGATTCGAACGCGATCACCGGCTCGCAACGTGGTCGGTAGGAGGACTCGCGTGCGTTGATACAGTACATCGTCGCCGTCGCAGGTCGGACCGGCCACCACCGCCTCGTCGACGGGGTCGCCGTCGCGGTCGGTGACGAACCGGTAGGCGATGTACTCGTTCTCGGTCTCGGCCATTCCGTTGTAGCGGCCGATGTCGAGATACACCCAGCGCCGGCCGTCCGGCGCGGTGCGGACGCCGACCACCTCGGCGTGAATCGTGCCCGCCGAACCGACCAGCGCTCGGCCCGGTTCGACGACCAACCCGGTTGTCCCGGAAAGGAATTCGGCCGCGGCGTG
Organism: Nocardia niwae NBRC 108934 = DSM 45340; assembly: GCF_001613465.1. Classification (GTDB taxonomy): domain Bacteria; phylum Actinomycetota; class Actinomycetes; order Mycobacteriales; family Mycobacteriaceae; genus Nocardia; species Nocardia niwae. The sequence goes on along the minus strand of NZ_BDCK01000024.1, from coordinate 137,292 downwards.
CTTGACCACCGCGGCGATCTCGCCCAGCGCGGGCGCCGCGTCGGCGTAGGAGATCGGTAGCCCGCCGCCGATGTTCACCGAGCGCACGGAGATATCCTTGTCGGCCAGTGCCTCGGCGATCCGGCCCGCCTGCTCGATGCCGATCCGCCACGCGGCGGGGTCCAGTTGCTGGGAGCCGACGTGGAAGTACGGCCCGGCCACGACCAGCCCGAGGTCTCGGGCGCGGACCAGCAGCCGCAACGCCTCACCCGGACTGCAGCCGAACTTCGTGCCGAACGGCGTGCGCGACTCCGGCGCGGAGGCGAGGAAGCGGCACTCCACCTCGGAGCCGGGTGCGTGCTCCGCGATCCGCAGCAGGTCGTCCTCGGTGTCGAAAGCGAAGCGCCGCACCCCCAGGGCGTAGGCGCGGGCGATGTGCGCGGCTTTCTTGATCGGGTTGCCGTAGCACAGCCGCTGCGGGGCCACACCCAGCCCGAGGCACAGGTCGATCTCACCGATGCTGGCGACGTCGAATTCCGCGCCTTCCTCCTCCAGCAGGCGCACGATCTCCGGCACCGGGCTCGCCTTCACGGCGAAGCGGATCCTCGTCGCGGCGCCGGTCCCCGTGGACAGGGCGGCGTCGAGCGCGCGGTAATTCCGGCGGACACGCTCGGGATGGATGACAAGGTACGGCGATTCGGGCATAGTTGATCTTTCGCTTGGGCAGCGGGGGAGAGAGTATCAGCGGCCCCTACCCAGAAACGAATCCGTCGAAACCTGGGTTCGCCACGTGGTCGCGCACCCCCGTCGTGCTGGCGTGACGGAGCTGCTGACCTGCGTGGATACAGGACCGATGGCCGATGCGGGCTCAGCCGGCGGACACGGTGACGTCGTCGAAGACGACCTCGCCCGCGGCGTCGGACTCGGCCAGATCGACTACCGCATCGATCGACCAGCCATGGTCGCCCGCCGGGTCGTCCAGCACCTGCCGCACGTGCCAGAATCCGGGTCTTCGTTCCACCTGGAACAGTTGCGGACCCCGTGCGTCGGGGCCCGTGCCGATCCGCTCGTATTCCGCGTAGTAGTCCGCGAACGCCTCCGCCCAATCCGGGCCGGGGCCGAGTTCGGCCAGCTCGCCCCAGCGCCGCAGCGCGGCCAGTTCGACGCGGCGGAACATCGCGTTGCGGACCATGACGCGGAACGCGCGCTCGTTGGCCGAGATCGGGCGCACCGTTTCCGCGCCGAACGCGACCTGGTCGGCGTCGGTTTCCGCGCCGGGGTTGGTCAGCTGCTCCCATTCGTCGAGCAGGCTCGAATCGACTTGGCGCACAAGCTCTCCGAGCCATTCGGTGATGTCGTCGAGCTCCTCGGTGCGCGCGGAGTCGGGCACGGTGCGCCGCAGCGCACGGTAGGCGTCGGCGAGATAGCGCAGCACCACGCCCTCGGAGCGGGCCAGCTCGTAGAAGGAGATCAGCTCCGCGAAGGTCATGGCGCGTTCGATCATGTCGCGGACCACCGACTTCGGCGCGGGTGCGAACTCCGACACCCACGGGTGCCCGGCGCGGTAGGTCTCGTAGGCCGGTTCGATGAGTTCGGCCAGGGGCTTTGGCCAGGTGACCTCTTCGAGCAGCTCCATCCGCTCGTCGTAGTCGATGCCGTCGGCCTTCATCTCCGCGATCGCCTCGCCGCGCGCCTTGTGCTGCTGAGCCATCAGCAGCTGGCGCGGATCCTCGAGGGTGGATTCGATGAGTGACACCACGTCGAGGGTATAACTCGGGGACTGTTTGTCCAGCAGGTCCAGCGCGGCCAGCGCGAACGGCGACAGCGGCTGGTCGAGGGCGAAATCACGCTGCAGGTCGACGGTCAGGCGGGCGCGGCGGCCCTGCTCGTCGGGTTCCGGCAGCTGCTGGACCACCCCGGCGTCACGCAGCGCGCGATAGAGCCGGATGGCGCGCAGGATGTGCCTGCGCTGGGCGGGGCGCGGCTCGTGGTTGTCCTCCAGCAGGTGACGCATGGCGGTGAAGCAGTTGCCCGGCCGGGCTATCACGTTCAGCAGCATGGCGTTGGTCACCGCGAATCGCGACACCATCGGCTCCGGCTGCGCGGCGACCAAGCGATCGAAGGTCTCTTCGCTCCAGGAGACGAAGCCTTCCGGCGGTTTGCGCCGCTGCACCTTGCGCTGCTTCTTCGGATCGTCGCCCGCCTTGGCCAGCAGCCGGGTGTTCTCCACCTCGTGTTCGGGAGCCTGCACGACGACGGTGCCCATGGTGTCGTAACCCGCCCGCCCGGCGCGGCCCGCGATCTGGTGGAACTCGCGCGCCTTGAGCCGGCGGGTGCGTACGCCGTCGAACTTGGTCAGCCCGGTGAGCAGCACGGTGCGGATCGGCACGTTGATGCCGACGCCGAGGGTGTCGGTGCCGCACACCACCTTCAGCAGGCCCTCCTGGGCGAGGCGCTCCACCAGGCGGCGGTACTTCGGCAGCATGCCCGCGTGATGCACGCCGATGCCGTGCCGGATCAGTCGCGACAGAGTCTTGCCGAACCCGGCGGCGAACCGGAACTCGCCCAGCGCGTCGGCGATCGCGTCCTTCTCGGCGCGCGTCGCGAAATTCACGCTCGTCAGCGCCTGGGCCCGCTCGAGCGCGGCGGACTGGGTGAAGTGCACCACGTACACCGGGGCCTGATGGGTGGTGACCAGCTCTTCGAGGGTCTCGGTGATCGGAGTGCGGGCATAGGAGAAGCTCAGCGGCACGGGGCGCTCGGTGCCCGCGACGACGGCGGTGGAGCGGCCGGTCCTGCGCTCCAGGTCACGGGCGAAGAAGTCGACCTCGCCGAGCGTGGCCGACATGAGCAGGAACTGGGCGCGGGGCAGCTCGAGCAGGGGGACCTGCCACGCCCATCCCCGGTCGGGGTCGGCGTAGAAGTGGAATTCGTCCATCACGACCTGGCCGACGGCGGCGTCCGCGCCCTCACGCAGCGCCAGATTGGCCAGGATCTCCGCCGTCGCGCAGATGATCGGCGCCTCCGGATTCACCGCGGCGTCACCGGTGACCATGCCGACGCGTTCGGCCCCGAACACCTCGCAGAGGGCGAAGAATTTCTCGCTCACCAGCGCCTTGATCGGAGCGGTGTAGTAGGTGCGCAGTCCCTGGGTCAAGGCGAGAAGATGTGCGCCGACCGCGACGAGCGATTTTCCGGAACCGGTTGGAGTGGCGAGGATGACGTTGGATCCGGAGGCCAGCTCGAGCAGCGCCTCGTCCTGCGCGGGGTAGAGCGGGGTGCCCTGCTCGGCGGCCCACATCCCGAACGACTCGTAGAGCGCATCGGCGTCGGTCCCCGGGATGTCGAGCAGTTCGGTCAGATCCACTCCGACCACCCTACGGCCTCGCCGGTGGGCACGCGTGCAGGGGCGATCGGGACCCGGCGTGGATCAGTCCTGTTCGTCCTCGTCCTTGTTGCGGCTCTGCTCGGCAAGGAATCGCTCGAACTCGGCGCCCAGCTCGTCGCCGCTCGGCAACTCGCCGTCACCGACCAGCAGGCTCGACTGCCGCTCCTGCGCGGTCACGAAGCTGTCGTACTGCCGCTCCAAGGCGTGCACGACGGTCTCCACCTCGACGTTGCCCGCGATGTGCTCGTTGACCTGCTCGCGTACGCGGGCGGCGGCCTCACCGAGCGCGGCCAGCGGGAACTCCAGGCCCGCGTTGTCCGCGACGTTCTCCAGCAGCGTCTGCGCGGCCTCCGGGTAGGCGGTCTGCGCCAGGTAGTGCGGCACGTGCACCGAGAATCCGACCGACTCGTGCCCGTGCTGCGCCATGCGGAATTCCAGCAGCGACGACGCGCTGCCCGGCACCTGGAGTTCGCCCGGCCACCGCTGATGGTCGGAGATCAGGTCGCGGTTGGAGGAATGCGCGGTGACGCCGAGCGGGCGCGTGTGCGGAATCGCCATCGGAATGGCGCTCAGGCCGATGCTGCGGCGCACGCCCAGCTGTTCGGCGAGCAGCCGCACCGCTGTGGTGAACTTCTCCCAGCGTAGGTCCGGCTCCAGACCCGAGAGCAACAGGAACGGCGTCCCAGCGGTGTCGCGTAATGCCCAGAGGTTGAGTTCCGGTTCGGCGTACTCGGAGAAGTGATCGGTCTTGAAGGTCATGAGCGGACGCCGCGACCGGTAGTCCAGCAGCTCGTCCACATCGAAGGAGGCGACCAGTTCGCTTTCGAGGCTCTCGCGCAGGTGCGTGGTCGCCAGCCGCACCGCATGCCCCGCGTCGGTGAAACCTTCCAGTCCGTGCACCAGGACCGGGCCCGCGCCGTCGGCGGACGACAGCTGCGGAGCGGGGAACTCCAGTTCGTACATTCGCGACTCGTAGTCCATCGCGTACTCCTTCCTGCGCGGCTCCTGCGGCCCGGACGCGTACCGCACGCGCCAGTGTGATTGCCTGCCCGCTCGTTCACCACCTCTGGTGGTGGCGCGAGCCGAACAGTCGTCCGAACCGGGGACCACTGCCCATTGTCCCCCATACCGTGGCGGTCACCGCGCACGGCCGGACACCGACCCATACTCCGAGGCAACAGCATCGGTGGCTCGCGCATTCCCGGCCCGGCGGCGTGGCATCGCCGACTGGACAGCAGGAGTTTGGCACAGTGGGCGGGTGACCGTGGCGGATTCGAAGCGCATGCGGCTGGGCCGGGTGGTGGCACCCCTGGTCTACGCGGTGCTGCTGGCAGCATGCGGGTCGACGGTACCCGGGCGCCCGGTCTCGTCGGCGCCGACGACGGTGACCAGGCATGTGAGCGCCGAACTGCCGACTCTGCTGCCGGATCCGGCTCAGTTCCCGGCGCCGTACACGGCGGTGGTGCTGCCGCAGGAGGCCGTGGCCCAGGCGGCGGGCGACCTGGACGGCATGGGCCGCGGCGCGAACGTCCAGCCCAGCCGATGTGTGCCGCCGAATCAGGACTTCGGACCGGATCGTACCGCGATGGCGGTCGGCACGGACGACGTCACGCGCGCCACGCTGACCGTCGAATTGACCCGCACCGGCGAGCCGTTGGCGGCGCTGCGCGATCGGCTGGGACAGTGCGGATCGGTGCGGGTGAACCGGGCTGGCGCCGCCACCACCGTGACGACCGAGCTGGAGTCGCCGCCGCCGATCGATGCCGACGACGCCCTCTCGCTGCGCAGAACGGTGCGGCCGGAGTCGGGTGGTACGCGGCTGACCCAGTCCATGCGCACCCACGTCGCGCAGTCCGGTGATGTGCGAATCACGGTGACATACATGTCCTTCGCCGAGGGGCAAGCGGATATCGCCGCGCTGGATTCGCTGTTCGCCACCGCGGTGCGCAAAGTACGCGAGAGATAGCGAGTCGCGTCGGCACGGTAGCAGGCGGCACCGACACGAATCGCGGTCCGTGCGTGGCGCCTGCCGAGTCGTGCACAGCACGAATCCTTTCCCCAGGGTGGCTGAACAGCCAGGTCGGCGTCCGGGGCCGGTGACCGTCGCCCCGCACAGTCGATGCATGACAACTTCCTCATCCGAACCGATCGATGCGGGATACGCGGGCAAGGGCGACGGCTTCCAGCTGGGCTCGGGCCGAAACACCCGATCGACCCGTAGTACCCCGGCAACGGCTGCGGTGCGGGTCATGTCTGCCGAAGTGGTTGCATCACAACTCTTTGCGGATTCGACAGATGGAGAGGCAGCTCCATGTACCGCCGGGCGACCGGCCCGCCCCGCCCTCTGCCGCGACGATCCTCCGCCGTTCCGGAATTCGGCGGATCACGCCGTGTGTGTGGACGACCCGGCGGAATTGATCGCCGCCGTGCCCGCGATGCTGGGCTTCACCCCGGAACGGTCGGTGGTCGTGCTCGTCCTGCGGCGCGCGACGGGCGGCGCCGCGATAGTCGACGCGGTGGTGCGGTTCGATCTGGATTCGCCCAGCGGTCGGCGCGTACGAGGCGCGACCTTGGCGTCCGCGATCGCGCGGATCTGCGCGCACGACGAGGCGGCCGAGGTGCTGGCCGTCGTTGTCGACGAACGCGCCGTGGAGCCCGATGCCGGCGCCGACCAACCAGGATGCGCGGCGGGGCGTTTCGACGTGCTGGTCGGCTCGCTCGGCAGGCGACTGGCGGCGTGTGACATCTCGCTCGCCGGAGTGTGGGCGGTGCGGTCGATCGCCGCTGGACAGCGCTGGTGGACGGTGGCGGGAGCGCGACGAGGCGGGGTACTGCGGGACCCGGCAGCCTCCCTGGTGACGCTGACCCATGTGCTGGACGGCAGGCCGATCCGCGGTTCGCGCACCGAGCTCACCGATCTGGTCGCACCGGAGCCGACCGCACGGGCCGAGGTGGCGGCGCACCTGGCGGACGCGGTCGCGCGCGCCCGCGAACGCTACGCGGTGGCCGCTCGTCGCGGTGATCCGATCGGGTACAGCAGGCAAGCGCTCGACTACGTGCTGTGGCAGATCGCCAACACCGCCTCTGGTGCCGAGCTGCTGGCGCCTGAGCTGGCGGAACTTGCTGCGGCCCTGCGTGATCGGGCGGTCCGGGACACGATGTTCGCCTTGGCGGTTGGCGATCACGCCGCTACGGCCGAGGCGGTGTGGGCGGCGCTGACTCGCGCGCTGTCCGGCACGGATCGTGCCGAGGCGGCCGCTCTGCTGGGGTACAGCGCCTACGTCCGTGGCGACGGACCGCTAGCGGGTATCGCGCTGGATGCCGCGCTGGAGGCGGATCCCGGACATCCCATGGCCCTGCTGCTGGACACGTCGCTGCGCCTGGGCATGCGTCCGGAACAGATGCGGCGCCTCGCGCACAGCGGATATCGGACCGCCGCCGGTCTCGGTGTCGACCTCGGCACTCCGTCGTCGTGACAACGGATAGGCGCGTCGGCGGTGTCGAGTCGGCGGTGCGCGGTCCGGTGCCGAGCGACTTCACGAGGCGCCGCCTGTCCGCCGGGCGCATGGTGTCGCGGCGGTTCCGGCTCCGATGCGGTGGTGCGATCACGGCGGCCCGAGTCGGCGCGGTGCCGACTCGGGCAAGGGAATGCCGGTTACTTCGCGCTGTGCGCGCGAGGGCCGAGCGACTGAAGGAAAGCCCAAGCGTCGGTGACGATCTCGTCGAGATCGTTGTGCTCGGGCCGCCACCCGAGTTCGGCGATCGCGCGCTCGCTGGACGCGATCAGCGTCGCCGGGTCGCCGGGGCGGCGTGGCGCGTCCTGTGCGGTGATCGGCAGGCCGGTGACGCGCTCGCAGGCCGAGATCACCTCGCGAACGGAGAATCCGGTGCCGCTGCCGAGGTTGTAGATCCGGTGGGTACCCGCTTCCGCGGTCGCCAAGGCCAGCAGATGGGCCTGCGCGAGATCGCGGATGTGAATGTAGTCGCGGACCGCGGTGCCGTCGGGGGTTGGCCAATCGGTGCCGAAGACGGAGATCGCCTTGCGGTGCCCGGCAGCGACCTGCAGCACCAGGGGGATGAGATGCGTTTCCACCACCCGGTTCTCGCCGAGCCCGCCGTAGGCCCCGGCGACATTGAAATATCGCAGGCTGGTCGCCGCCAGTCCGTGCGCGATCGCGTAGGAGGTGATCGCGTGGTCGATGGCCAGCTTCGACGCGCCGTACGGGTTGGTCGGGCGGGTAGGGGCGGCCTCGGTGATCGGCACCTGTTCCGGTTCCCCGTAGACCGCGGCGGTGGAGGAGAAGACCAGTCGCCGCGTGCCCGCGCGCCGCATGGCCTCCAGCAGTTCGAACGTCTTCACCACATTGCCGTGCCAGTATTTCTCCGGCTGCTGCACCGACTCGCCGACCAGCGACTGCGCCGCGAAATGCAGTACGCCGTCGAAGGCTTCGGCGGCCAGCAGTGCGGGTGCGGCGACCGCCACGTCACCCTGGACGAACCGGGCGGCGGAAGGGACGCCGTCGGCATTGCCGGTGGACAGATCGTCGACGACGACCACCTCGTGACCGGCTTCCAGCAGCACCTGGGCGCAGACGCCGCCGACGTACCCCGCGCCTCCTGTGACGAGAAGTTTCACGTGTCAGGCCAGCTTCACCTGGACGGCGTGCGCCATCTCGTCGGGCAGTTCGAAGCCGTCGTGGCCCGGCACGGTGATGACCACCGAACCGGACTTCGTCTCGACCGTGACGCGGGCGTCGGGGACCACGCCCGCCTCGCGCAACCGGCCGATGACCTCGGGGTCGGTCTGGATGTGCTCGGCGAGCCTGCGCACGACGACGGCGTGCTGCTGGCCGTGCGGCAGGTCGGACAGGCGCAGCAGCGTCTCGTCGGCGGCGGCGGGCGGAATGATGCCCAGTTCGTCCAGTCCGGGGATGGGGTTGCCATACGGGGAGGTGGTGGGGTGGTTGAGCACCTCGACCAAGCGACGCTCGACGTCCTCGCTCATGACGTGCTCCCAGCGACAGGCCTCCGCGTGCACGTTCTGCCAATCGAGGCCGATGATGTCGACGAGCAGGCGTTCGGCCAGACGGTGCTTGCGCATGACCGCGACGGCCATGCTGCGCCCCTTCTCGGTCAGCTCCAGGTGACGGTCTCCGGCGACCAGCAGCAGACCGTCCCGCTCCATCCGGGCGACGGTCTGGCTGACGGTGGGGCCGCTCTGTTCGAGGCGCTCGGCGATCCGGGCGCGCAGGGGCACCACGCCCTCTTCCTCGAGGTCGTAGATGGTACGGAGATACATCTCCGTGGTGTCGACCAGATCCTTCACCTGTTACCCCTTCGTCGGCACGAATTCTACCCACGCACGACGGCACCCCCGTGTGCCGGATCGTGTCGCTCCACGCTGCGCACGACATCTCCGGCGGCATTGCGGCGACCCGATCGGCGCACGACAGGCGGCCGTGAGCGTACTTTCTTGTATTTGTACTGCATAGGAACGTTTCGCGGGGTTCCTTGCTTCCCGCTAGCGTTGCGATCATGGCCACTGCACCGCGCGGCGAACCGCGGACGCCGATCCCGCCCGCATCGACCCGGCCCGCGACCGTCGTCTGGACCGAGCGGTTCCTGGATTACGCCTGGACACCGGAGCATCCGATGCAGCCCGCGCGTCTGAAGTTCACCATGGCGCTGGCGCGGAGCCTCGGCTTGCTCGAGGGTGTCGAACTGCTCGAACCCGCCGAGGCCGGCCGCCCGGATCTGCTGCGCATCCACACACCCGACTACCTCGACGCGGTCGAACGCGCCGTGCCGCCGGTGGGTTCGCCGGCCGCGCCGCCCTACGGCCTCGGTTCCCCGGACAATCCGGTATTTCCGCGCATGCACCAGGCCGCGTCCACGATCGTCGGCGGCACTCTGGCCGCGGCCAGGGCGATCGCGGAGGGGCGCACCAGACGTGCGGTGAGCATCGGCGGTGGCATGCATCACGCGATGGCCGATTCGGCCGCGGGTTTCTGCGTGTACAACGACCCGGCGGTGGCCATCTCCTGGCTGCTGGACCATGGTTTCGACCGGATCGCCTACATCGACGTGGACGTGCACCACGGGGACGGCGTGCAACGAGCCTTCTACGCCGACCCCCGGGTGCTCACCATCTCGCTGCACCAGCATCCGGCCACCCTGTGGCCCAACACCGGGTGGCCGGAGGAGACCGGCGCCGGCGCGGGGGAGGGCACCGCGATCAACCTGCCGCTGCTGCCCGGCACCCGGGACGCGCAGTGGTTGCGCGGTTTCCACGCCGTGGTGCCGGGGGCGATAGCGGCGTTCGGGCCGCAGATCGTGGTCAGTCAGTGCGGGGTGGACACCCATCGGGAAGACCCGCTGGCCGATCTGGAACTCACCGTCGACGGACAGCGCGCGGCCTTCCGCGCCATGCGCGACCTCGCCGATCGCTATGCCGAAGGTCGCTGGCTGGCTGTCGGCGGCGGTGGGTACGGCCTGGTCCGGGTGGTGCCGAGGGCCTGGACCCATCTGCTGGCCACCGCGCTGGACCGCACCGTCGACCCCGCGACGCCGATACCGCAGGACTGGATCGACACGATCCGCGCGGCAGCGCCGCGGTCCGACCCGCCGCGCACCATGGGCGAGGGCGGCGACGTCGCCTACCGTCCGTGGGACGGCCCCGGCGGTACCGGCGAGACCGGTGACGCGCGGGTCGACCGTGCCCAACGTGCCGTCGACATGGCCGTGCTGGCCACCCGCCGAGCGACTTTCGGATTGCTGGGACTGGACCCGGAGGACCCCCGTGACTGACTTTCCCGATACTTCGGACACTCCCGCGATCCCGCCTCCGCCGCCGCAGCACTGGTTCGCGGACGTTCTGGCCTCCGACGGAGGCGTCGTCCGGTTGCGGCCGATCACACCCGACGACGCCGACCGGCTGCAGGAGTTCCACAGCGCGCTGTCGGATCGCACCAGATATCTGCGGTATTTCGGCCCGTATCCGCGGATTTCGCCGAAGGACCTGTACCGCACCACGCATGTCGACTATCACGACCGGGTCGGGCTGGTACTGGAGCTGGGCGAGGCAATCGTGGCGGTGGGCCGCTACGAACTGCTGGAGCGGGACGGGCCGCGCGCGGCGGAGGTCGCGTTCGTGGTCGCCGACGGGCATCAAGGACGCGGGCTCGGCTCGATCCTGCTGGAGCACCTCGCCGGCGCCGCCGCCGAGAACAAGATCGAGACGTTCGTCGCCGAGGTGCTCGCGGAGAACACCGTGATGGTGACCGTGTTCCGTGACGCGGGCTATCAGGTCGAGCGCAGCAGGGACGGCTCCGTGCTGCACCTCGAGTTCGCCATCGATCCCACCGAAGCGCTGCTGTCGGTGCGTGATTCGCGCGAACGCGCCTCGGAGGCGCGCAGCGTGGGCAATTTGCTCACACCGCGGTCGGTCGCCGTGATCGGGGCCACGCCCGCGACGGGCCGGGTCGGCGGTGCGGTGCTGGCAAATCTGCTGTCGGGCCTGTTCCAGGGGCCGGTGTTCCCGGTGAACCCGAACCGCAAGTCGGTGCGCGGGGTGCGGGCATACGCGACGGTCCGGGAAATTCCCGACGAGGTCGATCTCGCTGTGGTCGCGGTGCCGCCCGCGGCTATCGGATCGGTGCTCGACGACTGCATGGCCAAAAAGGTCAAGGGGCTCGTGGTGTTGACCGCGGGTTTCGGCGAGACGGGAGAGGAGGGCCTGACAGCCGAACGCGAACTGGTGGCGGCCGCGCGTGGTCACGGCATGCGCGTGGTCGGGCCGAGCGCGCTCGGCATCGCGAACACCGACCCGGCGGTCGCGATGAACGCGACACTCGCCACGGTGCTGCCCGGGCGCGGCCGGATCGGATTCTTCTGCCAGTCCGGGCCCTTGGGCGCGGCCATCCTCGGCGAGGCGGCGGCGCGCAATCTCGGGTTGTCGACGTTCGTATCGGCGGGTAATCGCGCCGACGTCTCCGGCAACGACCTGCTGCAGTACTGGGACAGCGACCCGGACACCGATGTGGTGCTGCTGTATCTGGAGAGCTTCGGCAATCCGCGCAAGTTCTCCCGGATCGCGCGCCGGGTGGCCCGGACCAAGCCGATCGTCGCGGTGAGCAGCGGCCGCTCGGTCGCCCAGCCTGCGAAGGACATGGACCGTTCGATCGTGCGGGATCTGTTCGCCCAAGCGGGCATCGTCCAGGTCGACTCGATCTCCGAACTGTTCGACTGCGCCGCCCTGCTCGGTTACCAGCCGTTGCCGCGCGGCTCGCGGCTGACCGTCGTCGGCAACAGTACGGCGCTCAACTGGCTGGCCGTCGACGCGGCCCAGAGCGAAGGGCTCGAGGTCGCCGAGCCGGTCAACCTCGGGCCGCAGGCGACGCCGGGCGCGTACCTGGACGCGCTCGTCGCGGCCCTGCGGTCGGACGAGACCGATGCTGTGATCGTGGTTTTCGCGCCCCCGGTCCCGCTGCCGACCGCCGGCTTCGCCGACGCGATCCGGGCGGCGGCGGGCGCTGTCCCCGAAGCGGGGAAGCCGATTCTCGCCACCTTCGTGGCCGAGCAAGGGATTCCGAATCTGCTCGCGGTGCGCGGTCCCGGCGCGGCGGCGGTGCACGGGTCGATCCCGTCTTATCCCGATCCCGAACGTGCGGCGAGGGCCTTGGCCCGGGTCCGGCGCTATGCCGAATGGCGCACCAAGCCCGTGTCGCCGGTGGTGCGGCCGCAGGGTATCGACACCGATCGCGCCCGCCAGTTGGTGGCCGACTGGATGTCCGGGTCGGGCGGTCGCCGGCTCACCGATCTGGAGACGGTGGAACTGCTCGGCTGCTACGGGATTTCGGTCGTGGAATTCCGGGAGGTGCGCAATGCCGAGGAGGCGGTCGCGGCCGCGGAGGAGCTCGGCTATCCGGTGGCCGCCAAGGCGACCGGCGAACTGTGGCGACGCAGACCGGATCTCACCGGTGTCCGGCTCGATCTGTGGCGGCCGGAAGCGGTGCGGCAGGGATACGCGGATCTGGCGGAGTTGTGCGGTGATCCCGTGCTGCACATCCAGAAGATGGCGACCAAGGGGGTCGGCTGCACCCTGCGCGTGCAGGACGATCCCTCGTTCGGTTCGGTGATCGAGTTCGGCCTGTCCGGTCTGATCATCGAGTTGCTCGGGGACCGGGCCTATCGCGCGCTGCCGCTGACCGCCGACGAGGCGACGGCTCTGATCGACGCGCCGCGAGCCGCACCGCTGCTGTCGGGTACTCCGGCGAGCCCACGCGTGGACAAGGCGGCCCTGACCGAACTGGCTCAGCGCATTTCGGCCCTGTTCGACGATCTGCCGGAGATGCGAGAGCTGTCCTTCGACCCGGTGCTGGCCTCGCCGACCTCGGCGGAGATCCTTTACGCCCGTGGGCGTATCGGCCCGGAGCCGAGTCGTTTCGACACGGGTCCGCGTCGGCTGGGGTGAGCTTTCCGGGCGAACGGTTTGCCAGAAGCGTGGCGCGGCTGAGCCGTCGGCCCGCATACGTCACCTAGGGGAGGCACGCTAACGGACGATCGCGCCCACTGCGATCTGGGGATGCCACGTTCGTCCCAGAAGAAGGGCCGGCTCGCCGTGAAGACCCGTAGCCTCGCCCTGTTGTCCCTGCTCGCGGCGGCGCTCACCGCGTGTTCGGTGAGCATCGGCACGCCGAAGGTTCAGGAGGCCGACCTGGAGAAGTCGGTCAAGGACTCGCTCACCGAGAAGGTGGGGCAGGAACCCGACGCGATCGACTGCCCCGGCGACCTCACCGGCAAGGAAGGAACGACCATGCGCTGCACGCTGACCGCGGGCGAGGACACACTCGGTGTGACGCTGACAGTGACTTCGGTCGAAGGTGAGACCGTCGAGTACGACATCGCGGTCGACCAGAGCTGAACCGCACGAAGGGAGTGCGACACCGCCGACCGGCTCGCGCGACACCCGGAGGGGACGGGCACGCGCGCTGACCGGTCGGCGCGGGAAGGCGACCCCGGCGGGAAGGGTCACCGAGCCGAACGCCGGCGCTGTCTCGACGCGGCCGGCGTCGGGAGACGATCAGCTGGCGTAGGCGCGGAGCCGGTCGGCCCGCTCACCCTTGCGCAGCTTCGCCATGACTTCACGCTCGATCTGGCGCACCCGCTCGCGGGACAGGCCGAAGAGCTTGCCGATCTGGTCCAGCGTGCGCGGCTGGCCGTCGTCCAGGCCGAACCGCAGCCGGATGACCTGCTGTTCGCGCTCGTCCAAGGTGGCGAGCACGCTGCGCACATCGTGGTGCAGCAGACCGGCGATGACCGCGGACTCCGCCGAGGTGGCCTCGGAATCCTCGATGAAGTCGCCCAGCGGGGCCTCTTCGTCGTTGCCGACGGGCATGTCCAGGCTCACCGGGTCGCGGCTGTGGTCGAGCAGATCGGAGATCTTGTCGACCGGGATGCCCGATTCGGTGGCCAGTTCCTCGTCGGTGGCCTCGCGTCCCAGCTGCTGGTGCAGTTCACGCTTGATCCTGGCCAGCTTGTTCACCTGCTCGACGAGGTGGACGGGCAGCCGGATGGTGCGGCTCTGGTCGGCCATGCCGCGGGTGATGGCCTGCCGGATCCACCAGGTGGCGTAGGTGGAGAACTTGAAGCCCTTGGCGTAGTCGAACTTCTCCATGGCGCGGATCAACCCGAGGTTGCCCTCTTGGATCAGGTCCAGCAGCGGCATGCCGCGGCCGGTGTAACGCTTGGCGAGCGAGACAACGAGACGCAGGTTGGCTTCCAGCAGGTGAGACCGGGCGGCCTGACCGTCGCGCACGATGATCGCGAGATCACGCTTGCGGGACGCCGACAGTCGCTTGCCGGTTTCCAGCAGGTACTGCGCGTAGAGGCCCGCCTCGATGCGCTTGGCCAGCTCGACCTCGTCGGCAGCGGTGAGCAGCGCGGTACGGCCGATCCCGTTCAGGTACACACGTACCAGGTCGGCGGCAGGGCTCTGAGCGTCGAGGTCCGAATCGCTGGTGCGCACACGAGTGGTGGCGGGGCTTGTCATGACTTGCCTCCTGTCGGTGGTGTCTCACTCCGATAAACGGACCCGACAGGGAGAAAGTTCCCCGTTACGGCTGGCATAAACCGCTCTGAGCAGCGGTTTTCGCCCCTCTCGTCTGAGAAGTTCCTGAGAAGCGCCGCAGCGCGGGACAATCCCCGGCCAGGACCTGCACCGGTCGGCGCGCGGTCGGCGTGCGCTCACACGGGCTTGATCAATCCGTGCCGTACCAGCCCGGTGACCACGGACAACGCGTCGGCGGCGAACTCGGCGCCCACCTCGCCGGATCCGTGGGCGAGCGCCAGCAGTTCGATCAGGTCGTACAACGGCAGGCCGTCGGCGCGCATTCCCGCCAACAGCGAGATCGTGACCTCATCCACTTCGTGCTGCCAGCGGGGCCCGTCACCGCGATGCAGACGCGCCACCTCGGCTGTCCACCCGTCGGCGCCCGGCAGGTATACGCGCTGCAGCGCGGTTGCCGGGTTCACGGCGAAACGGGAAGACCAGGCGAGGTTTTCGTCCACGGCGACGGCCCGCAGCCAGGCCGAGCGCTCGAAATACCGGACGGCCTCGTCACCGAGCGGGTCGTCGAAGCCGTGGGTGAGATCCTCGGCGAGCAGTTCGGTCGGCCCGTCGATGGCACGCAGGTAGACGAACCCGAATCCGATTCCCTCGACGTCGGCGGCGTCGAAGGCGTCCAGCCAGCGCTCCGCGCGAGCCTGCGCCTCCGGGTCACGCGGGTCCGCACCCGCGTCACGCAACCAGGTGCCCACATACAGCGCGGGGTCGGCCACGTCACGTTGCACCACCCAGGCATCGACGCCGTGCGCGGGCAACCAGGACGAGACGCGCTCGCGCCAGTCCTCGTCCTCGACGTGGACCCACGCGGCCAGCATGGCCGCGGTGCCGCCCGGGGCGAGCAGGTCGGCGGCCTGGGAGATCACCACCTTGCTCGCGCCGTCGAGCGCGAGGCCGGAATCGCGATAGGTGTGCTCGACGCGTCCGGGACCCACCACGAAGGGGGGGTTGGCCACCACCTGGTCGAAGCGCCTGCCGCGCACGGGGTCGAACCAGGACCCCTCGACCAGTTCGATGTCCAACCCGTTGAGCGCCGCGGTGGCCTCGGCCAGCCACAACGCCCGCGGGTTCACATCGGTGCCGGTGACGCGCCGGGCGTAGGAGGCGGCGTGCACCGCCTGCACACCGCAACCGGTGCCGAGGTCGAGCACCGTGCCGACCGGCCGGGTGGGCGTGGCGCGCAACAGCGAGAGGGAGGCGTGACCGACGCCGAGGACGTGATCCTCGGTCAGGGTGCGGCGGCGCATCGAATCGTCGAGATCGGACAGCACCCAGCGGGTGCCCGCGCCCGCGTCCAGCGGGCGCAGGTCGAGCGCTGCCCGGACCTGATCGCCGTCGCGCTCCAGCAGCCCCGCGGCGACCGCGCGGTCGATCGGCACGGGCGCCAGCGCCGCGGAGACCTCTCGTTCGGACAGGGCATCGCCGAGCAGCAGCAGGCGGATGAGCGTGCCCAGCTCGCCCGCCCCGCGTACGGCCCGGCGCACCGGCACCGGCTCCGAGCGGCCCAAAGCCGCATGCGCGTCGCCGAGTACCGCGAGCAGGGTGTCGGCCTCGTAGCCCGCCCTGGTCAGCGCGGTCCGCAGATCCGGGCACAGTGCGGTGAGCAGCGATCCGGTGGTCGTCGATCGGTTCGTAGGCACACCGGTACTCTGCCACCGCTATCACCGGGCACGGATCGGGTGGCCGCTGTCCCACCGGCGGAGGGCTCGATCAGACTCCGCTGGGGTCGCGTCCGGTGACGCAGTACAGCGCGTCGCCCGGATCACTCAGGACGATCCAGTGCTCGTGACGTTCCACCACGGTCGCGCCGAGCGACTCGTGCCACGCGGCGGTGGCTTCGACGTCGCTCGCGGCCAGGTCGACATGGGCGCTCGTCGGGCGGTTCTCGCCCAGGCGCTGCAACAGCAGGTGTGCGGGAAGCTGGGTGTCCGCGGAGCGCAGCCGGGCGAATTCCGGCCGCCTTCCGGTCTCGTAGGTCCAGCCGGTCAGCAGTTTCCAGAAGCGGGTCTCCACCTCGTGGTCGGTGGGACCGATATCGAGGCACACCTGGTCCAGGCGCGACAGTGTGCCGTCCGGAGCGCGCACGGCGGGCGCGGGCGTGCTTCTCGCGCGACCACTGGGCGTCAGGCAGAACGTCTGGCCGCCGGGGGAGCGCAGCACGGCGTAGTCCGGATGGTTGGCGACCAGTTCGGCACCCAGGTCGAGCGCGGTGCGAACGGCGGAGGGGATGTCGTCGACGTCCAGGTCGAGGTGCACACCGCCCAGACCGGTCACCGCCTGCATCTTGACGCTGGCGGCGGCGAACAGCGCCGGGTCCGGCAACAAGGTGAGGAACTCGTCGTTCGCGCCGCGCCGGGGGGACAGTTCGGTGCCGGTGACCGTGGACCAGAACTTGGCGCAGTCGTCGAAACGTTGTGCCGGGCGGTCCAGGAAGACCCAGATCCACCGAATCATGTTCACTCCTGTCTTGTCGCCCGCAACAAACCATGTCCGGTCGATCGGGTGCGCGAGGCTCGATGCGACCCTAGGTACACGTGCCCACCTTGTCGAGAAAATACCGCTGCCCCGGCGTTTGGCAGGAATTTGGTGGTATATGGCATTCCAGTCACTCGTTGCGCGGGCATAGTTCCGGCACGCTCGTCGGGTGACCGAACTGCAGACCCCGCCCCTGGTTCCCCTCGACGCCGTGCCGCGCCGGCGCTTGCATCCGGCGTGGCTGGTCGCGGGCATCGGCTTCATCGCGCTGCTCGGCGCGGCCGGGTTCCGGTCGGTGCCCAGTGTGCTGATGGATCCGCTGCACGACGAGTTCGGCTGGTCGCACGGAACCATCGGGACGGCCGTGTCGCTGAATCTCCTACTCTACGGGTTGATCTCGCCGTTCGCTGCCGCCCTGATGGACAGGTTCGGTATCCGCCGGGTGGTGGCCTGCGCGCTGCTGCTGGTCGCGGCGGGCAGCGGGCTGACGGTATTCATGTCCAGGCCCTGGCACCTGGTGCTGACCTGGGGTCTGCTGGTCGGGATCGGCGTGGGATCGATGTCGATGCCGTTCGTCGCCACGATCACCGGCCGGTGGTTCGTGCGGCAGCGCGGTCTGGTCACCGGGGTGCTCACCGCCGCGGGCGCGACCGGGCAACTGATCTTCCTACCGGTGGTGTCCGCGCTGGCGCAGGCGCACGGCTGGCGGCTGCCGTCGTTGATCGTCGCCGGCGCGGCGCTGGCCGTGGCGCCGCTGGTGCTGCTGTTCATCCGGGACTACCCGAGCGACCTGGGCGTGCGAGCCTACGGCGCCGGGCCGGACAGCGCAGCCGGTCTGCGGGTCCCCGCCGCCGGTGGCGCGTCGCGCGCGCTCACGGTGCTGGCCGCGATCGCCCGCCGTCCCGGATTCTGGTTGCTCGCAGGCGGATTCGCGGTCTGCGGCGCGTCGACCAACGGGTTGGTCGGGACCCATTTCGTCACCGCCGCGCACGACCACGGCATGCCGCCCACCACCGCGGCGAGCCTGCTGGCCGTGGTCGGCGTCTTCGACGTCGCGGGCACGATCGCCTCGGGCTGGCTGACCGACCGGATCGACCCGCGCTTTCTGCTGATCGGCTATTACACGCTGCGCGGGCTGTCGCTGCTGATCCTGCCCGCGCTGCTCGGGCCGGACACGCGGCCGAGCCTGTGGATGTTCATCGTCTTCTACGGCCTGGATTGGGTGGCCACGGTGCCGCCGACGGTCGCGCTGTGCCGCGAACTGTTCGGCGCAGACGGTCCCGTCGCGTTCGGCTGGGTGTTCGCCTCCCACCAGATCGGGTCCGCGGTGGCGGCCACCGGCGCAGGCGTCATCCGTGACGTCCAAGGCGGCTATGACCTCGCCTGGTATCTGGCGGGTGGTCTGTGCGGCGCCGCCGCTGTGATGTCGGCGGTCATCCGCCGCGTGCCTGCGCTCGGCGGGACGCCGGGCGGGCGGTGAATCGGTCCCGCCGGAGACTTCAGTTGTCGATGGCGTTGTGCGGGCGCGACTCGATGGCCGTGCGCGGCCGGTCCCAGCGGCTGGGCTCGTCCTTGCGGCGAGGCGGGCGATCGTTCGCGATCAGCACCGCGATCCAGGGCAGCGGGATCGAGGCGACGATGATCAGGATCGACAACAGGGGGTTGCCGAACGTGCTGTAGGCGATCGCGGCCAGGACCAGGCACGGTATGCGGAACGCCATGATGATCGTGTACCGGCGCACCCGAGCGCGGTGCTGATCCTCCAGCGAGGGCGCCGCCTCGGTGATCAGCGCCGGGTGTTTGTCGTCATTGCCTGGGAAGTATCCGGGGGAACGGCGGGGCTGCGTCGGCATCGTCACGTCGGGGTGCTCTTCGCGGTCGCGGCCGTCGGCGGATGGGGAATCGCCGTTCTGCTGCATACCCCGAGTCTTCCACTCGCGGTCGGTGCGCGCACACACGGCGGTCGAGTTCCGATCCGGAAACGTGGTGACCTGTGCCGCGCCACCGTGGTCAACCCGGTATCCCCTGATGCGGCATCATGGAATGCGTGAGCACCGACACCATGGTTCGCCCGGATACGACGACCGACGAGACGACGGGCGACGACACCCCGAAGTTCTTCCACTACGTGAAGAAGGACAAGATCGCCGAGAGCGCCGTGATGGGCACCCACGTGGTCGCGCTGTGCGGCGAGGTCTTCCCGGTCACCCGCTCGGCCAAGCCGGGCTCTCCGGTGTGCCCGGAGTGCAAAAAGGTCTACGACGGCCTACGCAAGGGTGAGTGACAGGGTCTAATCGCCTGGCGAGGACCTCGCTTTTCGCAGCTCGAGCAGGCCGCGCGAGCCGTCGGACCCTGCCTCGTCCCGGCCCGTGGCGGCCTCGTCCTGGGCTGCCGCGTCCTCGTCGTCGAAGTCGTCCTCGCCACGCACCTGGTTGGCGATCCACTCCTTCACCTGCTCCATGCGCGTCGCCCTGGCGGGCCAGAACTCCTGCACCGCCGCGTTGAACTCCGCGCCCAGGATCACCGCGAAGCCCAGGAAGAACGTGAACAGCAGGAACGCGATCGGCGTCGCCAGCGCCCCGTAGGTGACGCCCGTGCGGGTGACCCAGGACAGGTAGCGGCGCAGCACGTCGCTGGCCGCCATGAAGAAGACTCCGGCCACCAGCGCCCCACCGAAGAGTCGGTGCCAGGGCAGCGAGGTGTGCAGTGCCAGCTTGTAGAGGGTGGTGAGCCCGACGATCAGCAGCACGCCGACGCCCGGGTAGTAGAAGAAATCCAGCAGTTGCAGTCCGGTCGCCCGCCAAGCGCCGGGCAACACCCGCCCGATCAGCGTCGGCCCCAGCGCCACCAGCGGCAGGATGAACACCGAAGCCACCAGGAACAGCACGTACAGCAGCAGGGCGAAGATGCGCTGCCACACCGGGTGCCGCGCGTCCTGCTGATCGTGGGCCTCCACGATCGAGTCCACGAAGGTGGCCATCGCCGACGAACCGGCCCACAGCGACAGCACGAAGCCCACCGACACCACCGCGCCGCGCCCGCGCCCGAGCACGTCCTGCACCGTCGGCTCGATCAGGTCGGACACCACATTGGCGCTGAACAGGTCCTGGCTGAACGCGATGATCTTGGATTCCACGATCTGCACCGTGTCCGGCCCGAACCACCCGCCGACGTAACCGAGGCTGCCGAGCACCCCCAGCAACAGCGGAGCCAAGGAGAGCGTCTGCCAGAACGCCGCGGCGGCCGACTTGGCGAAGATGGAATCCGCCCACGCCTTCTCCGCCACGCGCACGATCAGCGCTGCGGCCCGTCTACCCAGCACCGAAGCTCGCGCGCCCGCGCGGTCGGCCCCTCCGGGGGCGCGCGCGGCGGCAGCGCGGGGCGACGGTACGTCGGTCCGCGGCGGATCGCCCGGGAGGGCGCGGTGTTCGGTCATCGTGCTTACAGCATCGCGCACTTCGGCGATCGGCATCGGACTGTGCGCGCGACGTGTCGGTGGGCGTCGGGTGAACACCCAGCGTCCCACCCGACGGCGTGTGATGCCCATCGCGACCGTCGCGTCGGTTTGGCGACACACCGTGCCGGGCCGCTAGGGTCGTCTGCGTGACTGGGTCGGGTGGCGCCGCTGTGGCGGGAGAAGCGGAGACGCCGGGCGATTCGACAATGGTGAGCACGCCCTCGGGCGGCTCCCTTCGCGCCTGGCAGCGACGTGCGCTGACGAAGTATCTGGCCACCAAACCGCGAGACTTCCTCGCCGTGGCCACTCCGGGCGCGGGTAAGACCACCTTCGCGCTGCGTGTGGCCGCCGAACTGCTGGCCGACCGCACCGTGGACCAGATCACGGTGGTCGCGCCGACCGAGCACCTCAAGCACCAGTGGGCCCAGTCCGCTGCGCGCACCGGGATCGCGCTGGACTCGCGCTTCTCCAACTCCACCGGCGGCACCTCGGGGGACTATCACGGCGTCGTGGTCACCTACGCCCAGGTCGCCGCGCACCCCTCCCGCCATCGCGTGCGCACCGAGAACCGCAGGACGCTGGTCATCCTCGACGAGATCCACCACGCGGGCGACGCGAAGAGCTGGGGTGACGCGACCGCCGAGGCCTTCGGCGACGCCACCCGCCGCCTCGCGCTGACCGGTACCCCGTTCCGCAGCGACGACAGCCAGATCCCGTTCGTCGTCTACGAGCCCGACGAGTCGGGTTTCCCGAAGTCCCGTGCCGACCACACCTACGGCTACGCCGAGGCGCTTGCCGACGGCGTGGTGCGGCCGGTGGTCTTCCTGGCCTATTCCGGCGAAGCGCACTGGCGCGACAGCGCGGGCGAAGAGTACTCCGCGCGCCTCGGCGAGCCGCTGAACGCCGAACAGACCGCCCGGGCCTGGCGGACCGCGCTCGACCCGGCGGGCGACTGGATCTCCGCGGTGCTGCGCGCCGCCGACATCCGGCTGCGCCAGAAGCGCGCCTCCGGCATGCCCGACGCGGGCGGCCTGGTGATCGCCACCGATCAGGACCGTGCCCGTGATTATGCCGAACTGCTGGAACACATCTCGGGTGAGAAGCCCGCGCTGGTGCTCTCCGACGACCCGGCCTCCTCCAGTCGCATCGCCGAGTTCAGCCGGAGCACCCAGCCCTGGATGGTCGCGGTCCGCATGGTGTCCGAGGGCGTCGACGTGCCGCGGCTGGCCGTCGGGGTGTACGCGACCAGCGCCTCCACGCCGCTGTACTTCGCGCAGGCGATCGGGCGGTTCGTGCGCGCCCGCAAGTCCGGCGAGACCGCGACCGTGTTCCTGCCGTCGGTGCCGGTGCTGCTGGATCTGGCCGCGCAGCTGGAGTTGCAGCGCGACCACGTCATCGGCAAGCCGCACCGGGAGAAGAACGCCCTCGACGACGAGCTGTTGATCGAGGCGAACAAGCAGCAGGACGAGCCGGGCGAGCAGGAGAAGTCGTTCGTCGCGCTGGCCGCCGACGCCGAGCTCGACCAGGTGATCTACGACGGGTCCTCGTTCGGTACCGCGACCTTCGCCGGCAGCGACGAGGAAGCCGACTACCTGGGGATTCCCGGCCTGTTGGACGCCGAGCAGATGCGCGCGCTGTTGCGTGAGCGGCAGGCCAAGCAGGTCGCCGAGCGCAGTGTGCCCGCGCCGGTCCCCGATCCCGGCGCCCAGGTGGCGGGCGCCGCGGAGCGCGTCGCCACGGCCGATCGGCTGGGTGAGCTGCGGCGCGAGCTCAACAGCCTGGTGGCGATGCATCACCATCGCACCGGCAAACCGCACGGCGTGATCCACGGCGAGTTGCGCCGTGAGTGCGGCGGTCCGCCGACGGCGCTGGCCTCGGCCGAGCAACTCGGTGAGCGCATCGCCGCGCTGCGCCGGAAGTAGCCCGCGTCAGCCGACCGGGGCCGGCCAGACGGCCATGGCACAGTCGATGGCCGCGGTGAGTTCCGCCGGCGACGCCCCGTCTCGCGCCTGGATGGACAGTCCGTAGAGCACCGTGGTGTAGAAACCGGCCAATGCCGTGCTGTCGGTGCCCTCCGGTAGATCGCCCTCGGCGACGCCGCGCTCCAGCCGTCGCCGAATGTCTTCGGTCGTCTCGCGGCGCTTGTCGATCAGGAAATCGCGGATGCTCGTGTTGCGGGTGGTGTAGGTGGAGCCGGCGAGCACGACCATGCACCCGTGCGGCTTGTTCGCCTCGGTGTAAGCCCGGGCGTTGTCGCGCAGCATCGACTCGATGGCGGCCCGCGCGGTCGGCTCGTCGCGCAGAGCGCGCGCGGTGTAGCCGCCGTCGGTCTGCCCGTAGAGCTCGACAGCCGCGCGGAACAGCGCCTCCTTGCCGCCGAACGCGGCGTAGAGGCTGGGGGAGTTGATCCCCATCGCGGCGGTGAGGTCGCTCATCGAGGCGCCCTCGTAGCCGTGCTCCCAGAACACCTCCATGGCACGGTGCAACGCCTCGGCGCGATCGAAGGCGCGCGGTCGTCCCCGTTCAGCCATCCCGACCCTTTCTGTGTCGATCGTTAAATATACCCCTTGACACCGCTGTGGCGGATGCGCTTGGCTATTTATGTATTGATCGGCACAAAATTGGAGGAGTACCGATGTCGGAGTTGACGGGCAAGGTCGCGCTGGTCACCGGGGGGAGCCGCGGGATCGGAGCGGCGATCGCGCGCCGCCTCGCCGCCGCGGGCGCGGACGTGGCGCTGACCTACCAGCAGGCCGAAGGACAGGCGAAGGCGGTGGTCGGCGAGCTCGAGGCACTCGGCCGCCGAGCCATCGCGATCCAGGCCGACAGCGCCGACGCCACGGCCGTGCGCGCGGCGGTGGACCGCGCCGCGTCCGAACTCGGCCGGCTGGACATCCTGATCAACAACGCGGGAATCTTTCCCGCGAAGCCGTTCGAGGAATTCACCGTCGCCGAGATCGACAACGCGCTCGGCGTGCACGCCCGCGCCGCGTTCGTCGGTGCGCAGGCCGCGGTCGCGCACATGACCGACGGTGGACGGATCATCAGCATCGGCACCAACCTCACCGATCACGCGCCGTTCGACGGTGTGACGCTCTACAACCTCAGCAAGTCCGCCCTCAACGGCTTCACCAAGGCGCTGGCGCGCGAACTGGGGCCGCGTGCGATCACGGTGAACCTCGTGCAGCCCGGCTCCACCGACACCGACATGAACCCCGGGGACGGCGCTCACGCACAGCGGCAGCGAGAACTGACCGCGCTGGGCCGGTTCGGCGCCGCCGACGATGTGGCGGCTACGGTGGCCTTCCTGGCCGGGCCCTCCGGCCGCAGCGTGACCGGTGCGCTCCTCACCGTGGACAGCGGCACCAACGCCTGATCAGCCACCGAAATACCGCCCGGGCGGAACGCCGACCGCCCGCCGGAACGCCGCGACGTAAGCGCTCGGCGTTCCGTAACCGACGCGGCCGGCGATCCGGGCGATCGGGAGGCCCTCGGCCAGCAGCGGCAGGGAAGCGGCCAACCGGATCTGCGTGCGCCAGTGGGCGAAGCCGAGGCCGGTTTCCGAGACGAACAACCGGGCCAAGGTGCGCGGGCTGGCCGCGACGTGGGCGGCGAATTCGGCGAGCGTCCTCGGGTCGGCCGGATCGGCGGTGAGGGCGTCGGCCACCTGCCGCGCCCGGGTATCGGTCGGCGGATGTGCGCCGATCGGGATGACCTCGACGGGCTCGAGCAGATCGAACACCACCGCTTCGGCGCGCGCTCGCCGCTGCGGCGTGGTGTCGGCCGTGGTGAGCAGGTCGAACAGTTCGTGCAGAAGCCGGGTCACGCGCAACATGGTCGGTGCGCCGAAGTCGACAGCGCACCGGCCGGGGTCGAGGAAGATGCCGCGCATCGCCGCTCCGTCGGAGGTGCCGGTGCGGTGGGCGATGCCCGCGGGGATCCACAGCGCCCTCGTCGGCGGCAACACCCAGCGGCTGTCGTCGACCTCGACGGCGAGGACGCCGCGTGAGGCCCAGGCGATCTGGTGCTGCGGATGTTCGTGTAAGCCGAACCAGTGTCCTGCGGGCAGCACGCCGACTCCGAACACCATGGCGGTCGCTCCGGTCGGGGCGGGATGAACCTCGGCGTGGCCGTTCTGCGACACAGTTTGTCACCGTAGCTTGTCGTGCCCGGCGGGATCCGTTCCTAGCGTGACAGGTATGGCGATGAACATCTTTCACCGATTGCTGTGCCGCTCGTCGATGTGGGAGAAGGCCAGTGCGACGCGCATCGTGCCGTGGGCGCTGTCCGGCCTGGACCTCGGCGCCGACACCGTGGAGATCGGTCCCGGCTACGGCGCGAACGTGTCCGCGCTACTGGCCCGCACCTCCGCGCTCACCGGCGTAGAGATCGATCCGGCGCTGGCCGCGCGCTTGCGCGACCGGCACGGTGCGGCGATGACGGTGATCGACGGCGACGGCGCCGAGATGCCGCTGCCGCCGGACCGATTCGATTCCGTGGTCTGCTTCACGATGCTGCACCACGTGCCGACACCCGGCAAGCAGGACGCGTTGTTCGCCGAAGCCCTGCGGGTGCTGCGTCCGGGCGGTGTGTTCGCGGGCAGCGACGGGCTCGACGGCCGATTGTTCCGGCTCGTGCACCTCGGGGACACCTGTGTGCCCGTGCCTCCGGAGACGGCCGCCGACCGGCTGCGCCGGATCGGCTTCACCGACGTCGAGATCGACACCGGTGCGGGAAGTTTCCGCTTCCGGGCCCGGCGGCCGGACTGATGTCCTGGCCCGGCAGCGGTCGATGCACGCGGGTATCGGTCCTCTCGGGTCGATGCCAGGGGCGAGGCGGTGGCATCCGAGCCTGCCTGACGGTCACTCGGGCCTGCCGGCTGATCGCGCGCATGGTCGCGGTGCTGTCGATGTCGTGCACCGCTGTCAGCCTGCCGGGATCGTGCACGCGTTGCCGGGATCGAGGCCGTTCGACGGCTCATCGCGTTGCCGACGTGCGGTCGAGTCGGTGGACAGCCCCGCCTGCGGAGGCACTGGGCCGGATTCTCTCGCGCCGGGCCGGACCCACCTTCGCGCTCGCGGCCGTTCACGTGTTCGGTTGAGCGGTGTTCACCTACCACGCCGCCCGGTTCGGCTGGGCGGTATGCGCTGAGGCTGCCGCCGTGGTGCTCGGCTCCCGCCGTGTCTCGCCGACGACGCCGCCCGGGGCGGGTCGCTCCGGCGAGCGGCGGCGCCCCGAGCGGTCGTGTGGACTTCCGTCCCGCCGTTCAGCCCGGTGTGACCGTGAAGAATCGCTGAGGGTCCAGCGCGCCGATCGGGGTCCAGCGCGCCTGCGGTGCGGGTTCGTCCGCATCCCGGGGCGCGGCGGCGAAGTAGCCTTGGATCGCCAAACCGAGTCGCGGATCCTCGTCGACTCGCCGCGCCATCTCGTAGTAGACGGCCAAGACGTGCACGCACCGCGCCTTGCGCGCCGTGCACGAGCAGTCGACGCCCGCGAGCACGGGCGCGAGCGAGATCCCGGCCGCCGTGATGGCACGGTGCATGTCGTCGGTCAGCACGGTCGGGTCCGGAACGATCCCGGCGACGGCGGTGATCGTCTGCCGGGACAGCGGCGCCACCTCCACCTGGGTCAGCGACGCCTGGCCGCCGCGGTGGATGGTGGCCCGCACCACCCGTTCCTCGACGGTGGCCCGTACACCGTTGTTGCGGGCGATGCTGCGTGCGCGGGGCAACAGCGGGTCCGGCCGGGTCTGGCGCAGCGGCTCGGCCAGCCGCACCCAGTCCATGCCCCACGCCGTGTAGCCGAATTCGTTGTCCGCCATCAGTTCTCCCTCTTGCGGCGCAGGATCTCGATCAGCTGGTCGTCGTCCAGCGCGGCCAGTGTGGCTATCCCCGCCGCGTCGCCGAGATCGCGCAGTGCCGCTTTGCGGTCGTGCATGCCCGCGATGTGCTCCTCCACGGTGGTGGTGGAGGTGAGCGTGGTGACGGTGACCGTGCGGGTCTGGCCGATCCGGTGCACCCGGTCGGAGGCCTGTGCCTCCACCGCGGGATTCCACCAGCGATCGAAGTGGACGACGTCGGCGGCGCGGGTCAGGGTGAGCCCGGTGCCCGCCGCGCGCAGGCTGAGCACCAGCACCGGGGGTCCGTCCTCGGCCTGGAACCGGGCGACGATCTCGGCGCGCTCGGCCTGGGAGAGCCCGCCGTGGAAGAACGGCGCGGTCACCCCGAACCGGTCGGCCAGATGCCGCACGAGCAACTCACCGGTCTGCCGGTATTGGGTGAAGATCAGTGTCGGGCTGTCGGTTTCGAGATTCGTGGCGACAATGTCGGTGCACAGGTCGAGTTTTCCGGACCGGCCGGCCAACTCGTCGAGGTCGCCGGTGATCAGCCCGGGATGGTTGCACACCTGTTTGAGCGCAGTCAGCGCCGCGAGCACGCGGCCGTGGCGCTCGATGCCCGCGCCGAATCCGTCATCGACGGCTTTGTCGAGCAGCTGGTCGTAGAGCTGCTCTTGCTCGGCAGTGAGATCGCAGAGCAGGTCGCTGTGGATCTTCGCGGGCAGGGCGGCGGCGACCTGGCTTTTCGTGCGGGCCAGCAGCACCGGTTCGATGGTGTCGCGCAACCGCGCCGCGGCGGCTGCCGACCCCTCGTGGATCGGCCGTACGAAGCGGCGCCGGAACTGGGTCCGGTGCCCGAACAGCCGGGGCGCCACCAGGTGCAGCAGGGCCCACAACTCGTCGAGATGGTTCTCCACCGGCGTGCCGGTGAGCGCGACCGTGGCGGCCGCGTCGATCGCGCGCGCGGCCTTCGCGACCTGGGTGCGTGGGTTCTTCAATGCCTGCGCCTCATCGAAGACGGCCGTTGCCCAGCTCTGCTGGGCCAGCAGCCGTCCGTGCAGCCGCAAGGTGGGATACCCGGTGACGACGATGGTTTCCGCGTCGACGGCGATGGCGCCGCCGCGCCAGACGACCACCCGCAGCCCCGGTGCGAACCGGCCGATCTCGTGTGCCCAGTTGCCGACCAGTGAGGTCGGGCACACCACCAGTTGCGGGCCCGCCGCGGCTCGGTCGAGCAGGAAACCGATGGTCTGGACGGTTTTTCCGAGCCCCATCTCGTCGGCGAGCACCGCGCCGCCGTGCGCGGCCACCGTTTCGCGCAGCCAGCCGACTCCGCGGGCCTGGTACGGCCGCAGTCGCGCCTTCAACGTCGCCCGCAGGTCCGCGGTGACCGCCTCGGTGTCGCGCAGGACGCGCAGCGCGCGTTGCGCGGAGACGATCGCCGTGCCGGACGCGTCCGGCACCGCGTGGGCGGCGACGGGCAGGGCATCGGCTTCCGTGTCGAGCGGCTCCCCGGCCGGGTCCGCGAGAACGGAGCGCACGATCCGCTGCCAGGACAGGACCGACTCGCCGGGCTGCTCGGGCGTCGAGTCGGCGAAAGTCTCGGGATCGAGCAGGACGGCGTCCACATCGGCGACCATGAGGGCTCCGTCCGAGACCGGGACGGCCAGCGCGACGGTTCCGCGCTCACCTGGACCGTCCGGGAACGGGCCGGTGGCGAACCCGGTCCAGGACCAGAGTGCGAACATGTGCCGATCCGGTAGGTATGTGGCGTGTGTGCTGGGCAGGGCGCACCCCTCAAATCAACGTATAGCGTACGGAGTAATGTGACAACGTACACCGTACCGAATTCATTCCAAGGGAACCGGTGAGCGAGGACAACGCACTCGACCAGGCCAGGCGGCTGTTGGAGCTGCTGTGGCGGCACGAACTTCCGCCGCGTCCGGCGGGACGCGGTCCGAAGCAGACCGTCAGCGTCGACGCGGTGGTCGCGGCAGCCGTCGCGCTCGCCGACCGCGAGGGCTACGAGAAGGTCTCCATCCGCTCCGTCGCCGCCGAACTCGGGCTGCGGCCGATGGGTCTCTACACCTACGTGCCCAGCAAGGACGCGCTGACGGTGCTGATGGTCGACGCGGTCGCCGACGAGGATCCGCCCATCCCCGGCGATCTGCCGCCGCGCGAGCGCCTCGCCGCTGTGGCCCGGCGGGTCCGCGCGGAAATCGTCGCCCATCCCTGGCTGCTCGACGTCCCGCCGTGGCGGCTCGTGCTCGGGCCGGGACGGATGCGCCGCTACGAACGCCAGCTCGCCGCGATCGACGGGCTCGGTCTGCCGGACGTGGCGATGGACCGGGTGATCGCGGTGCTGTCGGAGTTCGCGACCGGAAACGCGCGCATGGCGGTCGCCGCGGCCCGGGAGACCGGGCGGATGAGCGACGAACGGTGGTGGGAGGTGCACGGCCCGCTGCTGGCCCAACTCATGTCGCCGAGTCGTTTCCCGCTCTCGTCACGCGTCGGGGCCGCGGTCGGCGAACTGTACCAGGCACCCGCCGACCCCTACGGTGCGTTCGAGTTCGGCCTGGCCAGGCTGCTGGACGGCATTCTCGCCCCGGGGTCCGGAGACTGAACGGCCCCCGGACACGCGGGCAGCGGGCGACCTGTGGGTCGCCCGCTGCCGGTGGAAACGGTGTTCTGTTGTCCGATGCTGTTGTGTCAGGACGCGAGGAGCAGATCAGAGTGCGGGAGCGGACTCCGTGTCGATCACGGCGTCCAGCTCACGCAGCCGATCCATGTGTTCGTTCGCGTGGTGCTGGCAGAAGAGCAACTCTCCACCCGCGGGCAGTACGGCGCGCACTCGAGCGGCCGCCCCGCAGCGGTCGCAACGATCGACCGCGGTCAGTGGGGTGCTTGTCAGGGTTCCTGGCATGACTCCTCCGTCCTGGCTCCCGGTCCCGACGACCGTTCACCTGGTGTGGGGCCCGTGGTCACTCACCACGAGCTCGCTACCGCTACTTCCCAGCAGGGGTATGACTACTCTGTCAGACGTTCGGGACGGGGGACTTTGTTCCCGCGGATGAAGCAGTGTGTTTTCGATAACACGACCAGGGATTTCGCTACGGGCGAACGCCGCAGGTCGTGTCGTCGATGTGCACTGTGTCACACCCTCGATCGGCCGATCCAGTTGTCTACCGGGAGATTACCCGTGACCCATGACACTCACACGCTTGTTCACCTATGCACTTTGGAGGAATGGCTTTCCGCTCGGCAAACGGGGGAGTACCGTACGCCCTCGCTCGCCGAAGCGGGGTTCATCCATCTCTCGTCGCCGGAACAGGTGCACCTGCCCGCAAACCGTTTGTTCCGCGGACGACGTGATCTGGTGCTGCTGCGCATCGACCCCCTCCGGGTGGGGTCGCCGATCGAATGGGAACCGGGCGTCCCGACCGACCCGGAATCGATGCTCTTCCCCCATCTCTACGGCCCGTTGCCGGTGACCGCGGTGACGGGTGTCGAGCAGTACCTGCCCGAGGAAGACGGCGGATTCGCCCCCCGCACGGCGTGACTACCGGTCGCGGATCTCGCGCGCCACGATGGCGGCCTGAACCCGCGACCGCACACCGAGTTTCGTCAGCACCCGCGAGACGTGGGTCTTGACGGTCGTCTCGCCGATGAACAGCCGGCCGGCGATCTGCGCGTTGGACAGACCGTCGCCGAGACAGTCGAGCACTTCCCGTTCCCGTTCGGTGAGTTCGTGGAGTCCCGCGGGAGCCGGTTGCGCGCCGGCTCCATTCGACGAGGCGAACGCCGAGATCACCGCTCGCGTCACTTCCGGAGCCAGCACGCCGTCGCCCGCCGCCACCGCGCGCACCGCCTCGACCAGCGCCCGCCCCGACGTCGATTTCAGCACGAATCCAGAAGCGCCCGCCCGCAGCGTGCGAAAGACGTACTCGTCCAAGTCGAAGGTGGTCAAGATCAGCACCGCGGCCAGGCCGTCCGCGATGATCCGCTCGGTGGCGGTGATGCCGTCCACCCCGGGCATCCGCACGTCCATCAGCACCACCTGCGGCCGCAGCGCTTTGGCCTGCGCCACCGCGACATCGCCGTCGGCTGCCTCGCCGACCACCTCGAGGTCCTCCTCGGCGTCCAGGATCATCCGCAGGCCCGCGCGGATGGCGGCGTGGTCATCCGCGATCACCACCCGAATCGTCATGCGGCACCCGTGGTTCCGAGCGGCAGGCTGGCCAGGACCTCCCACCGGCCGGAATCCGTTCCGGCGCGCAGGCTTCCGCCGAGTGCCGCGGCCCGCTCGCGCATATTCGCCAGACCGCGGCGTCCGGCCCCATCCGCCGCGCCGGGCGGCCGTGCCGGCCCGGTCCGGTTGCGGACGGATATGGTGAGCATTCCCTCCTCGGTGCGCACGTCGATGCAGACCTCCTGTCCCGGAGCGTGTTTCATGGCGTTGGTCAAAGCCTCCTGCACGATGCGGTAGGCGGTTTGGTTCACCGCCCCGGGGAGCGCGGCGCCGTCCAGCGCGTCGCGCACCCGCACCGAAATCCCCGCCGCGCGTGCGGCCTCCACCAGGATCGGCAACTGCGCGAGCGTACGGGGCGCGGCGACCTCCGCCGCGGCGTCGTCGCTGTGCAGCAATCCGATCATGGTGCGCATCTCCTCCAGGGCGCTGACGCTGTTGGCGCGGATGGATCGCATGATCCCGGCCACCGCAGGGTCGGACGCGCTCCGGTCCAGCACCCCGAGCGCCGCCTCCGAGTGCAGCGCGATGGCCGACAGATGCCCGGCGATCATGTCGTGCAGATCGCGCGCCATCGTGGTGCGCTCGTCGGCGATGGCCGCGCGCCGGTCGAGTTCGGCGACCAGGGTCATCGCCTGGGCGCGGGCGCGCTCGACGTGCGCCACCTCCTTGTGGGTGCGCACCGAATTCGCCCACCAGATCGGCGTCGCGACGAAACTGAACACCCCCACCAGGGCCACTGCCACCGCACGCGGATCGCCGGTCAGCGCCGATGTCAGCACCACGACGACGCCCGAGAGCGCCGACCAGGCCACGGCCGTGATCCGCGATTTCCGGCGTCCCGAGTACAGCACGGCGGCGTAGATCAGGTCGGCGTAGATGATCCACACCGACACGGTGGCGCCGAGCCGGATATCCACCGCCAAAGGGAAGAGCCCGCCCAGCATCGCCGCGACCGGCGTGCGGCGCCGGGCGAACGTAGCCAGGCACAATACGGCCAGCACGCCGAACCGCACCCACAACGACACCTGCTCGCCACGGTCGGTCATCGGCGACAAGCCGGTGAGGTAGAGCGCCGCGCCGCCGGTGAACGCGATCACCGCGCCCAGCGCGTCCCGCGTCCGCTCCGGCAAATCCGACCACCGCCGCACGCCTCCATCACAGCACAGCTCCCGCGACGCGCCATCGGCCGAAGTGATGACCGATCCGTTCGCGGACGCGGTGATCCGGCTAATCTGGAGGGCGTGAACGTCGACGTCACCGCACTACCCGGCATCGGGGTCCGCAAGGACTTCGAGGTGCGTTCCGGTCGCCGAATCGGCGTGGTCGCCCACCGTGACGGTGATATCGACCTGATCGTCTCCAAGCTCGACGATCCCGACGCCTGTGCCGCGCAGATCCCGCTGACCACCGACGAGGCGGCGGTCCTGGCCAATCTGCTCGGTGCGCCGCAGCTGGTCGCCAAACTCAACGACGACCATCGCGACCTGCCCGGGATCACCACGCGCCAGCTGCCGATCGGGGACGACTCCCCTTATGACGGCCGCACCCTGGGCGAAACCGAGATGCGCACCCGCACGAAGGTGTCCATCGTGGCGGTCATGCGGGCCGGGCAGTTGCATCCCTCGCCCGGCCCCGATTTCACCTTCACCGCGGGCGACCTGCTCGTGGTCGTCGGCACTCCGGAAGGCTTGGATGCCGCCGCGAAGATCTTGACGCACGGCTGACGTGACGGACACCGCGCTCGCCCTGATCGAGCTCGGAGCGGTTCTTTTCGTTCTCGGCATGCTGGGTCGTGTCGCGGGCCGTGTCGGGATGTCGCCCATCCCGCTGTATCTCCTCGGCGGTGTCGCCTTCGGCCAGGGCGGTCTCATCGAACTGCGGGCGGCCCACGATTTCGGCCATGTGGCCGGTGAGATCGGCGTGGTACTGCTGCTCTTGCTGCTCGGCCTGGAGTACACGGCGGCGGAGCTGGTCACCGGGCTGCGTCGGTCCTGGCCCGCGGGTGTGCTGGACATCGTGGTCAACGCGTCGCCGGGCGCGGTGGTGGCGCTGATGCTGGGCTGGGGCCTGCCCGGCGCCATCACGATGGCGGGCGTCACCTACATCTCGTCCTCGGGCATCGTGGCGAAAGTCCTCGACGATCTCGGGCGCCTGGGCAACCGGGAGACGCCGGTGATCCTGTCCATTCTGGTGTTCGAGGATCTGGCGATGGCGGTCTACCTGCCGATCCTCACCACGGTGCTCGCCGGGCTGAGCTGGGTCAGCGGGCTGCGCGCCCTGGCGGTGGCACTGCTCACCATCACGCTCGTCCTCGTGGTGGCGCTGCGCTACGGACGGTACGTGTCGGCGATCGTGGACAGCGCCGATCGCGAGGTCTTCCTGCTCACACTGCTCGGCGCGGCGCTGTTGGTGGCGGGCGCGTCCTCGGCGCTGAGCGTGTCGGCGGCGGTCGGCGCGTTCCTGCTCGGCATCGCGATCTCCGGTTCGACCGCGCACGCGGCGGCCAAATTGCTCGAGCCGCTGCGCGACCTGTTCGCGGCCATCTTCTTCGTGGCCTTCGGCCTGAACACCGATTTGCGAGCGATACCGCCGGTGCTCGGCTGGGCGATCCTGCTGGCGGTGATCACCGTGGTGACCAAGGTGGCGACCGGGTGGTGGGCCGCCGCGCGGGAGGGCATCCGGCACCTGGGCCGGGCCCGCGCGGGCGCCGCCCTGGTCGCGCGCGGCGAATTCTCCATCGTCATCGCGGGCTTGGCGGTGAGCGCGGGTGCGATGGACGGACAGCTCACCGCGCTCGCCTCGACCTACGTCCTGCTGATGGCGGTGCTGGGTCCGATCGCGGCGCGTGTGGTCGAGCCGATGGCCGGGGTCCTGCAGAGCCGCGGCCGCCCCGAGCCGCAGGTCTCCTGATCAGTCCCGCGCGGTCTTGCGCGCGGTGATTCGTTCCAGCCGGTGCCAGAACAGGCTCGCGGTCGCACCGACCGCCAGCCCGATCAAGGCGGCGCACAGATGGCCGTAGTCGGTGAACGTCGGTTCGATCCACAGCGCCGCGCCCAACGCTACGAGGATCGCCCCCGCCCAACCCAGCCGCACCTTGCCCCGGAACCGGAACGCCAGCGCCGCCAGCACGGCGGAGAACCCGTAACTGGTACCGACATCCGCGGCGACGGCCACCCGCAGGGGAATGACGCCGCGGTCGATGGCATGGGCGATGCCGGTGACGGTGAGCAGCGTCGCCCCGATGTGCCCGGTCGCGAACAGCAGAATCCAGCGCGCGGTGCCCAGCCAGCGCTCGGCGTAGGCCATGACGACCAGGAAACCGGCGATAGTCGTCCAGGGAAACCCGCCTTCGGTCCAGAAGGCGGAGGCGACCAGCACCTGAACCGGGTTGTGCCGCATGTTGTACAGGTTGGTAGACGCCGAGAAGATCAGCCTGCGCTCCACCGAGTCCCCGACCCCACGCAAGGTCCACCACGTGACGAACAGCGTGAACGCGTAGGCGGTACTGGCGGGCGCGGCCCCCAGATGCGCCCGGATGGCCGGCAGTATCCGCCGCGGCGATCCGGGACGGCGCAGCCAGGCCGACACGTCACGCAGCTCGGCGCGCAGATCCACGGTCCGCGTCCACGGGGAGCGCGGCGCGTGCGGAGTCGAGGTCGAGGCAACCACCCCGCAAGTCTGCCGTGCCGGGTGCGCGCCCGCCCGGCCCACCCCGGGGGAGCCGCCCAGCTGACCAGGGTCCGGCCGGAATTCGGTCGACGCCATCAGACCGAGCGGGACAGCCCCCGGAAAGCGCGACGCCCGCATTCGCCGACCGATGAAAGATTCGAGCGGTGAATGCGGGCGTCGAGGCGCGGCGGCCTAGTCCAGGTAGTCGCGCAAGACCTGGGAGCGGCTCGGGTGGCGCAGCTTGCTCATGGTCTTGGACTCGATCTGGCGGATGCGTTCGCGGGTGACCCCGTAGACCTGGCCGATCTCGTCGAGGGTGCGGGGCTGGCCGTCGGTGAGACCGAACCGCAGCCGGACCACGCCCGCCTCGCGCTCCGACAGCGTCTCCAGCACCGACTGCAGCTGATCCTGCAGCAGCGTGAAGCTCACCGCGTCGACGGCGACGACGGCCTCGGAGTCCTCGATGAAGTCACCGAGCTGGCTGTCGCCCTCGTCGCCGATGGTCTGGTCCAGGGAGATGGGTTCACGCGCGTACTGCTGGATCTCCAGCACCTTCTCCGGCGTGATGTCCATTTCCTTGGCCAGTTCCTCCGGCGTCGGCTCGCGGCCGAGATCCTGGAGCAGCTCGCGTTGGATGCGGCCGAGCTTGTTGATGACCTCCACCATGTGCACCGGGATGCGGATGGTGCGGGCCTGGTCGGCCATGGCGCGCGTGATGGCCTGCCGGATCCACCAGGTGGCGTACGTGGAGAACTTGTAGCCCTTGGTGTAGTCGAACTTCTCCACCGCGCGAATCAGACCCAGGTTGCCCTCCTGGATCAGGTCGAGGAACGCCATGCCTCGGCCGGTGTAGCGCTTGGCCAGCGAGACGACCAGGCGCAGGTTGGCCTCCAGCAGGTGGTTCTTGGCCCGGTTGCCGTCGCGGACGATCCAGTTGTAATCGCGGCGCATCGCGACCGGCAGCTTCTCGCCCTGCTCGGCGAACTCGCGGACCTTCTCCGCCGCGTAGAGGCCCGCCTCGATCCGCTTGGCGAGTTCGACCTCCTCCTCGGCGTTGAGCAGCGCGACCTTGCCGATCTGCTTGAGGTAGGCGCGGACCGAGTCGGCGGAGGCGGTGAGCTCTGCGTCCTTACGGGCCTGGCGCAGCGCCTCGGATTCCTCCTCGTCCCAGACGAAATCGCCGGAGGCCTTGTCCGCAGCCGTCGGCTCGTCGGACTCCTCGCCCTCGGCTTCCTCGGTCTCGGCTTCCTCGGCGACGTCGACCAATTCGTCGCCTTCGGTGAGGTCTTCCTCGGAGACCTCCAGATCACCGAGGTCGTCGAGATCGAGCGACTCCTCCTCGATCGACTCGTCGGCGCCGGGCTCGCCGTCCGGGCCCGCCTTCTTGGTGGCGGCCTTTTTCGCGGGAGCCTTGGCCGCCTTGGCGGCCTTCTTGGCAGGCGCCTTCTTGGCGGCGGCCTTCTTCGCCGGAGCCTTCTTCGCGGCAGCCTTACGGACCGGCCGTGCTGCGTTTACATCTGCGGAGTCGGCATCGGCCGATTCGGCGGTCTGACGGGTATTCGTGGCTACCACGTACGCCCTTTCGTGACGGTCTCGTGCGGCGTCACGCCAGAGTGGTGTTCCGGCGGAGCGATCTGTCGGGTTTCACCGGCGGAGGGCCGGTCGGGGTTTCTCCGGCTCAGCCGGGCACGTTCCATTGTAACGATCTAACCAGGGTACCTATGGCACGATGCCCCGAACGGCATCCTCGCCGTACCCGCGCGCCTCAGGGTGCGATACCGCCCGTGATCGCCATCGCGGCGCCGACGATGCCCGCGGTGTTCCGCAGCCGGGCCGGGATGACCGGTGTCCGGTTGGTGAGCAGGGGGATCCACTTCTCGGAGTCCCTGCTGATGCCGCCGCCCGCGACGAAGACGACCGGGAAGAACAGGTTCTCCAGCGTGGTCAGGACCAGGCTGACCTGCGCGGCCCACTGCTCGTAGCTCAGGCCGTCGCGTTCCTTGATCGAGGCCGCCGCTCGGTGCTCGCTCTCCATGCCCTGGATCTCCAGGTGGCCGAGTTCGGTGTTGGGCACCAGCGTGCCGTGATAGAGCAGCGCGGAGCCGATGCCGGTGCCGAAGGTCAGCAGCATCACCAGCCCCGCGAAATTCCGTGCCGCGCCATAGTGGTCCTCGGCCATGCCCGCGGCGTCCGCGTCGTTGAGCACGGTGACCGGGCGGCCGCCGAGCGCGGCGGAGAACAGCGCCCGCGCGTCGGTGCCGATCCAGGACTTGTCGATGTTCGCCGCGGTGCGGGCCACGCCGCCGATCACCACCGCGGGCAAGGTGAGTCCGACCGGCCCCGTCCACTTGGCTTTGTCCACCAGCTCGGCCACCGCCTCGGCCACGGCGAACGGTGTCGCGGGGTGCGGTGTCGCGATCTTGATCCGATCGTGGACCAACTCGCCGGTGGCCAGATCGACCGTGGCGCCTTTGACGCCGCTACCGCCGATGTCGATACCGAATGCGTGCCCCCGAGCGGACATGACTAACCCCTCGTCTCCCTGTGCTGGCCGGTGTGATGACAACGCTGCACGGGGCCCGGGACGCCACGGCGGGCGTTGCGAACGGGATGCCCGACGACGGCGCTGTGTCGTGCACGACAAGAGTAATGGGACCACGAGGCTGGGCGTTCGGCGAGGATGTGTGATGCGATAAAGGGCGTGCCGGAAATCTCATCGCCAGTGTCCGACTACACCCCCGACTCCTTCGTCTCGATCGTCGCGCGCGGCGACGAGGCCGACCTGCGCCGGATCGCGGTCGACATCGCCGAGACCGCCGCCGCCCATGTCCGTGCCCGCCGTCCCGAGGTGTTCGGGCCCGCGGGCGCGCACGCCGAAGGCGCGGTGCAGTCCAAGGGCCACGAGACCGACCCGGTGACCATCGTGGACACCGAGACCGAAGACCTGATCCGAAAACTGCTCGCCGAGCAACGCCCCGGCGACCCGATCCTCGGCGAGGAGGGCGGCGGCAGCATCGATGACGCGAGCGCGGACACCGTCCACTGGGTGGTGGATCCGATCGACGGCACCGTCAACTTCCTCTACGGCATTCCCGGGTACGCCGTCTCGGTCGCCGCACTGCGCGGCGGGCGGCCGGTCGCGGGCGCCGTGGTGGACGTCGCCCGGGCGGCGACCTACAGCGCCGGGCTCGGGCTCGGCGCGCTGCGCGTCGACGCCGACGGCGCAGTGGAGCACCTGCGCTGCACGCCCGTCGAATCGGTGGCGATGTCGCTGGTGGTCACCGGATTCGGCTACGGCAGGCACCGCAGGAGCAAGCAGGCGGAATTGGTCGCGCAGGTGCTCCCGCACGTGCGCGACATCCGCCGGTTGGGCGCGGCCGCACTGGATCTGTGCCATGTCGCGGCGGGCCGGGTGGACGCCTACTACGAGCACGGATTGAACGCCTGGGACTGGGGCGCGGGCGCGCTGATCGCCGCGGAGGCGGGCGCGCGGCTGACGCTTCCGCCCGCGACGGCGCCGGGCGCCGACGGCGACCTGGTGGTCGCCGCCGCGCCCGGCATCGCCGATGAACTGGGCGAGCTGCTGGCCCGGGTGGGTGCTACCGAGCCGATTCCGGACCGCTGATCAGCAGCGGGCCTGGCGCGCGGCGTCGAGCAACTTGATATCGATGGAGGTGGAGTTGCCCGGCGCCGGGTTCTTGAGCGAACGCAGCACTTCCTCTGCGTCGTTGCTGGGCCGGATGTCCCGGAACAGCGAGCCGAGCACCAGATCGACCGTGTCGTCGCCGCGCTGATCCTCGATCAGCTCGGCGCACGGCGCGACCAGTTGCACCGCGGCGGCGGCCGGACGGCCGTTGACGCCGAAGCGGATCTGCCCGGTGCATTCCAGGTCGCCGTTGACGTATATCGAATCGTTGCCGTATTGCGTTCCGGGTGCGCTCGCGAAGCCGAGGTCGCCGAGCTGGGCGGCGACATGCGCGGCTTGGCCGCGCTGATTGTTCGCGTTCAGCACGCGCACCTTGCTCGCCGCCAGCGCGGCGGGTTCCACATCCTGCAACCGGCCCGCGCCGACGCGCTGGCCGAGCGGAGCAGGTTGCGGCGCACCGGGATCCGAGGCCGGGCTCGGTGAGTTGCACGCCATCGCGGTGTGGTCGGTGTCGTGCGTCGTGAGGGCTTTTATCCAGACGATCCCGCAGATCAGAGCGAGAACGCCGAGCATGATGAGCCAGGGCTGGGGGCGGCGGCGCACGTACGGCCGACCTTGCGAATCCGTCGCGGCGCCTTCGGTGATCAGTGAAACCACCAGCACACTCTACGAAAATGTGGCGGGGGCGTGGCGCAAGGTCTCGGTGCGTTCCCTGAAGGGTGTCGATTGGCCCTCATTTTCGACTCACGTGGGTTTTGATTGCGACTTTTGCTCCGGGGTCCGCTATTGTCTGGCGGCCCAGATCGAATCACCGGTGCGGAAATCAGTGGTCGGTCGCGGGAACAAGAAGGGCATGTCCTGCGTTTACCCAGCGCTATCGGGAGTGGATCGGCCTGATCCGCCCTGATAGGCGACCGGTGTACGTGTGACGTGCACCACCGGCGGGGCGGTACCGGTCGCGGCGGTTCCGGCAGGAATCGGGTGTGAGCGGACCGGTCCGGGATATACGGAGTTAGGACGAGGGGAAGACGACATGGCAACCGACTATGACGCACCGAGGCGCACCGAATCCGACGATGTGTCGGAGGATTCGCTGGAGGAGCTGAAGGCTCGTCGTAACGAGGCACAGTCCGCCGTCGTGGATATCGACGAATCCGATACCGCGGAGTCGTTCGAGCTTCCCGGCGCCGATCTGTCCGAGGAAGTGCTGACGGTTCGGGTGATCCCGAAGCAGGCCGACGAGTTCACCTGCTCCAGCTGTTTCCTGGTCCATCACCGGAGCAGGCTGGCCAGTGAGAAGGGCGGCCAGATGATCTGCATGGACTGCGCTGCCTGAGCTCGGCGAGAGCTCGCGAAGGATCAGCCCGCGCTCGGCAGACCGAGCGCGGCGAGGACCCGTTCCGGCCGCCGCGTACTGACCAGCCAGTACGGCGTCGGATCGTCCGGGTCGTCGAGCACGAGCAAGACCATCGGCCCGACCCAGGGTCGATGCTGGACATAAGCGGCGGGGTCGAGCTGGCGACCCAGCGCCGCGCTTTTCGCGGTCGGGGCGACGGCGGCCGCGCGAGCAACGAAATCCACCGGTAGATGTGCGCGATCGGCGCGCAGCTCCGGTGTGCCGTTCGCGTCCGGCGCCACTTCCACGCGGTGCCGGCTCAGCCACAGCAGCACCCAGACCGGCAGCGGGAACAACAGCGCATACGGCAGCCAGGCCCGCAGCCCCGGCGCGCCCATGTGGATCTCCGCCGCGAGCAATCCGGTGATGGCGAAGGCCACCGGCCACCACCACAGCGGCACCCACAGGCGCTCCCGGTAGTGGTGCGCGGGCTGCTTTTTCTCGTCCGTGGTCATGGGATTGGGCTGGTCCGACACGAGTCAACACTAAGTCACGAGGGCAAACAGCCTACGCGTAGGCTCGTCCAACGTGAGCGCACTTTCACCCATACCTTTGCTGCGGCTGGACCCCGGCATACCCGTGCCCACGCGTGCCCATGCGGGTGACGCGGGCGTGGATCTGTGCACCACGCAAGACGTCATCCTGGAGCCGGGGGAGCGGGTGCTGGTCGGCACCGGTGTCGCGGTGGCGCTACCGGTCGGCACGGTCGGCCTGATCCATCCGCGCTCGGGGCTGGCGGCCAAGGCCGGGCTGTCGGTGGTGAACACCCCGGGCACGGTGGACGCGGGGTACCGGGGGGAGATCAAGGTGTGCCTGATCAACCACGACCCACGCACGCCGATCGAGTTGCGCCGCGGCGACCGGATCGCGCAACTGCTGGTGCAGCGAGTGGAACTGGTGGATTTCGTGGAGGTCGATTCGCTCGACGAGACGACCCGGGGAGCGGGCGGCTACGGCTCGAGCGGCGGCCACGCGAGCCTGACCGCGCAGACGAACGGGGTGAGCCGGGCGACCGGCGAGGAGGCATGACGGGAATGTTCGGAAAGAGAAAGAAGCCGGGCCGGGCCGAGGACGATCGGTACGACGAGGCGGAGGACTACGGCGACTACGAGGCCGCCTATGAGGGCGAGTACGACGACGACTTCTACGACGACGCCCCCACCGACGAGCGCTCGTACGAGGGCGTGGACCTGAACGTCGACCGTCCGCACGGCCGGCCCGGTCCGTAC
This sequence comes from Nocardia niwae NBRC 108934 = DSM 45340, assembly GCF_001613465.1. GTDB lineage: Bacteria > Actinomycetota > Actinomycetes > Mycobacteriales > Mycobacteriaceae > Nocardia > Nocardia niwae. The sequence goes on along the minus strand of NZ_BDCK01000024.1, from coordinate 96,846 downwards.
GACTACGACGAGGTCGCCGAACTGCTCGATTCGGTGTCCGAGCAGCGGCTGGATCTGGGGTCGGTGCTGGTGCCGGTGCCGCCGGGCGGCCAGCTGCAGGTCGAGATGACGCCGGAGGGCCAGCCGCAAGCGGTGCACCTGGCCACGGAGCACGGCCGGATCACCGTCGCGGCCTACGCCGCGCCCAAGACATCGGGTCAATGGCGCCTGGTCGCCGCTGACCTGGCCGACTCGCTGCGCAAGGACGGCGCCAGGGTGTCGGTGGAGAACGGACCTTGGGGCCGGGAGTTACTGGCCCTGACCGAGGGTGCGGACCTGCGTTTCATCGGTGTGGACGGCTACCGCTGGATGGTGCGGCTGGTGGCGGCGGGGCCCTCGGGCGCGGCGAACGACGGCACCCCGCTGGTCAAGGCGGCGCGGGCCGTCCTGAGCGAGACGGTCGTGCGGCGCGGTGAGGACCCGCTGCCGGTGCGCGAGCCGCTGCCGGTGGTGCTGCCGCAGCAGTTGGCCGAGCAGCTGGCCGCGGCCCATCAGCAGCAGGTGGAAGCTCAGCAGCAGGCGATGGCCGCACAGGTGGCGGCGCAGACCGGCGCGCAGCCGGTGGTGCCGCGGATGCCACAGGGTCCGCGCCGCGGCGCGGACGGGTCGGCCATGCAGCAGCTCGGTTTGAACTGAGCCGGGGAACTCACCCGAAGCCGAAACCCGTGTGTCCCAGGATGGCGGGATCGGCGCCGAGTTCGTCCAGGGTGATCCGATGCAGCCGGGAGCGTGGGGCCAGCGCCGCCCATTCCTCGGCCACCGCGGGCGGATGCACCGGGTCGTCGACGGCGGCGATCACCGCCAGCGGCGGCTCGAAGGTGGCCAGCAGCTCGGCGTCGGGCCACTTGTAGTCGGCGGCCTCCTCCAGCGCCTGCGGGAGATGCGGCCATTGCGTCCGCCACGACTGGGTCAGCGCGTCCGCCAGCCACCGCGGGCTGCTCGCCCGCATCCGGTCGGTCACCGCGGCCAGGCCGTCGGCGCGCAGCTGAGCCGCGGTGGCCGCCGCGCTCAACGCGGCGGGGCAGGCGGCGGTGTCGGATCCGGTCCAGGCGGGCAGCGCAGCCACCACACCGACCACGCGATCCGGACGCTCGGCGGCCCACTCCACGGCGATCGCCGCGCCGAGCGAGATGCCCGCGACCAGCACCGGTGCCGCGTCCGCCGCCGCCTCCAGCGCGGCCACACAGCTCGCCACCACTCGGCGCGGGTCCGGTTCCACCGCGACGAAATCCATGCCCCGTGTGGCGCTGGCGGGCCCGAAGGCGCGCCGCGCGAAGTCTGCGTCGGACCCGGTGCCGGGCAGCGCGACGACGCGGGCGGGGTGTGGGGAGTCGAACATCGGTCCGAGCGTAGCGGGGGTGGCCCCGCCCATCTACAGTGGCGTTGTACGGCCGCAGCGGGTCGTGCGGATCGGATCCCTCACGATGGTGTGCGACCCACGCCATCTGCTCTATGCAGGAGAGCGTGCACAATGTCATCCGCAGCCTCAGGGTATTTTCGACGTCTGAGCCGCAGGCTGACCGAGGACATCGATCAGCTGGACGCCGAGGAGCTGGCCGAGACTTCCGAGGCATCGGGAGCGTCGCGCGCGTCGGAGTGTCGCCGCGGTGACGAGGCGACCATGCTCGGTAGGCTCCGAAGCGTCGAAGCGTGTCCCAAGTCCGCGGGCGCCAGCGTCCAGGCCGAGTTCTTCGACGGCACCGACGCCATCACCCTGGTCTGGATCGGGCGCAGGCGCATTCCCGGCATCGAGCCGGGACGGCGCATTCTCGTCCGTGGACGGGTCGGCGACCGTGACGGACGCAAAGTGATCTTCAACCCCTACTACGAATTGCGCGGGAACAGCTGACGTATGCCTTCGAGCGACGACAACGCAGGATCGGACGACCGCACCGGGCTCGATGTGCCCGACCGTGACGAGGAACGTGCCGAGCAGACCCTCCTCGAACAACTCGGCGGCTTCAGCGGCCTGATCTACTCGACGCTCCCCGTCGTCGTGTTCGTTCCCGTGAACAGCCTCGCGGGGCTGGCCGCCGCGATCTGGTCGGCCCTCGGGGTGGCTGCCGCCATCCTCCTGTGGCGCCTGGTGCGGCGCGATCCGGTGCAGCCCGCCATCTCCGGCTTCTTCGGCGTCGGTATCTGCGCCTTCATCGCCTACCGGATGGGCGAGGCCAAAGGGTTCTTCCTCTTCGGCATCTACACCAGCCTCGTGTACGCGGGGGTGTTCCTCGCGTCCATCCTGGTCCGCCGTCCGCTGGTCGGCGTCATCTGGGGCGTGTTGAACGGCCACGGCTCTGACTGGCGGTCGGATCCGCGCTCGGTGCGCCTCTACGACCTGGCCACCACTACGTGGATCGTGGTCTTCGGAGCGCGTTATCTGGTGCAGTCGCAGCTCTACGACACCGACCGCACCGGCTGGCTCGCCTTCGCCCGCATCGCGATGGGCTGGCCGCTGACGGCGGTGGCGCTGGGCGTCACCATCTGGGCGGTGCGCCGGGCAGGCCACCTGCCTGCCAAGTCGGTGGCGGCGACCGGGCCGGCCTGAGCGTTAACCCGGCGCCCACGCCCGGCGAAAACCACAGGGGTGGGGTAAGTCCCACCGCCGAGGTGAGTGCTTCCCCACCCTGGGGTGCCTGGTCGCTCTCCCGAGTTCGTCAGACGATCTATGCGTACCGAAAACACGCACTGATCGGCTAGAAAGGACTCGGACGTGGCTACCGAGCACAACACCGCGGCGCTGCCCAAGACCCACAACCCCGCTCTCTCGGAGAGCCGGCGGGTATCGGCCGAGCTGGACAAGCTGATCGGACCGGCCGCCGCGGGCGATCGCCAGGCGGTCGCCGAGATCATCCGGATCGTGCATCCGCTGGTGCGGCGCTACTGCGGCGCGCGCCTGGGCAATACCGCCCACCTGCAGGTCACCGCCGACGACGTGGTGCAGGAAGTCCTGCTGGCCACCGTCAACGCCATTCCGCGCTACCGCGATCAGGGCAAGTCCTTCCTGGCCTTCGTCTACGGCATCGCGGCCAACAAGGTCGCCGACGCGTTCCGCCGCTCGCAGCAGCATCCCGCCTACCCGATGGCCGACGTGCCCGACCGCGCGTCGGCCGCGGCAGGGCCGGAGGAGTGGGCGCTGGCCTCCGAACGACGGGCCGCCACAAGGGAACTCATGAAGGTGCTGGCCCCCGCGCACCGCGAGGTGCTGGTGATGCGCATCGTGCTGGGCTGGTCGGCGGCGCAGACCGCCGAGGCCATCGGCACCAGCCCGGGCGTGGTCCGGGTGATGCAGCATCGCGCGCTGAACAAGCTGCGCGCGGAGCTGCGGCTGGCCGCCTAGTGCTCCGGCGGTGCTTCGCCGAGGACACGCGTCCGGCCGTATACGGGGAGTTATGGCCTGATGCCGTAGTTGGCGAGCTCCAGCCGGAGGTCTTCCTCGGCCTCCAACGAGGTCACGAACAGCAACTCGTCGTCGCCTTCCAGCGCGTCGTCGGGCTGCGGCACGATCACCCGGCCGCCGCGCAGAATGGTGACCAGCGCGGCGTCGCGCGGCAAGGTGAGCGTGCGCACCGGTTTGCCGGCCAGCGACGTGTCCGCGGGCAGCGTCATCTCGACCAGATTCGCCTGGCCCTGGCGCAGCGTCATCAGCCGGACCAGATCTCCGACCGACACCGCCTCCTCGACCAGGGAGGCGAGCAGCCGAGGTGTGGACACCGCGACGTCCACACCCCACGAACCGTCGAAGAGCCATTCGTTGCGGGGGTCGTTCACGCGAGCCACCACCCGCCGCACCCCGAACTCGGTCTTGGCCAGCAGGCTGTGCACCAGGTTCGCCTTGTCGTCACCCGTGGCCGCGATGACGACCTCGTAGGTCTCCAGACCCGCCTGCTCCAGCAGGGCCAGTTCGCACGCGTCGGCGTGCACCCAGACCGCGTCCGGGATCGCGGCGGTATCGATGTGCTCGAGCTGGCGCTCCAGCAACATGACTCGATGCCCGCCGCGCAACAGCTCCCTGGCGATCGATCGGCCGACAGCGCCTGCTCCGGCGATGGCCACTTTCATGTTCAGTCCTCGCTCGCTGGGGGCTTCGCGGCCAGGGCGACGGCCTCGCCCACCGCGCCGGAGGCAGCGGCCACATAGACGATGTCGTCGGCCTGGATGATGGTCTTCTTGTCGGGCAGCAGCGCCTGGCCGAACCGGATGATGAACGCGACCCGGGCCGCGATGGTCTGCTCGAGGTCGCGCACGGTGCGGCCGTACCACTCTTCGTGCAGCGTCAACTGGGTGACAGCAACCGTGCCGGTGGGGTCGCGCCACGTGGTGGTGCCGGTGTCGCCGATGAGCGCGCGCAGGAAGCGGTCGGTGGTCCACGGGACCGTGGCGATGGTCGGGATGCCGAGCCGCTCGTAAACCGCGGCGCGCTTGGCGTCGTAGATGCGGGCGACCACCCGCTCGACCCCGAACATCTCCCGCGCGACCCGGGCGGAGATGATGTTCGAGTTGTCGCCGGAGGACACCGCCGCGAACGCCTCGGCCCGCTCGATTCCCGCCTTTATCAGCACATCTCGATCGAATCCGACACCCGTCACCCGCTGGCCGGGAAAATCGGACCCCAGGCGCAGGAAGGAACTGGAGTCCCGGTCGATCACGGTGACTTCGTGACCTACGCGGACCAGGGCATGGGCCAGCGACGAGCCGACGCGCCCGCACCCCATGATCACTACGTACACCGTGCAACCTCGTTCCTGGAACCATGGTGTTCGGTCTGCTTTGTTGTTCGGTCGAACGCTACCCGTCGAATGATTCCACCGGCCACGTTCCCCCTCCAGCGGGCGAGCAAACCTGCGAGCCACGCGCGCGATCCCCTGTGCGGGGGCCTATGCTCGCTCCAGTGTCCAAGTTGACGACGGCAGCGAAGCGAGTGCTGCTGGGCAGGCCTTTCCGTAGCGACTCGCTGGGTCACACGCTGCTGCCGAAGCGAATCGCGCTCCCGGTGTTCGCCTCCGATGCCATGTCATCGGTCGCCTACGCCCCCGAAGAGATCTTCCTCGTGCTGTCGGCCGCGGGGGTGGCGGCCTACCTGTACGCCCCCTGGGTCGGACTGGCAGTCGCCTTCGTCATGGCGGTGGTCGTGGCCAGCTACCGGCAGAACGTGCACGCCTACCCCTCCGGCGGCGGCGACTACGAGGTGGCCACGACGAACCTGGGGCCCAACGCGGGCTTGACCGTCGGCAGCGCGCTGCTGGTCGACTATGTGCTCACCGTCGCGGTATCGATCTCCTCGGCCGCGTCCAACATCGGTTCGGCCATTCCGTTCGTCGCCACCCACAAAGTGCTGTTCGCCGTCGTGGCCATCGCCCTGCTCACCGCGGTGAACCTGCGCGGCGTGCGGGAATCGGGCACGGCGTTCGCGATTCCGACCTACGCGTTCATCGTCGGCATGTTCGTCATGCTCGGCTGGGGCCTGTTCCGGATCTTCGTGCTCGGAGAGGAGTTGCGGGCCGAATCGGCGGGCTTCGGTTTGATCGCCGAGCACGAGCATCTGTATGGGCTGGCCTTCGCCTTTCTGATCGCGCGCTCGTTCTCCTCCGGCTGTGCCGCGCTGACCGGTGTCGAGGCGATCAGCAACGGTGTGCCCGCGTTCCGCAAACCCAAGTCGCGCAATGCCGCCACCACGTTGCTGATGCTGGGCACGATCGCGATCGTTCTGCTGATGGGGATCATCATCCTCGCCCAGAAGATCGGGGTGGTGTACGCGCACGACGTCGACGACCTGACCGGCGCACCGTCGGACTATCACCAGAAGACGCTGATCGCGCAGCTCGCCGAGACCGTGTTCGAGGGGTTCCCGCTCGGGTTCTTCTTCATCACGACGGTGACCGCGCTGATCCTGGTGCTCGCCGCGAACACCGCGTTCAACGGGTTCCCCGTGCTCGGCTCGATCTTGGCCCAGGACCGTTACCTGCCGCGCCAACTGCACACCAGAGGCGATCGGCTGGCGTTCAGCAACGGCATTCTGTTCCTGTCCGGCGCGGCCATCGCGTTCGTGGTGCTGTTCGGCGCCGAGGTGACCAAGCTGATCCAGCTGTACATCGTCGGCGTTTTCGTGTCGTTCGTGCTCAGCCAGACCGGCATGCTGCGGCACTGGACCCGCCTGTTGCGCACCGAGACCGACCCGGCCCAGCGCGCGCGGATGAAGCGCTCGCGGGTGATCAACGCGGTCGGGCTCAGCGCGACCGGAGCGGTGCTGGTGATCGTGCTGATCACCAAGTTCTTCGCGGGCGCCTACATCGCCATCTTCACCATGGTCGCGATCTTCGTCGTGATGAAATTGATCCGCAGGCATTACGATTCGGTCGCGCGCGAACTGGACGAGCACGAGTGGGACGGCGTGCTGCCCAGCCGTTCGCACTCCATCGTGCTGGTTTCCCGGCTGCATCTGCCGACCCGCCGCGCCCTCGCCTACGCGCGCGCAAGCCGCCCCGACACCCTGGAAGCGGTGACGGTGAACGTCGACGAGGCCGACACCAGGGCACTGGTGCGGGAGTGGGAGAACAGCGATATCACGGTGCCGCTCAAGGTGATCGAATCGCCCTATCGCGAGATCACCAAGCCGGTGCTCGACTATGTGAAGCGGGTGCGCAAGGACGCCCCGCGCGACGTGGTGACCGTGTTCATCCCCGAATACGTGGTAGGCCATTGGTGGGAGCAGGTGCTGCACAACCAGAGCGCGCTGCGGCTGAAGGGCAGGCTGCTGTTCGAGCCGGGCGTGATGGTGACCAGTGTGCCGTGGCAGCTGAGCTCGTCCGCGCGGGCCAGGACGCCGGGAGTGGTGAACGCGCCGGGCGCGGTGCGGCGTGGGTACGAGGACCGAACATGACGGTGGCGGAGTATTCGGGATGAGCGATCGGCGGACCGGCACGTTCGAGGTGCGGCTCGGGCCGCCGGGGCACGGCGGCTTCTGCGTCGCACGGCACGAGGGACGTGTGGTGTTCGTCCGGCACGGTCTGCCCGGCGAGCTGGTGCGGGTGCGGGTCACCGAGGATCGCGGCGGTTCGTTCTGCCGGGCCGACGCCGTCGAGGTGCTCGAGCCGTCCCCGGATCGGGTGCGGGCCACCTGCCCGGTGTCCGGCCCCGGTGGAGCGGGGTGCTGCGATTTCTCCTTCGCCACACCGGCGGCCCAGCGCGCGCTGAAGGCCACTGTGGTGGCCGAACAGTTGCGGCGGCTGGCCGGTATCGAGCGGGAAGTGCTGGTGGAGCCGATCGGTTCCGGCGACGTGACCGGCGGGTGGCGCACGCGCGTGCGGCTCGCGGTCGACGCACAGGGACGCGCGGGCGTGCACCGTCACCGCAGCACCGACGTGATCGCGGATCTGCGGTGCCCGCAACCGGTCGCGGGGGCGCTGGACGGGATCGCGGACCGGCAGTGGACGCCCGGCGCCGACCTGGTGATCGCGGTGGACGGCGACGGGATCCGGCATGTCGTCGAGCTGGCGCCCGCCGCCGAGGCCGAGCCGGGCAGCCGCGGCGGGGACCGGCGTGGCCCGGGTGGCGGTGTTCGCCGAGCGGAGGCCGGTGGCCGGGAAAGGCGTGGTGGCGGGGCAGGAGCTCGGCGCGACCGGCCGCACGGTCGCGACCGGCGTGGGGGAGGGCGTGGTGCCGGTGACGAATGGACTGCCGCGGACGTCACCCGCCGCGACGACCGGCGTGCGGCATCCGCCCGCCGTGCCGCGGCGCACGCGGCGCGCGACGAGTGGGTGTTCGAGGGCAGCGGGCGAGCGGTCGAGTACGTGGCGGGCCGTCGCTGGGAGGTCGCGGCGACGGGCTTCTGGCAAGCGCATCGCGGGGCGGCGCAACGTTATTCGGATCTGATCGCGGAATGGGCGGACTTGGGGCCCGGCGGGCGGGCCTGGGATCTCTACAGCGGCGCGGGTGTCTTCGCCGCTCGCCTCGCCGAGCAGACCGGGCGCACCGGTGTGGTGCTCGCGGTGGAATCCGCCCGGCCCGCCGTGGCCGACGGCGCCGCCGCCCTGCGGGATCTGCCCTGGGTGGAGCTGCGCGCCCAGCGGGTGGAGCGCTGGGTGCTCGAGCACGTCGGCGGAGCCGCCCCGGATGTCGTCGTGCTCGACCCGCCGCGCGCCGGTGCGGGCAAGGAGGTGATCGGCGCCGTCGCCGCCGCTGGGCCGGCGCGAATCGTCCATGTCGGCTGCGATCCCGCCGCGTTCGCCCGTGACCTGAGCCTGTATCAGGCTGCGGGCTACCGGCTCGCCGATCTGCGTGCTTTCGACGCCTTCCCCGCGACGCACCACGTGGAGTGCCTGGCGTTGCTGGCGCGGTGAACGGTCAGTCCTCGTAGACCGGCGGCCTGCGGTCGCGGCGAGCGCGCATCGCCTCGTCGAAATTGCCGGTGGTGAGGCGGACGTAGAGCTGGGCCGTGCCCTCGTGCTGCATATGCGATTCGAATCCGCCCGCCTCCATGCCGCTCCACAGCATGCGCTTGGTGAGCTCGGTGCCGACCCGGCTGAAGCCGATGATGCGTTCGGCCAGGTCGTAGCAGGTGTCCAGCAGCTTCGGCCCGGGAACCGCGCGGGAGACCAGGCCGATGCGTTCGGCTTCGGTCGCGTCGACGTCGCGGCCCGACAACATGATCTCGAACGCCCTGGACGCGCCGACGGCGCGGGGCAGCAGGTAGCTGAGACCCAGTTCGGCCGAGGTGAGTCCGTTGTTGATCCCCGCGGCCCGGAAATAGGCGTCCTCGGCCGCGATCCGGATGTCGGCGCCTGCGGCCAGGCAGAGCCCGCCGCCGATAGCCGCGCCGTTGACCGCGGCGATCACCGGCTGATGCATCCGCCGCAGCGCCATCAGCACGTCGTTGAGCAGGTCCATCGACCGCCGCGCGACACTGGTGACGGTCAGCCCGTCGATGTTCGGCACTTTTCCGGCGCTGGTCAGGTCGGCTCCCGAGCAGAAGCCGTGGCCCGCGCCGGTCAGCACGACGACCCGCACGTCGTTGTCGTCGCGCACCTGCTCGAGCGTCTCGCGCAGCGGGATCATCACGTCGAACGCCATCGCGTTCATCCGTTCGGGCCGATTGAGCGTCACCAGGGCGATGTGCGGCCGTGGTTTGCCGACGAGCACGAACGACATGCGACCTCCCGATCGGTGACGACCTCAATATAGGCATCACGGACCGGCCGCAGCGGTGAATTCGGGCGCGGCGCCGCGAATTCCGAGGTTTCGCCGAACCCTCCAATTAGAGTCACAGACATGACCGTGTATGTAATCGCGCAACTGAAGTTCACCGATCGCGCCGCCTACGATCGCTACCAGGCGCGCTTCCTGGACGTCTTCGTCCGCTACTCCGGCACAGTGCTGGCCGCCGACGAGTCCCCGCAGACCATCGAGGGCGTCACCGACCGCGAAAAGGTCGTCCTGATGTCCTTCCCCGACGAGGCATCGTTCCGCGCCTGGGCCGAATCACCGGAGTATCAGGAGATCTCGAAAGATCGGCATGCCGGAGCGGACACGGTCAGCCTGCTGGTGCGAGGTCTGGGGCACGGTTCGTGAACCAGCTCCGGGGCAGGATGGAGCGATGTTTCATCACGTCCAATTGTGCTGCGTTGCCGGAGCGGGGTCACGCCGTACCGTCAGTCCAACTGCCAGGTGACCCGGATGCCCGCGGAGATCTCGCTCTCGCCCAGCTCGACCGGGACGGCGGCGGCCCGGTAGGCCTCGAGCGGAGCGGACATCGACTGCGCGCGCGGCACCGGAGGCGCGGCGGCGGTGTTCTCGGTGATCTCGACCACCTCGCCGAGCGAGCGCTGTGCGCGTCGCGCGTACTGCTCGGCCTTGGCGAGGGCGTTCACCCACGCGGCGTCGCGGGCGCGGGTCAGTAGGGACTCCTGATCGGCGAAGGTGAGCACCAGACCGCCGAGACGCACGTCGTCACCGCCCGCCTCGACGCAGTTGGCGATGACGGTGCCCGGCCCGGGATCGGCGTCCGCACCGATCTCGCGCAACGCGACCGTCAACGAGGTGCTCGCGAGGTAGCCCGTGATGCGGCTGCCCTGGCCCTCGATCCAGACGGTCTCGGTCTGCACCGACAGTCCGCTGGTGGCGATGTCCGCCCCGTCCACGCCGTCGGAGCGCAGCGATCGCGCGACCGCGGCCACGCGCTCGCCGGCCCGGCTGTAGGCGAGCGCGACCTTGCTCGCCCGCGATTCGACGGCGATCGTCACCCGCATCAGGTCCGGGGTGGCACGGGCGGTGCCGTGGCCGTAGGTGGTGACGGTGCCGGCATGCGAATCGGTCTTCTTGCCCACGGAACTCTCCTCGTCGCTCGCTGCCGATCCGTACCGCACCATCGTGCCCGCTTCGACGGATCCTCGGGCCCCGCCACCCGGTCCTACCGGGGCGGGTACCGTATGTCGAGGCTCACATTTCGACGCCGTGTGGGTTGGTGTGATCGTTCTCGTGCGGGAGCACCAGCCGCCGCTCCGTAGACTGATCGGATCAGATGCGCTATCCGGAGGGAGCTAGTTCAGGTGGGAGTGCTTTCCCGGGTCGACACGCCCGATGATCTGCGCCGGCTGACCGTGCCGCAAGTGCGCGAGCTGGCTGAGGAGATCCGCGAGTTCCTGGTGCGCAAAGTCGCCGCGACCGGTGGGCACCTCGGCCCGAACCTCGGTGTGGTCGAACTCACCATCGCGCTGCACCGGATCTTCGACTCGCCGGCCGACCCGTTGATCTTCGACACCGGGCACCAGGCCTACGTGCACAAAATCCTCACCGGGCGCAAGGAGCAGTTCGACTCACTGCGCAAGCAGGGCGGCCTGTCCGGCTACCCGAGCCGCGCCGAGAGCGCCCACGACTGGGTGGAGTCCTCGCACGCATCGGCGGCGTTGTCCTACGCCGACGGTCTGGCGAAGGCGTTCGCGTTGAGCGGGCAGGACCGGCACGTGGTCGCGGTCGTCGGCGACGGCGCGCTCACCGGCGGCATGTGCTGGGAGGCGCTCAACAACATCGCCGCCTCGGACCGCCCGGTAGTCGTGGTGGTCAACGACAACGGCCGTTCCTATGCCCCGACCATCGGCGGTTTGGCCGAGCGGCTGACCGCGCTGCGCACCCAGCCGGCCTACGAGCACGCGCTGGACACGGGCAAGCGCATTCTGAAGAGCATCCCCCGGGTGGGTGAATCGGCGTACTCGATGGTGCACGCGGTGAAGGCGGGCATCAAGGACGCGGTCAGCCCGCAGGAACTGTTCAGCGACCTCGGCCTGAAGTACGTCGGTCCGGTGGACGGCCACGACGTCGTCGCGCTGGAGGCCGCGCTGCGCCGGGCCAAGGACTTCGGCGGCCCCGTCGTGGTGCACGCGGTGACGCAGAAGGGGCGCGGCTACGCTCCCGCCGAGAACCACGTCGCAGACCAGATGCACGCCTGCGATCCGATCGATCCGCTCACCGGCGTCCCGGTCGGCGGTCCGAAGGCGCGCGGCTGGACCTCGGTGTTCTCCGAGGAACTGATCGCGCAGGCCGAGCGCCGCTCCGATATCGTCGCCATCACCGCGGCGATGCCGGGCCCGACCGGCCTGGCGGCCTTCGGGGAGCGCTTCCCCGATCGGATGTTCGACGTCGGCATCGCCGAACAGCACGCCATGGCATCCGCCGCGGGGCTCGCACTCGGTGGCATGCATCCGGTGGTGGCGATCTACTCGACCTTCCTCAACCGCGCCTTCGATCAGTTGCTGATGGACGTGGCGCTGCTGAAGCAGCCGGTCACGGTGGTGCTCGACCGCGCGGGCATCACCGGCTCCGACGGCGCCAGCCACAACGGCATGTGGGATCTGTCGGTCCTCGGGATCGTGCCGGGCATCAGGGTCGCCGCGCCGCGCGACGCCGCGACGCTGCGGGAGGAACTGGCCGAGGCGCTCGCCGTCAACGACGGGCCGACCGCGCTGCGCTTCCCGAAAGGCAGTGTGGCCGAGGACATTTCCGCGGTCGAACGGCTGGACGGCATCGACGTGCTGCGGATGGCCGAACCGGACGGCGGCTCGGTGCAGGCGGTGCACGGCGACGTGCTGCTCGTCGCCGTGGGCTCGTTCGCGGCGGTGGCCCTGGAAGCGGCGAATCTGCTGGATTCCGAAGGAGTTTCGGTAACCGTCATCGACCCGCGCTGGGTGCTGCCGGTCTCCGACACCCTGCTGAAACTCGCGGAGAACTACCGGCTGGTGGTCACGCTCGAGGACGGTGGCCTGCACGGCGGCATCGGCTCGACGGTGTCGGCCCGCCTGCGTAACTCCGGGCTGGACATCCCGACCCGAGACCTCGGGGTGCCGCAACAATTCCTGGATCACGCCTCGCGCGGCGAGGTGCATGCCGAACTCGGTCTCACCGGCCCCGACATCGCTCGGCGGATCGGCGGGTGGCTGGCCGCCGGCTGACGCCGGAGCGCCGGCCGGACGGCCCCGGGCGGGCGCTAGCCCGACGACGGCAACGCGACGGCCAGCCGCGGCACGGCCAATTCCCGCTGCCACGGACGGGCGCCGCCGGACTTCAGGTACCCGTCGACGGCGGAGGGTTCCACCGCGTCGTAGTCGGGCAACCCGTCCCAGCACAGGCGGCGGACCAGGTCGGGGGCGAGCAGGTTCTCCACCGGGATCGAGTGCTCCGCCGACAGCTCGGCCATGGCAGCCCGCGCCCGGGTGAGGCGGGCCGACGCGGCCGGGTCGCGGCGTTCCCAGCGGTTGACCGGCGGCGGGCCGTCGAACGGCTGGGTAAGCGGCGGCAGCTCGCTGTCGGGCAGGGTGCGGCCGCGCTCGATCGCGGCGAGCCATTCGCGGGAGTAGCGACGCTGCCGCGGACCGCCGAACACCGGCAGCGTGCGCAACTGCGCGATGGACCGGGGTTCCGCCGTCGCGGCGGCGATGATCGCGGCATCCGGGAGGATGCGCGCGGGCGCGACATCCCTGGCGCGGGCCAGCGCATCCCGGGCGGTCCACAGCTCGCGCACCACCGCCAGCTGCCTGGTGCGGCGCAGCGTGTGGATGCCCGAGGTGCGCCGCCAGCGCTCGGCCTTGGGCGCGGGCGGGTCCAAGGTGCGAATGTGCTCGAATTCCTGTGCCGCCCAATCCGTCTTGCCCTGCTCATCTAGCGCGGTGGCCACGGCGTCGCGCAGTTCCAGCAGCAATTCCACGTCCAGGGCGGCGTAGTTCAGCCAGTCGGCGGGCAGCGGGCGGGTGGACCAATCGGCCGCCCCGTGCCCCTTGCGCAGCGCGCGGCCCAGCAGCCGCTCCACCATCGCGGCAAGCCCGACGCGTTCGAAACCCGCCAGGCGCCCGCCCAATTCGGTGTCGAACAGCCGGGCCGGACGCAAGCCGAGTTCGGCCAGACCGGGCAGATCCTGGTCCGCGGAGTGCAGCACCCACTCCAGCCCGTTGATCGCGTCGGCCAGCGGGCCGAGGGCGTCGGTGACCGGGATCGGATCGATGAGGAAAGTGCCCGCGCCCGCCCGGCGCAGCTGGATCAGATACGCGCGCGCCGAGTAGCGGAATCCGGAGGCGCGCTCGGCGTCGACGGCCAAGGGGCCGGTTCCCGCGAGCAACCGGGCGGCGGCCGCGCTGATCTCCTCGGCGGTGTCCAGTACCGGTGGCACGCCCTCCACCGGCGCGAGCAGCGGCGTCGCGGCCGAGGGTTCGGATTCTTCTGGTACGGACATGGTGTTGAACTTTACGTGCCGACGCTGCGGCGCCGCCGTCCTATCGGCGCATAAGTGTGTCGACGGATCGGGCACGAGGGGCCCGGCGGACCGGCTGCGTGCGGTTCCGGCGCAGGTCACGCCCCGTCGGGGGCGTGCTCAGGGCTGATCGCGGGACAGGCCGGGCGGCACCTGCAGCTGGGTGACCCCGGCCGGTGGCAGTCCCGCCGCATACGCCAGCACCTCGCAGAACGCCTCCAGATGTGGCCGCATGTCGGTGGTGACGGGCGTCCACGAGGCGCGCAGTTCCAGCTGATGGGCGCGCGGCGGACCGGCGATGTCCCCGTAGCGCACCGAACTGGTCGAGGTCACCGTGCCGCCGAGCGCGGTGAACGGCTCGGTTCGCGATTCCAGCGCGTCCACCAGCCAGCTCCAGGCCACCTCGGGGAGGAGGGGGTCGGTGGCGAGCGCGGCGTCGATGTCGGCCTGGATGTAGGCGACCAGACGTAAGGTGCCGTGCCAGGTGTCGTCGCCGTCCGGATCGTGCAGGAGGATCAGCCTGCCGAATGCGTCGCCTTCGGAATCCTCCGGTACGACAGGAGTTTCCGGATGGGCGACCTCCGCTCCGATGGCATAGGAGTACGGTGCGAGGCGTTGCGGCGGCCGGATGGGCGCGAGCTCGATCCGAGGGTGCACGGTTGCGGTGCGCATCGCCTCGACCGCGGCGCGAAACTGAGCTGGCTCGCCATGGGGTCCTTCGGTCGGTGCGGCGCCGTCGCGGAAGTCGAGCGGTGTCACGAACGCTGACGGTAGACCTTGTGCACCCGGCGCAGTCGGAGGCGCGCCGCTACGGGCCATGCGGCGTCCGTGTGGGCAGTGCTGCCGCCTCCGCGTCCGACCCTCCCCCCGGACCCGCATACGATAGCCGTGATGAGCACTCATACCCGCCGCCGGTTGACCGATGCCCCGTTCCTGGCCGCCGCTACCGGCGCGACGCCCAGCAGGCGTCCGGTGTGGTTCATGCGCCAGGCCGGACGCTCGCTGCCCGAGTACCGCGAGGTGCGCGCGGGCGTCGGGATGCTCGAGTCCTGCTTCGATCCGGAACTGGTGTGCGAGATCACCCTGCAGCCGATTCGCAGGCACCAGGTGGACGCGGCGATCCTGTTCTCCGACATCGTCGTTCCGCTCAAGGCGGCGGGCCTCGATCTGGACATCGTGCCGGGCGTGGGTCCCGTGGTCGCCGCGCCCGTGCGGACGGTCGACGATGTGCGCGCGCTGCCCCGGTTGCGTCCGGAGGAGGTCGGGGCGGTCACCGATGGCGTGCGGCTGCTGCTCGACGCGCTGGGGGAGACGCCGCTGATCGGATTCGCCGGTGCGCCGTTCACCCTCGCCTCCTATCTGGTCGAGGGCGGTCCGAGCAAGAACCATGAGCGCACCAAAGCGATGATGTACGCCGATCCGCAGACCTGGCACGCGCTGCTCGGCGTGCTCACCGACATCACCATCGCGTTCCTGCAGGCACAGCTCGCGGCGGGCGTCGACGCGGTGCAGTTGTTCGACTCCTGGGCCGGTGCGCTCTCGCTGGCCGACTACCGCAGCTTCGTACTGCCGCATTCGGAACGTGTGTTCGCCGAGATCGCGGAGGCAGGAGTACCGCGCATCCACTTCGGGGTGGGGACCGGGGAGCTCCTCGGCGCCATGGGGGAGGCGGGCGCCGACGTGGTCGGCGTCGATTGGCGGGTGCCGCTGACCGAGGCGGTCCGCCGCGTCGGACCCGGAAAAGCGTTGCAGGGCAATCTCGATCCCGCTGTGCTGTTCGCCGGGCCCGCCGCGATCGAGGCGCAGGCACGGCGGATCGCGCGGGAAGCGGACGAGGCGATCACCCTCGGCGCCGCCGGGCACATCTTCAACCTGGGGCACGGGGTGCTCCCGGAGACCGATCCGGGCGTGCTGACCGCCTTGGTGGAACTCGTTCACGAACTGTAGGCCCGGCGGAGAAGGCCGCCCGTGGCCGGCGCCGAGCAGGCGTGCGGATGGAGAGCGTTCAGCGCCCGGGGCGCACAGCCGGTGCGCGCCACGGTGACATGCCGGCTGGGCGGAGAACTTCCGGTGGGGCTCGCTCCGGGATCCGGTAGCTGAGACTTCCGAGGGCGCGTGCGGGCCGCCATCGGCGTGCCGGGCGACTCGTACAAGCCACACCGACCGGGGAGTTGCCGGGGACTGCGGAACGCGCTCGAAGGCCGTCCACCGGCCCCGATAGCACGTCGATCGAGGGTGCGATGCTCAGCGCTCGGTTCGGGCAGCGCCGGTCGCAGGAGGTGGCGCTGGCCGCAGTCGCCGGCGGGTGTGTGCCGGGTCATCCTGGGCCGACCGTTCGACGGCCGAGGTCGGGGCACGCGATACCGTCGAGGCATGCGTATCGCGGTGGTCGGCGGTGGAATCAGCGGGCTGGTGGCCGCGTATCGGTTGCGGACGTTGCTCGGGCCGGATGCCGACGTGCTCGTGCTCGATCGGGCCGAACGGCTCGGCGGCATCCTCTACACCGGTGAACTGGCCGGGGGGCCATTGGATCTCGGCGCGGAAGCGTTCGTCGGCCGTCGGCCGGAGGTGCCCGCCCTGCTGCGGGAACTCGGGCTCGAGTCGCAGTTGGTGACGCCTGCCGGTCTGCGGCCGCTGGTGTGGTCCGCCGGAGCCGCGCATCCGCTTCCGGAGGGCACCCTGATGGGGGTCCCGGCGACCGCGGAGTCGATGCGCGGTCTGGTCGACGCCGAGACGCTGGCGCGGATCGCCGCCGAACAAGACCGGCCGCTGACCTGGGAGCCGGGCTCCGACATCGACGTCTACCAGCTGGTCGCCGACCGCTTCGGCCCGCAGGTCGCCGAGCGCAGCGTGGACCCGCTGCTGGGTGGTGTGTACGCGGGCAGCTCCCGCTCCATCGGCGTGCGCGCCGCGCTGCCCACGCTGGCCGCCGCCCTGGACGACGGCGTGTCCAGCCTCACCGCCGCCGTTCGCGCCGCGCTGCCGCCGCCCTCCAACGCGCCGGTCTTCGGGGGAATCCGCGACGGGTACCGGGTGCTGCTCGAGGCGCTCGCCGAACGTTCCGGGGCGAGGTTCGTCACCGCGACCCCGGGTACGCGTCTGGCCAGGGGACTGCGCGGATGGGTGGTGGACCCGATCGGCGCCGTCGACGCGGTGGTGCTCGCCACCCCGGCGCCGGTGACCGCGCGACTGCTGAAGACCGTCGCCCCCACCGCGGCGAGGGAACTGGCAGGCGTCGAACTCTCCTCGTCGGCGCTGGTCGCGCTGGCGCTGCCCCGCGAGACCGCGCTGCCGCGGAACTCCGGCATCCTCGTGGCGACCGGAGAGCCGCTGCGCGCGAAGGCGTTCACTCTGTCCAGCCGCAAATGGACGCATCTCGCGCAACGCGAAACAGCCCTCGTCCGCGTCTCGTTCGGCAAGTTCGGGGACGACTCGCCGCTGTCGTGGCCCGATGCGGAACTCGTGGCCGCCGCCATCGAGGATCTGGCTACCGTCACCGGGGTCGCCGTCGAGCCGATCGAGGCCGTCGTGCAGCGCTGGCCGGGCGGCCTCGCCCAGTACGCGCCCGGCCATCCGGCTCGTGTGGCGGCCGTCGAAGCCGAGGTCGCCGCGCTGGACGGGCTGGCGGTGGCCGGCGCGTACCTGCACGGCGTCGGCGTGCCCGCGTGCGTCGCCTCGGGGACAGCCGCCGCACAGCGGATCGCGGCGACGGTCGGTGCGGGCAGCGCACGCTGATCGGACGGCGGTCGTCCCGACTCGGATACGCCGCCGCCACCAGACGTCACACCGCTGCCATGACATCTCGCTTTCCTCGTTGTGCTCGATAATTCACGCGGAAAATACGCACGAATCGGCGTAATTAAGAACACGCCATGCGGCGTGCGGAATCGGTGGAATTCGCCGGTAGCGTGAGCGGCATGCAACTCTCGCACTCCACCGATATCGGTTTGCGCACCATCATGCGGCTCGCGGTGGAGGACGAAAAGAATTCCCGGGTGACCACCAAACTCATCGCGAGGCAGGTGGGCGCGTCGGAAAAGCATGTGGCCAAGGCGGTTTCCCGGCTGGTCGAGCTGGGTCTGGTGCAGGCGCACCGCGGACGATCCGGTGGACTGTTCATCACCGCGGCCGGGCGCGCGGCGTCGGTGGGCGCGCTCGTCCGGGAATTGGAAGACGACCGCGATGTGGTGGAGTGCGGCGAACCGAATCCGTGTCCACTGGTCGGCGCGTGCCGGCTCCGCAGAATTCTCGCGGACGCGAAGAAAGCGTTCTATGCCGAACTCGACCGCTATTCGATAGAGGAATTGGTCACCTCGTCGACCGCCGGGTTGCTGCATTTACTCGTCCGCTCCACGGCGAGTGATTCCCCTGAGATGAAGGAAGTGTCATGAACCTCGACAGCGTTGTCCGTGCCGAACCGGAAC
Source organism: Nocardia niwae NBRC 108934 = DSM 45340 (assembly GCF_001613465.1). Taxonomy (GTDB): domain Bacteria; phylum Actinomycetota; class Actinomycetes; order Mycobacteriales; family Mycobacteriaceae; genus Nocardia; species Nocardia niwae. The sequence goes on along the minus strand of NZ_BDCK01000024.1, from coordinate 78,654 downwards.
TCGAACCGAGGCATGCCGACGTCGTCCGCGCGACCCTGCCGCTGGTGGCGGCGAACATCGACCGCATCACGGCCGTGTTCTACCGGACCATGTTCGACGCCCACCCGCAGCTGTTGCGCGACACGTTCAACCGGGGCAATCAGGCACAGGGCAGCCAGCAGCGGGCACTGGCCGCGTCCATCGCCACCTTCGCCACATACCTGGTGGACCCCACGCTGCCACACCCGGCCACCATGCTGTCGCGAATCGCGCACAAGCACGCCTCACTCGGGGTGACTCCGCAGCAGTACCGGATCGTGCACGACAATCTGTTCGCGGCCATCGTGGAGGTGCTCGGCGCCGACGTGGTCGACGAGACGGTCGCGGCGGCCTGGGATCGGGTCTACTGGCTGATGGCCGACACCCTGATGGATCAGGAGAAGGGGCTCTACGCCGAGGCAGGCGTGGATTCCGGCGACGTGTTCCGGCAGGCCCGCGTCGTGGCCCGCGACGACGACCCCTCCGGCGTCGTGATCTTCACCGTCGAGTCCGCCGAACCGGACGCGGAGCTGCCGGGATTCGCTCCGGGACAGTATGTCTCGGTCGGGGTGCGGCTTCCCGACGGTGCGCGTCAGCTGCGTCAGTACAGCTTGGTGGGCAGGCCGGGAGAAGTCGCGCTGTCGTTCGCCGTCAAACGGGTCGATGCGGCCGGCGGCTGCCCGGCGGGCGAGGTGTCCTCGTGGCTGCACGAGCATCTGCGCCCTGGTGACCGGCTGCAGGTCACCGTTCCGTTCGGGGATGTCGTCATCGATACGGCGGGGCTGACACCGCTGGTGCTGATCTCCGCAGGTATCGGTGTGACGCCGACGATCGGCGTGCTGGAATATCTCGCTGCCCACACGCCGGGCCGTCGCACCCTGGTCGTGCACGCGGACCGTGCACCGCGCACCCATCCGTTGCGCGATCGGCTCCTGCGACTCACGGCCCGGCTCGAACAGGCCGATGTCGAAATCTGGTACGAGGAACAGACCCCCGGCGCACGGCACGGCCGGGCCGATCTCGCCGCGCTCGACCTCCCCGCGGACGCCGATGTATACGTTTGCGGTCCATCCGGATTCCTGCGCGACATCCGAGGTCAGCTGCGCGCCCTCGGTATCCCGGATGCCCGCGTGCACGTCGAGCAGTTCATGCCCGGCGACGCGTGCGCTCCCGGCCGAGTGGCACGATAGTGCTATGGCGCGACTCGACTATCAAGCTCTCAACTCCACCATCCGCTACCTGATGTTCTCGGTCTTCCAGGTGCAGCCCGGAGTGCTGGGCGAGGACCGGGACGCCGCGACCAAGGAGGCGAAGGCGTTCTTCGACGGTCTGGCCGACCGCGACGTCGTCGTCCGCGGCATCTACGACGTGGCGGGGATGCGCGCCGACGCCGACTTCATGATCTGGACGCACGCCGAGCGCGTCGAGGACCTGCAGGCCGCCTACGCCGACTTCCGCCGCACCACCGAGCTGGGGCGGGCCAGCGCGCCGGTGTGGAGCAACGCGGCGCTGCACCGTCCCGCGGAGTTCAACAAGAGCCACATCCCGGCATTCCTGGCCGGTGAGGAGCCGGGCGCCTACATCTGCGTGTACCCGTTCGTCCGGTCCTACGAGTGGTATTTGCTGCCCGACGAGGAACGCCGCCGGATGCTGGCCGAGCACGGCAAGGCCGCGCGTGGCTACCCGGACGTGCGGGCCAACACCGTCAGCTCGTTCGCGCTCGGCGACTACGAGTGGATCCTGGCCTTCGAAGCACCGGAACTGCACCGCATCGTCGATCTGATGCGCGATCTGCGTGCCACCGATGCCCGGCGGCACGTGCGCGAGGAGATCCCGTTCTTCACCGGCCCCCGCGTGGAGATCGAGCAGTTGATCGCCGCTCTGCCCTGACGCCCGGAGCGGCTTGCCCAGAGTTTTCGGGGCATGCGCGCAGCGGCGCTGCTTCGTACGCTGCCGGTGAGCGTCGGGCTGTTACTCCGCTGCGCTGTCCGAGGGGTGCAGTCGCAGAGCGATGGAGTTGATGCAGTAGCGCTTGTCGGTGGGCGTGTTGTACCCCTCGCCCTCGAACACGTGGCCGAGGTGGCTGTGGCAGTTCGCGCACAGCACTTCGACCCGGTGCATGCCGAGCGAGTCGTCCGACCGGAGAATCACCGCGTCGGACGCCGCCGGATCGAAGAAGGACGGCCAGCCGCAGTGCGAGTCGAATTTCTCGGTGCTGCGGAAGAGTTCGGCGCCGCAGGCTCGGCACGCGTAGACGCCTTCGGTCTTGGTGTCGGTGTATTCGCCGGTGAACGGCCGCTCGGTGGCGGCCTCGCGCAGTACCGCGTACTCCTCGGGGTCCAGCTTCACCCGCCATTCCTGCGGCGTGAGCTGAATCCGCGGCGTGGGCAGGGACGTGTCGGCTTCGGAGCTCATGGCTCCACGCTAATACGATTCTCCTCGACCGGCGTCGAACCGTTGTGTGGCCTCGGGCTTTCCGCCGGGAAGGTAGTGTCGACCGCGGGCGCGGGGTGCTGCGACGCCTCGCCGCGCGGGTCCGGTGCGGACTTCATCCACGCGGGATCGATGCCGAAGGGCAGCCGTCCTTCGCGCCGTGCGGCCAGATAGCGGTCGCCGAGCACACAGAACACGACGATGAGCAGCAGGCCCCAGCCGAAGGTGATGCGCAGGTACTCCAGGTTGCGGCCGATGTGCTGCCAGCGGTCCGACAGCCATTTGTCGTAGCTCATGAACCCGAAGATGGCCAGCCAGGCCGGCCAGTTGCGCAGCACCGAATTGCGCAGCACCACCGTCATCAGGAAGGGGAACAGCATCATCGAGTAGTACATCTGCCCGAGCGAGCTGAGCAGGAACGAGGCGGTGAGCAGCACGCCGGAGGAGGTGCAGACGAAGAACAGCTCGTCCTCGCGGTAGTAGCGGTACAGCAGCCACAGCGAGATCAGCACCAGCACGCCGAGCACCACGCGCATACCCCAGGTCAGCCACGGCGGCAGGCCGTAGTACTCGCCGTTGCCGACGATCGCGCTGTTGAAGTAGTCACGGGACTCGAAGAGGTAGGGCGCGGTGCGGGTGAGGAACTTCTCCGGGTCCTTCGACAGCGGCCAGGCGATCGCGGTCAGCCCCAGCGGCACGCCGAGCGCGGTGACGAACACCTTCCACTGCCCGCGGGCCAGCGCGATCAGCAGCAGGGGCGCGAGTGTCGGTTTGACCGCGATACTCAGGCCGAGCGCGGCGCCCGCCCACAGATCCCGCCGTTTCAGCAGCAGGTGGATGAAGATCAGCTCCGCCAGCAGCACGCAGCCGTTGACGTTGGTGAACACCAGCGTGTTGATCACGGTTTCGGACGTGAACATCGCCAGCAGCAGCGCGGGCGCGGCGACCGAGTTCAGTGTGTACCGGAACAGTCGCAGCAGCAGGTACCAGGCGATGAGGATCGCGATCGCGTTCAGGGCGATGAACAGCCAGCGTGACTTCTCGTAGTCGATGGCCGCGATCGGCGCGATCAGCAGAGTGCCGCTGGGCGGGTACAGGTAGTGGGGGTCCACCGAGTCGAAGTTCGCCGTGTAGACCGGCCGCCCGTTCAGGAAGTCGAGGGAGGCCTGGTAGACCGGCCGGTAGTCGTCGGTGATGAAGCCGTTGACAGCCTTGATGAAAACCCGGTTCAGCACCGTCATGACCGCCAGGGGCCAGAGTGCGAACTTGATCACCTCGGCGGTGGTGCGAGCGGTCCGGGGCTCGAGCTGTCGAAGGAACACTGGGGCACGGTACACCGGATCGGTTACCGGTGGTTGGCCGGACCTGCCCGACTCGCCGCCCGAGCGGCTCCTCGACGCCTCCGGTCAGGCCGGGCAGGCGGTGCCGTCAGCGGGAAGTTTGCCGTCCTTCAGATAGTCGAGCACTGCCCGCTGCGCGCAGCCGGAATGCGTGGCCACCGGATGCCCGAAACCCTGCCAGGACAGCGCCGCGTGCCGGGCGCCCGCCGAACCGAGTGCGCCGGTCACCGAGGACTGGCCGCCGTTGCCGACCACCGGATCGGCGACCCCGCCGAGCACCAGCACCGGGATACCCAGCTTGTCGGGCAGCGGAGGTGTGGTCGACACCGGCCAGGCCGCGCACTCCATCAGGCCGATGGCCGCCGCTTTGCCGAACACGGGGTACTTGCCCGCCCAGGTGCCTGCGAGTTCGGTGGCCTTGTCCGGCGTCGGCGGCAGCTGCGTGTCGGTGCATCGGTTGACGAACTGGCCGTCGCTCGCGGTGGCCGCGGTCTCGCGGGTGATCAGGTTGCTCAACGGTCCCCGGTCGCCGCGTCCCGCCGCGGCCAGCGCGTCGGACAGCTCGGTGACCCGGGTGGCCTGGTCGGCCCGGGGGCTGCCGAGGAAGCCGGACACCGCGGTCAGCAACGCGTTCGCCGAGATGTCGCCGAGCCCACCGGTCGCGGCCCGGTTCACCAGATCGGTGACCGCGGCGCGCGGGTCGGCGCCGAGCGAGCAGCCGACGCCGACGCAGCGCTGCGCGAACGCGGTCAGCGCCGCCTCGGCGCCCTGCACGGCCTGCTCGGCGCGGGTCACCGCATCGGTGCCGACCGGCTCGGGGGAGTCGAGCACCAGCCGGGCGAGGTGGTCGCCGTACTTGCGGGCGTAGCTGAGCGCGACCTTCGCGCCGTTGCCCGTACCCAGCACCGCGATGTGGTCCACCTGCCACTGCCTGCGCAATTGCTCGATGTCGTCGGCGGCGCGCGGTGCGTCGAAGGTGCCCTCGTAGGGCTGCAGGAAATCGCGGCAGGCGATGGTGCCGTCCTGACTGAGCTTCGTCATCCGCGCGACCGGGTCGCCCGTGTCGGATTGGGCGTTGTCGGCCAAGCCGCGGCGGACCTCCAGCGGCAGGCAGTCGATCGGCTGCGAGGTGCCGATGCCGCGCCGGTCCACCGCGACGATCGGGCGGGCGGCCAGCAGCGCGGACGCCGGGCCCGCGGCCAATCCGGCCAGGGTGGCGGAGGAGGAGCGGTCCGAACCCGAGGTGAGCACCAGTGGCGGCGCGTCGGCCGGGGTTTGCGCCAGCCTGGCCCGCAGCGCGCCGGCCCGGAAATTGCCCAGTACCGCGCCCGCCGAGTCGATCGGGGTGGAGTACTCGGCGCACTCCAGCACCAGGCCCGCGGGCGCGGGCCCGAGGCCGAGCTGGCTCAAGGTCGGCTCGGTGCACTCGCGCCAGCTGAGATCGGTTTTGGGCAGCTCGGCACTCGGCGGCGCAGCGGGCGCGGCGGAGGTCGTAGCGGTGCCCGCGACCGGCGGGCGCTGCACCGCGACACCGGGACGATCCGACGGTCCCGCGCCGCAACCGGCGGTCACGATCGAGAGGGTGGCGGCAAGCACGGCGGCCCGAGTCCAGCGCATTGCTACAGCCTGCCAGGTTCGGGCGCTTCTTTCATCGACGGGCCCACCGGGTGAGTACCGTGCCGTCGTCGTCCAGCAGGATATGCGCGCGCGTCATCCGGGCGCGGAACTCGTGCGCGGACAGCGAGATTCGCCGTGCCGCGCCGCCGACCAGCAGCGGCGCGGTGGTCAGGCAGAGCTCGTCGACCACGTCGGCCTCGAGCAGTTCGCCGAACAGGTGCGGGCCGCCCTCGGTGAGCACGCGCAGCAGGCCGCGCTCGGTGAGCACGCGCAGCAGGCCGCTGGGCGTCACCGCGATGTCGCCCGCTTCGATCACCTCGGCGCCCGCGTCCGCCAAGCGCTGTTTGCGGTCGGCGGGAGCGGTGGCCGTCGTGATGATCAGCGGCGGTACCCGGGTATCGGTGAGCAGGCGCGCACCGGGGTCGATCGCCGCGCTCGCCGTGACCACCGCGATCGGCGGAGGCGTGCCGTCGGGATGTCCGCCGATGCCGCGCTCGTGGAACGCGCGCCTGCGCGCCGGGTCTGGGCGCGCCCCGCCGTAGTTCTCCGCGCGCGCTGTGCCCGCGCCGACCACGATCACCTCCGCCAATTCGCGCAGCAGCATGAACACCGTCCGGTCGGCCGGAGTGCCCAGCCCTTCGGTCAGGTTCCCGCTGGTGGCCGCGCCGTCGATGCTGGAGACGAAATTGGCGCGGACCCAGGGCGCCTCGAGTGCGGCGGGGAAGGCGTACAACTGCGCGAGGTCGTCGGGGCTGAGTCCTGTGAGCTGGATCGCATTCTGGCTACGCTGCATGAGTCCAGATCACACCACGTCTTTAGGCTTCGTCCATGCAAGAACGCCTCGTCGATCGTCATCCGGAGGTCCCGGCCGATCAGCTCGTCGCCCAGATGGTGCCTCCGCCCATGTTCGACGAGGTGAGCTTCGGCTCCTACATCCCCGATCCGAAGGAACCGAGCCAGGCCGCGGCGGTCCGCAAGGCGGAAGATTTCGCCGGCGAGGTCGCCAAGATCAGCAAGGCGGCGCGCAAGAAGAGCTTTTTCGGAAAGAAGAAGCAGGTCAGCGGTGCTGGTCTGTACCTGGACGGCGGGTTCGGCGTCGGCAAGACCCACCTGCTCGCCTCGATCTTTCACAGCTCGCCCGCGCCCAAGTCGTTCGGCACCTTCGGCGAGCTGACCAACCTGGTCGGCGCGCTCGGCTTCGCCAACGCCCTCGAGCGGTTATCGGGCAACAGTGTGCTGTGCATCGACGAGTTCGAACTCGACGATCCCGGTGACACCATGCTGGTCTCGCGCTTGCTGACCGAGCTGTCCGCGGCCGGTGTCTCGATCGCCGCCACGTCGAACACCTTGCCCGGCCAGCTCGGGGAAGGACGTTTCGCCGCGCAGGATTTCCTGCGGGAGATCAAGAAACTGGGCGCCATCTTCGAGGCGGTGCGCGTCGACGGGCCGGACTACCGCCACCGCGACCTGCCGCCCGCGCCGGAGCCCACGTCGCCGGACGTGCTGACCGAACGGGCGGCGGGCACACCGGGTTCCACGCTCGACGAGTTCGACGCGCTGCTGAAGCACCTCAGCACCCTGCACCCCTCGAAGTACGGCGCGCTGATCTCCGGGGTGTCGTCAGTGTTCGTCTCCGGCGTGCATCCGGTGACCGATCAGGCGGTGGCACTGCGCATCGTGGTGCTGGCCGACCGGCTCTACGACGCGAGCGTCCCGGTGACGGTGTCGGGCGCGAAGCTCGACGAGATCTTCTCCGCCGAAATGCTCGAGGGCGGTTACCGCAAGAAGTACCTGCGCGCCATCTCCCGCTTGCTGGCGCTGTCGCGGTTCGAAGTCGCGGCATAGCGTCGCCGGTCCGACCGCGGCGGTTCGGTGTATGCGAGTTCCGCGGACTCGATGATTGGAGCAGCCGAATGGCCCCTCGTTTTCGTGCCCCGGTCGTGATGGCGGCCGGTCTGGCGGTCACGTTCGGACCGGTAGCGGGCATCGCGCAGGCCGCCCCGCCCGCGGCCGTCGCAGTCGATCCCGCGTTGCATCTGCAGGGGGTGCAGAACGCCCGCGACATCGGCGGGTACCACACCGTGGACGGCCGGATCGTGCGCACCGGTGTGGTGTATCGGACCGGACAGCTGAACAACGCCACGCCGGAAGATCTGGCCGCGCTCACCGACCGCCGTGTGCGCTCCGTCCACGACCTGCGCACGGTCTACGAGCGCGCGCTCGGGCTGGACCGGGTGCCCGCGGGTGCGGCGGCGCACTGGGCGGACGTGATCGGCCAGGCTCCGCCACAGGTCATCGCCACCACCCTCACCGGAGGCGACGGGCTGTATCGCGCGTTCATCACCGCACCCGGCGCGAACGAGGCATTCGCTTCGGTGCTGCGCGACATCATCGGCGCCGACGGGGCGGTGCTGTTCCACTGCACCGCGGGTAAGGATCGCACCGGCTGGGCGGCGGCGGTCCTGCTCACCGTGCTCGGTGTCGATCGAGCCACGGTCACCGGGGACTACCTGCTGTCCAACCGGTTGCGCAACGCGAGCCAGGACGACCCGCTCAACGGTGTCCAGGCGGCCTGGCTCGACGCCGCCTTCGACCAGGTGGATCAGACCTACGGAAGTTTCGACGCCTACGTCCGGGACGGACTGCGGCTGACCGACGGCGATATCGCCGCCCTGCGAGCGCGTCTGCTGGGCTGAGCGAGGCGTCCGGGCCGAACGTCCGCTCCGGCTGTCCGGTGCCGCGCTGTGCATTACGATCCCGGCATGGCGAAGTTTGAGACATGGGACGGCCTGGAACTCAATTACCGGGTCTGGGAGGGGGCGGGCGTCCCGGTCGTGCTGCAACACGGGGTGGTCGCGGACACCAACGCGAACTGGATGAGCACGGGCGTGGTCGCCGCGCTCCGATCCGCCGGGCACACCGTGGTTTCCCTGGACGCGCGCGGCCACGGTCGTTCCGGCAAGCCGCACGAGGCGGCGCGCTATTCGTGGCATGCCATGGCACGTGACGTGCGGGCGCTCTACGACGAGCTGGGCTTCGAGGAAGTGGCGCAGGTCGGGTACTCGATGGGCGGGGTGATCTCGCTGCTGGTGGCCATGACCGACCGGCGCGTGCGCCGGCTGGCGGTCGGCGGCATCGGGTCGGGCGTGCTGGACTGCGGCGGCGTCGACCGCCGCGTGGTCGACCTGCCCGACCTGCAGGCCGCGATGAGCGGAGACGGCGCGGGCGCGTCCCCGACCGCGAAGATGTTCCGGGTGCTGGCCGACGCGGTGCACGCCGACGTGGACGCCATCCACGCGGTGGCGACCGGCCTCGACGATCGTCCCATCGAGACCCTGGCGGGCATCACCGTGCCCGCTCTGGTGCTGGCGGGCGACAACGATCCGTTCGCCGCCGAACCGGAGCGGCTCGCCGCGGCCCTGCCGAACGGCGCACTCGCCGTGGTGCCCGGCGACCATCTGATGGCGGTGGTGGAGCCCGCCTTCCATGCGGCGCTCGTCGATTTCCTGCGCTGAGTCCGGACTAGAAGACCAGCCGCAGCACGTAATCGTGATGTACCTGGTTGCCGACGGTGAACTTCCTGGCGCCGACCTCGGTGAAGCCATGCTTGGCGTAGAAGCGCTGGGCGCGGACGTTCTCCTGATTGACGCCCAGCCAGACGCCCGGATATCCCTCGGCTCGCGCCCACTCCAGCGCGGCGGTCATCAGCGCGGTGGAGACGCCGGTGCCGTGGTGTCCGGGCAGCACGTACATCTTGCTGATCTCCACCAGCTCGCGAATCCCGACCGACTCGGCCACCACGGGGTCGGCCGGGGCGCGGGTGACCAGCATCGCGTATCCGACGATGGCGCCGTCCGCGACGGCTTTGAGCACGATCCGGGCCGGATCGCTCAGATACTCGCCGAAGCGTTCACCCGACAGGACCTCGCCGACGAAGACTTCGATGTCGTCGGGTGTGGCTGTGGTCGGGCACGCGAGCGGAAAAGTGGCCGCCGCGACGTCGCTGAGCGCTTCCGCGTCCCACAGCCCGGCCCGATCGACGATGACTGGGAGGTTGCTCATGCCGCTATCAGAGCATTCGGACACGGATTCGCGCCATCGCGCTCCTTCCCAGCCACTGCGCCTGTCCGGTCGACGCTGCGATTCGCCGCTGAGGAGAAGTCCGGCTCCACATCCCCTCCGAGACGTTCCGGCCACCGCCCCCGGGGCAGCCGGCGCTGGTCGTGTTCGATCCGCACGGTTATCTCGAATCCGCGGAATTCGAGCACGCCGGCAGCGGGATCAGCCTGCTGGGCGCCACCGAGCGCTTCGTCACGATCACCGCGCAGCTCGATGTGGGATTTCTTCCGCGCCCATCCGCTGGAAGGATCCCTCCGCCGCTGACGAGCGTGCCGGAGCGCACGGCCTACCCGGCGGCCGGACCGAGTTCTGTGGGCTGGTCCAGCGTCCCGGGGTGGGGTGCGCTCGTGACGCGATGGGAACGGAAGACCCGCGAGAGCACGATCAGTGCGAGGGCGAACAGCAGGGGGAGCACGAATCCCGCACGGTGTCCGATGCTCGCGGCGACGGCGCCGACCACTCCACCGCCCAGCAGGGTTCCCGCGTAGTTGAACAGGTTGAGACGCGCGATCAGCGCGTCGAGTTCCCGTCCGGTCGCGAGTTGCCCGGCCGCGCTGAAGCACAGTGGTGCGATCACGGGCAGGCCCGCCCCCGCGACGAAGAAGCCCGCGATCGCGACAGCCGGACTCGGCGCGGCCACCACGAGCGCGAGACCGAAGACCCCCGTGGCCGCGGCGGCCCGCACCACGTTGCGCGGACCGAAACGGCGCACCAGCGGATCGCCCGCGACGCGGGCTATCAGCGATGTCCCCTGATACGCGGCGAAGGCGAGTGCCGCGGTCGCCGAACCGGCGAGCAGGTCATCGGTGAGGTACAAGGCCGACCAGTTGCCCACCGCCAGGTCGATGGCGAAGACGAATGCCGCCGCGACCCCGAAGGCGAGATACGCGCGCAGCGCGACGGCTGGGCCGGGCGAGGCGGTCTCGGCGGGGCTCGTCTCCGCGTCCCGCGCCCCGAGCAGTCCCGGCCCCAGGGCCCAGCCGAGTACCAGCACGACCGCCGCGGCCGCGAGCAGCGATTCGCGCAGCGTCACCTCCATCGCCTCGCACCCCGAGACGAACAACGCTCCCGCTATCGTTCCGGCGCTCCACGCGGCGTAGAACGACGACAGGATGAACTTCCCATAGCCGTGCTGGATGAACACCGCCTGCATGTTGGTGCTCGCATCGACGATGCCGACCGCGATCCCGTAGCAGCCGAGCGTGGCGACGAGCAACGCCGTGTTCGGCGCGAACGCCGCCGCCGAGCCGGTGACGGCCACGAGCAGCAGCCCGATCCGCACCGCCACGCGGCTGGACCAGCGCAGCGCCAGCCGCTCCGCCAGCACGCTGCCGCCGCCTGCCAGTAACGAGATCAGCACCACCGAGACCGCGATCACCCCATCCGACAGGCCGAAACGCTCCTTCTGCTGGGGCAATTCGGTCAGGACGACGGCGAGGAAGAAGCCCTGCGCGCCGAACGCGAACGAGTTCGCGATGCGGGCACGCCGCAGAACTGGCGCGATCGAACTCACTGGCGCAGAGTAGCCGGACCCGCACGACGGCGCGCGGTGAGCCGGTCGGGGCACGATTCGCAACGGTGATCGCGCGGACGCCGCCGTGGTGCGTCCTGGCCGTGCGGCGTGATCGGTGTCACCATCGAAGGGGCGCAACGACACTCGCGAACCGAGGGGGAACCGACCGGATGAGAGAGCTGCCCGCGGACTTCTTTCGCACGCCACACGACTTCTATCAGCAGCTGCGCGCCGAGGGGCCGGTGCACCGGATCCATTTGCGTACCGGCGTTCGCGCCTGGCTGGTGGTCGACTACGACGCCGCCAAGGAGGTATTACGCCATCCCGACGTGCGCAAGGATCCGCATACTCCGGTGGGCGACCGCGCGCGACGATCGGCCGCGGGCGGCAGCGGCGTCATGGCCGTCAACCAGCGCCTCAGCCACCATCTGCTCAACGCCGACCCGCCCCGGCACTCGCGACTGCGCAAACTCGTCACCCCGGCGTTCGCGCCCGCGCGGATGGAGGCCCTCGCCCCACGGATCGAGGGGATTGCAGATAGTTTGCTGAACGGGATCGATCGGACCGAGCGCGCCGAGCCGGTCGACCTGCTCGCGGAGTACGCCTTCCCGCTGCCGATCACGGTGATCTGCGAACTGCTCGGCGTGCCGGTGCAGGACCGCGCGCGCTTCCGGGAATGGTCGGCGGCCGTGGTGGACACGCCCATGTCCACACCGGAGGGCATGCGGACCGCCACCGACGCCATCGTGAGCTACTTCGACGGTCTGGTCGCCCGGCGCCGCGCGGAGGGGCTGGGCGAGGACCTGATCTCGCAGCTGCTGCTCGTCACCGAGGAGGGCGACCGGCTCAATCACGACGAGTTGATCTCCATGGCCTTCCTCATCCTGGTCGCCGGTCACGAGACCACGGTGAACCTGATCGGCAACACCGTCCTGGAATTACTGGCCGATCCGGCTCGCTATCAGGCCCTGCGCGACGACCCGACGGGTGTGACGTCGCTGGTGGAGGAGATGCTGCGCTACAACGGTCCGGTGAACGTCGCGACCCTGCGCTACACCACCGCGCCGGTCCGGGTGGGTGGCAGCCTCATCCCGGAAGGCGAGCTCGTGCTGGTCTCGGTGGCCTCGGCCAACCGCGACGAAGGTCACTTCACCGCCCCCGCTACCTTCGACCCGGAGGGCGGTGCGAACGGCCACCTGGCCTTCGGCCACGGCATCCACTTCTGCCTGGGCGCGGGACTGGCCAGGCTCGAGACGCGCATCGCGCTGACCCGGCTGATCCGGCGCTATCCGCTGCTGCGGCCCGCCGTCGACGACGTGGACCTGCGGTGGCGGGAGAGCATCCTGATCCGCGGGCTGCTCGAGCTCCCGGTCGTCCCGGTGCGTGCGCCCGCGGTGCGCTGACGAGCGGATTCGGTCGACCGACTTTGCTGCGCGCCGCTGGCGACGTAGCCTCTTGCGCATGACAAGCGGAAGCCGCATCGGGATCGTCGGTGCGGGTATCGCAGGTCTCGCCTGCGCGAAAGTGCTGAAACAGGAGGGTTTTCCGGTCGAAATATTCGACCGCGCACCCGATGTCGGTGGCGTGTGGAGTGCGACCCGGCGATACCCGGGACTGCAAACGCAGAACTCCAAGGACACATATCACTTCTCCGACTTTCCGATGCCGGGCGACTACCCGCGTGTTCTCGACGGGCAGCACATGCAGGCGTACCTGGCCGCCTACACCGAGCGCTTCGGGCTGACCGAGCACCTGCGGCTGCGCACCGAGGTGGTCGCCGCGGATCCGGTGGACAGCGGCTGGTTGCTGGAGATTCGCGACGACAGCGGGGTGCGCCGGGCGTCGTGCGACCACCTGGTGATCGCCAACGGCGTTTTCAGTGAGCCCGCGATGCCGGAGTACCGCGGCGCCGACTGGTTCCGCGCCGCAGGCGGGCGTCTGTGTCATTCCTCGGAGTTCACCGACCTGGAGTCGGTGCGCGGCAAGTCGGTCGTGGTGGTGGGTTACGGCAAATCCGCCTGCGACATCGCCACCGCGGTGAGCGAGGTCGCGGCGTCGACCTCGGTCGTGGCACGGCGACTCTTCTGGAAGATGCCGCGCAAGCTGGCACGCGTCATCGATTACGAACGGCTGATGCTGACCCGTTTCGGCGAGGCCCACTTCCACTACCTACGGCCCCGCTGGATGGATCGGTTCCTGGACGGTCCCGGTGAATCCGTGCGGATCAGCAACTTCGATCTGATCCAGGAACTGGTCACCAAGCACTCTCACCTGCGCGAGCTCGACTTGGTGCCCACCGGGCGATTCGAGGAGATCGCCGAGAGCACGGTGAGCCTCGTCAGCGAGGGCTTCTACGAGCAGGTGGCCAACGGACGTATCACGGTGCACCGGGACACGACCATCACCGAGATGGGCGGCGGCCCGAAGGCGGCGCCCGGGATCCGGCTGTCCACCGGGCAGGTGCTACAGGCCGACGTCGTGATCTGCGCGACCGGCTTCCAGCAGCGCGTCCCGTTCCTCACCCCGTACATCCAGCGCAGGCTGACCGATGAGCACGGCAACTTCCGCCTGCATCGGCAGATCCTGCCGTTGGGGGTCCCGAATCTGACATTCGCCGGCTACAACTCCTCGACGATCAGCACGCTCAACGCCGAGGTTGCCGCGCACTGGACCGCCGCGCTGCTCACCGGCAGGCTGCACCTGCCGTCCGCCGAGAAACTCGACGAGCAGATCGACGCCCGCCTGCGCTGGATGGAGGAACGCACGCCTGGCCGACACGCGCACGGCACCGCGGTCGTCCCGTTCTCCATCCAGAACATCGATGAGATGCTCGCCGACCTGAAATTCCGCCTGCCGCTGCACACGCGCGTCGGGCAGGTGTTCCGCCGGATCAAGCCGGAGTCCTACCGGGGACTGACCACCCGTCGCAAGCCCGAGCCGGGGCCGACGGCGCGTCCGACGGCGCCGGTCGAGGCGGAACTGCTTCCGTACGAGGGCGACAGCGGCCGGGTCAGCCACTAGGGCGCTCCGTGGCTGTCCGCACACTCGGTGTGGCGTGCGGCGTACGGGCACCGCACGCCCGCTGCGCTGATCATCGGCTGCGAGTGGTGTGCGCGCATGTTTGCATCGACTGCCGAAATGCGCGTGTGCCGCCCCGTAACTCGGACAGGGCCATCCACTCGTCGACCTGTGTGCGGCTGGTCCGGCGCGAGCCGGCGTGCCCACTGATCGAGGGTGTCGCTCGATAATCGACGCGCACGTCGCATATCCGCAGGTCAGTGCGCCGTTGGAAGCTCGGGACGGCATACGGATCGACTCGATCGTGGACAGGTCCGTCGACGGCTGCCCGGCCTCGCCGCTCGGCTCGGGACTCGCCCGGGTTATCGCCCGCGCAATACCGGAAGCCGCTGGTTGCGTTGGCGATAATCCAAGGGTGGAAGCGCTGGACATGAATCTCCTCGTGGCCCTCGACGCCTTGCTGGACACCAACAGCGTCACCCTGGCCGCGGAGCGCCTACACACGTCGCCGCCCGCGATGAGCCGGACGCTGGCCAGGTTGCGCGGCGTGCTCGGCGACCCGCTGCTCGTGCGCGCCGGTCGAAACCTGGTGCCGACGCCGCGCGCACTGGAACTGCGCTACGAGGTCAGCACCTTGGTCGAACAGGGACGCGCGCTGCTGACGCCGCGCGGCGACCTCGACCCGGCGGCGCTGCGCCGGACGTTCGCGCTACAGGCCGGCGACATGGTGCTGACCGAACTGGCCGGGCCCCTGCTGTCCGCGGTGCGGGCCCAAGCGCCGGGTGTGACGCTGCGCTTCCTGCCCGAGACCGTGGAGGGTACCGCCGCGTTGCGCGACGGGCGGGTCGACCTCGAGGTCGGTGTGATCGACCACACCGACCCGGAGACCGCCGTGCGCCGAGTGCTCACCGACCGCGTGATCGGAGTAGCCGCCGCCGACCATCCCCTGGTCACCGATCGCGTCACCGTGGCCGCGTACGCCGCCGCGCCGCACCTGAGCATTTCGCGCACGGGTCGTTCGCACGGCCCGATCGATGACCGCCTGGCCCTGCACGGCCGTACCCGGCGGGTGGTGGCCACTGTGCCGACCCTGACCAGCGCGCTGTTCGCGGTGCGCGGCAGCGACCTGGTCTGCTCAGCGCCCGCCCTGCTGAGCGCCGCCACACTGCCCGCGATCGGCTTGGGCGCGTTCGAGATACCGCTGCCGCTGCCCGAGGTCGCCATCGGGCTGGCGTGGCACCCGCGCAACACCGCCGACGCGGGTCATCGCTGGTTGCGTGATCTCGTGCAGGAGATCCTGCTGCGTTCGTCGGCCGCGGCGCGTCCGCCGAAGCGGCGGCGTGTCAAATCCGCTCAGGACACCGGCGGCGGGCTGGAGAGCCGGTAGTCGGCCGGTCTGCGCTGCGCGTCGGTGCGCTCGGACTGAGATCCGTTCGCGGTCGCGTCGCCCGGCGTGGGCCCGAACAGGTCGGAGCGGCCCAGCGGAGCCGCCGCCGTGCGCTTGAGTTCGTCCAGCATGGCCTGCAGCTTGTCCACATGCGTGTTCTCTACCGGTGTCCGGTCGTCCGCGCCGGCGCGATGCGCTCCGGTGAGGCCCGTGGCCGTACTGTCGGGCGCCGCTCCGTTGGCCGGACTGCTGTGATTCGTGGTCGCGGCGGACGCGACGATGCTCTCGTAGGGGGCATTCTCACCGTGAGAGTACGAGGCCGCGGAGGGGGTGGGTTCGAGCGAACCCGGGAGGGTCTCTTGCCGGCCGGTACTCGGATCGCGGGAGGGCGGCGCGGTGAAGGACGAGACGGGTTCCCGCGGCGTCGGTGTGGTGAAAGCGGGCTCACGCGCGGGAGGGGCGGTGAAGTTCGACGCAGGGTCGCGAGGTGCGGTGAAGTTCTGTGCGGACGTGGCGCTCGGCTCGAGCGCCGGCTCACGTGCCGGCGGGAAGCTCGCCGGCGTCGCGGGACTCGGCTCGGGCGCCGCGTGCACCGGCTCACGCGGTGTGCCGTTGCGGGCGCCCGCCGATTCGAGGGGATCGCTTTTCGGTGCCGTGGGTTCCGCGCTGTGCTCGGGCCGGCGAGCGTTCGACCGCCTCCCGGCGGCCCGGGGTAGCGGGGCAGCCGGGCGGTGGGCCGCTTCTCGATCCTCCTGGCTCGGCCCCGCGCCGGACTCCAGGCGTTCCACTCTGGCGTCGAGCCCCGAAATGTCTTGTCCGGCACCGAAAGCCCACGCCTCGAGCTTGGCCAGCCGTCCCTCGACGGTCGGTTCGCCCACCACGGCCTGCGCACCGTCGATGCGGGCCGCGACCGCGTCCAGCTTCTCGCTGACCTCTCGGAGAGCCGACGCGATACTCGACAGCATCGCGCCGATCGACTCGCCGGTCTGCTGACCGTGCTCCATCCAGTACCCACTTCCCCGTATCGGCCCAGCTCGCACTCGGCCGGACGATTCTATCCGCCCAGTTGGACATCCGCGGCTCGCGAAGAATCGGCGGTGCACCGATCCAAGACCTGATCGCTGCAGCTTAGGCCCCCGAAATCAACCCCATGCAGGCGGATTACGTCGCGACCCGCTTTGTCCGGAACGGGCCGACGCGTTCGATCCGACATTATCCGTCCCATCCGCATCCCGCGCGAGCCCACGCTTCGGGTGGCCGCGCGTCGCTCCGCGCGGACAGGCCGTGCCCGCGAAGCGGAGGGCCGGGCGCGGCGCGGAATGGCGGCAACTGTCAATTCGTCGATATCAGAAGGCCCGTTGCCGCTCCGTGGCATGATGAAAGCCCTTGTGCCGCAGAGTGCGATGCCATTTCCGTGGATCGGGCATGTGCGTGGCACACCCGAGCGCGTGGTAGACGAGGCTGGCGAGGTCGCCGAGTCTGACGCACTCTTGATCTATGGCGTAGGTCGCCGGGCCTGCGGTGGTTGTGCAGGGGAGTGGTCGCGTGAGAACGAAGCAGCGGGCGGAGATCGCCTGCGGGCGCCGAGCGATGCTCGCCGAGTTGGGTATCGGAGAGGCTTCCGGCCGTGCGCGCGGGTCGAAGGCCGGTTATGCCTGCGGGTGCCCGGAATGTGCCGCCGCGCAGTGGGATATGCGGCGGTTGAAGTACTGGTTGTGTGGCAGGCTGCTCGCCTACGGCGCCGACGAAGCCGAAGTGGATCGGCGCATCGGGACGCTGCCGGTGGACGTGTACTGGCGCAAGGGCGACCGGGTGTATGCGATCGAGGTGCGCAGCGGCCCGGTGGAGCGTGGACTCGCCCAGGAGCACACCGAGCGGCTGCGTGCGGAGGGCTGCACGGATGTGCTGTGGCTGTGCCCGCCCGGCTACTGGGTGCCCTATCTGCACGCGCTGGGCATCGCGGACTTCGCTCCGGCCGCCTGCGATTATCGCGCGGTGACCGGAGTGCTGGACACCGAGCACGCGATGGCGGCGCCGCGGCGGGAACCGGTCGAACTGCGCGAGTTCATCGCGGGCTGGGTGCGCGACGAGTACGTCTGGGGCTATCGGGACGAGAGGACAGGAGGCTGGGCCACCGTGACCGACTGGGAGTACCACACGAAGACGCAGGCCACGGTCATAGCCCGGCAGCGCCAGGAACTGGTCAACCAGCGCACGGCGCTCGCGATGGCCCGGAAGTCGTTGCGTGACAAGCAGAAACATCTGCTGAAGATGACCACACGGCTGGAACGCGCGGAACTGGCCGCGCAGAAACAGGCCGACGCCCTCGCCACCGCGCAGCGCACGATCGCCGATCACGATCGGCTCGACAAGGCCTTGCGCAATACGATCGCCAATCTCGAGGTGACCATCGGCCGCTGGCAGCTGATCACCATCTGTGCGATGTTGCTGATCGTCACGTTCCTGGCGGCGGCGATGGTGGTGCGCTGAGCCGGAAGGGCGCCCGGTCCCAGCGCAATTCGTGGCGCAGCA
The DNA here is from genome assembly GCF_001613465.1 of Nocardia niwae NBRC 108934 = DSM 45340. Lineage (GTDB taxonomy): Bacteria > Actinomycetota > Actinomycetes > Mycobacteriales > Mycobacteriaceae > Nocardia > Nocardia niwae. The sequence continues at coordinate 60,677 of NZ_BDCK01000024.1, read as the reverse complement.
CCAGCGCCAGGAAGTCCAGCAGTTCCAGACCGGTCTTCGCGCGCACCTCGCTGAGTGCGGCCCAGTGCACGGGACCGCGCTCGACGAGCTCGCGCAGCATCCGCTCGGTCGCGGCGTCGACGGGGCGTGCGCGCAGATCCGGGATGCCGATGCGACTGCCGGTCCAGACCAGCCAGCCCCAGCCGTTGGCGTGCGCGTGTGCTCGGCTCGCGGCGGCTTTCACCCGGTTGACGTGGAAGCCGACGTGGCCGAGCGGCGCGACGTCGATCAACACCGTGCGGCCGTCGGTGAGCCGGGCGACGATGCTCGGATAGTGCACTCGTTCGGCGCCGTCGATGTCGTAGCCGACCGCCGCCGGATGCTCCTGGAAGGTCTCGACCCGATCGCCGGCGTTGAGGATCCACAGCAGCCTGGCCTCCAAGCCGGAGTCGAACGGCACGTCGCGACCGACCTTGTCGAGGTAGAAGCGCCCGCGGCCGTCGTCGTCGCGGTCCACGGTGCGCGCGGAGGCGGTGGGGATCGCCGCCGCGGCGCCGGTACTCGGCCAATCGACCTGGTCCAGCCAGGGATTCAGCTGACTCGTCGCGCGCGGCTCGGCGTCGTGCAGCTTCGCCAGACGCCGGTTGGTCTTCTTCTGCCATGCCGCGATGCGCTGGGTGACGAACCCGGCGACCCGCTTCGCGTCCTCGGCCGCGTGCCCGGCCAGCCGCAGTTTCAGGTACGACAGCTCGGTCGCCGCGATATCGCTGTCGGTCGCGTAGGTCTCCACCAGCAGCGCGCGCGTCAGCTGCCGGTCCCTGGCGCCGAGCGGATAGCGCGCGGACAGCACCGCGGCGGCGCGATGCCCGGACAGCTGCGCCATCCGGATCATCTGCCCGACCGCTTTGGTGTGCAGTTGCCGCACCCGGTCGCGGGAGAGGTCGTAGCGCGCGCCGATGCGGGCCAGCGTCTCGGGCTTTTCTCCGCTGATCCCGAGCCGCGCCGTCAGCAAGTCGCCGTCCTTGGCTTTCTGATCGGCGCGCATGGCGATCAGTTCGGCGATCACCTCGTTGACCTCTTCGAGTTCGAATGAGATGTCGTCGCGCAGATCGAGCGACTCGGGATCGTCGTCATCCGGCGCCGCCCCCGGCGCGACCTCGGCACTGATCGTCACGCGACAACCCCCTGACTCGGCTCCGGCACTGTGCGCCACAGCGTAGCCCCGCCGACCGACACCGGTCCCGCACTCGCGGACGTGAGGAGGTCCTGCCATCGGTGATCGGGTGTGTGCTGTGTGTACGCGGACCAGGCACCGTATTACCCGCTGACCGGGTTCATGTCCGGGTCGACGCGGCGCAGCGCGGAAGCCAGCCACTCGGTTCGCCGGTGCTCGACGGGCATCTCGGCCAGACCATCCGATGCTTCCTGGATCGCGTTGGCCGTGTCGCCCAGCAAGGACAGGACTCCACCGCGCTGCACGCCGCCGAATCCGGGTGTCCACCAGTACATGGCTTCGGGCGGTTCAATACCGTCCGCCGCGTCTGTCGCCGCGTCGGCCTCGGAGAGTGCACGCAGCGCTTCGCCTGCCTCCCCGCGCGCGGCCAGTAGTTCGGCCCTGCGCATCCGCGCGTAGGCGACCAGGACCGGGTGCGCGCCACGGACCGCCAGCGCGGCGTCCGACAGGGCGATCACCTCGCCATAGTCCCCGGTCGCGCTCCACGCCACGTATCCGGCGAAACCTAGACTGTGGACGAGTCGGTCTGGGTCGCGGGACTCTGCTGCCAGGTCCACAGCCGTGGTCAGGCTGCGCCGCGCGGCGGTGTCGGCCCCCACTGCGTGTTCGAGCCAACCCCGGTACTGCGTGATCTCGGAGGCGAGCGCCGCCGCCTCGGTGCGGGCCGTGCGTGCTTCGCGTGCGAAATGCTCGGACATGGCGGACATGCCGCGTACCGCCGGAAGCACCGCCAGGGCACCGGCCGCGTCCTCGATCCGGCGGGTAGACGAAAGCATCATGGCGACGTCTGCTAGGGCGCTGGCGTCCACGCTCGCAGCCGACCTTGCGGCGGTGGTCAGTCGGCCCAGGTCCGTTGTTCCCAAGACCCGTTCGTAGGCGGCGGTCACTCCGGCGGGCACGGGGCGCTGCCCGGTCTCGATCGCCGACAGATAGGTCTTGCTGTAAAACGACCGTTCCGCCATCACGCGCAGAGAGATACCGGCCGCTTCACGAGCGGCACGCATGAGCGCCCCGGTTTCCACCACACCAGCGTAACTGGGGTGTGGACACCTGCGGACGCCGAAAACGTAGGTGCGCGAACCCTTCCCGCATAGCGTCGTTTCAGCCCCGCCGCCGGGTGGACACCGCCGGATGCCGACGATGTTGCCCCGGCGCATCCCCGGCGGCGGGTGCCTACCAACGACAGGGGACAGAAGGCGGGGGAATGAACGCGCTCGGATGGATAGACCCGTGCTCACCGACATTGGAATGGGACATAGCGCAAGTGCGCAGATTGGCACGGCGGTTGGGATACCCGCTGAAGTTGGCCGATTCCGCTTCCGTGCTCGGGCTGGTCGAACAGGTCGAGTCCTCGGGAGCCGAGGTGGTCTTGCTCCCGTCTTCGGCGCACGTGGACACGGTAACGCTGGACCGCTTGATGTCGGTGGCCGACGTCGAATGCTCCGCGCCGCGTGCGTCATTCGGCCGCTGGCCCGCACTCGGCGGGGTACGGCGATGAGCGCGACGCAAGCCGCTCTTGTGTTCGTGATCGCGCTCCCGCTGGCCGTCATCGCTGCAATGATTTTCTGGCCTTCCGACTACGACGACTGAAGTAGCGACAACGGCAAAAGAAACAGAACCCTTACGCGCTGGCGCGTTTCTGTTCGAGAATCCAGGTGTCGACGTCGCATTCGTCGTGATGGGCCACGCCTCCACGGCGATCACGGAGTCGGTCTACATCGACCTGTTCCCGAAGGACCTCGAGGCGCACGCCGTGCTACTCGGCGCAGCTATGTCCAGTAGCCAGAACTAGCCCGGAATTGCTCCCGTTAGCTCGGAGTTACTCGATCGTGTCCGTACTGCGTGTGTGTTCGGAGGGCGAAGCAGGAAAGGCACCTTCCGAGTCTCCTCGAAAAGTGCCTCTGACCTGGTACTACGGTGGTGCGCGATACTGGGATTGAACCAGTGACCTCTTCCGTGTCAGGGAAGCGCTCTCCCGCTGAGCTAATCGCGCGAGGTGGAGACGGGAATCGAACCCGTGTGCACGGCTTTGCAGGCCGTTGCCTCACCACTCGGCCACTCCACCGCGCAAAGGGGGACGGCGTCAATGTTGCCTGGCCCTACCTCTCGAGCGGATGACGGGATTCGAACCCGCGACCCTCACCTTGGCAAGGTGATGCGCTACCAGCTGCGCTACATCCGCATTTTGCCTCCCCGGGGCTCGTTTCCGGCCTCCGTGGTGCGAGACAGAACATTAGCGGACGCTCGGCGAAAGGCACAAATCCGCTGGTAGAACGGCGGAAATCCGAAAGGTGGCGTGCTGTGACACCGGTGGCCCGTGGGGTTCGTGGGGGAGGGGAGGCGTTCGGACATCCATCCCGAGGGTCGAGGCGCCGAGTCGGCTGCCCCGCTCGACGGTGGCGGCGCCTGACCTTTCTCGAAGTCTGGTCGGTGGGACCGCCGCCCTGCGGAGGGCGGCGGCTGAACCGTCCCTGCCCGGATGGCGATTTGGTGAACCGCCGGTGGCGCGTGCTAATGTTTCGTCTCGTCCGGAGGGCATCCCAGCCGCCGGCACCCCGTAAGGTCTCATAGCTCAGCGGGAGAGCGTCCGCCTCACACGCGGAAGGTCGCTGGTTCGATCCCAGCTGGGACCACTTACTTCACGCGAGACCGGTGCCATTGCCGCCCGGTCTTCTTTCTTCTCTACGCCGTCGGCAGTCTTCGACTTCACCTACTCGAATGGCTGAGGTCCGCTACTCGGATCTTGCGCTGTGACCTGGGTCACATTATGGTAGCGGTTGTCGTCATCGGGACCGGAAACCTTTCCACGCGCTTTGCGAAGTCTTTACTATCGTGTCGACCGGCTGCCGCAGGACCGTGCTTCCGCCGACGGACCGACCGGCTCGAGCTTCGCCCGCCGCTCGCTTTCGATGCCAAGAACATGTTTGACCGATGAACCGGGGCCATCCACCTCGGCGAAGGAGAGAATATGTCCCCCGACACCGATTCCGCACCACGGACGTCGCCGCACGCCGACGCGCTCGATCGCCTGACCGCCATCGGCCGTGCCGATCTGCCCGCTTCGATCGTGGTCTTCCTGGTCGCCCTACCCCTTTCGCTCGGCGTGGCGGTGGCCGCCGGTGCTCCGGTCGCCGCGGGCCTGATCGCCGCCGTCGTCGGCGGTGTGGTGGCCGGACTGCTCGGCGGCTCCGCGATCCAGGTCAGCGGGCCCACCGCGAGCCTCACCGTGGTGGTCGCCGAGAGTGTGCATCAGTTCGGTTGGGCCGCAACCTGTTTCATCACCATCGGCGCGGGCGTGCTGCAGATCCTCTTCGGGCTGAGCCGGGTCGCCCGAGCCGCGTTGGCCATCGCCCCGGTGGTCGTGCACGGCATGCTGGCGGGCATCGGAGTGGTGATCGCGCTGCAGCAGGTCCATGTACTGCTGGGCGGGAATTCGCTGAGTTCGTCGTTCGCGGCGCTGGTCGCCCTACCGCGCCAGCTGATGTCGGTGCGCACGGGCGATCTGGTGGTCGGACTCGTCGTGATCGGCATCCTGGTCGCCTGGCGCTTCGCGCCGCCATGGGTGCGCGGGGTCCCCGGCCCCCTCGTCGCGGTGGTCACCGCCACGCTGCTGGCGCTCGTCCTGCCCGCGCATGTCGAGCGCATCGTGCTGAACGGATCGTTGGTGGACGCGCTCGGCCTGCCCGCCATCCCCTCCGGCGGCGCGACCGCGATCGTGACGACCATGGTGACGATCGCCCTCATCGCGAGCATCGAGAGCCTGTTGTCGGCCGTCGCGGTGGACAAGATGCGGCCGGGCCACCGCACCGACTTCGACCGGGAACTGATCGGCCAGGGATCGGCCAACGTGGTGTCCGGCCTGCTCGGTGGTCTGCCCATCGCGGCGGTCATCGTGCGCAGCATCACGAACGCGAACGCCGGCGCCCGCAGCCGGGCGGCGACCGTGCTGCACGGAATCTGGATCCTGCTGTTCGCCGTCGCGCTGGCCGGGCTGGTGCGGCAGATCCCGACCGCCGCCCTGGCCGGACTGCTCATCTTCGTCGGCGTGCAGCTGATCAAACTGGCGCACATCCGGCTGGCCAGGCGGGCCGGCGAAATGTACGTATACCTGGCGACGGTCCTGGGTGTGGTGTTCCTGAATCTGTTGCAGGGCATGGTGCTCGGCCTGGTGCTGGCCTTCGCGCTACTGCTGTGGCGGGTGGTGCGCGTGACGATCGTCGCGGCACCGGTTCCGGGCTCGCGCCGATGGCTGGTCACCATCGATGGCACATGCACGTTCCTGGCCTTGCCGAAACTGACCGCGGAACTGGCGAAGGTTCCCGCCGACGCCGACGTGACCGTCGAGATGACCGTCGACTTCCTCGACCACGCGACGCACGAGTTCCTCACCGAATGGGCTCGCGAGCGCGAATCGGCCGGCGCTACGGTGCACTTCGCCGAACTCGGCAGCGCGCGGATGGCCACCGCCTTGGCCGGGCCGCCCGAACGCGGACATTTCCGGCAGGTCATCGACCAGGTCATCGGCCCGTGGCGGCGCTCGGGCAATCGGGAGGACCGCATCGCGGCCGGTATCGCGGCCTACCACCGCGGCCACGCCCACGTGCTGCGCCCGCATCTGGACAAGCTGCGCCACCGGCACGACGCAGACTCGTTCTTCCTCACCTGCGCGGACGCGCGGATCGTGCCGAACGTCATCACCAACAGCGGACCGGGCGACCTCTTCACCGTTCGTAACGTGGGCAATCTGGTCCCCGCGCGCGGCGGGGACGTCTCGGTGGAGGCGGCCCTGATCTACGCGCTGGAGCGGCTGGATGTGCGCGCGGTCGTGGTGTGCGGCCATTCCGGTTGCGGGGCGATGGAGGCGCTGCACCGCGAGGTGCGGGCGGGGGAGGGACTCGGCGATTGGCTGGCGCACGCACGGCCGAGCCTGGAGCGCTACCGGCTGGGGCATCCGGTGGCCGCCGCGGCAGCCGTAGCGGGTTTCGGCGCGGTGGACCAGCTGGGCATGGTGAACGTCGCGGTGCAGCTGGAGACGCTGCACGCACACCCGGTCGTGCGCCGGGGGATCGAGGAGCGGGGCGTGGCGGTGTCGGGGTTGTTCTTCGATCTCGCCACGGCGCGGGTGATCGAGGTCATGGTCGACGGCATCGCGGAGTTCGGCGACGAGGGCCGCGTGATCACCGCGGAAACCGTCTGACCTGGGCGTTGTGTTCCGGGTCACGGTGATGACGACAACGAGACAGTGGGGAATGACACACAATCGGCGAACTTCTCAGGCTTTGCTAAGTCTTTACCAATAGACTTGTACTCGTTTACATCTCGACTCATCGCTGTGTCGGGACTGCTTCACCGCGAGATGCCGGTTCGCGGTCTTGTGCCCTGCTGGACATGTTGATCGTCAACCGACCTCGGCGAATCAGCCGAGTCGGCGAAGGAGAGTCATGGCTATCGATCACGATTTAGCCCCGCCACCGTCAGTGCCCGCACCACCGGGCTCGGGCCGCAGTTCCGGACCATTGTCCGACCGTTTCACCGAAATCCTCCGCCACGACCTGCCCTCGTCGATCGTGGTTTTCCTTGTCGCGCTACCACTTTCGCTCGGTATCGCGATCGCCTCCGGAGCCCCCGTCGCCGCAGGGCTCATCGCCGCCGTGATCGGCGGCATCGTCGTCGGTACCCTCGGCGGATCGGTCCTCCAGGTGAGCGGCCCGGCCGCGGGCCTCACCGTGGTGGTAGCCGAGACGATCAACCAGTTCGGCTGGCGCACGACATGTTTCATCGTCTTCGCGGCCGGTGTACTGCAGATTCTGCTCGGGCTCAGCCGCGTGGCCAGGGCGGCGCTCGCCGTGGCGCCCGTGGTGGTGCACGCGATGCTGGCCGGCATCGGCATCACGATCGCGCTGCAGCAGATCCATGTGCTGCTGGGCGGTTCCTCGCACAGCTCGGCTTGGCGCAACATCGTGGAACTGCCCGGTCAGCTGGTGTCCCTGCACGGCGGCGGCGCGCTGATCGGCGCGGTGGTGATCGCGATCATGCTCGGCTGGAAGTACCTGCCCGCCCGGGTGCGCGTCGTGCCGGGTCCGCTGGTCGCGGTGCTCGTCGGCACGGTGTTGTCGCTGGTGCTGCCGCTCGATGCCGAGCGCATCGTGCTCAACGGCTCGCTGTTCGACGCCATCGGTCTGCCCGCGCTGCCGCGCGGCGACTGGTCGGGCCTGGTCCTGGCCATCCTCACCATCGCCCTGATCGCCAGCGTGGAGAGCCTGCTGTCGGCGGTGGCCGTGGACAAGATGCACTCGCGCAAGCGGACCGACTTCGATCGGGAACTCATCGGCCAGGGCTCGGCGAACGTGCTGTCGGGCCTGCTCGGTGGCCTGCCGGTCACCGGCGTCATCGTGCGTAGCGCCACCAACGTGCAGGCGGGCGCGCACAGCCGCGCCTCCGCGGTGCTGCACGGTGTCTGGGTGCTGGTGTTCTCCGTGGCGCTGGTCTCCGTGGTGGAGCAGATCCCGAAGGCCGCGCTGGCCGGTCTGCTCATCGTGATCGGCACCCAGCTGGTCAAACTGGCCCACATCAAACTGGCCCGGCGCACCGGTGACCTGCTGGTCTACGCCGTGACGGTGCTCGGGGTGGTGTTCCTGAACCTGCTGGAGGGCGTGCTGATCGGTCTGGGCCTGGCCTTCGGCCTGCTGCTGTGGCGGGTGGTCCGGGTGGCGATCAAGGCCGAACAGGTTGCCGGTACGCAGCGCTGGCTGGTGACCATCGACGGCTCGGCCACCTTCCTCGCACTGCCGAAGTTGTCGGCGCAGTTCGCGATGATCCCCCCGGGGGCCGACGTCACGGTGGAGATGACCGTCGACTTCCTGGATCACGCGGCGTTCGAGGCCATCGAGGAGTTCGCCCGTCAGCAGGTGAACAACGGAGGCAGTGTCGATTTCGTAGAGATCGGCGGGGCCAGGATGGCCCACGCGGGGGCGCAGCCGCCCGCGCGCAGCTTCGCGCGGTCGGTCTGGGACGACATCCTCGGCCCCTGGCGGCGCGACGAGCGGCACGCCAATCCGGTCGCGGCGGGCGTCGCTGCCTACCACCGCAGCCACGCGCACGTCGTCCGGCCGCACCTGGGCGAGCTGCGCGACACGCAAGACCCGGATTCGTTCTTCCTGACCTGCTCGGACTCCCGGATCGTGCCGAACATCATCACCAACAGCGGACCCGGCGACCTGTTCACCGTCCGCAACGTGGGCAACCTCGCGCCCGCCGAGGGCGACGCGTCGGTGGAAGCCGCACTGGTGTTCGCGCTCGAACAGCTGAACGTCCGCTCGATCGTGGTCTGCGGGCATTCCTCCTGCGGTGCGATGACGGCGCTGCACACCGGCGCCGAGGTGCCCGGTGTGGACGCTTGGCTCGCGCATGCACGACCGAGTCTGGAGCGATTCCGCGCGGGCCATCCGGTCGCGGCTGCCGCGCGGGAGGCCGGTTTCGGCGAGGTCGATCAGCTGGCCATGGTGAACGTCGCGGTGCAGCTCGAGATCCTGCACGGGCATCCGGCGGTGCGCAAGGCGGTGGCCGAGCGCGGCGTCACGGTGTCGGGCCTGTTCTTCGACATCGCCAGTGCCCGGGTGGTCGAGGTGACCGAGAACGGGATCGCGCACATCGATGACGCGGGCCATCAGGCCGCTCCCGAACTCGTGTGATCGAGGCCGGACGAGTGATCCCGCCCGGGCGGCGTGCCCGGGCGGGATCGCCGTCTTCGGACGAATTTCGGTACGCCGGACTGCTCGTACCCTGGGAAACGTGACCGCAGACCTGGAAACGAGCACCGACGACCGGCCGAGCCGCTGGCGCGCCTTCCGAACCGGGCTCGAACGACGACCTACGCTGTATCTCGGCTACCGGATCGTGGTCGCCGTCGTCGGTGTGGCCGTGCTCGCCGTCGGGGTGCTCGCGATCCCCTATCCCGGCCCGGGCTGGGCGATCGTGTTCGCCGGGCTCGGTATCCTCGCCACGGAATTCGCCTGGGCGCGTAGGACGTTGGGCTGGTTGCGGGACCGATACCGGCAATTGATGGACTGGTACTCCCGGCAGGGGCGGGCCGTGCAGGTGGCCGGCGCGGTCGGCACCGCCGGGTTGGTCGTGGCGACGTTGTGGATATTGGGAACCTTCGGGCTCGTGGGTAGTTGGATCGGAGTCGAATGGGAATGGCTGCGCAGCCCCCTGCAACGGTGACCACCGTTCCGGGGCGCATGCTCACCCAACCGGAATGGCTGCGCGCACGTATCGCGGAGATGGGCCATTCCTGGGGGACCACATCGCCGCGCATCGCGGGCACGCTGTGGTGGTGCATGGTCGCCTCCGCTCTGGTGGAGCAGATCGCGCGGGCGTACGCACACGACGAGGACGCCCCCGAAGCCGCACTGGAACGACTGGATTGCGAGATTCGCCCCGACGGCGGCATCGAGCGCGTGCGCATGCCGCCGGCCGGCGACCCGGCCGGCGGCGCGGCGGCCCTGCACGGGACGCTCGCGACCGTCATCCCACCGGTCGCCCGGGTGTCGGGTGCCGGCGTCCCAGCCTTGTGGGCGATCGTCGCCGACGCGATCGGCAACCGCGCGCTCGACGCGGGTTCCGCCGACGCGGGGGCGCGGCTGGCCGCCGAGATCGGCGGCAAACTATCGGTTCCGCGCTTCGTCGAGATCGGCGGACGCACATTCGTACGGCGGATCTCCTGCTGCCTGGTGTTCGAAGTCCCCGGCTGCGAGATGTGCACCAGCTGCCCGAAACGCCCGGCCGCCGAACGAATCGCCCTGCTCGCCGGCCTCGCCGCCGAGAGCTGACCACCGGCGGGGTGTGAGCAGATCTTTCCGCCTCCGCCGCGACCCGCCGAGCGCGCCCGGAGCAAGGGCCACCCGGCGGCGACCGGAACGCAAATCCCGTGCCGCCCGACTCGTACGGCCGAAAACCCGGAGGGGCGGGCCTGCGCGGCGGGACAGTAGCATGGTCGCGCCGGACGAACATGCGATCGGCCACCATCGGGCGGGACCCCGCCCGCACCCACGAACGCCAAGGAGAGCGCAGCCGTGACCACCTCAGCCGCCATCAGCCCAGCCGCCCTCGTCCGGGTGCCGGCCGGGACGACGGCGGGCGCCGCGGTGCGCGAGGCGGGACTGCCCACGAAAGGGCCGGACACTGTCGTCGTCGTCCGGGTGGACGGCGAACTCAAGGACCTGTCGTGGACCCCGGACGCGGACGTCGACGTGGAGCCGGTCGCGGCGAATACTCCCGACGGCCGCAACGTCATCCGGCACTCCGCCGCGCACGTCCTCGCCCAGGCGGTGCAGCAGGAGTTCCCCGGGGCGAAGCTGGGCATCGGTCCCTACATCAAGGACGGGTTCTACTACGACTTCCGCGTCGAGCGGCCGTTCACTCCGGAGGATCTGGCGAAGCTGGAATCCCGGATGAAGAAGATCGTCAAGGGCGCGCAGCGGTTCTCCCGCCGGGTGGTCGAGGTCGACGAGGCCAGGGCCGAGCTGGCCGGTGAGCCGTTCAAACTGGAGCTGATCAGCGACAAGTCCGGCATCGACGACCCGGAGGTCATGGAGGTCGGCGGCAAAGAGCTGACCATCTACGACAACTTGGATCCGCGTACCGGCGAGAAGATCTGGGGCGATCTGTGCCGCGGTCCGCACATCCCCACCACCAAGTTCATTCCTGCCTTCAAACTGACCCGCAGTTCGGCCGCCTACTGGCGCGGCGACCAGAGCCGCGAGGACCTGCAGCGTGTCTACGGCACCGCGTGGGAATCGCAGGAGGCGCTCGACGAGCACCTGCACCTGCTCGCCGAAGCCGAGCGCCGCGACCACCGCAAGCTCGGGCTCGAGCTGGACCTGTTCAGCTTCCCCGACGAACTCGGTTCCGGTCTTCCGGTGTTCCACCCCAAGGGCGGCATCATCCGCAAGGAACTCGAGGAGTACTCGCGCCGCAGGCACGTCGCGGCGGGCTACGAGTTCGTCAACACCCCGCATATCACCAAGGGGCATCTGTTCGAGGTCTCCGGCCACCTGGACTGGTACCGCGACGGCATGTTCCCGGCGATGCACCTGGACGCCGAGCTGAACGACGACGGCACCGTCCGCAAGCCCGGTCAGGACTACTACGTCAAGCCGATGAACTGCCCGATGCACAACCTGATCTTCCGTGCCCGCGGCCGATCGTACCGAGAGCTGCCGCTGCGGCTGTTCGAGTTCGGCTCGGTCTATCGGTACGAGAAGTCCGGCGTGGTGCACGGCCTGACCCGGGTGCGCGGCATGACGCAGGACGACGCGCACATCTACTGCACCAAAGAGCAGATGCACAGCGAACTGACCGACACGCTGCGGTTCGTGCTGGATCTGCTGAAGGACTACGGCCTCGACGACTTCTACCTCGAGCTGTCCACCAAGGACCCGAAGAAGTTCGTCGGCTCCGACGAGATCTGGGAGGAGGCCACCGAGACCCTGTCGAAGGTCGCCTCGGCCTCCGGCCTGGAGCTGGTGCCCGATCCCGGCGGCGCCGCCTTCTACGGTCCGAAGATCTCCGTGCAGGCCAAGGACGCGCTGGGCCGAACCTGGCAGATGTCGACCATCCAGCTGGACTTCAACCTGCCCGAGCGCTTCGACCTGGAGTACACCGCCTCCGACGGCACCAAGCAGCGGCCGGTCATGATCCACCGCGCCCTGTTCGGCTCGATCGAGCGCTTCTTCGGTGTGCTCACCGAGCACTACGCGGGCGCGTTCCCGGCCTGGTTGTCGCCGGTGCAGGTCGTGGGCATCCCGGTGGCGGAAACCTTCGCTCCGCACCTGGATCGGGTGATCGAACGGCTGCAGGACGAGGGCGTGCGCGCGCAGGTGGATCGCAGCGACGACCGGATGCAGAAGAAGATCTTCAACAACACCGCCCAGAAGGTGCCGTTCATGCTGCTCGCCGGTGAGCGCGACGTGAGCGCCGGCGCCGTGAGCTTCCGCTTCCGCGACGGCACCCAGGTCAACGGCGTGCCGGTCGACGACGCGGTGGCCACCATCGTCGCGTGGATCGCCCATCGGGAGAACGCGTCGCCGACGGCCGAGGGTTTCCAGATCCGTTCCGCGAACAAGGGTGGGGTATGAGCGAGCGTACGGTGCCGGACGGGCTCGCGGATCTGGAGGGGACCGCGACCTCGGCCGAGCCGGGCAGCATCGTGGACACCGGCGCCGGAGAACCGGACCGGCTGCTGCGGCTGTGGACGCCCTATCGCATGTCCTACATCGCGGAGGCGGCGACCGGTCCCAAGGATTCGACCGGCCATCCCTTCACCGACATCCCCAAGATGTCCGACGAGGACGGATTGGTCGTCGCCCGGGGCGAGCTGGTGTACGCCGTGCTCAACCTGTACCCGTACAACCCGGGCCACATGATGGTGGTGCCGTACCGCAAAGTGGCGAACCTGGAGGACCTCACCGAGGCGGAGAGCGCCGAACTGATGACCTTCACCCAGCAGGCGATCCGGGTGATGAAGAAGGTGTCCCGGCCGCACGGTTTCAACGTCGGGCTCAATCTCGGCGGGGTGGCCGGTGGGTCGCTGGCCGACCACCTGCACCAGCACATCGTGCCGCGCTGGGGTGGCGACGCGAACTTCATCACCGTCATCGGCGGGGCGAAGGTGATGCCGCAGCTGCTGCGGGAGACCAGGGCGCTGCTGTCGGCGGCCTGGAAGGAGGCGTAGATGAGCGACCGGGCGGAGCGGCCGTGCTGAGCTTCTTCGGCCGCGAGACGTTCGCCAAGGCGACGGCTCCGCTGGGCCGGGCGCTGGTCGCCACGGGACTCACACCCGACGCCATGACGCTGATCGGCACGACCGCCTCCATCGTCGCGGCGGTCACGCTCTTCCCGACCGGACACCTGTTCTGGGGAACCATGGTGATCTGGTTGTTCGTCATGTTCGACATGCTGGACGGGGCCATGGCCAGGGCGCGCGGCGGCGGCACGAAATACGGCGCCGTGCTGGACGCCACCTGCGACCGGCTGGCCGACGGCGCCATCTTCGCCGGGCTGGCCTGGTGGGCGGTCTTCCATGAGCAGCACCGGCCGCTGTTCGCCGCGACGCTCGTCGTCCTGGTGACCTCGCAGGTGATCTCCTATGCCAAGGCGCGCGCCGAGGCCAGCGGGCTGTCCGCGGACGGCGGCATCATCGAGCGACCGGACCGGCTGATCATCGTGCTGGTGGGTGCCGGATTCACCGGGATCGGCGGTTACTGGGGCATCGAGTGGCTCACCTACGCCGTGCACGTCGCCATGTGGATCCTCGCGGTGCTCAGCATCGTCACCGTCGGTCAGCGGGTGCTGGCCGTGCGCAACTCACCGGGGGCGCGCACCGTGATCCCGGCCGGCCGGCCGCAGAGCCCGAGCGCCGGAACAGCGGGCACCACAGGACTTCCGTCGTGATCTCACCCGGGACAGGGCGCCGACCGATGCGCGGTGGCGTCCGGACAGAGGGGACGACGGATTGCGGATTCGCGGCGCGGGAGTGCGGATGACTATCGGGGAGCAGATCGGCGCCGCCGGTTACGCGGCGGGATGGCGGCTGGTGCGTGCGCTGCCGGAGCCTACGGCCCGGCGACTGTTCGAATGGGGCGCCGACCGTGTCGCCCGGCGGGCCGACCGGGAATTCCACGCGGGCGGCGCGCCGAACCAATTGCGGCGCAACCTGGCGCGCGTGCTCGGCGTGCTTCCGGCGGACGTGCCGGACGACCTGATCCGTGCCAGTACGCGGTCCTACGCGCGGTACTGGCGCGAGGCCTTCCGGCTGCCCACGATGGACCATGCCGCGATCGACTATTACGTCGACGGGCTGCAACACCTGGATGCCGCGCTCGCCGACGGGCGGGGCGTGGTCTTCGTGCTGCCGCACTCCGGCAACTGGGACATGGCGGGCGTCTGGCTGGTGCAGCACTACGGGGGCCTCACCACGGTGGCCGAGCGGCTGAAACCGGAATCGCTGTTCGAGCGGTTCGTCGCCTTCCGGGAGAGCCTCGGCTTCGAGGTGTTCCCGCTGACCGGTGGCGAGCAACCACCGTTCGGCCGGCTGGCGGAGCGGCTGCGGCAGAACAAGATCGTGTGCCTGATGGGTGAACGCGATCTCACCGGCAAGGGCGTTCCCGTCCGGTTCTTCGGTGAGCGCACCTGGATGCCCGCGGGCGCGGCGAAACTGGCCATCGAGACCGGCGCGGCGCTGCTGCCGGTGCACGCCTGGTTCGAGACCGACGCCGATGGCCGCGAGGACTGGGGACTGAAAGTCGAACCGCCGGTGAATGTTTCCGGCGGCGTGGCCGCGGCCACCCAGGCGCTGGCTGATTGTTTCGCGGCGAATATCGCCGAGCATCCCGCGGATTGGCACATGCTGCAACCATTGTGGGAGAGCGATCTCTCGCCCCAGCGGCGCGCCAAGATCGCCACCGCGCAGGCGAGCCTCGAGGTCGAGCAGGGAGACGTGTCGCCATGAAGATCGGCATGGTCTGCCCCTATTCGTTCGACGTCCCCGGCGGGGTGCAGGCGCATGTGGTCGAACTGGCGCGGGTATTCCTCGAACGCGGGCACAGGGTGAGCGTCCTGGCCCCCGCGTCCGAGGGCACGCCGCTGCCGGAATTCGTGGTGTCGGCGGGGCGCGCGGTGGCGATCCCCTACAACGGGTCGGTGGCCCGGCTGTCGTTCGGGCCCATGGCCTATGCCAGGATCCGCCGCTGGATCGACGGCAACGACTTCGATGTGCTGCACATCCACGAACCGAACGCGCCGAGTCTGTCCATGCTCGCGCTGAAGATCGCCGAGGGCCCGATCGTCGCGACGTTCCATACCTCGACGACGAAATCCTTGGTGCTGAGCACTTTCCAGGGCGTTCTGCGGCCGTATCACGAGAAGATCGCCGGCCGCATCGCGGTGTCCGAGCTGGCGCGCCGCTGGCAGGTCGAGGCGCTGGGCTCGGACGCGGTGGAGATTCCCAATGGCGTCGACGTCCCGGCGTTCGCCCGCGCGCCGATGCTGCCGGGCTATCCGCGTCCCGGGGGGACGGTGCTGTTCCTGGGACGCTACGACGAGCCGCGCAAGGGCATGGACGTGCTGCTCGGCGCGCTGCCCGAGCTGGTGCGCAGGCATCCCGAGGTCGAGATCCTGATCGTCGGCCGCGGCGACGAGGACCGGCTGCGCCGCGAAGCGGGCGAGCTGTCGGGGCACCTGCGCTTCCTCGGCCAGGTGTCCGACGAGGAGAAGGCTTCGGCGATGCGGAGCGCCGACGTGTATGTCGCGCCCAACCTGGGCGGGGAGAGTTTCGGCATCATCCTGATCGAGGCGATGGCGGCGGGCACGGCGGTCGTGGCCAGCGAGCTCGACGCCTTCCGCCGCGTGCTGCGGGACGGCACGGCAGGGATGCTGGTGCCGGTCGGTGATTCGGCGGCCCTGGCGGCCGCGCTGCACAGCGTGCTCACCGACGAGGTGCGCAGAGAATCTCTGGTGCACACCGCGACACAGGTGGTCGGCGAATACGACTGGCCGGTGGTGGCCGAACAGATCCTGCGCGTCTACGAGACGGTGACCGTCGGCGACACGAGAGTGCGGGCCGCCGGATGATCACCTTCTCCGCGACGACCGTGCTGGTCCTCGCGCTGATCGCCGCGGTCGTCGTGGCGATCGGTCTGTGGGCGTACTCCACCGCCAACCGGCTCGACCGGCTGCACGTGCGCTCCGACCAGTCCTGGCAGGCGCTCGACGCGGCGCTGGCCCGGCGGGCGGTGGTGGCCCGGTCGGTCGCGATGGCGATCGCGGGCCCGGTGTCCGATCCGGCCATGACGGAACAGGCCAGACAGCTGTCGGCACTCGCGGACCGGGCCGAGCGCGCCGGTCGCGCCGAACGCGAGACCGTGGAGAACCGGCTGTCCTCCGCGCTGTCGGCAGTGGACATCGGCACGCTGCGCCCGCAGTTGGTCGCCGAACTGGCCGACGCCGAGGCCCGGGTGCTCATCGCCCGGCGCTTCCACAACGACGCCGTGCGCGACACGCTGGCGCTGCGCACGCGCCGCCCGGTCCGCATCCTGCACCTCGGCGGTACCGCGCCGCTGCCGTCCTACTTCGAGATCACCGAGCGCGCCACTCCCGCCGCGTCCACGGGGCTGGCGGTCGACACCATCCGCACCACCGCGCGGGTCGTGCTGTTCGACGAGAACGACCGGACCCTGCTGATGCGGGGCAACGACCCGAAGACGCCGGAGGTGTCGTTCTGGTTCACCGTCGGCGGCGGCGTGGAGCCGGGGGAGAGCCTGCGCACGGCCGCGGTACGGGAACTGTACGAGGAGACCGGGTACCGCGCGGATCCGGCCGACCTGCGCGGCCCGATCTGGCGGCGCGTCGCGGTCTTCCCGTTCGACGGTGAGCTGATCCGCTCCGAGGAATTGTTCTTCGCGCTGCGAGGGCGGGGTTTCGAACCGCACGCGGCGAATCAGACCCTGATCGAACGCCGCTCCATCACCGGACATCGATGGTGCACCGCGGCCGACATCGCCGCGCTGGACCGCTCCGGCGAGACGGTCTACCCATATCACCTGGACGAGTTGCTCGCCGAAGCGGCCGAGGCGGCTTCGGGGACCGCCGATCCGGAGGTCCGCTCCATTCGCTGACCGGCGGCGGAACGGGTGTGATGTGTTTCACGATCGTGATACCGTCGCGATGATTCGGGGCGCCGGAGGGTACTGCTGACAGGGACGCGTGCCATCTCGGTGTCGTGGTCCCGCTGACGGCGGGGCGTTCCTGCTCGGTTGTGGAGGTAGTTGGTTCATGTCGTACCTGCTGTTCGATTTCCTTTTGCCGCTGATCGGTCCCGCGGCGGCGGAGTACTGGGCAACGTTGCTGGTGGTCGGTCCGCTGTGATCCGGCGCCCGGCGCGTGCCGGGCAGTCCAGTACGCCGCCGGGACCGCGCCCCCGCCGCGGCCTCCCGACCCAGGGCGCCATAACCGAGATCACACCAGGCCAGTGCACTCCAACTGGCTATCAAGTGGCCTTATGCGGCCACCTAGAATCGTGGCGTTCGACCCGAGTGATCGATTTGGCGCGTATGCCTGGAGGAGTTTGCCGTGACCACCCCCGAGACCACCCAGACCGTCGGTACCGCCCGCGTGAAGCGCGGCATGGCCGAGATGCTCAAGGGCGGGGTGATCATGGATGTCGTCACGCCGGAGCAGGCCAAGATCGCCGAGGACGCCGGCGCGGTCGCGGTGATGGCGCTGGAGCGGGTGCCCGCCGACATCCGTGCCCAGGGCGGCGTGTCCCGGATGAGCGATCCGGACATGATCGAGGGCATCATCTCGGCGGTGTCCATTCCGGTCATGGCGAAGGCCCGGATCGGCCACTTCGTGGAGGCACAGATCCTGCAGAGCCTCGGTGTCGACTACATCGACGAGTCCGAGGTGCTCACCCCCGCCGACTACGCCAACCACATCGACAAGTGGAACTTCACCGTGCCGTTCGTCTGCGGCGCCACCAACCTCGGTGAGGCGCTGCGCCGGATCACCGAGGGCGCGGCCATGATTCGATCCAAGGGCGAGGCAGGCACCGGCGACGTGTCCAACGCGACGACGCACATGCGCAAGATCCGGCAGGAGATCCGCAGGCTGTCGTCGCTGCCCGAGGACGAGCTGTTCGTCGCGGCCAAGGAGTTGCAGGCCCCCTACGAGCTGGTCCGCGAGATCGCCGAGACGGGCAAGCTGCCGGTCGTGCTGTTCACCGCGGGCGGCATCGCCACCCCCGCCGACGCCGCGATGATGATGCAGCTCGGCGCCGAGGGCGTGTTCGTGGGGTCGGGCATCTTCAAGTCCGGCAACCCGGCCCAGCGCGCCGCCGCCATCGTCAAGGCCACCACCTTCTACGACGATCCGGATGTGCTGGCCAAGGTGTCGCGCGGTCTCGGCGAGGCCATGGTCGGTATCAACGTCGAGGAGATCGCTCAGCCGCACCGCTTGGCCGAGCGCGGCTGGTGATCCCCGGCCGGTAGCGTCTGCCGCGTGGAGTTGCGGCAGCTGCGGTACTTCGTGGTCCTGGCGGAGGAGTTGCACTTCCGCCGGGCCGCGGAGCGATTGTTCATCTCGACGCCCACGCTCAGCCAGCAGATCAAGGTGCTGGAGCGGGAGCTGGGCGGTCCACTGCTGGTCCGGGAGCCGCGAGTGGAGCTGACGGCCGCGGGAGCGGCGCTGCTGCGTTCCGGCAAGGACGCGCTGCGCGCGATGGACGAAGCTGTCCGGCAGACCAGGCGCGCCGCCGCGGCAGGCGCTCCGGTACTGCGTCTCGGGCTGTTGAACGGCGTCCCGCCCTGGCTGCCAACCCGCATCGGCAGCCTGCTCACCGCCGCGTTGCCGGGCGCCCGGCTGGTACTCACCGGTGGGACCACCGCCGATCAGGTGCGCTTCCTCGATGACGACGAAGTCGATCTCGCGCTCCTGCGCACCCCGGTGGAGCTGCCCGAACGCTTCGCGCAGCGCGCGGTGGCTCGCGAGGAACTGGGCGTGGTGATGTCCGAGCGGCATCCGCTGGCGGGCGCGGCGCTGCTCGACCCGGCCGAGCTCAGCGGTCACGAGCTGATCTTGTTCGCGCGCGAATCCGCTCCGCGGCTGCATGATTCGCTGTTGCGCGCGCTCGCCGAACACGGCGCAGAGGTGCGGCTGAGCGACAGTGCCATAGGGCATGCGCAGATGCTCGCGGTGCTGCCGTCGCGGCCCGACGTGATCGGGCTCGGTTCGTCGCGCGTGGACGGACTGGCCGGTCTGGTCTGGCGGCCGCTGCGCGGCGCGCCACTGTGGGTGACGTACGCGGTCGCCTGGCGCGCGGCGGTGCGCGATCCCGCCGTCGCGGCGCTGATCGCCGCGCTGACGGGTGAACTGTCGGCGGAATAGACCGCGCGGCCCGCTTCCGGTGCTAGGTTCAACTCTTACGGCGGCCGCAAGGTCGTCTCATGGTTTCCACAATCACGCTCAGTAGCTTCGCCATTCGATGGCCTTCCAGGCCATTTCGCGCCCTCTCACCGTCGGATCGATCCGAACGCAAAGGACGAACAGTTGAAGCTTCTCAAGACCGGACGCATCGCAGCAGCGGGACTGGCCCTCGTGGCCGCCGTGAGCCTCGCCGCCTGCGGCAGCGACGACAAGAGCGACTCGCCCAAGGCCACGCGCACGACAGCCGGCGCCTCGGCGACGGCCGCCACACCCGCCCCGCCCACCGTCGACGAGCTCAACGCCCTGTTGCAGAAAGCGCTCGACCCCGCGGTGCCGAACGAGCAGAAGCTCGACTCCGTGCAGGGCATCGAAGCCGACCCCGGCCTGCCCAACCGTTTGGCCGAAGCGTTCCGGCAGGCGAACGCCACGGCGGTGGTCACCGGAGTGACCGCCTTCGGTGACAGTGTCACCGCACAGGCCAAGTTCGTCATCAACGGGCAGGAGAACCTGGTCGACGTACCGTTCGTGCTGGACGGCGGCAAGTGGAAAGTCCAGAAGACGTGGGCGTGCCAGGCGCTGGCCAACCTGAATCAGCAATCCCCGGCCTGCATCCCCTGATGGTCGGGAACGGCCTGCCGCGCAAGGTGATGAAGTGTGTCGCCCCGTGCGGCCCGGATCGGCGCCCGGGCCTGCGATGTTAGGCCCGGGCTAAGACGTATTCGGCAGCGCGACATGGACACTCGGCCGCGGCGATGGTCGGCTGGAGCCATGACAGCAAGCAGGACAACACCCGAACGTGCCGTCGTCGTCGGCGGCAGCTCCGGCATGGGATTGGCGCTGGCGGCCGCACTGGTCGCCGACGGCGCGGAGGTCACCATCGCCGGTCGTTCCGCCGAACGGCTGGCTGCCGCGAAGCGCACCCTGTCCGAGGGGCCGGGCACGGTGCGCTCGGTGGTCGCGGACATCACGCGCGAGGCGGACCTGGAGCGTTTGTTCGCCGAACAGGAACCGGTCGATCACGTCGTCACCACCGCGGCCGACGTCACCGGCGCCTATCAGCCGCTGGCCGGGTTCGACCCCGAGCTGGTCCAGAACTTGTGGGCGTCCAAGCTGATCGGCCCCGCGCTGCTGGCCAAGCACGCCCAGGTGGTGGCCGGCGGTTCGGTGACCTTCACCTCCGGCGTCGCGGCCTATCGGCCCGCAGTGGGCGGCGCCATGGTGGCCGCCGTCAACGGCGCGCTCGCCTCGCTGGCCTACGCCCTGGCCCTCGAGCTCGGCCCGGTCCGGGTCAACGTGGTCTCACCCGGGTGGGTCGACACCCCGATCTGGGACACCATCGCCGGGCCCGCGAAGACCGAACGTCACCAGCAGCTCGCCGCCCGCCTGCCCGTCGGTCGCATCGGGCGTCCGTCCGATATCGCGCAGGCGATGCTCGGCGTGATGCGGAATCCCTTCATCACCGGCACCGTTCTGCACGTGGATGGGGGGCATCGGCTGGTGTGACCGGTGGCCGATAAGCCACATGCGGATACGCGCCTATGCGCATCCAGCTATGTCCATCCCCCCGGTCGCTCATCGGGTATCGGGGGGAACCGGCGAAGACGGCCCGGGCCTACTCCGGCTGGTCCTCCACGGCTCGAAGCGCTGGTCGCTCAGGGTGATCCCAGCGGACGAAGAACGTTGGTGTGAAGGGGTTCTCGGCGTCGTGGCGCAGGAGGGCGGGGATGGTCCACTGCGCCTCGGGCGGGGTGCGGCGGAGAAGCGCGGCTTCGGACAGGTCCAGTCGAAGGGTCACGTCGGCGTCGAGGTGGCGGCCCGCGAGCATGGGACCCGCGACGACGAGGGTGGTCGCGGGTGGCGCCGTCCGGATCGCGGCGCGCGCGGAGCGGTCGGCGGCTTCGTCCCAGAGGGCGGGTAGCCACCGGCCGTGCCCGCGGAGCGCGTCGATCACTTCGCGGCGCAGCGCGGCATAGTCGAACCACGCGGTGCGATAGGACATCTCGTCGGTGCGGCCGAACTCCATGCGCAGGGACGCGGGTCGCACGTAATCGTGCAGGGAGACCACATCGGCCGACCGGCCCGCGTCGCGCAGCGCCTCGATGATCCGGTGGGCGAGTGCCACCGGCTCGGCGGCGTCCGCACCGTCGACGGCGATCACCGTGTGCGAGGTCGCGGTCAGGACGGGACGGGTCACCTGCTCGACGAGGCTGTCGGGTGTGATGGGCAGGAAGCGTGGCACCCGTCCATCTCAGCAAAATCGCGGCGGCCGGGGGGCGGGAGCGTTGCCGGGCGTTCACCGGCGGCCGACCGGCGAAGCCGTGAGCGGCCGGGATAATCTCACCGCATGGCGACAATCGAAGAGGCGCTGGAGATAGAGCGGCTGGAGCGGGACATCTTCCGTGGCGCGTCCACCAAGACCCAGCTCCCGCGCACGTTCGGCGGCCAGGTTGCCGGCCAGGCGCTCGTGTCCGCGGTGCGAACGGTGGAACCGCGATTCCAGGTGCACTCGCTGCACGGTTACTTCCTGCGTCCGGGCAATCCGCAGGAGCCGACGGTCTACCAGGTCGAGCGCATCCGCGACGGCCGGTCGTTCTGCACCCGGCGGGTCACCGGCATCCAGGACGGCGCCGCGATCTTCACCATGTCGGCGTCGTTTCACGTCGGTGACCAGGGACCGGAACACCAGGACGACATGCCCGACGTCCCGATGCCGGAAGATCTGCCCGACGCGAGCACCACGATGACGCCCGAACGGCTGTGGGCGATGCGCGAATGGGAGCACTGGGACATCCGCATGGTCCCGCAGGAGAACGTGTCCCGCCGCGACGGCGTGGTCTCCCAGCAGCAGGTGTGGTTCCGCTACCGGCATCTGCTGCCCGACGATCCGCTGGTGCACGTCTGCACCCTGGCCTACATGAGCGACATGACCCTGCTGGGTTCCTCGAAGGTCATCCATCCCGACGAGCCGACCCAGAACGCCTCGCTCGATCACGCCATGTGGTTCCTGCGGCCCTTCCGCGCCGACGAGTGGCTGCTCTACGACCAGTCCTCACCGTCCGCCGGGTTCGGCCGGGGTCTGACCGGCGGCAAGATCTTCACCCGGGACGGCAAGCTGGTCGCCGCCGTGGTGCAGGAAGGCCTCATCCGGACGATGCGCGAGGACTGATCCCGGCGCAGACGGGGCACGCGCGGCAGGTGACCGTGAGCGGGCCCACATCAGCAGGGCTCGTAAGCTTTCCGGCGTGAACGCTACCTCGGTCGCCGCACCCGCCGCCGACACCGGACAGGCGCAGTCCCGTCCCACCATCGGCGTGCTCGCGCTGCAAGGCGACGTCCGGGAGCACGTGGCCGCGCTCGCCCGCTGCGGCGCCGAGCCCGTGCTGGTCCGGCGCGAGCCGGAACTCGCGGCCGTGGACGCGCTCGTGCTGCCCGGCGGCGAGTCGACCGCGATCAGCAAGTTGCTGGAGGCCTTCGAATTGCTGGAGCCGCTGCGCGCGCGGCTGCGCGAGGGCATGCCCGCGTTCGGTTCCTGCGCGGGCATGATCCTGCTGGCCTCCGAGGTGCTCGACACCCGCCCGGATGCCAAAAATCTGTCCGGTATCGATATGACGGTGCGGCGCAACGCGTTCGGCCGCCAGGTCGACTCGTTCGAAACCGACCTGTCGTTCGCCGGACTGACCGACGGCCCGGTCCGGGCGGTGTTCATCCGGGCGCCGTGGGTCGAGCGGGCGGGCGAGGGCGTCGACGTTCTGGCCACGGTGCCGCACGGCCCCGCGGCGGGCCGGATCGTCGCGGTGCGGCAGGGCAACGTGCTGGCCACGTCTTTCCACCCCGAAGTGACCGGCGATCTGCGGGTGCACCGGATGTTCGTGGAGATGGTCCGCTCGGCGTGAGGGTGCGGCCGGCGAAGTCCAGCGGGGCTCGCAGGCGCGTAGATCGGGCCGCTGCGCACGGCCGTAGCGGCCGCCCGAGTAGGCTGGGGAAGTTGTCCGCCCGGCCGTGCCGGTACCGTACACACCACCAGACGTGCCTCCGACCTGAAGGAAGTAGGGAATGAGCGGCCACTCCAAATGGGCCACCACCAAGCACAAGAAGGCTGCGATCGACGCCAAGCGCGGCAAGCTGTTCGCGAAGTTGATCAAGAACATCGAGGTGGCGGCCCGGACCGGTGGCGGTGACCCGGATGGCAACCCGACGCTGTACGACGCCATCCAGAAGGCGAAGAAGTCGTCGGTCCCCAACGACAACATCGAGCGGGCTCGCAAGCGCGGCGGCGGCGAGGAAGCCGGCGGCGCCGACTGGCAGACGATCATGTACGAGGGCTACGGACCCAACGGTGTCGCCGTGCTGATCGAATGCCTCACCGACAACCGCAACCGGGCCGCGGGCGAGGTGCGGGTCGCGATGACGCGCAACGGCGGCAACATGGCCGACCCGGGCTCGGTGGCCTACCTGTTCCATCGCAAGGGCGTCGTCACCCTGGAGAAGAACGGCCTGTCCGAAGACGATGTGTTGCTGGCGGTGCTCGACGCGGGCGCCGAGGAGGTGAACGATCTCGGTGAGTCGTTCGAAATCATCAGCGAGCCGGGGGATCTGATCGCGGTGCGCACCGCGTTGCAGAGCGCCGGGATCGACTACGACTCCGCCGAGTCGGGTTTCCAGCCCTCGGTGTCGGTCGCGGTGGACGCCGACGGCGCCCGCAAGGTGATCAAACTCGTGGACGCGCTCGAGGACAGTGACGACGTGCAGAACGTCTACACCAACGTCGACATCCCGGACGAGGTGCTCGCTCAGCTCGACGACTAGTCGACCAGGCGCGCGTAGTACTCCTGCATGGCGGGATAGTAGTGGGCGAAATCGGGGCGGTCGGTCTGTGCACGGGCCGCCCCGAGCATGTCCAAGTAGTACTCCCATGACGGTGGGCAACCGCCTCCGGGTTGTACCGCTCAGGCAGTGCTCTGGATCGTGTCCGGGCTGCCGGAACGGCGCTCTCGTCTGGTTCGGTAGAC
This sequence comes from Nocardia niwae NBRC 108934 = DSM 45340, assembly GCF_001613465.1. Taxonomy (GTDB): domain Bacteria; phylum Actinomycetota; class Actinomycetes; order Mycobacteriales; family Mycobacteriaceae; genus Nocardia; species Nocardia niwae. The sequence continues at coordinate 36,476 of NZ_BDCK01000024.1, read as the reverse complement.
CTCGGTCTCGAGTGCGTCGAGGTGGTGGGCCCAGGTGGCCGGTGGCTGGAATCGCGCGAGCCACTCGGTGAGCGCCGCGAGCTGGCCGACGTCGAGCACGTAGAAGCGTTCCCGGCCGACGAGTTCGTCGCGGACCAGCCCGCTTTCGCGCAGTACCCGCAGATGCCGGCTCACGGCGGGGCGGCTGATCGCGAAGTGCCCGGCGATCGCGCCGGCTACTTCGTCCAGGACAAAAGCGTAACCAGTTGGTTACGCTTTTGTCCGAGATGTGAGTCGAACTCGGTCAGAATCGCGCGACCGGGGGCGGGTCGCCGCCCCCGAGTGCGCCAGGCCGGCTCACTCCGCGATCTTCGTGCGATCGCACCATTCGTACACGCGCAGCCGCCCCTCCGGGGTGTCCTGTTCCCGCTGGGTGACCTTGAAGTGCTCGTATCCGCCGTGATACGGCACCTTCAATTCCACTCCGGGCGGGGTGATCGGGACGATGCGCGCGGGCAGATCTTGCGGCCCGCCTTCGAGGACAGCTTTTGCACCAATGCTCATCCTCGGATGGTAGAAGCGTGAACGGCCTGATCGTGGCACATTTCAGGGCACAGTGAGTACCAATTTGCCGACGGTTCGCCCCGTATCGCCCGCTGCGTGCGCTTCGCCTGCCTTCGACAGCGGGAACGTTCCGGCGACCGCCGGGCGCAGCGCGCCGGATTCGACCAGACCGGCGAGGGCGAGCATGCCGGCGTGATCGTGTTCCACCAGCAGCCGGATCGCGCGGACGCCCAGGGCCTCCGCCTCGCTCGCGAGGTCGGCCGCGCCGAACGCCCGTAGCGTGACCAGGAGCCCGCCGGGGCGCAGCGTGCGCAGGGACCGGATGCTGTTGTCGTCGTCGATCGAGTCCAGCACCACGTCGACATCGCGGACCGCCTCTGCGACGTCGGTCGTGCGGTAGTCGATCACCTCGTCGGCGCCGATCCCGCGCAAGAACGCGTGGTTGGGCGCACTGGCCGTGCCGATGACGTGGGCCCCGCGCGCCTTCGCGATCTGTACCGCGAAGTGGCCGACGCCGCCCGCGGCCGCGTGGATCAGCACGCGTTGCCCGGCTTCCAGGTGGGCGGTGTCGACGAGCGCCTGCCAGGCGGTGAGCGCGGCGAGCGGGATCGCCGCCGCCTGGGTGTGGTCGAGCGCGGCCGGTTTGCGGGCGAAGGCGCGGGCCGGGCCCGCGACGTATTCGGCGCAGGAGCCGTGACCGTGCGGATACGGGAGCATGCCGAACACCTCGTCGCCGGGGCGGAACAGGGTGACGCCGATGCCGGTGGCCGCGACTTCACCGGAGACGTCCCAGCCGAGGACGAACGGCGGCTCGGGCAGGAACAGTCCCGCGGTTGCGCGGTGGCGCCAATCGGTCGGGTTGAGTCCGGCGGCGTGCACCCGGATCAGGATCTGACCGGGACCCGGAACCGGTTGCGGAAGCCGCACTTCGGTGAGTACCTCGGGACCGCCGAGGGTCTGCTGGCTGATCGCGCGCATGGTCGCGGGGCTGTCGATGTCGTTCACGGCTGTCAGCCTGCCGGGAGTTGCGGGCGAGGAAAATGGCACGATTGCCATTCTTCGATATGATCGTGCCATGGTGGACTCGGCGGCTACGCACCGCGTGGTGGTGCTGGCATTGGATGGGGTCTACCCCTTCGAACTCGGTATCCCGAATCGGGTGTTCGGTAGCGCCGCGGGCAGATACGACGTGGTCACCTGCTCGATCGACGGTCGTCCGGTGCGCAGCGCCGCGGATTTCGACATCGCCGTGGCACACGACAGCACGGCCCTGCGGAACGCCGACACGGTCGTGCTGCCCGCCTGCGATATCACGACGGCTCTCACCGGCACGTTGCCGCAACCGGTGCTCGACGCGTTCGCGCAGATCCGGCCGGGAGCCAGAATCGTCGCGATCTGCACCGGCGCGTTCGTGGCCGCGGCCGCGGGACTGCTCGACGGTCGCCCGGCCACCACGCACTGGAATCAGGCCGGAGTGTTCCGGCGCACCTTCCCGCGCGTGCGCCTCGATCCCGACGTGCTCTACGTGGACGACGGAAACGTTCTCACCTCGGCGGGCGCGGCGGCGGGGCTCGACGTGTGCCTGCATCTGGTGCGGCGCGATCACGGCAGTGCGGTGGCGAACGCGGTCGCGCGCCGCTGCGTCGTCCCGCCGTGGCGCGACGGGGGCCAGGCGCAGTACATCGAGCAGCCGGTGCCGCCCGCCACCTCGGCCGGGACCGCAGCGGCCAGACAGTGGGCGTTGGAGAACCTGCACCTGCCGCTCGCCGTCGACGAACTGGCCGTCCGGGCCCGGATGAGCAAGCGCACCTTCGCCCGGCGCTTCCGCGACGAAGTCGGGATGAGCCCGGGGCGGTGGTTGATCCAGCAGCGCGTCTTCCGTGCCAGGCACCTGCTGGAGACGACCGACCTGACCATCGATCGGATCGCGGGCGAGGTCGGCTTCGCCACGGGCACCTCGCTGCGCCAGCACCTGGCCGAGGCGATCGGCGTGTCACCGCAGGCCTATCGGCGCACTTTCCGTGCGCGCGCCGCCGTGGCGGCCGGTTGAGCCCGACGCCGAGAGCTCAGTTCCCGGCCGGAACGGGCAGACCCACGCGCCCGACCACCCACGGCAACGACGAAGCGAACGCGGCCGCGGCGAACTGCCATGTGTGTCCGCCCTCGGTGGTGTAGACGGTGCACTCGATGCCGACCGCGCGTCCCGCGGCACAGAGCGTGCCGGCGGCGCCGGTCTCACCGGTGTCGGGCACCTCGTCCCGACCGCCGAGGCCCGCGTGGTCGTCGTCGGTCGCCGGGGTGCGCCGGTTCCCGCCGCCGGAACGCTGTGCGGGGAGCAGGTCGTCGAACAAGCCCGCGACGCCGTTGTAGGGACCGTGCCGGGCCATGACGGTCAGCGGGTCGAACGCGGCCCACGCGTCGGCGTCGCCGCCGAACAGACGAGCGATGCTCTGCTCCTTGGTGCCGGACGAGGGGCCGAGATCGCCGGCGATGTCGACGAAGGTGCGCAGCAACTCGGGGTGCATGACCGCCAGATCCACCGCGCAGGTGCCGCCCATGGACCAGCCCACCACCGCCCAGCGCGCCGGATCCGCGGACGCGCCGAACCGCGCTTCGAGGTAGGTGGGCACGTCCTCGGTCAGGTGCGCCGCGGCGTCGCCGCGCGGTCCGTCGACGCATTCGGTGTCGTTGTTGAAGCTGCCGCTGGAGTCGACGAAGACGAGGATCGGGGCGAGGCCGCCGTTCGCCTTGGTGAATCCGTCCACTGTCGGCATGATCTGGCCGCTGCGGAGCCAGTCCGCCGGAGTGTTGAACTCGCCGCCGATCATCATCACCACCGGCAGGGCGGGCGGGGTCGGCCCGGTGAACCACGCGGGCGGCAGGTACACGTACTCGGTGCGGTGCGGAAATCCGCTGCCCGCGTCCGGAATGCGCACCGGTACCAGGGCTCCGTCGGCGACGGGGGTGTTCCGCAGGGCCGGTAGCGCCGAGAGGTCGATCTGATGCGGCAGCGCGCCCGCGGTGACCGCGCCCCACGCGGCCTGCACGGTGGGGTAATAGCCGACCCACTGGTTCATCACAATTCCGGCGCTGACCAGCGTCGACGGGATGGCGAGGACCGCGACAGCGCGCCGCCACCAGTGCGCCCCCGGCCAGCCGGCGATCGCGATGGCGGCCGCCGCGGCCGTGCCGCCGACCCACAGCCACAACCGGGTGGGCGCGGGGTCGGAGGCCAAGCCCTCGTCGGCGACGTACCACGCCGCGGCCAGAGCGGCCGCTACGCCGACCGCTGTGCAGGCGGGCACCTGGATCGACCACCACCGCTTGGTGCGCCGAGCGATCGCGATCAGCAGTAACGCCGCGGCGAGCAGTTCGACGGTCAACGGCAACCAGCCGTGCAGCAGCGAGATCCCGTGATGGAACGCGTGCTGCGGGTTCGGCGCCGGAGCGAGCTGCGGTGGCGCCGGAGTCGGGGGAGCGGCGAGTACTGGCACGTCCGGCATTGTCGAAGCCATTCCTCGAGGCAAGCTGGTAACCGGCTCCAGCGGTCCTGTGTGCCCGGCCTTCGGAGTCGTCCTCCGCCTGCGGTGCGCGAGGCAGAATGCGAGCATGGTCGAACTGGTGCTGGTACGCGGCGACATCACCGAGCAGGAGGTCGACGCGGTGGTGAACGCGGCGAATTCGTCGCTGCTCGGCGGCGGAGGAGTCGACGGCGCGATCCACCGGCGCGGTGGCCCGGAGATCCTGGCGGAGTGCCGAAGGCTGCGTGCGTCCCGCTACGGCTCGGGGCTGCCGACCGGGGCCGCGGTCGCCACCACGGCCGGTCGCCTGCCCGCGCGCTGGGTGATCCACACGGTCGGTCCCGTGTGGTCGGCCACGGAGGACCGTTCGGCTCTGCTGGCCTCGTGTTATCGAGAATCGCTGCGCGTCGCGGACGAAATGGGAGCGCGGACGGTCGCGTTCCCGGCGATCTCCACCGGCGTCTTCGGCTGGCCGATGGAAGACGGCGCCCGGATCGCGGTGGACACGGTGCGCGCGACGCCGACGGCGGTGACGCAAGCGCGGTTCGTCCTCTTCGACGAACGTGCGCACGGTGTGTTCGCGAGGCGGGTCTTCGGGCTCTGAGCCCGTCCTCGGATACGCTGCCGGTTCTTGTCGCCGGTGCCGAGTGGCGGACCGCCGCCGAGGAGCGGATCGGGCTGTCGGCCGTTGTGCCGCAGGTAGCGCGGGATCTCGACGGTATGAGCTCGCGGTTCATCTCGGTGCGCCGGGTTTGTCGGTGCCCACTGGCATAGTGCGGCGCGTGTCGTTCAGTACCCGCATCGAGGTCAGGGTGTCCGACCTGGATCCGCAATTGCATGTCACCGGCGCGGCCTATCACCAGTTCGCCGATCACGCGCGTTTCGCCTGCGTCCAGGCGGCGGGCGTCTCGGTCGACGAGTTGATCGCGTCCGGCCTGGGGCCGGTCAACCTGGAAACCGTGCTGCGCTTCCAGCGCGAACTCCGCGGTGGCGACACCGTGGAGGTGTCGTGCGCGTGGGAGTGGGGGACGGGCAAGACCTATCGGGTCGAGCACGTCTTGACCCGCGCCGACGGTGTGGTGGCCGCGACGGTGACCAATGTCAGCGGCTTGCTCGATCTCGCGGCGCGGCGCTTGGTCACCGATCCAGCGCGGCAATGGGCGGTGCGCGCGAGTCACCCCGAGTTGCTGGGCCTGCCGGGCGCGGCGCAGGGAGCGACGGGCGGCGGATAGCCGGGCCGTGTCGCTGGGCGGTGAAAGACCAAGCCTCCGCTACACTCTCGAACAGTTGTTCGCGTCTGAGAGGGGTCGTCGTGCGGGTGATGGGCGTCGACCCCGGACTCACCCGATGCGGCCTCAGCATCGTCGACGGCGGGTCGGGGCGCAAGGTGAACGCCGTGGGTGTCGAGGTGGTCCGCACTCCCGCCGATATGGAGCTGGCCCACCGCCTGTTGGCGGTCGCCGACGCCGCCGAACGCTGGATGGACACCCACAAGCCGGGGGCCGTCGCCATCGAACGCGTTTTCGCCCAGCACAATGTCCGTACCGCCATGGGCACCGCGCAGGCGGGCGGGGTGATCGCGCTGGCCGCCGCGCGCCGCGGGATCCCGGTCGCGTTCCACACACCCAGTGAGGTGAAGGCCGCGGTCACCGGCAACGGCGCCGCGGACAAGAAGCAGGTCACCGCCATGGTCACCCGGATACTCGGGCTGCCGACCGCACCGAAACCGGCGGACGCGGCGGATGCGCTGGCGCTGGCGATCTGCCATTGTTGGCGGGCGCCGCTGCTGGAGCGGATGGCGGCGGCGGAGGCCAAGGCGGCCGCGGCGCAGCGCCGGTACATCGAACGGCTGGCCGAACAACGGAAGGCGGTGCACGGGTGATCGCGTCGGTACGCGGTGAAGTGCTGGAAATCGCCCTCGACCACGCGGTGATCGAGGCGGCCGGCGTCGGCTACCGGCTCAACGCCACCCCCTCCACCCTGGCCGGGCTCGTCCGCGGCGAGGAAACCCGGCTCTACACCGCGATGATCGTCCGCGAGGACTCGATGACCCTCTACGGTTTCGCCGACACCGAGGCTCGCGACCTGTTCGGCCTGCTGCAAACGGTCTCCGGCGTCGGGCCCCGCCTCGCCATGGCGGTGCTGGCCGTGCTCGAGCCCGAGGCGTTGCGCAAAGCGCTGGCCGAAAGCAATGTGGCGGCGCTGACCCGGGTCCCCGGCATCGGCAAGCGCGGCGCCGAACGCATGGTGGTGGAACTGCGGGACAAGGTGAATCTTGTTCCGGTCCCCTCCGGTCCGCCCGGATCGCCGACCGCCGCGGTGGTCACGCCCGTGCGAGATCAGGTCGCCGAGGCGCTCGTCGGACTCGGTTTCGCCGCGAAACAGGCCGAGCAGGCGGTCGACGCCGTGCTGGCCGACCAGCCCGCCGCCGACACCTCGGCCGCTCTGCGGGCCGCGCTCGGATTGCTCGGCAAGAATCGGTAACGCGTCATGGACCACGAAGACGACGCCACCGAATCCCAGCTCAGCGCAAGCTATCTGAAGTCCGACGGGGAGATCGAGGCGAGCCTGCGCCCCAAATCGCTGGACGATTTCATCGGTCAGCCCCGAGTGCGCGAACAGCTCGCGCTGGTGTTGCGCGGAGCCAAACAGCGTGGCGGCACACCGGACCACGTATTGCTGTCCGGTCCGCCGGGTCTGGGCAAGACCAGCATGGCGATGATCATCGCCGTGGAGCTCGGCACCGCGCTGCGGATCACCTCGGGTCCCGCTCTGGAGCGGGCGGGCGACCTCGCCGCCATGCTCAGCAACCTGGTCGAGGGCGACGTGTTGTTCATCGACGAGATCCACCGGATGGCGCGTCCCGCCGAGGAGATGCTCTACCTGGCGATGGAGGACTTCCGGGTCGACGTGGTGGTCGGCAAGGGGCCGGGTGCGACCTCCATTCCCCTGGACATCGCGCCGTTCACCCTGGTCGGCGCCACCACGAGGTCCGGAGCGCTGACCGGTCCGCTGCGCGACCGGTTCGGTTTCACCGGGCACATGGACTTCTACGAGCCCGGCGAGCTGCTGCGCATCCTGCAGAGGTCGGCGCAGATCCTCGGTGTCGTCATCGAGGAGGAGGCTGCGGCCGAGATCGCGGGCCGCTCGCGCGGCACGCCCCGCATCGCCAACCGCTTGCTGCGCCGCGTCCGCGACTACGCGGAGGTCCGTGCCGACGGCCGGATCACCCGCCCTATCGCCCAGGCCGCGCTTGAGGTCTACGACGTCGACGGACTCGGTCTCGATCGCCTCGACCGTGCCGTCCTCGGCGCGCTGATCCGCAGTTTCGGCGGCGGCCCGGTGGGCGTGTCCACCCTGGCCGTAGCGGTCGGCGAGGAAGCTGCGACCGTGGAAGAGGTGTGTGAACCGTTCCTGGTTCGCGCGGGCATGGTCGCGCGTACACCGCGCGGCCGGGTCGCCACCGCCGCCGCTTGGGAGCATCTCGGTCTCGTCCCGCCGCCGGACCTGGTGTTCGGCTCCATCGAGGTGCGCGGGCGCGAGCCGCACCCCACGCTCGACCTCTTCGAGTGAGCGGGGCCCGGGCGGTCGGGTCAGTGGCGGCGGCGCAGTGCGGCGGCGACCAAGTCGAGGAAGGCGTCGACCTCGTCCCGTTGATACCCGCGAGAGCCGACGCGCGCCTCGGTGAATCGGACGGCCTCGACATCGGCGAGGGTGAGACTGCCGGGTCCGCCGTGCACGAGGGTCGCGGCGACCAGATCGAGGAACGCGCCGACCTCTTCCTCGTTGTATCCGCGCCTGCCCACCGCGGCCGGGCTGAATCGCATGCGTTGCACGTCGTCGGGGGTGAGCATGGCATGGCCGTTGCCGTGCGCGGCCGGCACCGGCCGGACGCCGCGCTGACGGAACTCCAGTTCGACACGCAGCTGGTCGAGATATTCGTCGACCTGATCGGCGCGGTAACCGCGCTGGCCGAGCCGGGGCGCGCCGAAGCTGACGTGCCGTAGATCGTCGGCGGCGAGCACGCCCCGTCCGGCCAAGGCCGCGGCGACGAGTTCCAGGAAGGCGTCCACCTCGTCGGCGTGGTAGCCGCGATACCCGAGCGTGGGAGTCGCGAAACGGGTGCGGCGCACGTCCTCGGGAGTCACGGGCGACATTCTGTCAGGCTCGGAGCGCCGGACCGCTCGGAAGGGAAACTTCGCGTTTCCCTGGCCTTTTGCGAACAAGGGCCGTCCCCCTGGCGAAAGCGTCGGATCAGTGCGCCTCACCCTAGCGCCGGTGGCGGCGTCAGGGGGGTTGCCGAGTTGCTCAGTCCTTACGGACGCCGTCTACGAGGAGGCGGCGGATCGCCTGGTTGAGTGCGGTGATGGCGGCCTCGTCCGGTTCGCGCAGCGAGTAGACGATGCCGCCGATCAGCATGCCGGTCACCGCCCGCGCGGTATTCGAGGTGTCCAGGTCGGCGCGCAGGTAGCCCTGTTCGACGCCGTGGTCGAGGTAGCCCGCGGTCAGCGCGTCGGCGGTGTCGAGCAGTCCGTACAGCCGCTGGGTGAGCTCGTCGTCGATGCCGGTGGCATGGAACAGCAGCAGCTGCGCCACCCGCCGGTCGGCCAGCAGGATCTCGGTGAGCGCCACGCCGATGCGATCGATCTGGGCGCGGTATTCGTCGAGGTCGGCGGCGGCGTCCGGGGCGTTCTCGGTGCCGAGGGCGGCGATGATGCGCGCGGCCAGGTCGTCGATGACGTGGTCGATGATGTCGCGCTTGTTGCTGAAGTAGCGGTAGAAGGTGCCGTGACCGATGCCCAGCTGTCCCGCGATGTCGGCGATGCCGGTGGCGTGATAGCCCTTCTCTGCGAAACAGGCGAACGCGGTGTCGATGATCTCCTGGCGCAGTTCGGCTTTCCGTCGCTCGGCACGCGTGGATGGCTTCGTCACCTTCCCGATGATACAGTCATCACAAACGGAATGATGTGTCATTCCGTGATATGCGGTTCAGCTAGCAGGAGGTTCGGTGTGGCGCCTCAATACGACGCGGTCGTAGTCGGTGCGGGGTTCGGGGGCATGGGAGCGGGCATTCAGCTCGATCGGCTCGGCCTGAGCAATTACGTCATCCTCGAACGCGAGGACGATCTCGGCGGTACGTGGCACGTGAACCACTATCCGGGTCTGGCGGTCGACATCGCCTCGGTCACCTACTCGTATTCCTTCGAACCGAATCCGCACTGGTCGCGGCTGTTCGCGCCGGGCGAGGAGCTGAAGAAGTACGCCGGGCACGTCGCGGACAAGTACGGCCTGCGCCGCCGCATGCGCTTCGGCACCGTCGTCGACGGCGCGCGCTGGGACGACGAGCGGCAGCACTGGGTGGTCTCGATCGCGGGCGGCGACACCGTCACCGGCCGGTACCTGCTGACCGCGACCGGATTCCTGTCCCAGCCCTACACGCCACCGTTCCCCGGTATCGATTCGTTCGCGGGCAAGATCATCCACACCACCGCGTGGGAGGACGACTTCGACCTCACCGGCCGCAGGGCCGCGATCATCGGCACCGGCGCCACTGCCGTTCAGCTGGTGCCCGAAGTCGCCAAGAAAGCACAGGCGCTCACGGTATTCCAGCGCACCCCGATCTGGGTGGTCCCGAAAATCGACACCGCGATTCCCACTCCGGTGCGCAAGCTGTTCGAACGGGTTCCCGCCACGCAGAAGGCCGCGCGGCTGGTCAACACCAGCCTGCTGGAGGCGCTGATGGTGGTCGGGGTGCTGCACTTCAAACAGGCCCGGCTGCTGAACAAGGGGGCCGGAGCGCTCGCCAAAGCGCATCTGCGGGCGTCCGTGCGCGACAAGGAAACACGCAGGCAGCTGACCCCGCACTACGACTTCGGGTGCAAGCGGCCGACCTTCTCCAACCACTACTTCACCACGTTCAACCAGCCGCACGTGCGTCTGGAGACGAACTCGATCGACCACGTCGAACCGGACGGCATCGTCACCGCGGACGGGCGCAAGACCGAGATCGACACGCTGATCCTGGCCACCGGCTTCAATCTGTGGGACGTGAACTTCCCGGCCATCGAGATCATCGGCCGCGATGGGGTGAACCTCGGAAAGTTCTGGCGGGACAACCGGTTCCAAGCCTACGAGGGGATCACGGTGCCGAAGTTCCCCAACTTCCTCAGCCTCAACAGCCCGTACTCCTACAGCGGTCTGTCCTACTTCACCACCATCGAAGCCCAGATGAAGCATATGGGCAGATTGTTCGGCGAGTTGCGTCGCCGGGGGGAGACCACCTTCGAGGTCACCGAGCGGGCCAACGCGGAGTTCCTGGACCGGGTGACCGACAAGCTGGGCTCCTCGGTCTTCTACGGCGGCGACTGCGCCACCGCGCGCAGCTACTACTTCAACCAGCACGGCGAGGCAGCCCTGCTCCGGCCGACCAGCACGCTGAACGCCCATCGCGAAGCGGTCGGCTTCCCGCTGGAGGACTACGTCTACGGCAAGACCGCCTGACAGTGCCGCCGCACCTCGCCCGCCGAAGCGTGTCGCGGCGGGCGAGCCGGTGTGCGATGGGGAAGTTGTAGCTGCCCAGCGGGCGTGCGGGTGTGGCACTCGGGCAGCGAACTGGCAGACTGTGTGGGTACTTGTCCATCCCACCCACGACACTAGGGACTGACTTCGACGATGGAACTGCTGTTTCCGCTGCTACTGGTAGCCCTGCTCGTGCCGATGTTCCTCGGTGTCCGCCGTCAGAAGCGGGAAGCCGAGAAGGTCGCCCACATGCAGGACAGCCTGAAGATCGGCGATCAGGTCGTCACCACGTCGGGTCTGTACGGCACCGTGGTCGAACTCGACGACACCACGGTCGACCTCGAGATCGCCGAGGACGTGGTCACCACGTGGCTGCGCCAGGCCATCCGTGAGGTGCGCACCGACGACCAGGTGAACACCGAGGAGACCGGCTCGGAGGCCACCGGCTCGGACACCACCGACGCCGTCGAGGAATCCGCCGAGCAGACCGAGACCCGCCTGACCAAGGACTGATCGTTCCGGTAGTGCCCCGGCTCGCCGGATGTCGCCGCGGCCGTCCGTCCGCGCACCCGGCGTAGCTGGTGCACGTCCGCATGTTCCATCCTCGACTTCCCGCCTAGGAGATGACGTACTGTGCCACCTTCCCAGGGATCGGCGCACCCGCTGCGGCTGCTCGGTGTCTATGCCGCGCTGCTGGCCGTGATCTATGCGCTGGTGTTCTTCACCGGTGACAAGTCCCCGACACCCAAGCTCGGTATCGACCTGCAGGGCGGCACCCGTGTCACGCTGTCGGCGCGCACGCCGGACGGCAGCAAGCCCAGCCAGGACAGCCTCAAGAAGGCTCAGGACATCATCGAGAACCGGGTCAACGGGCTCGGTGTCGGCGGATCCGAGGTCGTCATCGACGGCGACAACATCGTGATCACCGTGCCCGGCGACGACGGGCAGCAGGCGCGCGCGCTGGCGACCACCGCCAAGCTCTACATCCGTCCCGTGTTGCAGGCCGTGCCCGCCGCGGGACGCGGCGCGACCCCGCAGACCGCGCCGGCCACGCAGCCCGCCCCCGCGGCGCAGCCCACGACGCCGGAGACGACGCAGCCCGCCACGCCGGAAACGGAGCAGAGCGCGCCCGCTCCGCAGCAGCGCGTGTTCCCGGCCCAGCAGCCGACGCAGCCGCCCGCAGATCCCTCCCTGACGCCCACCGAAGAGGCCACCAAGGAGATCCAGGCGGCCAAGGCGGTGCGCCAGAGCACCGACGCGTCCGTGCAACAGGCCGCCCTGGCCGCCCTGGACTGCGGCAAGGCCGATCCGCTCGCGGGCAACGACGACCCGGCTCTTCCGCTGGTGACCTGCTCGACCGACGGTACCGAGGTCTTCCTGCTGGACAAGAGCCGCATCGATGGCCAGGAGATCAAGGACGCCACCTCGGGACTGAACCAGCAACAGGCCAGGCACGAGGTCTACCTGGACTTCAAGTCCGGCGGCAGTGACGCGTGGGCCGCGCTCACCGGCGAGTACGTCTACAAGCGGGTCGCCTTCGTGCTCGACTCCAAGGTGGTCAGCGCGCCGGTCGTGCAGCAGGGCCCGCAGCAGGGCGGCCGCACCCAGATCTCGGGCAACTTCACCGCCACGTCGGCGAAGGAATTGGCGAACACGCTGAAGTACGGCTCGCTGCCGCTGTCGTTCCAGACCTCCGAGGCCGAGACGGTCTCGGCGACGCTCGGCCTGTCCTCGCTGAAGGCGGGTCTGCTCGCCGGTGCGGTCGGCCTGGTCGTGGTGTTGCTGTACTGCCTCACCTACTACCGGATGCTCGGCTTCGTCACCGGTCTGTCGCTGGTGGCCTCCGGCTTCGCGGTCTACGGCATCATGGTGCTGCTCGGACGCTGGATCGGCTTCACACTGGACCTCGCCGGTATCGCGGGCCTGATCATCGGTATCGGTATGACCGCCGACTCGTTCGTGGTGTTCTTCGAACGCATCAAGGACGAGATGCGTGAGGGGCGCAGCTTCCGTTCCGCGGCTCCGCGGGGCTGGCAGCGCGCCCGCCGGACCATCCTGTCCGGCAACGCGGTCAGCTTCATCGCCGCGGCCGTGCTCTACATCCTGGCCGTCGGCCAGGTGAAGGGCTTCGCGTTCACCCTCGGTCTCACCACGATTCTCGACGTCGTCGTGGTGTTCCTGGTCACCTCACCGCTGGTGCTGCTCGCTTCGCGCACGGCGTTCTGGTCCAAGCCGTCGGTGAACGGCCTCGGCGCGATCCAGCAGATCGCCCGTGAGCGGAAGGCGGCCGAGGCCGCCCTCGGGAAGGCGTGAGGACGCGATGACCAACAGCCACACCACCCCCTCGCTCGACAAGACGAGCGCGGCCGAGATCACCGACGTGTTCCCGGCGGTCGGTGCGCCGCGGGCGCCCGAGCACGGCTTCTTCAACCGCCTCTACACCGGCACCGGCGCCATCGACGTCATCGGCAAGCGCCGGATGTGGTACCTGATCACCGCCGTGATCGTGCTCGTCTCACTGGGCAGCATCATCTTCCGCGGGTTCAATTTCGGCATCGACTTCGAGGGCGGTTCGCGCATCCAGTTCCCGGCGGGGGACGCGACCACCAGCGCGGTGGAGGACGTCTACCGCGGCGCCATCGGCACCGACCCGGTCTCGGTGCAGACGGTCGGCACCGGCGGGTCGGCCACCATGCTGATCCGTTCCGAGGCGCTGGACCAGAAGCAGGTGGAGGCGCTGAACAATGCGCTGTTCACGCAATTCCAGCCGAAGGACAAGACCGGCAACCCGAGCCGGGCCGCGATCAGCACGTCCGACGTCAGCGAGACCTGGGGCAGCCAGATCACCCGCAAGGCGCTCATCGCGCTCGCGGTGTTCCTCGTCCTCGTCGCGGTCTACATCGCGGTCCGCTTCGAGACGCACATGGCCATCGCGGCGCTGGCGGCGCTGGCCTTCGACGTCACCGTCACCGCAGGCGTGTACTCGCTCGTCGGTTTAGAGGTCACCCCGGCCACGGTGATCGGCATCCTGACCATTCTCGGCTTCTCCCTCTACGACTCCGTCGTCGTGTTCGACAAGGTCGAAGAGAACACGCACGGTATCCTGCACCTGACCCGCCGCACCTACGGCGAGCAGGCCAACCTCGCGGTGAACCAGACGCTGATGCGCTCCATCAACACCGCCCTGATCGGCATCCTGCCGATCGTCGGTTTGATGGTGATCGCGGTCTGGATGCTGGGCGTGGGCACGCTCAAGGACCTGGCGCTGGTGCAGCTGGTCGGTCTGCTGGTCGGCACGTACTCCTCGATCTTCTTCGCGACCCCGCTGCTGGTCTCGATCAAGGAACGCTGGGGGCCCGTGGCGGCGCACACCAAGAAGGTCCTGGCCAAGCGGGCCGGTGCGGCGAGCGCCCGAGCGGGCGCCGCGGCCGAGCGCCGGGCGGGCGTGGCGGCGGGCCGGGATTTCGACGAGACGCCGCGCAGGCAGCGTGCGGCCGGGCAGACGCCGCGGCCCGGCGCGCGCCCGAGCGGTAAACGGCACAAGAGGCGGAACTGACACCAGGCAAGGGGTTTCATGCGACAGCCACGCAGTGCGGTACGACTGATCGGAGCGCTTGCTGCGGGCACGCTGGCCGCCGGGCTGATGGTCGGCTGCTCCAGCAAGAATCAGGTGCCCTCCATCGGCTACGCGACAGATGCCACCATCGCCACCTATAACGGCGGCAGCACGCTGGGGGCGAGTTCCGGGTCCCCCGCGGTGTTCTCCCGGGTGCTGACCGGCTTCTTCTACACCGGTCCCGACGGCCAGCAGGTCGCCGACACCGACTTCGGCACCGCCAAGGAGGTGCCCGGCGAGTCGCAGACCATCCAATACCGCCTCAACCCCGACGGCGTGTACTCCGACGGTGTGCCGACCTCCTGCGACGACTTGGTGCTGGCCTGGGCCGCTCGCAGCGGGCGGTACACCAAGCCGGGGGACCGGGGTCCGGTTCCCCTCTTCGACGCCGCGAGCACCAGCGGCTACGACGCCATCGAGCGGGTCGACTGCCAGCCCGGCTCACGGGATGCCACGGTGGTCTTCCGGCCCGGGCGGCGTTATCTGCCGTGGCGCACCCTGTTCACTGCGGGTGAGCTGATGCCGGCGCACATCGCGGCCCGGGTGGCGAACGTGCCCAATGTCGTGTCGGCGTTGCAGACCGGCGACCCGAACGCCCTCGGCAGGATCGCGGAGTTCTGGAACACCGGCTGGACCATTCCGCCCGACGGCCGGCTGGACTTGTCGCGCTTCCCTTCGTCGGGGCCCTACCGCATCGAGTCCTTCGGCAGCGAGGACGGCTTGGTGCTGGTGGCCAACGAACGGTGGTGGGGCAACAAACCGGCGACCGGCCGGATCGTGGTATGGCCCAAAACCTTCGATCTGAAGAAGAAGGTCGGCGACAATGCCGTCGGTGTGCTCGACATCGGCGCGCAGTCGGTGAAAGACCTGAATCTGAACGGCTTCTCGGTGCAGACCCTGCCCGGCCGGGGCGTCGAGCAGCTGGTGCTCGCGACCGGGGGCGTGTTCGCCTCGGTCGAGGCGCGCCGGGCCTTCGCGTTGTGCCTGCCGCGCCAGACGCTGTTCGACAAGCTCGGCAAGGCGCCGGACGCGCCGAAGACCGGGCTCGGCTCCGGCCCGCTGAACGCCCATGTCGTGCAGCAGGATTCCCTGTTCTATCCGGCCGTGATCGGCGCGTCGAAGAACTACTCCGGTGGCGACGTGACGAACGCGACCAGGGCGGTCGCGGCCTCCGGTGCGCCGAACCCCACCGTGCGGATCGGCTACGTGGCTCCGGACGATCGGCGTGCGCAGACCGTCGCCCTCATCGCGGAGGCCTGCAAACCGGCGGGCATCACCGTGGTGGACGCCGGTGCACCCGACTTCACCCCCGCCCGGCTCACCGAGGGCAAGGTCGACGCCGTCCTCGGCAGCACCGCGGCGGCGCCCGGTCCGGCGGGTTCGCTGGCGGGAGTGGCCGCGACCAGCGCGTTGCGCACCGGTAGCGGGCTCAATTTCGGACGATTCGGCAACGGCCGTTACGATGCGATCACCGATCAGCTCGGGGCCGACGACAATTCGGCCGTACAGCTGAATCTGCTCACCGAGGCGGAGAACCTGCTGTGGGCGGAGCTACCGAGCATCCCCTTGTTCGCGACTCCGCGCACGATCGCCTTCGGCAAGGGGTTGCGCAATGGGATCGCCGCCCCCACCCAAGCCGGATCCGGCTGGAACATGGACCGGTGGGTGCTCGAGCGGTGATCGACGGTGTTGGGTGATGTGATCATGGAGAGGTGTCGATGAGCAAGCACGCGGCAATCGAATCCGAGGGCGTAGCCGCCGAACGGACCACCAAAGCCGCTGAGGTGGTCGACCGTTTGACCCGTTGGCACGACGACTTCCCCACACCCGGTGTCCGTTTCGCGGATCTCACCCCGGTGTTCGCCGACGCCGAGGGTTTCCGCGCGGTGGTCGACTGCCTGGCCGCCTGCGCCCCCGACGCCGACCTGGTAGCCGGCGTCGATGCCCGCGGCTTCCTGCTCGGAGCCGGTGTCGCCGCGTCGCTCGGTACCGGCGTGCTCGCCATTCGCAAGGCGGGCAAGCTGCCGCCGCCGGTGATCAGCCGGGAGTACAGCCTCGAATACGGCACCGCCGCGTTGGAGATTCCCGCGGACGGCATCGACCTGTCGGGCCGTCGCGTCCTGTTGCTGGACGACGTCCTCGCCACCGGCGGCACCCTCGCCGCTGCCGCCGAACTGTTCAAGCAGGCGGGCGCCGAGGTGGCCGCCGCCGCGGTGGTGCTGGAACTCGGGTTCCTCGGCGGACGCGCACGTCAGGGCGACTACCCCCTGACGTCGATCGTTCAGCTCTGAGTCCACAGGGACCCGCTCGGCGTGCGGGAGGAGCCCCGCCGAAACCTGTTGCGGGGGGACCGCGGCGGCTGCCAGGATCGCGGCATGCGACCTGATGAGCCGCCGCGGCGGATCCGAGCGGTCTATGACGAGCACACGATCGTCGTCTACCTGGCATACTCCGCGGAGATCGCCGAACCGGCCGTTGCCGCAGGAACTTTCGTCGCCCCGTTCCGGCGGGAGCGGATGACCTGGATCAAGCCCTCGTTCCTGTGGATGATCTATCGCTGCGGGTGGGCGAGCAAGCCCGGCCAGGAACGTGTCCTGGCGATCACGATCACCCGTTCCGGATTCGAGTGGGCACTGGCGCATGCCTGCCTCAGCCACTACGAGCGGACACTGTTCCCCGACCGCGAAGTCTGGGCCGAGCGGTTGCGGGCGAGTCCGGTACGCCTCCAGTGGGACCCGGAGCGTGATCTCGCGCTTCGGCCGCTGTCCTACCGCTCCCTGCAAGTGGGCTTGGGCGATATCGCGGTGGACCATTACCTCGACCGCTGGATCACCGGAATCCGCGATGTCACCGGGGACGTTCGGCAGCTGCGGACCATGGTGGCCGCGGGGAAGCTGGAGGCGGCGGCTCGGGCCATTCCCGAGGAGCGACCCTATCCGCTGCCCGCGACCGTGGCCGCCGCCATCGGAGCGTCGTCCTGACACGGATGTGTGATCCGAATCGCACTGGCGAATGTGCCGCGATTGTGTTTAACCTGTACAGGTCTTATCCCCGTTGATCGGAGTCTGCCGTTGCTCATTTGAGGTAGCCACTCGTGCGGCCCGCCATCGCGCGCCGTGTTCGTCGCAACCTCTGGGAGCTGGTATGACCAATCTGTCTTTTTCCGATCTCACTTTCGGCTGGCCGGACGGCACCCCCGTGTTCGAGGGGCTCGACGCCGTACTCGGTCCGGGGCACATCGGCCTCGTCGGCGGAAACGGGGCGGGCAAGTCCACGCTGCTGCGGTTGATCGCGGGGGAGTTGAAGCCCGCTCGCGGCTCCGTCACGGTCACCGGTCATCTCGGGTATCTGCGCCAGGATCTCGGTCTGAGCGCCGGGCAGCGGGTCGATGCGGTGCTCGGCATCGCGGAAGTCCGAAAAGCATTGCATCGCATCGAATCAGGCGAAGGCGGTGAAGCCGACTTCGACCTGGTCGGGCATCACTGGGACGTCGAGGAGCGCGCGGTGGCGTTGCTGGCCCGGCTCGGACTGCACTACGTCGCCGATTCGGTGCACCAGCTCGACCGCACGCTCGACACCCTCTCCGGTGGCGAGACGGTGCTGCTCGGGCTGGTCGCCGAGTTGCTCGCCGAGCCGGACGTGCTGCTGCTGGACGAACCGACGAACAACCTGGACCGGGTGGCGCGCGCACGGCTCTACGAGGTGATCGGCCAATTCTCCGGCACGGTGCTCACGGTCAGTCACGATCGGGAGCTGCTGGAGCGGATGGCGTCCATCGCCGAGCTGCGGCACGGCGAACTCCGGTTGTTCGGTGGGAATTTCAGCGAGTACGAGCGGATCATCGCCGACGAGCAGGACGCGGCGCGTGCCGCGATCCGGGACGCGCGCAGCGATGTCCGCAGGCAGGCACGCGAACTCGTCGAGGCGCGCGTCAAACTGGACCGCAGACAGCGGTACGGGCAGAAGATGTGGGACCAGAAGCGCGAGCCGAAAATCGTGATGGGCGAACGCAAACGGCAGGCGCAGGTGTCGGCGGGCAAGTTGCGCAACAACCACATCGAGAAGCTCGACACCGCCAAGGATCAGCTCGAGCAGGCCAAGGAGCTGTTACGCGACGACCGGGAGATCCGGGTGGAGCTGCCCGGCACCCGGTTGTATCCCGGCCAGGACGTCATCGAGTTGGACCAGGTCGAGCTGGCGTGCGGGCCGACGGTGACGTTGCGGGTGTCCGGTCCCGAGCGGATCGCGCTGACCGGCCGTAACGGCGTCGGCAAGACGACGTTGCTGCGGCGCATCGCGCAAGAGGGACCGAAGGTGCCGTGGCGGATGCTGCCGCAGCGGCTGGACGTGTTCGACGAGCGGCGATCGGTGTTCGAGAACGTCGCCTCGACGGCGCCGCACGCCTCCGCGGAGCGGATCCGGGCCCAGTTGGCTCGCTTCCTGTTCCGCGGCGCGGACGCCGACGTCGCCGCCGCGGCGCTGTCGGGCGGTGAACGGTTGCGTGCGGCGCTGGCGATGCTGCTGCTGGCGGATCCGGCGCCGCGGTTGCTGCTGCTGGACGAGCCGACCAACAACCTCGACCTGCCCAGTCTCGAACACCTGACCCAGGCGCTGGCCGGCTTCGAGGGCGCGCTGATCGTGGTGAGTCACGACTCGCGCTTCCTCGACGACATCGGGGTGACCCGGCGCCTCGAACTCACGGAGGAGGGCTTGGCGGAGACATAGGTGACTGTTGCTCCGCTGGTCCATCGCCGAGAGTGGCCTCGGCGACCGAGCGGTGTCCGTCCTGGACGATCTCGGCTGTCTCGTCCCAGTCGTGCCACGTCCGGCGGACGCCGGCCAGGTCGCGGCGCTGACCGGAATTCACGCGGCTCGGGCCGCTCGTAGCAGGACGGACGGGTGTGCGAGCAGGCGGGGTGCCAGTCGTACCGCGAGATAGGTGAGCGTCAGCCACGGACGCAGGTGTGGCTGCAACGTGCGGATGCGGCCCTGCTCGTCGAGCCCGATCACCAGCGCATCGGTCAGCCGGAACGGTCCGATCGTGGCGCCGGCCAGTAGGACGCGCCGTGCGCCGTCGCCGATCTCCTCCGTCCAGCCAGGCCGGCAAGGCTGCCGTAGGCCGCCGTGCGCAGTACGCGCAGGTCGTCTCGGCCGCGGAAGACCAGCCGCCCGGACAGCGGCGAGATCAATTCGGCAGGGAGTGTGACGAGCGCTCACCGCGGGAAATGTTCGGTGGCTTTCCGGCCCCGGCGGACGGCAAGGGCCGGGAACGATGCTGATCGGCGGACGGCTCGAAGCCGGGGACGCCACGGACTGATTCGAGTCTCTCCGGGTCGGAGGTGATGTCCTCGGGCTCGAGTGCGGGCAGCCCGTTCCGGGCCGGATCGCCCCGTCGTACGCCGATGGGGCGATCCTTGACCGGCCAAGTTTTAGTCATATAGACTAAAACACAGAGAGGGTGTGATCTTATGGGATACGGACACTGGGACGACTCCGCCTATCACGCGGCCAAAACTTTCCGCGCCGCTCGGGGTCTCGATGACTTCGGCTACACCGCCGAGATGCGGGCCGAGCCGCACGCGAACTGGCGGGTGCATCCGATGCTTGATCCGCTCGGGGTGGCGGTGCGCGAGTGCCGGGATTCGGCCGAGCACGGCCACTCGCTGCCCATCGCGGTGCTATTCGACGTGACCGGATCAATGGGCCGGGTCCCGCGCATCATGCAGGAGAAGCTGGGCACACTCCACGGTCTGCTCCGGCGCAAGGGCTATGCGGAGGATCCGCAGATCCTGTTCGGCGCGATCGGCGACGCGGACACCGACCGCGTGCCACTACAGATCGGCCAATTCGAATCCGACAATCGGATGGACGAGCAATTGCGTGCCGTCTTCCTGGAAGGCGGAGGCGGTGGGCAGAAGTCCGAGAGCTATGAACTGGCCGCCTATTTCCTGGCGACGCACACCGCGACCGACGCGTGGGAGAAGCGACGCAAGAAGGGCTACCTGTTCCTGATCGGTGACGAACTGAACAAGCCGCGGCTGGCCTCTCGGCACATCCGCGCGATCATCGGTGACAATGCGCGACAGGACATCTCGGTGGAATCGATCTACCGTGAGCTCGCCGAACGGTGGCACGTGCACTACATCCTGCCCAACCAGTCGAGCTACTTCCACGACCCGGAGATCGCCGAGCACTGGCGCGGGTTGCTCGGCCAGAACTTCCTGCGCCTGGACGACCCTGCCGCGGTGTGCGAACTCATCGCGCTGACCATCGGATTGGCGGAAGAACGCGTCGACCTGGCCGCCGGGCTGGCGGACTTGCGGGACGTCGGATCGGTGGCCGAGGCCGCGTCGGTCGGTAAGGCGCTCGGGACCGACAGTGCGCGGGCCTTGCCGCGTGCCGCGGCTGACCGGAAGGACACATGATGTTCGGGGCGCACATCATCGTCGTGGATCTCGGATTCGGGGACGCGGGTAAGGGCGCGACGGTCGACTGGCTGTGCGCCCCCGAGCAGGAACTCGATGTCGCCGCCGTGGTCCGGTTCAACGGGGGAGCGCAGGCTGCGCACAACGTGATCGCCGAGGGACGCCACCACACCTTCGCGCAGTTCGGGTCCGGGACTTTCGCGGGCGTGCCGACGCTGCTGTCGCGGCACATGCTGGTCGAGCCGATCGCGCTGGCTGCCGAGGCGCGCGCGCTGGCCGCACTGGGCGTGCGCGACCCGCTGTCGTCGATCCGGATCGACGGGCGGGCATTGCTCACCACGCCGATCCACGTCGCCGCCAACCGTGCTCGCGAGGATGCGCGGGGTTCCGCGCGGCACGGTTCGTGCGGCCGGGGGATCGGCGAGACCGCGGGATACGCGCTCGTTCACCCGGCTCCTACTGTGGCGGATTGCCTGCGTCCCCTGGTGCTGCGGCGCAAGCTGCGCGCGCTGGCGGAACACTACGGGCCGCTCATCGCGCCGAGTGGACACCGGTACGAACCGATAGACGACCTGGTGGAGATGTACCGGGAGTTCGCCGCGGCGGTAGCGATCGTCGGCGACGAGGAACTGGCTCGGTTCGCGCGGCGGGGCACGCTGGTGTTCGAAGGGGCGCAGGGCGTTCTGCTGGACGAGTGGCGCGGGTTCCATCCGCACACCACCTGGTCGACCGTCGAGCCGCGCAATGCGCGTGCGATGCTCGCCGAGATCGGCGAGTCGGGTTACGTACTCGGCGTCACCCGCACCTATCAGACCCGCCACGGCGCGGGCCCGCTTCCCACCGAGGACCCCTGCTTGGACTTTCCCGAGCCGCACAATGAGGCAGGTCGATATCAAGGCGATTTCCGCCTCGGCCACTTGGACACCGTGTTGCTGCGTTACGCCATCGAGGTCTCGGGCGGCATCGACGGCCTCGCGGTCAATCACCTCGACCTACCCGGAAGGCGATACGCCGCAACGAAATACATCGTGGACGGAGTCTCTCGCGACGCGGTGCCCGCAGGGCGCGGGCAGGACCTGGATCACCAGCGCGCGCTGACCCGGCTGCTGATGCGCGCCGAGCCCGTTCTCAGCGAAATGCCGGACGATCCCGTGCCGTGGCTGGCCCGGACACTCGGCGTGCCGGTCGTCCTGACCGCCCACGGCCCCGGCCGCCGCCATCGCGCACGCACGGCGTATGCCGCCGCGGCGTGATTGCCCGCCGCATCTTCCAGGGCACACCGCCGGACGGACGCGCGGCCGGTCGGGCAGGATGAATGGCCGTGGAACAGTCCGTTGTGTCGGTGGATGTCGTGGCGTTGCGGTTCTGGGACGAGGACGGCGGCGTCCGGTTCGGGATCGCACCCCGCGCGATGGAGCCGTTCGCGGGACAACCCGCCTTGCCCGGTGTGCTGCTCGGCCGGGGGGAGCGGCTCGCGATCGCGGCGCGGCGAGCGGTGCACACCAAACTGGGCGTCCCGGAGGCAGCCATCGGCGCGGTGGGGCAGTTGGTGACTTTCGACGAACCGAACCGTGACCCGCGCGGTCCGACGTTGTCGATCGCGATGTGGGCGGTGGTGGGGCCGCACGAAGGACCGGCGCGCTGGACCGGGTTCGACGAGGTGCCGCAGCTGGCGTTCGACCACAATCGCATCGTCGTGGAGGCCCGCGATGTCTTGACGCGGTTGCTGTGGAAGGACCTGACGTTCACCCGAGCCCTGCTCGGCGCGGAATTTCCCGCGACCAGGGCCGTGGCGGCCGCCACCACGCTGTCCGGAGCCCGGCCCGACGCCGCGAACCTGAACCGCACGCTGGCGGCCATCCCTGGCCTGGCGCGCACCACCGAACGACGTCGCGTCAAAGCGACCGGCCGGCCGGCGGCGGTGTGGGCTTTCGGCGCGCCGGAGTGAAAGCGCCCGCCGCGTCGCCCGCGGCGTTTCGGCCTCGAATCGGCATGGCGAGGGTTCCTGCCGAAACGGTTGTAAGGGCAGTGCCCCGGGGTCAGCGACGCGGCGCGTACATGATGACCGCGACGCCGGCGAGGCAGATCGCCGCGCCGAGGTAGTCCCAGCGATCGGGGCGGAACTTGTCCACCAGCACGCCCCAGGCCAGCGACCCGGCGACGAAGACACCGCCGTAGGCGGCGAGGATGCGGCCGAAGTTCGGGTCGGGCTGGAAGGTGGCGACGAAACCGTAGGCGCCGAGGGCCAGGACGCCCGCGGCGATCCAGACGACGCCCCGCTGTTCGCGCCAGCCCTGCCACACCAGCCAGGCGCCGCCGATCTCGGCGAGCGCCGCGAGGGCGAACAGCAGCAGCGAACGGGCGACGGTCATGGCCGGGACGGTACGCGACCGCGGTCCTCCGGGCGCTCTGAGCCCGGGACGATCTCGTAGACGGCGTAACTGCGGCCCAGCACGGGGTAGGACACATTGCGCACCGGCACACCGCCTCGGGTGCGCCCGAATTCCGTTCCGCCATGGGCATGTCCGTGCACGGCGAGCGTCGCCCCGCCCGCGTCCACCGATTCGGCCAGATCATGGCAGCCGAGTCCGGGATAGATCTTGGGCGGCTCACCGGCCAATGTGTCGACGACCGGAGCGAAATGCATGAGAGCGATGCGGGTTTCGCAGTCGAGGAGGTCGAGTGCCTGGCGCAGGCGGAGGGCGTCGAGCGGACCGCGTCGCATGCGGACGCGGTGTTCGGCGGACCCCTCGTCCGGGGTGCCGGGATGGCCGGGAAAGCCGCCGCTGCCACCCATGACCCCGGCGATCCCCAGACGGGTGTCCCTGACCTCGAGCGTGATCGCGGTGCCGTCCAGCACGTGGATGCCCAGTGCGGTGAGCCGTGCCGCGATCAGGTAGCCCGATCGGTGATCGTGATCGTGGTTGCCGAGCACGGCGACCACAGGGACGCGAAGGCCGTCGAGTTCGGCGCACAGCAGATCCGTTTCCGCTCGGGTGCCGCCATCGGTGAGATCGCCTGCCAGCAGCAGGATGTCGGCGTCCGCGGACAGGTGACGGAAGTCGGGACGGAAGCGTCCGGCCACCGCCGCGCGCATGTGCAGGTCGGCGACGGCCGCGACGCGAATGCACCCGGCGGTGCGCGCTGCGGTCACGAGGGCCAGTCGGCCATATCGTCGAAGGCGTGTCAAGCCGCGGATCGCGGTCTGCGGGAGCGCGGGCCGGAAACTCCGCGTTCACCTGGCCGCGACTCTTCGTGAAGTTGGGATATAGCTTCCCGCTATTCCGTGTTCAAGGCCTGTTCAGTGGGGCGACAAGCAGTGTGGCCCCCGGTGAAACGTCCATGAACAGTGCCGCGGCGGGCTATCGCGCGTGCCGGACGGTCCCGCATGGTCGCGGTATGAGCCGAGCGCGACTGCTGTCGAAAGTCGTTGCCGCCGCGGCGGCCGTGTTCCTGCCGCTGTCCGCGGCGGCAGGCGTCGCGCTGGGCGAGACGCCTGCGGCCAAGGTGGTCGTGATCGGCTTGGACGGTCTGATGTACGAGAAGATCGAGCAGGCGAAGGCGCCGAATCTGCTGCGGCTGAGCGGCGAAGGTTTGCTGAGCCGTTCGTCGATCGCCCCGCACATCACCATCTCGGGCCCGTCGTGGGCCAGTGTGCTGACCGGCGTATGGGATCGCAAGCGCGGCATCACGAACAACCAGTTCACCGCCGAACCGTTCACGCGCTACCCGTCGGTCTTCACCCGGCTCGAACGGGCGCGGCCGGCGCTGAAGACGCAATCCATCGCCACCTGGGACCAGATCGCCACCATGACCGGCAGCGGCAGCCCGCGCGCTGACGTCGTCGTCTCCACCGCGCCCGTGCCGGACGATCCGGACGAGTCCCGCACCGACGCCGCCACCGCCGAAGCCGTGGCCGCCGCGATCGTCAAATTCGCGCCCGACCTGCTGTTCACCCATCTGGACCAGGTGGATCACGCCGGTCACGACGCCGGCGGCGCTGCACGGGCCTATCTGGACGCCGTCACGCGTATCGACGCCCTGGTCGGTCGCATCATCGCCGCCGTGGACGCCCGCACCGCCGCCCATCCCGCCGAACGGTGGACCGTGCTCGTCACCGCCGACCACGGCCACACGCCCAAGGGCGGCCACGGCGGTCAGTCGCCGGACGAGACGACCAACTTCGTCATCGCTCGCGGCCCGGACTTCCGGGCCGGCGCCACCAGCACTCGAGCGACCCTGGTCGACATCACCCCGACGGTGCTCGACATCCTCGATGTCGCTCCCGCCGCCGAAATCGACGGTCACTCCCTGCGTCCGGAGCCAGGATCCGCCCGTACTCCGTTGTCCGGATCCCGGCCCGCCGCGATTCGCTGACGCGGACTCGCTCGCAGAATTCGCGATTCCCCCTCGATCACCGGTCGGGGCCGGCTCTGCTTCCCGAGTCGTCGCAACCGCGCTTCGATTGCAGCGAATGCCCTGGTTATCGCGTTCTTTATGGCGTATCGAACGGCGGTCGGTCACGGGTTGGCTACCGGGGTGAATGGACTGCGGTCGTCCGATTCGTGGCCGGCGCCCGGTGCCCTGGAGACCGCCTCCCTTCCTCGTCCCGACACCCCCGGGCGCAACCTTCGTCAGCGGAGCGGACGTGGGTGCTCCGCCCGGACTAAAGTTGGTGGTCCGGGAGGTTGCACCGGTCGGATAGGGTGGTCCGATCGAGGCGCGGAGAGGTGGTGGCATGACTCAGCATCTGGGCGAGGCGAAGGTCGAGCAATCGACGTCGGGCCCGCGGCCGAACGGTGCGGGCGCCACCGACGCCGCGCAGGCCGCGAAGCCGCCGACGCCGGCGAACGCGACGCCTCCACGTCAGCCCGGCGCCTCCTCCGCCGTGCCGTCCTCGGCCTCGCGCCGGGTGCGTGCGCGCCTGGCCAGGCGCATGACCGGGCAGCGCGGCATCGCGGCGGTCAAGCCGGTGCTCGAGCCGTTGGCCACCGTCCACCGCGAGCTGTACCCGAAAGCGAACCTGACGCTGCTGCAGCGCGCGTTCGACGTGGCCGACGAGCGGCACAAGCATCAGTTCCGCAAATCGGGTGACCCTTACATCACCCACCCGCTCGCCGTGGCCAACATCCTCGCCGAACTCGGCATGGACACCACCACGCTGGTGGCGGCGCTGCTGCACGACACGGTGGAGGACACCGGCTACAGCCTCGAACAGCTCACTCAGGACTTCGGCTCCGAGGTCGCACACCTCGTCGATGGCGTCACCAAGCTGGACAAGGTCAATCTGGGCGCCGCCGCCGAGGCGGAGACCATCCGCAAGATGATCATCGCGATGGCCCGCGACCCGCGCGTGCTGGTCATCAAAGTGGCCGACCGGCTGCACAACATGCGGACCATGCGGTTCCTGCCGCCGGAGAAGCAGGCGAAGAAGGCCAAGGAGACGCTGGAGGTCATCGCTCCGCTCGCCCACCGCCTCGGTATGGCGACGGTGAAGTGGGAGCTGGAGGACCTGGCCTTCGCGATCCTGCACCCGAAGAAATACGACGAAATCGTCCGGCTCGTCGCCGACCGCGCCCCCTCGCGCGACACCTACCTGGCGAAGGTGCGGGCCGAGATCGTCAACACGCTGGCCGCCTCCAGGATCAACGCGATCGTCGAGGGCCGCCCGAAGCACTACTGGTCGATCTACCAGAAGATGATCGTCAAGGGGAAGGACTTCGACGACATCCACGACCTGGTCGGCATCCGCATCCTGTGCGACGAGGTGCGCGACTGCTACGCGGCCGTCGGCGTGGTGCACTCGCTGTGGCAGCCCATGGCGGGCCGGTTCAAGGACTACATCGCCCAGCCGCGCTATGGCGTCTACCAGTCGCTGCACACCACCGTTGTCGGCCCGGACGGCAAGCCCTTGGAGGTGCAGATCCGCACCCAGGACATGCACCGCACCGCGGAGTTCGGCATCGCCGCGCACTGGCGCTACAAGGAGACCCGCGGCAAACACTCCAACGACACCGCCGAGGTCGACGACATGGCGTGGATGCGCCAGCTGCTGGACTGGCAACGGGAAGCGGCCGACCCGGCCGAATTCCTGGAGTCGCTGCGCTTCGACCTGAAATCGCCGGAGATCTTCGTGTTCACGCCGAAGGGCGATGTGATCACGCTGCCGCAGAAGTCGACGCCGGTCGACTTCGCCTACGCCGTGCACACCGAGGTGGGCCACCGCTGCATCGGCGCCCGGGTGAACGGGCGCCTGGTCGCGCTGGAGCGCCAGCTGGAGAACGGCGAGGTCGTCGAGGTATTCACCTCCAAGGCGCAGAACGCCGGGCCCAGCCGCGACTGGCAGAACTTCGTGGTGTCGCCGCGCGCCAAGGCGAAGATCCGCCAATGGTTCGCCAAGGAGCGGCGCGAGGAGGCGCTGGAGAGCGGCAAGGAGCAGATCTCCAAGGAGGTCCGCCGCGTCGGGCTGCCGCTGCAGCGGTTGATGAGCGTCGACGCGATGACGGCCGTCGCTCACGAACTGCACTACACCGACATCTCCACGCTCTACACCGCGGTCGGCGAGCACCAGGTCTCCGCGCACCACGTGGTGCAGCGGCTGATGGCGCAGCTCGGCGGCATCGGCGACGTGGAGAACGAGCTGGCCGAGCGCTCCACCCCGTCGACCACGCCGAGCAGGCAGCGGGTCACCGGCGACGCGGGCGTGCTGATCCCCGGCGCCCCGGGCACGGTCGCCAAGCTGGCCAAGTGCTGCACCCCGGTGCCCGGTGACGAGATCATGGGCTTCGTGACCCGTGGCGGCGCGGTGAGCGTGCACCGTACCGACTGCACGAACGCCGGTTCGTTGCGTGAGCAGGCCGAGCGGATCATCGACGTGTCCTGGGCGCCGTCGCCGTCCTCGGTGTTCCTGGTCGCGATCCAGATCGAAGCGCTCGATCGCACGCGGCTGCTGTCCGACGTGACCAAGGTGCTGGCCGACGAGAAGGTCAACATCCTGTCCGCCTCCGTGGCCACGCACGGCGACCGGGTGGCGATCAGCAAGTTCACCTTCGAGATGGGCGATCCGAAACATCTGGGGCACTTGCTCAACGTGGTGCGCAACGTGGAGGGCGTCTACGACGTCTACCGCGTCACCTCCGCGGCGTGAGCGCGCCCACGCCTGGGTCTGTAAGCCGTTGATCTCCTGATCCCGCAAGGCGTTTCGATTCGCCCGAGCTTCCGTTTCCGGGGCTTGTCAACCCAGGCGGGTCTGCCGGAAAGTTGTCGGACAGATTTCCTGAACGCGCCGCGGTGTGTCGCGTTCATGTCGGTGTGTCGTGGAAGTTTTCCGTGGATGCGGCAGTAATAGCCGGAATCTGTTACCGTCTATGGCGTTTCATGGCGTTGAGGTAGCTGCGGCAGACGACTTGATTGCGGATCGCTATGACTGGATACACGGCAAGACTCTCGGGGATGCTGGTAGCACTCGCCGTGGCTGTGGCGACCGCCGGTGTCGCCACAGCGGAGCCGTCGGATCCCGGTCCCTCCACGAAGATTCGGCTCACGACCTGTCCCGCGTTGTACGCCTTGGGAATTCAGGGCACCGGTGAGTCCTCCCCGGACGCGGCGCCCACCACCGACACCGGCATGCTCTCCACGGTCTTCCGGCCGATGATGGCGAAAGCTCCCGATACCGGCCTGGTCGATCGCGCTTACGTGCCCTACGAATCCGGTTTCGGCGGCGCGACAGCCGGTGGTGCGGCGCCTTACTCGGAATCGGTGGCCGGCGGCCTCGCCCGTCTGCGCGGCATGGCCGAAACCGTCGCCGATGCCTGCCCCGGCAGCCGCTTCGCGGTGGTCGGATATTCGCAGGGCGCGCACGTCGCCTCGATGTTCGCGCAGGAGGTCGGCCAGGGCCGCGGTGTGCTGCCCGCCGAGAAGGTCGCTGCCGTAGCGTTGTTCGCCGACCCGACCCGCAATCCCGGTGCGCCGCTGTTTCCCGGCGCGCCCGGCAAGGCGACGCCGGACCCGGCGCCGGGCACCACGGGTGACCGGCTGGCATCCATCGCCGCGCTGCCACAGGCGCCTGCGACCGGCGGCGGCATCGGACCGGAGCGGGACAAGGCCGCGAACTTCGGCGCACTCACCGGCCGGGTGGCGAGTTTCTGCGCGGCGGGTGATCTCGCCTGCGACGCCCCGGACGGCGCGCCCATCCTGAAGGCGGTCGCCAATGTGGCAGGCCAGTCCAAACTCAGCGGCGGCGACCCGATCGCCTCGCTGGTGTCGATCGCGCAAGCGCTGGCGTTCACCTCGATCAAGACCGCGACCCAAGTGGTGAACGCGGACATCGCGGGCAATTCGCTGGCCACCCTGTCGATCTCGCCCGAGAAGTCGATCTCGCAGCGTCTCGCCGACGCCTCGGATCCGCGCACGCCGCTGAATCTGCCCGGCGCGCTGCAGGCGCTGCTGAAGGTCGGCATGATCGGCTTGAACTCCGTGATCGCGGTGGTCCGGACGGTGATCAATCCGGCGAACATCTCCGAGCTGGCCACCGCCGGCCTGGCGAATCCGCCCGCCGCCTTGTTGTCACTCGGCGCCCGCTTGCTCGGCGCCGTCCCCCAGCTGATTCCGCCCACCACCGGCGTCCGGCTGATCACCCAGGCCTTCGACGCGGTGGTGCAGAACATCACCGACAACAGCGAGTTGCTGAACACGACCACGTGGGTGCGCTACTGGGACACCGTGCAGCGCCACACCGGCTACAACAGCGCCGTCGTCGCGGCGAACGGTGAGGCTCCCACCCAATTCGTCGCCGGTTGGTTCGCGGCGATCGCTCGCGACATCGCCGATGCCTTCGGCGGCAAGGCCGAGCCCCGGCCCGTGCTGGAGAAACAGCCGACCGGATTCTTCGGGGACGGCTCCGGCGCGTCTCCCACGCCGAGTTCGTCCGGTACGGGACAATTTCCGTTCGGGACAGGAGCCGATGGCGCCTCATCCAGCGGCGTGACATCGATTCCGCCCACCGACCGAACCGGCACACCCAACACCTACCCGTTCTCCACGAACTGATCGCCGAGAGGGTCCGACGATGCGATACTGCGTGCCCTGCTCTGCGGGAATGGGGGAATGTTGAAGTCGTACAAACAGCTTTCCCGCTGGTACGGCGCTCTGGAGCCGGATACCGGTGCGCCGGAGAAGAGCGAGCCGGATGAGGCGAACACCATCATCCCCGCGGACGACGACAGGCCTTCGCGCTACCCCGACCACCTCCCTGACCACCTCCGCGGCGACGACGAGCCGTGGCAGCGCAGGCCCGAGGAGGTTCCGTCGGATCTGCCCGCCCAGCGCAGCGAGTTCACCGGCGGCTGGTCGGATTGGGTGGTGAGCGGCCATGCCCCCGGCCCCGACGACGACTATGTCGCGCCGCGGCACACCGACCCCGTGCCGTTCCCGTGGGCCGACGACGAGCACGACCCGGTCGAGCGCCCGCGTCCCGCGGAGTCGCGCGCGCTACGGCAGGCCGCCCGCGCCCACCCGGCCGTACGCCGGGCCCGGCTGCTGATCCTGGTGATCGTGGCGGTGCTCGTCATCGCCGTCGTGGCCGTGGGTGTGCTGCTCCTGCTGCGCTCTGCCGCCGACCGCGCCGCGCAGCCGAGGGACTCGCATGTTTCCGCGTCGGTGCAGCTCACCGTCGGGGGCGCCCAGGCGGTCGGTAACCCTCGCGCGGTCGGCGCCTGCCCGACGGAGCGCACCGACGCGATCGTGCGCAGCGCGGAGGCGGGCGGCACGGGCTCCGGGCCGGACGCGGTGCTGTCGTTCCAGTACGCGTATTACGTGGAACGCTCCGGCGAACGAGCTCGCGCGGCCGTCGCGCCGGACGCCAACGTCCAGCCGGCGCCGATCATCCAGCGGGGGATCGATTCCGTCCCGGTGGGCACGACGCATTGCGTGCGGATCGTGACGGTCGGAGAAAACCGGTATTCGGTGGAGGTCACCGAATACCGGCCCGGCGGCGCGCCCGCCACGTACAGCAGGCAGACGGTCACCACCGCGGTGATCGACGGTCGCACCCTGATCACGGGTATCGCGGCCGGATAGAGGAGAGCAGAGGCGATGGGAGAGGACTGGAGCCGCTGGCTCGACGAGGCGCCCGGGGAGGGCGCGGCGTCGAGCCGGCCGGTGCGTTCCAAGGCTCCGGTGGTGCGGTTGCGGCGCGGCAAGGGCGACGGCTCGGAAGCGGATCATCCGGTGCAGCGGCCGATCCTGGTGGTCGGCGGCTGCGGTGGTGCGGGTACCACCACGACGGCGTTGGGTTTGGCGGGTGAGCTCGGTTCGGGCGGCACGCCGACGGTCGCGGTGGACGCCACCTCGTCGGGCAGCGATCTCGCGCTGCGCGGCGCGGACGAGCACCTGCACCCGATCAGTTTGCAGTCCTGGCTGTACGGACGCGGTGACGACGAGCCCGCGCCCCTGAAGGAGTGCCTGTCACGGGCGACTTCGGGCATCGGGCTGCTCTGGCGCGACGCCGCGCCACTGCGCAGGCGTGCGACCTATCTCACGGTCGCCCGCGCGGTGCGCGAGGCCGGATACACCGGCGTCTACGACGGGGGACATCCGATTGCCGCCCGGCAACTGCTTCCCCTGCTCGATGACGCGGATGTGGCTCTGGTGCTTGCCATTCCGGCCCGCAACGACGCGGCCAACCGGCTGCGAGTCGCCCTGGAATGGCTCGACGACCAGTTCGGCGAGACCGGGGAAGGGCACGGCGGCGGCGTCGTCGGCGACACCACGATCGTCGTCTCACATCAGTACCCCGGCGACGATTCCCGGGTAGCCGATCATTTGCGTGAACACCTGTCCGGCTGGGTTCGGGATATCAGGGAGATTCCCTACGATCCGCATCTGGCCCGTGGTGAACTCGTGCGGCACGCCTCGTTGGCCGCCGAGACGCGCCGGGCGTATGGGCGGCTGCTCGCCGGGGTGGCATCATGACCGCCGCCATGATTTTTCCGCGTCAGCCCGACCCAGCGCCCGCCGGTGTGATCGCTCCGCCGGAGTCCCGCCGCGCCGCCGTCTGGGACCGTCCCGTGCCGGGTGTCGGCCGGGCGCCGCTGGTCTGGCTGCTGGGTGTGCACGGTGGAGCCGGAGCCAGTACCCTCGCGCATGTGCTTGCGCCCGCGGCGGATTCGGGCCGCCGCTGGCCCGGCGTCTTCGACCGCGAAAGTCCGTTCGTCGTCCTCGTCGCACGAGAGACCATCGCCGGTCTGTCCCGCGCGCACGACCTACTGCGCCAACATCTTTCGGGTTTCGCCGGTCCCTCCGACGTGCTCGGCCTGATCACCGTCGCCGCCCGGCCCGGCCGGATGGCTCCGGAGATCCGGCGCTACCGCGACGTGGTCGCCTCGTTGGCCGGACAGGTGTGGCAGGTGCCGTGGTACGAGGAATGGACGCTGGTCGAACCCGAGCAGCTGCCGGTGTGGTCGCCCGGTGATCCGATGCCATCCAGGAAACGCAAGCTCGATCTGCTGGAGGAAGTCCCGCTCGATGTCCGAGAGCTCGGCGCCGACATCGTGGCGGCCGCTCGGACGGCACTGGAGGAGGCCGGCTACGACCGCCGGTCACCGGATCTCCGAAAGCCGCCCGATGAGTGAACGTTCGCATCGAATCGGCGACAACCACCCACTATTCGAGAAAGGCACCCGATGAGCACGCTCCTCCTCGCCGTGCAGGACACGTACGGCACCGTCCTCGCGCAAGTCGGTAATCCGACGCCCGAGGCGCCGCCGGGCTCGGAGAAGATCCTGCAGCTGGTGCGCTATCTCACCTGGTTCGTCCTGCTGTCCGGCATCTGCGGCATCGTCTACGCGGGTGGCAAATTCGCCTGGGAGAAGTGGACCGGCGGTGGCCTGGAGTCGCCGAAGATGGTGGCGGGCGCGATGATCGGCGGCGTGGTCGCCACCAGCGCGGGCACCATCATGAACGCCGTCATCGGTACCTGAGGCCGACGATGGGTACCGTACGCATGTCCGCGGCGGAGCTGCTGGCCTACAAGCAGATGCCCGCCGATGTCCTGGCGCCGCTGATGCAACTGCTGAACTGGCTGCTGTGGTTCGTCCTGCTGGTGTGCCTGGCCTGGATGATCGTGTCCGCGGGGAAGCTGTGGCTGGTCTTCCGCAGCGACCTGGCCATGAACGATGCCTCGCACGGCGTGCTGATGAGCCTGCTGGGTGCCGTGGTGGCGAGCACGGCGTCGGGGATCGCCCTGGCGTTCCTGCCCGCGTGAGCCGGCGGAGCGGGACGGGGACGACTCGGGAATGACTTCGACAGTACTGCGACCGGCGGACTCCACGGTGTGGCGGCGCGACATCCGCCGCCCCGCGGCCGGAGTCGTCGGCGCCGCGCTGCTGTTCGCGGCGGTCGGCTGCGGCGGTGGTGCGGACTCGGTGGAGCCGGACCTCTCGGCCGCGCCCACCAACGTGCGGTGGCAGCCGTTCCAAGGTGTGCCGCTGCCGCAGACCGACCAGGGACCCCGGTCCACGGCCGACGGCGTGGCGACCGGTTTCGAGCGCTCGCCGCGCGGTGCGGCCGTCGCCGCGCTGACCCACTCGGTGCGCCTCGCGGTGGCGGCCGATACGCAGTGGGCGAAAATAGCTGCCGGAGAAGTGGTTCCGGGGGCAGCCAAGGACGAGTGGGCGATCAACCGGGTGCAGTTGTCGGTCACCGGCCCGGCGGCCCCGGAGTTCGCGCCACGTTTGCTCGGCTACAAGATCACCGGTTACACCGAATGGCGTTCGACCGTCGACGTGTACACCGAATACTCCGACCGGTCGAAGGCGGTGCACCACACGGCGGTCGAGTGGTTCGGCGACGACTGGAGATTACGGCTGCCGGATCCGGACTCGACCGCGAGACCGCTCGATTCGATCGACGCATTACCTACCGACATCGTGAAACTGGAGGCACCGACGTGAGCGACAGGGAGTCGTACGCGCGCGACCGTGTCTCTTTCGGGATCATCGCCTCCGCGGCCGTGCTGGCACTCATCGTGGTCGTCGGCATCTTCGTCTTCGTCAGCCGCGACGAGGAGCCGGTAGGCGGCGCCCCCGCCGTCACCGAGGGCTCGGGCGGCACCGGCTTCGCGAGCCCCGAGGTGGACATCCTCGGCAGGCGCGTGGACATACCGAACAACGCTGCCGGACAACCGCTTCCGCAAGACCCCTCCCGGCAGCGCAAGCCCACCGACCCGGACTGGCTGACCGCGGCGCCGGAGGGCACCACCGAGCCGCACGGCTGGCAACGGGTCTTCGGCGCCTCCGTCCCGTTCTCCACCTCGGACGGGCCGACGCGGATCGAGGACGACCTGGCCGTCGGCTACTCGCACACCCCGCAGGGCGCGGTGCTGGCCGCGGCGCAGATCACCTACCGGCTCAATGCCCGTCCCGCCGACCGTGACCTGTATGTGCGCCAGGTCCGTGTCTCCGCCCAGCAGATCGCCGCCTACGACAAGGCGCTGGCCGACGACCGCCTGCCCGAGCAGCAGCCGGAGAAGGTGACCCGCTACTTCGTCGCCTCGGACGCGTTCAAGGTGGACGACTACGCCGACGATCTGGCCATCGTCCGGCTGGCTACCAGGGGCCCGGTGGTGGACGGCAAACAGCTGTGGGCGGCGACGCGGCTGGTCATGGTGTGGGACGCGAGTGACTGGCGGCTGAAGCCCGCAACCACCAACAATGCCCAGACCGAGTACATCGAGTCCTTGCAGGGGTGGACGAAGTGGTGAGCCGTAGAAGGTCTCCTGAGCGCATGCCGCTGGCTGTACTCGGCGCAGGCGCGGTACTAGCGGTGGCGGTAGCCGCAGTTGTCACTGTGGTCGTTGTTCAGGACGACACGCCGCAAGACCGGGTCGTGCAGACGACGACCTCGGAGAGTCCGTCTGGCAGGCCTGCTGCCGAGTCGTCATTCATCGGTTCCGATAAGGACTCCTTCGGTCATCGTTTCGATATCTCGAAAGATCCTGCCGGACAGGCTCTTCCACAGTCGGGTACGCAACGGACGCCGGCCGATCCGGAGTGGCGGACCGGCGCGCCGGGCGGGACGAACCAGCCTGGTGGTTGGCAGCAGGTGTACGGCGGACCCATCATTCCCTTCTCGACGACCGATGGACCGGCACACATCGACAACGGCGTACCGTCGGGATTCGCCAAGACCCCGCAGGGTGCCGCGTTGGCCGCCGAACAGATCTACTGGCGGACCGTGGCACGACCCACCGACCACACGCTGTGGCAGCGATTGGTGATCCTCACCCCCGAGGAACTTGCCGACAGGGGGCGCAAGATCGCCGAGGGCAAAGTGCCCGACGTCTTGCCGGAGAGTGCCAAGCCACTGCTGTACGCGTCCGACGCTTTTCGAATCGAAAGCTATGGTGACGATTTCGCTGTTGTTCGTGTCGCTCGCAAGACCCGTGATTTTCTGCACGGCGGGCGAAGTTGGGTCGCCATGAGACTCAACGTGGTATGGCGTGACGGTGGCTGGAGACTGAAGTCGTCCGCGGGCGACGCGCAGCCGCTCGAGACGATCGGTTCGATCGATGGGTGGACACAATGGTGAGGCGGCTAGTCACAATCCTCGCGGTCATCTTCACAGTGATGATCGCGACTCCGACCGTGGCCTACGGCCAGACGTACGGCTTCGACAATACGTGCAACGAAATCCACGACACTCTCGACGGCGTCGGACTCCCCGGCTTCAGCCTCGGCGACGCCGCGTCCGCCGCCTGCAAGGCGGGTAATGCCGCCTCGCATCCCGGCCAGGCGGCGACGGCGGTGAAGGACAAGGCCTGGGATTCGACCTTCGGCAAGGTGGTCGATTCGCTGATGAACGGTCTCGGCGAGGCCATCATCCTGGCTCTGACCTTCTGGATGAAAGTGCCCAACGAGGCGGCCAGCGATTCCGGCTCGCTGTTCACCAAGATCAACGACTACACCTACCAAGCGCAGATCCTGCTGTTGATCGCGTCGGTCATCCTGTCCGGCGCGCGATTGGCCGAAGCCAGACGCGGGGCCGCGATGAACGAAGCGGCCGAATCGTTCCGGATGTTCACTCGCGTCGTGTTCAGCTCCTGGATGCTCGGCGCGGTGATCGTCGCGGGCACACAGGCGTCCGACCGCTTCGCCGAATGGATCATCGACGACTCGACCAACGGCAACGCCAAGGATCTCGCCGAGCTGATGGTGAAAACCAGTAAGTTGCAGGCATTTTCGCCGGGGCTGGTGCTGATCATCGCGATCGTCGGCCTGCTCGGCGCGCTCGCGCAGATCGTGCTCGCCATCGTGCGGCAAGGGCTGCTGGTGATCGCGGCAGGCGTGCTGCCGCTGGCGGCGGCGGCCTCCGGCATGAATATCGGTAAGCAGTCCTATCAGAAGCTCATCGGCTGGATCATCGCGTTCATGCTGTGGAAACCGGTGGCGGCGATCGTCTACATGATCGCGTTCACCACGGCGGGTCACGTCGACTCGCTCACTCCGACCGGCGGCCTGCCCGATGGTGAGCAGGCCCAGCGCATGCTGGTCGCCATCGTGCTGCTGTGCAGCGTGGCGTTCGTGCTGCCCGCGCTCATGCGACTGGTCACTCCGGCCGTCGCGATCGTCGGCAGCGGCGGTTCCGGTTTCACCGCGGCCGGCGGCACCCTGGTGGGCGTTGCGGCCCTGGGCGCCATGGGCACCAAGGCGGTCGGCGTCAAGGGCGGCGCTGCTCCCGGGAGGGCCGGTTATGTGAGCGGCAGCGGCACCGGCCCCCGCCCCGGCGGAGCGGGCGGACCGCGCGGCGGCGGCGCACCCCGCCCGACCTCGCCGCGTGGCGGTGGCGGCCCCCAGG